>NZ_JADFFK010000034.1 GCF_015223355.1 Salipiger mangrovisoli | reverse complement strand
GCCGGCATCGGCTACGCGCCGCTCTACGATCCCGAGAACAGCAAGCCGCGCAGCTGACCCGCGGCGAAACCGGACTGGAACAACAACGCCGGCGGGACACCCCGCCGGCGTTTTGCCGTTCCGCGGCACGCGGGACGGTCCCGCGACCCCCTGCGCTGCACCGACTGCGCAAGCGGGCCGCGAAGTTGACCAAGGGTACCGTTTACGTAAACCTGTTGACGCTTTGGTAATGCCTCGGTACCAATGGCTACGGATTTCAGAAATCCGATCGTTTTTAGGGAGGAGCGATCAATGTCTGAATGCGTGAAGCATTCCGCTATTGTGGCGGCGGGAGCGGTATTTGCGCTCTTGCCCTTGTCAGGTGGGGCCCATGCGGCCGGGTTCCAGCTGCGTGAAATGAGTGCCGAGGGTGTGGGGTCGGCCTTTTCCGGATCGACGGCAAAGGCCACGGATCTTTCAACGATCTACTCCAACCCCGCCGGGATGATGCGTATCCCCGGCGCGCGCGCGCAGGTCGACCTGAACTATGTGGTGCCGACCATCCGCTTCTCGGGCGAGGCGGACATTGCCGGCTTCGGCCTGTCCGGCGGCAATGGCGGCGATGCCGGCGAGAACAAACTCGTCCCCGCGTTCTACGGGCTCTTCGACCTTACTCCGACCGTCAAGGCGGGGATTTCCCTGACCGTCCCCTTCGGCCTCGCAACGGCGTATGACGAGGACTGGAAGGGCCGCTATTTCGCCATCGAGAGCGAAATCGAGAACATCGTCCTGACGCCCAGCATCGCCTGGCAGGCGACCGAGAAGCTGTCGCTTGGGGCCGGCATCCAGATCGGTCATGCCGATGCGACGCTGTCGAGCGCGATCAATCTCTCGGGCCTCGGGCTTGCGGACGCGGCATCCGAACTCACCGGCGACGGCTACGGATATGGCTACACGCTGGGGATGCTCTACGAGGTCTCGCCGACGACGCGCGTCGGTTTGAGCTATCGGTCCAAGGCGGACTACACGCTCGAAGGCACCGCCAAGATCACCGGCGTTCCGGACGCCTATACGGCCGCGATCCCGGCGCTGCGCAGCTCCGATGCCGAGGCCGAGGTCACGATGCCCGATGTGCTGTCCATCGGTGCCTATCACGAGATCAACCCGCAATGGGCGGTGATGGGCGATGTCTCCTGGACCAACTGGTCGACCTTTGACGAGCTGCGGGTGAAATTCGACGATGGCCGCCCCGACGACGTGACCGACGAGAACTGGGAAGATTCCTGGTTCGTCGCGCTCGGCGCAGACTACAAGCCGCGCGACAAGCATACGATCCATTTCGGCGTCGCTTACGACCAGAGCCCGGTGCCGGATGACCATAGAACCGCGCGCATCCCCGACGCCGACCGCTACTGGGCATCGCTCGGCTACAGCTACGAGTTCGGCCCGGATCGGACGATCAACGTGGGCTATACCCATATCTTCTTCAACGAGGCGGATCTCGAGGAAACCAAGAGCTTCGGCACCGCCACCGGAACCCTCAAGGGCAGCTACGAAGGCCATGCCGATATCCTCAGCGCCAGCCTGACCTACCGGTTCTGAGCCTCCGCCGGGTCCCGCGCGCGCGATGCTGCGCCGCGTGGGACCCGGCGGCGCCACCTGACTTCAAGAAAGGCGTGTCTCGGGCCTCCGAGGCATGACCCGCAGTCCGCGCTCGCAGAGTGCCGGAACAGCTGTCCCGTACCCGGAGCCCAAGCTCATGAGTCCCAACGACATTGCGCCCGCCGCCCGCAAGCGGCACCGAGAGCCCGCCGGAACGCCTGGCCCATCTTCGCCAAGCCCCTCTTCGCATGGCGCGTCTTCGCAAAGCGCGGCAGGCAGCGGCGGCCAGCCCCGCACCATGCCCGCGCTTCTGGACCAAGCCGTGCGTCTGCATGGCGACCGTCCGGCCATGCATTTCCTCGGGCGGCGCTACAGCTACCGCGAGCTCGGGGCGCTGGTCGATCGCGCGGCGGCCGGCTTCGCGGCGCAGGGCGTCACCAAGGGGGTCCGCGTCGGGCTCTGCCTGCCGAACATGCCCGCCTTCGTCATCAACTATTTTGCCGTGCTGAAGGCCGGCGGAACGGTGGTCAATTTCAACCCGCTCTACGCCCCGCGCGAGTTGCAGCACCAGATCGAGGATTCCGGCATCTCGCTGATGGTCACCACCGATCTGGCGGCGATCTATCCCAAGGTCGCGGCGCAGCTCGGGCGCGGGTCGCTGACCCGGCTGGTGGTCTGTCCGATGGCCGAGATGCTGCCGCCGTTGAAGGCGTTGCTCTTTCCGCTGCTGAAGCGCCGGGATCTCGCGCGCGTGCCCAGCGACGCGCGGCACATCAGCTTTCGGCAGCTGACCAGAACCGCCGGTGCGCTGCCCCCTGCCCCGATCGACCCCGAGTTTGATCTCGCCGCGCTGCAATACACCGGCGGCACCACCGGGCTGTCGAAGGGCGCGATGCTGACCCATGCCAATATCGTCGCCAATGCCGAGCAGATCTATCAGCGCCTCCCGAGTCCCCGCATCGGCGAGGAACGGGTGCTTGCTGTGCTGCCGCTGTTCCATGTCTTCGGCATGACCGTCGCCATGAACCTCGCCGTCCGCATCGCTGCCGAAATCATCCTCGTGCCGCGTTTCGACATCGCTGGCACGATCGAGGTGATCGAGCGCCAGAAACCGACGCTGTTTCCCGGCGTGCCGACGCTTTACACGGCGATCAACCATGCCCTCGAGAAGCGCCCGGCCGACCTGTCCTCGCTGCGCTGCTGCATCTCGGGCGGAGCGCCGCTGCCCGGCGAGGTGCGCCGCCAGTTCGAGACGCTGAGCGGCTGTCGCCTCGGCGAGGGGTACGGGCTTTCGGAAAGCTCGCCTGTGGTCTGCTGCAACCCGCTCGACGGCGGCGCGCGCGACGGCTCGATCGGCCAGCCGCTGGCCGACACGCAGGTGGAGATCCGCGATCTCGACGACCCGACGCGGATCTGCGGCCCGCATGAGAAGGGCGAGCTTTGCGTGCGCGGCCCGCAGGTCATGCGGGGCTATTGGAACCGCCCCGAAGACACGCGCGCGATCTTCATCGAGGGGGCCCTGCGCACGGGAGACGTCGGCTATGTCGACGAGGACGGCTTCTACTTCATCGTCGACCGGATCAAGGACATGATCCTGTGCAGCGGTTACAACGTCTATCCGCGGGTCATCGAAGAGGCGCTCTACCAGCACCCCGCCGTGGCCGAGGCCGTGGTGATCGGTGTGCCCGACGCCTACCGCGGCAGCGCCCCCAAGGCCTTCGTCGTGCTGAAGACGCCGCTCGATGCGCCGGAAGACACGCTGCACGGCTTCCTCAAGGAATATCTCTCGCCGATCGAAATGCCGAGGCAAATCCAGGTCTGCGAGAGCCTGCCGAAGACCCCGGTCGGCAAGCTGTCGAAGAAGGATCTGCTCGAACGCGAGCGCCAGAGCGCGGCAACGGCCCAATCCGGAGGCACGGTGGCGTCATGAGCTTCGTAAGCGTCATCACGTGGACGGAAGAGTCTGTTCCTTTTCTGCATCGTGATGCTAAACATTATGATGGGTCGCGATCCGTGCGTTCGCCCGCCCCCTTGCTGCGACAGGTCTCACATGGACAAGCTCTTCTCGATCTCGGACCTGTCGAAAGAGCTTGGCGTGACGCCGCGAACCATCCGCTTCTACGAGGAACAGGGCCTGGTGTTGCCGCAGCGGGTGGGCACCAACCGGATCTACACGTCGCGGGATCGCGGCAGGCTGATCCTGATCCTGCGTGGCAAGCGCCTCGGCTTCACGCTGAAGGACATCCGGGAATACCTCGACCTCTACGACGCCGATCCGACCCAGCGCGAGCAGATCGACACGCTGCTCGGCAAGGTGCGGCAGCGCATCGCGGAACTGGACGAACAGTTCGAGACGCTGCGCGTGACGCTGAAGGAGCTACGCGAGATCGAACAGATGTCGCTCGACGCGCTGGAGCGCCACGAAAAGGCTGCCGCACGCTTCACGTCGCGGACGCCCTGACCCCCGCCGGACCCCGCAAGGGTCCACGCCCACAAATCCCATATGCAACTCCGGAGAGTTACCGATGACACGAGTCGTTGTCGCGGGCTACCTGCGCTCGCCCTTCACCCTGGCCCGCAAGGGCGCCCTGGCCAAGGTCCGGCCCGACGATCTGGCCGCGCAGGTGGTCAAGGCGCTGGTCGCGCGCACAGGCGTCGATCCCGAGGCGATCGAGGATCTGCTGCTCGGCTGCGCCTTCCCCGAGGGCGAGCAGGGCCTGAACCTCGCCCGCCTCGTCGGGCTGATGAGCGGGCTGCCGCAGTCGGTGGGCGCCGCCACGATCAACCGCTTCTGCGGCTCGTCGATGACCTCGGTCCATGTCGCCGCCGGCTCGATCGCCATGGGCGCCGGAGAGGCCTTTGTCTGCGCCGGGGTCGAGAACATGAGCCGGGTGCCGATGATGGGCTTCAACCCGATGCCGCATCCCGAGTTCGCCCGCGCGCACCCCGAGGCCTACATGGGCATGGGCGAGACGGCGGAGAACGTCGCCCGCCGCTGGCAGATCACCCGCGCCGAGCAGGAAGAATTCGCCCTGCGCTCGCAGGAAAAGGCGGCGGCAGCGCTGCAACAGGGCCGCTTCGCCGACGAGATCGTGCCGATCGCCGGCCGCGGCGGTGTCGTCGAGACCGACGGATGCCTGCGCCCCGAAACGACGCTGGATGCTCTTGCGGAGCTCAAGCCTGCCTTCGATGCGCAGGGCGTGGTGACCGCAGGCACCTCCTCGCCGCTGACCGACGGCTGCGCGGCGGTGCTCGTCTGCTCGGAGGCCTATGCCCAGAAGGCCGGTCTGCCGATCCTTGCCTACGTGAAATCCGTGGCGGTGAAGGGCTGCGCGCCCGATGTCATGGGGATCGGTCCGGTGGCCGCGACCCGCGCCGCGCTGGAGCGCGCCGCCATCTCGGCCGGTGATCTCGACGTGATCGAGTTGAACGAGGCCTTTGCCAGCCAGTCCATCGCCTGCATCCGCGATCTCGACCTTGATCCGGCGCGGGTCAACCTTGACGGCGGTGCCATCGCGCTCGGCCATCCGCTCGGCGCCACCGGCGCGCGGATCGTCGGCAAGGCTGCGAGCCTGCTGAAGCGCGAGGGCGGCCGCTACGCGCTGGCCACCCAGTGCATCGGCGGCGGTCAGGGCATCGCCACCATCCTGGAGGCCGCATGATGGCGGGCATCGAGAAGGTCGCCGTCATCGGCGCGGGTGTCATGGGAGCCGCGATCGCGGCCCATGTCGCCAACTCCGGCACGCAGGTGCTGCTGCTCGACATCGTGCCTGAGGGCGCGGCGAACCGGAACGCGCTCGCCGAGGGCGCGGTGGCGAAGATGCTGAAGGCCGACCCCGCTCCTTTCATGGGCACCAGGGCCGCGCGCCTCGTCGAAACCGGCAATCTGGAAGATGATCTTTCGCGCCTCGCCGAGGCCGACTGGATCATCGAGGCGGTGATCGAGCGGCTCGACATCAAGCAGGATCTTTATCGCAAGATCGATGCGGCCCGGAAACCCGGCAGCATCGTCTCCTCCAACACCTCGACCATCCCGCTTGCGACGCTGGTCGGCGGGCTGCCGGAGAGCTTCGCGCAGGACTTCCTCGTCACGCATTTCTTCAATCCGCCCCGCTACATGCGGCTGATGGAGCTGGTCACCGGCGCCGCGACGCGCGCGGATGCAGCCACACTCATCACCGAGTTTGCCGACCGGCGGCTTGGCAAGACGGTGGTCAAGGCGAAGGACACGCCGAGCTTCATTGGCAACCGGCTTGGCATCTACTGGTTGCAAAAGGCGGTCCTCGAGGCCGCCGAGAGCGGCATCCCCGTCGAGATGGCCGACGCGCTGATCGGCAAGTCCTTCGGCATTCCCAAGACCGGCGTCTTTGGCCTGCTCGATCTGGTCGGGCTCGACCTCATGCCGCATGTGACCGCGAGCCTTGCCGCCGCGCTGCCGCAGGCTGACGCCTTCCATGCTGCCAACCGCCCGCTGCCGGTGGTTCAGAAGATGATCGCCGAGGGCTACACCGGCCGCAAGGGCAAGGGCGGCTTCTACCGGATGAACCGCGAGGCTGGGCAGAAGCTGAAGGAGGCGATCGACCTCTCGAGCGGCCATTACGCCCCCGCCCGCAAGCCGCGGTCCGAGGCGATGGAAGAGGCCGGGCGCAGCCCGCGCGCGCTCATGGCGCATGACAGCGCCGAGGGCCGTTATGCCGCCGAGGTCATGGGCGCGACGCTGCGCTATGCCGCCGGGCTGGCCGGCGAAGTGGCCGACACGATCGCCGATATCGACGAGGCCATGTGCCTCGGCTACGGCTGGAAGGACGGCCCCTTTGCGCTGATGGACAAGATCGGCCCGGACTGGCTGGCCGAGCGGCTCGAAGCCAAGGGCCAGACCGTCCCGCCGATCCTCGAACTGGCGCGCGGGCGCAGCTTCTACCGCGTCGAGGATGGACGGCTCGAACAGCTCGGTCTCGACGGCGGCTACCACCCGGTGACCCGCCCCGACGGCGTGCTGCTGCTCTCGGACATCAGGCGCGGCGCGAAGCCGGTGCTGAAGAACGGCTCCGCCGCGGTCTGGGACATCGGCGACGGCGTTCTGTGCTTCGAGTTCACCTCGAAGATGAACGCGATGGACGACCAGATCATGGCGCTGCTGGCCAAGACGCTGAAGCTGGTGGAGGCCGAGTACAAGGCGCTCGTCATTCACAACGAGGGCACGAACTTCTCGGTCGGCGCGAACCTTGGCCTGGCGCTCTTTGCCGCCAACATCGCCGCCTGGGACCAGATCGAGACGCTTGTGGGCCTGGGGCAGCAGACGTTCCAGAAGATGCGCAACGCCCCCTTCCCGGTGGTCGGCGCGCCCTCGGGCATGGCGCTCGGCGGTGGCTGCGAGGTGCTGCTGCATTGCGACGCGGTGCAGGCCCATGCGGAAAGCTACATCGGCCTCGTCGAGGTCGGCGTCGGGCTGATCCCCGGCTGGGGCGGCTGCACCGAGATGCTGCACCGCTGGCAGAAGTTCGGACGCCTGCCGAAGGGACCGATGCCGGCCCCCTCGAAGGTCTTCGAGATCCTCAGCACGGCGACGGTGGCGAAATCCGCCGCCGAGGCCAAGGAGCTGCTGTTCCTGCGCCCCGAGGACGGCGTCACCATGAACCGCGCCCGGCTGCTGGCCGATGCCAAGGCCCGTGCGCTGGCCATGGTCGAGGGCTACGTGCCGCCCGAGACGCGGGACTACACGCTGCCCGGCCCGTCCGGCCTCGTCGCCATGGAGATGGCGGTGCAGCAGTTCCGCAAGATGGGCAAGGCCACGGCCTATGACGAGATCGTCTCGGGCGCGCTGGCCGAGGTGCTGTCGGGCGGCGACACCGATCCGATCGACACGCTCACCGAGGCGGACCTGCTGAAACTCGAGCGGGACCGGTTCTTCACGCTGGTCAAGCGGCCCGGCACGCTCGCGCGTATCGAGTCCATGCTTTTGACCGGCAAGCCGCTCCGGAACTGAACCCCGGCCTTGGGCCTTTGACAGAGGGACATCACGACGATGGCCAATTACACGCCCCCCCTGCGCGACATGCGCTTTGTCTACCACGAGCTGCTGGGCTGCGACGATCTGGCGGAGCTGCCGGGGTTCGAGGAGTTCACCGCCGACCTGATCGACCCGATCCTCGAAGAGGCCGGCAAGATCTGCGCCGAGGTGCTGCACCCGATCAACCGCTCCGGCGACGAGGAAGGCTGCCGGCTGGAGAACGGCGTCGTCCGCACCCCCGCCGGCTTCCCCGAGGCCTACCGCCAGTTCCGCGAGGGTGGCTGGACGGCGATCACCTGCGATCCGGCCTATGGGGGGCAGGGCCTGCCCAATGCCGCCGACGTGCTGGTGACCGAGATGATCTGCTCGGCGAACCTGTCGTTCGGCATGTATCCGGGCCTGTCGCATGGCGCCTATCTTGCGCTGCACAGCCACGGCTCGGAGGAGCTGAAGCGGGCCTACCTGCCGAAGCTCGTCGATGGCACCTGGTCGGGCACCATGTGCCTGACCGAGCCGCATTGCGGCACCGATCTGGGACTTCTGCGCACCAAGGCCGAGCCGCAGGAGGATGGAAGCTTCCGCATCACCGGCACCAAGATATTCATCTCTGCCGGCGAGCATGACCTGACCGAGAACATCATCCACCTGGTGCTGGCGCGGCTGCCGGATGCGCCCAAGGGCTCGCGCGGGATCAGCCTCTTCGTCGTGCCCAAGTTCCTGCCCACCTCCGAGGGTACACCGGGCGACCGCAACGGCGTGATGTGTTCCAGCATCGAGCACAAGATGGGGATCAAGGCCTCGGCGACCTGCGTGATGAACTTCGACGAGGCGCAGGGCTGGCTCGTCGGCGCGCCGCACAAGGGTCTGCAGGCGATGTTCACCATGATGAACAACGAGCGCCTCGCGGTCGGTGGACAGGGGTTGGGCATCGCCGAGGCCGCCTACCAGGGCTCGGTCGCCTATGCGCGCGAGCGCCTGCAGGGGCGGTCGCTCACTGGCACCAAGGCCCCCGACAAGCCTGCAGACCCGATCATCGTGCACCCCGACGTGCGCCGGATGCTGCTCCTGCAGCGCGCCACCACCGAGGGCTGCAGGGCGATGGCGGTCTGGGTGGCCAAGGAGCTCGACAAGCAAGAACGCCACCCCGAGCCGGAGGTGCGCAAGGCGTCCGAGGACTTCGTGGCGCTGATGACCCCGATCGTGAAGGCGCTGTTCACCGACCTCGGCTTCGAGAATGCCAACCTTGGAATGCAGGTGCTCGGCGGACACGGCTACATCCGCGAGCATGGCATGGAGCAGCACGTCCGCGACGCGCGCATCACGCAGATCTACGAGGGCACCAACGGCATCCAGGCGCTCGACCTCGTGGGCCGGAAGCTGGGCGCCAATGGCGGGCGCTACCTGCGCCGGTTCTTCCACCCGGTGTCGGAGTACATCGAGGCGCGGGCCGAGACCCCCGAGATGGCCGCCTATGTCGGCCCGCTGGCCAAGGCCTTCGGCAGGCTGCAGACGGCAACCGCCACCGTCGCCCAGCGGGGGCTCGCAAACCCGGACGAGGCCGGTGCCGCGGCAACCGACTACATGCGCCTCTTCGGCCTGACGGCGCTTGGCTATCTCTGGGCGCGCATGGCTGAAACGGCGATGGAACAAACCCGCGAGACCGGCGATGCCGACGGCTTCTACGCCGCAAAGCAGGTGACGGCGCGGTTCTACATGGAGAAGATGCTGCCACAGACCGGCGCCCTGCTGTCGCAGATCATGGCCGGGGGACAAACCCTCATGTCGCTCGACGAGGCGGCCTTCTGACGGGGGAGCCGGACGCGGCAACGGACCGGGGCATACCCGGCTTGCCGCGTCTCATGCAGATCCAGCGCGCCTCCCCTCGGGCGGCGCGCGGGAAACCGGCGCCGACGGTTTTCCTGAGGTGCCGGACCGCGCGAGGATGCGCCCCTGAGAGACGCAGGGCGCAAAGGGAGTGAACGGAATGGACGATCTTGGCGGCAAGACCCTCTTCATCAGCGGCGGCAGCCGCGGCATCGGGCGGGCCATTGCGCTCCGCGCCGCGCGCG
Source organism: Salipiger mangrovisoli (assembly GCF_015223355.1). GTDB lineage: Bacteria > Pseudomonadota > Alphaproteobacteria > Rhodobacterales > Rhodobacteraceae > Salipiger > Salipiger mangrovisoli. The sequence continues at coordinate 30,085 of NZ_JADFFK010000034.1, read as the reverse complement.
ACTGCGCCAATGTGGTTCTGGCGGCGAAGACCGTCACACCGCATCCCCGCCTGCCCGGCACCATCGAGGATGCCGCGGCCGAGGTCGAGGCGCAGGGCGGGCGCGCCCTGCCCCTGATGCTCGACATCCGCGACGATGCGGCAGTGGCCGAGGCCGCGCGCAAGGCCGAGGCGCATTTCGGTGGCATCGACATCGTGGTCAACAATGCCAGCGCGATCTCGCTGACACCCACGCCGGAGACCGAGATGAAGCGCTTCGACCTGATGATGCAGGTCAACATGCGCGGCACCTTCGCGGTCACCCGCGCCTGCCTGCCAGCGCTGAAGAAGGCCGCGAACCCGCATGTGCTGACGCTCTCGCCGCCGCCGTCGCTCGACCCGGCCTGGTACGGGCCGCATGTGGCCTACACCATCTCGAAGATGGGGATGAGCCTCTGCGTGCTCGGTTGGGCCGAGGAGTTCCGCAGCCTCGGCATCGCCGCCAACGCGCTCTGGCCCCGCACCGTCATCGACACCGCGGCGCTTGCCATGCTCGGCGGCGCGGTCCAGCCAAGGAACTGCCGGACGCCGCAGATCGTCGCCGACGCCGCCCATGCGATCCTCACCCGCCCGGCGCAGGGGTGCACCGGCAATTTCTTCATCGACGAGGCGGTGCTGCGCGAGGCCGGGGTCACGGATTTCTCGCATTACGCCGTCGATCCCGCGGAGCCGCTCCTAACCGATCTCTTTGTCGCCCCCGAGGCGTGAGCGGCACAGATGATCCGGCGCGCGCCACGTCGGACCCGTGCCTCCGAAAGGAGGCCGGCCCGCGGGTGCCCGCCGCAGATCCTCTCGGCGGACGGCCTCTCTTGACCTTCCAGCGCGGGAAGCTCCTATCTGTGCCGCATCTTGCACTCGAAGGAGCTTCGGATGAGCCGCTACAAGATCGAAGACATGAGCTGCGGGCACTGCGTGTCCGCCATCGAAACGGCGGTCGCCGCCGCGGAGCCCGGCGCTCGGGCGACATGCGATCTGGGCACCAAGACCGTGGACATCACCGGCGCGCGCGACGAGCACGCCGTGCTGCGGGCCATCCGTGACGCCGGCTACGAGCCGATCGCGTCCTGAGGCGTTTGCCGCGGCACCACGACAGGAGGCCGCCCGCGCGCTGCGCGCGGTCGGTGCACCGGCACGGCCTCCCGACGGATCAACTCGACAGCAGCTTTTTCCGGGCGGCGTATTCATCGGGCTCGATCTCGCCGCGGGCGAGGCGCATATCGAGCTCGGCAAGCGCCGCCTGTCGGCCTCGCGGGGTGGTGCCGGTCTCGTGGCTGCGGACGAACCATATGACCCCCGCGACCACCAATCCGAGCACGATCAGCCAGAGGACCGGGCCGAAGATCATGGACACGCCGTGCCCGTAGCCCCAATCCATCATGTGGCCGTATGTCTCCGGGTCCGCCGCCGCCGGCGACGCGAAGAGCATTGAAGCGAACAGAAGTTTTTTCATGGCCACCTCCCGTGGCAAGCGCGCAATGTCGCAAGTGTGCGCCCGCGCCCGGCCGAACGCGTTGATCAAGCGCAAACGCCGCCACATCTTTGGTCGCCTCCAGCTTGCGGCACCACCCGCTTGAGGGAGCCGCACCGCCGCGGCACGCGAGAAAGGCGCGAGACGGTCTTGACCTTCCCCCTACTGGAAGCCCCATCTGTTCTGGGACACTGACAAAGCCGACGGGAGGTTCCGATGGCCCATGCTCCCCACATCCACGGTGCTGCGCCCCATCGCACGGTGACCGGGGTCACCCGCGATCCGGTCTGCGGCATGACCGTTGACCCGGAGGCGGGCAAGCCCAGCCTCGAGCACGACAGCCATTTCTACCACTTCTGCTCCGAGGGGTGCCGCGACCGGTTCCGCGCCGATCCGCTCGCCTATCTCACTGCCACCGACCCTGTCTGCGGTATGAAGGTCGATCGCTCCAGCGCCGCCCACATGCTCAAGCACGAGGGAGAGAAGGTCTACTTCTGCTCCGAGCGCTGCCAGTCGAAGTTCGCGGCCGAACCCGACGCCTATCTCGGGGACCGCCCCGCGCCGGAGAAGATGCCCGAGGGCACGCAATACACCTGCCCGATGCACCCGGAGATCCTGCGCGATGCGCCCGGTGACTGTCCGATCTGCGGCATGGCGCTCGAGCCGGTGACGCCCTCGGCAGAGAGCGGGCCGAACCCGGAATACCTCGACATGAAGCGCCGGCTGAAGATCACCGCCCCGCTTGCGGCGCTGATCTTCGTGCTTGAGATGGGCGCGCACATCGGCCTCCCCTTCGCCGATTGGATCGGCCACGGGCGCTTCGGCTGGGTACAATTCGCATTGGCGACGCCGGTGGTGATCCTCTGCTGGCCGTTCTTCAAGCGGGGCTGGGCTTCGATCGTCAACCGCGCGCCCAACATGTGGACGCTGATCGCGCTCGGCACCGGGGCGGCCTACCTCTTCTCGGTGGTCTCGCTGCTGGCGCCGGGACTGTTCCCGGCGGCGATGCGCGATGGCATGGGCATGACGCCGGTCTATTTCGAGGCGGCGGCGGTGATCCTCGTGCTGGTGCTGGTCGGGCAGGTCATGGAACTGGCCGCCCGCGAGCGCACCGGCGATGCGATCCGCGCGCTGCTCGACCTCGCGCCAAAGACCGCGCGGCGGATGAGAGAAGGCACCGAAGAGGATGTGCCGCTCGATGAGGTCGCTTCCGGCGACATCCTGCGCGTCCGTCCCGGCGAGAGCGTGCCGGTGGATGGCGTGGTGACCGAGGGGCATTCCTCGGTGGACGAGAGCATGATCACCGGCGAGCCGGTGCCGGTGGAAAAGACGCAGGGCGCGCCGGTCACCGGCGGCACGCTCAACAAGACCGGCAGTTTCCTGATGCGGGCCGAGAGCGTGGGCTCCGAGACCACCCTCTCGCGCATCGTCGAGATGGTCTCCAAGGCGCAGCGCTCGCGTGCGCCGATCCAGGCGATGGCCGACCGGGTGGCGGCGTGGTTCGTGCCCGCCGTGGTCGCGGTGGCGGTGCTGGCCTTCCTCGCGTGGACGGTCTTCGGCCCCTCCCCGGCGCTCTCCTATGCCTTCGTGGCGGCGGTCTCGGTGCTGATCATCGCCTGCCCCTGCGCGCTTGGCCTCGCGACGCCCATGTCGATCATGGTGGCCACCGGGCGCGGCGCGCAGGCGGGCGTGCTCATCCGCGACGCCGAGGCGCTGGAGCGCTTCTCGAAAGTGGACGTGCTGGTGGTCGACAAGACCGGCACGCTGACCGAGGGCAAGCCGACGCTGACCGACGCCGAACCCGCAGAGGGCATGGAGAAAACCGAGCTGCTGGCCTTCGCCGCCGCGCTGGAACGCGGCTCCGAGCATCCGCTGGCCGAGGCGATCACCGCCGGCGCGCGCGAGGCCGGGGCGCCGGAGCGCGAGGCCTCGGACTTCGAGGCGGTCACCGGCAAGGGCGTGACCGGCAGCGTCGGCGGCCAGCGCGCCCTGCTCGGCAACGCGGCGCTGATGGCGGACGAGGGCGTAGACCTCGGCGCTCTCAAGGACCGGGCCGACGCGCTCCAGCGTGACGGCAAGACCGCGATGTTCGTCGCCGTGGACGGGCGCGCCGCAGGGCTGGTGGCCGTTGCCGACCGGGTCAAGCAGAGCACGCCCGAGGCGATCAGGGCGCTGCACGAGGCCGGGCTGCGCATCGTGATGGCCACCGGCGACGCCAAGGCCACAGCCGAAGCGGTCGCGCGGGACCTCAATATCGACGAGGTGCATGCCGAGGTCAGCCCCGAGGACAAGCACGGGCTGATCGAGACGCTGCGCAGAGAGGGCCTGTCGGTCGCCATGGCCGGCGACGGGGTGAACGACGCCCCGGCACTGGCCGCCGCCGACGTCGGCATCGCCATGGGCACCGGCGCGGACGTGGCGATGGAAAGCGCGGGCATCACGCTGGTGAAGGGCGATCTCGGCGGCATCGTCCGGGCGCGCCACCTTGCCGAGGCAACCATGCGCAACATCCGGCAGAACCTCTTCTTCGCCTTCGTCTACAACTCGGCGGGCGTGCCGCTGGCGGCGGGCATCCTCTACCCGCTCTTCGGCGTCCTGCTCTCGCCCATCGTTGCGGCGGCGGCGATGAGCCTTTCGTCCGTCTCGGTGATCACCAACGCGTTGCGGCTGCGCGGGGTGAAGCTGTGAGGTGGCTTGGGCTTGCCGTGCTGGTGCTGGCTGCGCTGTCGGGTTGGCTGCTCTTCGGCGGGGTCGAACGTGCCCCCGCCGAAGCTGCGCAGATCGCCGAGGGCAAGACGCTCTACGCCCAGACCTGCGCCGCCTGTCACGGCGCGGATCTCGAGGGCCAGCCGAACTGGCGCAGCCCCGGTCCCGATGGACGCCTGCCCGCGCCGCCGCATGACGCGAACGGCCACACATGGCACCATCCCGACGAGGTGCTCTTCCGGATCACCAAGCTTGGCACCGCCGCCGTGGTCGGCAACGGCTATGCGAGCAACATGCCCGGCTTCGGCGATCAGCTTACCGACGCGCAGATCGAGGCGGTGCTGACCTACATCAAATCGACCTGGCCGGAGGAACTGCGCGCACATCAGGCGGAGATCTCCGCGGCGCCCGGATAAAACTCCGGGAACTTTCTCGGAACCCTCCAGCGCTGGAAGCCCGTTGAGCCTGAAAAGCGACAAGCATGGAGGTGCCGATGACCTATTCCCGCTTCGCCCTCATGATCCTCGCCTCGACGGTGATCATGTTCGGGCTGATGTATCTCAACACCTATGCAGTCGAGCATGTCTTCTTCAGCGAGACCCGGCTCTACATGGCGATCGTCATGGGCGCGGCCATGGCCTTCGTCATGCTTGCCTTCATGGCGGCGATGTACCCCAGCCGGGCGGTCAATATTGCCATTTTCGCGGGCAGCATCGTGGTCTTCGCAGGCGCGCTCTGGCTGGTGCGCAGCCAGGCGACCGTGAATGGCACAAGTTACATGCGCGCGATGATCCCGCATCATTCGATCGCCATCATGACATCCGAGCGCGCTGGCATCGAGGATGCGCGGGTGCGCAAGCTCGCCGATGGCATCATCTCGGCCCAGAAGAAGGAAATCGCCGAGATGCGCGCGCTGATCGCCGAAGTCTCCGCCGGAGACGTGCAGACCGAGGTCTACGAGGACCCGCCCGCGCGGCAGGGCACGTTGCAGGACGCGCTGAACAACACGCTCCTGTCGACGCTCGACCCGGCGCCGCTGACCGCCGAGGAGGCCGGTGATGCGATGCCCGAAGGCGAGACTTGCGCCTTCCGCCGCACCCGCACCGAGGACCCGGTGCTGATCGCGGCAGCGGACGGCAGCGGGGCCGTCACCAAGCTGAACGGCATCATCCTGCCTCTGGATGCGGCGGGGGCCGAGGGCCGCTTTGGCACCGAGGGGCTCGAAATGAGCGTCGAGCCGGTCGAGGCGTTGCGGTCCGACAGCCAGCTGACCTTCCGGCTCGACCCCGGCCCGGAGGCGATCTACCGTGGCTTCTGGTCCTGTTCCGGCTGAGACGCCCGACATGCGCGCAAGACCGCACAGCTTGCCCCCTCATGCCGCGAACGTGATCTGACGCCGAGCCGCGTTGGGCGTAGCGTCGCGCCATGACACGGCTCCTGCTTCGCCTGCTGATGCTGACCCTGCTCGGGGTCTGGACCGCGCTGCCGGCCGGGCCGGTGCGCGCGATGGCGATCACTGCGCTGTGCTGCGATCCCCCCGCGAGCGTCGAGGCCCATGCGGGCCACGCAGCGCATCCATCCGCCGCGCATGGCGAGATGGGGGACAAGGGCCACGCCCAGATGTGCGAGGCCCATTGCCTGCCGGTTGACGCGGCCCGTATCGGGGACCTGCCCGGCCCCGGCAAGGCTCAGGTGTCGCGGGTCGTGGCGTCGCTTGCCGACGTGACGCTGTCGTCCCAGGATTTCGCCCCATCATACCCTCCTCCCCGAAGCTGATCTCCACGGGACCTCGTCCCGCCTCGCGAAACCTCATTTCACGGAGATCATCATGACCCGATATTCCCGCCGCGGCTTTCTTGCCGCTTCCGCCGCCGTGTCCGCCTCGCTGCTGCTGCCCGCAAGGGCGCGGGCGGCAACGGACCGGCTGTCGCTCACCGCAGGCACCCGCACCATCGAGGTGAACGGCCGCGCTGCCACCGTCCTGGGGCTGACCAATGGCACGGGCGGCCAGGGGCTGACCCTCGATCCGGGCCAGCGCTTCGCCGTCGATCTGACCAATGGCCTCGATGCCGAGACGATCATCCACTGGCACGGGCAGATCCCGCCCAACGCGCAGGACGGCGCGCCCAACACCAACCCCATGCTGAAGGTCGGCGAGCGCCGCGCCTATGACTATGCGCCGCGGCCCGGCACCTTCTGGATGCACAGCCACATCCCGCAGCAGGAGATCGCCCTGCTTGCCGCGCCGCTGATCGTGCGCAGCGCCGAGGATGTCGCCGCCGACCGGCAGGAGGTGGTCATGTTCCTGCATGACTTCAGCTTCAAATCCCCCGATGACGTGCTGGCCGAGACCACCGGCAGCAGCGGCGGACACCATGGCGGGGCACATGCTCCGGCCCCGATGGACCATGGCGCCATGCACCACGGCGAGACCGCAGCACCGACGGGCGGAATGTCCGGCATGGGCGAGATGCCGGGCATGTCCGGCATGGGCAACATGTCCGGTATGAGCGGCATGTCCGAGATGCCGATGGACCTCAACGATTTCGACTTCGATGCCTATCTCACCAACGACCGCACGCTCGACGATCCGGAGGTCGTGACGGTCGAGCGCAACGGCCGTTTGCGGCTGCGGATCATCAACGGCGCGTCGATGACCGCCTATTGGATCGACACCGGCGAACTGCAAGCCCGGCTGGTCGCGGTGGACGGGGACGCGGTCGCGCCTCTTGCCGGCACGCGTTTCCCCATCGCCTCGGGCCAGCGCATGGAGATCGACCTCGACATGCCCGGTGACGGGATCGCCCGTCCTGTCCTCGCCCTGCGCGAGGGGGCACACGAGCAGACCGGGCTCATCCTCGCTCCGCAGGGCGCCGCGGTGCCGCGCCTGGCGACCCGCGCCGAGACCGAGACCCCGCCCGTTGCCGGCGACATGCGGCAGGAGCTTGCCTTGCGCGCCGTCTCGCCGCTCGCGGCCCGGGAGCCGGATGTTCGCCAGATGGTGATGCTCGGCGGCGCGATGGCCCCTTATGTCTGGACGATCAACGATGCGGTCTGGGAGGACCACAGGCCGATCACGGTGCCCCAGGGCGCGCGGGTCGAGATGATGTTCCACAACATGTCGATGATGGCGCATCCGATGCACCTGCATGGCCATGTCTTCCAGGTGGTCGCGGTCGGCGGTCAGCCCGTGCAGGGCGCGCTGCGCGACACGGTCTTCGTGCCGGCGATGGGCTCCGTGACGGTTGCCTTCGACGCCGGCGAGGCGGCGCGCTGGATGATGCACTGCCATCACATGGGGCATCTGGCGACGGGCATGATGACCGAACTGCAGGTGCGGGCCACGGCCTGACCAAAGGACCGGCGGCGCGGGGGAAGGTCCCCGCGCCGCGCCGATTCACGTCTGGCGGCGGTGCCCCTCTGGCCACCTCGATCCGGTCCGCCATCCCTGACGGTGTATACCAATCGACATGTCGCGCGTCGGGCGCCGGGCGTCATCCGCCGACCCCGGCGGATATGCGTGCCGTGCAGGTGCATGGCATGGGCGAAGACCCTGTCATTGACCAGCCGGAGGCGCAGCCTCTCGTTCTGATGCTGCAACCGCGCCCCGGCGGCATCTATCCGCCCAAGCGGGATCGCAACATTCCGTATCGGGAGATGATCACGTCCGAGATCGTCACGGCTGGAATGGTTCTGACGAAAGATGTGCTCAGGCCCATGGCACCGGCTGAAGAGCCCCATGTTCAGTGGCCGCCGCCTTCGCTGATTTCGAGGCACGAAGGCCATGAGGAGCAACAAGTTCAGCGATGACTCGAAGCGGGACGCGCCCGCGCAGATCACCGAGCGGGCGCCCCGGTCCGGGAAGCGTCGGAACGTCCGGGGATTGGCGCGTCGTCGCTCCACGCCTGGAAGAAGACGTTCGCGATGGCGTTTTCGGCAGAGGCGGGCCCGAAAAAGAGTTGGCGCGGGGTCTCGGAGGCGCGTGACAGTCCGAAAAGGGGGCGTCCCTGACGCGCCATTGGCCTGGGTGCCGATGAGGGTGGCGTTCGCGGCCGAGCCTCGCGGGCAGGTCTCCCTCGGGGCGAAGCGCCGGTGTCTGCGCGTCCGCCCGAGCGGCGTCCATGCCTGGGTGAAGGCGCCGGACAAGCCCCGGGACGAGTCCCTGTCCGCCATCAGCCCAAGGACCATGGCGAGGCTATTGATCCCCCGCGCTCGCGGACAGGTCTCTGGCCCCATGGAAGAGGAGAGAGGAAATGGAGCGATACCACGTTGGACTGGATGTCTCGAAGGATCGGACAACGATCTGCGGGCGCCGCTCAGAAGGCGTCACGAAACGGGCCTCCGAGACGAGGACGGTTCCGAATGCGAATGCGCCGTGCTTGGTCAGATGCATGACAAGACAGATGCCGACGACGCTGCGACGCTGGCCGATCTCGCGCGGGCGGGCTTTTGCCGAGGAGTCGAGGTCAAGAGGCAGCCTGCGCAGGAACGTCGGGCCTGGCTGGCAGCGCGCGACGCTGCGATCGGCGCTCAGCGCCACGCGGAGAAGACGATCCGCGGTCTGCTGGCCCGCCTCGGGGTGCGAGGTCCGGCTCAGCCTCGACCCCGCGAGGGCCGCAGACACGCAGCTCTTGGGGGGACACGACGCCTTGGCACCCCTCGTTCTGCCACGTCTGGCGGCGCGCACGGAAGCCCTGCGACGGGCGGCGGCGCTGACCTGGGGGCTGGTCCGGCAGGTGAAGGGGTCCGGCGCTTGCATGCGCCTGATGACCCTGCCCGACGCGGAACCTGTCACGGCCGCGACCTTGGAGGCGCGGGAGGCGACACCTGCCCCATCGGGACGCGGCACACGGTTGCCGCGTCGGCTAGGGCGGCAGGCACCGGATCTATCCCGCGAGATCTTCCTGCGGAGCGTACCGGGTGCCGCGCAGATCACCCGGGGACGTCCGAGCCCTAAACGCCGAGACGAAGCCCCGTCGTGGATGACTTCGGAAAGAGCCGAGGTGGACCCCCTTTCCCGGACAGGTTTGCGGCGCTGCCAAGCTTGCCTGGTGATCATGCTGCCGCCTTGCGGCCATGTGCCGAATTCGGGCGGTCGGTGGTGTGGACAGTCATGCATGTTCCGATGCCTGCCCGCGCCGCGGACCCGGTTTCGTAGGCGTGAAGGCAGACCCACTCGGTTTTCAGCGACCGCCATAGACGTTCGATCAGGGCATTGCCCATCCAGCGCCCGCGGCCGTCCGTCCTTTGCCCGGCAGGGCCGTGCGCTGCGATGTCCCGCGAGGCTGACGGCTGCCGTGGACCGGCAACTTGATGAACCGCGCCTCCCCTCTCGGCGTCATGCCTCGCATGACCGCGCCGGACCGTGGATCACCGTCCGCGCGCCGGTGGGCCCGAACCGATAGCGCCTTCAGTGGCGCGCCTTTGGTCAAAAAAAACCCGCCATGCCACCGGCCGATCCCGGCGTGCAGCTTCTCGATCTCGCCCTCCTTCCCGGCTGCCCGCGCCCCGGCCCTGCCCTGCCCGAGAAGAAACCGGACATGCCCTCGGGAGCCTGCCGCTTCCGGGTGTTGAGCAGCGTCCGATGCACGCCGCGCTTTGCCAACGGATCGGCAACCGTCAGCTCGCCTCGGATGGCCCGAAGCGTCGCCGTCGCCTTGCGCCCGGCGGTGGAAGTCCTTCGGTTGCCGGCCACGCTGTTCTTCCGCGTCATCCTGGGCCGCAAGCTTGGGAAAAGTCCGGTTTTCGGGGACTGGTTCACCCTTGACCGACTTGCGGATGGCCTGCGTTTCAGCAGCAGCGTGAAGGCTGGTGCAAAGCGCACAGCTTGCAGACATTCTGGAGCGATCGCGATCATCTCCCTCGTTTTTCTTGACATTGGGCGGGTTTGGCAGGCGTCCTGCCCAAATAAGAGGGGGACCCATGACCGAGGAACCGCTGGCCGACGTCCTCTTGCGCATGGCGCAGGGGGAGAGGGCCGCGCTGCGAAACCTCTATTCCGAAGCCGGCCCGAAACTTTTCGGGGTCTGTCTACGTATGCTCAAGGACAGGGCCGAAGCGGAAGACGCGTTGCAGGAGATTATGGTCAAGCTTTGGAGCAAGGCGCATCAGTTCGATTCCATGCGCGGCCAGCCGATGTCGTGGGTTGTGACCGTCGCGCGCAACCATTGCCTCGATCGCCTGCGATCGCGCACGGCCGCACTGCGCCGTGAGGCCGCCGGTTCGAATGATGCGGCCATGCTGGAGGTTGCCGACGCCGGGCCGGGGCCGGAAACCCTCGTCGAGATGAAGGACGAGGCGCGGCGCATCGCCGATTGTCTGGCGACGCTCGACACGGACCGTGCCACCGCTATCCGGAGCGCCTATCTTGACGGGCGCAGCTACGACGACATCGCGAGCGCCTTCGGGATCCCGCTGAACACCCTGCGCAGCTGGCTGCATCGTGGCCTGCGCAAGCTCAAGGAGTGCATGGACGCATGACGGAAGACGAGACCTCCGATCTCGCGGCGGACTACGTGCTGGGGCTTGCCTCGGCCGAGGATCGCGCGCGGGCCGAGGACCGGATCACCCGCGATCCGGCCTTCGCGCGGGAGGTCGAGATGTGGCAGGCGCGCTTCTCCGAGCTGAACGTCGAGTTCGCAGCCGTCGTGCCACCTTCCGCCGTGCTGGACCGAGCCGAGCAAAGGCTTTTCGGGGCATCCGGGCCGCTGCGAGGTGGCGTGCTTGGCTGGCTGCGTCGGGGAATGCAGAGCCGGGGCGCAACCGGGGACGCCGTGCGGAGGCCCGGACCTGCGATCCTTCTCGGGCTGGCCGTGGTGACCGCTATTGCGCTCGTGGCGATCTTGGGCACGCCTCTGTACCGGCCCGGCGCCCCGCTGGCAGAACTGAGCGCGCCGGACCTGCAGATCGCCGTCCGCGGCGACAGCCAACGGCTGGTCTTTCGCCGCCTGTCCGATGCACCCGATCCCGAGGGGCGATCCTACCAACTGTGGCTGATCCGCGACGGACAGGTCGCATCCCTCGGGCTCCTCGCCCCGCGCACGACCGAGGTGAGCGCTGATGTGCGTGCAGGCGATGTGCTGGCGGTCAGCCTGGAACCGGCGGGCGGATCGCCCGGTGCGGGCCCGAGCGGACCGGTGCTGGCAACCGCGCCGATTCCGAGCCTCTAGCGCAGCGGAACTTTTTTCTGCGCCTTGGCGCAACGCGGCCAATCGCGGCTTCGTATCCTCTGCAGCCCCGGACAAAACCGGCGCATTCTGGAGGAAACATCATGACCAACATCAAATGCACGTCCGCCCTCGCTCTCGGCCTTGTCGCGACCCTTGGCTTTTCGGCCCCGGCCTTTGCCGCAAACCCGATGGTCGGCGGCGCGCCGATGTACGAGTCCAAGAATATCGTCGAGAACGCGGTGAACTCTGCCGATCACACGACCCTCGTCGCCGCGGTTCAGGCGGCCGGCCTGGTCGAGACCCTTCAGGGCCCCGGCCCGTTCACGGTGTTCGCGCCGACAAACACCGCCTTCGAAATGCTTCCGGCCGGAACGGTCGAGACACTGTTGAAGCCGGAAAACAAGGCCATGCTGACCAAGGTGCTGACGGCGCATGTGCTCGCCGGCGACTGGACCGCCGCAAAGATCATGCAAAAGGCTCGCGCGAGCTCGGACGGTCTGGCGAACTTCACGACCGTTTCGGGCGACGCCTTGTCCGCACGCATGAAGGACGGGATGCTCTACGTCTACGATGAAAGCGGCACGATCGCCCGCGTGACGATCGCCGATGTCGACCAGTCGAATGGCGTGATCCACGTGGTGGACCATGTGCTGGTGCCCAAGTAAGCAAGCGCCGCAGACTTGCATCCGCGACGTCATGCCTGTCGCGGGCGCAAGCTGCCGATCGGGTCAGAGGCCGCGTTCTGATCCCTGAGCGAGCGGAAGCGGGCGCGAGGCGCCCCTTCATCTTGGCCGGACAGCGATGACCCGAAGGCCAATATTCACGAGACGCTGTCCGACCCCGCAAGCGACGCCTATCCTGCCTCCACAAATGCTCTCGAAGCGCCCTGGAGAAAACGTGGCAGGGATCAGGGCAGTCGTCCGCTGTGCGCCGGCCCCATTGGGCGCGCCTCGCCGCGGTGCCGGTTGTTGCTGGACAGTGTGGCCGGCTCCGGCGGTGTCTGACGCCTTGGTCACGTGCCCGCAACGCACGCTTCCGGCACTCGGCCACCAAGAGCATTCCGGCGGGCCAAAAACTTTTCTTCCTCCAGGTGCATCCAAACGGACCCGAGCCCGAGTCCTAGGAGTATCGAGCCCGCGGACTGGCCGCGCTCGACACCTGAGGAGACTGAACGATGCACAAGACCTTTTCCGCCCTGACCCTGCTGCTGACCACCTCTGCCGCCACCGGTGCGCTGGCCGACGACCATGGCGCGATGACCGCGATCGGGCTCAGCGGAGACAAGATGCTGCACGTCATCGACACGAGCTCTGCCATGGTGACGGAGTCCATGGAAGTCACCGGTGTCGACCGGCTTCTGGGCATCGACCTGCGCCCCTCGAACGGGCAGCTGATCGGTGTCACCGACACATTCGAGATCGTCGAGATCGATCCCGAGACCGGGGCTGCCACCGTGATCTCGACCATGGACAAGGAGCTTATGATCGAGGCGGGCGCGCCGGTGATCGTCGACTTCAACCCGATGGCCGACAAGCTGCGCTTCATGTCGGGCACCACCAACCACCGCGTCGACATCGAAAGCGGTGCCGTGACGGTCGACGGCTCGCTGGCCTTCGAGGAGGCCGACATGCACGCGGGCGAGGCCCCGGCCATCGTCGCGGCGGCCTATATCAACAGTTTCGGCAAGCCCGAGAGCACCGCGATGTACGACATCGACAGCACCATCGTCGCGCTGATCCGGCAGACCTCGCCCAATGACGGCACGCTGGCGGCGGTCGGCAAGCTGGGCATCGAGGGCGCGGACCACTACGCCTTCGATATCGCCACCGATGCCGAGGGCACCAACACCGCATGGCTTGTGGCTGCGGGTCAGCTGCACACCGTCTCGCTCGACGACGGCTCCGTGCAGGAAAGCTGGGATATCGAGGGCGCTGACGGCGCGATGCTGCGCGACATCACCTTCATGACCGCGGAGATGTGAGGCGTCGCGATACGTCCATGCCGGGCGCAGGCTGCATGCCTGCGCCCGGCTCGAACGGATCACGCAAATCGGCAACGCCTCAACCCGTATCCCGCCCTGCCGTCTTGTGTAAATTGACAGGCCTGCAAGCGGTCTCTAGCCGTAGTCCCATTGCCGCAGCGCAAGAGGGCGGCACAGGGAGAGCAGGAAGTCACGTGACGGATCATGCAGCCTTGATCAGGGCCTGCGCGGGGGGCGACAAATCCGCCCTGCGCGGGATCATGACGGCGGAGGGCGGGCGTATGCTCGGTGTCGCGCGTCGCATGCTGGGCCGGCTCGACCTTGCCGAGGATGCGGTGCAGGAGGCCCTCGTGCTGGTCTGGCGCCGGGCGCATCAGTTCGACGAGAGCCGGGGCAGCGCCAAGGGCTGGCTCTACACCATCCTGCGCAACCGCTGCCTGACCATGCTGCGCAGCGAGGACCGCGAAGTGCCGACCGAACCGCAGGCAATCGACCGCGCCTCCGAGGGCGCCCTTGTCGACGCGGCCTTTGACCGGCTGCCCAGCTCGGCAGATCTGCGCGGGTGCCTGGAAGGGCTTGATGAGGCGACACGCCGTGCGATCCTGTCCTCCTACGTGCTCGGACACAGCCACGGCGAGATCGCTGGTCGGCTGGCAACGCCGCTGGGCACGGTAAAGGCACGTATCCGGCGCGGCCTGCTCAAGCTGAGGGAGTGTCTGTCATGACGGACCGTTCTCTTGATCTGCTGATCGACGAGGTTGTCCTCGGGCTCGCCTCGGAGGCCGATGTCGCGCGGCTCGAGGAGCTCGCCGCGCGCGATCCCGAGGTGGCCGAGCGGCTTGCAAGGGCGCGTGACCGCTTCGCCCCACTCGACGAAACCGCCGACGACCTGCCGCTGCCGGAAGGGTTCTGGGAGCGCCTCGCGCCGCGGCTGGATGTATCGGAGGAGACGCCGCCTTCGCCGGAGCCTGAACCGGCTGGCGCCGAGGTGATCGACCTTGCCCCGCTGCGCGCGCGCCTGAACCGCTGGCGCGGCGCCGCCGTGACCGGGATCGCCGCCAGCCTGCTGCTGGCCTGCCTGCTGGGCTGGTCGCTGCTCGCGCCATCTGACCCCCTGGTCGTGGCCGTGCTGCTGGATGACCGCGGCGAAGCCATCGCGCTTGTCGAAAGCGGCCCGGACAACACCACCCGCGTAACCCTGCTCGAGCGGCCCGATGTGCCCGCGGGCCAGGTGATGCAGGTCTGGACCAAGCCCGAAGACGACGGCCCGCCCGTCTCGCTGGGCCTGCTCTCCACCGGCCTGTCACGTGTCTTGAGCGTTCAAGGGCTGCCCGAACCGCATCCGACGCAGCTCTACGAGATCACCTTCGAGCCCTCCGGCGGCTCGCCCACCAACCTTCCGACCGGCCCCATCCTCGGCAAGGGGCTGGCCAAGGAGCCGGTGACCTGAAGCCGCGGGAGCGGGCCATGGCCGGTCTCCGGCCTACCCGCCATCCGCTGATTTCGCGGCAGGGCGCAAAGGCCAAGTTTCTCTCTGTCCGATTTATCGGACCGAAGGCAATTCGACACAGAGTTGTGGTCTTGGCCGCAAACGGTGGGATTTAGAGGCCACAGCCTTTCGCAAGCGATGGCCCAGATACCCAAGCAGGAGAGATCTGAGGTGGTCCCCGAAAATCGGACACCTTTGCAAGCTTGCCGCCAACGATGACGCGGGAGAACAGCGTGGCTGGCAAAAGAAGGAATTCCAGCGCCAAGTTCGAGGCGAAGTTGGCGCTTGAGGCCATCGTGGCGAGTTGGCGGTCGCCGAACTGATGGCAAAGCACGGCGTGCATCGGACGCTGATCAACACCTGGAGGCGCAGGCGGCCGAGAAGGAGGGCGAGATCGACAAGCGGCACGCCAAGATCGGCCAGCTGGTGGTGAAGCGGGATTTTTTGGCCAAGGACAAGCCAGCGAAGGTGCCATCGTGGGCGGCAAGCTTGGCAGAGTGCCCGATTTCCGGGAACCACGTCACACGTCAGGGCGCTGTATGCGCATCGCACGGCAAAAAGGGCGCAAGGAAGCCTGGATTTCCTTTCGACGTCACCGGGCTTTCATGCCGCGGTGCCCGATCTCGACCCTGTCCTGAGATGTCCGACGCGGAATTTTCCGAGGCCCGAGTGTCGCCCCTGCGCACGGCCCGCGTTATCTGCCGCCTATCTGGTGAAAAGTGTCGAAGACCGACGCCTCCTGCGGCGTACCTTCGTTCGTCATGGCGTGCTCAACGAATGTCGGCAGGCCACCGGGGACAATGGTATCTGCACGCGCAGCACCGAGAAAAATGTGCTTGGCGGTCGCCGGGTCGATCGGGAACCAACACGGATCATCAAAGGTTCCGGCGTATACGCCGACCGCATCGGGAAACCGCTCGAAGCTGAGCCAAAGCTTGGTGCCGCAGTCGGGACAAAAGTGAATGTGAACCACTTTGCCGGAGCCTGCCGATACCTGTTTGTAAACTTTGGGCAGGCCGGAAAGCAGGACGAGGTTGTCTGCTTCAAAGATCGGCTCAACCATATAGGCGGATCCGGTAGCCTTCTGGCAGAAGCGGCAATGACAGACCGTGACACGGCTCGGTTCTGCCAGAGTCTCGTAACGAATGCCTCCGCAAAGGCAGCCTCCCTGATGGCTCGGCATGTCTCCATCCTCCCAAAACCTGCGCCAGGGTCGCTGGCGAAAGAAAACCGCTCAAGCGTCGCACAGTTCGAAATCAATACAAGCGAGAGGCTTGAGAAACATCGCGCTCGGCCTTGGAAGGGCCGGTCGCCGCGCTCCTTCTGAACAGCAGCTTTCCGCAAGATGAAACCGGCGAAGCCAGCTGCGCTTTCGGCACCCGCCTGCCGTCCCTATCCTGGGAACCGGACGAGAAAGTCGACCAAACTGCCACGCGGGTGGTCGCCGAACCGCAACCATCAAGTGTCATGGGCTTCCGAGATGCGCCGAATCCCGGAAGGGTCAGTGCAGCCGGGCTCGCACGAAATAGGCCAGCACGGAGTCCTCTCCAAGCACCCGAAGAGCCTCAAGCCGGTGGAGACCTTCGATCAGCACGTAGCCGTCTCCGTCAGGCCGGAGCTGAATTGGGGTGGTCTGCCCTTCCTCCAAAATGCTCTCCGCGATCTTCTGGACCTTGTCCTCGCAAAGAGTTCTTTTTCGTTTGAGCGGGACCCTGATGTCGCTGATCGCAACGGTGTGCTTTTCCAACATCGATAGAGCATGGGGCAGATCGGCATGAGACGCGAGTCATTTCGAGGTTGGAAAGCACGACACTGGTTCTCAGTTCACCGGAACCCGCGCCCTGGGCCACACATGTGCTTTGGGCCGGGCCGCGTTGAACCGTGCTCTCAGCACTCGCCGCTTGGCACGCGACCCATCAGGCCAGGGCCGCTTGCTTGAAACCTGCCAAATGGGCGGCCTTCAGGAACGCGTTGCGGGCATCGTCGACGGAGTTCATGCACTCCATGGCCGCCTCGACCTTCGCCAAGGCAGTCTGTTGCGCCGCATCGGCCACCGGCCATTTGCGGCGCAGCCAATAGTGGACCTTCTCGATCGTGCAGAAGCGCGTGACGTCCCCGTCTTTCGGATCGATCAGGACAAGGGGCTCGCCCCAGAGAATTTCCATCATATGTGTTGTCTTTCGTATTCGTGAAGCCACGGCGCCGACCCTGGCGAGCCCTCTCGCGAGTTGCTCCATCGGCGGCGCCTGCGGCGTGGGAAGATGTCCGGGCGCAGGAACGCTCACGCGCTCAAGGCCGCCGGATTGGGTGGGGCCAAGACAATGTCATACTAGATGAATGTCGCCCGACCGGAATTCGAGGCGCAGATGTATCTGCGTGTGCAGCCAATTGGTTGGGCTGCAGAGTATGGCCGCTCCGAAGGCGCTCAAGGGTGTTCCTTGCGGTGCGGTTCGGGCCCGAGACAGCTTGAAAGGGCCGTTCTCATTGGGATTGGCCCATCTTGCGGCGCTCGAAAGGGTGTGCCGTCGCGCCGGAAATTATTCCGACTTCTCCTCGGCGGGCTGCGCTGCGGGCTCGGCAACCGGTGTCGGCGGTGTCCGGAATTTCTGGTAGCCGAAAGTTTTCGCTCCGGGACGTTTCTTTGCCGGCTTGCTCAGGAAGTCCTTGAGGTCCAACTGCTTTTTCGAAGGCGAATAGCCCATGTCTCTCTCCTCTAAATGGTCAATCTGAATGGAAGCTGCCGCAGGGCGAGCCCTGCAGCAGCTCCTCCAGGTAAGACTGATGCGGAATGGCCGAGGCCCACAGGATGGACCAATCCACTCGACGCGCTCACCCGGAAATCCGATCTGCTTCGCCCGAAGAGTGCGGGATGTCAGACCGTCGTCTGCAATCGCGACACGGCGCTCCACGGGCAATCCACCCGTTCAGCGCCGGCCACGTCTTCGCGATCACGTCTTGTCGCGCGCTTCGCGGGCAGCTTTGAGGCGCGCCAGCTTTTCGGCGCGCTCGTCGGCTTCTTCTTGCAGTACGCGCTTGGCGCCCGCCGTGATCCTGTCGAGCTGGGTTTCCGGCCCGGTCCGCTTCTCACCGGACGTCCCCTTGGGCTGCGGCGGTTGCCCGCCGTTCCCGGATTGCGCCGGAATGCCCTTCAGCAGATCGTCCAGCGAGCGCTTCAAGCCAGGGCCAGATTGCTGGCGGACTCGCGACCGTCGCGGCCTGTCTCGACATCGAAAGTCACGTTCTGACCGTCGTCGATGCGCGTAATGCCAGCGCGTTCAAGCGCCGTGACGTGCAGGAAGATATCCTTGTCGCCGCTTTCCGGCGCGATGAAGCCGAAGCCCTTGGTGCTGTTGAACCATTTTACGGTGCCATTGGCCATGTCCGTAGTCTCCTGAATATGCTGCCCGCGACATGCGGCAGCCCGGCAAATGTCGATCCAAGACGATCAACCGAAACCGGGTTAGCGGAAGCAGCATTTCGAAGAGAAAAGCGTAAGCTCATCACATGTGGTGGCTGTCGTGCGGGTTTACAAGGACAATCGGAAGGTGGTGTAAATTAAAGTCTGTCGGGGCGAATCCGATGCGTCCGGCACACGGTCCAACTCTTGGGCAACTTCTGAACTGCCGCCCAGATGCCACCTGCGGCGCATCGGTCTCAGGGGTTTGACCGCTCGAGGACCATCCACGTTCACGCTGCCTCCGACCTCCAGGGAGAGAAGATCGCAGTCCCTTCCGCACCAGCTGCCACTCACCGGTGTCACCTGGGCGATGTTGCGCGCGACTGCTACCGGGATGAGGTTCGCCGATCCGGCGGAGCGGTTGGTCGGGCTCTGTCCAGGGTCTCGAGCGGCCCCTCGGTCCCTGCCGGCGTGATCCGCCTACCGGGACTGGGAGAGCGGCCAGGGTTCTGTCCTATGGTCGCCCTCGTAGCGAAAGGGGTTGTGAGCGCTGCTTGAAGCGCGACCCCCGCGACCTGCGACGGAAGCGGCGCCGACCGATTTCCTCCAACATCTTTTCGCGGAAGGTCTCGGCCGGGGTCCTCCAGCCGAGGCGCTTGCGAGGCGTGTTTCTGAGCTGATCGCAGAGTTGCTTCCGTTGGAGGTCCGTTATGGCAGCGACGTCTCGCTGGCTTGGAAGCCAGCAGCCTTCCTCTCGCAAAAGAGCCCGCTGAAATACGCTTGGGCACTTTCGATTTTCCCCACCTCCAACAGGTCTCTGCTCCTAGCCTTGCGGCAGAAGCGGACTGCAAGGTTGAAAATGACCGCCAGTCACCATATCGGTGACCAGTGGTCATTTTGGGGGTAGCATGGATATCAAGGGGAAATGGGCGCTGTTGTCTGGCGCAACCGGAGGCCTCGGCACCAATCTGGCGCACAACCTTGCGGCACGGGGCTGCAATCTTGTCCTCTCCGCGCGCCGACGGGACGCACTGGAGCCTCTTGCGCAGCAGCTCCGCGAGCGCCACGGCGTCGAAGTCCTGGTCGAACCCTGCGACCTGAGTGCGCCGGAGGCGGCCTCGGACCTTCATTGCCGGCTCATCCGGCGCGGGATCGCGGTCGATGTTCTCGTGAACAATGCGGGCTTCGGCATGCACGGGGATTTCGTGTCCCAATGCGTCGATGCGACCGCAGAGATGCTGCGCGTCAACGTTCACAGCCTGACTGTGCTTACCCGACTTTTCGGCTCGGACATGGCGCACAGGGGCAGTGGCGCAGTCCTGCTCGTGGGCAGCCTGACAGCCTATCCCCCTTGCCCGAGCTACGCCGCCTATGCCTCCACCAAGGCCTACGTGGTGCATTTCGGTGAAGCCCTGCATCAGGAGCTCGCCGACGCCGGAGTCGTGGTTACCGTGTTGTCGCCGGGCATCATGGACACCGGGTTCTTGGGAACTGCGGGCCACCGTCCGAGCGCCTTGCTGCGCGCGACCATGCTCACACCGGCGCGCGTGGCCGATATTGGCATCACCGCGTTGCTGAAAGGAAAGCGGAGCGTTGTCGCCGGCCGGATGAACCAGCTTGCCGCCTTCTCGGCACGGTTGCTGCCTCGCGGGCTTCTCCTGCGCCTCATGGCGCGGTCTCTGACCAACGCAAGGTAGGCTCATGATCACCTACGCGTCCGCCGCCGAAGACAAGCAAGCCCGCCGGGAGGCGATCCTCGAGGCAGCGCTCGCGCTGTTTCTCGAAGACACCCGTCGCCTGCCCACCGTCGCATCCGTCGCGACCCGCTCCAAGCTCGCCAAGGGCACGATTTATATCTGCGCGCCTATGACACCGAAACCGGCGAAGTGCTCTGGAAGGGCCGACTGCCGTCGGGCTCGCTGTCCACGCCGATGACCTATGTCGGCAAGGATGGCCGCCAGTACATCGTGCTGACCGCCGGGGCGCCCGCTACAATCCGAACGATTGGGCGGATTACGTCATCGCCTTTGCTCTGCCGGAATGACCCCCTGCCCCCGCGCCCGACCGGTGCGGGGGCTTTCAGCAGACCACCCGCAGCCCGTGTCCCTACGCCGCAGAAAAGCGGACCCGAAGGCGCGCGCGTCGCGAAAGCGCGACAGAACGCACCACATGGCCCCGCCCGGCGCTCGAAAGTCCTGGGCGTCGCCGACTGGGCGTCGCACAGGCGGATCAGGGAGAGTTGCGAGGCACGCGTCCGGGATGGCTATCGGCGCGTCCATGTTCTGCTGAAGCGAATGGATTGGACCATCAACATCAAGAAGACGCGCATGATTTACGATGAGTTGGGCTTGCAGTTCAGGAACAGGCCCCGGAAGCAGCGCGTGAAAGCCAAGCTGCGAGAGGACCGGGAAGAAGCCTCCGGACCGCACGATGCCTGGGCGATGGACTGAATCGACCCATTAAATTCCTGCTCATGCTACAAGGGAGAACGTAGCAATGAGTATGACGATGGACGACAGCAGCCCGTCATCGTGAAACCGCCGGAAAATTCCCGCTTCCGGTGATCCTGCGTTGGGGAGCAGGTCACACAGCCGAAAACTCCAGATTGAAACGGTTTCGTTTTCAGGGGGCAGAGCACCCCTGGCATACAATCTACCTTTTGATGCGATTTTCTATCGAGCTCAGAAGATTATCCTGCGCCGCCTGCAAATGACCCCTTAGCGAAGACCTGGAACTCTCCACATCCTTATCAAAAATCGCATCCATGATATTAAGATGCTCCCGCATCGCTATTTCATTGCGAGCACGTTCGTCGCTGTTGTCCCAGCGGTAATGGAAATAAAATACGAAGAACACGGCATCCTGGAAAATCTGCATTACGCGATTGTTCGAGGCTGTATTCAACAATCCATGGAATGCATTGTCGAGTTCAACAAATGGAAGCGTCTCACCGCCTTTGGTTTCGAGCAGGTCAAGGTGCTGGTTCCGGAGGCTGTAGAGCGTGCGCCAGAACGGGTCCTGTTCGGGGAGCTCTATCAAGGGTGCAATCGAATTCAGTTCGAACATCATCCGCACATCTAGCATCTGCGAGAAGAAGGTCCGGTCGAGGTCTTCGACCACCCATTCACGATCGCGAACTTTTCGGAAGTATCCGAATTGGCTCATAGAGATGAGGAACTCACGCACCGACAAGAGCGGTATTCGGAGTCGTGCGGCGACCTTGCGTTCATCGATGTACATGCCCGGAGCTAGCTCTTGCTCGATTATCCAGTGCATGAACGCTCTGCGAAGGATGTCCTTGGTCTCAAGCGTCTCGCTGCGATCGTAGTAGTCGGATGGCCTGACTGACCTGGCAGCGCCTCCGAGACTGTCGGCAAGGAGGCTGTTTTCTTGTAGGCGCTCGACGAGCGGACGCGCCATGGTCCTGCTGATCATCAGAGCGTTCGCGAACCCGGAAATGCTATCCACGGTCCCGCCAGACGCGAGAAAGTCTAGCGATTCATTATACTTCTGCCGAAATTTCCGCTGCGTTCGCGCCATAGTCGCCAGACGAATTTAACCCTGTTTCTTAATCATTAAAGACATTTGAACGGGGAGCAAAGCCTCGGCACGTTAGCGGCGACTACAAAACGAGCAACGTTGTTCAAAGGAGGAGCACGATGAAAACGACGTACCTCAAGGTTCTCGCGATGAGTGCCGGCCTGATCGGTTCGGCAACCGCTGCCG
The DNA here is from genome assembly GCF_015223355.1 of Salipiger mangrovisoli. Classification (GTDB taxonomy): domain Bacteria; phylum Pseudomonadota; class Alphaproteobacteria; order Rhodobacterales; family Rhodobacteraceae; genus Salipiger; species Salipiger mangrovisoli. The sequence goes on along the minus strand of NZ_JADFFK010000034.1, from coordinate 8,111 downwards.
CTCAGGCCCAGGAGGTTCTGAAATGGGGGCACACCTACGAAGTAGGGTCCATTTACCATCAAGCGGCTCAGCGCAGCGCCGATGCCTTTGAGGCGGCAACCGATGGCCGCTATGAGATCGAGGTCTTCCCCGCATCGCAGCTCGGGAATGAGGCGGCGCTCAATGACGCACTCTCGATCGGCACTGTCGATATCATCTACAGCGGCCCGACCTTCATGGCGCAGTATTACGGTCCGATTGTTGTTTCCGCTTATCCCTTCGCTCTGCGGGATTACAACCATTGGAAGGCGTACAGCCAATCGGACCTCTTTGCTGAACTCGGCGAGGGATACGAGGAAGCAACCGGAAATCACATCGCCTCTCTGACCTACTATGGCACACGTCATGTGACAGCCAATGAGCCGATCCTTACGCCAGAAGACATGAAAGGGCTCAAGATCCGCACTCCTGGCAACCCGGCCTACCAGTGGTTCCCGAATGCAGCCGGCGCCAACGCAACGCCGATTTCGTTCTCCGAGGTCTATCTCGCCCTTCAGCAGGGCGTGGTTGATGCTCAGGAAAATCCTCTTCCGGTCATCCAATCGAAGCGGTTCTACGAGGTACAGTCGAACATCAATCTGACCGGGCACATCACAAACTCCTTGATCACCTTGCTGTCCCCCTCCGCGGTCGACCGACTGGCTGATGACTATGACACCCTTGCAGCAATTCTGCAGGAGAACGCTCTCTGGGCCTCCAACCAGATCGTTGCCGCTGAAGGCGAGCTTGCTGAGTGGTTCAAAGACGAGGGGGTGACCATCAATAAGGTGGATCGCCAACCCTTCATCGATCTGATGAGGGAGTATCTCGACAAGCAGGACTTCCCCTTCTCGAAGGAGCAGTACGAGCGCCTTCAGGCCATCAAAGGCTGATTGCGCGAAAATGCAAAGGCGTCCGGGGACACGTCACCTGGCCGTCTTTCGCCTGATTTCATTGGGAGGAGACCAATGTCAGTCAATGATAACATCGACGCCTTGATCGATGCGCAAGAGCGCGACGAGGTCGAACAACTGAAGAAGCTCGATGTCGGTCTACGTGACCTTCCCGCGCTTCTAATCTTTCTTGCGCTCTTCGTGACGGTTTTTCTGCAGTTCTTCACGCGCTACGTGCTCAATGACTCGCTGGCATTCACCGAAGAGCTCGCCCGCTATCTCCTGATAGTCCTAACTTTCGTTGCCGCCATACGTTGCCAATTGAGGGACAGCCATATCCGGCTGGAGCTTGTAGATGGACTGGCCGCCAAATTCCTGAAGCAAGTTAAGCTCCTGTCTTTGGTCCTCAGTACGGTGTTTTTTGGGGTGTTCGCCTACGCGCTGTGGGGGCTCGCCTCCAAGACCTGGCGGCTTCAGATGATCTCACTGCCATTCCCAAAATACTACCTCTATGCAGTTGTGATGATCGCTCTTGTGATCCTTGTCGCTGTACACGTCCGACAGTTCCTGACCCTGGTGTTGGGGGACAGGAAATGACTATCTTTCTGCTCTTCGTCATCCTGTTCGGGCTGATGTTCCTTCGCGTGCCGATTGCCATCGCCCTTGGACTGTCGTCGCTGGCCTACATCCTGATATCGGGCCAACCGGTCATCCTTCTCGCGCATACGACACTGAATGGCATGGACAGCTTTCCACTGCTGGCAATTCCGTTCTTCATTTTTGCCGGCGGTCTCATGAACTCGGGCGGCATCACCAAGAGGATTTTCGGTTTTGCGCGCGCTCTGGTGGGCTGGGCGCACGGTGGGCTCGGCCACGTCAATGTAGGTGCGAGCATCATCTTCGCCGGTATGTCCGGCGCTGCCGTTGCCGACGCTGGCGGGCTCGGTCAAATCGAGATCGAGGCCATGCGTGAGGCGGGCTATGATGACGATTTTTCGGTCGGAGTCACTGCAGCATCCTCGACTATCGGCCCCATCATTCCCCCTTCTCTGCCACTGGTCATATTTGGTGTCATGGCATCCGTGTCGATCGGCGAATTGTTCGTCGCCGGGATCATTCCCGGCCTGTTGATGGCGCTATCTCTGTCCCTGATGGTCTGGTGGTTTTCCCGCAAGCGAGGTTACCCGCGAGACACGTCATTCAGCGTCGCCAACGTTTGGATCAAGTTCCGCGAGGCTTTCTTGCCGCTCATGACGCCGGTCATCATCGTGGGAGGCATTGCAACGGGAGCCTTTACCCCGACTGAAGCTGCCGTGTGCGCGTCAGCGTTTGCTCTGTTCCTGGGTGTTGTGATCTATCGGACGCTCGATTTGCGCCGGATAATCTCTGTTTCGATCGACACGATCGAAACCACCGCAGCATTGTTGCTGATCGTGGGCACGGCAAGCGTCTTCGCTTGGATTCTGACGGCGAACCAGGCTGCGGCCTTATTCGCGGAGGGTTTGCTCGGCGTCACTGAAAACAAGACCATTGTCCTGCTCATGATCCTCCTGGTCGTGTTGATAGTCGGCCTGTTCATGGAGACCATCGCGGCCATTTCTATCTTGGTGCCGATCCTGATGCCGGTCGCCGCCCAAGTCGGCATTGATCCAGTACACCTCGGGATCATCGTCATCTTGAACCTCATGCTCGGGCTGCTCACGCCGCCGGTCGGCATGGTGCTCTACGTCTTGTCACGTGTGTCGAATGTCCCGTTCAAGCAATGCGTGTCGGCCACGATGCCCTTTGTCGTGCCCCTGGTCCTCGTTCTGCTGCTGCTGACGTTCGTCCCACAAATCACCCTTTTCCTTCCTGAACTGCTCTACCGGAACTGATCCGGTCGCTCCGCAACGAGAAAGCTGATCCCATGATTGAAACTATGCGCTGGTTCGGACCGGACGATCCCGTCACGCTCTCAAATATTCGCCAGGCCGGGGCCACCGGCATTGTCACAGCCCTGCACGATGTGCCGCTTGAAAAGGCGTGGACATCCGAGCAGGTCAAAGCTCGCAAGGCCAAGATCCGTGATGCGGGGCTCGAATGGGATGTGGTGGAGAGCATACCCGTAGCCGAAGAGATCAAGGCGACAGGCGCACAGGCCGAAAAGGCTATCGAGACGTGGATCGAGAGCCTTCGCGCCGTCGCTGAGGCGGGCATTCCAACGGTCTGTTACAACTTTTCCATTGGTGTCGACTGGGTCCGGACAGACACTGAATTTAGCCTTGCCAATGGTGTACAGGCACTTCGATTTGATGCGACAGTCTTCGCGGCATTCGAGCTTTTCATCATGAAAAGGCCGGGTGCCGAGGGCTCCTACGATCAACGTCGGATTGAGGCCGCGGAAAAGCACTTCGCAGCGATGACCGACGAGGACAAATCGAAGCTGACCAACGCCATTACCGCAGGATTGCCTGGCTCGATGATCGGCGCGCTAGGCCTAGACCGGTTTCGGGCCAAGATCGCTGAATACGAAGGGCTGTCCAACGCTGACATTCGGCGCAATTTGATTGAGTTCCAATCTATTGTTGTGCCCGAGGCGGAAAGGCTGGGCGTCAACTTGGCGATTCATCCAAACGATCCGCCGAAAAACCTGTTCGGCCTGCCTCTGGCAGCGTCCACACCAGAGGACTTCAACGCCATGTTTGAAGCGAACCCCGCGCGGTGCAATGGCCTGACCTGGTGCTTGGGATCGCTGTCGGTCGGCGATCCCGACGACGCTCTCAGGATCGGCCGAGATCATGCCGACAGAATTCACTTTGCGCACCTGCGGGTCGTAGAGAAAGACGATGCCGATCCCGAGTCGTTTATGGAAGCCGAGCACCTCGGTGGATCGGTGTCATTGGTGGCCGCTCTCGATATCCTCAGGCGAGAAGAGATGCGTCGTCTCGCGACCGGTACACCTCGGCCAATTCCATTCCGGCCAGACCACGGGCATCGTTTGGCGGATGACCTGACGCGCGCGGGCAATCCGGGATACAGCTTCTACGGCAGGCTGAAGGGTCTTGCAGAACTGCGCGGTGCGCTCGCAGGGTTGCGCTATGCGGACCGTGAGGCAGCAGTGTCATGACGCGCTCTTGCCAAGGGGTCCTCTTTGTGGGCGCGTTGACCCTCGACACTCTATATCGCGTCGATGACTTTTCGCGTGGTCCGGGGAAGTATCTCGCCCATGAGAAAGTGAGTACGGCGTCGGGCATGGCGTCCACGGCAGCAACGGCAGCAGCGAGGCTCGGCGGGCGTGCCACTCTGTGGGCGAGCGTGGGCGATGATCAGATTGCGCCCTCTCTGATCGCCGAGATCGCGGCAGAAGGGGTCGACTGCAGCCATGTTCGGCGCGTGCCACTCGGACGCAGCGCGACGGCGACGATTGTAGTGGACGCGACCGGTGAGCGCTGGGTCTTGGTTGACTACGATCCTAAAACTCAGGCACCTCCCAGATCAGAGGACCTGCCGCCAATGCATCGGTATTCCGCTGTGATGGCAGATGTCCGATGGCCCGGGGCATCGAAAATCGCGCTCGATGCTGCGCGCGACGAAGGTCGTCACGCGATCCTAGATGCTGATCATGCATCGGAAGAAGTGCTGCTCACCCTCGCCCCGAGTGCCACGCACATCGTGGCCTCGCAAGCGGGGGCTTCGATCCTGTCCGGCCAGACTTCCCCCTCGGATGCCGCTCAGGCGATCTGCGCGAGATATGGCTGCTTTTCCTGCGTGACAGCCGGGGGTCAAGGCGCCTATTGGACCGCCCCTCACACGGGTGAGGTCCATCATATCGCCAACCCACGGGTTGACGTCGTGGACACGAACGCGGCTGGCGACGTGTTCCACGGTGCTTTCGCACTGGCACTGGCTGAGGGCCGGTCACCGGAAAGCGCGCTGCGTTTTGCGAGCGCGGCCGCGGCGCTGAAATGCACCGTCGTCGGTGGCCGTTTGGGCGCGCCGAACCGACAACAGACCCTAGAACTCATGAAGGCAAGCTACAATGAAAGCTGATGAACTGAAGAACGCCCTCGAAGCAGTGCGAGTGGTTCCGGTGATTGATCCGAAATGTCAGGATCAATGCCTCTCTGCTGTGGACGCATTGGTCGCGGGCGGCGCAACGACCATCGAGATTACGTTGCGGAGTGAGCTCGCAATCGACACTCTTCGGGCGTGCCGCCTGCGCCACCCCGACATCATTCTTGGCGCGGGCAGTGTCATGGACCCTATGACCTACGACATCGCTGTCGAGGCCGGCGCAGACTTTACCATTAGCCCTGGGCGTTGCAGTGACCTGGAGAGCTATACTGCGGGGAAAAACGTGGCTCACGTACCGGGGGTAGTGACCCCCAGCGAAATCATTGAAGCGCGGAAATCCGGACAACGCCTTCTGAAATTCTACCCGTCGGAAGCGGCGGGCGGTGCGTCGGCACTGAAAGACCTCGGTCGTATCTTCCCTGATGTGATGATGATGCCTTCTGGAGGAATTAAGCGCTCGATGCTTGCGGGATATTCATCTCTGCCTGGCGTCCTCTCCGTCGGAGGGTCATGGATGTACGCCGACGGAGGTGAATACCTTGGGCCCGAAGAAATCCGCGAAGCTATGACGTCCTCCATCGAAGAGATGCGTCGCCTCTGACGGCATCGCTGATCCCAATTCAGCGGTGCCACCCCATTATATGCAACAGGGCTTATATGACCAACGTACTTGAGCAGCTCCGAGAGATGACCGTCATTGTCGCCGATACCGGCGAGGTTTCCTCGCTGAAGAAAAACAGGCCGGTGGATTGTACGACCAACCCATCACTCATACGAGCTGCACTGCAGGACCCGGCCGCAGAAGAGCTGGTCGCTCGGGAAATTGAAGCCGGGCGCAGGGCGGGCAAGGATGCTCCAGACATCGCCGCATCCTTGACCGTGGCGCTCGGGGCCGATTTGAGCAAGGTGGTGCCGGGCCGCATCTCGACCGAAGTCGAAGCGAACCTCTCATTCGACACCGGCGCGTCCTTGGACCGTGCCCGCGCCATCATTGCGGATTACGAAGCTCGGGGAATTGGCAAAGAGCGCATTCTCATCAAGCTGGCTGCGACTTGGGAGGGTGTCCGAGCCGCCGAAATTCTTCAGGACGAGGGGATCGACTGCAACTTGACGCTCATTTTCTCGATGGCCCAAGCCGCGGCCTGCGCTGACGCAGGAGCCTTCCTCATATCACCCTTCGTGGGGCGGATCACTGACTGGTACAGGAAAGCCGAAGGCGTCGAAGCTTATTCCCCTGCCGAAGACCCCGGTGTCAAATCGGTGCGCAGAATCTACGATTACTACAAGTCCAACAACATCAGGACCGTCGTGATGGGCGCTTCGTTTCGCAATGTCGGTCAGATCAAAGCACTCGCGGGCTGCGATAACCTGACCATCTCTCCCAATCTGCTGAACGAATTGGCCCGCGAACAAGGTAACCTCCCCCGCATGCTGTCACCCGAAAAAGCAACCGGCGCAGCCTCCCTGAGCATAGACGAAGCCAGTTTTCGCTGGCAGATGAATGCTGACGCAATGGCAACCGAGAAACTCGCCGAAGGCATCCGCGACTTCGACGCCGACGGCAAAAGGCTACAGCGCCTGATCGCAGAACGGCTGAATTAGGGGACTATGGCAGGTCGAGTTCTATCAAACCTCTTGCCTTGTTCCGGGTCCGCAGCTCCAAAATTTGACTCTGAACCGGAGCCTGCCAGGACAGAAGGTTTCCAGCTGGATGCAACTGCGGCGCGACCGCGCACATGAGCTCGTGCAGCGATCTCCTGCGAAATGTGATTTCGCGCTCACCCGGCTTCGCATCCGCCGCGAATAGCCGTTCCTAGAAATGCTCAGTCGCAGCGAATGGCGATAGGGCAGATGTCAGGGAAGGGCTGGTCAGCGCTCGAAGCCCACGTCGGCACGTAGATCCTCGCACGTCCGGTCTCGGCTGGCGAACAGCGTGCGCCGTTCGCCGAAGGTATCAAATGTCGACTGACTCCGCGATGCTCAGAGCATCCTCAAGCTCGACGCCCAGGTACGGGACCGTACTGTCCGCCTTGGTGTGATCCGGCAGGAGCTGGACCGCGCGAAGATTGCCTGTCTTGCGGTAGATTTTTGCAGCCTTGGTGCGCTTCAACGAGTGCGTGCCGTAGCCGCTCGGCTCGAGACCGATCTCCGCCCCCCACTCTCGAACGAGGCGCGCGTATTGTCGCGTCGAAATGCGCGGTCCGGCATGGAACCGGGTCGGTAACAGGGTGGCGCAGCCGATCATCTCCGGCCGCCTCACCCGAGCCAAGACCGAAGCACGAGTGTTCTCCGTGACTTCGAACTGAGCGGGGCGGCGCGTCTTGCTCTGGAGGACCGATACGCGTTCGCGGATACGATCGCCGGCATCGTGCTCGGCGACCCTCGGACCGACGAGGTCGCAGCCCCGCACCTGCTGTCGATGGCAAGATTGATCAGAGCGAGATTGCAAAGGTTGCACGCGCGTTCGAGGCGCGCACGGATCGCCCAGACCGGTTTCGGCAGCAAAGGCCGTTTCTGGCCGACGAGCCTGCCACGGTTTCAGGGGCGCCGCCGCGCTTCCACGGGTTCGAGCCCAAACTCGACAGTCATTTCCGGTGCGCCTGTACGCGGCATTTCCCATGTCCACTTCAAGTCTTGGGGCCGCTCGCAGCTTTCGGATCGGTCTATGCAGGTCATCCTGAGGCCCGTATCATTCGTGCATTTCAACCCTCCCGGCAGGGCGGGCCTCCACGGATTTGAGGAAGAGCGATTTATGACAAGAGCAATTCACGCAGCAATCCGGTTGGGTACGGTAGCCTTACTGAGCGTATGTGCAACCGCCGCCACCAGCCAAGACGCGATCAATCCCGAGGGGCTCCACGATGCGACGGGCCGGCCCTATTCGCCCTATGCCGACCGAGCATTCCCGACGCAGGTCTATTTTGGCGACACCCACGTTCATACTGCGCTGTCCGCCGACGCGGGCGGTAGCGGAACGCGCCTGCGTCCGCGGGATGCATACCGGTTCGCGCGCGGCGAGCAGGTGACGTCGAACACCGGCCAGCCGGTGAAGCTCGCGCAGCCGCTCGATGATAGTGCCCCGCGGCGTGGTGTAGGAAGCCGCGAGCGTCGCTGATCGCGAGGCTGGCGGTCATCGTCGATCTTCGG
>NZ_JADFFK010000033.1 GCF_015223355.1 Salipiger mangrovisoli | reverse complement strand
GAAGATCGACGATGACCGCCAGCCTCGCGATCAGCGACGCTCGCGGCTTCCTACACCACGCCGCGGGGCACTATCGGTCGCCCGTCGATATGGACGAAAACCTGCGGCGCCGACATCCGATATCCAAGCGCGCTATACGATCGCTTTCTTTTGGAATGTTTGCGCCAGCTTTTGATGAGGATTTGCGCGCTTCTCCAGCGCAACGAAGGCTTCGTCATTCACCTGCTCACCTCGGAGCCGCGCATTGAAGCTCTCGCGGCAACCGTCTTCTACTGCCTACGAATCCTGACCCAGCGACCATTGCAAAACCGGAGGCTCGCGTGCCCCGACCGGGCGAAGAGGAATGTCTCAGTGTCACGGAAGGCACATTGGAAGGGGGCTTTTCGCCAGCGGAGGCCCTCGACGTCCGCAGCTATCGTCCAGGCCTACCTTTCCGCAATCTCCTTCCGAGAGCAGCCGGAAACGATGCCCTAGTTACCCGCGGCGGTCTCATCTCGTTCAGTGCCGCCGAGGCCGCATCGAAAGTGTCATACTGCTTATCAGCCCCTTTGCCCCCACGGTGTAGCGTCTCTCGCGGCCCAGATCGGGACCGAAGGTGCTGCCATCCGCGGCGACGGGAACACGGATCATGTCTTGGGTGACACCGGTGCCGATGGATGGTTTGGGCTCGGCGGTTTCGCCCGAGGGCATGGACGGATCTCCCCGGGGGCACCGCTGCGTGCGGCACGCTGCGCTGAGGGATGGCGTCGGGCATGGAAACGGGTCCGATGTCACTCTCATCGAGCAGGTCGTCGTCCGGGACCTTGGGTCGCGGCTTGGCCGCGATCCGCGTCCCGCGTTCGGTCAGAAGCGCCACCTCCGCCGCCGTGCGGGCATTTTCGCCGGCGTCGTGATATTGGAACCGCAGTCCGAGATGTGCCGTGAGCGAGGCCAGTTCATGCGCGCCGTCGCCCTTCAGCTCCGGCCCGGCCAAATTGGCGAGGCTGACGCTGTTCTGCCAAGCCCTGGAGGGCTCCGGGCGGCCAAGCCCCGCGCAGGCGGCGCGAATCGCGATCCAGTCGACGCCCGAGTGCCGGTAGACGGTGCACCCCTCCAGGGTCCCGTCGAGCCGTCAATCACCGCGCCGATGGTCGGCGCGCCCTACACCATGGAATTGGTGATGCCGCGCAGACCGCTGAACACCCAGCGAGAGGTCCGGAGTTAGACCAGCGTTACCCAGGTCTCGATGCTGTTGTCGGGGCGCGCCCAGCCGGCGCCTGGTCTCGTAGGTCGTAGGTGTGGGTCTGCTCCTGCAGCCCAGCTACCATGCTGGATTCACGAGATGAATCCCCCATCGGATTTGTGCGACGGAACCGCCGCACCGCGTCGAGAATAAATTCAATTGCGCGCACCTATATAATATACATCAATGTAAGAACATGTCAGTCTTCTCATGAAATATCAGTTTAATAAACGATGACCGGGATGCATTGAATTGGCATCCCTGGCTTTACGGGAGAGTTTTGGCTTTCATGGTTGGCGAGTTCCCTAAGTCGGTCAATAGATGCAGATGGATGGACGTCACGCGCGGACTATGCATTTTTCTCGTTCTCTGTGCGCACAGCGAGGCGGCCATGCAGGACGGGAACTGGCTGACTCCATAAGCGTTCTCGTTGATAAATGACGCATTTCAGCCATTCAGAATGCCACTTCTCATGTTCCTGTCTGGCATGCTCTTGCACCGGGGCCTGGCAAAATCTAACAAGGCATTTCTGCTAGGAAAATTCGCAAAGATATTCTGGCCGTTCCTGCTCTGGAGCGTGATCATATATGCGGCCGAGGGACGGATGACACTAGAATTCATCCTTAAAACACCAATCAGTGCGCCGTCGTTGCTTTGGTATCTGTGGTTTCTTTCGGCCTATTACGTAATGTCACTGGCGCTTGACCGGTGGTCCATTCCTATTCTTCCGGTGATCGTCGTGGCAATAGCGGCCTCAAGCGTACTGCCTGATCTTCTGCGGATGTCGCGCTTCGCGTATCTGCTGTCCTTCTTCTTGCTTGGGCACTTGGTTGCCACGCGAAACCTATCAATGGAGGGACGTGTCCTCTTTGGGCTTGCTGGCCTGACCTGCGCGCTGACCGGGGCGATCATCAGCATCCTTCAAGGGAACGTTCTTTATGACCCGCGCTTCGTCTGGGTGCCGCTGGGAATGATTGCCTTCGTGCTCTGGGCCGCGCCCCGCTGCAACGGGGGTGCGCTGTGGCGTAGCATCGAATGGGTCGGACGGAATTCAATTGTCTTTTATGTCTCACACTTTCCGATCCAGCTGCTCGTCGCGAGGCATGCGCAAGACCTGGGGATCGCGAACGTCAACAGCGTCTTGGCAGCGGTGCTGCTGGTGTCACTGTGCGGAGGGGCGTTGCTGCAGGTCGTGCGCACACGCTACGCTATCTTTGCCGCACTTTTCGACCTGAGCAAGAGCCGGGACATTCTGGGGGCGCTTTCAAAGACGCATCTCGGAAAGAGCCTTCGACTGCGCAACGAAGCAAGATGAGGCGGCTTCGCGGATTTCGCGCCAGTGCCGGCCACCAGCGCTTCGGGACATTTGGAGGTGTCTGTTGAGAGTGTTTCGTTTGATAACCTGGACGGCGGCGGTATTCGCGCTCTCGGCAACCAGCGGCGCAGTGCTGGCTTTGAAGACCGAGATTCCCAGAACAATCCTCGGCGAGGTGAGCTACGCTGTTCGCGGCGGTCTGGGGCTTGAGAAGTCATGGAAGGCGCTCCCGGGACCGGAACAGGCGGCGGGGCGCAAGCGTGCCACTTGCCCGGATCCTGCGCGGACGGTGGTGCTCATCACGGGCGGCCAATCCAATGCGACCAATGTCGTGCCGTCGCGGCATCGGTCTTCGGGCGGCGTCTTCACGTGGTTTGCCGGTCGCTGCTACCCGGGGTCCGATCCGTTGCTCGGCACCGGCGGATATGATGGCAGCCTGTGGTCTCTGCTCGCCGACCGCCTCCACGAGCGAATAAGCCGCCCGGTCTTGCTGATCAATGGGGCGGTCGGCGGAACGCAGTTCTCCGACTGGATTGATGCGAGATCCGGTTATTACGCTGCGTTGCAAGCCCGCGTGACGGAGGCAGGCGCGGCGGGCTATGTGCCGAGTCTGATTTTGCGGCATCAGGGTGAGACGGATGCAGCGGTGCTCAAGGATATGGCCGAGTTGCAGCGCGACATGACGGTCCTGTTTCAGAACCTAAGCCGCGATATGGGCGGAGCCGAGGTGTATATGTTTCGGGCAACCCGCTGCATCGGCCCCGGCCGGGTTGATGGCGTGCCCGAAGTGAATGCGGCCCAGAAACGCGTGGCCGAGTCGCTCGCGACGGTCCACCTCGGGCTCGATACCGATCTTCTGGACCGTGAATACAGATGGGACACCTGTCACTTCAATGCGCTCGGGCGCGCGGAGATCGCGAAAAGGGTCGTGCCCGATTTGATGCAGCTGCTCGACGACCGCGAGGCGTCGTGACGCGCCGCGCGCGCTCGTGACCATCGCCAAGGCGCCATGCAGGTCACGCCAGAGTTGGGCGGTTCCAACGCTGCGGAAAGGTGCAGTTGCCCGCGCCGCGGATCGGCACGTCCGGGCGGCCTCGCGTGGCGTCGCCAGCCCTTGCAGGTGTAGGGTCACACAGGCCGCGTTGCGTCCCACTCCGCTCTGCCGCACTCGGGGACAAGACGTTCGGAGACAATCCGCGCCGGTGACCCGGCGATGACGCTGTAGGCAGGAAACTCGCCGCGCACGACGGAATGGGCCCCGACAACCACCCCGCGACCAAGCCGGCTGCCGGCGAGGAGGATCGCGCCGCGGCCGATCCAGCAATCGGCGCCGATCACCACATCGGCCTCGTCCATCGCCTGGGCGGTCACCGGGGCTCCGTCGTTATAGCGATAGCCAGATGCGGTCACCATCACGTCGGGGGCAAACAGCGCATCGGCCCCGATCACCACGCGTGCCCGTCCCGGCCCGGCCCAGATCTGGCAATGCGCGCCCAGCGTCACCCGCGGCCCGATCTCGATGTTCTGGCCGTTGGCAAAGCTGGCGGTGGGCGAGATGTTGACGCCCGGTGCCAGCCGCGCCTTCCGCAGCTCCTGCAGGTGGGTGTAGTTGTAGAAGTTGACGATCTTCACCAGATGCGCCCAGGCCCGCGGATCGCAGGCCGAGCCAAGCAGCCGCAGCAGCCGGCGACCGCGGCTGCGCCGCACCTTATGAACTCCGTCTGCGACCTGCGCGGCATTGCCGTCCATCATCTCAGTATCCCTTCAGCCAGTCATGGCGATCGGACCAGATGTCGGCCCATTTGCGCGCAGCCTCCTGACCGCGGCCGCTGAGCCGTGCGACAAGCCCGGTCAGCAACGCCCGACTGCCCACCCAGAAAGCCAGCGTCGCGCGGCCGAAAGGCAGCTGCCAGCCCGGCCAGTGGTCCTGCATCAGCGTCAGCCGCGCCTTCGCGAGCAGCGCGTACTTGCGTGCCTGGCTCTTCGAGGCGGCGCCGACCAGATGCATGATCTGCGCGTCCGGGGTGATCATCGGCCGGTATCCCAGCGCCCGCGCCCGCAGACAGAGGTCGGCCTCCTCGCCGTACATGAAATACTTGAGATCGAAGCCGCCCAACTCCTGCCAGAGGCTGCGGCGCACCATCATGAAGCAGCCGACGACAATATCCACCTCGCGCACGCTGTCGCGCTGCCAGCCCCCCATCGCCTCTGGATTGAAGACCATGCTGTGCGAGAAGAGCGAGGACAGCCCTGCCGCCTTGCAAAAAGCCGACCAAGGGGTGATGCGCATCCAGCAGGAGGCGATGTTCAGCGACCCGTCCGGAAACACCGTGCGCCCGCCGGTGATGCCCGCCTCGGGATGCGCCTTGGAAAATGCCATCAGCGCATCGACCGCGTTCTCGTGGCACTCGGTGTCGGGATTGAGCAGCAGCAGCCAGTCGCTGCGCGCGGCCTCGGCCACCAGATTGTTGGCGCGGGCAAAGCCGAGGTTCTCCCGCGACGCGATCAGCTCGACCTGGGGATAGGCCTCTGCGATGGCCTCCGCGGAGCCGTCGCTCGAAGCATTGTCGAGCACCACCGTGTGAAAGCGGGTCAGGCGGGTCGTCGCGTAGAGGGTCTCGAGCGCCTTCAGGGTCAGCGCGCGGGTGTTGTAGCTGACGATGATGACGGTCAGCTCCGGGGCGCGCCCGGCTGCCTCGTCCGAGGGCCGCGCGGCGGTCGGGATCATGGCTCTCTCCTGTTGAAGCGCACCGGTTTCGCGCGCAGTGGCCCCGGCGGCTCGGAGCGCGGCCGCGGGCCTTGCCCGGCAGTTGCACGGCTGTGCTGGGCCGCGGCGGCGTGGCTTCCGTACGGGAAGCGCGAGTAGGCGAGCCGCGCCCGGCCCTGCGTCTCGTCGGGCACCTGCTGCTCGGGCTGCTCGGAACGCACCGGCGCGGCGCCGGCCCCGATCATCCAGAAGCCGGCGCCCAAGATCAGCATGAAGAACATCTGGATCTCGCCCCAGAGCGCCACGGTCGAGGCGCTCATGCAGGTGCCGATCAGCGACAGCGTCCAGCCCAGGCGGAACCGGTCGAGCTCGGGATCGCCAGGCTGATTGCGCTGGTTGACCTTGTGAAAGGCGAAGAGGATCGACCCGATCAGCAGCACGACGGCCGGAATGCCGTGGACCATCGCCATCAACAGCCAGTGGTTGTCGACACTGTCGGCGCGCATGTACCAGGGACGTGGCCAGTAGTGGTAGCCATTGCCGAAGATCGGTGTCCGGCGCACCTGCGCACTGCCGAATTCCCAGATCAACGTCCGGAAATAGGCGTTCTCCGAGCTGAACGCGAGACGCGTGCTGAGCGCCGTCAGCGCGCTTCGGTCGGAGGCCAGCTCGAGGATCGCGTAGAAGACGGCGCCCGAGACGCCGACTATTCTCCAGGCATTGCCGATGCGCGCGGCGATCTGGTGCCAGACGAAGACCAGCAGTTGCAGGACGATCGAGAGCACCGCGCCGCTGGACACTGACAGGAAGGCGGCAAAGCCGATCAGCGCCGCCCCTGCCCATCGCCCCAGGGCCGAGATACGCGTCTTCAGGCCGAAGAAGAACGGCGCAATGATCATCGCGCTCATGAGGCCGTAGTGGATCGGATGGGTGAAGACGAACTGCGCCCTGTAGAAGCCCAGTCGCGGTTCGTAGTCGTTGAACTCGAAGGTGTTGAAGATCGTGTGGTCCCGGATGATCCGCAGGATGACCGGATCGTCCGTAAGCGCCTCGTAGAGGGCGAAGGGCACGCTGACCATCGAGACCGTCGCCCAGGCCATGATCAGGGTGACGAAGTCCTGGCTGTCGCGCACCAGCAACCTGCCGCTCAGGTAGCCGATCATGGTCAGCAATGTCTGTTGCCCGGTGAAGGCGACCAAACGTTCGGGGTTGTTGAGCAGGATCGTCAGCGACTGCCACAACACGAACATCATGAACAGCAGGTCGGGCAATCGCCAGACCACGACCCGCTGCAGAAATTGCGGCACGATGAACGGAGACAGGCATATCATGCTCAGCAGCGCGGGGGTCACGCGAAAGCCGAAGATCTCGTAGGAAATCGGAATCGCCAGGGCGATGACCACAAGCCAGAGCAGCGCTCTTCTTGTCTTCGGTCTGAACCCGGCACCCTGGGACAAATCTGCCTGCCCGGTGGATCGAACGTCCTGCATGCTCGGGGCTCACTCTCCAACCGACAGCAGCGGCGCACCGATCCCGCGTCCGGCCAGGGGACTGTCCTGTCGGTAGCGGAAATTCCGCAGGTTCCGGGGATCCCCCCTCAGAGCGTCGACGAAAACCTTGTCGTAGAAACCGGGCTTCAATCGACTTTCGGCCTGAACGAGGAAATTGTCCCGGACCGTCCAGCCGGGTCCCGCCGGCTCTGGAAAGGCGAAGGCGACATTGCGCTCCACGCTGACGTTCCGACTCTGGGGGGCCACGCGGATACGAGGTGAGGCCAGGCCTTCGTCCGAGCCCAGGTCTCCTTCGGAGAGCCGGTTTCTGACCAGCGTATTGTTCCGGATGATGACCCCGTCACTCTCGCCGACGGCGATGCCATGAAGATGGGCGTTCACGATGACATTGCGTTCGATCCGGATGTTTCGATAGAGCATTTCGGGCCCCGCGCGCCCCTGGTCGACCAGCTCATTGCGGATGAAGATCGATTGCGTCCAGCTGCCGTGACCCGAGTTCAGGATATTGTCCCGGATCACGATGTTCACCGAGGGCCGGTCGGTGCGGGTGGTCCACATCTGGATCATGTCGGCGTGATCGCCAGTGGCCAGAGACCGGAAGAAGTCATGGAAATGGTTGCGCTCGATCAGCACGTCCTCGACTTGCGCAAGGTTGATCCCATCCTTGCGCATGCCGTGCAGCTCGGTGCCCGACAGCACATATCTACGCGACTTCGTGACCTGCGCCCCGATGTAGAAACCGCGCAGCTCGCTCGCTTGTATCGAGAGGCCGTCGACGCCCGTTGCACGCAGCCCGACGCCCGCCGGGAAACCATCCTGCGCCGGTCCAAGCCCGCGTGCCGGGGCGCCCTCGAACAGAACCCTCTCGAAGACGATGTCGCGGGAGCCGACAATCTGCGCCACCGCGGTCCAGACCGGCTCGCCCTCGGCCTGCGGCCGGTACCTGAACACCAGGTTCTCGAACCGGATGTCGGTGCTGTCGCGCAGGCTGAGGCCGCTCAGCTCGGGCGGGTTGGCAGGATCTGCGGCCACGAGGCGCAGCGGGCCGGTGATGCCGCGCAGCATCAGCGGCGCGTATCGGCCGGGCGCCAGCCGCAGGACCTGCTCCTGGGGCGTGTCACCCGCCGAGGTCGTGGACACTTCGAGAAGCGCCTTCGTGAGCTCCGCGTTGCTGCGGACGAGATGATCCTTGGCCGTTGCGGGCGCGCAGAGCGTGGAAAGCAAAAGCGCGAGCCCAAGGAACCGCAGGAGCCGCGAAAAACCGTTTCGTACTGTCGCCGGCACTTCCACCCCGCAAGATTTCTCTCGGCGCGCGGGTCGGCGCTGCCGGAGAATTCACATGTTACCCCCTCTTCCAATAGGAGACCTGCTTCTGAAATTCCACATGATAGTGACTGATTCTCGAAATAGCGCGGCGGGTGTTGTTGCCTGGATCAGGCAATTCGATCGGCTCTCGGCAGCGTATTTCATGTGCACGAAAAGCGGATTCTACCCAATCCGTGGAGAAAACGTGGAGAAGTGTTCGGTCGTATTAAGGCCTATGCCCGCGTCCTGTGAGGGCAAATCGGCGGCCCGGCGCGGAGGAAATATCGCGGCCCCGGTCACGGGATTTGCCCGGGGTGACCGGGCTGCCGCGAAGAAGGTCGTCCAGGCCCGGGAAGAAGGTGCCGACACTTGCCTGCCCGCACCTTCCTTGGCCGGCTAGAGACCCGCGGCCTGGCCCGCGCGGCGGCGGCGCAGCAGCCCTGCCCCGGCAAAGGCCGAGATCAGCAGCACCCCGCCCGCGGGCAGCGGCACCGGCGAGACCACGGTTTCAAGCGTCAACTTCGCGGCGGGAAGAAGGTAGGATGACCCCCAAAGGGTTCCATATTGCAGGGTACTGGTCCCGCCAACGGCGAAACGGCCACCACTCGCCGCGTTCAGATCGGGCAACGCGCCAGCAAGGTTCAGCACGACCTCGGGCATGGGGGTCCACTCTGTTCCTGGAGTGGCGATGACGGTCGATCCGTACTGCACGCCTGTCCCCAGGTCGGCGTAGGCGGAAACGCCTCCCAAACCTGATGGCAGTAATCCGAGATCCGTTGTGACGTCATAGGCGCTGTAGGTGGTGGAACTTTCGGGACTGGTGTAATCGCTGTTTCCACCGAAAATCGTCAGCGTGGCCGAGACAACTTCTCCCATAAGGTTCGAAAGGTCGAACAAGAACCAATTGTTATAGTCGAAGGCGCCTATATTTCCCTCGGCAATATTTGTATTTGAAGGGAAATGAACCCCGTCGCTCCGGTACCATCCGTTGTCAACCGCCAGAATTTCTACGGTTGCCGCCGAGGCAGGCGCAACCGAAGCCAGCATCGCCAGAGAGGCCAAAAGTAAGGCAGCGCGTCTTGTCAAATTGTCGATCATTTCAATCCTCACAAAAATCAGCCCCCACGCGGGGTATATTCCGCTTGCCGCCAAAATGGTTGACCAAAGGTTAACTAGACTCTGGAGAGGGCGAAAATCTGGGAATATCCAGATAGGCGCGCAAGTTCTGCCCATTCTATTGCCCTGATCAGCGGACCGGACGCGGGCTGTCCAAGGCCGGCACTCCGAAATGCCACAGCCCGCCTCGAAAAGACACTTTCCTGAAGACATGGCGGCGCGCGCAATTATGATGCCCCTGACCCATTGAGACGGGCCCCGGTCGGTGCGGCAATGCACGGCGCGGCGCCATGGAGGATCCGCCACATCATGAGCGATATTCCCGCCCCCGCCGTGAAAAAGGCGCGCCGCAGAGGATTGAACAAGCTGTCGGGCCTGCGCAAGGCCCTGGTCGGGCTCCGGCGCTGGGGTCTGGTGCGCCTCTGGGGGATGGAGCTGCACCCCACGGCGGAGGTCTCGCTCTCGTCGAAGTTCGACCGCACCTTCCCGATCGGCGTGCACGTCGGGGCGCATTCCTACGTCGCCTTCGAGGCGCGCATCCTGACCCATGACATGACCCGCGGGCTCTACCTGCACACGCGGGTCGGGCGGAACTGCTTCATCGGCGGGCGCGCGATGATCCTGCCGGGGGTCGAGATCGGGGACAACAGCGTGGTCGCGGCCGGCGCGGTGGTGACCCGGTCGGTGCCGCCGCGCAGCCTCGTGGCGGGCAATCCGGCGCGGATCATCCGCTCGGACATCGAGGTCGGCCGCTACGGCCGGTTCGTCGATGCCGACCTCACCGAGAGCAGGCTGGCGGAGGCCGGGCTGACCTGAGACGCGCCAGGGCCGGGCCTCAGCCCGCCTCGCGGATGAACGCCTGCACTCTCTGGATGAGCGCGGAATGCGACGGGCTGAGATCGGTCTTCTCGGCAGCGGCCTCCAGCCCAGGCCGCCGCAACAGCTCCCGCAACTCCTCGGCTTCCCAGGCCACATGCACGCCGTGCAGACCCTCCACATGGCGCGCCGTGGCCATCTGATGATCGTTGCGATGCTCCCCGAGGGCAAGGCGGCGGGGCATGACAATCAAGGGCTTGCGGTACCTTCTGGCGGAGAGGATGCTGCCGACACCGGCGTGCGAGACGACCACCCGAGCGGCCTCGAAGATGGCCGCGAAGTCCTTGGGCGCGAGCCTCGGACGGACGTCGAGATGCGGCCAGCTGCCGGCGGCGAGGCCGGTCTGGGCGATCACCGCCTCGCCCAGCTCCGGGGCCAGCGCCTCGAGCGCATCGATCAGTCTCGGAAAGGGCAGTTGGGTGCCGACGGTGGCGAAGATCATAGCACCGACCCGGCGTAGTCAGCCTGGGTCTCGCGCGCCACGTGCTCCCATTGGCTCAACCGCAGATGCGCCACGTGGCGCGCCATGCGGCCCGAGGCGGACATGCGCTCGGCATTGGCGACGCTGTCGATCCAGATGCCGCGCGCGCCCACCACGCGGCCGGCTGCCAGGGCAATCAGCCCCGGCAGCGCGCCGGTGGTGACCACCACCTTGGGACGCAGACGCAGCACGTGCCCGAAGATCACCACCGCAGAGCGGATCACCGACACAGGCCGGCTCTGGTTGCAGTCGGG
This sequence comes from Salipiger mangrovisoli, assembly GCF_015223355.1. Taxonomy (GTDB): domain Bacteria; phylum Pseudomonadota; class Alphaproteobacteria; order Rhodobacterales; family Rhodobacteraceae; genus Salipiger; species Salipiger mangrovisoli. The sequence continues at coordinate 34,029 of NZ_JADFFK010000033.1, read as the reverse complement.
CACGATGGCGGCGGGCAGCGCGCCGAACTCCTCGGGCAGGCCCGGCAGCGTGGTCAGGAAGAACACCTCTTCCGCGTCGAGGGCACCCCGCAGCCTTTGCAGCTGCTGCCAATGGCCTCCGGCCGAGGCAACCGCGAGCACAGGTTTTCGTCTTGGCGGCGTCTTCATATTTTCCCCAGGAATTCCCATTGCCAGAAATAAGTATCGGAGCTCCGGTTAACAAAACCTTAACCATTTCGGACCGCCGATAAATTGCTTCAAGAAATGACAGGGATTATTTCCGGCGCGCCAGGCCAAACACGCATTCAGAAAATTGCGAAAAACCATTGCCGAAGACATTCACTGACTCCCGCCTCCATATTTTCGCGAAGCCTGCCGCGCCGGATCGGCTCGAAGACGATCTCGGCGGGACTGCCGCGGGATGGCCCCGGGGCCTCCCTTGGGCACAGAGACGGCCTCGCGTCCGGCTCTGCCGGGATCCAACCCGAAGGGCGGGCCATACGGGCTATCTGAGCCAGGACCCCGGCCGCGTGATCCGCATGGCGGTCGCGAAGAGCACCGAAAGGAGGCAGGCAATGAGCGCTCCCGAGGGGGTGGCCAGATCCACGCCGAGGAGAGATTTTGCCAGCGCGGTCATCACGACATGGCACAGGTAGATGTCGAACGACATCGCGCCCAGCGTTCGGGCAAAGGGACGGTCGCGGAGCTGGCACAGCAGTGCCGACACGAAGAGCGGGCAGGCGATCGTCATTTGAGTGGTTCCGCTCAGGCCAAGACCCTTCATGGCGATGCCCGTCAGCACCAGACAAAGGCTCGCAAGGATCAGATGCGCAGGCTTGTCTCGCAGCGCAAAGAGGAGGATGCCGATTGCGACCGAGGTGCAATAGAGCGCCCAGATCGACCAGAACAACGGCAGGATTTGCCTGCTCCAGACAGATACCATGGCAAAACAGGCGATCAGCGTGACCAGCGTCATGGCGGCCCCGTGGCGGCCCCCCCCGCTGACCGGCGGCCTGCCATGGAATGCCATGGCCAGAAGCGCCGTGCATGCAAAGGCACAGGGCAGGAACCAGAGCTGCGCCATCGTGCCATGGGGCGGCAGCCAGCCGACGAGATCGGCGCGCAGCGGAGCGATCTCGAAGCGCGCGGCCGCGGCTTTTCCGATGATGTGCAGGGCCGCCCACAGCAGGCAGGGATAGAGGAGGCGACGGGCGCGGGTCTTCAGATAGCTGGGCAGGCTGGTCTTTCGCGCTTGGAACCCCGACAGGGTGAAGTAGGTCATGACCATGGCAAAAAACCCGACGGCGGCCTGGTCCGCGGACTTGAACAGGCTTCCGGTGTGGAACAGCACGATCACCAGGGACGCGGCGAACCGCAGGTAATCCAGGAGGGCATTGTGCAAGGGGGTCCGGATGGAGGATGCCGCCGCCTCCGTCACGCCACCGCGCCGCTCTCCTGCAGCCTTGGCGGTCGCCAATCTGCCGAAGACACCTAGCATCCCGGGGATCCTCCCGGGCGATCGCCCGGCGTGCCGCCTCTCCAGCGGCAGCGGGCTGTTGCGCCCCAGGGGCCTGCCTGCGGAACCGGCGGAGAACGGTGGGAAGCCCTCATTCCCGCGAGGCTTCTGCGCGCGCCGCATGTCCGGGCGAGGGCGGCAAAGCGGGGCGCCCCTGCTTGAGCGACAGTGCGGGCTTTTCGATCAAGTGCCAGGACAGGATGGCGCAGATCAGCGTGACGGGCGCTGCGAAGAGCATGTTCGCGAGCGGCAGCCGATAGCCGAGCTCTGCCCCGAGCTGCTGGAGCGGAAAGGCAAAGATGTAGATGCCGTAGGAATAGTCCCCGACCCGGGTGTAGGCCCGCAGAAGGGGAATGGGCGCATATCCCAATGTCAGCACCGCGTAACAGAGCGCCGCCGCGAAGACGGGTGCGAAGAGGGGCGTGCCCCAGGGTCCCGCAAGCATTGCGAGGCTCGCCGCGAGCCCGAGCGCGGCCACGCCCAGGTGCAGGACCACGCTCTGCCGCGCCAGGTAGAAGAGGCCGCCGATCGCGAAGGGAAGGCCCAGATCCGCCAGCCGCTCCAGCCGCATTGGCAGCAGGCCGGGCCGCAGGCCGGCCAGGACCACGGCGGCGGCGCAGCCGAGCACGATGACCACGCCGCAGATCCGCCCCCGGCGGCCCGGCGCGAGCAGTCCCGTGACGCCAAGGAGCGCGACCCCCAGGTAGCACAGGACCTCGTAGAACAATGTCCAAAGCGAGCCATTGATCGCCGGGCCGTAAGCTGCGTCACCGAAGACGCCCGGAAGCTCGTACTCGGGGCTGAAAAGGCTGATATTGCGCAGCACGTAGGGCGGGGCTGCTTCCCAGAAGCTGGCGGCGGGGGCCCGGGTCAGCCAGAGCCCGCAGACCGCCACCGTTGCCACGAGCATCGCCGCCAGCGCCGGAAACACCCGCAGCGCGCGGGCCTCGAGAAAGCGCGGCAGCGAGCGGCAGCGATCGAACGACCGGGTGATGAAGAAGCCGGAGACGCAGAAGAAGATCAGAACGCAGAGATGGCCCAGCGTCATTCCGAGCATCCGCTCCAGTGGCTGCTGCGCCTCCGGTCCCAGTGCGATCGGGTAGGCATGGGACACCAGGACCCCGCTTGCCGCCACGAGACGCAACAGGTTGAAATTGTTGTCCGTCCCCGGCTCGACCTCAGACAACCGTCTCATGACGTTGCCTTTCCGCGGGCCGCGCAGGGGGCATCTGCCGGGCCGACGCTCTCCGCTCCGCGCAGGCGCGGGCCCGTGCCGCGCTCAGCCATGGCCGCGCCCCCCCTGCCCCAGCATCCAGACCATGCGCAGCAACCGCAGCCGCGCCAGGGTCGCGAGCGCCGCCCGGCGCTCGCTGCCGTCGCGCAGCGCCGGGTGGCGCAGCACGCGCGGCGCATGGGCCAGCACGCTCAGCGGCATCAGCAGACCCTTGCCCGCCCAGCGGAGCCGCGCCGCAGGCGAGCCGCCGTTCAGCGCGAAGCTTTCGTCGGTCAACCGCCGCCACTTGCGGCGCAGCGCCGGCCAATCCCCGCGCGAGGGATGCGCCACGCGCAGCCCGTCAGCATAGTGCAGCCGGTAGCCGGCAATCACCGCCCGGCGGCACCAGTCGAGATCCTCCGACAGGCCCGGCACGAAGGGACCCGTTGTCTCGAAAACGTCGCGGCGGGTCAGCAGGTTGGCCGTGACGGAAAACCCCGCCATCTCGATATAGCGCCGGTTGTCGAAGGCGAAGACGGTCTCGAAAGCCTCGGCACCGGACCGCGGCGCCGGCGTCTCGTCAAAGAGGGTGATCGCGCCGCCGACCACGTCACCGCTGCCGGCCAGCGCATGGGCAGAGGCCAGCCAGCCCGCGTCGGGCACGCAGTCGCAGTCGAGAAAGAACAGCCGCGGTGCCGACGTTTCCGCCACGCCGCGGTTGCGCGCCGCCGCCGCGCCCGGGCGCGTCTCCCGCACCAGCCGCACGCTCGGGAAGACCGCCGACAGCGGCGCGAGATCCTCTGTCGACGCATTGTCCACCACGACCAGCTCGGTCCCGGGCAGGCCCGCCGCCCCGAGTTGCGGGACCAGCGCCCGCAGGCAACGCATCAGGCGCGCCAGGTCGTTGTAGTGCGGGATGATGATCGCGGCCTCCGGCATGACGTGCCTAGGCCTCCTGCGCACGGTCGGTCGCCGCCTCCGGTCGCGCCGCGGCCGCTTGCCGCTCCGAAGCCTCCGGGCACAGCCGCGCCAGCTCCTCGGCCGCCAGGTCGATGTAGCGCTCGAGCCGCTCGTCGACCCGGGTCAGGGCCGCGTCGATCTCGGTCGAGAGCGCGGCGCGCTCGGTGTAGCCCCGCTCGATCCGCGCGAGGATGTCCTCTGCGCCGTCGCTCTTGCAGTCGGCCACATGCGTGTAGCCAAGCGTGCCGAAGACGCCGGCGAATTTGCGGCTGTAGGCCATGGGGATCACCGGCACCCGCGCCGAGAAGGCAGCGATCGTGGCATGCATGCGCGCCCCGACGAAGAAATCCATGCCGGCGATGTAGCTCTTGGCCGCGCTCGGCGAGGCGAAGACCGGCGCCACGAGGGTGCCGGGGAATTCCGCCGCCAGCCGCTCGCCGACGCGTTGGTCGTCCTCGACCTCGATCTCGCGCGACTGCACGTGGCCGACGAGGTGCAGCTCGACCTCGGGACGGTCGCGGAACATCTGCACGATGCGGCGCACCAGCGCCGGGTAGTCGGCCTTCAGACCGAACTGGTTGGACTGGGTGTAGCCGCCGTTGAACAGCAGCCCCGAAACATTCAGCCCGACGCGGACCTTACCATCGGCCGTGCGCGCCGGCGGCGCCGCGTAGGGCAGGCGCATGGCCACGTCGGTCGCCTCCAGCAGCGGGCCGAGGACCCCCAGCTGCCGTGCAAAGGCGGTGGAAGGCCCGTCGCGGGTCACCACCAGCCGCGCACGATTCATGCTCCAGCGCGCCAGCAGGCGGGCCCAGCGGCTTTCGAAGGGGCCCAGGGTCTGCGGCGAAAGAACGAGCGGTTTGCCCATGCGTAGCGCGTGGAATTTCGTCCCCCAAACCGTGAGAAACCGCTTCGAGCCGTAAATGTCGGTGAAACTGTCACCGCCGCCGATATCGAAAACAATATCGGCCCGCTTCAGCCCCTCGGCCAGCGGTCCGCTCGGCCCCGGCAGATGCCGCGTGCGAAATGGCAGGTTCTCTATATCCGGCCATGACCCGTAATCTTCACGCCGGTCAACCCAGCTCATGGCCAGGAATTGCGCGGAAACTCCGGCCCGGCGTGCCGCCTCGCGCAGGAGTTGCGCATTACTCAGCGTCAATGCCCCGACCCCGAGATTGTCGGAGTTCATCGAGTGCCACAAAAGTGCGATCGTTACAGCGCGTACCACGGCGGAATGCCTTTCCGAATCAATTAACTCTATCGATAACGGGATTCGTGGTACACGGTAAAGACAGGCAGGCTGTCGGGTGAAATACGGATAGGTGAATGGCTTTAATACGACAGTCCCATCAAGAGGAATATCTTTATTCCTCGCCCACCCTGTCCCGAATTGCCCGCGGAGATCTCTGCGCCGGATGCGGCGGCTGCGCCGCGATCGCGCCGCAGGCCCTGAAGATGACCGAGAGCGCCGAAGGCTTCCTGCGCCCGCGGCAGAGCGCCAAGCTCAGCGCCGATGAGGAGCGCCGGATTTCCGCGCTCTGCCCCGGCATGGGCCAGAGCGTTGCGGCGGGCGCGCGCACGGACGATGCGCTCTGGGGGCCTTACCTGTCGATGCAGACCGGCCACGCCACCGACCGCGACCTGCGTTTTGCCGGCGCCTCGGGCGGCGGCCTCTCGGGGCTCGCGGCCTGGCTGCTTGAGAGCGGTACGGTGGACGCGATCCTGCAGGTGCGCGCCGACCCCGAGAGGCCGGTGGGCAACGTGGTGACGATCAGCCGCTCGCGCGCCGAGGTGCTGGAGGCGGCCGGCTCGCGATACGCGCCCGCCGCGCCGCTGTCGCTGCTGCCCCAGGCGCTGGCCGGCGCGGAGCGTTTCGCCTTCATCGGCAAGCCCTGCGACGCGGCGGCGCTGCGCGCGCTGCGCGCCCAGGATCCGGAGGCCGCGGCGCGGGTGCCGGTGATCCTCTCGTTCTTCTGTGCCGGCACGCCTTCGCTGAAGGGCGCCGAGGCCGTGCTCGAGGCGCTGGACACGGCACCCGAAGCCGCGGTCGCCTTCCGCTACCGCGGCAACGGCTGGCCCGGCCGGGCCACGGTGACCCGGCGCGACGGGTCGGCACGGTCGATGAGCTACCACGACAGCTGGGGCGGCATCCTCTCCAGGCACGTGCAGATGCGTTGCAAGCTCTGCGCCGACGGCACCGGCGCCGCGGCGGATATCGTCTGCGCCGATGCCTGGGAAAGCGATGCCGCCGGCTACCCGGTCTTCGCGGAGGCCGAGGGCAGCAGCCTCTTCGTGGCGCGCAGCGCCGAGGGCGCCGCGCTGCTGGCGCGCGCCGAAGCCGAGGGGGCGCTGACGCTCTCGGGCTTCGACAGCCGCAAGCTCGTGGCGATCCAGCCGGGTCAGCGCAACCGCCGGCACGCCCTGCTCGCCCGCCTCACCGCCCGCCGCTTGCTCGGACGACCCGTGCCGCGTTACCGCGGGCTGCGCCTCGGGGCAGCCGCCCGCCAGGCCCGCCCCGGCTTCCTGCTGCGCAATTTCCTCGGCACCCTGCGGCGCGGGCTGTTCCGGTGAGCGCGCGGGGCTTCCGCCCGGGACCGCCGGCATGCTGAGAAAGATCCTGCTCGTCGTGTCGGGGAACGCCGCGGCATCCTTGCTGCTTTTCGCGCGCAACCTGCTGGTGGCCCGGATGCTGCCGGTCGAGGACTACGGCATCGCGGCGACCTTCGCCATCGCCATGGCCGTGGTCGAAATGGCCTCGCAGCTCGGGCTGCAGCAGCAGATCGTCCAGGCGCGCGACGGCAACGACCCGCGCTTCCAGGCCGCGCTGCAGGGGTTCCAGCTCCTGCGCGGCCTGCTCTCGGGCGGGGCGCTCTTTTTCGCTGCCGGGCTGATCGCCGATCTGCTGCGCGTTCCCCAGGTTGCCTGGGCCTACCAGCTCATGGCGCTGATCCCGGTGCTCAACGCGCTGCAGCATTTCGACATCCACCGGCTTGGCCGCGAGCTGCGCTTCTGGCCGCAGATCCTGACCGGGGCGCTGCCCGCGCTCGTCTCGCTGCTGGCGCTCTGGCCGCTGGCGCGGATGTTCGGCGACTACAGGGTGATGCTCTATGCCATGCTGCTGCAGGCGGTGCTCGGCACGGCGATCTCGCATCTCGTTGCCGAGCGCCGCTACCGGCTGGTGCTCGACCGACAGGTGATGCGCCGGTCGCTGCACTTCGGCTGGCCGCTGCTGCTCAACGGGCTGCTGCTCTTCGCCGTCTTCCAGGGCGACCGTCTGATCGTCGCGCGCGCATTCGGCATCGCCTCTCTGGCGATCTTCTCCATGGGGGTGACGCTGACGCTGACGCCGATGCTGGTGATGGTCAAATCCACGCAGAGCTTCTTTCTGCCCCAGCTCAGCACCGCCGCCCATGCCCGCGCGACCCGGCCCGAGCGCTTCGACGAACTGGCCCAGGCGGCGCTGCAGGCGGCGCTGCTGGGTGGCGCGCTTCTGGTGCTGGGGGTGATGCTGCTGGGGCCCATGCTGATCGAGGCAGTGCTCGGCGGGAAATACGCCGCGCTGCTGCCGCTGCTGTGCTGGTTCGCCGCGCAGCAGGGGCTGCGCATGGCCAAGGCCGGGCCGAACATCGTGGCGCTGGCAGCCGGGCTGACGTCCAATTCCATGGTCTCAAACGCTGTGCGCGCGGCGAGCCTGCCGCTGATCTGGTGGGCGGCGCAACGGGACCAGGACCTCGCGGTGCTTCTGGCTATCGGCACGCTCGCCGAAGCCCTGGGCTTCGCGCTGGCGCTGGTGCACCTGGCGCGCCACCTCGGTGTGTCCTGCCGCCCGAGCCTGCCCGCCATCGCCCTGCTCGGCCTGTTCCTGGCATCGATCTGGATGGGCACGGTGACACCCGTGCCCGCGGCGGGCCTGCTGGCGGGTGTTGCCGCCGCCGCACCCTGGGCCGCCGCGGCAGTCCTGGCCTGCCTGCCGCTGTCGATGGTGGCGCTGCGCCGGCAGGTGCTGCGCCGCGGCTGAACGCGGCGGGCTCAGCTTGCATCAGCCCCCTGCTTCCAGGCATGGGCATTGGCGGCAGGGGCCGGCCCGGTGATCTCGACATGCGGCGGCGTGACCGGCAGGCTGCCGTCGCTGCTGCCCTGCTTCCAGGCCTGCAGGATCTTCCAGCTGCCCGCCAGCTGCTCCGTGCCGCCCGCGGTCGCGAGGAAACTCATGATCCGGATCGAGGACAGCTCGCCGGTGTCCGCCGGGAAGGAGGCGTCGATCACCAGTGCGCCATCGACCCAGACCCTCAGGAAGCCGCTCGCGATGTCGTGGCTGAACACCATGTCGAATTCCACGCCATCGGCGATCACCCCCGCGGCGGACAGGACTCCGTTGACCACGGTGCTGCCAGAGGAATCTTCGCCGTAGACCCGCAGCGTGCCGCTGGTCTTGATCAGCTCGACCTTGGCGACGTTGGAGTTGATCCCGAAGAAATCCGGGGTGCCGCTCGCGGAGGAGAAATCCGCCGTGCCCCTGATCCGCGCGGTGACCGCGGTCACGCCGCTGCCGATCGCCCCTGCGGCATCCTCGAAATAGGGCCCGGCGTTCGTGGTGGCGAAGCTGGGATCGCCGGGGATGGTGCTGGCCAGCGCGGCAGCATCCGGCAGCGTGCAGACCGGCAGGCCGGGCACGTCCGGCAGCCCCAGGTCGATGATCGGGTAGTCGCGGTAGAGCGCCGCGTCGAAATCCTCGGGGCGCTCCAGCATCCCCGTGGCGCCGCCCTCGCCGAAGGTGATCGAGGTCGCGTCGTTGAAGCTGCCGCCGTCGTTGGGGTAAAGCCGCACCCGTCCCGAGACCAGCTCGGCGCGCTGCGCCGGATCGCCGTCGATCTGCCATCCCGCGACGTCGGTCCAGTGCGGGAAGCTGTCGTCCAGCGCCGGATCGCCTGCGGCGGCGCGCAGCGTGGTCACGTCTCCTGCCGAGGACCAGACCTCGACATAGCTGCCGTCCGCCTGCCATGCACACATGTCGAAGACCGGCGGCGCCCAGCTGGTCACCGCCGCGCCGCGCAGGATCGCATGGGCGATCTGCCGCGCGCGGAAGTTCAGCCCCTCGTCGGTCCAGGCGCTCGGGTGCGCACTGTCGGACCAGCTGCCGTCGCCGTCATCGATGCCGTTGGCGTAGGCGTTGAGCTGCAGCACCGGGGCGGTGAAATGCGCGGCGAAGGCCGCGTTGTCCAGCAGCGCCCGCCAGCTCTTGGTACAGCGCTCCTTGTTTACCAGGTTCGCCTGCTGGCTCTGATCCGCGGCGACGATCACCGCGGACAGGTGGTCCTCCTGGATCTCGAAGCGATGCGCACCGTTGTTGGCGATCACCATGGGCACGCTGCCGTAGAGATCCCTGAGCGTCCGGGCGATGGGGAACCCGATGCCATTCTCGGCGACGAAATCGAGCGGGCTTGCCTCGGAGTAGACCAGGTCCGAGCCGTCGAGCGCCTTGCCGAAGAGGAAGGCGGCGAAGCTTTCGCCGTAGTCGGCCCCGAGGCTGCCGGGGGCGGCGTACCAGGACTGCCACAGGTAGTGCACCGGCACCCCGTCCGCCGTGGCGGCGGCGTGCAGCGCCCAGTCGTCCTGCCAGTCGCGCGCCGGATCCGCGGCCGTGCCCATGAGCGTGCGCGGGTCGGTGCCCGCCATGACCTGCATCACGATGACAACCTCGCGCCCGGGCAGCTGCCGCATGAAGGTGTTGCCCATGGCCACCATCGCCGCCGTCACCACACCGCTGCCGGCGACCGTTGCGTCGTTGAGCGTCACGCTGTTGACCCCCGCCGCGCCGGAGGAATCGTTGTCGTGCCACCAGAAGGTCACCATGTCCTGCGCCACCAGGGGCTCGGGGGTCAGCTCGTCGTAGAACTGGGAGAGGATGCGCTCATCCTCCGACTGGCCCCAGACCGCCACCTTGAAGGGGGCGGTTTCGGGGGCCGGTGCCCCCGGCCCTTCCTGCCCCGCGGACCAGAGCGAGATGCCGAGACCGATCATCTCGCCGCCTCCCCGCCCGCCTGCGCCGCAGCGCACCCCGTTCCGTCAAATCGCAGACCGTCCGTCATCGCCGATATCTCCCGCAAGCTGCCCCGTGGGCCCCGCTGACAGAAATGCCGGGATCAAGGTTAACGGCGCGGTGCCGCAGCGTACGGTGCCCCTACTCCGGCACGTAGCGCGGCAGCTTCTCGAGGGCCCGCGCCATGATGGCCTGCAGCCGCGCATCGGCCTCGGCCTCGGTCTCGTTCCGTCCGATCGGGGTGACGAAACGCACCAGCGCGCCATCGGTGCGGCCGCGCAGCAGGCTGTCGCGCAGCACCAGCAGCTTGGTGGCGAAATCATTGGTCATGCGCTGACCGCGCTGCTCGAACCAGTAGTAGACCAGCTGGCGGTCGAGCTGGCGCTCGATCACCGCCCGGTTGAGGGTGAAGCTGCCGTAGACCGTCCCGGGCATCTGCACCTCGTGAGGTCCGAGCGAGGAGATCTCCCAGCCCCCCGAAGGCAGGCAGACTTCCGGTGAATGCAGCCCCTCGCCCTCGGTCTGGCTGTGGTACCAGGCAGAGAAGAATTCGACCGGGGCGGCTTCGTCCGGGGCGCCGTAGATCGCGCTGATGTAGTCCGTCGCGCCGAGCACCTGCTCGATCTCCGGCGACAGCGGCCGGACCACGCCGGACCAGGCACCGAGCCGGCTGGGGAAGCTGGCAAAGCTTTCGCGGGGCGGCGCCGAGGGCTCGGGCCGCGGCGCGAGCACGAAGGCGGCCGCGACCGTCGCGGAGAGCAGCGCGGCGAGCGCCAGCCCCCGCGAGGCCCGCAGGCCGAGGACCTGCAGCGCCTGCGCCCCGAGCCCCTGGAAATCCAGATCGATCGTCTCGGACAGGGATTTCGGCGCGCGCGTCAACCGCTGCAGCCCCAGCGCGGTGAGGAACAGGATCGCCACGCAGGCCCCGAAGATCACCCAACCCTCGAAGAAATGCAGGAAGCCGGTCGCCTGGCCGATGCCGTAGGAATTGACCAGCGCGCCGATCATGCCGATCCGGAAGGAGTTCATCAGCACGGTCAGCGGTGCCGCCATGACGAAGAGCACCACCTTGTGCCAGTAAGGACCGCGGTAGAGGATCGCCGTGAGATAGGAGAAGCTGAGGATCGGGAAGAGGTAGCGCAGCCCCGAGCAGGCCTCGGCGACCTGCAGCTTGAAAGCTCCCAGGTCGATCACGTTGCCGTCGAGATAGACCGGGATGTCCATCAGCCGGATGAACCAGACGCCCAGCTCCGAGCTGACCCCCTGCAGGAAGATCGTCAGGTGCCAGTAGAGGAACTGCGGCAGCGGCAGCATGAACACCAGGTGCAGCACCGGCAACTGGTGCCGCCGCCCCTCGGCCCAGCCGAAGCAGGTCAGCACCACGCCGCCCACCCAGAGGATGAAGGCATAGGTCACCACGTCGGGGATGGCCGCCAGGTTGCCCAGGATGCCGAGCGCCAGCGCCGCGACGATCACCGCCACGCCGGGCCGCCGGTCGACCGGCGTGCCCGCCGGCCGCGGTGTCTTGTCGCGCAGCTCGCGCAGGAACAGGTAGAGCGAGATCAGCGGGATCAGCGGGCCGTGGCTGTATTCCGGCGTGATCCACGCCCGGCCGAGGGACAGGAACCCTGTCCAGTAGACCGGCACCGCGGCGGCGGTGAGCAGCAGCAACCAGGCAACGCCGCGGAAGCGGGAAAGGCCGCCGGTCTGATCGAGACGGGCCGAGGGCGCTGTGGTCATGTCAGGTCTCCCAAAAGGCGGTCTTTCGAAATGGCGACGGCGCGCCGGCATCAGAACCTGCTGCTCCAGTCGCGCCCCAGCGTGACGAAGAGCGCGCCCGACGTGGCGCTGTCCTCGCCCTGGGCGTCACGCCGGGTCGCCTCGGCCCCGATCGACAGCCGCCACTCCTGCGCCAGGCGCCGGTGCAGACCGGCGGTGAGCCCGACCTGCCCGCTGCGCCCGCCCACACCGAGGGCGTCGGTGGCCGAATAGGACGCCGTGAGATCGAAGGCCGTCTGCCGGTCGAGCTCGCGGCTCCAACCGGCCCGCGCCGCGGTGCTGAGCACGGTCTCGCCCCCGGATTGCAGCGCCACCTGCCGGTCGAGATGCGCGCTCACCCGGCTGGTGGCCGAGAGCTGGCGCTCGAGGCCGAACGCGGCGACGACGCGGGTATCATCGTCCTCGAGGGCGGTAAGGCCGATATCGAGGTCAATCCAACCGGTGCGGCCCAGTTCGCGGCGCAGCCCGGTGGTCAGTGACACCCGGTCCGGCGCGGCATCTGGCCGGGCGACCTCCAGCCCGGCGCGCAGCTCGCCCGCGGGCCGGCGCAGAAACAGGTCGAGCGAGAGGCTGCGCGTCGCGATCTGCGCGCTGCCCTCCTCGTCCTGCAGCTCGTAGCCCAGGAGGCCGCGCAGCTGCAGCGTGCGGCTCAGGTCGACATGGCTGCCAAGCTCAACGCTTGCGCGGCGGCTGTCACGCAGCCCCTCCGACTCGACGTCCTGATAGCTCAGGCTGCCGCCACGCAGCGCCACCGACCAGCCGGTGGGCCCATCGCGGCCGCTTTTCGCCGTCAGGCTGAGGCTGCTGCTGCTGCGCCTGCCGGTTCCGTTCAACGCATCGATATCCTCCGGCACCACCAGGCTGCCATCCTCGAGCTCGATCAGCTCCAGCGGCCGCAGGTAACCGATGTCGCGCCGCGACAGGCTGGCGCGCGCGGAAAGCGCGACCGGCGTGCCGCTGCGGTCGTAGCGCAGCGCGGCCGACGGGTGGTCGACTTCAAACGTACCCTCCCCGATATCCCCCAGCAGCTGCGCCCCGAAACGCAGCGAGAGCACCGCGTCGCGGGTCACCGACGACAGGTGGTAGCCGAGGTCGGTGGTCGCCAGGGTCTCGGTGTCGGAGGCGCCGGCGACCAGGTCGGGGTTGCGGGTCACCCGCAGGGATTGCTGCACCTCGACCTGCGCCATCCGACCGCCGGTTTCCTGTGCCGCAACGGGCGACAGCGACCCGACCAACAGGGCGGTCAGCGCAAGCAGACCAATCACACGGCGCATCGCGGCGTCCCCTGCCCGTCTCACTCGAACAGGCGGCGCGCCGGGACCACGATGGTGTCACCCGCGGCGATCGGCGCGGCCCCGACGCCGATCTCGCCGTCCAGCACCTTCTGGTAGTTCAGCATGTAGATTTGCGCCGCGCCCTTGCGGCGCAGCTGGACACGCTTGACGGCCGCGAAATCGGTGAAGCCGCCGGCCATCGCCAGCGCCTGCAGCAGCGTGGTCTCGGGCTCGACCTCCATCACGCCGGGCCGGTTGACCTCACCGATGACGTAGATCTTCAGCGGCTGCGCCGCCGCCGGGCCACGCACCTCGGGCACGGAGAGCAGCGAGACCGTCACCGTCGGCGTGGTTGAGAAGTCATCCGCAAGACCGGCGGTGATCAGGCTGCGCGCCTGCTCCACCGTGCCGCCGCCGACCCGCAGCACGCCCGCCAGCGGCACCGAGATGCGGCCGTCCGGCGCCACCAGCACCTCGCGGTCGATCGAGCTGTCCTCGACCACCTCGATGCGCAGCAGATCGCCGGGGCGAATTCGATAGTCATAGGCACCGGCCGAGCCCGGCAGCAGCGTCAGCACCAGGGCGGCAATCGCAAGAAACGGAGCGAGAAGTTTCATGTCTTCGGTCTCATATCAGGGTTTCTGAACGCCCCGGCGCGCCGCGCCGGGGCCTTGGCCAGGGCAATCAGCCGCCCAGCTCATCGCGGAGCGCCTGCGCGCGGGCAAACTGCGGCACCGCCTGATCGTCCCCGGCAAGCTCGAAGCCGCGCGCCAGCTCGGCGCGCGCCTCCGCGGTGCGGCCGGCCTCGGCATAGGCAAGGGCCAGGTTGAAAGCGATGCTGGCCACCCGCGGCAGGCCCCTCGCCGCCGCCTGGAGATTGAGCACCGCGGAGTCGACCTCGCCCTTGCGCAGCTGTACCCAGCCCAGCGTGTCGAGATAGGCCGGCACCTGGCTGCCGTTCAGCCGCTGCGCAATCATGTAGGCACGCTCGAGATCTGCGGCCTCATCGCTATGGGTCGAAAGCATGCTGGCCAGGTTGTTGGCGATGACGATATCGCCCGGCTCTTCGGCGTAGAGCGCTTGGTAGATTTCGATAGCCGCCTCCGCCTGTCCGTCGTGCTCGAGGTCGAGCGCATGCAGGACCCGCAGGCTTCTGGCTTCGGGGTGCCGCTCCAGCGTGGCGGCCAGCGTCTCCGCGGCCTCGTCGCGGCGGCCCAGTTCGGTCAGCAGGGCGTGCAGGCGCTGCACCGGGATCACCTCATCCGGCGCATCCTCGAGAAGAGCGCGATAGATGGTGACCGCCTCCTCGTTCTTGCCCTCGATCGCCTTCAGGTTGGCCTCGAGCAGGCGCAAGAACGTGGCCTCGGGGAAGGCCTCGCGCATCTGCGCCAGCTTGTCCGATGCCTGCTCGAAGCGACCGGCGCTCATCAGGATGCGCAGCAGCTGCACCTCGGTGCTGAGTTCGGCCGCGCCCTGCCCATCCTCCGCCTGCGCCGCCTCCGCCGCAACCAAGGCAAGGCTTTCATCGACCCGGTTCTCGCGCAGCAGCAACTCCGCCTGCATCGCCCGAGCCAGCTTCTCCGCCTCCGGCTGTCCGCTCTGCGCCAGGCGCTCCAGCAGGTCTCCTGCCGCGACGGTGTCTCCGGTCACCAGCAGGGTCTGAGCCAGCAGCGTCGCGACCTGCAGGTCGCCGCTGGTCCGCAGCGCCTCGGTCAGCACCCGCATGGCCGCCTCATGCGCGCCACGCTCGATCTGGAAGCGCGCGTAGGCCAGCGCCTCGCGCGGCGCGCTATTGGAAATTTCCACCGCCTGGGCAAGCCGCTGTTCGGCCAGTTCGATATTGCCCAGCATCTTCTGGGCCTCGGCGAGCAGCCGCAGGATGTCGGTGCGGCGCGGCGCCTGGTCCAGCGCCAGGCGCAGGTCGGTGATCGCCGGGCCAAACGCGTCTGCGCGGATCTGCCAGGCGGCACGAAGGATCAGCCCCTCGACATTGGTTTCGTCACTGGCCAGCACGTCATCGACCAATGCCTGGGCTGCGGGCACGTCGCCTTCGGCCGAATACATGCGCGCCAAAGAAATGCGCGCTTCGTTGGCCAGGTCGTCCTCCTGCGCATGTGCCACGACGTCGGCCACGGCCTCCATCGCCGGGTGCCGCTGCCCCGCGTCGAAACGAAGCTGCGCAGCGCGCAGCGCGTAGATCCGGGCGCGGTCCGTTGCCTCATTGGCCGCCGCCAGTCGCTCGAGCTCGGCCTGCGCCGCAGCGGGGCCGCCGCTGCGGCGCAGCAGTTCGACAACCTCGAGGTGGCGCTCGGGGTCGGCATCATCGGCCCCCGCCCGCATGCGCAGGAAGGCCTCGGCCCCGGCCATGTCGTCCCGCAGCAGGTGCCAGCGGATCACCATCGCCACAACCTCGGGGTTTTCGGGAAACTGCGCGTGCATCGCGTGCAGCTGCTGCCCCAGCTCGTCCTGGCGGTCGAGCGTGAAGAGCATCTGCACCCGCGCCATCTGCAAACCCAGGGAGTCCGGATGCAACGCCAGCAGCCGCTCCAGATGGGGCAGCGCGCGGGCCGGTTCGGGGCCCGATCCATGCCAGTCAACCAGCACCCGCAGTGCGACATCGAGGTCCGGATGATCGTCGAGCAGCGCGCGTGCGCGCTCCGCCGCCTCGCCCGCCGTCACGTCGTCTCCGGCCTGGCGTGCGGCCTGGTAGTCGAGGAGTGCCTTCAAGGCTCGGTGCGCCGGATGCTCCGGATCGAGCGCGATCGCGGCTTCGCCGTGGCGCCTGGCTTCTTCCCAATTCCCGGCGTCAACCGCGAGCTCGGCGAGCTGCCGTCGCACATCGACGAGATCCGGATATTGCTCGACGAGACGAAGGTACTGGCCATAGGCCTCCTGGGCCCTGCCGTGTTCGAGCAGCAGTCTGGCATAGAGCCGGCGCGCCTCGAGATGCATCCCATCGTTGTCGAAGACGTTGCGCAGCTCGAGCATTGCGCGCTCGGTGTCACCCTCCTCAAGCAGCAGAAGCGCGGATTGGAAAAAGCGCTCCCCTCTCTCTTCACGGCTTTCGCAGCCCGCTACGAGGGATACAGCGAGAAATAGGGGGGAAAGTTTACGAAATATTAACATCTATCTTTATTCCGCACCACGGTCACACAAGACATTCCACACGACAGCCCCTCCGCCCCCACCTAATACACAAACGCTCGGAAATTTGCGAAACTTATACGGAGATGGAATACAAATTCCCGCAGTAGGAGAATATGCCACACTTCGCAACTCCGTCAGGGAAGTTAATGCCGCTGTTCCTGTTTTCCGTTTACTCGACATTGGGCTTGAGCCATTTTCTCCGGACATCGGTCAGACTGCCGGAAAATTCGCTCCCCTTGCGTCACGCAAGAGCAGACGTTTACGACAGTCGGCGTGGGGTTCTATTGAGGCACTTTGGCGCAAAACTGGAAAACTGATCCATATGGTGCGGAAACGCTTTTCATGATGCCCCATCTTTCCCGGCACTTGGGTACGGTATGAGTTTCAACTTCGACATCTACACGGGCCATTTCGGCCTTACGAAGAAGCCTTTTACCCTGGTTCCAGACCCGGACTTCGTCTTCTGGTCGAGGGCGCATCTCAAGGCCAAGGCGATCCTCGAATACGGGCTGGTGAACCGCTCGCCGATCACCATGGTCACCGGCGAGATCGGCTCCGGAAAGACCACCCTGCTGCGCCACATGCTGAGCAAATCCAGCGACGAGCTGACAATCGGGCTGATCGCCAATGCCGCGGCCAGCGATCGGGCCGACCTGATGCGCCTGGTGCTGCATGCCCTTGGCCAGCCGGTCGGGGAGACGGTGGTTTCCTATGCCGCGCTCTACCACCAGCTCGAGGCGCTGCTGGTCGAGGAATATGGTCAGGGCCGCCGCGTGGTGCTGATCTTCGACGAGGCGCAGAATCTCGATCGCGACGCGCTTGAACACCTGCGCATGCTCACCAACATCAACTTCGCCGACCATGAGCTGGTGCAGATGGTGCTGTTCGGGCAGCCCGAGCTGCGCGACATGGTCATGCGCCCCGACATGCGCCAGCTGGCGCAGCGCATCTCGGCCAATGTCTTCCTGCCCAGCTTGTCAGAGGCCGACGTGCGGGCCTATATCGAGCACCGCCTGGGCGTCGCCGGGGCGAAACGCCGGCTCTTCGACCTCGACACCATGCCGCTGATCTTCGAGATCACCGGCGGCACGCCGCGTCTGGTCAACCAGCTGTGCGACTTCGCACTGCTCTATGCCTTCGTCGACGAAACCCCCACCGTCACACCCGCCACGATCCGCCGCATCCTCGAGGACGAGCTGTTCCTCTGCGCCGACCGCGGCCAGCCGCTGCGGCTCGTGCGCCCCGCCGGCCTCGCCGCAACACGCGGCACTGACGATATCAACTAGGATCGCTCCCCAATGGATTTCGGCTATTACTGGAAAATCTTTCGGCGCCGCCTGCCCTATCTCGTCATCCTGGCGGCCTTCGGAGCGGCGCTTGGGGTGGCCGTGGCGCTGACGCTGCGTCCGGTCTATGAATCCAAGGCGACGCTGATCGTCGAATCCGAGCAGATCCCCGGCAATCTCGCCGCGACCACCGTGCAGACCGGGGAGATGGAGGCGCTGCAGATCATCCGCCAGCGCATCCTCAGCCGTGAGGTGCTTCTGGAGCTGTCCAACCGGCTGAACATCTACAGCGCCGCCGACGCCATGAGCCCCGACGAGAAGGTCACCGACATGCGCGCACGCATCGGCATCGTGACCGTTGGCGGCCAGAACACGCGTGGACCGCGCGACGCGACCATCGTGACCGTCAGCTTCAGCGCCAACAGCGCACGGCTTGCGGCCGAGACCGCCAATGAGATCGTCACCCTGATCCTGCAACAGAACGTGGAGATGCGCACCGCGGTCGCGCGCCAGACGCTCGACTTCTTCACCCAAGAGGTCAAACGGCTCGAGGCCGAGCTGTCCCGCGTCAGTGCGCAGATCCTCGAATTCCAGGAGAACAACCTGGAATCCCTGCCGGAAAGCCTCGACTTCCGGCGCGGCCAACAGGCGGCGCTGCAGGAGCGTCAGGTGCAGCTCGAACGCGAGAAGACCGCCTTGCAGGAGCGGCGCGAGCGCTTGGTGACCCTGTTCCAGGCAACCGGGCGCACCAATATGTCCGCCTCCGGCATTGCCGCCGCCGCGCCCCGCAGCCCCGAGGAGGCCCGGCTTGCCGATCTGCGCGCGCAGCACACCCAGCTGTCGGCGGTGCTGAGCGACAACAACCCGCGCATGGCGGTGCTGCGCTCGCAGATCGCCGCCGCCGAGGAGGCGCTCGCGCGGCGTCCCGCCTCACCGCCCCCTGACAGTCAGGAGGGCTCGGCCCTCCCGCAGCTCGAGACGTCGCTCTTCGACATACAGATGGCCGATCTCGACGCCCAGATCGCCTATATCGAGACCCAGCAAAGCTCGGCCGAAACGCGGATGGAGGAGATCCGCCAGACCATCGAGCAGACACCGGCCAATGCCATCACCCTTGCCTCGCTGGAGCGCACCCATGCCAACCTCCAGCAGCAGTACAACACCGCCGTGGCCAATAAGGCGCGCGCGGAGACCGGCAGCATGATCGAGTCGATGTCGCGTGGACAGCGCATCTCGGTGGTGGAGCAGGCGGTGCCGCCGAGCCGACCGACCAGCCCCAACCGTCCGCTGATCTCTGCCGTGGGGCTGACCGGAGGGCTTACGCTCGGGCTGCTGCTCGTGGCACTCATGGAGGTCACCAATTCCGCGGTGCGGCGCCCGAAGGATATCCGCGCCGGGCTCGGCATCGAGACCTTTGCCACCATTCCCTACATGGTCACGCAGCGCGAGCACCTGCGCCGACGCACGATCACGCTCAGCGCCGCACTGGTGCTGATGGTCGGTATACCCGGCGGGCTCTGGTACATCGACCAGCATGTGACCCCGCTGCAATCCGTCGTCGAACGCGTTCTCGACAAGGTCAATCTCGGCCACCTCATCTGAACAGGTAGATCACCATGGAACGCCTGCAGGCAGCCATCAACAAAGCCCGCCGCCACCAGCAAGTCGCCCGAAGCGCCCCCCAGCCAGCGGCCGGGGGCCAGGTCGAGACCGCCTGGCGCACGCTGCCCGAACTGCGCCTCGATTCCCGAAGCTTGAAGCGCAACCGCATCGTCACCCTGCATGCCACCCCCGAGGCGACGCCCTTCGACATGCTGCGCACACGCACGCTGCGCACCATGCTCGACAACGGCTGGCGCCGCCTTGCCATCACCTCGCCGACGCCCTCCTGCGGCAAGAGCACGGTGGCGTTGAATCTTGCGCTGTCGATCGCCCGGCAGTCCGCCACGCGGACGGTCGAGATCGAGATGGACATGCGCCGCCCGAGCCAGGACGCGCTGCTGGGCCAACGCCCGGGCCGCGAGGCCGGCGGCCAGTCCGTCGAGAAGCTTCTGACCGGCGAACTCGCCTTTGCCGAGGCCGGTCGCCGCGTCGGCCAGGGGCTCGCGCTGGCCACCAGCAGCACCCCGGTGCGCAATGCCTCGGACATCCTGCTGGGGGAGTCGGTCGCGCGCGCGCTGCAGGCCATAGAAACCACTTACCAGCCGCAGATCATGCTGTTCGACATGCCTCCGGTCTTTTCGACCGATGACACGATGGCCTTCATGCGCCACGTGGATTGCGTGCTCATCGTTGCCGCGGCCGAACGCAGCACCATCGCCGAGATCGACCGCTGCGAGCGCGAGCTCGCCTCGCAGACCAATGTGCTCGGCGTGGTGCTCAACAAGTGCCGGCTCAGCGAGGGCGGGCAGAGCGGCGACGGGTATGGCTACGGCTACGGGCCCGACTGATCCGCCCCCCTGCCCCGGTCGCCACCGCCTCAGCCGCGCCCGAACCTCTCCTCGAGCAGCGCCACCGCTTGCTCGAGCGTCTCGCCCAAGCCCCAGCCCTGCGCGTCCGCGATGCGGCAGTAGGCCTCGATCGTCTCGGGGCGCGCCTTGAGGTTGAACTGCTGGTTGCGTCCGGTGCGACGGCGGCGCAGCGGTGCGGGCGCTTCGGCCACCTCGGCGCGGGACGGCACCGCTGCCGGTCCCGCGACCGGAGCCCCCTGCCCCGCGGACACTGGCACCGCCGCCTCGCGGCTGCGGAAGCCCGAGGCCTCGGCCAGCTTCCTGAGGTTCGGATCAGACTGCGGCGCGGGCCGCGGCTGCGGTTGCCAGTTCTCGGGATCGAAGTCGTCGAGCTCGGAACCGAAGCCCAGGTCGGCGCGCTCGCGGCCGTCCATCACGCCACCTCCTGCGCCGCGCGCGCATCCTTGAGCCGCGCCAGCACTTCGCCCGAGAAGGCCTCGGCATTCTCGATCGCGCGGCCAAGGTTGCTGACCTTGTCGTCGGGCAGATCGGTGAGCAGCCCGCCGTAGTCGAAGATGTCGCGATAGGCTGCGCGCTCGACAATCGGGGTATGGAAGACCGGGATCTGCGCCCGCTCGAGTTGACCGATGACGTTTTTCAGCGACCGGCTGGTGACCGCCGCCGAGGTCCGGGTCATCAGCACCGCGTGGGCGATCTGGCGGCGCATCATCCGCTCCTGGTTGCGCACCAGCTTGATGGTCTTGGCTGCGCCCTTGGCATCCATCGAGCCGCCCTGGCTGGGGATCACCACGAGGTCGGACATGCCCACGGCATTGGCCACCATCAGGCTCGCCGTGCCTTCGAGGTCGACGATCACGAAGCTGGCGCGGCGCGCCGCCGCATCGATCTGGTCGACGATGCTGTCCTCGGTGATGTCGCTGACGATCTCGACGGTTTCGGGCAGGTCGCCCAGCTGCGACCACTGGGTGATCCAGCGCTCGGGGTCGGCGTCAAGGATGGTGACCCGCGCCTTGCGGCTGGCCAGCGCCGAGGCAAGGAGAAGCGCGGCGGTGGTCTTGCCGGCGCCCCCCTTCGGGTTCGCAAAGGAAATCACGGGCATGTACTGCCTCCTGCTGCTCTGTTGTTCTGTTGTTCTGTTGTTCTTGTCTGGTTTTCTTGCCGTGCGACGAGACTAGCACAGCCTGGTAGCTTCTCGCTAGCTATCGGCTTGCGCGCCGCGACGGAACGGGCGCAGGGGCAACACGGTGGCAGATATTCTGCGCTAGATCATAGCTATCCACTAAATATGGCCTGACCTGTAACAGCTATCCTATGGATATCTTCCCGATAGCTCTCCGCTAGCTTCCCGATAGCATCCTCGATGATAACCCCTAGCTATCGGTTACCTATCGTCTAGCTATCCGATACCCTTCTACCCTCTGCGCTCCGGCAGGAGCTGCGGACCAGGCAGGGCAGGGGGGGGCAGCCAACGCCGGCTAGGGCAGCTGGTTCTTCTCGGCCCAGCTGCTGCAGAAGGACAGAAACAGCGCATCCGCATCCGCTGGCGCGGGCTTGCCGGTGCGCAGCCACCACAGCGCGAATTTCTCCGACAGCATGTGTACGTCCCATCCCGGTGCCACGGCGCGGGCGCGCCCGAACACCTCGCCGCTCAGCCGCGCCAGCAGCGCGCCGACGGTGCCCGCCTCGCGACCGCCCCTTGCCGGCATGGTATTGCGATTGACGAAGGTCACCAGATCGCGCTCGGCATCGTAGAGCACCCGGTAGTCGGGCAGGTGGTCCCCGTCGAGCAGCGGCTTCAGCTGCCGGCGGAACTCGCGCAGGGAGCCCTTGGATCCGGACTTGTGGTGCAGGGTGTGCATGCGGAACGACCAGCTCTCGTCATGGCCCACCGACTTGCGCGCGATCTCGTAGATGCGGCGCTCGACCGGGCGGGTCAGCCGGAAGTAATCGCGGTGCAGCGTCAGCACGTCCATCTCCTCGATCGAGTGCATCACCACGTCGGACAGCCGCAGCTCGAGACTGCGGATCTTGCCGCTCGCCTCGTCGGTCTCCATGCGGGCCCCGTCGATGATGCCCATCCACTCGTCGGTGCGCGTGCCGCCGAACAGCACATTGGTGCGGAAGCGCGTGCCGTCGATGCGGTCGAGACTGTCGCAAAGCGCGTCATAGTCGCGCCCGCCGGTGCCGCGCTGGGTGAAGACCAGGAAGGCATAGGGATCGATCTGCACGCGCTTCGAGAGCGGCCGGCCTTCTTTCATCCCGGCGATCAGCTGCGAGATCGCGTAGATGATCAGGTCCTTGTCGTAGATCGTCGGCAGTCCCTTGATCGACGGACGGAACTCGATCCACTGGCCGTTGTGCTCGTAGCGCCGCGGCTCGCGGTCCGGCTTCTTCGAGAGCGCGTAGAACGGGTGCTCCATCGAGGCGAGGTCATCCTTGAGGATCGCATCGGTGATGTCGCAGACGAAGAGATCGCCATCGGGATGCCTCAACGGCTTGAGCTGATCCGCCATGAGACATCAGCTCCCGTGCGCCCGGACAGGGCAGGGGGGCTCATGGGCGGCCCCCAGGCGATTTGGGAAGGTGCTGGGAGGCAACTGGCAGCGGAAGGACATCGACACGATAGGGCACCACGGGAAGGGGACAGCCGCCAAAGCCCGGAAGGGCAGGGGGCGTGGGCAAAGGTTCGGGAAACACACACGCACGAGGAGGTTAATAAATGGTTTACAACGCCCCGAGCCCGGAAACGCCGGCTGGATCGATGTCCCCCCGGAAAGCCGCAACCCTTTCGCAAAAGCGTGGTCAAGCTGTCGGGAAACACACACGCATCGCGCAGGATCCGTCCCCCGGCGCGCCATTCTCCGGCCGGTGTCGGCCCCCCGGCGCCAGACAAAGCGTATTTCGCATTGCTTTTCTCCCCTCCAAAGCCGGTCTCGGGGGCCGGCAGACCGCCGATTTCGGAGATCAGACACAGCTGCGCGGACCTCCCGCGCGGGAGGCCCTCGCATCAGGTTGCAAAAGGCGATGACTCGGGAAACACACGCGCGATATCGGGATATGCACACGGCGAGTTCGGGAAATACACACGCGAACCTTAAAAAAAAGGCGCGCAAGCTATTGTAATAACTGTAATAAATTCACACCGGAATCCCCTAAACACCAGATAAACACCCTATAAACACCCCGGCCCGACGAGCCGATCGTTCCGACCATTTGGCCCGCGGCCCAACCCGGCAGCGACCGCTGCCGCAAGACGTTGCTAATCGCTGCGCGCTCTAGTGCTGGGGATCAATCCAGCCACAGGAGGACACGGTCGTGTCGGACACATTTGCCAATCATGCCGCCGGTTTGAGCAGCCCCGCCGAGCAGGCCTTCGCGATCACCCCGGACGATGCCGCCGATCTCGCCACCGCCACCCGCGCGCTTTGCGTCGCCGGAAACGGAACCGTTCAGGTCACCACTCTCGGCGGCAGCACCGCCACGCTCTACCTCGCGGCCGGAGTCCCCTTCCCGGTGCGGGTGAGCCGGGTCTGGGCCAGCGGCACAACGGCCACCGGCATTGTCGGTCTGGCCTGATACACGCGTTGCCCGGCACGGAAAGCCCGGAGTAGGGCAGGGGGCATCGCACAACGCCCCTTGCCACATTCTTTCCACTTGGCATTCAGTTCGCCAAACCGTCCAATACTGTTTCCGACAACAGTTAACGGAAATTAACTATTTTCCATAGATGCCCGGAAATTTGCATCGATCAAGGCGAATATAAGACTGATTTCAGTAATTTGTCTTAAATATGTTGTTTTGAAGGCGACCTCAATATAGGTATTTCGAAACTTACTTAGGACGCCTTCTTGCCGAGGAATAAAGCTCATGATGAGTAAACTACGATATATCGCTGCCGCAGCCGCACTTGCGCTGGCACCGATTTCCGCGTCGGCCACCACAACCGACTACGCATTCCAGGACCCACTGAGCGGCTCAGTATGGAATTTCTCTGACGGAACCTCGAAAGCGTTCCAGTTCGCCCCCAAGCACGGGACCGAGGGTGGGCAATACATCGTCAATATCTATAATGATCTTGCCGATACGCTCCGCTATCAGGTCGCCGTCCTGAAAACCACGTTTGAGCATCTGTCCATCACCGAGGGTGCATCACCGCTCAAGGGCGCGTGGTCCATCCTGACCGTCAACTACACTGCAGACGATGCGCTGAGGGGCATCTATTTCACCCTCGAAGCGGTGCCGCTTCCAGCCGCCGCGCTTCTGATGTTGACCGCCCTCGGCGGGCTGGCCGTCTCGCGCCGCCGCACAGGAGCCGCTGAGAAGCCGGCCGCCTGAGCGCTGGTCGGCGCATCCGACGGTCCTGCACAAGAAAACACAAGCAGCCGTGAAGCCACGGCTGCTTTTTTGCCGACCGGTCCTTTCGCCAGGGCCGCCCCGCAAACGCCGTCAACCGAGGTGGAAAAGCTGCCTGTCCACATCCGTGGCATAGGCGAAGTCATCAATCGCTCCGTCAAACCCACCGCTCCAGATATTGCCCAGATCAAGCCCCCAATACTGCCGCTCAAGCGTCGTCCCGGAGACCTCGGCCTGTGCCGCAACTTCGCCATCGACCCGCATCTGCAGCAACCCCACCGCCTCGGAATAGGCAATCTCCACTCGATGCCAGTCATGATCGGCCAGGATATCTCCCTCGGTGGCAACCGAGAAATTTCCCTGGTTCGTGGTGATCTTGAACACCAGGTCATCCTGATCGACGTCGAGCTGGAAGGAATTCCGGATTCCGAAAACGTTGCGCCCCGAGGCGGTATCGCTGCGCATCGTGAAATCGAAGACAAAGCTGTCCTGCCCGAACAGCGCGTCGTAGGTCCGCGCCACATGCACTGCGCCGCCCCTGGAGATGTCGACGAACTGCGATCCATCCGCATGTTCCTCGATGCTGATCAGGTCGTCCGTCGTCGACACGGTGGCACCGGACCCGGATTTGTCGGCGATGATCGACCCCTCGAAATCCAGAAGCAGCGCGACTGTGTCAGCCGTCTCGGCCTGCAGTGCCTCGACGGCGGCGAATTGCACGGTATGTCCTTGATCCGATATCGAAATATTGTCGACGTAAACGCCGGCGTCCTGCTCCTGCCAGGGATGTCCGAAGCTCAGTCCCCAGTATTTCACCTGGGGCGTCGCCCCGGTCTGACTGCCGCTCGCCGCAACCTCCCCATCGACGACCAGCTGCATGAGCCCGGCATCGGAGTCGTATTGGATCGACACGTTGTGCGCCGCCCCGTCGTCGAGCTCGAGCCCGACACTGCCGATTTGTTTCCAGCCGTTCTCGGTATTGAGCCGCAGAACAAGCTGGCCCGCCGTGTCCAGATCGACTTCGAGGGTGTTGTGCAGATAGGCCACCGTGCCCGCGCTGTCGCCGGGCTTGAGCGTCAGATCGAAGGACAGCCCGAAGCTCTCGGCCTCGTAGAGCACCGCGTTCTTGCGCGTCAACGTCAGCGTTCCCAGCGCGAGATCGACGCCTGCATCGGTGATCGCCCCCGGCTCGTCGAGCGAATAGAAAATCCCCTCGCCCTGCGCCTCGCCCCCTTCGAAGGCCAAGCTGCCGATCACGTCGGGAATGCCGGGTTCCGGCACCAGCTCCACGGCAGGATCCGGCTCGGGATTCAGCGCATCCGGTTCCGCCTCGGTATAGAGCGCGATAGTCTGAACCCGCGCATCAACGCCATCGTGCCACGTATTGCCGATGGTCAGGCCCCAGGACTGCTTGGGCGCGGTGATCCCATGCGCCTCGATCTGAGAGTCGAGCTCACCATCGACCTCGATCGAGAGCGTGCCTGCCGCGCCGTCGAAGACGAAGTTCAGGCGGTGGGGTGCATTGTCGGCAAAGATCTCTGCGGCGCTGGTGATGAGGAAGCTGCCTTCATCGGTCTCGAGACAGAACTCTACGCGGCCCATCGCGTCGATCCGCGCCTCGAACGTCCCCGGGAAATCCACCAGCACACCGCTCGCGCCCTCGGCACGATCCACGGTAAGCCCGAAATTGAAGCTGGAAAGGTTGAACAGCCCCTCGGTGCTGCGCGTGACTTCGAGCCTCTCGCGGCCTCCCACCTCCAACCAACCATCGTCCAGAACGACGGCATCCTTGAGCTGGATCAGCGCCCCCGTACCCGCATCGTCCTGGACGGCCCCCTCGGCGAAGCTGAGGTCGAAAACCGCCACCTCCTCGATCTCAATCGACCTGGCAATCACGTCCTGGCTGCCGTCCGCTGCGGTGACGGTGAGGGTATAGCCATGCCGACCGGAGCCTCCGAAATCATGGGTGACGCTCACCCCCTCGGCCTTGCTGCCATCGTCAAAGCTCCACGAGAAGCTGGCGCCGAGCGGTGCCACGTAGCCGTCCGGACCGCGCGACCAGCCCGCATCGAGCGTGACCAATGACTTGTCCGCCTGCGACACTGTCACGTCGGCGACCGCGGTCAGCTCCTCGGCGGTGTCGGTCGCCCAGGTCAGCCGGCTGCCCGCCACCCCGTTCAGCGGGCTGTCCGGACGCAGCATGAGGTCGCGCAGGTCGCCGTCTCCGCCTGCCTCGACATTGACGAAGTGAGCGCGGTAGTCGTTGTCTTGTAGCGTTGAGGCCGCGCCAAGCACATAATTGACACCGCCGCCGGTGATCGCATGGGCAACGTTGTCCTCTATGATCGCGCCCTCCCCGCCGACCCGTATCATCCCGGTTGCGAGCGACTGGGTTTCGGAGCCATCGGCGAAGATGTTGTAGGCGTCGGGATTGTAGAGCACCGTATTGTTGCGCACGATCATGCCCGAGGTATCCACAATCGAGATGCTGTGGAAATTTGCCCCGTAGAGCAGATTGTGTTCGACAACGATGCCCTTGTAGAGAAACCCGTTGTCGTCGAAGGCTTCATTCCGGCCGAAAATCATCTGGTAGTTGGCACCGTTTCCGGTATCCAGGAAGTTCTCCCTTATGACGATGTCCTCGTTGTTGACATTGATCCGGGTACCCCAGAGCTGAATCATGTCGGAGTGGTTCGCACTCTGTGTCGCGCCAAGGAAATCATGCAGGTGGTTGCCCTCGATCAGCATTCCAGAAACGCCGCCGATCCGGATCCCGTCACCCTGAAGCGAATGGATGTCGTTTCCCACGAGCGATACATTGTAGCTGTCTAGGAAGGCAAACCCGTGGTCGAACCCGTAGACCTCATTATCTTCAAAGGCGATCCCATCGCAATTTCTGACGAGCGCAAGCATGGCACCTTCGGCGAAGTCGTCTGTGGTGCCGAGCGGCCCTTCCGCATCTGAACTCAGAACCGAATTCCGAAACGTGATGTTCTGAGAGTTGCTGATGTTGACTAGATATCCGCTTCCCGAAACCTCCTGCCCGCTCACATTGAACCGGAGGTTCTCGAAAGTGATGTTCTCGGCACCGGACATCTGGACGCTCTTGATCAGCGCCGGGTCGGATGGATCGAGTGAGCCAATGGTCACCGCGGCACTCTCCACGACATCTCCGACGTCACGGATACTCAGGGAATACTCTTCTCCTGATCTGAGCAGGATCTGCCCGCCGACGCCGGTGGACAAAGCCCGATAGGCTGCTTCGAATTCTGCCTGCGACGAGACGATCATCGTCCCGGAAACACCCTCGGTGGTCGCCATTGCCAGTCCTCACGGTTCGAAATCCCAGTGAGACCTTCGGGGCGGATCAGTACCTTCTGATGGCCGGAATTTGAAGTTTAAGAGGCAAAACCAATCTCGCTTTTGACAATTTCTCCAAAAATAAATTCGCAAATTTACGGAAATTACCCATAGTTAATATAACCTTACAAGAGCGACGCGCTCCCGGAAGGCAGGGTGAAATACAACATTCGAAAGAAGACACTTCGCATACCAGCTATCACGAAATAAACCCCAGGTGGAATATCGTAAAATTAAACAACTCATGATTTATCAACGCAACAAAGGGAGATTCGGGATTTTCTAGCGCTGCTCCTCCACCAATCATCAAGGGTGTCGGCTTCCCAGCCCCCCCGATGTCCATCGGGCAAGTTCCATCTGCGTCGCGGCTTGTCGTCATGCGGCGCGGATTTCCGCTCAGTTCCCGTTCTTTTCAGGCGCCTGCGCCTTGTCTCCCGTCATACCCGCGACCGCCCGTGTGTCTTCGCTCTGCTCCAAGTCCAGGCTATGGGGGTGGGGAAACCTCGTGGGCAGAAGGAATGCAACGAAGAGACCGATCACCATGAGGGCAGGAGCAACGAGGAGAAATATTAGGATTATTATCCCGCTAAGGTTGAGCTTCCAGAGCACGAATGCCGAGGCATAGGTGAATATGCCAAAAACCGTGACGATGGCGAAACCCAATCCCGTTGACCCGCGCCGTGGTTCGGGGGATTGATATCTATCATCTCGGCTCAAATACAACCTCCATCGCGGATCGGCCGGATCAGTATACGCTGCCCCGAAACGATATCCCAAAGAGAATTTAGGCGCCCCATGCGGGAATTGTTTTTGACAAGCTTTGCAATGGCATTTTTTTGGGCAATGAGAAAGGGATGAGGGGTTCTCAAATCATTGTCTAAGGCACCTGTCCCGTCCAGCGCCGCCGCAGCTATGCCTCACCGCAAGATGCGTACCGGGCTAGTGCCCGGTGCCCCCCAGGACCACCCGCACCGTCGCGACGAGCAGTCGCAGGTCGGTCTTCAGCGAGAGATCGCGGCAGTACCTACTGTCGTAGGCAGCCCGGTCAGCAAAACTGCTCTCGTTGCGCGCTGACACCTGCCAGGGGCCGGTGATGCCTGGGCGGAGCGTGTAATAGTCGTGTCCGGGATAGAGCGCGCGCTGCTCGACCATCATCGGCCGGGGGCCGACCAAGCTCATGTCGCCACGCAGCACGTTCCAGAGCTGTGGCAATTCGTCGAGCGAGACCTTGCGCAGGAACTTACCAACGCCGGTGACCCGTGGATCGCATTTCAGCTTCTGGTCGCGGAGCCATTCGTCACGAGCGTCCTTGCAACTGTCGAGATGCGTCTGGAGCAGCGCTTCGGCTCCGGGCACCATCGAGCGCAGTTTCCACATCCGGTAAGAGCGGCCATTCATGCCGACCCGCATCTGGCAATAGAAGGGCCGACCGCCGTCTGCGGCGACAAGCGCAACCAGCGGCAGCAGGAATACGAGCACCATCGGTGCCGCGACAAGAACAAGCGTGATGTCGAAGATCCGCTTTCCGATCCGCTTGTACATGCCCTGCGCTTGGGCGGGACCAGGATCGAACAGAACCTCGCCAAATCGCTCGCCGGCATATCGCGGGGATCTCGTTACAGTCGACTTATCGTCGAACTCCAGAAATGTCATACCAGTTACTCGTATCGGACTTCACAGCGGTCGGGACGGACATTCAGGTCCTCCCCGACACTTCAAACAAGGCGCCCAATTAAAGACACATTTTTCTCCTCAGGCGTAACATCTATATTCGAGGACGCAAATCATTCCGCACATCAAACACTGATTATCTTGGATAATGCGTATAAAAATTTCAGCATTTCAGGACTGTTTCCGTAAATTCAATGAACGCTTCCGGTCAATAAAATTTCGAGAAGACATCAGGATTTGTCGCCTGAATATCGGCGTTATACTTGGCGTCACTTCCTGGCCAAGAGGTTGGCATGGACGCCAGCCTATTTTTCCGTCGCGTCGATCAATCAATCCGTACGTCGCCCAGCCCCGGTCACGGACGGTTTCACGGGGATCGCAATTCTCTGTGGAAAGCGATGTCCGGATCTCGGCGCCAGGCCGAGCAATCTTTCGAATATGACGGAAATAAGGCTTCGCGCGAAATGGTTAAGAATTGGTTAACTGCTGCGCGCGGAAAGCGCCTAATGGGAGTTTCGCCACCACCTGCCGAACATTTTCTCTGCAAGCCCTCTGCGCGGGGTCGCAGCGGAAAGAAGCAGCCTCAGAATACGGCGGCTGCATGGGATGGAGAGTTGGAAATACTGGAGACAATCCGACCCGACGCAGGAACCTCCTTGGAGCACCGTTTGAGGTCATGCGCCGAGGTCTTTCTCGGGCATTCTATGAAAACAGGTGAAGGCAATCCTGGGTGCTGCGCATCTATCTCGACGGTGCCGCGGACCGCGTCCTGTAAAAGATCAGGATGAACGCAATCACGATGGGCCAGATCGAGCAAAGCACGTATCCGATCAGAATGAAAAGCGGAGACTTCAGTTGCTTCCTCTTCTGCTCTCGGTAGGTCATGACAATGGCCAGAACCGTCGTAACGGCATAGATGATGAGGAAGATCATCTGAAAGCTCACGTTTCTCTCCCGGGCTTCACGGTTGTCCCATGGCGATCAAGATCTGGATACAACCTGTAAATGACATTTTTCGTATTCGGCAACAATTATAAATCTACATATCCGTGGTTATTGATTCGTTACCGGGAGTATCTGCGTGCGAAACAGTCATTCGGCGATGCTGGACGTGTCGGGAAGAGGGCGGGACTGACCGAGGTGTCACCATCATCTACATGGCCGTGAAGGGAGACGGTCTTCAGGGGCAAGTGAGGCCTCTGCGCACGGGTGGCCGATGAAGTGCATTTGAGGGAATGGGGGTTGCTGCCCTCGGCGGTTCCACATGAGCCGCGTTTAGGCGCGGCGGTGAGGGGAGATCCTGGGCCGGTGGGTGTTATTTAGGTGTTAAATATAGTGTTACGGCCTCTAAGAACGGCCATTTCTAAAGGAATATCAGAGTCTTATGGAATCGCTCTGTGTGTAAAGTGTCGTTTCTCTGTGTGCAGAGTGGTGATTCTGCGTGTGCAAAGTGGTGATTCTTCCGGACCGGGCTGGGCGAGGCACTTTGCCGTGTCGGAGACACCTGATGGCGGTCGAGAGGAGGCCGAGGCTTAGAGATTGGCGACAGGTGTGTGTGAAGTGTCGTTTTTCGCTTGGTGTGTGTGAAGTGTCGTTGTAAGGCTGTCCGTGTGTGAAGTGTCGAAAGAACCCCATGGCCAGCGACTATCCGCTCCTTCCAGATCGACATCCCCAGGGGGACTTCTTCGTCTGCGACATTTTCGATGCCGCGCCGAAGGGCGACATTGCCTCGATGGAACACCCGATCTTCTCGCTGTCGACCAAGCCGGACACGCGTCCGCGCAAATATGAGCACAATGGCATCACCGTCGAGATCAAGCCCTCGATCGACGGACTCGCCACGGTACATGACCGCGACATCCTGATTTACTGTATCTCCAACCTTATCAAGGGGATGAACGAAGGAAAAGAGCCGCAGCAAGTGGTGCGCTTCCACGCCTCCGACCTTCTCAAGGCGACCAACCGCATGACGACGGGTCGCGGCTACGACCTGCTGAAGGCGGCGATGGAGCGGCTTGCGGGCACACGGATCTCGACCAATATCTCCACCGGCGGGCAAGAGGTCTTCGAGACCTTCGGGCTGATCGAACGCGCGCGGATCGTGCGCGAGAGCCGCGACGGGCGCATGCAGGAGGTGGAGATCAAGCTCAGCGACTGGGTCTTCAATGCCATCCGCGCCCAGGAGGTTCTGACGCTGAGCCGCGAGTATTTTCGCCTGCGCAAGCCTCTCGAGCGGCGCATCTACGAATTGGCACGCAAGCACTGCGGCCGGCAATCAGAATGGCGCATCGGGTTGACCACGCTGCAGAAGAAATGCGGCTCCGGTTCAAGTCTGCGCGAGTTCCGCCGCCTGGTCTCGGCGATTGCCCAGGAAGACGAAAAATACGGCCACATGCCCGACTACGAAGTCCGTCTCGACCCGGAAAAGGACCAGCTGCTGGTGCGCAGCCGCGGTACCGTGCTCGAGTTCGCAGCGCCAGAGCCCTCGATTCCGGCTCTCGATCCGGAGGTCTACGACCTGGCGCGCGCGGCGGCTCCGGGCTGGGACGTGCGGATGATCGAGCAGGAATGGCGCGGCTGGGCGAGCGAGACGCCGCGCAATCCCGAGATGGCCTTCCTCGGTTTCTGCCGCAAATGGTTTGAGCGTCGCGGCCGACCCTAGAAACGCGTGGGGGCGGTGAGCCAAACAATTTCGGCACATATGGAGCTCGGACCGAAAGAGGCTTCGGCCCTATGTCAAAACCGAAGCCCCCTCCGTGACGGAAATGCCCTGCAGAGCTCGCCGGAATTAGCCAAACCGGCCGCAAAATCATACACAAGTCGTATGGAATTGAAACATCAGATTCGTTGATTGATGCCGGGGATAGGGATGAGCGTCGATATCCGGAGAGATACTAAGCTGAAGATGCGGCGAACTTCATATTTTCCGAGAATTCCTCAGTACAGTGAAAGATATTTCGGGAAACACACACGCCCGTATTTTTGTGTTGTATGACAAGATTCGCGCAACTAATGCGTGAAATTTTCCAAGCGCTTCGAAATTTATCAACTTCAAGTTGAATATCACATATGCGTTCGAAAATATCTTGATTCCACACGTCGAGGGAGTACTGAAGATTCAGTGTATTTTATCTTGTCTCCCTGATGGAGCGGACGATGAAGGCAAAAACTGTTTTTTCTATTATCTTGCTCGCCGTGGCCTACCAGACGGAAGCTTCGTTTGCGGCAACCATCAGCACCGTCGTAAATGAGAAAACAACAAAAAGTGTCGAAATTACCTGCACGGGCTCTTGCGAGTTCTGGGACCTAGGGCTTGAGCCTCATGGTTTCAGCGACCTCAGCGGAGATTGGCTTTACCGCAGCTACGGTGGTCTCACGGGCAATGAAAATGGTAATGGGAGCAACAGTAACTTCGAGAGACGCACGTTCGTCGAGAATGTTCTGGGTACCACCTTTGAATTGCAATCCGCCTCATCGGATGTGATCGACGGAGTCAGCAGCCTTCTGGGTTATCAAGGAGGGAAAGTTGGTGGATGGACAGGATCTGCTCAATACTACCTCGCGTGGGGAGGTTTCGACCCTCGCTTTGTGCTGATCAAGAACAACTCAGCGAACAACGTATTTAGTTGGAATACGGATGACAAGGGGTCTGGTCTTAGCGGGATTGATGGTTTCGGATCAGTTTCTGCCGTTCCGCTTCCAGCCGCGGGATTATTGATGCTGATCAGCCTTTGTGCTGTCTATGGGACTCGACGCAGGATCCCTAGGGACTAGAGTAAGGGATTCACTAAATCTGAAACCATCATCGAAAGAAGATCCAGCATGGATTTATTTCTTTCTACGCAATGTCATAGAGCCTTCTATGAATAATTCATTGAGTATGTTGTAAATTTTGATGAATGGTGATATTAATTCAGGAAGCGTTTTGATTTTGTGATTTCTTTTCCGTGATAATTTGTGTATTAATTACGTCAGCTGGTTAACTTGGAGCTTTCATTAGAAATTATGTGGCCGGCGAAGTGTTTCTTGATCTGCGTGATTTACTTGAAATTAAGAAGCACACTCGAAGTCTTCACATGAGAAGACTTCGACTTTCATCTGTGATCATCTTAGTAAGGAATGTTCAATGCTTCGTACCCTCCTACTTGGTGCAGTGCTGCTTTCGGCACCTGCAGCCCACGCCTCAACAACAATCGACTTTGGTCCTGCAAGTGCCTACGGACATGGTCCGCTGATCGAGTTTAACGACCTCGTCACCCCGACGACCACCTTGAGCGACGCAACCTTCACCTTTACGGTAATGGGCGATCTTGGTGCGTGGTACGAGAACGTTGATGTCACGGTAGACAACTTCTCTCTCGGGACTGCCCTCAACAACAATATTTTCGACGACGTGTTTGATTTCTTCTGGGATATCGGCGCCGATTTCTACACGTTGACAGGCACCGCCACGATTGGCATGGCAGATTTCGCGCCTTTGATCTCTGACGGTCTTCTTGATGTCGTCTTTGATTTCTCGCACTTCGTCGATGACGGAATATTTGGCATCCCCGCCGTCAAGACCCTGTATGGATCCATCAGCTTCGAAGAAGGTCCGGCACCCGTCCCGCTGCCGGCGACGGGGCTGTTGCTCGGTATGGCTCTCATGGGGGCTGGTTGGGCGCGCCGCCGCAGCGCGGGCTGAAGCAACTGGAGTTGATGGGTAAACGAAAGGGGACCGCTATCGGCGGTCCCTTCTTTGGAACGATATCGTGTAGATAACCCCACGTTTCAGAGACCTTCGTGCAACTGCTGCTCGAAGTCGATGGACGGTGGCGGGACGCTACGGCGTCTGCGACGCTCGGCTAGGTGCCGGTAGAACTGCTCGGCGCGACCTTCCTTCTAGACCCCATGATCGCGGTGTGAGCCTGACTGGGCTGGCGGCCTCTCCCGCGGCATTCTCCGTTCGAGGGTTGCGCC
>NZ_JADFFK010000032.1 GCF_015223355.1 Salipiger mangrovisoli | reverse complement strand
GCCGGGGTGCCGACCGAGAAGGCGTGGCTGGGACCATGCGCCGGCTCGGAGGTGAAGCTGGTCTCGCCAGCCACCCAGGCGCCCGCGATCAGGTGCTTGCCGTGCGGGGTGAAACTCATGTCTGTCTCCATCGCTGGGGAGGGTTGGAAAGCAAAATGGGGCGCGAAGATCTCGCGCCCCAAACGGGAAGGTCCCGGATCAGCGCCCGGTTTTCGCGCGCCATGCCTCGTATTTCTTCTGGTTCTCTTCCTTGGTGCAGGGGTAGAGGCCGATGATCGGGGCGCCGGCCAGAACCTCCTCGAGGACGAAATCCTCAAAGCTCTCCATTCCGGCGCAGACCTCGGCGATCTCGTCCGCCAGATGCGCCGGGATCACCATGACCCCGTCGCGGTCGCCGACCAGCACGTCGCCGGGGAAGACCGCGGCGTCGCCGCAGGCGATGGGCACGTTGATGTCATAGGCCTCGTGCAGCGTCAGGTTGGTGGGGGCCGAGGGGTTGGCGCAATAGGCGGGCATGTCGAGCTGGCCGATGCCATGGGCATCGCGGAAGCCGCCGTCCGAGACCACCCCGGCGCAGCCACGCACCGCGAGGCGGGTGACGAGGATCGAGCCGGCGGTGGCCGCACGTGCGTCCTTGCGGGCGTCCATCACCAGCACCTGGCCCGGCGGGCAGGTCTCGACCGCCACGCGCTGCGGGTGATCTGCGTTGCGGAACACCTCCAGCGGATTGCGGTCCTCGCGTGCCGGGATGTAGCGCAGGGTGAAGGCCTGGCCGACCATGTTCTTGTCCTTGGGCGCGACGGGGGAGACGCCCTGGATGAACTGATTGCGCAGCCCGCGCTTGTAGAGCTGCGTCGCGATCGAGGCGGTGGAGACGCGGGAAAGCTTCTCGCGGGTGTCGTCGGAAAGGGTGTAGTCACTCATGTCGGGTCCTCTGTCTCTGTCCCTCAGAAGATGTCCGGCTCGCCCGTGGGGCGGCCATAGTCGGATTGCAGGAAGTCGAAGTCGCAGCCCTGGTCGGCCTGGCTCACGTGGCGCGAAAACATCACGCCGTAGCCCCGCTCGAAGCGTGGCTCGGGGGCCTTCCAGGCGGCGCGGCGTTCGGCCAGCTCCGCGTCCGAGACCAGCATGTCGAGCCGCCTTGCGTCTAGATCCAGCCGCACGATGTCACCGGTTTTCAACAGTGCCAGCGGGCCGCCGACGTAGCTCTCGGGGGCAACATGAAGCACGCAGGCGCCGTAGGAGGTGCCGGACATGCGCGCGTCGGAAATGCGCAGCATGTCGCGGTGGCCCTGCTTGATCAGCGCCTTGGGGATCGGCAGCATGCCCCACTCGGGGAAGCCGGGGCCGCCCTGCGGGCCGGCGTTGCGCAGCACCATCACCGTGTCGGGGGTGATCTCGAGGTCCTCGTCGTCAACCGCCGCCTTCATCTCGGGGTAGCTGTCGAAGACCAGCGCCGGGCCCTCGTGTTGGTAGTACTTGGGATCGCAGGCGGCGGGCTTGATCACCGCGCCGTCGGGGCAGAGGTTGCCGCGCAGCACGGCGAGCGAGCCTTCCTTGTAGACCGGGTTCGACAGCGGACGGATCACGTCGTCATTGTAGACCTGCGCGCCCTCGAGGTTCTCGCCCAGGGTTTTGCCGGTCACCGTCAGGCAGGAGGTGTCGAGCTGCGCCTCGATCTGCTTCATCAGCGCGCGCAGGCCGCCGGCGTAGTAGAAGTCCTCCATCAGGTAGTCCTTGCCCGAGGGCCGGACGTTGGCGATGAGCGGCGTGGTGCGCCCCAGCGCGTCGAGATCGTCGAGCGTCAGGTTCACCCCGGCGCGGCGCGCCATGGCGATGAGGTGGACAACGGCGTTGGTCGAGCAGCCGGTGGCCATGGCCACGACGGCGGCGTTGCGGCAGGCGGCCTCGGTGATGATCTGGTCGGGGGTCAGGTCCTCCCAGACCATCTCGGTGATGCGGCGGCCGCAGTCGGCGGACATGCGTATATGGCCCGAATCCACCGCCGGGATCGAGGAGGCGCCGGGCAGGGTCAGCCCCATCGCATCGGCGATCGCCGTCATGGTCGAGGCGGTGCCCATGGTCATGCAGGTGCCGGCCGAGCGGGCGATGCCGCCCTGCACGCCAAGCCATTCCTCGTCGGTGATATTGCCGGCGCGGCGCTCGTCCCAGTATTTCCAGGCGTCCGAACCGGAGCCCAGGATCTTGCCCGCGTAATTGCCGCGCAGCATCGGCCCGGCGGGCAGGTAGATCATCGGCACCCCGGCCGAGATCGCGCCCATGACCAGCCCGGGCGTGGTCTTGTCGCAGCCGCCCATCAACACCACGCCGTCGAGCGGGTGCGAGCGGATCATCTCCTCGGTCTCCATCGCCAGCAGGTTGCGGTAGAGCATCGAGGTGGGCTTGGTGAAGCTCTCGTCCACCGAGAGCGAGGGCATCTCGACGGCGAAGCCGCCGGCCTGCGCCACGCCGCGCTTCACGTCCTGCACGCGCTCGCGGAAGTGCGAATGGCAGGTGTTGAGCTCGGACCAGGTGTTGAGCACGCCGATGATCGGACGGTCGCGGAAGTCTTCCTCTGCGTAACCGAGCTGCATCATCCGCGAGCGGTGGCCGAAGCTGCGCAGGTCGTCGGGGGCGAACCAGCGGGCCGAGCGCAGGGTGTCAGGGGTCTTCTTGGTCATTGCGTCTATCCCGTGAAGGCGAAAATCAGCCAGCAAACGAAGAGGGTGAAGAGCAGTCCGGCGACTTCGGGCCAGTTGCCGAAATCATGCGCGTCCTGCTGTTCCTCGGCCGCGAATTCGGCGGCCGAGATGTCTTCGTCCTGACGGGTGAGGTCGTCGTCGGTGGGTTTCATGTCTCTCTCCTCAATCCAGCATCGAGGGCAGCCAGAGCGCCAGATCGGGGATGAACAGCACCAGCATCAGCCCGACGAACTGCAGTGCGATGAAGGGCAGCACGGCGGCGAAGATGGTCTGCAGCTCGATCGACTTCGGAGCCACGGACTTCAGGAAGAAGCAGGCGGGACCGAAGGGCGGCGACAGGTAGTAGATCTGGATGTTCATCGCGAAGAGCACGCCAAACCAGACCGGATCGAAGCCGAGATCGACCACCACGGGCGCGAAGATCGGCACGGTGATGAAGATGATCGCGATCCATTCGAGGAAGGTGCCCAGCACCATGACGATCAGCATCATCACCACGATCACCCAGATCGGGCCGATGTCGAGCGAGGTGAGCAGCCCGCGCAGGAAGTCGCCGCCGCCGATGCGGTTGTAGATGCCGATCAGCGAGACCGCGCCCAGCACCAGCCAGATGATCGAGCCGACCGTCAGCACCGTCTGGCGCATGGCGTCGCGGGCCATCTTCCATTTCAGCTCGCCGCGGATGGCGGCGACGACCAGCGCGCCGACGGCGCCGATGGCCGCGGCCTCGGTCACGGTGGCGATGCCCGAGTAGATCACCCCCAGCACGGCGCCGATCAGGATGCCCGGCAGGATCACGCCCTTGAGGTAGCGCAGCCGCTGGAAGAAGGGCAGGCCGGTCTCGGGGATGTCGTAGATCGGGGCCATGGCGGGGTTCAGCCGGACCCGCACGAGGATATAGGTGATGTAGAGCGCGGCAAGGATCAGCCCGGGCACCGCCGAGGCGGCGAAGAGCTTGGTGATCGAGACCTGCGCGGCCAGCCCGTAGACGATGAGCACCACCGAGGGCGGGATCAGCGTGGCCAGCGCGCCGGCGGCGCAGATGATGCCGATCGACAGTTTCTTGTCGTAGCCGAGGCGCAGCATCTGCGGCAGGGCGATGAGGCCGAGCATGACGATCTCGCCGCCCATGATGCCGGACATGGCGGCCAGCACCACGGCCACGATGCAGGTCTGCACCGCCACCGAGCCGCGGAAGCGCCCGCCCATGATCGCCATGGAGTCGAAAAGCGAATTGGCGATGCCGGATCGTTCGAGCACGTTCGCCATGAAGACGAAGAAGGGCACCGCGATCAGCTCGTACTTGTGCAACACCTCGCTGACGTTGGCGGCGACGATGAAGAAGCCGGCGCGCTCGCCGAAGTAGAGGATCGCCGTGCCAAGCGAGACGGTCAGCGTCGTGATGCCAAGCGGCACCCCGAGCGCCATCAGCGCCAGAAGCGCGACGACGATGAGAAGGGTGATGATTTCAATGCCCACCGCTGACGTCTCCCTCGGTGTGCTGGGCCCAACGGATGACGTTGGCGAGCAGTTGCAGCAGGTAGAACGCGCAGCCGACGACGATCAGCACCTTGAGATAGGTCGGCTGCATCGAGTTCATCGCGGTTCCGGAGTATTCGGTGCGCGAGAGCACCTTCACGGCAGGTTTCCACAGCGCGGCGGTCAGCACCGCGACGGCACCGAAGGCGATCAGCATCTGGACGAGCCGGAACAGCCGCCAGGTGCGCGGGCTCACCAGCAGCTCGACCATGGTGATCGAGATGTGCCGGTGGCGCTGGGTGACGTAGCCCACCGACAGCACCCAGGCCGAGGCGCAGAGGGTCATCGCCAGCTCGGTCGACCAGAGCGTCGGGCGGTCGAAGCCGTAGCGCATCACCACCTCGAGCGCCGAGACGACGATGCAGGCAAAGAAGAGGACAGAGCAGCCATGCCCGATGAACACGCTGATGCGGTCCATCGCGTCGGCATAGCGGGCAAGAAGGCGTTTCATCGCATCTCCCCGGAATGTGCAGGAGGGGTGGGCCGCCCCCGGGAGCAAGGGAGGGCGGCCCGGCAAGCCCGAGGGCTCAGTTCTTGAACAGGCCGATCTCGGTCATGTAGGCGATGTTGGCGTCCAGCGCCTCTTTCGCCAGGTCCGATTTCTCGGCGTATTTCTCCCATTCCGCGCGGGCGACGTCGCGCAGCTTGTCGCGGTCTTCCTGCGCCCAGTCGATCACCTCGATCTTGTCGGTCTCGTTGTCGCGGGCGGCCAGTTCGGCGTCCTTCTTCGAGACTTCCTCGGCCATGGCGAACATCGCGTCGTACCACCAGCTGCGCAGCGCCTGCTGGTCTTCCTCCGACAGGCTCTCCCAGGTCTCGGTGTTCAGGGTGAACTGCATCGAGGGCATGGAGTGGATGCCGGGATAAAGCGGGTAGGGGGCCACGTCGTGCAGGCCGGTCGCGTCGTTGTTCACGTAGGCCGAGGCGTCGGCGGCATCGACGATACCCTTTTCAAGCGCGCCGAAGACTTCCGAGAAGGGGATCGACACGGGCGAGGCACCGGCGGCCGAGAAGACCGCGGCGGCAAGGCCCTCGGGCGAGCGGATCTTCTTGCCTGCGAGGTCCTCGAAGGTGCGGATCGGGGTGCGGGCGGGCAGCGCCTCGCGCGAATAGGGACCACAGGCGATCACGTGGACTTCGCCGCCGGTCACCGAATCCGCCGCCTTCTGCATCATCGCCTCGCCGCCGCCGTCCTTGCAGAAGCCGAGCATCTGCTGCGGGGTGTCGTAGCCAGAAATCAGGTCGCCCATGATTGCATAGGCCGGTTCGAGCCCGGCGAAGTAGTTCACCGAGGTGAAATCGCCGTCGATCACGCCGGCGGCCACGGCCTCGGGGGTTTCCTTGGCGGGCACGACCGAGCCGTTCGGGGTCAGCACGATCTCGATGCGGCCGTCCGTCATCTCGGAAATCTTCGGCAGCCAGTTGTCGGTGATGAACTGGGTCGAGAAGTCGCCCGCGTTAAAGGACGTCTGGATGTTGAGCGTCTGCGCCTGAGCGGTGGCGGCAAGCGCCGACACCGACAACGCCAGAACGGCGGTTTGGGTGAGTTTCACGTCTGTCCTCCCAGAAGAATCGTGCGGGCCTTTCTCCAGTCCGCTGCTCATGTACTAATATATTAGTGCATCTGTGACAAGGATGGTTTATTGTCCGGTTCGGGATTACGAGGAGTCGGAGGCAGGCGGCGGGATGAAGGGAAAGGACGATTTCGTGAACGTCATGGCAGGCGGACCATTCGAAGGCTCCGGGCGCGGGCAGGTGAAGCGCCAGTCGGTGAGCCAGCAAATTCAGGAGTCGCTGCGCGCCCGGATCCTGTCGCTCGAGCTTGAGCCGGGGCAGAACCTGTCGCGCGGCGAGATCGCCGACTATTACGGGGTCAGCCAGACGCCCGTGCGCGACGCGATGATGCGGCTCGAGGAAGAGGGGCTTCTGGTGATCTTCCCGCAGTCGAAGACCGAAGTCTCGAAGATTGACGTGGCACAGGCCCGCGAGACCCAGTTCCTGCGCATGTCGCTCGAGATCGAAGTCGCAAAGACGC
Organism: Salipiger mangrovisoli; assembly: GCF_015223355.1. GTDB lineage: Bacteria > Pseudomonadota > Alphaproteobacteria > Rhodobacterales > Rhodobacteraceae > Salipiger > Salipiger mangrovisoli. Next base: position 39,211 of record NZ_JADFFK010000032.1, on the reverse strand, counting down.
TGATCCGGGCGGGAAATCCCGAACTGCTGGCCCCGGTGGACAGTCTCTTGGCGCAGATGCAGCGGGCCTTCGAAGAGGGCGACTTGCAGGGGTTCGCCGAGCTTGACCGGCGCTTTCACCGCGCACTCTTCGAGGCGGCGGGCGTGGCCCCGCTCTGGGAACTGGTCACCGGCCGTTCGGGCCATATCGACAGGCTGCGCAAGCTCAACCTGCCCGATCCGGGCAAGGTGGCGGAGATCCTCGGCTATCACCAGCGCATCGTTGCGGCGATCCGGGCCGGAGAGTCGGGCAAGGCCGAGTCGGAACTGCGTGGGCACCTTACGGGGACGCTGGCGAAGGCAGACGAGATTTCTTTGCGGCATCCCGAGTATTTCTGACACCTGAATGACAATCCCGCCGCATCGCCGGAGCTGTTTCCGAAGTAGCCCTGTCGAATAAATCGACGCCTTAAAGTTGTCGCAAATCGTCCTTATCCGGTCTTAATTCTGGGTGCAGTCCGACCCAGGATGAGTCCAAGTCCCCGCGTGTGTGGGGCGGCTAAGTCAAGGTATGTGCGATGACGGTCTACGCGGTGACGCTGGAGAACTGGAACGATCCCTCCTTCTGGGCGGCGGTGTCCGAAAGTTCGGCGGGGCATACGCTCGATTTCTCGGCGCTCCCGGACAGCTTCGATATCGAATTTGACCAGGCCAACCTCGTGCTGTTCCTCAATTACGCGGGCGGCAGCTTCCTGATCGGGGACACCACCGCACCGGCGGTCTTCGACGCGGCGCTCGGGGCGGGCACCGACTGGAGCTATTTCACTCTTCTGACCGGCGGCGCGGGCCAAGACACTCTGGGCGGCGGCGACGACGCTGACACGATCGCGGGCGGCGCGGGGGGCGACAGCATCCTCGGCTACGCTGGCGACGATCTGATCGACGGCGGCGACGGCAACGATACCGTTCATGCGGGGGAGGGCGCGGACACGGTCATCGGCGGCGCGGGCGACGATTCCGTAGCGGGCAACGGCGGCGACGATTCGCTGGTCGGCGGCGCGGGCAGCGACTCGCTCTACGGCCAGGAGGGGGACGATTTCGTCAGCGGCGGCGAAGGCGATGACACGCTGGAGGGCAACGAGGGCAACGACACGATCTACGGCGGTGCGGGCAACGACTGGATGCGCGGCTCCTACGACAACGACGATCTCTGGGGCGGTACCGGTGATGACTACTACTGGGGCGGTTGGGGGGACGACACCTTCCATATCGAGAATGGCTTCGGCAACGACACGGTCGATGCCGAGGGCGTCGACGAGGTGCTGGGCGACACGCTCGACCTGTCGCTGGTCACCGATGCCCTGCGCATCGACCTTGGCCATATCAGTCCCGAGATCGGCAGCGTCACCGATGGCACAGGCACGTTGGTCTACGACGAGGTCGAGCACATCATCCTCGGTGCGGGCACCGATACTCTGGCGCTGTCGGACGGCGGCGGGCTCGATGCGGTGCAGGGCTTCGCGGCGCCGAGCGACCTCGGCGACGGGACCTACGCCGGCAATGACCTGCTGGATGTCTCGGGGCTGACCGACGACGAGGGCAACCCGGTCGACGTGGCCGACGTCACGGTGAGCGACACGAATGGCGACGGCACGGGCGACGCGATCCTGGGCTTCCCCGGCGGTGTCGCCCTGACGCTGGTCGGGGTGCTGGCCTCCGAGGTGTCCTCGGCCGCGCAGTTGCAGGCGATGGGGATCCCGGCAGCGGCGGAGACCCATCCCGTTGATCCTGCTGACCCCGTGGACCCCGTGGACCCCGTGGACCCTGTTGATCCGGTAGAACCCGGCGAGCCGACGGATCCTGCGGACCCGGTGGAGCCCAGCGGCACGCTGCCGCAGATCGACGGGGCCTTTGAATTCGAGGCGACCGTCCGGTTTGATGACCTCTCGGGCGCGCAGGGCCAGAAGGTCTTCGAGTTCGGCGGCGCAGGCGAGGACCGCATCACCTTCGGCCAGCTTGGTCCCAGCACGGCGCTGGTCTTCGAGGTCGTGCAGGATGGGGCGACCTGGCTGATCGTTGCCGAGGATGCGATCGTCGAGGGCGAATCCGCCACCTGGACCGTCGGCATCGACGAAACCGGCTTCATGTATATCGAAAAGGACGGGGTGCAGGTCGCCGAGGGTGACGGCGTCGTGCCGGCGGACAGCGAGCGACTGACCAACCTCCTGGGCGGCGCCGGCGAGACCACGCTGGTCGGCGAGATCAGCGCCGTGACGATCACCCAGGACAGCGGGACCTGGACTTCGGGCGGCGAAGAGAGCGCAGAGGGTGGCCCGGACGGCGAGGGCACCGATCCGGAGGCTCCGACGGACCCGATCGAGCCGGCGGATCCCGAGACGCCGACGGAGCCCGTTGAGCCCAGCGTTCCCAGCGATCCTGAACCCGATCCCGAGACCTCGGGGGAGCTCCCGCAGATCGAGGGCGCTTTCGAGTTCGAGGCCACGCTGCGCTTCGACGACATCACCGCTGCCCGCGACCAGCGGGTCTTCGAGTTCGGTGGCGGCGGGGAGGACCGGATCAGCTTTGGCCAACTCGGGCCGAGCAACGCCGTGCTGTTCGAGATCGTGCAGGATGGAGTCACTGCGCTGATCGTCGCCGAGGATGCGATCACCGAGGGCGAGACCGCCACCTGGACCGTGGGTGTCGATGGCTCGGGCTTCATGTATATCGAGAAGGACGGCGTGCAGATCGCCGAGGGTGACGGCATCGTTCCCGCCGACAGCGCGCGGCTGATCAACCTGCTCGGCGGCTCGGGCTCGACCAGCTTCCGGGGTGAGATGAGCGATGTCAGCCTGGTGCAGGGCGAGGATGTCTGGACCCCGGAAGCGGGCACGCAGACCCATGTGCCGGATGACGAGGAGACGGACGCAGGCGCGCCGGAGCCGATCCTCCCCGAGGTCTCCGGCGACGGCCTTCCGCAGATCGGCGGGGCTTTCGAGTTCGAGGCGGAGCTGCGCTTCGACGATCTGACCGAGGCACGGGACCAGCAGGTGTTTGAATTTGGCGGCGCGGGCGAAGACCGCATCGCCTTCGGCCAGCTTGGCCCGAGCAATGCCGTTGTCTTCTCGGTCAGCCAAGGCGGGTTCACCCACTACGTCGTGGCCGAGGATGCGCTGATCGAGGGCGAGAGCGCGACCTGGACGGTGGGCGTTGACGAGACCGGCTTCATGTATGTCGAAAAGGACGGCGTACAGATCGCCGAGGGCGACGGCGTGGTGCCGAGCGGCAGCGAGCGGCTCACCAACCTGCTCGGTGGCAGCGGCGACAGCGCGCTGCATGGCGAGATCAGCGATGTCAGCATTTCGCAGAGCGGCAGCCTGTGGTGGCTCGACGAAGAGGGCGAAGCGCATCTCGCGCTGACCGGCACCGAAGAGGACGAACTGCTCGAAGGCGGGGACGGCGACGACACGCTCTGGGGCGGTGGCGGCGACGACACGCTGACCGGTGGGGCGGGGGGCGATACCTTCGGCGTGAGCGCGGCAGCAGGCAATGTCTCCATCACCGATTTCTCGGGCGAGGACGTGATCGACCTTTCCGAGCTCGGCCAATGGGCGGATGGCGACGCGCTGATGGCGGCGCTGACGCAGGACGAGGGGACGGCCAGCCTCAGCTTCGACATCGACGGCGAGGCGCAGAGCCTGCTGATCCAGTCCGAAGACGAGCTGACCGTGGACGATTTCCTTCTCTGAGCCGATCCGCTTGGCAAGGCACGAGGCGCGTGGTTCACTCCGCGTGACACGTGAAAGGACCTCCATGCCCGGACTGCCCCATCTGCGCGCCATGCAGGCCTTCGAGGCCGTGGGCCGCTGCGGTTCGGTGCGCCGCGCCGCCGAGGAGCTTGGGGTCTCTTCCGGCGCAATCAGCCAGCAGGTGCGGAGGATCGAGGAACATCTGGGGATCGCCCTGCTGGAGCGACGCGGGCGGCAGCTCGAACTGACGAGCTGGGGCAGGGTCTATCATGCAGAGCTGACCAAGGGTTTCGCACAGCTGGCCCACGCCGGCGAAGTGCTGGCGCGGGCGCGCAACAGCCGCGGCTTCGTGATCAGCTCGCTCACCACGGTGACCAACAAGTGGCTCGGCCCGCGGCTGTTCGAATGGACCGCCGAGCACCCCGGCGCGCCGGTGCGGCTGGTCGGCACCGAGATCGAGCCCGACCTCACACGCGACAACGTCGACTTCCGGCTTTATTTCGACGACGCGCCGCCGCACGGCCAGTATGCCGAGCTGTTCACCGACCGCATCTTGCCGGCCTGTGCACCGGCGCTCTTGCAGGGCCGGACGTTGCAGCGACCCGAGCAGATCTTCGAGTACCCGCTGCTGCACATCGTCTGGATGGACAGTTTCGCCGCCCATCAGGTGCCCGGTTGGGCCGACTGGGCGACGCATTGCGGCGTCGCCGCGCCGCCAGCGCGCGAAAGCGCGGCGCTGACTTTCGCGCTCTCGTCCAGCGCGATCGATGCGGCGGTCTCGGGGCGAGGGTTTGTGCTCGGGCAGCTCGCGATGATCGGCGAGGAGCTGGCGAGCGGCCGGCTCGTGGTGCCCTTCGATCTTCGTATGCCGCTGTCGGTTCCCTATGGGTTGGCCTGGGACCGGGCCAGCCTGGAAAAGCCGCTGGGCCGGGCGTTGCGCGATTGGCTGGTCGCACAGGGGCGGCGGCAGGCGGCGCTCTGTGCCGGGTGACCCACCCTGTCAGATCGTCGCGAAGGCCGAGCCTTCCGAGCGCTGTCGGCTCGGCAACCGTTCGAGCAGTGCCTGCCAGCCCTGAAGGGTCATCTGCCGCGCTTGATCGACCGGCGCGGCCGCGACCTGGGGTGGCGTCGCCAGCACATCGCTGAGCGCTCGGCTCCAGGCGGCGACCGACAGGTCCGCAACGCTCACCAGTCCAGCCCCCTGAAGATCCGCAAGGCCATCCCGGCCGGAATGCAGCACGGGGCGTCCGGCGGCCTGGGCTTCGCGTGCCATCAAGGCCGAAGCCTGCCAGCGCGAGGGAAAGGCGATCGCGTCCGCGTGGCGCATCGCTGCCACCCGCGTGGTGTTGCCGTGCAGCCGGATGCGCAGGTCGTGCCGCGCGAGAGCGCGCAATTCGGCACGCTGCGGGCCGTCGCCGAAGATGTCGAGCCGGGCTTCGGGGTCGGTGACGAACCCGAAAGCCTCGATCAGTATGTCAAAGCCGCTCTGCCGATGCAGTCGCCCAAGCGCGCTGATGCGGCGCACCCGGCAGGAGGGGGCGGGCAGCGAGGCAAAGGGTTCGAAATCAGCGCAGGGCGGGATCACCACAAGCTGCGCGGGGCCGACGAGCGCGTGGCGGCGCATCCAGTCGGCCTGCGCCGCGCCGAGCGCAACCACGTGGTTGAACAGCGCGTAGCCGCTGCGCAGCAGCGCGCGCAGGCGCGCGCGGTTTCGCGCCGCCACGACCGAGCCCTCGCAGTGGATGTACTCGACGTGTACCAGCGTGGCGCGCGGATAGCGGGCGCGCAGGGCCATGAGGCCCGGCAGGCTCTGGGGTGTCAGGGGCAGATGCGAGACGATGATCTGCGCGTCGAGGCTGGCAAGACCTGCGGCAAAACGCGAGACCGGGATGACGCGGTGCTCTGCCGTCGCGGCAAGCACCGGATCGGAGGCGAGAAAGGTCAGGTAGCGGGCCTGGTCGCCCGCGCTCTGGTCGTCGTGAAGATGGGCTATGCGAAGCATTGGCTGGGTCTCCATACGAACATGTCAGGCCGAGCGGCCGGTGTGACGCGCCAGCCGGGTGACCAGCGGGGCGGCGGTGGCGGCGAGGCGCAGGCTCGCGGCGCAGACGGACAGCGTCTTGCGCGGCTCCTCGCCCAGGGGCCGTAGTGACACGGAAAGCGCGGCGCGCAGCAGCCGCGCCGAGCCCGTCGCATCGCCGAAGACCACCGCGCAGCGCGCGAGATGGCGCAAGTGATAGGCGCGCGCGACGGTGGTATGGCGGGCAAACACGTGGCGGTTCTGCGCCGAGAGCTTGGTCACCATGCGCTCCCATGCGGCGAGCTGCTTGCCGATCGCGGCCGGAGCCTCGGCATCGAGGATGCGGCAGGCGCAGAGCCGCTTCGGGATTCCGGCGATCTCCCAGTCGGTCACCAGCGCGAAGCGCAGCCAGAGCTCAAGCGCATCGCACTGCCGGAAGGTCTCGTCGAACCACCAGTCTCGCTCGGTTTCCTGCGGCGGGCGAAAGGCAATGCCCCGAAGCGCGGCCGTGCGGAACACGACGGTCGAGGCCGGCCCGATCGGGTTGCGCTTGAAGATCTCGGCGGCACCGATGCGGCGCCGGGACGGCAGGTTCCAGAGGGCAACGTGCCGGCCATCGGCGGCGCTCACTTCGCAGCCTGAATAGCTGAGGCCGAGGGCAGGGGTCGCCTGGAGGTGTGCCACATGCTCGGCAAGCTTGTCGGGCGCCCAGAGGTCTCCGGCGTCGCAGAAGCCGACGAAGCCGCCGCGCGCCCCGGCGATGCCGGTGTTGCGAGCGCCCGCCGCGCCGCGGGTGCGCTGGCGCAGCACGCGGATGCGCAGGTCGCCGAAGGCCTCGGCCAGCTCGGCGCTGCCATCGGTCGAACCATCGTCGACCACGATGATCTCGAAGTCCGGAAAGCTCTGCGCACAGAGGCTGCGCAGCGTGTCCTGCAGCCGGTCTGCGGCATTGCTGGCCGTGACGATGATCGACGCGCGGGGCATGGGCGGATCTCCGGGGGGATCAGCGGGAGAAGAGGACGTTGCGCAGCTGCCGGGGCAGGACTGCGGCGAGCAGCGCGGCGGCCAGGATGCGGGTGCCGCGCAGCGAGTTTGAGAACCAGCCAGCGGGGCTGGTGGCGCAGCCCGACAGGCCGAGTCGCAGCGCCCGCGCGGCAAGGCGGCGCAGGTAGGCGGCTTCGCTCTCGGCCGAACTGCGGAAGCCGTAGCGGGCGGCGCTGATCAACGCCATGGCGCGGCCGGCCTTCATGCCCTCGACATCCGAGGACAGGCCGCTGGGCGAGCTGCGATAGGTCACCAGCGGTGCGTCGATCCCGACCACCTTGGCACCGTCCCCGATCAGGCGGACCAGCCATTCCAGATCGGCGTTGTGGGTAATTTCCGCGTTGAAACCACCGCTCGAAAGGAAGCTCTCGAGGCGGATCGCCAGGTTCGACATGGTGCAGACCGGGTTCTCGGCGAAGAGCACCTCGAGCGTCAGCGTGCCTTCATAGGGGCCGGACAGCGTGCCGAGCGTGCGGCCGTCGGACAGGGTGACCCGGCCGAAGCAGGCGTCGGCGGTTTCTTCCTCGAAGAAGGCGTCAAGCATGGCGAGCTTCTCGGGATGCCAGGTGTCGTCGGCGTCGAGGAAGGCGATGATCTCGCCGTCGGCCTCGGCCAGCGCCATGTTGCGCGCGGCGCTCGGACCGACGCCGTCGTTTTTCATCAGGCGGAAGCGCAGGTCGATGCCAGCCATGGAGGCCGCGATCAGGCGGGTGTCGTCGCTGGAGCCGTCATCGATGATCAGCGCCTCCCAATCCTGTTCGGTCTGGGCGAGCAGGCTTTCGATGGTATCGGCGATGGTCGCCTCGGCGTTGAAGCAGGGGATGACGACGGAAAAGCGGGGCATCTTCGGGCATCCTTCTCTGCTTGCGGCAGGGGTTGGAAACGGGGCTGTCTGGATCGAACGACAGGCGTCCGATGACCCATTTCTATCTGCGGATTCAGCTGGCTGTCGCTCGCGCCAGTGGGGAGCACGATGGGGCAAGTGGCGAGAGACCTATCCGGTCGGATAGGCGCACTACCCCGCGCCGGGGAAGAGCGCGGCAAGACTGTGACGAAGCTGGTGCGGGAAAGCGGCGCCGGGGTGTGTCAAACGCCGGGCCGGAACTATCCGACTCGGCGTTGCGCGTCTTCGGCGGGGGTCAGGCGGCTTCGAGTCGCGCCTCGAGCGCGCGGCGGCTCTGCTCCCAGAGCTCGGCGAGCGCGGCAAGCTCGGCCCGCTGCGGCAGCCGGCCGGTCTTTGTCTGGGTCTCGATGCTCCCCAGCGCGCGGCGCAGGGCTTCGACGCCGAAGGGGCCGCAGGAGCCCGCGCATTGATGCGCCACGGGGGCAAGGTCGGGGTCGTCCGGAGCGCTTTCTGCCAGGGCCGCGATATTGCGATCCATCTCGGCGAAGAAGCGTTCCAGCAGCTTGCCGGCGGCGGCGCGCGGCACCTCGGAAAGGAAGGCGTGCAGCCGCTCCTCGTCGAGCAGCCCGGAGGCGGGCATCTCAGGTGCGGACGGCGGCCGGGCAGAACCCTCTGGCGCGGCGCGTGCCGGTTGCGGTGCGTCGTCCGGTATCGCGGGGATCTCGCCCGAGATCACCTGGGCGAGGGTGCGCAGCAGCAGCGGGCGCTCGATCGGCTTGGTCAGGCAGGCGCTCATGCCGACGCGCCGAAAGCGCTCGCGCTCTTCGGGCAGCGCGTGGGCGGTCAGGGCAATGATCGGCACCTCGGCGCAGGCCCCGCCGCCGCTTCGGATATGACCGGCTGCGGTGGTGCCGTCCATGACCGGCATGGAAATGTCCATGAGGATCACGTCGAAACGGTGATGCGCAGCGGTATCCACACCCGCCTGGCCGTTCTCTGCGATGGTTACGCTGTGGCTCTCGCCCTCGAGCATCTCTCGCACGATGAAGCGGTTGATCTCGTTGTCTTCGACCAGCAGCACATCGAGCGGGCGCAGCGGCTTGTCGGGGCAATCGCGCGGCTCTTCGGGATCCGCCTCAACGTCGGAGACGGGGGTGAGCGGGACGCGAATCCAGAACAGGCTGCCTTCGCCGGGTTCGCTCTCGGCGCCGATCTCGCCATCCATCAGCCGCATGAAGCGTCGTGCGATGCCAAGTCCCAGACCGGTTCCCCCGGCTTCGCGCGCGTAAGAGGAATCAAGGGTCTCGAAGTCCTGGAAGATGCGCGTCAGGTCCTTCTCGGCGATGCCGATGCCGTTGTCGATCACCCGGAACTCGACCTCGGTCTTCGCGGCATCGAGATATTCGACCTCGACCTCGACCGAACCGTCGCGGGTGAACTTCAGCGCATTGCCGACAAGGTTCAGCAGCACCTGCCGCAGACGCCGCGCGTCGCCGATGGCACCGTCGCCCTCGGGGCCGCACCAGCGCCAGTTCAGCTCGTTGCCATAGGTCTGCGCCAGCGGCTGCGCGGTCTCGACGAGCCCGTCGAGCAGGCGGTTGATCGAGAAAGGGGCTTCTTCGGCCTTCATCTTGCCGGCCTCGAACTTGGCGAGGTCCAGCACGTCGTTCACCAGTTCAAGCAGCAGACGGCCCGAGCTTTGCATGCGGTCCAGAAGATCGCTCTGCCGCGTGCTGAGGCTGTGGTCGCGCATCAGCTGCATCGCGCCAAGAAGGCCGTTCAACGGCGTGCGCATCTCGTGGCTCATCACCGCAAGGAATTCCGACTTGGTGCGCTCGCCTGCCAGCGCACGGTCGCGCGCCTCGGTCAGCTGTTCCTCGGCTTCTTTCCAGTTCGAGATGTCGCGGATGTAGAACACGTAGAGCGCATTGTCGGCCTCGGCCCGGTCGGCCGAGATCTCTGCCGGGAAGAGGTGCAGATCGCGGGTTTGCAGCGTGATCTCGAAATGCTGCTCCTCGGGGCGCGGACGGCGGTGTTCGTCGAGGAAGGCCAACGCACCGATCTGGTGGCGGGCCAGGGTCTCGGCCGGGACCATGAGCTCGAGGGCCAGCCGCCCCACCGCCTCGGCGCGGGTGAAACCGAACAGTGCCTCGGCCGCCGTGTTGAATTCGCGCACGACGCCCACCTCGTCGGTCACGACGATGGCATTGGGAGAGGTCTGCACGATGGTCTTCATCCGCGTGCTGGCGAATTGCACCGCATCGGCGCGCTTCTGCGCGAGGCGGAACAGCCGGAACATGGCGTAGGCCAGCAGCGTCAAGCCGATGAACAGCGCCAGCAGCACCGCGGCGATGTAGATCATCAGTTCAGTGATGCCCTCGCGCCGGGCATCCGAGACCTCGGCAAAGGCCGAGAGCGCCGCCAGCGAGAAGGCGCGGACATCGGCGGTGACCTGCTCGGACTGGCTGAGCAGGCTCGGCAGCTCGGCGAGGAATGCCTCGTCCGGCCCGTCGATGAGCGGCACGGTGGTCTCGAGGAAGTCCAGGACCCGCATGCGCGGGGCGGAGGACTGGACAGACTCGCGCAGGGTATGGAACACGCGCCCGCTGCTCATCGTCACCATGCGGCTGTAGAAGATGTCGAACCGCCGCCGCACATCCTCCATTGCTGCCGGATCGTCCTGAGCGTCCTTCATCGCCAGCCGGAACTGGAGGAACTCCACATCAGCCTGCGCAAGGCTCCATTGCAGGTTGTCGGAGTTGGCGACGGAGAAATCGTCGATCTCGCGCAGGACCAGCCAGCCGAGCCACACGACAAGTCCCACGCAGAGCAGCAAAGCGGCAGCTGCGCCGCTGGTCTGGACCAGCGTCGTACGGCTCTGGGTTGACGTATCGTCGGGCAGGTTCACCTTGATCATGCCTCCATGGGCATGAACCGCGCGGCCTAGTCAAGGACGATGATGCGGTCCAACTGCCAGATTGCGCGGGAATAAATTTGCTCGGTCTGATACTCGGGCTTCTGGTCGAAGGGGTAGACGATCCAGAGCGGGCCCTTGTTGCGGACGGGCATTTTCTCGCCATGGTTGAGGAAAGCGACGATCGGGCCGCCGTCCACCCAGTCCGCCCGCGGGATGTTCACCGCGTAGTCGTTGATCGCCGTCGCCTTGATATCTTCGCCCTCGGCGCCGACCAGCGCCATCAGGTCGCTGAGTTGCACGCCGGTGAAGGTCTGCTCGCCGTCGGTCCAGATCGTCTTGGTGGTGAAGGTGACCGTGTCCATCGCCTCGAGCATCTCGTAATCGAAGGAGGCGGTGCCGCCGACATTGGTGTTGGTGATCGCGCCACTCACCACCAGAACCGGGTTTTCTTCCGGCACGGGCAGGTCCCCGGCCGCCAGCGGCGTGGCGACAACGGCAAGTGAAATCACGGCACGCAGGGACGGAAGGCGGAACATGGGGCGACTCCTTGGTGGCTGAGCAAATACTGTCACATGCGCGACAGAAGCGGTATCGGGGCAATCGGACGGTCCCCTATCCGTCCGGGTAGGGGCGTGTTTGGGGCTTCCATAGGAGCGTTTTTGGCGGCGCGCAGCATTGCCGTGGCGGCGGCCTGCCAGCCGGATCGCCGCCCGACGGCGAGGATTGGCTCGCGAATTGGCGTGATGCGGCCGGGGTGACCCGTGGTAATGCCGAACAAACGGCCCAGATGCCCCCCTTTGTCCATAATTTAACCGCAATCACCGGGGTATTTTGCTATTTGTTTAGAGAATGATGTTCGGCGATTCGCCGGTAGGTTGCAGGGAGACGGATGATGATTGCACAGCAGATGGCGCAGGCGGTAACCAGGTCGGCCAATGTGCTTCGCGTTTTGATCGCTGACGACCACGACCTCCTGCGGGACACGTTGCAGATTTTCCTAGAGGGTGAAGGCACTTTCGAGACCGTCTGCGTCGCGAGCTACTCCGAGGCGGAGGCGCTGGTGAAAGCGGGCGAGCAGTTCGACCTCGTGCTTCTGGACTACTCGATGCCGGGCATGAACGCGCTCGAAGGCTTCCACAAGATGCGCGCGCTCGAAGGCTCGCACCGGGTGGCGATCATCTCGGGCACCGCGAGCCGCGACGTTGCCGAGCAGGTGCTCGAGGCCGGGGCTGCCGGTTTCCTGCCCAAGACGCTTTCGGCCAAGTCGCTGGTCAACGCCGTGCGCTTCATGGCGATGGGCGAGCAATACGCGCCGCTGGACTTCATGCGCCAAGAAGAGGCCACGCCGAGCCATCCAATGGCCGAACGCCTGTCGCCGCGCGAGCTGGAAGTGCTCGAGGGGCTGACCCAGGGCAAGTCCAACAAGGAGATCGCCCGTGACCTCGATATCCGAGAGCCGACGGTGAAGCTGCACGTGAAGACGCTCTATCGCAAGATCGGTGCGTCGAACCGCACCCAGGCGGCGCTGCTGGCCAAGGAAGCCGGGCTGTTCTGAACAGGGTCGATCTTGCTTGGGGTCGAGACGGGACACGCGCCGGGCATCCGGCGCGTTTTTCTTTTACCGTCGCGCAGTCGGCGGAAACGGATCGCGCCGCTGCAGGGCGCATGATCATCGATGTGGGGGAAAGGTGAGAGGCTGGACAACGACCCAAGCGGGGCTCGTTACGGCTGCTTCCTTCCGGACCTGACCGGGTTGGCGAGGCGCTCGCCCGCGCCAACCTCTCGACCGCGATATAGGCCCTTGGGGGCAGGGTCCGCAAGGGGGGCTGCGCAGAGTTTTTTGCTTGCCCCTCCGCAACCGAGCTTTCACTGACTTTATCTGGATTGGTATAAAATTGGGCACACTTGCCCGCTCCCCGCCGCTGCGCAACGCAACTATCCAACTTTATCAATTGCGCTATAAAAGGGGGTGCGCGTATCAACCCGAGGGATGGCGATGAGTGAGGGCAAGAGCCGCGGCGGCTTTTTCGTTGCGCGAACCGAGCTGGCAGAGGCCATTGCGGAGCGGCTCTCGCTCGACCCGCTTATGGGCAGCCCTTCGGGGCTGATGCTGGCGGCCCCGCGCCGCACTGGCAAGAGCACTTTCCTGAGGCGTGACCTTCTGCCCGTGCTGGAGGCGCGCGGAGACCACCCGGTGCTGGTTGATCTCTGGTCCGACCGCAAGGCCGATCCGGGCCAGCTCATCGCCGACGCGCTGGCCGCCGAAATCGCCGCGCTGCCGACACCCGCCGAACGGGCGGCGCGCGCCCTGCCGATCAAGTCGATCAGCATCGGCGGCCTCCGGGCCGAGATCGGCGGGGTCAAGGAGGGTCGGAGCCTCACGCTCACCGACGCGCTGCTGGAGATCGGGGCGCGGGCGAAGTCGGACGTTGTCTTCATCATCGACGAGGCGCAGCAGGCGGTCACCTCCGAAGCCGGGCTCGACGCGATGTTCGCGCTCAAGGCGGCGCGCGATGCGATGAACCAGCGGCCCGAGGGCGCGCGGCTCTTCGTGCTTTGCACCGGCTCCAACCGCGACGGGCTGGCGGGGCTGGTCTCGACCAACCAGCAGCCCTTCTACGGCGCGCGGGTCGAGGATTTCCCGACCCTCGGCCGCCCCTATGTCGAGGCGCTGGTGGCGGCGATCAACCCGCGGCTGGCCGAGGACAACAAGCTTGATCCCGAGGATGTGGCACAGGCCTTCGACCTGCTTGGCCACCGCCCCGAAAAGCTGGTGGAAGTGGTGCAGCAGCATGCCGCCTGGCTGCCCGGCAGCGCCGGGCTGAGGCGCAGCTTGCAGGAGCGGGCGGACGAGCTGAGGGCGCGGGTCTGGGACCAGTACGGCTCGGATTTCGACGCCCTCACCGAGGGTCAGCGCGCGGTGCTCGAAGTGCTGATCCGCGACGGCGCCGATTTCGCGCCGTTCCACGAGAAGACGCTGGCGCGCATCGGCGCGATCTCGGGCCGCAAGACCTCGGCGCAGGCGGTGCAGAAGGCGCTGGACGCGCTTCGCGAGAAGCAGCTGGTCTGGCGGCCGGGGCGCGGGCGTTACGCGCTGGAAGACCCGGACATGAAGGGCTGGCTGCTGGCGCGGATGCAGGGGGTGTGAGCGTCGCTCACCCCTGCGGGCGCTCGGCCCAACCGGCAAAGACCTTCTCCAGCGCGACCACGACGTAGTAGAGCACGATCCCGAGGAAGGCCAAGGCGATCAGCACCGCGAACATCAGCGGGTAATCGGAGTTGGTCTTGCCCGAATCGAAGAGCGCGCCGAGGCCGCGGCCGTGCGGGCTGACGATTTCCATCAGGTTGGTGCCGATGAAGGCCAGCGTCACCGCCACCTTCAGCGCGCCGAAGAACTCGGGCAGCGTCTTCGGCAGGGCGATCTTCCAGAAGATCACCGACTGGCTGGCACCGAGCGAGCGCAGGATGTCGCGGTACTCGGGCTCGAGCGTCGACAGGCCGATCGAGACCGAGACGGCGATCGGGAAGAACGAGATCATGAAGGCGATGAGCACGGTGTTGAAGTCGTGCATGCCGACGAACATCAGCGCGACGATCGGCACGACGGTGGCCTTGGGGATGGCGTTGAACCCCACGAGCAGCGGGTAGAGCGCGTCGCGCATGGTGCGCGAGAAGCCCATCACCATGCCGAGCGCCGTGCCGAAGACCACGGCCAGCAGCAGCCCCACCACGGTGCGCCAGAGCGTCTGCCAGCCCATGGTCAGGAAGAGGCTCCAGTAGCGCTCGTAGGCCGGCAGCAGGTCCGAGGGCGAGGCCATCTTGTAGTTGGGCCAGCCCATGACCCAGACCAGCGCCTCCCAGAGCGCGAGGAAGATCAGGATGGCGAGGCAGGGGACGGCGATCTGGCGGAAGGTCATGTCTGGCTCCGCTGCGCGGCCTGACCGGCGGGGACGCGGGTCTCGGCGGCGGGAAGTGCGTATTTGGAAAGAGAAGAAGCGGCAGGTCGCATCAGGCGGGCGCCTCGGCGGGGGCGCGGCCCTGGGCGATCTCGATCTGGTGGCGCAGCATGGCCAGCATCGCCGCGGCCTCGGGCGTGTAGAGATGCGCGATGTCGCGCGTGCCCTTCGTGCCGACGTCGAGGGTGAACTGGGTACGGGCGGGGCGGCCCGAGAGCACCACCACCTGGTCGGCGAGGTAGATCGACTCGCGCAGGTCGTGGGTGATCAGCACGCCGGTGAACGGCTCCTTCTCCTTCACCTGGTGCATGATCTGCCACAGGTCCTCGCGGGTGAAGGCGTCGAGCGCGCCGAAGGGCTCGTCGAGGATCAGCACCTCGGGGCTATGGACCAGGGCGCGGCAGAGCGAGGCGCGCTGGCGCATGCCGCCCGAGAGCTCGGAGGGGCGCTTGTCCTCGAAGCCCTCGAGGCCGACGAGGGCGAGCAGGTAGCGGGCGCGCTCCTCCTGCTGCTTCCGGCTGAGCTTGGTGGGCACGATCTCGAGCGGCAGCATGACGTTCTTCAGGATCGAGCGCCATTCCAGCATCACCGGGTTCTGGAAGGCCATGCCGACGGTCGAGCGCGGGCTCTTCACCTTCTCGCCGTGCAGCCAGACCTCGCCCTCGTCGGGCTTCAGCAGGCCGGCGACCAGCTTGGTCAGCGTGGACTTGCCGCAGCCCGAGGGGCCGACGACGGCTGTGAAGCCGCCTTCGGGGACCGACAGCTCCAGCCCGTCCAGCACCGGCAGCGGCCCTTTGGCGGTCTTGTAGGCGTGGCGCACGCCCTTGATCTCGATGAGGTTGGTCATGTCTTGCCCTGCATGTCGCGCGGGGCGGGCGGGCCGCCCCTGCGCGTGTCGGTCGTCAGGCACTCACTCGAGCGGGAAGCCGCCCTCGGGCAGGTAGGCGCCGGTGAAGTAGAGCGCGGCGTCGGGATCGTGCTGGAACTCGTAGGTCAGCTTGATCTGTTCGAGCGAGCTCGCCATGCGGGCGTCATCGATCGGGCCGAAACCGTTGGCCTTTGTCCAGTCGGTGACCACGTTGGCCTCGAGCGCCAGTTCCAGCCGGCGGGTCTCCAGTTCGGCATCGGCAGCGGGGTTGCGCGACACGAGGCTCTCGACGGCGGCGGCGGGATCGGCCACCGCGTCCTTCCAGCCGGCGGCGACGGCGGCGAGGAAGCCTTTCAGCACCTCTTCGTTGGCGCTGGCCCAGTCGGTGTTGACGATGATCGCGTTGCCGTAGAGATCGACGCCGTAATCGGCCATCAGGATGGTCGAAATGTCGGCCTCATCCACGCCGAGGCGCGCTGTGTTGAGGTAGGAGGTGAAGCTGAAGCCGGTCACCGCCGCCACCTTGCCCTCGGCCAGCATCGGCTCGCGGGTCGGGAAGCCGACCGGCTCGATGGTGATCTTCGACGTGTCGAGATCGTTCTCCGCGGCGAAGATCGGGAACTGCGCCCAGGCGCCATCCGGCGGCGGCGCACCGAGCACCTTGCCCTCGAGGTCCTTCGGCGATTCGACCCCAAGCGACTTGCGGCCGATGATGGCGAAGGGCGGCTTGTCGTAGATCATCATCACGCCGGTGACCGGCGCGCCGGGGTTCTGGTCGAGGAACTTGATCAGCGAGTTGATGTCGGCAAAGCCGACCGGGAAGGCGCCTGTGGCGACCTTGGGGATGGCGTCGAGCGAGCCGGAGCCGGCGGTCACCTCGACCTCGAGGCCCGCGTCGGCGAAATAGCCCTTGTCGATGGCGACGAAATAGGGGGCCGAGGGGCCTTCGAATTTCCAGTCGAGCGCGAAGGGCAGGGCGGTCTGGGCCGAAGCGGCGGTGGCCGCAGCCATGAGGGTGGCGGCCAGCGCGAAGGCGCGGGGGGTCATCGTGGTCTTCCTCCGTGTTGCGGCGGCGCGGCCGCCATGTTTTCCGGCGTGTTGCTCACGTCTTGTGCATGATCATGCCGGGAAATGCGGCGGTGGGAAGGCCTTGGGCGCGAATGCGATCGCTGAGGTCAGCGATACTTTGACCGAATGATCAAAATTTAGGCGACGGAGTCCGACCGCCGGCGCAGCGGCAGGCCGGCCGCCAACGCGCCTTCGATCAGCGAGGTCGCAAGGTGGTGTGCATGGGAGCCGTCGCTGGGCAGCATGTCCGGCACCTGCACGACCCGCATTCCCGCGGCGCGGGCGCTGGCGGCACCGGTGTCGCTGTCCTCGAAGGCGAGGCAGAGTTCGGGCGCATGGCCGAGCGCCTCGGCGGCCAGGAGGTAGGGATCGGGCGCGGGCTTGGGGTTCTGCACATGGTCGAAGGCGATCACCGCGGCGAAATGCGCGCGCAGCCCGGCGAGGGAGAGCTTGCGCTCGGCCTCCTGCGCGCCCGAGCTGGTGGCCACCGCCATGGGCAGGCCGAGCGCGGCGATCTGCTGGATCAGCAGCATCGCTCCCGGCTTCAGCGGCAGACCCTCGGCCTCGCGCAGGGCGATGCTCTCCTCGCGGATCGCCTGCACGAGCCCCGGCTGGTCGAGGTGGCCGTAGCGGTCCAGAAGCGCCGCCGCGACGGCGTTGCGGTCGCGCCCGATCAGCCCTTCCAGAAAGCCCGGCGCCACGGTCTCGCCGAAGCGCAGGAAGGCGCGCCGCCCGGCCTCGAGCGCGACCCTCTCGCTGTCGACGAGCGTGCCATCGAGGTCGAAGATGACGGCGGCGAAGGGATGTGGTGCGGTCATTGCGGGCCTTTCCAGGTCAGACGGCACCATGTGACCCGCCGCGAGGGGGAATGTCGAGGCTGCGATTTCGTGTTATGCTGGCGTCCCTTGAGGCAGGCAGGCACCCCCGGAACCCCGTGTAGCAAGGAGGGTGGTTCGATGATCATGCGCGTTTTCCAGGTCGTGACCCGGCCGGGCAAGGAAGAGGAATTCGCCGAGTTCTTCCACAAGGTGGCGATCCCGCTGCTGCGCCGCACCGAGGGGATCGTCGAGGTGCTGCCGGGGGCAGCGCGGCCCGAAAGCCCGCGCGAGTTCTCGGTGGTCATGGTCTGGCGGGATCTTGCCTCGCTGAAGGCCTTCACCGACGAGGATTACACCCGGCCGCACGTCGACCCGGCGGAGGAGGACCTGGTCGAAAGCCGGCTCATCCGCCACTACGAGCTGGTCGAGACCGGGGTGATCAGGCGCTGAGGCGTTCCATCGGCTGCCAGGCCGAGAGCACCGCGCAGGGCTGCCAAGTGAAGCCGAAGACGTTGCCGCCGCCGCCCGGCCCCTGGTCGTGGACGCGGCTGATCGAGACGCCCGCCAGCGCGCACCAGAGCAGCGTTCCGACGCCGCCATGGCCGACGAAGAGCACATCGCCCTCGCAGGGCTGCGCGAGGCTGGCCGTCACCTCCGCGAGGATCCGGCCCTGCGCATCGGCGGCGCGTTCCCAGCCGCGCACGGAGTCTTCCGGTGCGGCGAAAAAACGGTCGGCCACCTGCTCGAACTCGCGCGGCGGCAGGAAGCCGGTGGCGCTGCGGTCGTTCTCGTGCATCGCCGGGCGGACCTCGACGGCCAGCCCGAGCGCCTCGGCCAGCGGCCATGCGGTCTCCAGCGCCTTGGTCTCGCCGCTCGAGATGATCCGGGTGGTGCCCGCCAGTGCGCCGCTGCCGGCGAGCGCCGCGACCCGTGCCTTGCCGGTATCGCTCAGATGCCAGCGCGGCACGTCGAGCGCGGGATCGACGATGATCTGTGGGTGGGTGAGATAGCGGCACAGCATTGGACGCGCTTGCAACGGGGGCACGGTGCCGCGCCCCCGTTGCCCTGCTCAGAGCTTGATGCGGAACTGCGCGTAGCCGTCCGCGTTGTCGCCCGCGTCCTCGATGTCGAGCGCCACGCTCTCCATGTAGTCGCGCGCCTTGGGGCCGGTCTCGAAGAGCACCGTGGTTCCCTCCATCGGCGCGAAGCTCCAGTTGTCGTCGGCGCTCGGGTTGATGGTGCCCTGCTCGACGATGTAGCGCACGATGACGTCGCGGTTGGTGTCCGGTGCCTCGAAGACGATGGTGTCGCCGGTGCCGGGGAAGCTGCCACCGCCCGAGGCGCGGTAGTTGTTGGTGGCGATGATGAATTCGGCCGCGGGGTCGATCGGCTTGCCCTCGTAGGCAAGGTTGACGATCCGGTTGGTGCCTTCGTTCACCACGTTGCCCTCACGGTCGAACATCGCCGGCTGCGACAGGTCGATTTGGTAGGTCACCCCGTCGATCACGTCGAAGTTGTAGCTCGGGAAGTCCGGGTTGAGCAGCGGCGCGTCGGTGGCACCGGGCTCGATCTGGTTGAACATCCCCGCCGAGCGCTCCAGCCAGCCCTTGACCTGCGCGCCGGTCACCTTCACCGCGCGCACGGTGTTGGGATAGAGGTAGAGGTCGGCGACGTTCTTGATCGCCACCGGGCCTGCGGGCACGTCGGTGTAATACTCCGGACCGCCGCGGCCGCCGGCCTTGAACGGCGCCGCTGCAGAGAGGATTGGCAGCCCCTCGTGCTCCGTGCCCTGCATCATCTGTTCGATGTACCAGCTCTGCGCGATCGAGACGATCTGCACCGAGGGGTCATCCGCGACCAGCGCGAAGTAGGAATAGAGCGGCGCCGAGGTCTCGCCCACGGCGCGGCGCACGTAGTCCAGCGTCGCCTCGTGCTCGGGGCGGATCGAGTCGAGCACCTCCGCGTCGTCCTCGACCAGCGCGGTGACCTTGCGATCCTCGCCCCGCTCGTAGATCGGGCGGGCCTCGGAACTGGTCGAGACGACCTTCCATGCGTTGCCGTCGCGCTCGAGCAGCAGGTCGATGAGCCCCATGTGCGAGCCCCAGAAGCCGCCCATGACGGCGGGCTTGCCGTGGATCGTGCCAGCGGAAAGGTCGATCGCCTCCTGACCGTCGTAATCGGCCGAGGGGAAGACGAGGTGGCTGTGGCCGGTCATCAGCGCGTCGATGCCATCCACCGCGGCGAGCGGCACCGAGGCGTTCTCCATCCCGTCCTCGTGCCGCGCGGCGCCGATGCCGGAGTGCGACAGCGCGATGATGATCTCGGCGCCGTCTTCCTTCATCTGCGGCACCCATGCCTCGGCGGTGGTGACGATGTCGCGCGCCTCGACGTTGCCTTCGAGGTGCTTGCGGTCCCAGTTCATCACCTGCGGCGGGGTGAAGCCGATGATGCCGACGCGGATCGGATGGGTCGTGCCGGCGCCGTCGGTGATCTCGCGGTCGAGGATCACGTAGGGTTTGAACAGCGTCTCGTCATCGCGCGGGTTCGCGCCCTGCTTCTTGGCGATATTGGCCAGCACGATGGGAAAATTCGCACCCGCGGCGGATTTCTCGAGGAAGCCGAGCCCGTAGTTGAACTCGTGGTTGCCGATGGTGCCCGCGTCGTAGCCAAGCGTGTTCATCGCGGTGATGACCGGGTGCATGTCCCCGTCTTTCATGCCGCGCTCATAGGCGATGTAATCGCCCAGGGGGTTGCCCTGCAGGAAGTCGCCGTTGTCGACGAGCAGCGTGTTGGTGGCCTCGGCGCGTATGCTCTCGATGATCGAGGCGGTGCGCGACAGGCCGACGGTGTCGACCGGCTTGTCGGCGTAGTAATCGTAGGGGAAGACGTGCACGTGCAGGTCGGTGGTCTCCATGATCCGCAGGTGCGCCTGGTTGGCCGCGGCGCGGGCCGAATAGGGGTGCAGCGCGATCAGCGCGCCGGTTGCGGCGCTGCCGGCGAGAAAGCCTCGGCGGCTGATCGGGGTTTGGGGAAGCTTGCGCATCTTGCTCTCCTTCGAGTGTCGTCGCTGCGGGAATAGTGCAGCATCAAGACGGTCTTGCAACGGTTGCCTGTCGGAAGGCCCGGGTGCGGCGGGTGACGTTGCGCCATGCGCCGCAGCTCTGTGCGGGTCGAAAGGGTCAGGGGGCGCTGCCCCCTGCGCGGCCCGCGGGCCGCGCACCCCCGGGATACTTATGCCTAGAAGAAGCCAGGGCGTACCGCTCTTTCTTCTAGGCATAAATATCCCGGGGAGCACGAGGGGCAGCGCCCCTCGCTGGCGCATCGGTTGCCACTCTGGCCGCGCCGTGCCATCCCTTGCCGGGTCCAGCAGGAGGCACGGCATGCGGCAGGCGGAAGAGGTGACATTCGGCGGATCCGGGCTCGACCGGGCGGCGGAGCTGCGCGGCGACATCCCGGGGCTTGCGGCGCTGATGCAGCGACCCGGCGCGCGCGGCGTGGTGTTCTGGCGGGGCAAGCCTCTCATTGCCGATGACGCGGCGCGTGGCGAGACCTGCGCCGGGCTGTTGCGGCTGCCGCTCGATCACCCGCTGCTCGGCGCGGCGCGGGCGCGGCCGGTGCTGCTCGGACGTGAGGACGGCGAGGTGGTGCTGGCCTATGACATCTCCGCCTGGGAGCCCGATGCGCCGCAGCAAGAGGGCTTTGTCGATCCGAGTGTGCAGGTCCATCCGGATGCGCCGAAGGGCGCGCGCTTCGTTGAGCTGCGGACGCTGCTCATCGCGCTTTCCCCGCGCGATGCCGAGCTGGCGGCGACCGCCAAGGCCATTCTCGGCTGGCACGACACGCATGGGTTCTGTTCGCGTTGCGGGGCGGCCTCGGACGTGACGCAAGCGGGCTGGCAGCGGGTCTGCCGGACCTGCGGAGGGCAACATTTCCCGCGCACCGACCCGGTGGTCATCATGTTGATCACCCGTGGCAATGCCTGCCTGCTCGGGCGCTCGCCGGGCTGGCCCGAGGGGATGTACTCCTGCCTTGCCGGCTTCATCGAGCCCGGCGAGACGGTCGAGGCGGCGGTGCGCCGCGAGGTGCAGGAAGAGACCGGCGTCGAGGTCGGCCGCGTGTCCTTGCTCACCAGCCAGCCCTGGCCCTGGCCCGCCTCGCTGATGCTGGGCTGCCGCGGCGAGGCATTGAGCGAGCGGATCACCATCGATCCGCTGGAAATCGAGCACGCGCAATGGGTCAGCCGTGAGCGTCTTGCGGACGCCTTCGCCGGGCTGGAGCCGGGGCTCGTCCCCGCCCGCCGCGGGTCGATCGCCAACCACCTGCTGCGCAACTGGCTTGCGGACCGCCTCGATTAGGCCAAGATGCGGCGGTAAAAAGTAAAAGCGGGCAAACGAGACAGGCAATGGACATCTCCACCAAGGAAGACATCGAGGTTCCGGTCGATCGCGTCTACGCGGAGGCGACCAATTTCGAGCATCTCGAGCGGCAGATCATGCGGCGCGGGATCGAGCTGCGCCGGATCTCGCCGGCGGGCGAGGGCAGCCATGCCTGGCACGCGGTCTTCGCCTTCCGCGGCAAGGCGCGGGCGGCGGACATAACCCTGGTCGAGGAAGACGCGCCGAACCTCCTAGTCTACCGCAGCGTGACCGACGGGCTCGAGGTGCTGACGCGGATCGAGTTCGTGGCGCTGTCGCGCAGCCGCACGCGGGTGGCGATGGCGCTCGAGCTGAAGCCGAAGACGCTTTCGGCCCGGCTGATGGTGCAGTCGCTGAAACTGGCGCGTGCCAACCTGGAAAAGAAGTTCCGGGTGCGCATGGCCGAGTATGCGCAGACGATCGAGGACCGGTTGAAGCGCGCCTGATCAGCGCGGCTGCACCAACGGCTTGACCGCGCGGTAGAGCGCGCGCCAGGATCCGAGGCGCTCCTGCATCGCCGTGGACGGGCTTGGGCTGAAAAGCTCGCATGTCTCGGGGCGCCTTGCGAGATCGCTGCGTCCCAGCGTCCCGGCGGCGAGGGCGGCGAGCTTCGCCGCACCGAGCGAGGGGCCGCTGGTCGCGCCCTCGGGTCGGAAGAGCGTCAGCCCGCTGGCATCGGCGACGGCGCGCAGCAGCAGGTCGCTCTGCGCGCCGCCCCCGAGCGCCGGCAAAGGCGCAAGCCCCCGCGCGGCGGGACCGAAGCTCTCGACCGCGTCGGCGAAGCAGAAGGCCACCGCCTCGACCACCGCGCGCATCATCGCGGCGCGGGTGGTGCTGTCCTCCAGCCCGAAGAAGCCGCCACGAATATGCGGATCGCCGTGCGGGCTGCGCTCGCCGGTCAGGTAGGGCAGAAAGAGCGGGACGCGGGTCTCGGGCACCTCCGCCGCCTCGCGCAGCAGCGTGCCGATCTCCGAGCCGGCGATCCCGGCAAACCAGGCAAGCGGGCGCGCGCCGTTCAGCATCGCGGCCATCTGGTACCAGCGCTCGGGCAGGGTGTGGGCGAAGGCATGCACGAAGGCGTCGGGGTTGGGGCGATAGGCGGTGCCGGCGAGCAGAAGCTGCGCCGAGGTGCCAAGCGAGATGAGCCCTGTGCCGTCCTCGGTCGCGCCGACGGCGACCGCGCCGGTGGCCGCGTCGCCGCCCCCGGTGATGATCTGCACCTTGCGGGAAAGGCCCAGTTCGTCGGCCAGCTCGGGCAGGATCCGCCCCGCGGGCGCACTGCCGTCCTGCACCGTCGGAAGCCAGGCGGGATCGGTGGCGGAGGCGGCGCAGAGCGCGCCCGACCAGCCCCGCCCGGCCTGATCGAACCAGAGCGTCCCGGCGGCATCCGAAGGGTCTGTGACGAGGCCGCCATGCAGGCGAAAGCCGAGGTAGTCCTTGGGCAGCAGGATGTGGGCAATGCGGGCGTGGGTGCGCGGTTCGTGGCTGGACAGCCAGAGCAGCTTCGGGGCGGTGAAGCCGGGCAGGGGCGGCACGCCGGCCAGCGTTCCGATACCTGGCAGGGCCGCGCGCAGCACGGCGCATTCGGCGTGGGCGCGGCCGTCGTTCCAAAGCATCGCCGGGCGCAGAACCGCGCCCGCGCTGTCGAGCAGCACCGCGCCGTGCATCTGCCCCGAGAGGCCGATGCTGGTGATCGCCTTGCGCCGGCCCTCAGGCAGCCCGGAGACCAATTCGGCCAGAACGGCGCGGGCCGCTTGCCACCAATCCTCGGGGTGCTGTTCGGAGGCGTAGGGTGTCGGCGAGGCGGTGGTCAGTGGCCGCCGCGCCTCGGCGCGCGGGAGCCCCGCCTCGCACAGCAGGCCGATCACCGAGCTCGTGCCTAGGTCCAGTCCGATTTCCAAGGTCAGTCTCCTTCCGGATCCCCGGTCCCGTGCCGACCATTTCGCGGATCTGCGCGGGCCGCAAGCGATAGTCAGCCGAGCGTGATCACGCGGCCGCCAGCGGCCTCGGCATCCTCGGGGTCGTGGGTCACCAGCAGCACCGGCAGTCCCTGCGCCCGCGCCCGCTCGAAGACCAGGGCGCGAATCTGCCCCCGCCGCGCCGCGTCGAGCCGGGAGAAGGGCTCGTCGAGCAGCAGCGCGCGCGGCTCCGCCAGCAGCATCCGCATCAAGGCGATACGCGCCTTTTGACCGCCCGAGAGCGTGGCGGGGTCGCGCGGGGCGAAGCCCTCGAGACCGATGTCGCGCAGCGCCGCGTCGATCCGCTCGCGCCGCGCCCGGCCGCGCAGGCGGGCAGGCAGGGCGAAGCCGAGGTTGCCGCCGACCGAGAGATGCGGAAACAGAAGCTCGTCCTGGAACAGGATGCCGACGCGGCGGCGCTCGGGCGGCAGGCGGGTGATTTCGGTGCCATCGAGGGTGATGCGCCCGGTCAGGGCGAAGCCGGGGGCCAGCGTGCCGATGATCGCCGAGAGCAGGGTGGACTTGCCCGAGCCCGAAGGGCCCATGACGGTCAGCACCTCGCCGGGTGCGACGCGCGCGTCGAGCGTCAGCATGGGCGCGCCGCGGTGTGCGATGCGCAGCTCGTCAAAGCGGAGTCCCTCAGCCATGGCGCATCCCCCGCCGGTTGCGCCAGGCCAGCGCCGGGATCAGCAGCGCCAGGGCGAAGGGAAGGAAGGCGGCGGCGGTCTGCGCCAGCGCGGTCACGCCGATCACCCGCCGGTCGCCGCCCGAGGCGAGGGCCAGCGCCTCGGTGGTCAGTGTCGGGACGCGGCCGCCGCCGATCAGCAGAGTCGGCAGATACTGCCCAACGCTGACCGCGGCGCTGACCGCGGCGGCGGTCAGCCAGGGACGCAGCAGCATCGGCAGCCGGATGCGCCAGAAGGTGGCGCTTTGCCCCTTGCCGAGCGCCTGGGCGACGATGGCGTAGCGCGGGTCGAGCGCGCGGTAGGGATCCGACAGCGACAGGAAGGCATAGGGCAGCACGAAGACAACATGCACCGCGATCACCGCGCCGAAGGTGCCGTCGATGCCGGTCAGCAGCGCGGCCACCTGAAGGCCGGGCAGGAAGGCGATCTGCGGCACCAGAAGCGGCAGGTAGAGCAGCCAGAGCGCCCGCGTGCCGGGGCGGAGCCCGTACCGCTGCTCGGCCTCGAGGCACGCGGTGGTCAGCATCATGGCGAGGCCGGAAGCGGTGGCGGCGATCAGCAGCGTGCGCCCGAAGAGCGCCAGAAGTTCGGTGCCATGGCGCATCCAGCTGCGCATCGTCCAGCCCTGCGGCATGAGGTCGGGAAAGCGCCAGAGACCCGCGAGTGACCAGACCGCCAGCCCGGCAAGACCGAGCAGCACCAGCGCCGCCGAAAGCGCACCAAGGCCGAGGCCGGTGCGGCGCAGCGCCCGGTCGGCGCGGCCGCGGCCCCCGGCCACCAGCCAGCGCGACGCGAGGCGGGCCGAGAGTCCCTCGCCGGCACGCCAGAGCAGCAGCGCCGTCACGGTGAGCGCCAGCAGCAGGAGAGCTCCGGCGGCGGCGCGGAACCGCATCGCGAGGTCGGGATCGTTCATCCATTTCAGCACCTGCACCGCCAGCGGCGGAGGGGTGCCCGGGCCGAGGATCATCGCCACGTCCACCACAGAGATGGAGAAGGCCAGCACCGCGTAGACCGGCAGGCGAATCTGCGGGTAGAGGCGCGGCAGGATGACCTTGGCCCAGGCCGTCACGCGCCCGTAGCCGAGCGCCTGCGCCGTGGCGAGGCTCTGCGCCGGGCGCAGCGCGGGCAGGGCCGCGAGGCTCATCAGCAGCAGGAAGGGCATCTCCTTCACCACCAGCCCGGCGATCAGCGACAGGCCCCAGGGGTCCTGCACGATCAGCAGGTCTGGCGGGCGCTCCCAGTCAAGCGGCAGGGCGATCAGCCGGGCGATCCAGCCCGAGGGCGCGATGAGGAAGGCCAGCCCGAATGCGGCGGCGGCATGGGGCACCGAGAGCAGAGGCGAAAGCACCCGTTCGAGCGCTGCAAACGCCCGCGTGCCCTGCCATCCGGCGCAGATCAGCAACGTCAGCGCCAGCGAGAGAAAGGTCGCCGCGAGACCGGTGAAGAGCGAGAGGGTCACGGCGCGGGGCAGCCCCGGCCAGTCCAACAGGTCGCGGAACGGGGCAAGGCTGATCTCTGACCCGCCAAGCGCCGGCATCAGGCCGAAGGCGGGGGCGAGCGTCCCCGCCAGCCCCGCCGCCACCGGTCCGAGCAGCGCCAGCAGCGTGAGCGCGGGCGCGGCGCGGGTCAGCGAAAGTGCCACTCAGCGGGCCGCGCCGTAGCGTGCGGTCCAGTCCTCTTCGAGCCGTTCCATCCACGACGGGTGCGGCTCGGGCAGGGTCGGGCCGAGTTCCTCGGGGGTGAGCGTGGCGATGCCCACGGGGATCTCGTCGAAGATCCGCACCTGATCGTCCGAGAGCCGGTCCATCGCCAGCACCGTGCCGAAGCCGAGCTCGTCGGGACTGGCCATGCGTGCCTGGGCTTCGGGCGAGAGCAGCAGGTTGGCGATCACCATGGCCGCTGCCTTGGCATTGGCGTTGTAGGGGATGGCGACGAAGCTGGCATTGCCCAGCGAGCCGCCCTCGAGCACGAAGCTGCGCACGCTGTCGGGCAGCTGGAAATTCGCGATCGCGTTGGAGGCGGCGTTGGGGTTGAACTCGAAGCCGATGTCGATCTCGTTGTCGGCCACCAGCTGGATCATCCGCTGGGCGTTCTGGGGGTAGGCCCGGCCCTGTCGCCAGAGGTTGGGCGTCAGGGCGTCGAGCCAGTCCCAGAGCGGGGCCGTGGCGGCGGCGTAATCGGCCTCGTCAACCGGGGCGGACAGCACCTCGGGATCGGGCGTCAGTTCGATCAGCGCCTGCTTGAGGAAGGTCGAGCCGAGGAAGTCGGGCGGCTGCGGGTAGGTGAAGCGGCCGGGGTTGGCGGCGGCCCAGCCCGCCAGCGCCGCCATGCTGCGCGGCGGCTCGGGCAGGCGGGCGGTGTCAAAGTAGAACACCAGCTGCGCCATGCCCCAGGGGCTTTCGAGCCCCTCGGTCGGGACGGTGAAATCGGCGGTCAGCGCGGCATTGGCCTCGGGGTCGGTCAGCCGCCAGTTCGGCAGGTCCTCGGACCACGGGCCGAAGAGCAGCCCCTGCCGCTTCATCGCCGCGAAATTCTCGCCGTTGATCCAGATGAGGTCGATCGCCCCGCCCGCGTCCTTGCCGGCGCTCTTCTCGGCCAGCACCCGGCTCACGGCCTCGGCGGTGTCCGAGAGCTTCACGTGTTCCAGCGTCACGCCATATTCGTCCTGCGCCAGATCGCCGATCCAGCCGATGAAGGCGTTGACGTTCTCGGCCCCGCCCCAGGCGTTCCAGTAGACGATCTGGCCCCTGGCCTCGGCGGTCACGGCATCCCAGTCGGCGGGATCCGCTTCGGCGAAGGCAAGGGTCGGAGTTGTGACGGATAGGGCGGCGGCGAGGCCAAGCGGCAGCCAGTTGCGCATCGGGCGGCGGATCATTGCGCGGATCTTTCCTGCTGTGCCGCGACCTGCGGCGCTTTCGTGCTATATGGTGTCATGTTTTCGCAAGCGCGGCGCCCTGGGGTCAATGACAAAAGGGTGTGAATGATTGCAGCATGCTTGCCGCCTTCGGGCGCTTTTCTATCTGAAACGTATGTATTTTCCAGGAGCATCGCCCATGTGGGACGAACGATATGCCGTCGAGGATTACGTATACGGAACCGAGCCTTCGGGGGTTCTGATCCGCAGGAACCACTGGTTGAAACCCGGCGCCAAAACGCTCTGCGTCGCCGATGGAGAGGGGCGCAACTCGGTTTATCTGGCGCAGCAGGGTCTCAAGGTCACTGCCTTCGATGGCGCGGCCGCGGCAGTGGACAAGGCGCGGCGGCTGGCCGCGGGGCGCGGGGTCGAGGTGGAGTATTCGGTGCAGGATGTCTTCGACTGGGATTGGCCCGTCGCCGAGTTCCATCTGGTGGTCGGCATCTTCATCCAGTTCGTCGGGCCAGAGGGCCGGGCGATGCTCTTCGACAAGATGAAACAGGCGCTGAAGCCCGGTGGCGTGCTGCTGTTGCACGGCTACACGCCCCGGCAACTGCAATTTGGCACCGGCGGGCCGGGGGTGGCCGAAAACCTCTATACCGCCGGGATGCTGCGCAAGGCCTTTGCCGACATGCAGGTGCAGGTGATCGAGGACTACGAACTCGACATCCGCGAGGGCCGGGGCCACGTCGGGCGCTCGGCGCTGATCGACCTGATCGCCGTCAAGCGCTGAGCGCCCTTCGTTTCAGGCTTCCAGAGCGCCGAAATGCTGCGCCACGATGCCGGGCAGCTGGTCCCAGTGATCGAAGGCATAGGCGTGGGGCAGGTCCCTGATCGGGGATTTCCGGTAGCCCTCGGTAAAGAGCGCAAAGGGCAGGCCGGCGCGGTCGGCGGTCTCGGCATCGACCTCGCTGTCGCCCACGTAGAGGCCGGGGCCGCCAAGGTCCTGCATCACCTTCATCAGCGGTGCCGGGTCAGGCTTGCGCACCGGCAGCGTGTCGGCGCTGGCCACCGCCCGCAGGTGCCGGTCGAGGCCGAAGTGCTTCAGCGCGATATGGGTCGGGGCCTCGGGCTTGTTGGTGCAGAGCCCCATGGCACAGCCAAGCAGTTCGAGCCGCGCCAGCGCGTCGATCACACCGGGGTAAAGCACGGTCAGCGCCGGTTCGCGCTCGTATTCATGCATGAACTTCGCCAGGAGTCGCGGGTGGGCGTCCGGGTCGCCCTGCAGCCCCACGGCCTCGACCACGCGGGCGATGAGCACCGAGGCGCCCTTGCCGATGAAGCTGCGCGCCTGCTCGAAGCTGATCTCGGGCAGGCCCTCGCTGCGCAGCACGACGTTGGCGGCGCGGTGCAGGTCGGGGGCGCTGTCGATCAGCGTGCCATCAAGGTCGAAGACGACGGATTTCAGCATGCTGGGGCACGCTTGGCACGGGCGGGGAGGGCGTGGGACATGGCGGGGGGCTCCTTTGACGGCACCGCGACAGGGCGGCGCCGCGGCATCATGGCGGCGCGCGCGGACAAGGTCCAGAAGGTCGCGGTCACTGCTCCAGCCATTGCGGCTGCAGAACCACCACCGTCGGCCGCGGCGGCAGGTCGCGGAGGCCGAGGACCAGCTCGGAACCGTCGCGGCGCTCGATTGCGAAGGTGCCGGACAGATCGGCGATGAACCGCTCCAGCGAGGCCCCCGAGAACCAGTGCATTGGCAGGATCACCGAGCTGCGCAGCCGTGCGACAACGCGCTCCATGTCCTCGAGCGGCATGGTCATGCCGCCGTCCACCGGCACCATCAGCACATCTATCCGGCCAAGCGCGGCGTATTGCGCGTCGCTCGGCTCCTGATGCAGGTGGCCGAGGTGGCCGATGCAAAGCCCTTCGACCTCGAAGACGAAGATCGAGTTTCCCCGGGTCTCGGTGCCGCCATAGGCCGAGCGGATGTCGGTCGAGACGTTGCGCACCAGCATCTCGCCGAGGTCGAGGTGATGCTCGATGCCTTCGCCGAAGGGCCCCCAGCCCTCGAGGACATGCGGAATCGCCGGGTCCGGATTGGCGGTCCAGTGACTGGTATGGGCGTGGTTCATCGTCACGATGTCGGGGATCATCGGCACGTTGCCGATGTAGCCGGTGAAATCGGTCACAGCGTCCAGCCCGCCGCGCGTCTGGATCAGGAACGAGGCGTGCGACAGGTACTGGATGCGCACCGAGAACTCGGGGACGGGATCTGTCCATGCGGCCTTCTGCAGATACCCGATCCCCGGAGTGGCATCGGCGATGGCGATGCAGTGGGACGCGCGGCGCTCCTGCGCCTCGGCGGGCAGCGGGGCAGCCAGCAGCGGCAAGAGCGTGGCGGCGCAGGCGAGGGTGGGACGCGGCATGGCAGGGCTCCTTTCGAAAGGAATCCTAATCCGGGAATGCCGAGAGCGGCGCTAAACTTTACGTGGGGTAAGCTTTGGGCGCCGCGCGAAGCGGCCCCGCCGTATCAGCCAACCTGCGTGCGGCCGCGCCGGTCGAGCCGCAGCGCGCTGTAGAGCACATGGGTGCGCCAGCGCCCGTTGATTTGCAGATAGCTCTGCGCCACGCCCTCGTACTTGAAGCCCGAGCTTTCCAGCAGCCCGCGCGAGGCGACGTTCTCGGGCAGGCAGGCCGCCTCGATGCGGCTGAGATCCATCGCGGTGAAGGCATGGTGCACCAGCGTTGCGATTGCCTCGCGCATGTAGCCGTAGCGGGCGAAGGGCTGCCCGGTCCAGTAGCCGAGCGTGCCCGACTGCGCCGGGCCACGGCGGATGTTGTCGAGGGTGATCGCCCCGACCAGCACCTGATCCTCGCGCCGCACCAGGAACAGCGGCACGGCAGAGCCCGCGTTGATCGAGCGCTGTGCCCAGTAGACGCGGTTGGTGAAGGCACGCCGCGACAGGTGATCCTCCGCCCAGGAAGGTTCCCAGGGCGTGAGGTAGTCCTTGCTCTGCAGCCGCAGCGCAACCCAGGCGTTGAAATCGCCATGGAGCGGCGGGCGCAGGATCAGGCGCTCGCTGTCGAGCCTGAACTTCCGCCGCCGACCCAGCATCACGCGGCCCGCTGCGCCTGCAGCTCGTCCAGCCCCGGCGCGCCGGAGACCGGACCATAGAGCGCCAGCGCGGCCGGGGACTCGGCGGCGACGGTCTCGGCGAAGTCGCGCACGTCGCCGGTGGTGACGTTGTCGATCTTCTCGACGGTCTCCTCGATCGGCGGCACCTCGCCCCAGATCTGCACCATGCGTGCCATGCGCTCGGCGCGCGAGGACGAGCTTTCCAGACCCATCAGCAGCCCGGCCTTCATCTGCGCGCGGGCGCGGGCAACCTCCTCGGGGGACATGTCCTCGGCGGCGCGCTTCATCTCGTCGATGGTCAGCCGCGCCAGCTCGCCGACTTCCTCGCCGGAGGTACCGGCGTAGATCGTGTTGAGCCCGGTTTCCGAGTAGGCCCCGGTCTGCGAGAAGATCGTGTAGCACAGGCCGCGCTTTTCGCGGATCTCCTGGAACAGCCGCGAGGACATGCCGCCCCCCAGCGCGATCGAGTAGATCTGCGCGGTGTAGAAGTTGGGATCGCGGTAGCCCGGTCCCTCGAAGGCCAGCGCCAGATGCGCCTGCTCGAGCGATTTCTCGCGGCGGAACTCGCCACCGGTGAAGCGCGCGTTCTCGGCCTCGGGGGCAAGGCGCGGCACCATCATGCCAAACAGCCCCTCGGCCTGGGCGACCAGCGCCTCGTGATCGACCGCGCCTGCCGCCGACAGGATCATCTGCCCCGGCCCATAGTGCTCGGCCACGAAGGTGGCCAGGTCGTCGCGCCCGAAGCTCTTCACGTTGGCCGCCTCGCCGAGGATCGTCCGTCCCAGCGCCTGGCCGGTGTAGGCCTGTTCCTGGAGCCAGTCGAAGATCACGTCGTCGGGCGTGTCGAGTGCCTGGCCGATCTCCTGCAGGATCACGTGGCGCTCGGTCTCGATCTCCTTGGGTTCGAAGATCGGGTTGAGCAGGATGTCCCCGATGACGTCCATTGCGAGCCGGGTATCGTTCTCCAGCACACGGGCGTAATAGGCGGTCACCTCGCGCGAGGTATAGGCGTTGATGTAGCCGCCCACATCCTCGATCGCCTCGGCGATCTGCAGCGCGCTGCGCGTCTTGGTGCCCTTGAACGCCATGTGCTCGAGGAAATGCGCGATGCCGTTCTGCTCGATCCGCTCGTTGCGGCCACCGGCGGTGACCCAGATGCCAAGTGAAGCCGACTGCAGGCCGGGCACGTTTTCGGAGACGACGCGGAAGCCGTTCTTGAGGGTGGTCAGTTGCACGGTCACTTGGAGATACGCTCCCGGATAAGGGTTTCGAGTGCGCCAAGATCGTTGGGCACGCGGGTGACGCGCTCGGGGCGGTCGAAGAGGTCTGCCATGCGCGCGGGCAGGGGCGGGCGGATGCCGCTGGCCTTTTCCACGGCGTCGGGGAACTTGGCCGGATGCGCGGTGGCAAGGGTGATCATCGGCACCGCGGGCGTGCGGTGCTCCTCGGCCACCTTCACGCCGATGGCGGAGTGCGGGCAGAGCAGCTCGCCCATGGTCTCGCGGGCCTGCGCGATGGTCGCGAGCGTCTCGTCCTCCGAGGCGCGGCCGCTCTCGAAATGGTCGCGCAGCGCCTGCAGGGCGCCCTGCGAGACGTGGAAGCCGCCCGCCTTCAGCTCGTCCATCAGCTGGCCCACGGCGGCACCATCGCGGCCGTAGGCGTCAAAGAGCGCGCGCTCGAAGTTGCTGCTCACCTGGATGTCCATCGAGGGGCTGATCGACGGGTGCACCTCCGAGGTCTGGTAGTCGCCGGTCGACAGGCAGCGGTGCAGGATGTCGTTCTGGTTGGTCGCCACCACCAGCCGGTCGATCGGCAGGCCCATCGTCTTGGCGATGTAGCCCGCGAAGATGTCGCCGAAGTTGCCGGTCGGAACGGTGAAGCTGACCTTGCGGTCGGGCGCGCCCAGCGAGACCGCCGACGAGAAGTAGTAGACCACCTGCGCCAGCACGCGCGCCCAGTTGATCGAGTTCACCCCCGCCAGCCGCACCTCGTCGCGGAAGGTGAAGTCGTTGAACATGTCCTTGAGCTTGGCCTGGCAGTCGTCGAAATGCCCGTCGAGCGCCAGCGCGTGCACGTTGGCCTCCGAAGGGGTGGTCATCTGGCGGCGCTGCACCTCCGACACGCGGCCATGCGGGAAGAGGATGAAGACATCCACAGCGTCGAGCCCCTTGAACGCTTCGATCGCCGCAGAGCCGGTATCGCCCGAGGTGGCGCCGACAATGGTCACCCGCTCGCCGCGGCGGGTCAGCGCCTCCTGGAAGAGCTGGCCGATGAGCTGCATGGCGAAGTCCTTGAACGCCAGCGTCGGGCCGTGGAACAGCTCCAGCAGGAAATGGTTCGGCGCCAGCTGCACCATCGGCGCGCGGGCCTTGTGGCCGAAGCCGGCGTAGGCCTTGGAAATGAGATCGCCGAAGGTCTCGTCGCTGAAGGTGTCACCGACGAAGGGGCGCATGACGCGGAAGGCCACCTCCTCGTAGCTGAGCCCGTTCAGCGCGCGGATGTCGCCGGGGGTCATCACCGGCACGGTCTCGGGCACGTAGAGGCCGCCGTCACGGGCGAGGCCCGAGAGCATGGCCTCTTCGAAGCTGAGCGCCGGGGCTTTGCCGCGGGTCGAGATATAGCGCATGAGGCTCAGGCCTTTCCTGTCTTGGATTGCCGACGGATGTAGTAGCCGGTCATGATCAGCCACACCACCGCCAGCGAGAACCAGGTGATGGCGTATTGCAGGTGATCGTTGGGAATGCCGCTGGCGCTGACCGGCAGCGGCTGGATGGTCGGGTCGGCGGGGTCGATCTCGCGCGCCACGACGAGCAGCGGCTCGGTCTGCAGCACCTCGGCCATGGCACCGATGTCGCGGGCGAACCAGATGTTCGCCTTGAGGTCGTTCTCCGGCGTCGAGCTGTTGCGGTCGTCCGGCCAATGCAGGTTGCCGGTCACGGTGACCGGGCCTGTGCTGCGCGCGGCATCCTTGTTCGCATCGGCGGTGAAGCCGCGGTCGAGCAGCAGCAGGCGCGGCCCGTCCGCCACGCCTTCGACCCGGAACGGCGAGATGATCCGGTAGCCCGCGCCGACCTGCTTCTGGCTGACCAGCACGCGGATCTCTCCGGGCAGGATCTCGCCTTGCAGCGCGACGGGCTGGTAGCGCTGCTCGTCGCGAGAGATCATCCGGGGCAGGGGCTCCGCCGGGGCGGAGATGCGCGTGTCGATTTCCGCCAGCACGGCCTGTTTCCACTCGAGCCGGCGCAGCTGCCAGCTGCCCAGCGAGATCAGGATCCCGGCACCGATCAGGCCAAAGAGGAGGGGAGCGATGTAGCGGGTCAAGTAGGTCCGGGTCCGGATGTCGGGTCGAAGATCGGGGCGTCAGCGCGTCCTGCCTGCTTTAGCGCCTCTGCGCAGGGCACATCAAGGCGCGATTGCGCGCGCGGATGCGGGCAGGGGCTCCGCCCCTCTGCGGCTGCGCCGCATTCACCCCGGCGTATTTGGAAAGAGAAGACTCCAGGGGCGCGGCCCGCGGACTTCTTCTCTTTCCAAATACGCCCGCCGGAACCGCGCGATCTCGCGCCGCGCGGGGGTCGAAGCGAAACGCCCGCCTGAAGCGGCGGGCGTCTTGGGTCCTGCGTCCCCGGTGGGTCGCGGTGAGGGCGGGGTCAGCCGCCCCAGATGTAGACCGAGGCGAAGAGGAAGAGCCACACCACGTCGACGAAGTGCCAGTACCAGGCGGCGGCTTCGAAGCCGATGTGCTTGGTGGGCGTGAAGTCGCCCTTCATCAACCGCAGCAGGCAGACGAAGAGGAAGATCGTGCCGATGATCACATGGGTGCCGTGGAAGCCCGTCGCCATGAAGAAGTTGGCGCCGTAGATGTTGCCCGAGAAGCCGAAGGCCGCGTGGCTGTACTCATAGGCCTGGAACACGGTGAACAGCACGCCGAGAGCGATGCCGATGATCAGGCCCCACTTCATGTCCTCGCGGTTGTCCTCATGCACCAGCGCGTGGTGCGCCCAGGTCACAGCCGCGCCCGAGCACAGCAGGATCAGCGTGTTGATCAGCGGCAGGTGCCAGGGATCGAAG
Source organism: Salipiger mangrovisoli (assembly GCF_015223355.1). Lineage (GTDB taxonomy): Bacteria > Pseudomonadota > Alphaproteobacteria > Rhodobacterales > Rhodobacteraceae > Salipiger > Salipiger mangrovisoli. The sequence continues at coordinate 4,826 of NZ_JADFFK010000032.1, read as the reverse complement.
GTCTCGATCCCCGCGGGCGGCCAGACGCCGTCGACCGCCGGGGAGTTCGGGCCCATCGGGTAGAGCGCGTGTTTGAAGAACGACCAGAACCAGGCGAAGAAGAACATCACCTCGGACATGATGAAGAGGATGAAGCCGTACTTCAGGCCGATCTGCACCACCGGGGTGTGATCGCCGACGCGGCTTTCGGCGATCACGTCCGACCACCAGCCGAACATGGTGTAAAGCACGCCGACGAAGCCGGCGAGGAAGATCCACGGCCCGTGGTCATGCATCCACAGCACCGCGCCGAACAGCATGACGAAGGCGGAGGCCGAGCCGATCAGCGGCCAGGCTGACGGGGGCAGGATGTGGTAGTCGTGGTTCTTTGCATGCGCCATCTCGATTCCCTCGTTGGTCAGGCGGTCAGTTCACGGAACTCTTGTCCGCTTCCTCTTTGGCGAGAGCGGCCTGCGTCTCCTCTGGCAGGTCGATCTCGTAGAATGTGTAGCTGAGCGTGATGTGCTTGGCGAACTTTGCGTCGGGATCGTTGACGATCTCGGGGTCGACGTAGAAGCTCACCGGCATTTCCACCCGCTCGCCGGGCATCAGCACCTGCTCGGTGAAGCAGAAGCATTCGATCTTGCTGAAATAGGCCCCGGCATCATAGGGGGCCACGTTGTAGGCTGCCTGTCCGGCGATGGGGCGGTCGGTGGGGTTGTAGGCCTCGTAGAAGGCCAGCCCGTCCTCGCCGATGCGCAGCGTCATCTCGGTCTGCATCGGCTTGAACTCCCAGGGGAAGCCGCGGTCCTTCGAGGCGTCGAAGCGGATCTTGATGGTCTGCTCGAGGATCTGCGAGGATTCGCCCGTCGCGACATTGGTGGTGCCGCCATAGCCGGTGACCCGGCAGAACCAGTTGTAGAAGGGCACGGCGGCCCAGGCCATGGCGCCCATGAAGACCACCACGCCGATCAGCGACCAGAGGGTTTTCGTGGTCCCCTTAGTTGCCATTCTGGACCTGTCCCTGCTGCGGCGCATTGGCGGTGCCGAAGTCGCCCGAGCCGATCTTGACGATGGTCAGCCCGAAGACGATGGCGATGAAGGCGGCCAGCGTCAGCCCGACGCCGATATTGCGGCCGCGGCGGCGCTGGTGCAGCTCATGTTCGTGCGCGATGCCCATTACCAGGCTCCCAGAAGGTCGATGCCGAAACGGGCCAGTCCCGCTTCCACCAGGATCGCGCCGAAGTGGGCGAAAAGATAGAGCAGCGAGAGCTTGAAGAAGCTCTTTTCGGTCTTGAAGTTGTCCGCCTCGGACAGGGTCTCGTCGCGGCGGAAGATGTCCCAGGCACCCTTGAGGAAGAGCGCGTTCAGCACCAGTGCCAAGGCGAGGTAGATCGGCCCGCCCACCGAGGTGAAGCCGGTGCCGATGGCCAGCGCGGCCAGCAGGATGGTGTAGACGAGGATATGCTTGCGGGTCGAGCGGCGGCCGTGGGTCACGGTCAGCATCGGCACCTTCGCGTCGTCGTAGTCCGAGCGCATGAAGAGCGCGAGCGCCCAGAAGTGCGGCGGCGTCCACATGAAGGTCAGGCAGAACATCAGCACGGCCTCGACGCTGACCGATCCGGTCGCGGCGGCCCAGCCGATCATCGGGGGGAAGGCGCCCGCGGCACCGCCGATGACGATGTTCTGCGGCGTCGAACGCTTCAGCCACATGGTGTAGATCACCACGTAGAAGAAGATGGTGAAGGCCAGCAGCCCGCCCGCCAAAACGTTGGTGGCGAGCGCCAGGAACACGCAGGAGAAGCCCGAGAGTGCGAGGCCGAGGGCCAGCGCCTCGCCCGGCTGGACGCGGCCCGAAGGGATCGGGCGCTTCACGGTGCGTTTCATCACCGCGTCGATGTCGGCGTCCCACCACATGTTCAGCGCGCCCGAGGCGCCGCCGCCCACGGCGATGAAGAGGATCGCGCAGAAGCCGACGAAGGGGTGAACCGGGACCGGCGCGGCCAGCAGGCCGACGAAGGCGGTGAAGACAACCAGCGTCATGACGCGCGGCTTGAGCAGGGCGAAATAGTCGCCGAACTGCGCGTCGTATTCGGACGCGCGGGCTGCCGGTGCTGCCGTGTTGGTGGTGAGGTCGCTCATCTTGGTCTCGATTCGGGTCTTGGCGACGCGCCCTCCTCCTCGGGCGCGCCACCTTGTTGCAAAGAGTTAGGACGCCGCCAGGAACTGGCGAACGTCTGCGTAGCCGCCTTCTTCCTGCGAAGCGGCGAGCCAGGCGTCATAGACCTCCTGGCTGACCACCTTGACGGTGATCGGCATGTAGGCATGGCTGATGCCGCAAAGCTCCGAACACTGGCCGAAGAACACGCCTTCGCGCTCGGGCTTGAACCACAGCTCGGCGATGCGGCCCGGAACGGCATCCTGCTTCACGCCGAAGGCGGGGATGGTCCAGGAGTGGATCACGTCGGCGCCGGTCACCTGCATGACCACGGTCTTGCCCACGGGCACGACAACGGCGGTGTCGGTCGCCAGAAGGAACTCGGAGTCGCTGTAGCCCGCATCGTGCAGCTGGGTCGACACGTCGGTGCTGAAGCGGTTGTCGCCGCCGGTGGCGGGCGCGCCGATCATGTAGCCCTCGTAGGCGAGATCGGTGCCGACATACTCATAGCCCCAGTACCACTGGTAGCCGGTGACCTTGATCACCACGTCGCCCTCGGGGATTTCCTGCTGCTTGAACAGCACCGGAAGGGAGAAGGCGCCAATCACCACCAGGATCACGATCGGACCCAGCGTCCAGGCGATCTCCAGCGGCGAGTTGTGGGTGAAGCTCTTGGGAGTCGGGTTCGACTTCCGGTTGAAGCGCAGCACGGCGTAAGCCAGCAGCGCGATGACGAAGATGCAGATCGCGGTGATGATGACGAGCAGCATCCCGTCCAGCCATTGAAGGTCGCGCGCCAGCTCGGTCGAGGCGGGCTGGAAGCCGGTTCCGCCCGCTTTCGGGTGGCCGACCAGCTCCAGCGAGTCCTGCGCCAGGGCCGGCGCGGCCTGCACAGCGGCGAGGGCTGCGGCGAGGGTGCCGGTGGCGCGGCCCGTCAGCATCGATAGTTTACGCATGTATCACCTGATCCGGTTGTCATTCTTCTCTGCGGACAGGAGGATTCACCCCCGAGCCGTCACCCGAAGAGCCTCCTCCCTGTTGTTGTGGACTTTAAAAAGCACATTGCGCCCATCAAATAAAGATGAACGCTTGCGGCAAAAGCGCACTTTTTTGATCCAGATCAAATCTAAAAGGACAATGACATGAGCGAAAGCCCCTTCCGCCCCTTTGAAACCGCCCTCGATCTGGACCGCACGCTGGGGCAACTGCGTAACGCTGTCGCGGGGGCGGATGACGGCGAGTTGTTCCTCGAAAGGCGCCGCGGCGAGGCGCTGGTGCTCGACGACGGGCGAATCAGGACGGCCAGCTACGACGCTTCGGAGGGCTTCGGCCTGCGCGCGGTGCGCGGCGAGGTGGCGGGCTACGCGCATTCGACCGAGATCTCCGAGCAGGCCATCTCTCGCGCCGTCGAGACCGCCCGTCTGGCGGTTGGCGATGGCGGAGGCGTGCTTGCCGCGCCGCCCGCGGGCACCAACCGCAAGCTCTACACCGACGCCGACCCGATCGCCGGGCACAGCTTCTCGGTGAAGCTCGAGACCCTGCGCGAGATCGACGCCTTCGCGCGCGACCTCGATCCGCGCGTGGTGCAGGTCACCGCCACGATCGCCGCCTCCTGCCAGGAGGTCGCGATCCTGCGCCCCGAGGGCGGGCTGGTGTCCGACGTGCGCCCGATGACCCGCGTCACGGTGAGCGTCATCGTCGAAGAGAACGGGCGGCGCGAACAGGGCGCGGCCTCGGGCGGCGGGCGCTACCTGCTCGACGGGCTGCTGGAGCCGTCGTCATGGCAAGGGCAGGCGCGCGAGGCGCTGCGCGTGGCGCTGGTGAACCTGCGGGCCGAGGATGCCCCGGCCGGCGTCATGGACATCGTGCTCGGGCCGGGCTGGCCGGGAATCCTGCTGCACGAGGCAGTGGGGCACGGGCTGGAGGGCGACTTCAACCGCAAGGGCAGCTCGGCCTTCGCCGGGCTGATGGGCCAGCGTGTTGCCGCGCCGGGGGTCACGGTGGTCGACGATGGCACGCTGCCCGACCGCCGCGGCTCGATCTCGGTGGACGACGAGGGCACGCCCTCGGCGCGCAACGTGCTGATCGAGGACGGCATCCTCGTGGGCTACATGCAGGACCGGCAGAACGCCCGGCTGATGGGCGTCGAGGCCACCGGCAACGGCCGCCGCGAGAGCTACGCCCATGCGCCGATGCCGCGGATGACCAATACGATCATGCAGGGCGGCGACGCCGACCCGCAGGACATCGTGGCGGACCTCAAGGACGGCATCTGGGCGGTCGGCTTCGGCGGCGGGCAGGTGGATATCACCAACGGCAAGTTCGTCTTCTCCTGCACCGAGGCCTACCGGGTGAAGAACGGCAAGGTCGGCGCGCCGGTGAAGGGCGCGACGCTGATCGGCGACGGCGCCACAGCGTTGCAGCACGTGCGGGCGCTGGGGAACGACATGGCGCTCGACCCAGGCATGGGCAACTGCGGCAAGCAGGGGCAATGGGTGCCGGTGGGCGTCGGCCAGCCGACGGTGATGATCGGCGGGCTGACGGTGGGCGGCGCCGGCAGCTGACCGGGATCCCGCAGGGGGAGCGGGGGGGGGGGGGGGGGGGGGGGCGGGGCGCGCGGGCGGGGGGGGGGGCGGGGGGGGCGGGGCGGGGGGGGGGGGGCGGGCGGGGCCGCGGGCCGGGAGCGGGG
>NZ_JADFFK010000031.1 GCF_015223355.1 Salipiger mangrovisoli | reverse complement strand
TGCGGCACCCTAGGCCCGCCCCGATTATTCTGCTATCTCCGGCATCACCCAAGCAGTTTCAAGATTTGCCGAAGAATGTCCTACCTCGACAATATCCGCACCTTCGTTCGTGTCTACGAGTTGGGCAGCATGTCTGCCGCAGGGAGGGATCTGCGCATCTCGCCGGCGGTGACCTCGGCCAGAATCTCGCAGCTGGAGGAGCACCTCAATGTGCGGCTGTTCCAGCGCACGACCCGCAACCTTACCCCCACCGAGCAGGGGCGTGCATTCTACGGAGGCGCGCGCGAGGTGCTCGAAGCCCTCGAGGCGGCCGAGGCGCAGGTGGCGCAACTGACCGACAACCCCAAGGGCTCGCTCTACGTGGCGGCACCGCTGGGCGTGGGGCGGCGGCTGATCGCGCCGCAAGTGCCTGGCTTCCTGAAGGAGTATCCAGAGGTGCAAATCCGCCTGCGCCTGTCGGACCGCAAGGTGGACCTGACCACCGAGGGGCTCGACCTGGCCTTCTTCCTCGGCCAGCCCGAGGACAGCACCCTGCGCATGCGCAAGATCGCCGACGTCGCGCGGGTGCTGGTCGCCGCACCCTCCTACATCGCGCGGCGCGGCAATCCGACCTCGGGCGAGGCGCTGATCGCGCACCGTCACGAGTGCCTCAACCTGCGCTTTCCCGGCGCGACCGAGTTCCAGTGGCGGCTGCGCACCGCCGAGGGCCCGAAGCGATTTGCCGTCTCGGGGCGCTACGAGTCGGATGACGGCGACGTTCTGACCGACTGGGCGCTGGCCGGTGAGGGCATTGCGCTGAAGCCGGTCTTCGAGGTCGCCGAGTACCTGCGCAGCGGCCGGCTGGTGCCGGTGGCCGAGGACACGCCGCCAGAGCCGATCCAGATGGCCTGCCTCTTCACCCACCGCAAGGGACAGGACCCGAAGACGCGGCTGTTCATGGATTACATCACCGACCGCATCGGCACGGCGATCCGTCAGGCCGAGCAGCGCGCGGCGGAAAGCGGGCGCTAGGCGCGCGCCGCGCCCTGCGCAAGGTGGTTGAGGCAGCTTCAAACAGAAATTGAAAATCATCCGGGATTTTCCGGACTAAACGTGGGGGATGACCCGGAGGCAACACCGAAGGAGCCCGTCCCCATGACCTTGCACAGCCCGCTGACCGCATCCCGCTATCCCCGCGACATGACCGGATACGGCGAGACCCCGCCCGCCGCCAACTGGCCGAACGGCGCGAAGATCGCGGTGCAGATCGTGGTCAACTACGAGGAGGGCGGAGAGAACAACATCCTGCACGGGGATGCCGCCTCGGAGGCCTTCCTGTCCGAGATCGTCGGCGCGGCGCAATGGCCCGGCCAGCGGCACTGGAACATGGAGTCGATTTACGAATACGGCGCGCGGGCCGGGTTCTGGCGGCTGCACCGGTTGCTGAAGGACCTCCCCGTCACCGTCTACGGCGTCGCCACCGCGCTCGCCCGCGCCCCCGAGCAGGTCGCCGCCATGCAGCGCGCCGGCTGGGAAATCGCCTCGCACGGGCTGAAGTGGGTCGAGCACAAGGATATGCCCGAGGCCGAGGAGCGCGCGCAGATCCGCGAGGCGATCCGCCTGCATACGCTGGTGACCGGGGAACCGCCGCGCGGCTGGTACACCGGGCGCTGCTCGATGAACACCGTGCGTCTGGCGGCCGAGGAGGGTGATTTTGCCTATATCGCTGACAGTTACGCGGACGATCTGCCCTATTGGGTGAAGTTCGGCGGCAAGGACCAGCTGATCGTGCCCTACACGCTCGACGCCAACGACATGCGCTTCGCGTCGCCGCAGGGGTTCAACTCGGGCGACCAGTTCGAGAGCTACCTGCGCGACAGTTTCGACACGCTCTACGAAGAGGGTGCGGATGGCGCGCCTAAGATGCTGTCGATCGGGCTGCACTGCCGTCTGGTCGGGCGTCCGGGCCGGGTCGCGGCGCTGAAGCGGGTGCTGGCCCACATGTCCGGGCACGAGGGCGTCTGGTTCGCCACCCGTGCGCAGATCGCCGAGCACTGGGCGGCGGAGCATCCCGCGCCGACCGGCCAGCGCCCGTCGGACATGGACCGCCGCGCCTTTGTCGAGACCTTTGGCGGCGTCTTCGAGCACAGCCCGTGGATCGCCGAGGGGGCCCATGCGCTGGAACTCGGTCAGACCCACGACACCGCGCGCGGCGTGCATGCGGCGCTGGCGCGGGTGTTCCGCGCGGCCACGGACGAGCAGCGGCTCGGCGTGCTGACCGCGCACCCCGACCTTGCGGGCAAGCTGGCGCAGGCCAAGCGGCTGACGGCGGAGTCGACCGCCGAGCAGGCGGGCGCGGGGCTCGATGCGCTGACCGACGAAGAGCGCGCCAGCTTCACCGACCTCAACGAGGCCTACACCTCGAAGTTCGGCTTCCCGTTCATCATCGCCGTGCGCGACAACGACAAGGCCTCGATCATGCAGGCCTTCCGCCGCCGCCTCGGCAACGACCGCACCACCGAGTTCGCCGAGGCCTGCCGGCAGGTCGAGCGCATCGCCGAGTTGCGCCTGATCGACAAGCTCGGCGCATGAGCAGTATCCATGCCGAACCGCTGACCGCTGCCGCCTTTGCCCCCTACGGCGAGGTGCTGGAGGCCGAGGGCACCCCCGACAGGATCATCAATCAGGGGCTCTGCGGGCGCTTCCACGACCGCGCGTCGCTCGACATCGTGGAGGGCCGGGCCGGGATCAGCCTCTTCAAGGCAGAACCGCGCGCGCTGCCGCTGCGGCTCGAGATGGTCGAGCGCCACCCACAGGGCAGCCAGGCCTTCCTGCCGATGAGCCATGACCCGTTCCTCGTGGTCGTCGCCCCCGACGAGGGCGGCCGCCCCGGCAGGCCCCGTGCCTACCTGACCCGCCCCGGGCAGGGGATCAATTTCCATCGCGGCACGTGGCACGGGGTGCTGACCCCGCTGCACGCGCCGGGGCTCTTTGCCGTGATCGACCGGATCGGCGAGGGGCCAAACCTCGAGGAGCACTGGTTCACAGAGCCCTACCTCGTTCACGCCACCGCGTGAGGAAGCCGGCAGCAAGACCGGCCCCGCGCACCAGCAGGGAGCACCCCAGACCATGACCGACCACCGCATCGGAACGCCCGAGCAATTGCGCGATCCGAACTTCACCCCCGCGCTCAACCGCGCCATCCCGCTCGGCATCCAGCACGTGCTGGCGATGTTCGTCTCGAACGTGACCCCGGCGATCATCGTCGCGGGCGCGGCGGGCTTCGGCTTCGGCTCGAACAGCCCCGACTTCCCGGAACTGCTCTACCTCATCCAGATGTCTATGCTCTTTGCCGGGGTGGCGACGCTGTTCCAGACGCTCACGCTGGGGCCGATCGGGGCCGGGCTGCCGATTGTGCAGGGCACCAGCTTCGCCTTCATCCCGATCATGATCCCGCTGGTCGCGGGCAAGGGCGTCGACGGGCTCGCCGCCATGTTCGGCGGCATCCTCGCGGGCGGCATCTTCCACGCGCTGCTCGGCACGGTGATCGGGCGCATCCGCTTCGCCCTGCCGCCGCTGGTGACCGGGCTGGTGGTGACGATGATCGGCCTCGCGCTGGTCAAGGTCGGCATCGAGTATTCGGCGGGCGGCGTGCCGGCGAAAGAGGCGGGGCTTGCAAGCTACGGGTCGTGGGCCAGCTGGTCGGCGGCACTGGTGGTGCTGGCGGTGACGCTGGGACTGAAGTTCTTCGCCCGCGGCATGCTTAGCATCTCGGCGGTGCTGGTCGGCATCCTCGTCGGCTATGTCTACGCGATCTTCACCGGGCTCTTGTCGCTCGATGCCATCGCCGGGTCGTGGCAGAACGCCGCCGCCTTCTCGCTGCCGCAGCCGTTCCGTTACGGGATCGAGTTCTCGGTCGCGGCGGTCATCGGCTTTTGCCTGATGGCCTTCGTCTCGGCGGTCGAGACCGTCGGTGACGTCTCGGGCATCACCAAGGGCGGCGCGGGCCGCGAGGCCACCGACCGCGAGATCGCCGGTGCCACCTATGCGGACGGCGTCGGCTCGGCCATCGCGGGGATCTTCGGCGGGCTGCCCAACACCTCGTTCAGCCAGAACGTCGGGCTCATCGCCATGACCGGCGTGATGAGCCGCCACGTGGTCACCATCGGCGCGGTCTTCCTGATCATCTGCGGGCTGGTCCCCAAGGTTGGCGGCCTGATCCGCACCGTGCCGATCGAGGTGCTGGGCGGCGGCGTCATCGTGATGTTCGGCATGGTCGTCGCCTCGGGTATCTCGATGCTGTCGGATGTCGACTGGACGCGGCGCAACATGGTGATCTTCGCCGTGGCGCTGTCGGTCGGTCTGGGACTTCAGCTCGAGGTGCTGAATGTCGCGCCGGGTGCGCCCAACGCGCTGCAGCACCTGCCCGACACGCTGCGCATCCTCGGTGCCTCGGGCATCCTGCCTGCCGCGCTGATCGCCATCGTGCTCAACCTCGTGCTGCCGGAGGAACTGGCCGAGGAATCCACCGAAGAGGTCTCGGGCGGCATGGCCGGCCATCGCGGAGAGGAGCCGCGCGGCGAAGGCGCCTGACCCGATCGATCCTTCGTGGAAGCGGCGGCGCGTCCCTTCGGGGGCGCGCCGTCTGCGTTTCGACGGAGGCTGGTCGGAGCGCCCCGGACAACACCGGGGCATTTCCCGGGCGCGCCGGAGAAGGGGCGGGCTCCGGGACAAAAGGAAAGGGCGGGAGTTTGTCACCCCCGCCCCTCAAGGCTGCGGATGCTGGCCGGGCGTCAGAAATCGACCTCGATGGCGATGCCCTTCTCGACCGCCAGATCGACCACCGCGGCAGCCACGGCAAGGTCCTGTAGCCCCACGCCGGTGCCGTCGAAGAGGGTGATCTCGTCGGCCGATCTACGGCCCGGATGCGTGCCGTTGATGACCGCGCCAAGCTGGGTGATGTCGCCTTCGGCAATCAGCCCCTGCGCCACCGCATGCTGCGCTTCGCCGATCGACACGGATTGCGCCACCTCGTCGGTGAACACGGTTGCCTTCGCCAGCAACGCCGGGGACACTTCCTGCTTGCCCTTGGTGTCGGTCCCCATGCAGGCGATGTGGCAGCCCGGCGAAACGTGCTCGGCCATCAGGATCGGCGCGAAGGAGGAGGTGATCGAGATGATCACGTCGGCCGCGCGCATTCCCTCGAGGTTGACCGCCTCGAAGGGCAGCCCCGCCTCGGCCGCGACCTTCTCGAGGTTGGGCAGCATCTCGGGGTGCAGGTTCCAGCCGATCACCTTGTCGAAGTCGCGCTGCTCGAGCGCGGCGCGCAGCTGGAAGGTGGCCTGATGGCCCGCGCCGACCATGCCGATGACCTTCGCATCGTCCCGCGCGAGGTGGCGGATCGACACCGACGAGGCGGCGGCGGTGCGCAGCGCGGTCAGCAGGTTGCCGCCCACCATCGCCCTGGCCTTGCCGGTGTCGGGATCGAAGAGGAACACCGTGGACTGGTGATTGATGAGGCCGCGCTTTTCGAGGTTGTTCGGCCAGTAGCCCCCGGCCTTCAGCCCCAGCGTCAGCCCCGAGCGGTCGAACCCGCCCTTGAAACCGTAAAGCGCGTCTTCGTGGCCGATGGCCTCGCGCACGACGGGAAAGTTATAGGCGTCGCCGGCGGCCATGGCAGCGAACACCTTTTCGACCGCGGCAAAGGCCGCCTCGCGGGTCATCAGGTCGGCAATCTCGCGTTCGGGAACGATGAGCATGGGCTCTCCTTTTCGTCAAAAAGGCCCGCGCGCCGGGACAATGGACGCGCGGGCAGGACGCGCCTGCATGCAGGGCAGGCGCGTGGGGCTTGGGGATGGAGATCAGTAGGCCTTGCCGCGGGCGGAGACCGGCCAGAGCGCCTCGACCTTGCCGCCGCGCACGCCGACGTACCAGTCGTGCACGTTGGCGGTGGGGTCGCAGTGGCCGGGCACCAGCTTGAGCTTGTCGCCGACCTTCAGCACGCCCGAGGGGTCCGAGATGACGCCATGCTCGTCCGAGCATTTGACGTATTCGACATCGGTGCGCCCGAAGACCACCGGCAGGCCGCTGTCGACCGACTGCGCCTTGAGGCCCGCGTCGCAGATCGCCTTGTCGGATTTGGCGTGGCTCATCACCTGGGTGAGGATGAAGAAGGCATTCTCCCACTCGCCGTTGTCGATGCGGTTGCCGTCCTTGTCGCGGATGCGGCCGTAATCGGCATCCATGAAGGCGTAGGAGCCGCATTGCAGCTCGTTGTAGACGCCCGAGTTGCTCTCGAAATAGTAGCTGCCGGTGCCGCCGCCAGAGACCAACTCGGGCTTCAGGCCAACGGCCTCCAGCGCCGCCACGGCCTCCTTGACCTGCGTGATGGCCACGTTCAGCTTGTCGCGCCGCGCCTCGTAGCTGTCGAGATGCTGCATGGCGCCCTGGTAGGCCTGGATGCCGGTGAACTCGAGCCCCGGCGCGGCGTCGATGGCCAGCGCGATCTGCACCACCGCCTCGGAGGTGGTCACGCCGCAGCGGCCCGCGCCGCAGTCGATCTCGATGAAGCACTCGATCGTGGTGCCGTGGCGCTGCGCGGCCTCCGAGAGTTCGGCGACGTTGGCAAGGTCATCGACGCAGACGATGATCCGGGCACCGAGCTTCGGCAGGCGGGCCAACCGGTCGATCTTGCGCGGATCGCGCACCTGGTTCGAGACCAGCACGTCCTTGATGCCGCCGCGCACGAAGACCTCGGCCTCGGACACTTTCTGGCAGCAGACGCCGACGGCGCCGCCGAGGCGCATCTGCAGCTTCGCCACGTCCACCGACTTGTGCATCTTGCCGTGGACGCGGTGGCGCATGTTGTGGGCGCGGGCGTAATCGCCCATCTTTCGGATGTTGCGCTCGAGCGCGTCGAGGTCCAGCACGAGGCAGGGCGTCTGGATGTCGGCGGCATCCATACCGGGCAGGGCGGGCACGTCATAGCCGACCTCGAGTTGGTCGAAAGTCACGGGTGCATTCATGGCTCAGGCTCCTTGCGTCCAGGGCAGGCGGTCGAGATCGACATTACCGCCGGTGATGATGAGACCGACGCGCTTTCCGGCGAAACGGTCGCGGTTCTTGAGGATGGTTGCAAGCGGCACGGCGCTCGAGGGTTCCATCACGATCTTCATGCGCTTCCAGATCAGCTTCATCGCCTCGACGATCTCCTCCTCCGAAGCGGTGAGGATGTCGCTGACGTGGTTGGAAACGAAGTGCCAGGTCAGATCCTTGAGCGGCACCTTCAGCCCGTCGGCCACGGTCTCGGGCGCGTCATCGGCGATGATGTGCCCGGCCTTGAAGCTTCGGTAGGCGTCGTCGGCCTGCTCGGGCTCGGCGGCGATCACCTGGCATTCGGGGGCGAGGGCGGACAGCGTCAGGCAGGTGCCAGAGATCATCCCGCCGCCGCCGATCGGGGCGAGCACCATGTCGAGCCCGTCCGTCTGCTCCATGAACTCGCGCGAGCAGGTGCCCTGGCCCGCGATCACGCGGGGGTCATTGTAGGGGTGGACGAAATCGCCGCCCGTGGCCGCCTGCACCTCGGCGAAGACCGCCTCGCGCGAGCTGGTCGAGGGCTCGCATTCGGTGATGATCCCGCCGTAGCCGCGCACCGCGTCCTTCTTGGCCTGCGGCGCGGTGCGCGGCATGACCACGTGGCAGGGGATGCCGCGTCGCCCGGCGGCGTAGCTGAGCGACAGGGCGTGGTTGCCCGAGCTGTGGGTGCAGACGCCGCGCGCCGCCTCGGCGTCCGAGAGGCCGAAGACCGCATTGGACGCGCCGCGCACCTTGAAGGCGCCCGCCTTCTGGAAGTTCTCGCACTTGAAGAAGAGCTGCGCGCCGGTGAGCTCGTTCAGGAAGGCAGAGGTCAGCACCGGGGTGCGGTGGATGTGCGGCGCGATGCGGGCGTGGGCCGCCAGCATGTCATCGTAGGTGGGGATGTTCAGCGCGATATCCTTCATCACGCGGCCTCCTTCCGGGTGAGCGCAGGAGTGGCACGGTAGAAGTCCTGTGCCGCCGCGACGCCCGAGCCGAGCGTGATGTCGAGGCCCAGGTCCTTCATGCACATCTCGGCGGTCGCGAGACCCGAGAGGGTCATCACGTCGGTGAGGCTTCCGAGGTGACCGATGCGGAACACCTTGCCGGCAACCTCGCCGAGGCCGGTGCCGAAGGCGACGCCGTAGGTCTGCGCGGCGTGGCTGACGATGTCGGTGGCGTTGAAGCCCTCGGGGGTGCAGATGGCGCTGACCGTGTCTGAATAGACCTCGGGCGCGGCGGCGCAAAGCTCCAGCCCCCAGGCGCGGACGGCGGCGCGCACACCTTCCGCGATGCGGTGGTGGCGGGCAAAGACGTTCTCCAGCCCCTCGTCGAGCAGCATCCTGCAAGCCTCGTTCAGCCCGTTCAGCAGGCCGACGGCGGGGGTGTAGGGGTAGGCGTTGTTGGCATAGCCCTTGGCCATGTCGTGCACGTCGAAGAAGGTGCGCGGCAGCTTGGCGGTCTTCGTCGCGGCCATCGCCTTGTCGCTGAAGCCGACGATCGCAAGACCCGGCGGCAGCATGAAGCCCTTCTGCGAGCCGGTGACGGCGCAGTCGACGCCCCATTCATCGAAACGGAAATCCATCGAGGCGATCGAGCTGACCCCATCGACGAAGAGCAGCGCCGGGTGACCTGCCTCGTCGAGCGCGCGGCGCACCGCGGCGATGTCCGAGCGCACGCCGGTCGCGGTCTCGTTGTGGGTGGCGAGCACGGCCTTGATGCGGTGCTGTTTGTCGGCGGCGAGGATCTCGGCGTAGCGGGTTGCCGGCAGGCCCTGTCCCCAGGGCGTCTCGACCACCTCGACGGTCAGCCCGTGGCGCTGGCACATGTCGATCCATCGGTGGCTGAACATGCCGTTGCGCGCCGCCAGCACCGTATCGCCGGGCGAAAGCGTGTTGCTGAGCGCCGTCTCCCAGCCGCCGGTGCCGGTCGAGGGGAAGATGAAGACCTCGGCGCTTTCGCTTTTGAGCACCTTGCGCACGCCTTCGCGCGCCGGGTGCAGGATCTGCCCGAACAGCGGCGAGCGATGGTCGATCGTCGGCATGTCGCAGGCCTTGCGCAGGCTCTCGGGAATATTGGTCGGGCCCGGAATGAAAACGGGGTTCTGGAAGCTCATGGCCACCTCCTCTGGTCGCTGGAGATCACCGTAGCCGGGGGATGTGTCCGAGGAAATTTTTTTGAAATCGTTTTTCAGAAAAGCGCCAATGAGGAAAATGACGCGTTGTCAGGTAGTTGATTTTTTCATATCATGAATTCGGCTTTCAAGTTGAATGAAAGAGATTTGATGGATTCTCCGAAAGATGCCGAAGGCACCCCCCGCCGCGCCCGTGGACGGCCCCGCGGATGGGAGGACAACAGCGCGCAGAACACCATCAAGTCGCTCGACCGGGCAATGGAGGTGCTCGACTATCTCAGCACCCGCCCCGGGCTCACCCTGTCGGAGCTCGCGAGCGACCTGAGCCAGTCCCCGGCGACGGTCTACCGCACCCTCGTCACCCTCGAGGGACGGCGGATGGTGGAGTTCGACCCGGCCGAGCAGCTCTGGCACATCGGCCCGCAGGCCTTTGTCATCGGCGCGCGTTTCCTGCGCCGCACCAGCCTTGTCGAGCGGGCGCGGCCGATCCTGCGCGGGTTGATGGAGATGACCGGCGAGACGGCGAACCTCGGCATCGTGCGCGAGGCCTCGGTGCTCTTCGTCAGCCAGGTCGAGACGCATGAGAGCATCCGCGCGTTCTTCCCGCCGGGCACGCTGTCGCCGCTGCACGCCTCGGGGATCGGCAAGGCGCTGCTGGCCGAGATGGAGGGAGAGCGACTCCGGAAATTTCTGGCGCGGACCATGGAACGATTCACCCCGCATACGCTGGCAGAGCCCGAGGCGCTGCATGACGATCTCGCGGCAATCCGGGCGCGGGGCTATTCGATCGACGCAGAGGAGAAAAACCTCGGGATGCGCTGTATCGCGGCGGCGGTCTTCGATGCCTCGGGCGAGGCTGTGGCGGGGATCTCGGTGTCGGGTCCCACCATCCGGTTGCGCGAGGACAGCACGAACGAGACGAGCCGCGCGGTGATGCGCGCGGCCCGGGAGCTGACAGAGGCGATCGGCGGGGTCAGACCGCCGGGGCGCTGACCTTGCGCGGCGCCGGCATCGGCTGGGCCGCGCCGGACGGGCGCAGCGCCATGTGGCGGTTCACATCCTTGTAGAGCAGGTAGCGGAACCGACCCGGGCCGCCCGCGTAGCAGGCCTGCGGGCAGAAGGCGCGGAGCCACATGTAATCGCCCGCCTCGACCTCGACCCAGTCCTGGTTCAGCCGGTACACCGCCTTTCCTTCCAGCACATAGAGCCCGTGTTCCATCACGTGGGTCTCGGCGAAGGGGATCACCGCGCCGGGCTCGAAGGTGACGACTGTGACATGCATGTCGTGGCGCAGGTCCGAGGGATCGACGAAACGGGTGGTCGCCCATTTGCCGTCGGTGCCGGGCATCTGGGTGGGGGCGATGTCCTGCTCGTTGGCGATGATCACCTCGGGGTGGGGCAGGCCGGGCACCGCCTCGTAGGCCTTGCGGATCCAGTGGAAGCGCAGCACCTCGCTCCCCGTGTTGCGCAGGGTCCAGAGCGTGGCTGGCGGCAGGAAGGCATAGCCGCCCTCGGTCAGAACATGGGTTTCGCCCTCGACGGTGAGCGTCGCCTCGCCGCCCACGACGAAGAGCACGCCTTCGGCCCCCGCGTCGGTCTCGGGGTGGTCCGAGCCGCCGCCCGGCTGCACCTCCATGATGTATTGCGAGAAGGTCTCGGCAAAGCCGCTGAGCGGGCGCGACAGCACCCAAAGTCGGGTGCCTTCCCAGAACGGCAGGAAGCTGGTGACGATGTCGCGCATCGTGCCCTTGGGAATGACCGCATAGGCGTCGGTGAAGACGGCGCGGTCGGTCAAGAGCTGGGTCTGCGGCGGGTGGCCGCCTTCGGGGGCGTAGTAGCTGGTCTTGGGGGAAGTCATTGTCGTATCTCCGAAGGGAGGGGATCTGGCACGAGTATGCAGGCCGCGTACGCGGTGCGCGACCGGGCGCGGGGCGAAAGGTCTTTTCGGAAAAGAAAGATAATCGCCCCTCGCCTTTCGGTCCTTTCGAAAGGCGAGGAGTGTGCTTGGGTTGGGCTCAGGCCGGATGCAGCTCCGGCTGACGGACCCGGGCCGCGCCGCGCTTCTGCGGCACGCCGGACACGTAGGTCTCGGCCACGGCGCGCTCGTCGCCGAGCATTTGCAGCACGAACAGCTCCTCGCTCAGGGTCTGGGCGCGCGCCATCCGCAACGCCATGGGCTCGGTTGCAGAAGCGTCGAGCACGACGATATCCGCCTCGGTGCCCGGCTCCAGCGTGCCGATCCGGTCCTCGAGCCCCAGCGCCACGGCGTTGCCGCGGGTGATCCAGTGGAAGGCGCGGAGCGGGTGCAGCTTCTGGCCCTGCAATTGCAGCACCTTGTAGGCCTCGTTCAGCGTCTGCAGCATCGAGTAGCTGGTGCCCGCGCCGACGTCGGTGGCGACGGCGTTGCAAATCCCGCGCGCCCGCAGCCCGGCGTCATCGAAGAGCCCGCTGCCGAGGAAGAGGTTCGAGGTCGGGCAGAACACCGGCTTGGCCCCGGTCGCGGCCAAGAGGTCGATCTCTCGCGGCTCGAGGTGGATCGAGTGGCCAAGCAGCGTCTTGGGGCCGAGCAGCCCGTAACGCTCGTAGACGCCGAGGTAGTCCGGCGCCTCGGGGTAGAGGCTGAGGGTATAGGCGATCTCGTCGCGGTTCTCCGACAGGTGGGTCTGCACGTGGCAGTCCGGATGCTCGGCGACCAGCGCGCCCGCCATCTCCAGCTGCTCGGGGCTCGAGGTGATGGCGAAGCGCGGGGTGATGGCATAGCCCGCACGGCCCTTGCCGTGCCAGCGCGCGATCAGCCGCTTGCTGGCGTCATAGCCCGATTGCGGCGTGTCCCGCAGCGCCTCGGGGGCGTTGCGGTCCATCATCACCTTGCCGGTGATCATCCGCATGTCCCGCCGTGCGGCGGCGGAGAAGAAGGCCTCGACCGAAGCTTCATGGACCGAAGCGTAGGCGACCGCGGTTGTGGTGCCCTGGGCGCAGAGCTGCCCCATCAGCCATTCGGCCATCACCTCGGCATGGGCGGGATCGGCGAAGCGTGTCTCTTCGGGGAAGGTGTAGCTGTTCAGCCAGTCCAGAAGCTGCGCCCCCCACGACGCGATGACCTGGACTTGCGGGTAATGGATGTGGGTGTCGATGAAGCCGGGCATCAGCAGGTGCGGGCGGTGATCCACCACCGGCACCGCGGGCGCCTGCCGGGACAGCTGGTCGTAGCTTCCGGTGGCGCGGATCAGCCCGCCGCCGAGCAGGATCGCCCCGTCCTCGATGTAGCGATAGGCGGTACGGTCCTCGGGGCCTTTCGGCTCGGCGGTGAAGCTGAGGATGCGTCCGCGCAGGAGCACTTGGTCGGTCTTCATGGGGTCACCTTTCGGCAGGCTTGGGGAGGAAGAAAAGGGGCGCGGGCCGGGGTGCGGCCCGCGCCGGTGGGCTCGGGATGCCTCTGCCCGGATCACTCCGCGGGCGCGGCAGGCGGCTCGTCGAGCACCACGGTGTCGTTCTGCGGCGCGCCCTCGCGGTGGAAGAGCGGGTAGATGTAGAGGAAGGCGGCGGCGATCAGGTAACCGGCCGACACCGGGCCGAGCGCGGGCCAGTGCAGGCTGGCGCCGTGGATGATCCCCACCAGCGACATCATCGCGGCGGCAAGCGCGAAGCCCCCGGCGTTGCGGAACCGCCCGTCGATCACGCTGGCGACGATGGCGCCCCAGATCAGCCCGGTCAGGATCGCGCCCTGGCTGAGCGAGAGATGCCCGGCGAAATGCGCGCCCTGCTGCAGCAGGGCCGCCGTGAGGGCTTCGTCGCCGAGCTGCGGCAGGCCCTGCACCCCGGTTGCCTGCAGCGCGCCCATCAGCGCCCCCCATTTGATCATCAGGAAGGACGACACATGCGGCATCATCGCTATGGTGACGGCGGCCATGTGTGAAGGTTTCACGCAATGCGCGGTGTTGGTGATCAGGCTCAGCGCCACGAAGACCAGCACCGGCGCGGCGGCCGCCTCGGGGATCAGGTTGTTGAGGAAGGCCAGCAACCCGAGGAAGGCGGCGAGCGGGATGACCGTGCCGACGCCGATGATGTAGCCCGCATGCGCGCCCATGCGCTTGTAGGCCGGGTGGCCGATGTAGGCGGTGGTCGGGAAGGGCGAGCCGAAGACCGCGCCGATCATCGTGCCCAGACCATCAGTGATCTGGCACACGCCGACCGGGTAGTGATCCCCGGCGCTCTCGGCACTCTCGACGTTGTTCATCGTCTCGATGAAGTTGTAGATCTGCACCGGCACCAGCACCAGGAAGAGCTCGGGGTTGGCAAAGAGGTGGTTGATCCCCGCGAT
Organism: Salipiger mangrovisoli; assembly: GCF_015223355.1. Classification (GTDB taxonomy): domain Bacteria; phylum Pseudomonadota; class Alphaproteobacteria; order Rhodobacterales; family Rhodobacteraceae; genus Salipiger; species Salipiger mangrovisoli. The sequence continues at coordinate 34,336 of NZ_JADFFK010000031.1, read as the reverse complement.
CAGGTCCCCGACATAGGGCAGCGGCGGGTAGAAGCCGGTGCCTTCGAGGCTGATCCGTGCCTCGCCGATGCTGAAGGCCACTGCGGTGCCGACGATCAGCGCCAAGAGACCCGCGGGCATGTTGAACGGCAGGCGAAAGCGCCCGACCAGCCCCCAGAGGATGATGATCATCGAGGCAAAGCCGATGTAGGGCTGCTCGAAGATCGTGGCCAGCGGCACGGTGCCGATGAACACCAGCGCGATGCCGCAGAGCGTGCCGAGCATCCCGGCGCGCGGGGTGACCCGCTTCAGCCACGGCCCGACGATCGCGCCCATGGCGGCGACGATGCCGCCGATGAAGCCCGCGCCGATGCCGACCTGCCAGGCCAGCATGGGATCGTTCGTCGACCAGTAGATCGGGCCGATGACGCCAAAGAGATAGACGAACATCACCGGCGTCGAGATGCCGTAGGGCAGGGCGGTCACGTCGCGCCCGTGCCGCGCGGCGGCGCGTTTGGCCAGAACGACATAGGCCGCGACCCCCGACAGGATCGCCACCGCCGCGCCGGGCAGGATGCGGCCGTAGACGATCTCGGACGGCATGCCGAAGACGAACTGGCAGACGCCCGCCAGCACCATCAGGTTGATCAGATTGTCGGTGAACAGCGCCCAGAAGGCGCTGAAATCGCTGCGTGAGAACAGCTTGTAGGTGTAGCTCCCTTCCCGCATGTGGGATCTCCTCGGGTTGCTTGCAGTTGTCCCGCGGCGTCCGCTCCTCTTCGGACGGTCGCGGGGGTTATTCGGCGGCGAAGGCCACGGGCTGCGCCGCGCCCTGTTCGCGGGTGAGGGCGGAAAGCACCTCGGCCACGACGAAGGCGGCGATCACCTCGGGGCGCTTGTCGCGACCGCCCTGCGCGCCGATCGGGCAGGTGAGCGCCGCATCGGACAGCCCGTCGCACCGGTCCCGCGCGAAGCGGCGGAATTTCTCGCGCTTGGTGGCCGAGCCGATCAGTCCGACGTAGCGCGCGTCGCCCCGTTGCAGCGCCGCCGATGCACAAAGAAAGTCGAGCGCATGGTCGTGGGTCAGCACGATGAAGGCGCTGCCTTGCGGCGCCATGGTGATCTCCAGCTCCGGCAGCGGTGTGATCCGGGTCTCGACCCGGGCGCTGCAGAGCGCCACTTCCTCGGCACGGGAGTCGATGAGCACGCAGCGCACCGGCAGGTGTTGCAGCAGGTTCGCCAGCGCCCGGCCCACGTGGCCCGCGCCGTGGATCTGCACCACGGGCAGGGCAGCGGCCTGCTCTGCCGCCCGCGCCAGCGCTGCCTGCCGGTCCAGCGTGCCCATGCGGGTGAGCGCGACTTCGACCCGCCCGCCGCAGCATTGGCCGATCTCCGGGCCGAGCGGCACATCCAGCGTTTCCGCAAGATCTCCGCGCGCCAGCAGCGCCCGCGCGGCGGCGATGGCGCGATGTTCGAGTTGGCCGCCGCCGATGGTGCCGTGCTGCGCCCCGGTGCTCACGTACATCTCGCAGCCCGCCTCGCGCGGCGAGGAGCCGCGCACGCGGGCCAAGCGAACCCGCGCGACCGCGCCGGGGGTGCTGAGGAACGTTTGCAGCGCGTTCATGCCCGCCCCGCCAGCCGCTCGACCGCCATGAGCACGCGCTCGGGCGTGGCCGGGGCGTCGAGGCGCGGGCATTCGCGGTAGTCCGCCACGCTGGCCACGGCCATGGACAGCGCCTCGAAGACCGAGATGCCCAGCATGAAGGGCGGCTCGCCCACGGCCTTGCTGCGCTTGATGGTGCGCTCGCGGTTCTCGGACCATTCGGCGAGGTTCACGTTGAAGACGCGCGGGCGGTCCGAGGCGAGCGGGATCTTGTAGGTCGAGGGCGCATGGGTGCGCAGCGCGCCCTTCTGGTCCCACCAGAGCTCCTCGGTGGTCAGCCAGCCCATGCCCTGGACGAAGGCGCCCTCGACCTGCCCGCGGTCGAGCACCGGGTTCAGCGAGCGACCGACGTCGTGCAGGATGTCGGTGCGCTCCACCCGGTACTCGCCGGTCAGCGTATCGATGGTGACCTCCGAACAGGACGCGCCGTAGGCGAAGTAGTAGAACGGCCGTCCCTTGCCCGCGGCGCGGTCCCAGTGGATGTCGGGCGTCTTGTAGAAGCCTGCCGCCGAGAGGTGAACGCGCGCCATGTAGGCGGCCTTGATCATCTGCTCCCATGGCAGAAGCTGCGCGCCCACCTGCACATGTCCCGGCACGAAGCGCACCTCTTCGGGGCGCACGCCCCAATGCCCGGCGGCAAACTCGACCAGCCGCACCTTGATCTGCTCGGCGGCGTCGAGCGCCGCCATGCCGTTGAGGTCCGAGCCCGACGAGGCGGCGGTGGCGGAGGTGTTGGGCACTTTCTCGGTGGTGGTGCGGGTGATCTTGATGCGCTCGAAATCGACCTGGAAGGCATCCGCCACCACCTGCGCCACCTTGGTGTTGAGCCCCTGACCCATCTCGGTGCCGCCGTGGTTGAGGTGCACCGAGCCGTCCGAGTAGACGTGGATCAGCGCGCCAGCCTGGTTGTAGTGGGTGGCGGTGAAGGAGATGCCGAACTTCACCGGGGTCAGCGCGATGCCCTTGCGCAGCACGCCGCCTTCCGAGTTGAACTTCAGGATGTCCCGGCGCCGCTGCTGGTAGTCGCAGCTTTCCTCCAACTCCGAGACCACCCGGCCGATGATGTTGTCGGTGACCTCCTGATGATAGGGGGTCAGGTTCCGGCCGTCGTGGGCGTCGCCGTAGAAGTTGGCCTTGCGCACCTCCAGCGGGTCCTTGCCGAGCACATAGGCGATCTCCTCGATCATCCGTTCGGCGGCGACCACGCCCTGCGGCCCGCCGAAGCCGCGGAAGGCGGTGTTCGAGACGGTGTTGGTCTTCATCGGGCGGCTCTGCAGGCGCACGTGGGGGTAGAAATAGGCGTTGTCGGCATGGAAGAGCGCGCGGTCGGTGACCGGGCCCGAGAGATCCGAGGACCAGCCGCAGCGCGCCGCGAAGGTGCCGTCCACCGCGCGGATGCGGCCCGCGCCGTCGAAGGCGACGTCATAGTCGATGACGAAGTCGTGGCGCTTGCCCGTCGCCGTCATGTCCTGATCGCGGTCGGGGCGGATTTTCACTGGGCGGTTCAGCCGCTTGGCCGCCATGGCGGCGACCACGGCAAAGAGGTTCATCTGGCTTTCCTTGCCGCCGAAACCGCCGCCCATGCGCCGGACGTTGACCACCACGGCGTTGCTCGGCACTCCGAGCACATGCGCCACCATATGCTGCGCCTCGCTCGGGTGCTGGGTCGAGCAATGGACGATCACGTCGTCGTCCTCGCCCGGCAGGGCGAAGGCGATCTGCCCCTCGAGGTACATGTGATCCTGCCCGCCAACCGCGAGCCTGCCGCGAAGCCGGTGCGGCGCCGTGGCCATCGCGGCTTCGACCTCGCCACGCTCCAGCTTCAGCGGGTCGGTGATCAGCGGATAGCCCGCCTCCTGCGCCGCGATCGGGTCCAGCGCATGCGGCAGCACCTCGGCCTCCACCTTGGCGAGCGCGGCGGCGCGGCGGGCGGCATCGCGGGTCTCGGCAATTACCGCGAAAAGCGGCTGGCCGTGAAACTCGATCTTCTCGGTGGGGAAGACCGGCTCATCGCCGCGCCCGGTCGGGCTGATGTCGTTGTGGCCGGGGATATCGGCGGCGGTGAGCACATCGACGACGCCGGGGGCAGCGCGCACGGCGGAAAGGTCGAGGCCCTTCAGCGTGGCATGGGCCACTGAGGACACACCGAGATAGGCGTGCAGCGTCCCGATTGGTTCGGCGATGTCGTCGGTGTATTCAGCAAGGCCGCGCACGTGCTTGATCGCGCTGTCGTGCTGGCGATCCTCGTGGACCGCGCCGCGGATGTTGGGCTGGTGTTTCATGTCTCTCCTCCCTCAGGCGCTCAGGCGGACGGGCTGGCCATCCTGTTCGAGAAAGAACCGCCGCAGCAGGTTCTGGGCGACGCGCATCCGGTAGTCGGCGCTGGCCCGCCAGTCGCTGAGCGGGGCGAAATCCTCGGCCATGGCGCGGGCGGCGGCGGCAAAGCTGGCCTCGCTCCAGGGCTGGCCCATCAGCGCGGCCTCGGCCTTGGCGGCGCGCTTCGGCGTGGCCGCCATGCCGCCAAGCGCGATGCGGGCATCCCGGATCACTCCGCCTTCGACCGTCACGGAAATCCCGGCGGCGACGGCCGAGATGTCCTCGTCGCGGCGCTTGGAGATCTTGTAGGCAGCGCAGCGGGTGGCAGCGGAAGGCAGGGGGACGCGGATGCTTTCCACGAACTCACCCGGGCGGCGGTCCTGCTTGCCGTAATCGATGAAGAACGCCTCCAGCGGCAGCGTCCGGCGGCTCGCGCCAAGGCGCAGCGTGACCTCGGCGCCGAGCGCGATCAGCACCGGCGGCGTGTCGCCGATCGGCGAGCCATTGGCGATGTTGCCGCCGATCGTACCCATGTTGCGCACCTGCCAGCCGGCGATGCGGTCCCAGTACTCGGCAAGATGCGGCAGGTGCTGCGCGATCAGCGGCTGAAGCTCGGAGTAGCTGACCCCGGCGCCGAGGGTGATCGCCTTGGGGGTGACCTCCACCGCCTTCAGCTCGGGCAGATGCGCGATGAAGATGGCGGGCGAGATCGGGCGCAGGAACTTGGTGACCCAGAGCCCGACGTCGGTTGCGCCGGCGATCACCGTGGCCTGCGGGTGCGCGGCGTAGGCCGCGGCGAAATCGTCCAGATCGGCGGGCAGGATGGCGCGGTCGCCATCGGGCCCGGTCTCGACCCGGCGGCCATCCTTCAGCGCCGCCAACTCGGCGGTGACGCGGTCGCGCTCGACCGTCAGATGATCCGCCTCGGGCGTGCCGTATTCGCTCACCGCCACGGCGGCGCGGATGATCGGCGCGTAGCCGGTGCAGCGGCAGAGGTTGCCCTGCAGCGCGGTTTCCACCTGCGCCTCGGTCGGCTGTGGCACCTGCATCCAGAGTGCGTAGAGCGACATGATGATCCCCGGCGTGCAGAAGCCGCATTGCGCGCCATGATGCTCGACCATTGCCCGCTGCACCGGGTGCAGCGCGCCGTCTGGGCCCGAGAGATGCTCGATGGTCACCACGTGGCAGCCGTCGAGCGAGGCGACGAAGCGGATGCAGGCATTGACCGCCTCGTAGCGGAGCACGCCGTCGTGCAGGCGGCCGACCAGCACGGTGCAAGCGCCGCAGTCGCCCTCGGCGCAGCCTTCCTTTGTCCCGGTCAAGCGGCGGTCGAGCCGCAGGAAGTCGAGCAGGGTCTGCGCGGCGGGGACCTGAGGCAGGGACACGGCCCTCCCGTTGAGCAGAAAGCGGATCTCGCTCCGGTGCGTCATGCATCCCTCCGTGGCTGAGCATGTGGCTGGGTGATCGGAGGCGACGCTAGAGCAAGGCACTCTCAATGAATACGCGCGCTTTTGCCAAGGACTTTATACGTATTGTTGATAATAATCTGTCGCGCGCCGTAGTATGCCTGCGGACGGAGGTCAGCCATGCAATATATCGAGAGCCTGCGGGTGTTTGTCCGGACCGTCGAGCTGGGCAGCATCACCTCCGGGGGGCGCGACCTGAGACTGACCCCGGCGGTCGCCAGCAAACGGATCAAGGAACTGGAAAGCCGCCTTGGGGTGCGCCTGTTCAATCGCACCACCCGGTCTATCAGCCCCACCGAGGTCGGCCGGGTGTTCTACGAGCAGGCCAAGACGGTGCTCGCCTCTGTCGACGAAGCCGAGGCGGTGGTGGCGAATTTCTCGGAAACCCCGCGCGGCGCGCTGCGGGTGACGGCGCCGCTGGGGATCGGGCGGCGGATCATCGCGCCGCTGGTGCCGGAGTTCACCGACAGATACCCTGAGGTCCAGGTGCAGATGCGCCTGTCGGACCGCCTGATCGACATGGTGGCCGAGCGGCTCGACCTCGCCTTCTTCCTGGGGGTTCCCAAGGATTCGAGCCTCAAGCTGCGCCATATCTGCGACTGCCCGCGGGTGCTCTGCGCGGCCCCGTCCTACCTTGCGCGGCATGGAACACCGATGGCTCCGGAGGATCTGCTCGGCGGTCAGCACAATTGCCTGCTGCTGCGCTATCCGCGCTCGCCGGAGTATTTCTGGCAGCTGAAGACAGGCAGCGGGCTGCGGCGGCTGGAGGTCGCGGGGCGCTTCGATGCCGACGACGGTGACGTGCTGATCCGCTGGGCGCTGGACGGGCAGGGCATCGCCAACCGTCCGCGGCTCGAAGTGGCGGAGCACCTGCGCAGCGGCGCGCTGGTCGAGGTTCTGCCGGACGCGCCGCCGCCGCCTTCGACCTTCGGTTGCCTCTTTCCGCATCGCAAGCTTCAGGATCCCAAGATCAGGCTCTTTGTCGATCACATGGCAGAGGCGGTCAGGGCGACCATCGCGGGGATGCCCAAGGGGTAGGGCCCGCCCCTCTGGGCGAGGAGCAGTGGCACCGCGGCCTTCGCCACGGGACCACATGCATGGCTGCGGTTCAGAGACTGGCGGGCGAGAACCGACCTGACTCACGCCGGGCATGCTGGCGCGATCCGCAAAATAGGGGAGTTCGCGTCGCTTGGCAGCCTCGATCCAGGGCGGCACGAAGGGTGCGAGCTGATCCTGAGAGGGCACGCGTCTCCCGATGACGCTGGGGCCGGGCGGGCGATGGCTTCGGCCTGAACCGCCTCGATCTGCTCCTCCGACCTGATCCATGCGGCATGGAGAAAGCCTCGGGCGATGGTGGTGTAGGTCAGGTCGGCCATCCAGAGTTGGTCCGGGTCCTGAACTTCGAATTCACGACCATGCCCGGACGCCGGAACTCGGCATCGACCCGGCGGTCGCCATAGGAGCCGGACCTCGCGACGTCCATCGGTTGCCATCCCTACCGGATCGAGAGCCCCCGAGGTCGGCAGCCCGGATGCAGGCCCGTTTCTCGGCAAGCGTCCGGAGCGTTGAGTCCCCTTCAGAACCGCGATCTTCAGCGCCTGGTGCCCGGCAAGCCGCTCGAGCGCAACGATCCGGGCTGCGTACTCGGCCATCAACTCGGTCGCCGCCACGTCCGCGTCGAGCTCACGGGCTTCCGCCTTTTCGATCCAGGCACCGATCAGGTTGCGCGACACGTCGTGGCGGCGGCCAAGCGCGCGGCGCGTCTCGCCGCCACTATGCTTGGCGACGATCTGGCGCTTGCATTCGGTCCTGTGGCTTCGGTGGAGTCTGGGCATGGGCATTCTTCCCCTGGAAAGCCCGCGGCGGGTCAATTCAACCCGGCCAACTGGTCTTCCCGCAGGGGCGCACGCCATCGCATGTGCAAGGCCGGTGCAACATTCCCCATTAGTGCAAAGAAAAAGCCACGTGGTTCTCCACGTGGCTTCTCCTCTTCGCATTGTCCTGAAGGTCAGGCCGCCTGTCGCCTGTTGGCCGCGAGTTGCCGGAACGCGGTGGGCAGGATCAGAACGAGACCGATCAGCGTTGCCGTGATATTGGGAGCGACCAGCAGGATTGCCGCAAAGGCCAGAACGGCTCGCTCCAGCCAGTGCAGCGGCGCGAACAACCAGTTGGACACCGCGGCAGACAGCGCCCAGATTCCCATGACCGCACCCCCGAAGGCGAGGAAGAAGCCCGACCAGGTGAACCCGTCGGTGACGAGCAGCAACGCAGGCTGGAAGACGAAGATGAACGGAACCAGCGCCTTTCCCATGGACAGGCGGAAGGCGGTGTTCCCCGCCTTGAACGCGTTGGCTCCTGCGATGCCCGCACCCGCGTAGGCGGCCATGGCAACGGGCGGTGTCACGTCCGCCAGCACCCCGTAGTAGAAGACGAAGAAATGCGCGACCAGCGGCTGCACCTCCAGCAGGCCCAGCACCGGAGCCGCCACCGCAACCATGATGATGTAGTTCGCCGTGGTCGGGATGCCGCAGCCCATAAGGATGCAGACGATCGCTGTCAGGATCAGGGTGAAGAGCAGCGTGAGGGTCTGCACCCCCATGATCTCAAACGGCAATACCGACAGCCAGCCCGAGACCTCCGTCGCCCAGCCCGAAGCGACGCCTGTCACCATGTAGGCGATCTTGAAGCCGACACCGGTGAGGGTCACGACGCCGATCACCACGCCGACCAGGGCGGCGGCGGCGGTCACTGCGAGCGACTGGCGGGCGCCGAGGATGAAGCCCTCCCATACGCCGCGCGCGGTCCCCTTGATGCCTTCGGCAAGGCCGCCGGCCATGATCTGCTGGATCGCCAAGACGACGATGCAGGCGGTGATCGAGTAGAAGGCGGCGGCGAAGGGCGTGCGGCCCGACAGCAGCACCGCCACGAGGATCACCAGGGGCACGACCGAAAGCCAGCCTGCCTTGAACACCTTCCAGGCGTTCGGCAGTTCGGAGGCAGACAGGCCGCGCAAGCCAAGGCGCCGCGCCTCGAGGTGGACCTGCACGAGCACCCCGAAGAAATGCATGAAGGCAGGGACCAGCGCCGCGGTCAGGATGGTGGTCAGTGGCACGCCGAGATATTCGATCATCAGGAAGGCCACGGCTCCCATCACCGGCGGCGTGATCTGCCCGCCGGTGGACGAGGCGGCCTCGACGGCCGCCGCGAAGTGGCGCGGGTAGCCGATGCGGATCATCGCCGGAATGGTCAGCGAGCCGGTGGTGACGGTATTCGCGATCGAAGAACCGGAAATGGAGCCGAGCAGCGCCGAGGACACGACCGATACTTTCGCCGGGCCGCCGGCGTAGCGGCCGGCCAGCGCCGAGGCGATGTCGATGAAGAGCTGCCCCAGCCCGATCCGCGTCGCCATCACCCCGAACAACACGAAGTGGAACACGTAGGTCGCGATCACGCCGAGGGCGGTGCCATAGATGCCCTGCGAGGTCAGGTAGAGGTGGTTGACGATGTTCGTCCAGCTCGCGCCAGGGTGCACGAGGATGCCCGGCATGTACTGGCCGAAATAGGCATAGGCGATGAAGAGCACCGCGATCACCGGCAGCGGCCAGCCCATGGAGCGGCGCACCGCCTCGAGCAGGACCACGATCAAGATGGTGCCCATGGCGACGTCGATGGGCAGCGGATTGCCAACGCGGAATGCCAGATCCGCGTAGATCCATGGCACGTAGAGCGCGGCAGTCGCGCCGGCCAGCATCAGAGCCCAGTCCGTGATCGGCAGCCCCCCTGGCGCGAGGATGGAGGGGCGGATTTCCTTCTTGCCGAAGGCGGAGAAACTGAGGAACACCAGCAGCAGCGTCGCGCCAAGGTGCAGGCCGCGGTGCGTGGTGGCCTGCGGAATGCCGTAGCCGGCGGTGTAGTAATGGTAGCACGACAGGGCGAAGAGGATCACCCCGGCGGCGATGGCCAGCGGCTTCGCCAGCACCCGGAACCGCAGCTCGGGGTCGAATTTTTCTTCCAGCGCCTGAAGCTCTTCGGCGCTGAGGCTGCGGATGTCGTCTCCATCCGTCAGCGGTTGAGGTCGGTCCTGGGTCATCGGGGCTCCGGGATGTCAGGGGGTCGGGGCAGGGGCCGCGGCGGCGGCGCGGGTTCCGAAAGCAGTCCGGGGCCACGACGATGCGCGGCCCCGGACGTCACGGCGGTCAGCTGTGGCCGATCACTCGGTCAGCAGGCCCGCCTCCTTGTAGAAGCGCTCGGCGCCGGGGTGGAGCGGGATACCGATGCCGTTGAGGGCGGTTTCCTTGGTGATCACCTTGCCCTTGGCGTGGCCGGCATCGAGTTGCTTGCGCGTGTTGTCGTTCCACAGAGCCTTGGTGATGCCGTAGATCAGCTCTTCGGGCTGGTCGGCCGAGGTGATCCACTGTGCGCCAACGGAGAGCGTGTTCACGTCGTCGGCGGTGCCTTCGTAGGTGCCGCCCGGGATCGTGTCGGAGGCAAAGAAGCCGTAGGTTTCGCAGATCGAGGGGGCGTCGTCGCAGCTGATCGGAACGATGGTCACGTCGTGCTGGCTGGACAGCTCGGCAATCGCGCCCGCCGGGTAGCCGCCCACGAAGAAGAAGGCGTCCATGGCGCCGTCGCGCATCCGGTCGGCGGCCTGGTCGGGCTTGAGGAATTCGGCCTTCACGTCGGCCTCGGACAGACCGTAGCCTTCAAGGATGATGCGGGCATCGACCAGCGTGCCGGAGCCCGGCTCGTCCATCGAGACGCGCTTGCCCTTCAGGTCCGCGACCGAGGCAATGCCGGAGTCGGCGCTGGCCACGAGGTGGATCGATTCAGGGTAGAGGTTGGCGATGGCGCGCAGCTTCTCGACCGGCTCCTTGCCGTCCCAGATGCCTGTTCCGGTGTAGGCCCAGGTCGCCACGTCGGACTGCGAGAAACCGGATTCCAGAGTGCCGCCGGCGATCGCGTTGATGTTGGCCACCGAGCCGTTCGCCGAGAGTGCCGAGGCAACGAGCCCCGGAACGCCGCAGGAGCCGCCCTCTTCGCAGGCGCGCGAACCCGGAGGCGAGGAGATCGCGTTCGCGAGAAGGCCGCCGATCGGGTAGTAGGTGCCGGCGGTGCCGCCGGTGCCGATGCGGAAGAAGGACATTTCCTGCGCGGAGACGGAGCCTGCGGCCACTGCGGCAGAAACCGCCAGCGCAGCCAAAAGCGTCTGGTTTTTCATAGAGTTCTCTCCAAAGTCACTGAGGTACCTAAGACATCCGCAATCTATCGGCCCTTCCCCGGCTCGCACAAGGGCATTCGTGTAAGTGTCGATTACATTAATCGCGCGCTTCAGGAGTGCCTCCAGCGCGTTGAACTCTGAGTGCCGCATGCCTTGTGCGGGGACCCTCGGTTCGGTGCAATTGTGCAAACGGTGACATTTAACCCAGACCACGCGACGGGAGCGGCTCACCGTCCATAGCTTTGTATCTTGCGTGCCGCCACGCTCCTGGGAACGCAGGATCATCACAGCGGATTTCTCGGCGATCATCACAATCGGCGAGGCCGCTTTGCCGGACAGGATCCGCGGCATGATCGAGGCATCGACCACCCGCGGGCCGTTACTCCCCCTGACCCGCAGCGTGGCGTCGACCACAGGCGCGCCATCTGCGCCGCGCCCGGCCAGAACGTATCAGACATGTCCCCACCCTGTGGAGCGCGGTGCATCATGCTCCTTCGTCTCTACCATGTGTCCTGAGCCGAGGTTGGTCGAGGCTCGCAGGGTATTCAATGCGCCGCGATTGGCGGGCTGGCGGACCCAACTTCGGCCAAGCCGCATTCTGTATTTCCTGAAGGGGGTCCAAGAACGGAAGTCGGCCACCCGGACCACCGCGACACGGGCGCGCGCTGGTCCGGCCGTTTCACCGGTCACCCTCGGCACCGAGCGCATCGGGGGCCGCAAGCCCTTCACCGAGGATCAGCTTGCGGCATAGCTCTAGGAACAGGTCGCGTTCGTGCCGTGTCAACGCGCTGAACGTCTCTTGCTGGCGCGTCAAGACCAGCCCCTCGATCTCGGCGAGGACCCGACGCCCCTCCTCGGTCGGGAAGGCCAGCTTGGCGCGCGTGCCCTCGTCGCTGGTCGCGACGGTGATCCAGCCGCGCCCTCGCAGCAGTCCGAGTTCCGCGGGCGCAGATACAGGAGCTGAATGTCCCCGACCCGGCGGACCCGGATTTCGACGACCATGGCTTCGATTTAGACACCGATCCCGTGTTCATGACCGCCGCCGCGCAGTTCACCGATGCTGCCTCTGCCGTGGACAGGCTCCGCTGGTTGGAGACCGTCCAGCACCCCCATGGCAGCGAAACCGGCAGCTATGCGCGCCTGTTCCTGCTGACTGGGCGCGGATTGTTCTCGGCCTCGGCGCCCTGTTCCGTTTGGACGCAGCCGGTCCGGGGATCTTCCGGTACGCAAAGCCGCGCCTCGGACGCGTCGGGAGGACAAGATTTGCGCTTGGGCACCATCCGAAGGGCGTGCAGCGCCGCGGCGGTCACCGCGGCGGCCTGGGCATGCTCTGCTCCGGCGTCGAGGCTGGCAGGGCCAGCCGATCCCTCGCCGCTGGGGCAATTCGGTTGCAGGCTGCGCCCGATGCTCAGATGCACGCCGCCAATCTGCCCGATGAAAGTATGTAGCAACGCCTTGGGCGTGGCCAGCTTTCGCAACCGGGACAGCGCGCTAGGAAGCGGGGAACCCTGTCATGGCGCGGTACAGGCAAAGTTTTCCGCCTTGGCCGGATCCCCCGTACCGCTGTAGCGCGGAAAGGCGGGGTATTCGCAGATCGGGATGCTGCGCGGCCCGCTCGCATCCTCGAAGGTGTAGGTGAGACCTGCGGGCTGGCGGCCCTTCTCTGCCCAGTCCGAAATCGCGGTAAACCAGTCCACGCCGCGCATGTCGCCCGCACCGTTGTGGTTGGATCCGGCCACGGTGAAGAACATCGCGCCCTCGCGCGGGGTTTCCATCCCCAACTCGCGGGCCAGGTCCAGCATCTCGGCGTGCTTTGCCGCATGGGCATTCGGCGATAGAAGCCCGTCGCTGTTGCCGTGCCATGACAAGAGCTTTCCGCCCCCCGCCACATATTGCGCCACGCCGATCAGGTCTTGGTCCGTGCCGCTGCGCAACATGGCCAGCGAGAGCGGCGCGGAATCGTGTTCCGGATCGAAGGCGCGCGGATACTCCGGGGTTAGCCAGCCGGCGTCCCCGGTCGCGATCAGCGCGAACCCGGAGGCCAACTGGTTGTATCGCGGACCATAGCTGCTGAGGTCGGCCCAGTTGTAGCCCTTGTACACGACCTGCCCGTCGAGCTCGACGTCGCTGAGGAGTGTATCGAGAGTGGCCACTTGTTCCGGACTGAGGCACAGATCGGTGGGCTTCGTGTCACAGGCCAGTTCGGCGGGCCGGAACTCACAGGCTCTGGGGTTGGCAATGATGCCATCGCGAAGCCCGTCGTCCTCGTCGCACGCCGCGACCGCCTCCCGATACGCAAAGCTGTACTGCTCGGGGCTGAGTTGGCCGGGCGTTCCGTCGAAGCGACCGATGTTCAACCAGCCCAGGGTCTGTCCCGCCATGTCCATCGTTTCACAGCCAGCAACGATGCCGTCGTACTCTGCGGGCCACCGCTGCGCCGCAATGTAGGCGTTTCGACCCCCATTCGAGCAGCCGTTGAAATAACTGTGCTCGGGGTATCTCCCCTGAACTGCCGCGATGGCCTCCTTGGCGAAGAAGATCGTCGTCCCGGTCGCGCGGTAGGCGTAATCGATCGCGGAGTCCCGAGCCCGAGGGCTTTCCCCGGCCCAGACCTGAGGGGCGGCCTCGCCTTCGACCTTGGCACGGTTGCCGCCGTTAGAGGCGACGTAGGCCACTCCACGATCCGCCACCAGCGGCAGTAGCCCGATGACTTCGCCGGTTTCGCTGCGCGACAGCGCAGAGCGGATGGTGCCGTCAAAGCCGCCGCCGCCGCGCTGCAGCAGTTGACCCGACCAAGCCTTGGGGATCACCAATTCGATATCGAGGAAGGGCGCGCGGGTTCCGTCCACAACGCAGTAGGAGCTTCCTTCAAGCGTGAACGTTTCCGCCCCGGTGACCGTCACGCCTGAAATGATCCGGTTGACGGTCGCGCTGCAGGACGCCGCAAAATCATCCGGCTCCGAAGTCTGTGACCAGAGCGGACTGCCCATGACGACCAACAGCAAGCCTGGCACTAAGCCTATGCGGTTCAACATGAATCATCTCCTCCCAAGATTCGGTTTACCTTAGGTAAAAAATAACCGACCGGTCGGTTAATGCAACGCCGTTTTGAACCCTCGGGGTCTTGGAAAGGGCCCCGCAAACGCCGATCGCGGCATGGCATCTGCCTTGTGCTCGACGCCTCGGCGAGAGCCGGGCCCAGTTGTGACAACCTCGTTTCATGCCGAAGCAAAACGCCAGCATCAACTCATTGGAATGGCGCGGTTGGCGCTTTCCGGGCAATTTTCTTCGACTGCGGCGCAGGCCGCATGACACGAGCAGGGCCCGAGCACTTGTGAGGGCGCGCAAAACGACTAACTGAGGAAGAACCAAAGTCAGGAACTCCATGCGTTTCAATCGCTACCATTCCGGTCCGGTCAGCGCCCACTTTGACGGCACGCGGTTTCAGTCCCCGGGCCATTCGACCGACCGCTCCTTCGCCGACCTCGTTAGGTGGTATCGAAGCGGGCAGCGCGCCAAATGGCCGACCCATGTTCCCGTAACGCCGGTGGTTCCCGTAGCGCGCAGCGAGTCGCTCCGGATCACGATGATCGGCCACGCGTCGATCCTCATACAGATCGCCGGCCTGAATATCCTGACCGACCCTGTCTGGTCGGAACGGGCGAGCCCCTTCAGCTTCGCCGGCCCAAGGCGGGTCACGGCGCCTGGGATCGACTTCGAGCATCTGCCCCCGATCGATGTCGTGCTGCTCAGCCACAACCACTATGACCATCTGGATGTCGCCACACTCAAACGCCTGCAGGAACGCCACCGGCCGCAGATGGTCATGCCCCTCGGAACGGAGGTCACCGTCGCCAAGGCCGTGCGCGATGCGAGGATCATGACCGGCGACTGGCATGACAGCTTCGACGTCGGCGCCAATGTGTCTGTCTCCCTCACGCCCGCAAACCATTGGTCCGCCCGTGGCCTCGGTGATCGACGCATGGCGCTGTGGAGCGGTTTCTGGATCGAGGCCCCGCGGCGGCGAATCTGGTTTGCGGGGGACACAGGCTACGGCGACGGGTCGATCTTCCGTGAGATCAGAGCTCGTTACGGTGCTCCTGAGGTCGCGCTGATCCCGATCGGGGCATACGAGCCACGCTGGTTCATGGCGCCGCAACACGTCGCACCAGAGGAGGCCGTGCGCATCCTGACGGATGTCGATGCGGGCCAGGCGCTTGGCATCCACTGGGGAACATTCCAGCTGACCGATGAGCCGCGCGAGGAACCGGTGGCGCTGCTCTCGGCAAGTTTGGAAGCTGCGGGCATTCCGCAAGAGAGGTTCCGGGCCTTGGCCCCAGGTGATGTTCACGATCATCCCTGATGCGCGAAGGCCGGGAAATATGGCCCGGCCTTCGCCGCAATCGGCCTTCGCCAAGAATGGAAAGACCATTCGAGCGAGGTGAGAACCCGCTCCCGCAATGTTGCAAAACTCCTAGGCATCTCGAGGCCACGGCCTGAGTCCGGTGGGTTCAGGCCCCGATGATGCCTGAACCTGCCTGCCACCCTACGACGAACGGGAAGTCCTGTGACGACGCACTGGAAACGGCGCGGGTCACTGCTCGTCTGACTGGACGGAAATATGACCTGGCGCGCGTCCAAAATGTGGCGGGTCCGGGCGTCCGGCAGTTTGTCCCGATGCGGCCAGCCAGGTCGGCTTATTGGGTAAGGTTCTCTTCGGCCCGCCGCTCCGTCAGACCACAGGAATGGTCTTCAGCTGGCCATTGGCAAGAAATTGGGGAACCCGACCGCGGTCGACAGGCATATTCCCAAGCGATAAGGCCTTTGCGAGACGGGGCTTTCTTTCACAAAACTCTCGAAAATCCATTCACCCGCCCGCGAAACTTCGGGCGAGGCGATGGCCTATGATTTCCGCGTCGGTGGACTCTCTTCATATATTGCCGTATATATGTGTCAAAATTTGATTTACGCTTTTTGGCAAATGGATTCGAGTAGTTGCGCTACAGACCGGACATTGATGGTCTCAGAACGGTTGCTGTTGTTCCGGTTGTTCTTTTTCATACCGGACTGGCCTTCCCTGGCGGATTTGTCGGGGTAGATGTCTTCTTTGTCATTTCTGGATTTTTGATCACATCACTTCTCCTCTCGGAGCTGGATGAGGGTAAATTCTCGGTCGCCAAGTTCTACGAGAGACGAGCGCGTCGGCTGTTTCCGGCGCTGTTTGCGATGCTTGCCGTGACGGGCGCAGGCGCGACAGTTTTCATGACTTCGTTTGATCTGGAAAGTTTCGCAAAATCTTCCGTTGCAACGACCGTTTTTGCCGCAAACATCTGGTTTTATTCTCAACAAGGATATTTCACCGAGGCAGCGGAGCTTTCTCCACTGCTCCATACCTGGTCGCTGGGGGTCGAGGAGCAATACTATATCTTCTTTCCCCTGATCCTGTATGGTTTGATGCGCTGGTCTAGCGCTCGTGTCACCTTGCTGCTGACCGCGCTGATGTCATGTGCGTCTCTCGCGGCAGCGGTCTATATGCTGAATGTTTCAGCTAAAGCAGCCTTCTACCTGCCGCAGTACCGCGCCTGGGAGCTTCTGACAGGATCGCTGCTCGCCATGGGATTCTGGCAGAAGTGGTCGATCCTGCAGGAAATGCCTGCGCGTGCGGCGCACCTGCAAGGGCTGGCCGGGTTGGCCGCCATCGTAATCCCTACACTCATCTATAGCGCCGCGACCCCGTTCCCGGGACTCGCTGCCCTGGCGCCCTGTCTAGGTGCAGCCGCTCTGATTGCATCTGGCGGGTCGGGGCGAACCTTTTCGGCACGGTTTCTGTCGCTGCCCCTGATGACCTTCATCGGAAAGCTGTCCTACTCCCTGTATCTGTGGCATTGGCCCGTGGTCGTATACGCATTCTATCGATATGGTTCGCTTTCCACGAGTACGGGCATCCTTTGCCTCTTCATCTCCTTCGTTCTGGCATATCTGTCGTATCGTTTCGTCGAAACGCCCGTTCGTAGCCGGAAGCGCTTCAGCGAACGGAAGGTTTTCCTGGGGTCTGCGGCCGGTATGGCATGTTTCATCCTGGCTGGCCTGACGCTTTGGAAACTCGATGGGCTGCCAAGCCGTATGGACCCAAATCTTCTGGCGATGTCCGACAGCGAGAATTTCATGCATGACCGTCGAGACTGCCATTTTATGACCGCAGAACGTGCACATGCAGGCGATATCTGCGTGCGCGGACGGGACGCCGAAACTCCTGGCTTTGTTCTGGTCGGAGACAGCCATGCAGACGCCATCAGCCCTGCGATTTTCGGGGCTGCCGAGGATCTGGGAATTGCGGGTTACCAGTTTACCGATGCTGGTTTCGCACCGCTGCTGGGAGTGAGAGAGTTGGGTGAGCGCGACAAGGGAACAATGGACGCGTTTGTCGAATTCCTCGACGAACGGCCCGAGATCAATACGGTCATCATTCAGAACTATTGGCTTCACATTGTGACGGGCGCGACATACCGCCACCAGGGTGATGTTTGGCTGGATGCCGAATATGACGGCTCACTGACAGACTACAATCCAAAGGCGGTGAAGCGTGGGCTTGAGAGGCTGGCTTCGCGCTTCCCGGACCGTCGGTTCATTCTGCTGGACGACGTGCCTTCCGGCTCGGATCTGCATGTCAGGGAACAGTTGCGCCATATGAAGCTAGATAGAACCGAGACCTTGGGTTTGAAGTCCGAGATCAACCTGGAACAGCGCATGATCTATGAGGATCTCCTCAAGTCACTTGCCGAGGACGTGCCCAATATCTCTTATCGTCCGATCTACGAAGACCTATGCGACGATGAGGTGTGCCACCTTTTCGACGGAGATGTTCTTCTCTTCCGCGATGGAGATCACCTGAGCTGGAAGGGAGCCTTGAGACTGAAGCCGTCTGCACATGAACTCTTGTCCGTGCTCTATCCGAACTCTCAAAGCCCCAGGCTCTAGGAGTTCGGACAGAATTGGGAGCCGCAGTTCTCGGTGTCCGGGCGCGTAAGTGCCAAAAGGTTGCAACGGGGTCTGAGCTTCGCCCGGCACTCTAGGCCTTTTAGGGCCGCGAGCTCGTTCACCAGGGCGACGACGTTGAAGACGCGGTGCCTCTGGCCGCTGCGGGTGCAGGCCCGGGCAATCCCGACAGCCAGATGCGCCTCGCCGGTGCCGCCGCTCTCGGGACAATGCTCCGCAATGCGCTGCCGGGGAGTTGATGAGCACGACTTTGCGCTGCTGCTCCAGAACTTTCGCGCTGCGAACATCCACCCGCCAGTGGGGGCTCTGCCCAGCTTGCGCTGGACACGCCGCGTGACAGGTGGCCGGTTCCGCTTCTTGAAGGGGGGCACCATTCCGCAGGGCACCGCGCTCGACGGCTCCATGACCACGCGCAGGTGTGTCCAGATCAGCCGCATCGCCTCGACAATCCCGTTCGAGATGAATTGCCAGGTCAGGTCCTTGAGCGGCACCAGCAGCCCGTCGGCGATGATGTGCCGGGTCTTGAAGCTGCGGTAGACGTCGTCCGCCTGCTCGGGCTTGGCGGGGATGAACCGGCGCTCGGGGGGCCGCGTCGACAGAGTCAGGCATATGCCCGAGATTATGCCGCCGCCGATGGGCGCCACAACCATGTCGTCATAGGTGGGGAAGATCATCGTCGGGGCATCCATCGGGCGATCTCACTGGCGAGCGTGGCGGGATGGCGGGGACAAGACGTTCAGGGCACGGTGCGTCCGGTGCATGGCGCGTCGCTGTCTGCGGATGCGCAGCATGTGGCGGGACGAGGATCTTCGCCCAGGTCGGACTTGGTCAAATCGGTTGAGCCATGTCCCTGCTGCGCCCGGCCGACGGGCGCAGCTGGCTTTCAGGTGCCGGCGTGGGCCGGGATCACTGCAGGTATCGCTCGAGTACGCGGGCGACGTGGATCGCCTCGCGCGCGGCGCCGTCGTGGATCTGGTGGCGGCAACTGGTGCCATCGGCCACGATCAGCGCGTCGGCGTCGGCCTTGCGCACTGCTGGAAGCAGCGAGGTCTCGCCCATCTTCATCGACACTTCGTAGTTCTCGGCGGCGTAGCCGAAGGCGCCGGACATGCCGCAGCAGGAGCTTTCGATCATCCGCACGTCAAGGCCGGGGACGCCGCGCAGAACGGTCTCGACCGCGCCCATGGCGCCAAAGGCCTTCTGATGGCAATGGCCGTGCACATGCACCACCTGCCCGCCCGCATCGCCGACCGGCAAGGTCAGGGTCCCGGCGGCGATGTCCCCGGCCAGCAGCTCCTCGAGGATCAGCGCCTTGCCCGCGATGAAGCCGGTCTCGGCCGCGGGCAGCAGCGCCGTCATCTCGTCGCGGAAAGTGAACATGCACGAGGGCTCGAGCCCGACAACGCGTGCGCCCGCCTCGACGAAGGGCTTCAGCGCGCCCAGCGTGCGTCGCAGCTCGGCGCGGGCCTCGTCTGTCTGTCCCGAGGCGAGATAGGTGCGCCCGCAGCACATCGGGCGGTTGCTGCCTTCGACCACGACGCGGTGCAGCCGGTAGCCGGCTTTCAGCAGCACCCGCTCGGCTGCCTCGAGGTTTTCGGACTCGAAATAGCGGTTGAAGGTGTCGCCGAAGAGCACGAGGTCGCGCCCGTCGCCCTTCACCTCGTGCAGCTTGGCGGGGGCGCGGCCCTCGGCCCAGGGTTTGCGCCATTGCGGCAGGCGGCGCCTCGCCGAGAACCCGAGCCATTTCTCCGAGAGCTGCGCCAGCAACGGCACCCGGTCGCGCAGGTTGACCAGCGGGGCAAAGCGCGAGGCCAGCGCCGCGTAGCGCGGCATGTGGGCGATAAGCTTCTCGCGCAGCGGCAGCCCGTGGCGCTTGTGGTAATGGTGCAGGACTTCGATCTTCATCCGCGCCATGTCGACGCCGGTGGGACAGTCGCGCTTGCACCCCTTGCACGAGACGCAGAGGTCCATGGTCTGCTTCATCTCGGTCGAGGTGAAGGCGTCCTCGCCAAGCTGACCGGAGATCGCCAGCCGCAGCGTATTGGCCCGGCCGCGCGTCAGGTGCTGCTCGTCGCGGGTGGCGCGATACGAGGGGCACATGGTCCCGCCCGAGAGCGTCCGGCAGGTGCCGTTGTTGTTGCACATCTCGACCGCGCCGCCGAAGTCACCCCAGTCCGACCAGTCGAGCGCGGGCTCGGCGGGAAGCCTGGTCTTGTAGCCGGGCTTGAAGCGCATCAGGTCGCGATCATCCATGCGCAGCGGGCGCACGATCTTGCCGGGGTTCAGGCGGTTCTCGGGGTCGAAGCTGTCCTTCACCTGCTCGAAGGCGCGGGTCAGTTCGGCGCCGAACATCGGCTCGACGTATTCCGAGCGCGAGATTCCGTCGCCGTGCTCACCCGAGAAGGACCCCTTGTACTTGCGCACCAGCTCGGCGGCCTCCTCGGCGATGGCGCGCATGGTCGTCGCGCCTTCCTCGGTCTTCATGTTGAGGATCGGCCGCACGTGCAGGCAGCCCACCGAGGCATGGGCGTACCAGGTGCCGCGCGTGCCGTGCCGCGCGAAGAGATCGGTAATGCCATCGGTATAATCCGCCAGATGCTCGAGCGGCACGGCGCAATCCTCGATGAAGGAGACGGGTTTGCCCTCGGTCTTCATCGACATCATGATGTTCAGGCAGGCCTCGCGCACGCCCCAGACAGCCTTTTGCCGGTGCGGCTCGACGACCTCGACGACCGCATCGGGATGGCTGTGATCCGACATGCATTCGTCGAGACGCTGGAGGTCTCGCTTCAGCGCATCGAGGTCATCGCCGGCGAATTCGCAAAGCAGCAAGCAATTGGGCGTGCCCTTGGTGATGTCGCCGATGGTGCGCACGAAGGCGGGGATGTCGGCGCCCATGACCAGCACGTTGTTGTCGACAAGTTCGACCGCGACCGGCCCGAGTGCCACGAGATGCTGCGTCGTCTCCATCGCCGAGCGGAAATCGGGGAAGTGGCAGACGCCCATCACGCGGTGCTTGGGAAGTTGCGACAGCTTCAGGGTGACGGCGGTGCTGACCGCAAGCGTGCCCTCGGAGCCCACCAGCAGGTGCGAGAGGTTCGGCTGCGTGGGCAGCAATTCGTCGAGGTTGTAGCCGCCGACCCGCCGCTGGACCTTGGGGAAGATCGACTCGATCCGGTCGCGGTGGCTGTCGGCGAGCGCGATGAGCCTGCTCATGATCTCGCGCATCCGCGGCGAGGCGATCTCGGAGCAGCGCGCGCCATCCAGCCGGAAGGTGTCGCCGTCGTGCAAGAGGCCTTCCATCGCCAGCACGTTGTCGACGGTCTTGCCGAAGCGCAGCGAGCGGGCGCCGGACGAGTTGTTGCCGCACATGCCGCCGATGGTGCAGCGCGAGGCGGTCGAGGGCTCGACGGGAAAGAACAGCCCGTCCTGCCGCAGCCGGTCGTTGAGCGTGTTGAGCACCATGCCGGGGCGCACCGTGACCGCGCGCGCGGCGGGGTCGTAGTCCATCAGGTCGTTGAAGTGCCGCGACATGTCGAGCACCAGCCCACGCCCGATCGGCTGGCCGTTCTGCGAGGTGCCGCCGCCGCGGGCGATGACCGGCACCCCGTGCTCGCCCGCGATCTGCAACGCCGCGGCGATGTCGTCAGCGGATTTCGGGTAGGCGACGCCCATCGGCATGATCTGGTAGATCGAGGCGTCAGTGGCATATCGGCCGCGGGTGAACCGGCCAAAGTCGGTCTCTCCCTCCATCGCGGCGGACAATGCCTTTTCAAAGGCCTGATTGCGGGCGACGGATCTGGCCGCCGGGGGGGTACGCTGGAGCAACGGAGCGTTCATCGTAAAGCCTCTCGTTCGAAAAGGTGCGTCCGGTCCGGGCCCTTGGGCCCGGTCGCTGATGTTTGGATGTGCCTTTGGGGGCGTGGGGTCAGGCGCGTTCCGGCTCTGCCTGCGGGTTTGGCGGGTCCTGCGGCGGACGGCGGCGCAGCTGGCCCCAGACGCCGTAGGCCAGGGACAGAACCGAGAGCAGCAGCAGCGTGCCGGCGATCGGACGGGTGGCCATCGCGACGAAATCATAATCCGCGAGGATCAGCCCCTGCCGCAGGCTGACCTCGGCAATCGGTCCCAGCACCAGTCCGATGATGAAGCTCGCCACCGGCAGCCCCAGGCTCTTGAGCAGGAAGCCCACGCCGCCGAAGACCAGCATGACCGCCACGTCAGAGACGTTGTTGTTCAGCGCAAACACGCCGGTCATGCACAGCACGACGATGGCAGGACCGACCAGCGGGTAGGGGGCCTTGAGCACTAGGGCGAAAAGACGGGCTGCGCGCAGGCCGAAGACCAGCATCAGCACGTTGGCCAGGAACATTCCGATGAACACCGAGTAGACGAGGTCGGAGTTGTTCTGCATCAGCATGGGCCCCGGCACGATGCCATGGATCGTCAGCCCGCCGATCATCACGGCGGTGGTGGCCGATCCGGGGATGCCGAGTGCCAGGAGCGGAATCATCGAGCCGCCGACCGCGGCGTTGTTGCCCGACTCCGGCGCGGCGATGCCCTCTGCCGAGCCCTTGCCGAAGAGTTCGGGGCGCTTCGACCAGCGAAACGCCTCGGAGTAGCTGATGAAGGCGGCGGTGGTCGCGCCGACACCCGGAAGCGCGCCGATGATCGTGCCGATGATCGAGGAGCGCAGCAAGGTGGCCTTGGTCGCGATGAACTCGGCCCAGGACGGCAGTTTCGTCGAGACCTCGGTGATCGCCTCTGCCTTGTGCAGCCCGTCCGCGAAGCGCTGCAGCACCTCGGCGAGCGCAAAGATGCCGATGATCGCCGCGATGAAGCTGACCCCGGTCAGCAGCATCATGTTGCCGAAGGTGAAGCGCGCGACGCCGGTCAGCGGATCGAGCCCGATCAGCGCCACCGCGAGCCCCAGCAGGCCCGCGATCAAGCCCTTGATCAGCGATCCGCCACCGATCGAGGCAATCGCCGTGATGCCGAGAACGGCGAGCGCGAAATACTCCGCCGGCCCGAACTCCAGCGCCAGCCGGGCAAGCGGCGGCGCCGCGAACATCAGCACCAGCGTGCCGAAGATGCCGCCCACGGCGGAGGCGGCCAGCGCGATGCCGAGCGCCTTGCCGGCCTCGCCGCGCTTGGCCATCGGGTAGCCGTCGAGCGAGGTGCAGGCAGCCTCGGGCGAGCCGGGCGTGTTGAACAGGATCGCCGAGATCGAGCCGCCGAAGGTCGAGCCGACATAGACGCCGCCAAGCAGCAGCATGCCCTGGGTCGGATCGAAGGCGAAGGTGAAGGGGATCAGCAGCGCCACGCCGACGATGCCGGTCAGGCCGGGCACGGCGCCGAACATGATCCCCCAGATGACGCTGAAGATGATCAGCAGGAAGCTCATGGGGTTTCCGAGCATGTACCCGGCGGCGGAAATGAATGCATCTAGCATGGGGGTCTCCGGTGCTGGGCAGGCTCAGAAGAGCGCTTGGCTGAGATCGTAGAAGACGCCGGTGCCGCGTGGCAGCGACAGCTGCAGCCCGTAGCTGAAGAGCACCGCGAGAAGGACGGTGAAGACCGGGGCGAAGGTCAGTTTCGCGGCGGTGTTCTTGAACGGCAGGATCCAGGCCCCCGCCCAGAGGAAGATCACCGTGGCGAGCAGGAAACCGATGTACTGCAGGGCAAAGAAATAGCCGACGACGAGACCGCCGGTGAGCGCGAGCCGCAGGTGGTAGCCCTCGGGGCGATAGGCCTCGAGCTTTTCGTCTTCGGAAAGCGGCATGCCAGAGGGCGCGGCGATCAACCCGGCGACCTTCTGAGCGAGGTGCACCGCGCAGCAAATCGCAAGCGCCCCGAACACCATCTTGGGCCATAGGTCGGCATCCACCTGCGCGTAGCGCTTGGAGACAGGCAATGCGTCGGCAGAAAACCAGAGCGCGACGGACGCGATGGTCATGGCGGCAAATGCCGCCACCTCGAATAGTTTGTGCAGCATGACTTAGCTCCTCCCAGTGGCTGACAGTCGACCTGTGGCAGGGTGGCGCGCGGTCCGCGCCACCGGCCCGTCGTCAGTAGCCGAGCTGCTTCATGATCTCGGTGTAGGTCGCGATCTCCTCGTCGATGAACGCCTTGAACTCGTCCGGCCCCTGGAACTCGGAGCGGTATTGCAGGGCACTGTCGGCTTCGATCTTCTTGTAGCCCTCGTTGGCGGAGGCATCGCGGAACAGCGAAACCAGCGTCTCGATCTCCGCCGCATCGGTGTCGGGTTTTATGCCGAAGCCGCGCCACCGTCCCAACGTCACGTCGTAGCCGGATTCCTTGGCAGTAGGGACGTCGGGCAGTTCCGGAAGCCGCTCGTCGGAGAAGAGCAAGATCGGTACGAGGTCGCCGGACTCGATCAGGCCGCGGGTGGGGCCATATTCCTCGTACATCATGTCCACATGCCCGCCGAGCGTGTTCGAGACCATCTCGGCAGCACCAAACGGTACGGTCGCCAGCTCGGTGCCCGCCTTCTCGTTGAACAGCCCGATCAGCGCGTCGTCGAAGCCGGCAGAGCCGGTCACGCCGACCTTGATCCCGCCGGGGTTTGCCTTCTCGGCATCGAGCAGGTCGTCGAGCGACTTCAGTGCGCTGTCCTTGGACACCAGAAGAAGGCCCTGATCGTACTGGATGCGTACCAGCGGCATCACCTGCGACAGATCGATCCGTCCTAGCGCGGCATTGATCACGTCATCAGGGCTGAGCGATACGAGCGTATAGCCATTGGCCGGACGCTGCAGGAAGCTCACATAGGCCGGCACGCCGTTGCCGCCTGTGATCGAGATCGGCACGAAGCTCTGGCCCGTCGCCTCCTGCATCGGCTCGGCGATGGCGCGGATGAAACGGTCGGTGCCGCCACCGGGACCGTACTGGTGGATGACTTCGACGGTGCGCGCCGGGTAATCCGCGGCCTGCGCCGCCACCGCGGTCAACACGACGGATGTCGTCACGACGGCGCTGCCAAGCGCTTTCAAGACATTGATTTCCATTGTTTCCTCCCTGATTTGCGCGGAGGTGGGCAGTGCCCCGCCACCCCCGCCTGAAACTTGGTCGCCTCCTCGCGGCCAAGTTCTGATGTCCGGGGCCTCCACCCCGGCCAATGCTGCAACTTGCGGGACTACTCGGCGGCGAGCGCCGTGATGCGCGTGTCTTCCAGCGCGTCCATCGCTGCCGCCACACCGCCAGCGGCATGGGGAACGCCCGCCTTGCGCAGGCCGAGCTCGACGCCGGTGAGCGTGCCCGCCAGCGTCAGGTCGTTGATGTCGCCGAGGTGGCCGATGCGGAACACCCGGTCGGCGACTTTCGACAGGCCATTGCCGAGCGAGATGTCGTAATGCGCGAGCGCCACCTTGCGGAAGTTGTCGGCGCTATGCCCCGAGGGCATTAGCACCGCCGTCAGCACGCCGCTTTCCTGCCCCTGCTGGCGGCAGAGCACCTCCAGCCCCCAATGCCGCACCGCCGCGCGGGTCGCCGCGCCGTGCCGCTGGTGGCGGGCAAACACGTTGTCGAGCCCTTCCTCGTGCAGCATCGAGATGGCCTCGTTCAGGCCGTAGAGCATGTTGGTGCCGGGCGTGTAAGGGAAATACCCCGTGCCGTTGATCGTCGCCATCTCCTGCCAGTCCCAATACGAACGGCGCATGCCGCCGGTCTTGGACAGCTCGAAGGCCTTCTCGCTCACCGCGTTGAACGACAGGCCGGGCGGCAGCATCAGACCCTTCTGCGAACCCGAGACCGCGACGTCCACGCCCCATTCATCGAAGCGGAAGTCGATCGAGGCGAGTCCGGAAATCGTATCGACCATGAGCAGGGCAGGGTGCCCGGCGGCGTCGATCGCCTGCCGCACCTGGGCGATCGGCGAGACCGAGCCGGTCGAGGTTTCGTTGTGGACCACGCACACCGCCTTGATCCTGTGCGCGCTGTCCGCGCGGAGGCGGGCCTCGATACGGTCCGGATCTGCGCCGCCCCGCCAGTCACCCTCGATGAACTCGGCGTTCACCCCGAGCCTGGTGGCCATCTTCTTCCACAGCGTGGCGAAGTGGCCGGTCTCGTACATCAGCACCTCGTCACCCTCGGACAGCACGTTGACCAGCGCGGCCTCCCACGCGCCGGTGCCCGACGAGGGGTAGATGAAGACATGCTGCTCGGTCTTGAAGATCGACTTCATGCCGGCCAGGGCCGTGCGTCCCACTTCGGCGAAATCGGGCCCGCGATGGTCCATCGTCTGCGTGGAGATCGCTCTCAGGACCCTATCGGGAACGGGGCTCGGTCCGGGGATTTGAAGGAAATGGCGTCCTGCCCTGTGTGTCATGGTTGGTCCTCCCAATGCGGCGACGCAGCCCAGGCCGTGGCGCCAAATATCTCCCACTATATGAATAATGAATGCATTTTGAACGGCGGCCTGTCAAGGCTGGCGATCTGGGTGCAATATCATCTAATTTCAGTTGCTTGTTACGTTGGCGGTCTGCGAATCTGTAAATATTGAATGCATAATTCTGGCAGTTCTGCAGCGCGCTTGAGCGCGGAGCGGCTTTCCGAAGTTGCCGGGATGACCGAAGGGGTGAGCCTGTGCCAGCCGCCTTGAAGTGGTCCGCTCACGACGCCTGAACTGCGATCGCCTTGCTGCTGCATCGGGCCGGCCGGTAGGTGAACCACTAGCGAGTGGCGCGCATTTGGCGGCTCCGCCATCGGTATCAAGGATACCGCCGAACGGTCCCGCACAGGCAGATGAAGCGCGGTCGGCTCTGGCTGAACCCGCCCGTGAGATCACGCCGAGATGCACTGCCGGGCAGTGGACCACTCCAGCGCGGCCCGTCGTGGTTTATCAGGTCCGACGACGTCCCATGTCGGGAAGACCTGGCTGCCTAGGTCAGCAGGTCATTGGGCATCCGGCGTCCAGGAAACCTTCATTCCACCAAACCGAAGGCCCACCATGCATTGGCATTTAACTCGGACCACTCGCTGGGGCTGGCTCATGAACGCCGGGGGATCGCGCAACGTTGCTTAGGGCATCAGGCTCGGGAAAGACGTCGACCATCTTGGCGGTGGTCGCTTTCCCAAAGCCGGATTCCGGGCGGATCACCGTCGGCGGGCGCGATGTGACCGTGCTCAATCGGCCGGGAGCGAGATATCAGCAGTGTTCCAGACCTACGCGCTGTTCCCGCACATGACCGTAGCGGAAACGTCGCCGATCCCCTGGACGTGCGCAGGCTTGCGCGGCGCGAGAT
Organism: Salipiger mangrovisoli; assembly: GCF_015223355.1. Classification (GTDB taxonomy): domain Bacteria; phylum Pseudomonadota; class Alphaproteobacteria; order Rhodobacterales; family Rhodobacteraceae; genus Salipiger; species Salipiger mangrovisoli. The sequence continues at coordinate 7,438 of NZ_JADFFK010000031.1, read as the reverse complement.
CGAGATGTGGGTGCCCGATGTCTCGAAGCTCGTTCAGCAGGGTCCATTCGGACGGCAAGCCCGCGCGGCTGTCGGGGGCGGCAGCAACAGGGGGCGCGCTGGCGCGGGCGCCGGTGTCCGACCCTTCCGTACGGATGATGGAAGGACCGATGGGCGCGCTGGATGTGCGCCTCAAGGAAGAGCGGCAACTCGATGTGCGTCGGTTTCAGCGAGAGATCGGTGCCACGGGAATCTACGTCACCCGCGCCCAGAACGGGGCCATGCCCATGTCTGATCTGGTCGCGCTGATGCGTGACGGGCAGATCGAGCAACAGGACCCCGACCAGAAGCTCTACCAATAACCCGCGTACCGTTTTTGCCGCGCGGTTTCTGGGCGATTTCAACCTCCTGAAAGACGGTGGGGGCATCGACCGGCCGGATCTCGGCGGGGGTGTCGATCGCGTTGCCTTCTGGTGCCGCTGGTCAATGTCCGCGCGTTGAGCCTGACCGACCCAGAGGGCCGTCTTCCGCTTGTGCAATTCCGAGAGTTCGCTGCGTCCACAAGCCTGCGGCTTGTGCTTTTGCAAGCGACCATCACCGCGCTGGAAGTGACCCTTGCCTGCATCGTGATCGGCTGTCCGGCGGCAACCGACCTGTCGCGCCTTGAGGGGTGGAAGGCGGCCCTGACCAGCATCGCGATCCTGTTTCCCTTCCTGACCGGCTCGCTCGGTCGGCCCTCTGTCTTCATCGTGCTGCTCGGGCGCAACGGAGGGTCTCAACAGCATTCCTGCCGGGCTTGGCGTTGCGGGCACACCCTTCAAGCCTCTGTTCCATCAGGCGGGCGTGGTGATCGGCATGGCGTATGCGCTGCTGCCCGGCAGGCGGCCCTCGCTGATTGGCGCGATGCGCAAGCTCGACGGCACCCTGCGTGCCGCCGCACGCATCTCGGCGGCCACCCCGCGCTTCCTGATCGCCTTTGGCGAGTTGCTCGTCGCCGTCTTTCCCACCAAGACCGGCCCCTGCGGTCGGCGGGCAGGGCGAAGGAGATGGCAACGGCCCTCGCCGTTCCGGAGGTAAACCAGCTTACGGCGGCACACGGACTGGCCCCAGAGCGAGCGCCGGGGCAGGCGCAGGCGATGCGCAAAGCCCCTCGACAGGACGCAACACCTTCGACATGCTCAGGAATGCGTCCCGCCGCAAGCCCCCTGCACGCGGTTCGGGGCAAACGTGCATTCTGCGCCGAGCGGCCTTCGCAGAACGACGTTCCTCAAGCCGCGCGTCTGCTGGAGACGGGAGCCTTTTCTTTCCGCAGCCATTGATCCTCGTGGCTCGGGAAGACACCTAGTGCTCCTAATTCATAGGAGTTGCCAAGATGCTCAAGTCCATCGTTACCGCCACAATCCTTGCCGCTGGGCTCACCAGCGGACTGGCAGGCAGCGCTACGGCGCAAGAGGCCACGACCCTGCGCGTGGGCATGTCGGGCGGCTATTTCCCCTTCACCTTCGTCAAGCAGGACGTGCTGCAGGGCTTCGAGGTCGACGTGATGAACGCCGTCGGCGCAGAGGCCGGCCTCAACGTGGCGTTCGAGACCATGTCCTTCTCGGGCCTTGTCGGCGCGCTCGACGCGGGCCGCATCGACACGATCGCCAACCAGATCACCATCACCCCGGAGCGCGAGGCCAAGTTCGCCTTTACCCAGCCCTACGTCTACGACGGCGCGCAGGTGGTGGTCCGCAAGGGCAATGAGGACATCACCGGCGTCGAGGATCTCCGCGGGCGGACCGTCGCGGTGAACCTCGGCTCGAACTTCGAGCAGCTGCTGCGCGAGCTGCCCTTCGCCGACGAGGTCGAGATCAAGACCTACGAATCGAACATCGCGCAGGACACCGCGCTGGGGCGTGTCGACGCCTTTGTCATGGACCGCGTTTCCTCGGTGCAGCTGATCCAGGAAAGCCCGCTGCCGCTGGCCCTGGCCGGCAAGCCCTTCTCCGAGATCCACAATGCCCTGCCGTTCCGCAACGACGCGGAGGGCACCGCGCTGCGCGACGAGGTGGACGCGGCGCTGACCACCCTGCGCGAGAACGGCACGCTGGCCGAGATCTCGCAGAAATGGTTCGGCACCGACATCACCAGCCCGGAGTGAACCCATGCGGGGACTGGACCTCGAGTACATGCTGGGGCTGGTCCCCGTCATCCTGGGCTATGTGCCGCTGACGCTCGGCATGGCGGCGGCGGGGATGGTGCTGGCGCTCATCCTCGCCTCGCTGCTGGCGGTCGAGCGGGTGTTCCGGCTGCCGTGGATCGACTGGGCTGTGGTGCTGTTCATCAGCTTCTTCCGGGGCACGCCGCTGTTGGTGCAGCTGTTCCTCTTCTATTACGGCCTGCCGCAGGTGATGAGCTTTCTGACCAGTATCGACGGGGTCACCGCCGCGATCATGGGCCTGACGCTGCACTTCTCGGCCTACATGGCCGAGACCATCCGCGCGGCGATCCTTGGCGTCGATCGCAGCCAGTGGGAGGCGGCGCAATCGATCGGCATGACGCAGCTTCAGATGATGCGGCGGATCATCCTGCCGCAGGCGGCGCGCGTCGCCGCGCCGACGCTGGTCAACTACTTCATCGACATGATCAAGGGCACCTCGCTGGCCTTCACCCTCGGTGTCACCGAGATGATGGGCGCGGCACAGAAAGAGGCGGCGGGCAGCTTCCTCTACTTCGAGGCCTTCCTCGTCGTGGCGCTGATCTACTGGGCCATGGTCGAGTTGCTGAGCCAGGGTCAGAAGCGGCTCGAGACCTATCTGAACAAGGCGTATGCACGATGATTTCCGTTCGCGGCCTCCGCAAGACCTTCGACGGCACGGCGGTGCTCAACGGCATCGACCTCGATATCGCGCCGGGCGAGCGGGTGGTGATCATCGGCCCCTCGGGGACCGGCAAGTCGACGCTGCTGCGCTGCCTCAACTTCCTCGACCAGCCCGACGCGGGGCACATCACAATCGGCGACGTGACGCTCGATGCCGACCGTGCGACGCGGGCCGAGATCCTCGCCCTGCGCCGCCGCTCTGCCTTCGTGTTCCAGAACTACGCGCTCTTTGCCAACAAGACCGCGAAGGAAAACATCATGGAGGCGCTGGTCACCGTGCAGGGGCGACCCAAGGCCGAGGCCGAGGCGCGCGCGCTCGATGTGCTGGCCGAGACCGGGCTCGCCGAAAAGGCGGACAGTTATCCTGCGAGCCTCTCGGGGGGGCAGCAGCAGCGCGTCGGCATTGGCCGGGCGATGGCCATCGGCGCCGAACTGATGCTGTTCGACGAGCCGACCTCTGCGCTCGATCCCGAGTGGGTCGGCGAGGTGCTCGACCTCATGCGCCGCGTTGCGGCACGCCACCAGACCATGCTGATCGTCACCCACGAGATGCAATTTGCCCGCGAGATTGCCGACCGGGTGATCTTCATGCACGGCGGAAAGATCGTCGAGGAAGGCTCACCCGAACAGCTCTTCGGCGCACCGCAGGACGAGCGGTTGCAGCGGTTCCTCCGGCGGCTGTCGCAATAGGCGGATCGCGCGGGGCGTTTCGGCCGATCGTCTGGTCGGTTCAACGTGCGCCTGCGCTTCGGGGTCTGGCAGGCGGGGTTCATCCATGCCTGCCTCGACGCCAGCCGCGACCGTGACAGGGCCGCGATGGCACGCTTGGTCCTGAATCCGTTTCTTCTGCTGCCGATTGCGTGGCCGCGGTCTTATCGCCGTGTCCAGGAGACAGGCAACAGGCAATCCCTCTGTTCGTGCTCTAGAGCGCCCTGGTGCCGGGGCCCACTGGATCAGCCCGCCCTGTTCGGTGTGGTCGTCGTGATCAATTCGGACCTGGGGTTGCTGACGACGCCGGTGGGGTTCAGCGTCTTTGTCGCCGCGGCGATGACAGGGCGAACCCGGCATGGTGTCAGTTCTCACGATGCCCATCTGTCTGATCTCGGCGGTGGTTCTGCCGATCTTGTCTGCCTTCCCGATCCTGTCCACCTTCATCGTCCGACAGCCAAAACATGGCTAACAAGGCGCGCGTCATGGCCGCCAGCCGAGGAACACTGTTTCACAACACCTCCTTGGCCGGGGCGTCTCTTCCATTTGGCGGGCACGAGGGCTTAGTGCTCGACGGTGATCGGGATGATCACGGGTCCGTTGACCCGCGCGCTGACGGGCAGATCGTCGCGGGACGTGAGAGCCAGGACCTCAGGCCGCTGCCCTGCGGGCGGTTATGGTTCGTCACGGGCCCATCCGTGCTGACGCCGTCGCCGGAATGGAACGGACGGTCGGCAGAGGACTTCGCCGCCGCAAAGCGGAGCCCGGCCCGGGACCCGGCCGGATCGGCCAGAGTTTCCGTCGCAACTCAGCCGATCAACGCCCACAATCCCAGCGTGAGCGCCGGGAAGGCACACACCAGGCACAACACGGCGATGATCGCCGCGACGAAGGGAGTCACCTCGCGGAACACCGCCGAGGCCGGGGTCTTGCTGATTTGGGCGGTGATGAAGACAAGGATGCCGACAGGCGGCGTCACCCCGCCAAGCTGAAGGTTGATGATCATGATGATCCCGACCTGCACCGGATCGAACCCCGCGGCAGTGAGCAGCGGCAGGAACAGCGGTGCGGCGATCAGGATGGCGGGAGTCAGGTCGAGGAACATGCCCGCCACGAAGAGCGTCAGCACGACCACGAGGATCAGCGCTGCCGGCCCGAGCGCGTAGTCCTGGGTCAACCCGACGAGCTGTTGCGGCAGGCCGTCGGCGATCAGGATCCAGGCGAAGGGCACCGACGCCGCGATCAGGAAGCCGATCAGCGCGCTGTCGACGCAGCATTCTGCAAGCGACTGGCCAAGCTGGCGCCAGCTGTACTCGCGGAACACGAACTTGCCGAGCACGAAGGCCCAGACCAGCGCGATCACGCCCGCCTCGGTCGCGGTGGTGATGCCGAAGCGGATGCACCCCAGCACGACGACCGCGATGACGAGCGCGGGCAGGGCCCGCAGAAGGGTCCTCCACACCACGCTACAGGGCGCGCGGCTGCCGGATTTCTCGTAGCCGCGCCTGCGTGCGATGAGATTGTTGCACAGCATGAGCGCCGCCGCGATCAGCAGGCCCGGCGCGATCCCCGCCACGAACAGCTTGGCGATCGAGACATTCGACACCGAGGCATAGACCAGCATGGCGATCGCGGGGGGCAGCACGTTCGGCAGCACCGACGAGGCGGCGGTGATGGCGCAGGCGAACTCGGAGGCGTAACCGCGCTTGACCATCTGCGGCACGAGCACCTTCGTCGTGCTCGCGGCGTCGGCGCCCGACGAGCCGGAGATGCCGCCGACCAGCACGCTGTTGAACACGTTCACCTGCGCGAGCCCGCCCCGGAAGTGACCGAAGAGCGCAGAGGCGAAATCGATGAGCCGGGTCGACAGCCCGCCGATGTTCAGCAGGTAGCCGGTGGTCAGGAAGAACGGGATAGCCAAGAGAATGAACTTGCTCGATCCGGCCACCATGTTCTGCAGGATCGCCGGCGCGGGCAGGAGGCCTCCGCTCCAGGTCGTGGTGACCACGCCCAGCACCATGGCGAAGGCGACAGGCACACCGAGGAGGAGCGTGACGAAGAAGACGAGGATCATCGCCACGCTGGCCGAGCCGCCGCCGAAGGGCGAAAGCGCGGGATATTGGATGAGCGCGTAGAGCGCGGCGCCGAGCGCGATCGATCCGGCCTTGCGCAGAAGCGCGGGGCCGCGAGTGTCCTCGAGCAGCAGGAAGACCAGCGCGAGTGCGCCCGCCGCCGGGATGACGGCGTAGCGAAGCCAGTTCGGCCATTGCAGGCTGGTGCTGACCCCGCCGACCATCTGTGCAAGCTGGGTGCCCCCGAAGACCAGCGAGATCAGGGCCATCGCGACGAAGGCGTCCCGCAGGAACTCGGCGCCGCGGCGCGGTCCTTCCGGCAGCTTCCCGAGCAGCAGATCGACAGACACGTGCCGCCCGCCGCGCACCCCGAGGGCGACGCCCGAGAAGATGAGCCAGGTGAAGCCCCAGATCGCGAACTCCTCGGACCAAGGCATCCCGGAGCTGAAAACATATCGCAGGATGACGCTCAGGAAGATCACGATGATGATCGCCGTGAGGATCACGACGTTGAGCGTGTTCGCGGTGAGCTCGAGCCCCGCCGCGAGGCGGTCGAGGCCGCGCGCGCAGGTCGTCGCTCCCGCGCCATTTTGGTGCGCCCGGATGTCGTCTTTCATGGAAATTGCCCTCTGTCGGCTGCCCTCTGCCTGGTGCTGTCGTCCTAGGGCGAACGCCCGGCCTTCGTGGGACGAGGGCCGGGCGGAAGGTTCTTATTCGATGGCCTGGACGGCCTCGATGGTGGCCTCGGCGCCGGGGATTTTCGGGGCAAACTCGGCCCAGACCGGCTCCATCAGGTCGATCCAGGGCTGCTTGTCCTCGATCACGTTGATCGTGGCACCCTGGGCCTCGGTCTCGGCGAGCGAAGCGGCATCGACCTCGGCCAGCATCGGGGCAACCTCGGCCTGGGCAGAGGCAGCGGCCTCGGTGATCGCGGCCTGGTATTCCGCCGGCAGGCTGTCCCACCAGGACTTCGCGACGACCCAGGTGCCCATGGCGTAGACGTGCCGCAGGTCGGTGTAATAGGGCGCGACCTCGAAGAACTTGAAGGTCAGGTAGTTGGTGGCGGTGTTGTCAAAGAAGTCGACCACGCCGGTCTGCATGGAGTTGTAGACCTCGGCAGCCGGGATCGGTACCGGGGCCGCGCCGACCGCCTCCCAGAGCGCGATGTGGATCGGGCTCTGGATGACGCGCATCTTCTTGCCCTTCACGTCCTCGGGCGAGGTGATCGGGAAGGTGCTCATCGGCTGGCGCGCGCCATTGATCGAGAAGCCCAGCAGGTGGAAGCCCTGTGCCTCGAACTTGTCGGCCAAGCGCTCGCTCAGCACCGGGTTGGCGGCAACCGCATGGGCGTCGTCGCGGAACAGGAAGGGTAGGTCGAGCACCTGCACTTCGGGCACCCAGGTCGCGAAGACCGAACTGGTGATGATGCCGCCCTGGATCGATCCGAGGCGCATGCCCTCGGCGGATTCGACCTCACCGCCGAGCAGGCCATTGGCAAAGAGCTGGATCTTCACCGCGCCGTCGGTGGCCTCGGAGACCGCGTTGGCAAAGCTCTCGGCCGCCAGGTATTTGGGGTTCCCTTCCTGGACGTCGAGCGAGAAGCGGGCCGTGTACTCCTGCGCGGTGGCAGCGCCTGCCAGCGTGAGGCCGACCGCGAGCGCGGTCGCGGCGAAGCTGAATTGGGTCATTGATGTCTCCTCCCTGAAAAAATCTCTAAAATTCGGCGTTCCTCGACCTAAAGCACCGAGCTCATGCCGCCGTCGGCGAAGATGAGCTGTCCGGAGACGTAGTTCGAGGCGTCGGAGGCGAGGAAGAT
>NZ_JADFFK010000030.1 GCF_015223355.1 Salipiger mangrovisoli | reverse complement strand
GAGCACGCAGGTATCGTCGATGCGATCATCGACGGCGATGCGGCGCGTGCCGAGGCAGCGATGAAGGCGCATCTCGAAGGCAGTCTTGGCCGCTACCGCGCGCTGCTGCGCAGCGGTGCACGGTAGCGGCCGGGCGGGACGGGATCAGAGCCCCAGTTCGGCCTGAACGACGTTCATCCAGTAGGCCACGCCGATCGGGATCAACGCGTCGTTGAAGTCGAATTTCGGCGTGTGGACGAAGGCGGACCCGGGGCCGTCGCCATTGCCGATCATCACATAGGCACCGGGCACCTTCTCGAGCATGAAGGAAAAGTCCTCGGAGCCTCCGGCCAGCGGGGCATCCGGGTCCACCAACTCGGCCCCGACGGTGCCTGTGGCCGCGGCGGCGGCGCGCTGCACCTCGGCGGCGGTGTTGACCAGCGGCGGGTAGCGGCGGGTGTAGATCAGCCGGGCCGTGGTGCCATGCGGCGCGGCGCAGCTTTCGGCGAAGGCGCCGATCGACTGTTCCAGAAGATCGCGTATCTCGGGCCGGTAGGAGCGCGCGGTGCCGCGCACGACCACGCGGGAGGGGATGATGTTCGGGCTGTCGTAGCTTCCGGCGTCGATGTGCCCGACCGAGATCACCGCCGCCTCGGTGGCCGGCACCTTGCGCGAGATGATCTGCGACAGCGCCGCGATGAACTGTCCTGCCGGGACCGTGGGATCGGACGCGGCATGGGGCATGGCCCCATGCCCGCCGCTGCCCTCGAAGATCACTTCCCAGGTATCGCCCGCCGACATGAAGGCACCCGCGCGTGTGCGGACCTGGCCGAGCGGCTCCTTCGGTCCGTTGTGCACGCCGTAGACGGCGTCGCAGGGGAAGAGGTCGAAGAGCCCGTCCTCGATCATCACGCGCGCGCCGCCAAGGCCCTCCTCGGCGGGCTGGAAGATGAAATGCACCGTGCCGGCGAAGTCAGGATCGGCGGCCAGTTTCTCGGCCGCGCCAAGCAGCATCGTCGTGTGCCCGTCGTGACCGCAGGCGTGCATCTTGCCGGGCACCTCCGAGGCATAGGGCAGCCCGGTCTGCTCCTCGATGAAGAGCGCGTCCATGTCGGCGCGCAGGGCGATGGTCCGGTTGCCGGGATGGCGGCCCTTCAGCGTCCCGACGACGCCGGTCCGGCCAAGTCCGCGATGGATCTCGATGCCCATGGCCAGCAGCCGCTCGGCGACGATGCCCGAGGTCCGCACCTCCTCGAAGGCGGTCTCGGGATGGCGGTGGATGTCGTGGCGCAGCTCGGTCAGGCGGGTGATGAAATCTGAGTCGGCGCGCAGCGCGTCAGGCGTGATCGAGGGCATTGAAGTCTCTTTCCGGACGTGGGGTCCGCAGTGTCGCAAGGCCCCGCGCGCAATGCGCGAGCCCATGCAGGAAGATGGCGATGATGAAGATCGGCACGGTCACCGCGACGAAGATCGTCGGCATGTCGAAGCTCTCGGCGGTGGTGTAGAGGTTGCGTGCCAGGAATGACCGCTCGGGGTTCAGGCCGGGGCCGAAGAAGCAGAAGAACAGGATCGGGCCGAGGAAGATCACGACCGCCGCGCCGCGCAGCAGCGCAGCCAGCGCGAGCAACGGCCGGGGCAGCGTGGCGGGCAGCTTGACCAGCTTGGGGTCAAACCCGGCGCGATACGAGATCGCGGCCCCCAGCAGGCCGACCCAGACCATCGCGTAGCGGGCGGCCTCTTCGGTCCAGGCGGGGGGCGCGGAAAACCCGTAGCGGGCCACGACCTGCAGCGAGATGAAGGCGACCATCAGCACCAGCCCGACAAGCGCGATGGCGCGCAGCAGGCGGTCGATGCCGAAGCTCAGCCGGTCGAGAAAACGCGCGGTGGCGTGCATGAAGGACTCCTTGGCAGGGCAGGGAAGGAGGGGGCGCGGCGCCGGCCGCACCCCGGTGAGCGATGGATCACTCGGTGAATTGCGTGATGTAATCCACGTCTTCCTGCGGCACGATCTGGTTCCACACCGCGCGCGAGGCTTCGACGAACTTCTCACGCTCGCCCTCGGCGAGGGGGGTCACCTCGATTCCCCCGTCGACGATGACCTGCTCGAAATAGGGTGCCTGCTCGAGCGCCCAGGCCCGGTTGACCTCGATGCCACGGGCGACGGCCTCGTCGACCCAGCCGCGTTCTTCGTCGCTGAGGAAGCTGTACCAGTCGTCCGACATCATGATGACCTTGGGCACCGGGCCGGCATTGAGCGGGGTGAAGTAGTTCAGCAGCTCGACCTGTCCGGCGGCGACCACCGTGGAGGGCGGGTTGAAGTGGCCGGTGGCAACGCCGGTTTGCAGGGCGTTCGGGGTCTCGGCCCAGCTGACCACCGTGGGCTTGGCGCCCCAGGCCGACATGAAGGTCACCTGGTCGCCGTTCTGTGCGCGCAGGCGCATGTCGGCGACATCGGCCAGCGTGGTGACCGGCTTTTCGGTGTTGAACAGGCCCAGGGTGCCGCCGCGCATGGCGAAGCCGGCGACGCGCACGCCAAGGCGCGACGCCTCCTCGTTGATCTTGGCCAGCCCGTCGCTTTCCTCGACGATGCGGTCGAAGGAGGCCTCGTCGGAGGTCAGGAAGGGCAGGAACAGCGTCGAGGACCATTTCGAGGCCTTCATCAGCACGCCGCCGTTGCCGATGTTGACCGCGATCAGCCCCTGCGAGGTCTGGTCGAAGCGGTCGCTCTCTTTGCCCAGCGTGTTCGACGGGTGCACGACCACGTTGACGCCATGCTCGGCGAGGCTTTCGGCGAAGGCATGGATGAAGACGTATTCGGCGTCGTTCTTCAGGTCCTCGGTGCCGGCGAAGGCGACGATCACGTCGTCCATTGCGCTGGCAGCGGTGGCGGTGAGCGCGGCAAGCCCGAGGCTGGCGGCAAGCAGGGTGGTTTTCATTCTTGTGTCTCCTGTTGGGGATCAGTTGATGAGGCCGAGGTAACGCGGCAGGGTCAGCGAGATCGCCGGGACGTAGATCAGCACGCCCAGAAGGATCAGTTCGACCACGAGGAAGGGCAGGCAGGCCCGGACCAGCCGCCAGTAGCCGATGTCCACCACCGTCGAGAGGATCAGCAGCACGCCTCCGAGCGGCGGGGTCAGCAGGCCGACGGTCAGGTTGAAGCCGATGAGGATGCCCATGTGCACCGGGTCGACCCCGAGCGCGATGGCCGGCGGGATCAGCAGCGGGCCAAGCAGGGCGACGGCGGCCTTCACGTCCATGACCATGCCCGCCGCAAGGAAGATCAGGTTCAGAACGATCATGTAGCCGGTGGCGTCGAGCCCGACGTCGCCGATCATCTCGGCCAGTTTGCGCGGCAGCTGCTCGACCGAGGTCAGATAGCCGAAGGTGGCGACGGCGACGAGGATGATGAACACCGCGCCCGAGAGCATGACGGTGCGCGACAGTGCCTCCTGCACGTCGCGCAGGGTCAGCCGGCCATAGAACATGCCCACGGCCAGCGCCGCGAGCGAGGCCACGCCCGCCGCCTCGGCCGGGGTCATGACGCCGAAGAGGATGCCCGACAGGATGATCACCGGAAGCGACAGCGCCGGCAGCGCCTGCACCAGCGAGCCCCAGAACGGCGGGATCTCCGAGCCCTTGCCACCCGGATGGTCATAGCGGTGCGCCATGAAGGCGTTGACCGCCATCAGCACCGCCGCCAGCAGCAGACCCGGCACCACGCCCGCGGCGAAGAGCGCCACCACCGAGGTGTTCAGCAGCGCGCCGTAGAAGATCAGGATGATCGACGGCGGGATGATCGGCCCGATGATCGACGAGGCGGCGGTGATCGCCGCGGCATAGTCGCGGCTGTAGCCCTGCCGCTCCATCTCGGGCACCAGCGTGTTGCCGAGCGCCGCGGCATCCGCCGTCGCCGAGCCGGAGATGCCCGCGAAGAACACCGAGGTCAGGATGTTCACATGCGCCATGCCACCCTTGAACCGGCCCAGCATCGACAGCGAGAAGCGGATCAGCGCCTCGGTGACGCCGCCACGGTTCATCAGCTCGCCGGTCAGGATGAACAGCGGCATGGCGAGGAAGGCGAAGACGTCGAGCTGGCTCATCGCCCGCTGCGGCAGCGCGGCAAGGTAGCGCGTCTGGTCGAGGCTGAAGAAGCCGACGATGGTGGCTCCGCCGACGAAATAGGCGATGGCCGAGCCCGAGAGCAGCGTCGCGGTGAGAAAGAGGAAGGGGAATATCGGCATCAGTGTCTCCTTTCAGCGGAGACAAGGGAACCGGCGCTATATAGGCAATACGATAAATATTGGCCAACTCATACGTTTCGCGTATGGGTTCGCTTGGAGTGCAACGCGAATTGCCGGTTGAAAGCTGGTGCGGCCGCGTTCCGGGCTGGGTGCCGCGGCGACTGAATTTCGGTCGTTGCTGACTCTGTGATTAAAAAATAGGCGTTTTGGGGGCGCGATGAACGGCATCAACCTGCACCGTCTTCAGGTGTTCCGGACGGTCTTCGAGACCGACAGCGTCAGTGCGGCGGCGCGCGTCATGCGCCTGTCGCAGCCGACCGTCAGCCGCCATCTGCAGATCTTCGAGGACGAACTGGGACTGGTGCTGTTCCGGAATGTCTCGGGCCGGCTGGAGCCGACCTGGGAAGCGCAGCGGCTCTATGCCGAGAGCGGCGGGCTCTTCGAGCGGCTGGGCCAGGTCGAGCAGTCGGTCGAGTCGATCCGGCGCGGCAAGCAGGAGGCGCTGCGGATCATGGCCACCGCGGCGCTCGCCAACGCGGTTGTGCCCGATGCCATCGGGCAGCTCCACCGGCGCTTCCCCGATCTCGAGGTCGTGGTGGATGGCGGGCGGCAGAACAACCAGCTGCCGGCGCTGCGCGAGGGCTCGGCCGATCTGGGGGTCGGCGGCGCCTGGGGGGACCGGCCGGAGCTGCGGCAATGGATCATCGGGCTCATGCCGCTGGTGGCGGTGGTGCCGCCCGACCATCCGCGCGCCAGCGAGGCGGCCTTCGATCTCGCCTGGCTGCATGGCAGCGATTACGTGAACCACAATATCCACGCGCCGCTTGGTGCGCGGGTCGAGGCCGAGCTGGCCCGTCGCGGGATCGAGCCGCGGCGGCGGCTCACCGCGCTCAGTATCCCCTTTGCGGTGGGGCTCGCACGGGGGGCGCGGCTCTGCACGGTGGTCGACCGGCTTTCGGTGACGGCGCTGCGCGGGACGGGAATGCGGGTGCTGCCGCTGGCCAGTCCCCTTGACCTCGAACTGGCGGTGATCCAGATGGCGAACCGCCCCGAGCGCAGCCCTGTCACCGCCTTCGTTTCGGCGATGCGCAGCGCCTATGAGCAGGCCCTGTTGCAGCCGATGAACTGACCTGCGTCTCAGGCCCGGTCGGGGCTGGAGCCACTCAGGCGTCGCGTGGCCAGATGCACCGCGAGATGCAGCAGAACCGCAAAGACCCCCAGCGTCAGCAGCGCGGCAAACATGAGGTCGGTTTTGGCCCGGCCGTTCGCCAGGAGCATCAGGTAGCCCAGCCCGCGCGAGGCACCGACCCATTCGCCGATGACCGCGCCGATCGGTGCATAGACCGCGGCCAGCCTTATGCCGGAGGCGAGCGACGGGAGCGCCGCGGGAATGCGGATCAGCCGAAGCGTCCGCCAGTGCCCGGCCTGCATGGTCTGCGCAAGATCGAGCAGCCCGCGCGGCGTCCGCATGAGACCGTCGCAGAAGGACGAGGTGACCGGGAAGTAGATGATCAGCACGGCCATGGCGATTTTCGATCCCAGGCCGAAGCCCAGCCACAGCGTCAGGATCGGCGCGAGGGCGAAGACCGGCAGCGCCTGGGTGAAGACCAGGATCGGCTGGATCACCAGCCGCGCGACGCGCGAGCTTGCGAGGTAGATGGCGCTCGCGATGCCGAGTGCCGTGCCGATCACAAGCCCGATCAGCACCTCCATCGCGGTGATCAGCGTGTGTTCGGCGATGAGCGCGCGGTTGGTCCACCAGCTTTCGGCCACCAGCCGCGGGCCGGGCAGGATGAACTTCGGCAGGCCGGTCAGGGTGACGATGCCCTGCCAGAGCAGCAGCGCAAACCCGATCGCCAGGAAGGCCGAGCCATATTTCATCACGCCGCGTCCCGCAGCCTGCGCAGCAGCTCTGCCTGACATCGGAGCGTGTCCAGGTCGTCAACGGGCCGTGGCACGGGGGCGGCGGGGGGCGGGCAATCTGTCACGCCCTTCGGGGTCAGCACGACGATCGCGTGACCGAGCCGCGCCGCCTCGGCGGGATCGTGGGTGACCACCAGCACGGTCCGGCCCTGCAGCAGATCGGCTGCAAGCTCCTGCATCGCCGCGCGCGTCTGCGCATCGAGCGCCGAGAAGGGCTCGTCCAGCAGGATGATCGGCTTGTCCTCCATCAAAGTCCGCGCAAGGGCGACGCGCTGGCGCTGGCCGCCGGAGAGGGCGCCGGGCTTCTTCTGCGCGTGGCCGGAGAGCCCGACCCGCGCGAGGATATGCGCGAGGCGGTCTGCATCCGCCCGCTGGCCTCGAAGGCGCGCGCCAAGACGGATGTTGTCGGTGACGCTTGCCCAGGGCAGCAGCAGGTCATCCTGCGCCATGTAGGCGACGCGTTCCGGGATCGGTCGCGTGTCGGTCGCGGTGATCGTACCATCGAAGCTTGCGCCGGTCGGCAGGCCGCAGATCAGCCGCAGCACGGTGGATTTGCCGACCCCGGAGCCGCCCAGCAGGCAGGTCCAGCGCCCGGCGGGCAGCGTCAGCCTGAGCGGCGCGAAGAGCGGCGCGCCGTCGATGCTGGCAGAGCCTTCCAGCGTGACCCCCGGCGCCCTGCTCACGGGGTGAGGCCCATCTGCCAGAAGCCCACTTCCAGTTCTGTCGCGGTGCGGAAGGTGCGGCAGAGCCGCTGCCAGCGGGGGGACCGTTCGAACTCCGCCCCCAGTCGGCGCTCCAGCGCGCCGTCGAGCAGGGCCCCCACGGCGGCGCAACTTTGCTGATACTCCTTCCCGGCGTAGGTCCCGATCCAGTCGGCATAGCGCTCTGATGTGGCCTCGGTATGCAGCCGCGCGCCGATCTCGCCGTAGCCCATCACGCAGGGCGCCAGCGCGGCCAGCAGGTCGAGCAGGTCGCCGCTGTAGCCCGCCTCCAGCACGAAGCGCGTGTAGGCGAGGTTCTCTGGGCGCTCGGCGGTGGCGAAGAGGTCGTCGGCGGGGATGCCGGCCTGCGCGCAGATCTCGACGTGCAGCTGCATCTCCTCGGCGACCAGCGCGTTCACCGTGCCCACGGCGGCAAGCATTTCCGCGTGGGTTTCCGATTTCACAACCGCAAGAGCCCAGGCCCGCGAGAAGTGCACGAGGAAGACGTAGTCCTGCCGCAGGTAGTGGAGAAAGGCCTCGCGGGGCAGGCTGCCGTCGCCGAGACGCTCGACAAAGGCATGGCGGGTGTAGTCCCGCCATGCCCCGCCCGCCTGCACGCGCATCGCGGCGAAGGCACGGCCATAGTCCCGGCTCATTGCGCGGTCACGTCGATGGCGATGTCCTCGACGGGGTTCAGCGTGTCGATCATGCCGCTGTCTTTGAGGAAGCTTTCGAAACGGGCGTAGCGCCCCGCGTCGAAGGCCGCCGGGCGCAGCGCGAAGCGCGGCAGCGTGTCCTGCCAGGCGCGGGCGTTGAGCTCGTCCTGCAGCTCGGGCGAGGTGGCGGAGAAGATCTCCCAGCTCTCCTCGGGGTTGTTGATGATGAACTGTGTCGCCTTCTCGGTGGCGGCAAGGAAACGGGCGATCCTGCCGCTGTCCATGCGCTCGGGGTTGGCGACGTAGATCAGCTCGTCATAGGAGGGCACGCCCTCTTCCTCGATGTAGAAGCAACGTCCCTCGACGCCCTCGATCTCCATCTGGTTCAGCTCGAAATTGCGGAAGGCCCCGATCACCGCATCGACCTGTCCCGACATCAGCGCGGGCGAGAGTGAGAAGTTCACGTTGATCATCTCGATGTCCTCGGGCGTGACGCCGTGGCCGCCGAGCATCGCCTGAAGCACTGCCTCTTCGACCCCGGCGACGGAGAAGCCGATCTTGCGGCCCTTGAGGTCGGCCAGCTCCTGCACCGGGCCGTCCTTCAGCACCAGCAGGCAGTTGAGCGGCGTCGCGACCAGCGTGCCGACGCGCTTCAGCGGCAGGCCCTCGTGGATCTGCAGGTGAAGCTGCGGCTGGTATGACACCGCCAGATCGGCCTGCCCGGCGGCGACCAGCCGAGGCGGGGCAGAGGGGTCGGCGGGGGCGACGATCTCGACCTCGAGGTCCTGCTCGGCGAAATAACCCTTCTCCTGCGCGATGACGATCGGGCCGTGGTCGGGATTGACGAACCAGTCGAGCAGCAGGGTCATCTTGTCGGCGGCCAGCGCGGGGCTGGCGGTCAGAAGGGCGAGGGCGGTCAACAGGGGTTTCACTGGGGGTCTCCTCCGGGAGGTCATGAGGCGGAGGCCGCGACGAGAACGATCTCGCCGGGCCAGGTTTCGGAAATCTGTTCCGCCGCGCGCCAGGCGCGCAGGCCGGTGGCGCAGCAGAGCGCAAGCCGGGTGCCGGGGGCGGGCGGCTGCGCGGCGACCTCGATGGCACTGGCGCGCCGCGCCTGCGGGTGCAGGAGCGCGCCGTCGGTGCGCAGGTCGATGATGTGGTCCTGCGTCTGAAGCTGCGACACGGCGACGAAGGGGAAGCCGCCCGCGGGCTCGGGCGCGCCGTCGAAGCGGAAGCTGGTCGAGCGCAGTCCGAGCCCCTCGTAACGGACCATCAGTCCGAGCGGCGACGGCGACAGGCCCAGCAGCACGTTGAGCGCCATCTGCGCCTGCATCGCGCCGATGGCGCCGACCACGGGGCCGAGCACGCCGGCGGTGGCGCAGCTCGCGCCGCTGTCCGGCGACTCGGGGAAGAGCGCGCGCAGCGACGGCGCGCCGCCGCAGAAGCCTCCGACGTAGCCGCCGAGCCCGAGGGCCGAAGCGCTGACCAGCGGCACGCCCTCTGCAAGGCAGAGATCGCTGAGCAGGTAGCTGACCGCGTAGCTGTCGGCGCAGTCGAGGACGAGATCGGCATCGGCGACCATTTCCGGCGCGGTGGCGGGGGTCAGGCGGTGGGGCAGGGCCTCGATGGCAATCTCGGGGTTGATCGCGCGGCAGCGCTCGCCAGCCACCTGCGCCTTGGGGCGGTCGCAGTCGGCCGCAGTGAACAGGGTCTGGCGGTGCAGGTTCGACAGGCTCACCACGTCGCCGTCGACGATGGTGATCCGGCCCACGCCCGCCCCGGCCAGCAGCGGCAGCACCGGCGCGCCGAGCCCGCCGGCGCCGACCACCAGCACGCGGGCCCCGGCCAGCCGGTGCTGGCCCGGCGCGCCGACCTCGGGCAGGATCATCTGGCGGGCATAGCGGTTCATCGCGTAGCCTCGAGCCATTCGCGGAGCCGCGCCTCGGGGTCGGCGTTCAGCGTGATGTCGGTGACCGCCGAGACGATGTCCGCCCCGGCCGCGAAGGCGCCGCTCGCGCGCTCGACCGTCATGCCGCCGATGGCCACCAGCGGCACCGCGCCGACCCGCGCCTTCCACTCGCTGACGCGCGGCAGCCCCTGCTGGTGCCATTTCATCTTCTTCAGGATCGTCGGGTAGACCGGGCCGAGCGCGACGTAGTCCGGCGCCATCGCCAGCACCCTTTCGAGCTCGTCGTCGTCATGGGTCGAGACACCGAGCTTGATCCCGGCCCTGCGGATCGCGGCGAGGTCGGCGCTGTCCAGATCCTCCTGCCCGAGGTGCAGCCAGTCGCAGCCCAGTTCGATGGCCTCCTGCCAATGGTCATTGACCACCAGCACCGCGCCATGCGCGCGGCACAGATCGCGCGAGAGCGCGATCTCTTCGCGGACGGACTCGGGCGGCTGGTCCTTGATGCGCAGCTGGACCAGCCTGATGCCGAGAGGCAGCATCCGGCGCAGCCAGTCGGAATGATCGAAGATCGGGTAGAAACGGTCGAGGGTCATGCGAGAAAGGCCTTTCCGATCACCGGGGTCGAGGCTTCGGCCATGTCGCGGGCGTCGATGGGATCGGCGTCGCGGGCCAGCCGCCCCGCCTCGATCGCGCCCATCATGGCGCGGGCCATGGCCACCGGGTCGCCAGCGCGGGCGACGGCGGTGTTCAGCAGCACCGCGTCATAGCCAAGCTCCATCGCCTGCGCGGCGTGGCTCGGCAGGCCGATGCCGGCGTCGATCACCAGCGGCACGTCTGGGAATTCCGCGCGCATGGCGCGCAGCGCATAGGGGTTGTTCAGCCCGCGCCCCGAGCCGATCGGCGCGCCCCAGGGCATCAGCACCTCGCAGCCCGCGGCCAGAAGGCGCTCGCCGACGATCAGGTCCTCGGTGGTGTAGGGGAACACCTGGAAGCCGTCCTCGGTCAGGATCTTGGCCGCCTCGACCAGCTGGAAGACATCGGGTTGCAGGCTGTCGGTATGGCCGATCAGCTCGAGCTTGATCCAGCGCGTGCCGAAGACCTCGCGCGCCATATGCGCGGTGGTCACCGCCTCCTTGACGGTGTGGCAGCCCGCGGTGTTCGGCAGGATGCGCACGCCGAGGTCCTCGATCATCTTCCAGAACGTGGCCCCCGCGCCCTCGGCCCCCTCGCGGCGCAAGGAGACGGTCGCGACCCCGGCACCGCTTGTCCGGAAGGCCTGTTCGAGGATGGCGGGGCTCGGATATTGCGCGGTGCCCAGCATCAGCGGGTTGGGCAACTCGGTGCCGTAGAAGCGTTTCATGCTCATCCTCCCTGCATCGGTGCGAGAATTTCGACGCGGTCGCCGTCGCGCAGCGCCTGCGAGCCGCGCAGCGCGGCGGGCACGAAGGCCTCGTTCACCGCGGTGGCGACCCGCCCGGCAAAGCCGCGCTCTTCCAGCAGACCGGCGAGCGTGGTGGCGGCCACTTCATGCGCCTCGCCGTTAATCACGATCTTCATCGACCATCTCCGAATGGATGTTGTTGAGGGCAAGATCGGCCACGCCTTTCGCCAGCGCCGGGGCCAGCAGGTAGCCGTGGCGATAGAGGCCGTTGGCATAGATGCGGCCGCCGATGCGGCGGATGCGGGGCAGGTTGTCGGGGAAGGCCGGGCGCAGATCGACACCGATCTCAAGCACCTCGGCCTCGCCGAAGGCGGGGTTCAGCGCATAGGCGGCGCTGAGCAGCTCCAGCATCGAGCGCGCGGTGATCCGGCGGCGGTCCTCGCTCTCGATCATCGTCGCACCCAGCATGTAGACGCCGTTCCCGCGTGGCACAATGTAGAGCGGGATCCGCGGGTGCAGCAGGCGCACCGGGCGGGTGAGCGTCACGTCCGGGCAGCGGATCACCAGCATCTCGCCCTTCACCCCGCGCAGGTCGGGCAGGGCGTCACGCGCGCTCAGGCCGCGGCAGTCGATGGCATTCTCCAGACCCTCGGGCGCCGGCGCCGTGTGAAAGGCCACGCCGCGCGCGACAAGCCCGGCATGCAAATCGGCCAGCGCCTTGCGGGGGGACAGATGAGCCTCGTTCTCGAAGAAGAGTCCCTTCGAGAAGCCGTGCAACTCGGGCTCGAGGTCGGCCAGCTCCGCATCGACCTCGCGGAAGCCCTCGGTGCGGCGGGCGAAGCGGCGCAGGTCGGGCAGGTCGCGCCGCGCGGCGACGACCAACGTGCCGCGGCGCTCGACCGTGGTGCGCGCCTGCCACCATGCGATTGCCTGCTGGCCGAGCCGCAGCACCGGCTCCTCGGCGTTCTCATACTCGCACCAGGGTGCCAGCATGCCGCCCGCCCACCACGAGCAGCCATGCGGTCCGGGCGGTCCGGCCGGATCGAAGATCTGCACCTCGGCCCCGCGGGAGGCCAGTTCGCTGGCCACCGCCAGCCCTGCGACGCCGGAGCCTATGACCGAATACATCGCTGTCACCCCCAGAGCCCGTGAAAGTGATGCAGCGGCCCGTGGCCATGACCGATGTCGAGCGCATCCGCCGCCGCGATCGCCCGCTGGACGTAGCCATGCGCCTCGGTGGTGGCCTGCGTGAGGGGCAGGCCGCGGGCAAGACCGGCGGCGATGGCCGAAGACAGGGTGCAGCCGGTGCCATGGGTGTTGCGGGTGCGCTGGCGCGGCGCGCTGAGGCTGGCCAGGACCTCGCCGCCCGCGATCAGGATATCCTCGCAGAGCGCGCCCTGCGCATGACCGCCCTTCATCAACACCGCTTGCGCGCCGCCCGCGCAGAGCGCCTGGCCCTGCGCGATCATCTCGTCGCGCGTGCGCGCGACCGGACCGCCGAGCAGCGCTGCCGCCTCGGGCAGGTTGGGGGTGATCAGCGTGGCGCGGGGCAGCAGCCTTTGCCGCAGCGCGCCGACCGCCTCGGGGGCGAGCAGGGCGTCACCGGACTTGGCGATCATCACCGGGTCTAGCACGACGGCGCGGGAAAACCCGGTGATTGCAGCGGCCACGCAGCCGATGATCTCGGGCGTCGCCAGCATGCCGATCTTGATCGCGTGCACGTCGAGATCGCCGAGGACGGCGCTGATCTGCGCCGCGATGATGTCCAGCGGGATGGCGTGCACGGCGGTGACGGCGCGGGTGTTCTGGGCGGTCACCGCGGTGAGGACGCTGGCACCATAGACGCCGAGCGCGGACATGGTCTTGAGGTCCGCCTGGACGCCCGCGCCGCCGCCGCTGTCGGATCCGGCTATGGTCAATGCGATATGCGCCAACGGGTGCTCCTTCAGACACAAGGGCACCGCGCATGGAAAACGTTCCGAAACTGAAGACCGTTCCCTACGCCGGAATTGCCCGGATCAGGTTCGATGGGTTAGCGCGATCACGCCTCTCAGCCTCGACGAGGCACCCCAACGGTTGTGGGTCTGATAGCAATCCGGCGAACCGGGGTCAAATGCTCCTTGTGCAGCGTCCCCCGGTTCGGCGGAGGTCGGTCTCGGTCACGCCACCCCGAAACGGTCGAGCGCGTCGTGCCGCAGCGTGGTGCCGGCACCGGGCTCGCGCGGGACCACGTACCAGCCATCTGAAACGGTCACGGGTTCGGTGAAGCAGTCGCGCAGCCAGGGGATGTATTCGAGCATGTTGCTCGACGGGTGGCCGATGGCGGTGTGGATGTGGATCTGCCCCATGTCGCCGACGTGGCTGACCACCGGCAGGCCCCGCGCCATCGCCATGTCGGCCACCTGGATCCACGGGGTGATCCCGCCCAGCCGGGCGACGTCGGGCTGGGCATAGTGCAGGGCCCCGGCGTCGAAGAAGGTCTGGAAGTTGTGCGCGAGGTAGAGCTGCTCGCCGAGCGCGATGGGAGTGCGGATGCTCTCGGCCAGCCGCTTGTGGCTGATGACATCATCGTACCAGAGCGGCTCCTCGAACCACAGGACGTCGCAATCGGCGAGATGGCGGCCGAAGCGGATCGCGGTGGGCAGGTCCATCCGCCCGTTGGCATCGACGGCAAGGGTCACCTTGTCGCCGATCGCCCTGCGCACCGCCTCGAGCCGTTCGATGTCGGTGGCAAGATTGGGCGAGCCGACCTTGATCTTCACGCCGAGATAGCCGTCTTCCTCGACCAGCCGCCTGCAGTCCGAGACCAGCGTGTCGAGCGACCAGTTCAGCCAGCCGCCGTCGGTGTTGTAGGCGAGGATCGGACGTTCCTTGCCGCCCATGCTTTGCCACAGGGGCTGGCCCGCCTGTTTTGCCTTGATATCCCAGAGCGCCACATCGATCGCGCCAAGGGCGAGTTGGGTGATGCCGCCGCGCCCGACCCATTGCACCGGCGGGAAGCGCTCCATCTCGCGGTGCAGCGCGGTGGCTTCCAGAGGGTCGCGTCCGACGATCCAGTCGAAGCAGGTCTCGATGCATTGGGTGATCAGCCGGTCCGAGGCCAGATGCGCATGGGTGCCGGTATAGCCATAGCCGGTGATCCCCGCGTCGGTTTCGATGATCACCCCCGGCGCGCCCCAATGGGTGAGCGTGTGTGTGCTGTCGGCGATGCCGTTGCGGGTGACCGGCACGTGCAGGATGAAGGTTTTCAGAGACGTGATTTTCATCGGGGGTCCAGGGTCCAAGAGTGGAAGAAGGCACCGGGCGGGCGCCTGATCTATCGGTCAGGTGTTGATCTGGGCGATCATCCGCTCCAGCCGCTCCATGGCACGCACGCCGTCGCCGATATCGGGCACGTCCCGTCTCTCGCCGCGCAGCACCGCCGCGGCATCGGCCAGCAACGCGGCATAGCCCTTGTGGTCCTCGTTCGCGGCAGCGGTGAAATTGGGCGTCCAGCTCAGCGTGTCGCAGGCCGGGTCGAGCCGCGCCGCGGGGTCCTCGGCCTTGAACGGCGGATCGCGGTACAGCGCCACATTGATGATGTTGTCCACGTGCAGACGGGCGTGGTCGCCCATGATGCGGATCTCCTCCATCGGCGTGCCGCGCGATTGGACGGTGCCCATCACCACGTTGCCGATGACCCCGCCCGCCGTGGTGAAGTTGAGATGCAGCAGCAGCTTGCCCGGTCGGGGCGAGACGGAGCGCACCTGCATGTCGCCGAAGTCCTCGCCGGCGAACCAGGGGATCAGGTCCATGTAATGCACGCAGTGGTGCAGGTAGAAGCCGGTGTAGTCGGGCTCGCCCTCGAAATAGGTCGGCGCGGTCATATAGGCGCCGGTGATCCCGAGCACCGCGCCGAAGCTCCCGCCCCGCAGCTCGTTCATCGCGATGCGGTTGCCGGTGGAATAGCGCTTCATGAAGCCGACGATCACCGGCTTGCCCGCCTTCTCGGCGGCGCGGGCGACCTCGCGCGCTCCCTCGGCGGTGGCGGCGGGGGGCTTTTCCATGAACACCGGCAGCCCGGCCTCGAGCGCGGCGATGCTGGCGGCGCGGTGCAGCTCCGGGCCCACCGCCATGCCGATGGCATCGAGCCCCGGCGTGGCGATCAGGTCGCGGAAATCCGAGCAGAGGCGGCTCACGCCGTATTCGGCCCCGCTGCGTTCGAGCGCTGCGCCGTCGCGGTCGCAGAGCGCGGCGATGCGGATGTCGTTGCGCCCGAGCTGCGGCAGCAGCATCTGGCGTGCGTGGCGGCCGCAGCCGATCCAGCCGATATTGATCATTGGTCCACCTCGGCCAGGGCAAGGGCGTTTCGGATGACGCCGAGACCGGCGCGCAGCTTGGCGCTCTCGTCCTCGCGCGGGGCGCGCCAATGGGCGATCGGCAGGGCGACGCGGTCGTCGGCGCGGCGGAAGGGTTCCAACGAGATCGGGCCGCTGTAGCCCACCTGATGCAGCGCGCGCATGATCGCGGTCCAGTCGAGATGGCCGGTGCCGGGATGGCCGCGGTGGTTCTCGTTGGCCTGGAAATGCGCGATGCGGTCCCCGGCGAGACGGATCGCGTCGGGGATCGAGCGGTCCTCCATGTTCATGTGGAAGGTATCGAGCATCAGCTTCAGCCCGGCATCGTTCACCGCGTCGACCACCTCGACCGCCTGCCGCGTGGTCGACAGGATGTCCGTTTCGAAGCGGTTCAGCGCCTCGACGGCAAAAGTGATCCCGGCGGCCCGCGCCCGCGGCGCGACCTCGGCGAGTCCCGAGATCGTGCGGTCGGCGCGAGCGGCGATGTCGTCGTCGCTGCGCGGCACCGGGGGGCGCCCGGCGAAGACCATCGGCTCGCCGTAGAGCGGCCCGCCGACGATGCCCGCGCCCAGTTCAGCGGCGACATCGACGCAGTGCTTGAGATAGTCGAGTCCGCCTTGCCGGTTTGCCGCATCATCCGAGGCTATGGATCGCTGCGGGTTTACCCGCGCCGCCAGCACGGTGAAGATGCCCGCGTCCTCGGCGGCCTTGCGCACCTCGTCGAGCGGCAGCGCGTCCTCGGGTTCGGGCACCAGCAACTCGACGAAGTCGAAGCCGAGTTCGGCGGATTTCTGGAAGTAGTGCAGGTCCTTGCCGGTGAACGGCCGGGTGAACTGCATGGAGATGATGCCGATGGGATTGTCCAAGTCCTCGTCCTTTCGTCAGCCCTTTACCGCGCCCTGGGTCAGGCCGGAGATCAGGCGTTTCTGCACGGCCAGGAAGAGCACGGTCGCGGGCAGCGCGCCGACGATGCCACCTGCGGTCAGCAGGCCCCATTGCACCTCGTATTCGCCGATGAGGGTCTGCACGGCGACGGTGATCGTGCGCACGTTCCGCCCGCCCAGCGTGAGCGCGTAGAGATACTCGTTCCAGGATGTGATGAAGATGTAGATGCCGGTGGCGATGATCCCCGGCAGGCAGAGCGGCAGCACCACCCGGCGCAGCGCCTGCATCCGGGTGCAGCCGTCGGTCATCGCCGCCTCGTCGAGCGAGCGCGGGATGCCGTTCATGTAGCTGACCATCATCCAGATCGAGAAGGGGATCGCGACCGTGGAATTGGCGATGATCAGCGCCAGATGCGTGTCGAGCAGCCCCAGCACGCGCATCAGCACGAAGAGCGGCAGGATCAGCAGCACCAGCGGGAACATGTTGATGAGCAGGAATTGCAGCATCAGGATCCGCTTGCCGCGGAAGTTGAAGCGCGAGAAGGCATAGGCCGCCGTCACGCTGAGCGAGAGCCCCACCGCCACCGTGCCGGACGCGACGATCAGGCTGTCGAGCAGGTTGTCGGCGAAGCCGACGGTGGCGAAGAGCCGGGTGTAATTCTCGATCGTGGCGTTCCAGATCGACGGGCCCTCGGTGAAGAGCGTGCTTTCGTCGCTGATCGAGGTCAGGAACATCCACAGGTAGGGGCCGAGCGTGAAGGCGAGGATCGCCAGCATCGGCAGGTCCACGGTCAGGATGCGCCGCAGGGTCGAGCGTCGTCCGAGGGCCATCAGGACACCGCCTTTCCGGTGCGCTTGAGGTAGACGACCACCACCAGCATCAGCAGCAGTGTGAACAAGACCGCGATGGCCGAGCCATATCCGAAGTCGAGGTTGGTGCGCGCCTTGACGAAGGCGAAGAGCGGCAGCGTGTAGGTGGCATAGCCCGGCCCGCCGCCGGTCATCACGAAGATCACATCGAAGCTGTTGGCGACCCAGATCGTGCGCAGCAGAACCGCGGTCACCATGACCCCCGAGATGCCGGGCAGGGTGATGTGCCAGAACTGCCGCCAGGTGCTTGCGCCGTCGATCGAGGCGGCCTCGTAGTAGCTGCGCGGGATCGATTGAAGCCCGGCGAGGATCATCACCGCGAAGAAGGGAAAGCCCTGCCAGGTCAGCGTCAGGATGATCGAGGCCAGCGCCGTGTCGGGGTTGGCGAGCCAGGGGATCGCCTTCTGGATGAGACCAAGACGCAGCAGGAACTCGTTGGCGACGCCGTAGTTGCTGTCGTAGATCCACACCCACATCAGCGCGATCACCACCGAGGGCAACGCCCAGGGAATGATGATCAGCGCGCGGGCAAGGGGCCGCCAGGGGAAGCTCTGGTTGAGCAGCAGCGCGGTGACCAGCCCCAGCAAAAGTTGCGCTGGGATCGTGGTGCACATCCAGATCACCGTGTGCCAGAGCGAGATCCAGAAGACCTCGTCCTGCAGCGCGGTGCGGAAGTTCTTCAGCCCGACCCATTCGAAGACGTTGGGTCGGAAGAGCACGTAGTCGTGCAGGCTCATCCAGGCGGTCTGGACCATCGGAAAGAAGACGATCGCAAGCGTCACGAGAACCGCCGGTGAAAGCATCGCGTAGGGCAGCACCTGCCGTGCGAGCGCGCGGCGGGGGGGTGCCTCCTGGGAATGGGCATGGGTCATGGTTGCGTCGGTCATTGTCCGGATCGCTCGGGGAAAATCGCTGGAGAGGGCCGGCCGGGAGGCGGGAGCCTGCCGCCCGGCCGGGTGGTCCGCCGGGTCAGCCGCCGTAGAGCTTGGCGATCTCGGCGTTCATCTCCTCGGCGGTGATGTCGCCGGTGAGCACGCGCTGCATGGCGGTCGGCCAGACGGTGTTGACGAAATCGGCGGTGGCGGAGCTGTTCGGCAGCATCTGCGCGAAGGGCAGGCTGTCGACGGTGGCCTGCACGAAGCGCTGCGGGTGCAGCGTCCAACTCTCGCTGTCGGCCTTCACCACCGGCAGCTGGCCGGTCGCCTCGTTGAACTTGGCGTTGTTGCCGGCCGAGGACAGGAAGCTGATCCACTTCCAGGCGGCCTCGGGGTCCTCGGCATTGGAGAGCACCGCGGTGCTTTCGTCGCCGAAGGCGGTCCAGCGCCCGCCGCCGCAGTCCGGCACCGGCGCGGCGGAGACGTTGTCGCCGAGCGCCTCGACCATGCCGTTGGCCGAACCGATGTGGTGGATGGTCATCGCGGTCTTGCCCGCCTTGAAGGCGCCGATGATCTCCTGGAAGCCGTCGTTCGGTGCCGAGGGCGGGAAGACTTCGTCCTTCTGGAAAAGATCCGCGACGAACTGCGTGCCGGCCACGCCCGCCTCCGAGGTCAGACCCTCGGTCAGGCTGACCCCTTCGGCCCCCAGCACGAAGCTGGCCCAGTGGTCGTGCCCGCCTTTCGCGCCGCGAAAGCCGAAGCCGTAGACGTCGGTCTGCCCGTCGCCGTCGGTGTCGCGGGTCAGCGCCTTGGCGGCCTCGCGGAACGCTTCGCAGGTGGTCGGTACCTCCAGGCCGAGGTCGGCGAACATGTCCGGGCGATAGTAGAGGTAGAGCACCACGTATTGCACCGGCAGGTAGTACTGCGTGCCGTCAGGTCCCTTCACCAGGTCGATCAGGTTGTCCTGCAGCGCCGCGGTGCCGTCCCAGCCTGCCAGCCAGTCGTCGATCGGCGCCAGCGCGCCCATCTCGACGAGGCGGGGCTGGGCGAAGGCCTTGACCATTGCCGCATCCGGGGCGTTGCCACCGATGATCGCCGTGTAGAGCTGATCGTAGTAGCTGTTCCACGGCACGTTCTCGGCCTCGACGGTGATGCCGGGATTGGCCTCTTCGAAGGCGGCGATCAGCGCGTCCATCGGGTTGTCGGCATTGTCGAAGTGGTACCAGAAGCGCACCGTGCTGTCGGCATGGGCGAGCCCGGCGCTGAGGGCCAGCACGGATGCCAGTCCCAGGGTCCTTGCGAGTTTCATGTCTTCCTCCTCCCTTGGTTGTCCGCCCTCCTCAGGCGGTGATCTGCCGAAAGGCCTCCCCGGTTTTGACGAAGGCCTCCCGCGCCTCCGGCAGGGCGTTGCCCATCTGCATGAATCCGTGCACGACCCCCTCGAAACGGTCGTAGCGGTCGCCGCGGCCGAGCGCGCGCAGCCGGGCCACCAGCAGTTCGGTGTCCGACAGCAGCGGGTCGAGCGCGGCGGCGTTGAGATAGAGCGGCGGCAGCGCGGCGAGCTGCGCGTCGCTGGCGGCGAGCGGCGCGACGCAGGGCTGCGCGCGCTGATCCGCGGCGGTGTACCAGTCCCAGTAGCGCATCATCTTGGCGCGGGTCAGGCCGGGGCCCTCGGCATTGGCAAGGTAGCTCGGGGTCGCGAAATCCGCGCCGTAGACGCCGTAGAAGAGCAGCGCGGCGGCGGGCAGTTCGGAGCCCTCGTCCAGCAGCCGCAACATGGCGGCGAGCGCGAGATTGGCCCCGGCGCTGTCGCCGGCGAGGCTCCAGCGGCGTCCTCGGTCGCGGGCGCTCCAGGCCTCGACCACGTCGTCGAGCCCGGCGGGGTAGGGGTGTTCGGGGGCGAGCCTGTAGTCGAAGGTCAGCACCGGGCAGGCACAGGCCTCGGCCAGACGCCGGGCTGCCCCTTCGTGGGTCATCGGCGAGCAGAAGGCCCAACCGCCGCCATGCACATGCAGGATCGCCTCGCGGCCCGCATCGTTGTGCGGGACGACGAGCCGCGCCGGCATCCCGGCGTGGATCACGTTGCGCGTCTCGGCCATCACGGGCAGCTCCTCGTTCCAGCGCAGGTTGCCGAGCGCGGCGAGGGTGCGCCCGTGCTGCGGCTCAAGCAGCGTGGGATCGCCGAGCCCGGCGTCCTCGCGGGAAAGCCGGTCGAGCACCGCCTGCATGGTCGCGCTGGGGGCCATGATGCTCATCACGCGCCGTCCACGCTTGTCAGGTCAGGGCCGAAATCCACGATGGTGGCGATATGGTGCGACAGCAGCCCGCGCAGCGCCTCGACGTCCCGCGCCTCCAGTGCGTGCAGGATCGGCACGTGCCGCTCGGCGGTTTCCTCCAGCGCGCGGTTCGGCTGCGAGTTGAGGATCTTGTACCGGTGGTTGTGGATCAGGCAGCGGGTCAGGATCGGCGTCACCAGCGGCAAGTCGGCGGTTTCGAAGAGCCGCGTGTGAAACGCCCGGTCGTGCACCGACAGCAGGTATTCGTCGCCGTCGCGGGCGGCATTTCGCATGGCGTTCAGCAGCGCGTGCAGATCGCCCTTCAGCGCCGCATCGGCGCGCGAGACCACCCGGTCGAGATGGCGGCATTCCACGTCGCGGCGCAGCTCCAGAAGGGCGCGGGCATCATCGGCATGGCAGGGGGCGACATGAGTGCCCCGGTTCGGCAGGCGCTTCACGAGCCCCTCTTCGCTCAGCTGCATGAGCGCCTCGCGCACGGTGCCCTGGCTGCACTGGAAGCGCTGCGCGAGGTCAAGCTCGGTCAGCGCCTGCTCGGGGACAAGCTGGCCCAGCACGATCTCCTTCTGCAGCGCGACGAAAAGCGCATGGCTGCGGCGGCTGGACTGGCGCGGCACCAGTTCGGTCACGGTGGATTGGCTGAAACTCTCGACGGCCATGGCGCGCCGCTCCTCCTCGTGTCCCGCATTCGGGACTTGTCTGAAATCCTCATTATCGATAACCTATGAATTATCGATAATGCAAGATCGAATTTCGCTGGCGCACGGGAGGAGGACGGAATGGCTGAGATCCGACTAGAGGGGATCGTCAAGGAATACGGCGCGTTGCGCGCCATCCACGGGGTTGACCTGCATGTGAACGACGGCGAGTTCGTGGCCTTCGTTGGTCCTTCGGGTTGCGGCAAGTCCACCATGCTGCGGATGATCGCCGGGCTCGAGGAGATCTCGGCCGGGACGCTGCGCATCGGCGGCCGGGTGGTCAACGAGGTCGAGCCCAAGGGGCGCGACGTGGCGATGGTGTTTCAGGACTACGCGCTCTACCCGCATATGACGATCCGCGAGAACATCGGCTTTGGTCTCAAGATGCGCGGCGCCAAGCCCTCCGAGATCGGCCCCCGCGTCGAGGAAGCGGCGCGGATCCTGCAAATCGGCGATTACCTTGATCGCAAGCCGGGACAGCTTTCGGGCGGCCAGCGCCAGCGCGTCGCCATGGGGCGGGCCATCGTGCGCGAGCCTTCGGTGTTTCTCTTCGACGAGCCGCTCTCGAACCTCGACGCCAAGCTGCGGGTCGAAATGCGCACGCAGATCAAGCGCCTGCACGCGATGCTGGGCACGACGATGATCTATGTCACCCACGACCAGACCGAAGCGATGACGCTGGCCGACAAGGTGGTGGTGCTGAAATCCGGGCGGATCGTGCAGGAAGGCCCCCCGATGGAGCTCTACAACCGCCCCAACAGCCGCTTTGTCGGCGAATTCATCGGCTCGCCGCAGATGAACATCTTCTCGGGCGTTCTGGACCGCAGCACCGGCGCGCCGCGCCTGCGGGTGGGCAACGAGGCGCTGGATCTGGGCGAGGTGCCCGCGCGCGACGGCGCAAGGCTCGACGTCGGGATCCGCCCCGAGCATCTGATCTGGGCCGAGGGTGCTGCGCCGCGCCTGTCCCCGGTGGTCGAGGTCTACGAGCCGCTGGGGTCCGACACGCTGGCAATCTGCCGCTTTGGCGGGCACGAGATGACCGCGCGGCTTGCGCCGGACATCGCGCTGCGCCGCGACACGGCGATCCCGCTGCGCTATGACACCCGCGATCTGCACTATTTCGACGGTGAAAGCGGTGTCCGGCTCATGGCTGCCTGATCGGCGAGACGCGCCCCACCCGCCAGAGGTCGGGCGACCGCGCACCGGGTGATGAAGCCGCCATCGAGCTTGCTGTCGCCATGGCGTAGCTGACCGAGATGTCGAGCCTCGAGCCCGCCACGCGACGAGCGTCGTGCCGTTGGCAGCAATCGTGCAGGTCTTGTCGCGCAGGTCGTCGCGCAACACGGCGAAGAAGTTGCAGAGGCGCGTGCCGAGACCGGGGACCTGCGCCCCCAGGCTGCTTGCGGGACTGGATGCCCAGAGCGCCGGGGCCACAGGTGACGATGGCGGCGCTGCCGGTCACGTCGATTGGCTTGCTCACCGGGGGCACCCTGTCTTTGGCGGGTGGGCGTCGTGGCGGAACGGCAGGTGAGTTCGAGTCCGCCCGGCTGAGGGTCCTGAGGGCACCGTGCTGTCCGGCACGCGGCCGGGACCGGTCGGGGCGAATGGCCGACGTATTTCCTGCCGGGTCTATTGGGGGCGCTTCGCTTTCGGCGCAAGGGAACGAGCCGCAAGCGCAATTCCACCGATATTTCCGCTGGGATTTTCGGGGAAGTGCATGCCGTTGAAATTCGATGATGTCATTGGTCGATATTCGCAATTACTCTATCGAAGCACATGCAATTTCCGAGAGTTCAGGGCGGAAATGGGTGGGACGCCTTATTCCTGATCGTGTGGATCTCCATAAGTCACATTGCCGAACATCCCATTTCCTCAGCGAATACAGTCTCTGAATTCCCGGTGGCGAGGCGCGGTGGCAATCGGAAATGCGGCCGACCGGCAATGAGGTGCGATGGAGCCTTGCGGACCGGCGCGGCGATGGGCGCACACGCGCGCCATGCACGGGAGGGGGGCCACGGATGTCAGAGGGTCATTGCCTCGAGACTGTCCGGTCCCTCGGTGAGGCGGATGTTGCCGCTGTCCGTCACGAGGATCGTGTCAGAGTGTCGGAACCCGCCGACGCCGGGAAAATAGATCCCCGGTTCGACGGTGAAGCTCATGCCCGCCTTCAGGATCCTGCGGTCACCCTCGGCGAGAAAGGGGGCCTCGTGGGCGGTGACTCCCATGCCGTGGCCGGCGCGGTGCAGGAGGTTCTGCCCGTAGCCGGCCGCACGAAACAGCGCGTTCACCTCGGCATCGACCTCGGACATCGAAACGCCGGGTTTCACCAGCTCGAAGACCAGCGCCCGCGCCTGCATCATCACGTCGTAGGGCCTGCGCGCGGCCTCCGGCACGTGGCCAAGGAAGAAGGTGCGTTCGATTTCCGTGCCATAGCCATCCATCACTGCGTTGATGATGCCGACATGCGGGCCGCCCTCCTGCATCCGCATGTCCAGATCCCCGAAGTTGTGGGGATCGTGCGAATATTGCGCGGGGTGGAAGACCGAGGTGAGTTTTGTCGCCTGCGGGTTGATAGACGGGTTGTCGGCCACCATGGCCGCGTAGATCAAGCGGTTCGCCGCCGCGGTGACTTCGCCCAGCGACCGGCCCGGTACCGTCGTGGCGAGCATGTCGGCCATGGCGGCAGAGGCAATCTGGCCAGCCCGCACCATGCGGCCGACTTCGTAGGGCGTTTTCATCATGCGCAGGTCGTCGATGATGTCGGTCCGGACCCGCGCGCCCTTGATCGCCTCGAGGATCTGCAACTGGCACACGGATTCCACGCCGACGCGGCCGGTCTGCCCGAGAACCTCGGCCACCCTGTCGAACCAGTTGCCACCCTCGGGCGCGGGGAACTCGAAATAGTCGAGCAGTGTCAGCGCACCGATGGCGCGGCTTTCGACATGCGGGATCTCAAGCTTGGGCACGACGAAGACCGGGATGCCGCTGGCAGGGATCAGCAGCACGAAGGGCCGCTCGTGCACGAAGTTGGCGAAATTGGTGAGGTAGTAGATGTTGTCCGGCTGGAAGGAAACGTACCAGTCTAGGCCCTGCGTCGCCATTTCGGCTTGCAGGCGCGACAGGCGCCCCGCCATTTCCTCTGGGTGAGGGGGATGATGGATCGGCGTCAGCTCCATGGGATTTCCTTTCGATCGGGACGGGAGGTACGCCCGCCCCGGCCTGGCCGGGGAAGGGCGGTCAGCATCACTCCATCAGGCGTCAAGTCTCGGCCATGATCTCGTAGCCGAAGGGGTCATCGACGCTGTGGCAGGGCTGCGTGAACCAGCGCGGACCGTCTTCGGCGATATAGGCGCAATCCTCGAGGCGGATGCCGAAGGTGCCATAGATGCAGATCATCGGCTCGACCGAAAAGCACATGCCAACCTCGAGCGGCCGGAGGTTGCCGCGGACGATGAAGCTTTCCTCGTGCACCTCGAGCCCGATGCCGTGCCCGGTGCGGTGCGGCAATCCCGGCGTCTTGTAATCGCTTTCGAACCCCGGCGCGGCTTCGATCAGGCTGCGCGCGCTCTTGTCCACGGCCTCGCAGGGGGCACCCGGACGGGCTGCGGCGAACCCCGCGGCCTGGGCGGCCAGTTCCAGCTCCCAGACCTCGCGCTGCCGGGCGCTCGGGGTGCCGAAGACGTAGCTGCGGGTCATATCGGAGCGATAGTCGCCGACGAAACATCCGATGTCGATCAGCACCATGTCGCCGTCGGCGAGGGTCTGGGGATAGTCGACCCCGTGCGGATATGCGGTTGCCTCGCCAAACAGCACGATGGGGCGGCCGGTCGGGGGAACCTTGCCACCGAGACGGCGGAAGGCTTCGAGGATGAATTCCTCGACCTCGGGCGTGGTGATGCCGGCGCGCAGGATGCGGGCCGCGGCCTTGTGCACCTCGAGCGCGATGTCGTTCGAGCGCTGCATCAGCGCGATTTCCCGCGGCGATTTCACCGAGCGCAGGGCGCCGGTGATCTGCGCGCCGTTGACCAGATCGTATCGGTTGGCGTGCTTGCGCAGGCCATCGACGTTGAAGAAGGGCGCGTGGGGATCGATGGCAACGGTGCCCTTGGCGTAGCCCATTTCCTCCAGGCTGTCGGCGACCAGCTGGGCGGGGTCCTCGTGTTCTTCCCAGCAGCGGATCTCACCGGGTATCTTCAGCATCGAGCGCGTCTTGGGTTCCTCGAAGGCGGGGCTGAGATAGACGATGGGCCCCTCTGCGGGGATGAGCGCGCCGTGAAGCCGCTCGGTCAGCTTCAGGCCGATGCCGGTGAAATAGGTCAGGTTGACCGAGGTATCGAGATAGAGCGCATCGATCCCCATCTCGCGCATCAGCGCCTGCGCCGCGGCGATGCGGGCTGTGCGGTCCTCGTTGTCGATCAGGGTGATGCCGCCTGTGCGGTCCGCCATTTTCGAAAATTCCTGGTCGGGGGTCGAACCCCCTACGCCGATCGTCATGGTCCGTATCCTTTGTCGGGTGATTGGGCAGAAGAGCGCCTCAGGCGGCGACCCCGTCACGGCAGGTCTCGAGCAGGGCGGCGAAGCGGTCCGGGTCCACGGCATCGCCGAGCCCGATGGTCACGAGAAGGCTTTCGGTGGCCTCGGCACCCGGCGGCATCTCGGTCCAGCGTGCGCGGCGGCCGACCTGCTGGTATTCGAGCAGGGCGCTGTGGCCGTCGCCGCGCACCACGCGCAGCACCCCCTTGGCACGGAGCAAGCCGCGGCCGATGTCGCGCAGGGCGCGGCGCAAGCGGGCTTCGTCGAGCAGCTCTGCGCTGTGCCACGACCAGGAGGTGAAGGCGGAGAGGTGATCACCCGATGCGTGAGGGTGATCGCAGCCGCAGCCGGGTCCGTGGCCGTGATGCCGCGGTGCGGACCGTTCGACCGCCCCGAAAAGCACCTCGCGCGGCAACTCGGCGGCGACGCAGGGCAGCATGCGCGCCGAGCCCTGCACACCCGACAGCCGGCTCTTCAGGGCCGCCATGTCGGCTTCCGAGACCAGGTCGGCCTTGTTGAGCAAGATCACATCGGCCCCGGTGATCTGGTCGAGGGCCAGCTCGGTTGCGGCGAAATCGAGCTCGGGAAACCCGGCGGCATCGACCAGGCAGAACATCCCGTCGAGCCGGATGCGCCCGGCAAGCGCCTCGCTTTCCACCAGATCGGCGAGCGGCAGGGCGCGCGAGACGCCGCTCGCCTCGATGACGATGCGGTCGAGATCCGGGCGGTCGCGCAGGAGTTTCTCGATCGCCTCGACCAGCTCGGTCTGGATGGTGCAGCAGACGCAGCCGTTGGACAGGGTGAGACTGTCGGCCTGACCCTCGACCACCAGCGCCGCGTCGATGTTGATCTCGCCGAAATCGTTGACCAGCACGCCGATCTTCAGCCCGCCCGGATCGCGGAGCAGGGCACGCAGGAGCGTCGTCTTGCCGGCGCCGAGAAAGCCGGTGAGCACGGTGACGGGAACGGACATTTGGCTCTCCTTGTCAGTCGCGGAACTTCTGGCGGGTCATGATCCCGGCGAGAACCGTCAGGACCAGTGTGCTGGCCATCAGCACGAAGGCGACGGCGGCGGAGAAGGGCCAGTTGTTCAGCTGGAACTGGTTGTAGATCATCGGCGACATCATTCGGAATTCCGGCCCACCCAACAGCACGGGCGTGGCATAGGCGTTCATCGCAAGGATGAAGGTGAGGATGACGCCGGCGGTGGTGCCGGGGAGTGCCAGCGGCCAGAGCACGCGGCGGAACATGACCATGGGCGCGGCGCCGAGCGAGAAGGCGGCCTCTTCGATATGCCGGCCGATGCTCTCGATGACGCTTTGCAGCGTGAGCACCATGTAGGGCAGGTTGACCGCGACGATGCCGAGCACGACCGCGGTTTCGGAGTACATGATCTCGACCGGCTCGTCGGTGATCCCGAGGCGCATCAGCCAGACCGACAGGAAGCCGCGGCTGCCGAGCAATGTCATCCATCCGGCGGCGCGGACGGCATTGCCGACAAAGAGCGGAATGACCACGCCGATGATCATCAGGTTCTTGTAGCGCGACTGGGTGCGCGCCAGCACGTAGGCCAGTGGAAATCCGAGAACGATGCAGATCACCGTGCAGAGCAGCGAGATGCGGATCGTGGTCCAGAAGGTCGACAGGTAATATGTGTCCGAGAAGAACTCGATGTAGTTCTGCGCGGAGAAGGCCGAGATCATCAGCTCGCGGGGATCGTAAAGGTTCAGGCTGTAGCGCGCCAGCAGCAGGAGCGGTCCCAGCACTCCGAGGGCGACGATGAATGTGGCGGGGCCGATCAGCCCGGAGGCGGTCAGCCCCTGTGCCCGCAGCTTGCGGCGTTCGGTCAGCGTGATGCTGGACATCGGTCTTCCTCGACTGAAACTTGGTGCCGCCGGGCTTGTGAGCCCGGCGGAAATTCTGCTGCGTCAGGCCTTGAAGTCCTTGTCCCACCAGCCCTTCATCTCGGCATCATTCTCGAGGATGTAGCCGTAGTCAGGCGACTTGAGGTTCGCGACCTCTTCCTCGGTGAAGCCGATCTTCTGTTGCAGATCGCCCGGCACGCTGGCGTTGGTGATGGTCGGGTTGTAGCCCATGTCCTCGGCAAAGGCCTCCTGCGCCGCGGGCTCGAGCATGGCGTCGAGATAGGCGTAGGAGCCTTCCATGTTCGGCGCGTTCTTGGGGATCACGAAGCCGGATTCATAGGCGATGGCGCCTTCGGTGGGGGCGATCGATTGAACCGGGATCCCGGCGTTCTGCCACTGGACGACGCGCGCCTTCCACATGACGCCAATGCCGATTTCGCCGTTCGACAGGCCCTGTGCGAAAGCCTCGTTGGTCGGGTAGATGCGGGCACCGGCGGCGCGGGCCGCGGTCAGCAGCGGCTTGCCGGGCTCGACATCCGACATGCCGCCCCCGGCCGCAAGCGCCGCGGCCAGCATGGTGTACTGGTACTGGATGTCGATGATGCCCATCTTGTCGCCCCACTTGGGGTCGAAGACATCGGCAAAGGACTTGGGCGCCTCAACCATGTCGGGGTTATAGACGGCGACCATGCCCGAGTAGATGTGGCCGACGCCGAAGTCGTGCTTCATGGCGGGCAAAAGGTTGCCGCCGTTCTTCAGCTTCGAGTAGTCGACCGTCTCGGTCAGCCCCTGTTCGTAAACGAGGTACATGTTGACGCCGGTCAGGCCCTGGATGTCCGTCGAGCCGCGCGGCAGGCGGCGCTCGGCGGCCATCTTGGCGCGGCGCTCGGGGTCACCGGACTGGTCCTGGATCACCTCCCAGCCATTCGAGATCAGGAAGGGCTGTTCGATGTTCTCGTTCAGCAGGCGGCCGTAATCGCCGCCCCAGGTGCCGACGACCACGCGACCGCCCGCGGCGCGGGAAATCGAGGGCGCTGCAAGGCTCGCGGCCCCGGCAGCCATGCCCATCATCAGGTGGCGGCGATTCAAGCAAAGGGAAGGGGTCTTCTTCGTCATCATTTTCTCCAACTGTTGGGGCCGTTCGGGCCAGGGCCGCCCTTCTCCGGGGCGGTGGGGTCAATGCCCGCGCGCGTGTGGATCGCTCGCGGGGAATGCGGTGGCATCGGGCCAGCTGACGTGCACGGTGTCACCAAGTTCGGGGATCAGGCTGCCTTCGCGGTTGCTGACCTGCGCTACGACCAGGTCGGTCGGGCTGAGGCGCAGGTGCAGATCGATGAGGCCGCCCATGTAAGAGACGAATTCGACCTCGCCCGGCACGCTGCCGGGATGAGGTTGCGCGGCGACGGTCATGCGCTCGGGGCGCAGCGCGATGACGGCGGGGCCGCGCATGGGCTTGTCGCAGGGCAGCGTGAGCCCGCCAGCGGTGGTGAAGCGGCCATCGCGGACCTCTCCCTCGAGGAAGCTCGAGCGCCCGACAAATCCGGCCACGAAGCGGCTGGCGGGGCGCTCGTAAAGATCGCGCTGGCTGCCGACCTGGCGGACCTGGCCATCGCTCATCACCACCAGCCGGTCGGCCATGGTGAGCGCCTCTTCCTGGTCGTGGGTGACCATGACGGCGGTGATCCCGAGACGCTGCTGGAGCGCGCGGATCTCGATGCGGACCTCGTGGCGCAGCTTGGCATCGAGGTTGGAGAGCGGCTCGTCGAGGAGCAGCACGTCGGGGCGGAACACGAGCGCCCGCGCAAGGGCGACGCGCTGCTGCTGGCCTCCCGACATCTGGCGGGGGTAGCGGCCGGCAAGGTGGCCGAGCTGCACCAGATCCAGTGCGTCCTGCACCTTCGGGCCGATGTCGCTCTTGGGAACGCCGCGCATTTCCAGCCCGAAGGCGACGTTCTGTGCGACGGTCATATGCGGGAAAAGCGCGTAGTTCTGGAACACCAGCCCGGTGTTTCGTTTCCAAGGGGGCAGCAGCGTGACGTCCTTGCCGCCGATCCGGATGCTGCCTTCGGTGGGATCGACGAAGCCCGCGATCATCCTCAGCGTGGTCGTCTTGCCGCAGCCGGACGGTCCGAGGAGAACCAGGAACTCGCCTTCCTTCACATCCAGTTCGACATTCTGCGTCGCGTGAAAGTCGCCGTACCGCTTGGTCAGCCCATGAAGTTGTAGTCCAGCCATTATACCACCCGGCTCAGTTTCACGAAACGATCGGTCACCAGAAGTGCCACCGCGATGATCAGGATTTGCAGCACCGAGATCGCTGCGATGGTCGGGTCGATGCGCCATTGCAGATATTGCAGGATGGCGATGGGCAGGGTCGTTTCGCCCGGCGCGACCAGGAAGAGGCTCATCTCGAGGTTGCCGAAGGACGAGACGAAGCCAAAGAGGGCCCCCGCGACGATCCCCGGCAGGATCGAGGGCATGGTCACCCGGCGAAAGGTCGTCAGCCGCCCCGCCCCAAGGTTCATCGCCGCCTCTTCCAGGGTGCGGTCGAACCCCGCGAGGCTGGCGAGGATCAGGCGCACGGTCCAGGGGATCACAAGCAGCACGTGGCCGAACACCAGTCCCCCGAAGCTGCCCATGATCGGCAGGCCCGTGGCGATCTCGGTCTCGACCTGGAAGACGTAGAGCGCGAAGCCCAGCACGATCCCTGGAACGATCAGCGGCATCAGCAGCAGGTTGCCAAGCGCGGCGTGGCCAAAGAACCGGTAGCGGTTCAGCGCAAGCGCGGCCGGGAGCGCGACGGCGAGGCCGATAATCGTGGCCAGGATGCCGACCTTCGCCGAGGTGGCAAAGGCGTCGATGAACCGCTCGTTGGCGATCGCCGCAGAATACCATCGCAGCGAGTAGCCCTCTGGCGGGTAGGACGGGATCTCCTGCCGGTAGAACGACAGCCAGGTCACGAAGATCAGCGGGATCGACAGGTAAAGAAAGGACAGCATGGCCGCCGCATTCAGCGTCCAGCGGCCCAGGTGGCGTCGCGAGAGTGCGGTCATCAGGCGGCCCTTCCCAGGTTCATCTTGTGGAAGTCTCCGCCCTTCATGATCGCCGCCATGTGCCGTCCCTGACCTTCGAGCAGGGTGATGTCCCGCGTCGGATCGCCATCGATCAGCAGCAGGTCGGCCCAGGCTCCGGGCGCGATCGTGCCAAGCTGGCCGGGGCGGCGGATCACCTCGGCCCCGATGGTCGTGGCGGCGCGGATCACCTCGATGGCGGGCATGACCTCGGCCCGGATCGAGAACTCCCGGCTCTGGTCCTCGATCAGCTCGCCCAGAAGATCGGTGCCGTAGGCAACCTTGACCCCGGCCTCGCGGCAGAGCTCCAGCGAACGGTAGCCGCCTTCGAGAACCACCTCGTTCTTGGCCAGCATGTCGGTGGGCATCCCGTAACCCGCTGCGCGTTCCTTCATCGCCACATAGGCCACGAGGTTGGGCACCATGTAGGCTCCGCGCTCGGCCATCAGCTGCGCCGCCGCGGCGTCGATCAAGTTGCCATGCTCGATGGTGCGGACCCCGGCGGTGACCGCGCGGGTGATGGCCTCGGCGGAATAGGCGTGGGCCAGCACGTAGCGCCCGAAGTTCTCGGCCTCCTCGACCGCGGTCTCGATCTCTCCCAGCGAGAATTGCAGGCTGTCGAGCGGATCGTGCGGCGAGGCGACGCCGCCGGAAACCATGATTTTCACGTGGTCCGAACCCTGCCGCATCTGCTCGCGCACGGCCTTGCGCAGCGCGTCCTCGCCGTCAACGACGACGCGCAGGAAGGCAAAGCCGTTGCAGCACGGGCAGTCCCAGCCATCCGAAGTGCGCGGACGGCCGTCGCTGTGCCCGCCCGTCGGCCCGATCGAGCGGCCGGCAATGAACAGGCGCGGGCCGGGGATCAGGCCCTGTTCCACCGCGGCCTTCATGCCCCAGTCGGTGCCGCCGGCGTCGCGCACCGTGGTGAAACCGCGGTCGATCATGCCCTTGAGACGCCCCGCCGCGCGGGCCGCGGCCAGGGTCAGGGGGATGTCCTCGAGCTTGCGGGTATAGACCTCGGAGTGCATCGAGTGGACGTGGCAGTCGATCAGGCCGGGCATCATGACGCGGCCGCCGCAGTCGATGATCTCGGCCTCGCTGAGGGCGATCGGGATGTCCGAGACCTCGCGGATGCGGTCGCCTTCGACGACGACCTCATAGCCCTCGCGCGGCTCGTCGAACGCAGGGTCGAGCAGCTTGAGATTGCGGAAGAGGATCGGTGCGGTCATCTGCGGTCTCCGCTCTGGGATTTCATCAGTCCGGTCATTTCAGGGTCATCCGGTGGAAGCGCCCGGCCTTCATCACCATCGGCATGTGCCGACCCTGACCCTCGAAGAGCGCGAGGTCGTCGAGCGGGTTGCCGTCGAGCAGGATCAGGTCGGCCATGGCTCCGGGACGCAGGCAGCCAAGCTCGCCCTCGCGGCGCAGCAACTGCGCTCCGACCAGTGTTGCCGAGCGGATGATCTCGATGGGCGAGAGCACCTGCGCGCGGATGCGGAACTCGCGGCTCTGCTCGCTGCGCAGCTGGCCCAGAAGGTCGCTGCCAAAGGCCACCGGGACACCGGCCCTCTTGCAGATCTCGAGCGAGCGCAGGCCCCCCTCGATCACCACGTCGTTCTTCTCGAGCATGTCGGCGCTCATGCCGAATTCGGCGGCGCGCTCTTTCATCGCGGTATAGGCAACGAGATTGGCGACGAGGAACATGCCCTTCTCGGCCATCTTCGCCGCGGCCTCATCGTTGATGAGGTTGCCGTGCTCGATGGTGCGGACGCCGCCCTCTGCTGCGCGCAGGATCGCCTCTGCCGAATAGGCATGGGCGCAGACGTAGCGACCAAAGGCCTCGGCTTCCTCGACGGCGGCGCGCACCTCGGGCATCGAGAACTGCAGACTGTCGAGCGGATCGTAGGGCGAGGCAACGCCGCCCGACATCATGATCTTGATGTGATCGCAGCCCTGGCGCATCTCCTCGCGCACGGCGCGGCGCACTTCCGGCACACCGTCCGCAAGCGACAGGGTAAAGGCCATGGCATCGCAGCAGCCGCAGCGGAAGCCGGTGTCGGTGCGTCGGCGGCTGTCGCTGTGCCCTCCGGTCGGCCCGATGGCGCGACCGGCCACGAACAGCCGAGGCCCTTCGATATGGCCGTCTTCGACACCCTTGCGCAGGCCCCAGTCCGCCCCGCCGGTATCGCGGACGGTGGTGAAGCCGCGCCCCAGCATGGCCTTCATCTCGACCATCGCATGTGCGGTCATCAGCGTCAGCGGCTGGCTTTCGAGCTTCGGAAGAAAGACCTCGTT
Organism: Salipiger mangrovisoli; assembly: GCF_015223355.1. Taxonomy (GTDB): domain Bacteria; phylum Pseudomonadota; class Alphaproteobacteria; order Rhodobacterales; family Rhodobacteraceae; genus Salipiger; species Salipiger mangrovisoli. The sequence continues at coordinate 16,859 of NZ_JADFFK010000030.1, read as the reverse complement.
CAGGACCACATGGACGTGGCTGTCGATCAGGCCGGGCATCAGCACGCGGCCGCCGCAATCGATGACATCGGCCTGCCCGGAAGTGACGCTTTCCCCGATTTCACGGATCCGCTCGCCTTCGACCAGCAGACGCAGCCCGTCGCGGAGCTCGTCCTGCTCGGGATCGAGCAGCCGAACGTTCTTGAAGAGGATCTGGCGCGTGCCAGTGGTCATGGAAATCTCCCTCGGTCCTACTCGGGACGATCCGGGGCCTGCGCCCCGGATCGTCGTTTCGTCAGATGCTAGAGGGCCTGCTTCCAGCCCGTCCAATGATTGCTCGGATATCCCTTCGGTCTCTTGGTGAGGTGTAGATAATTTGCGCAAGTAATTGATATTGCTCAATATATGCGCAAAGTTGCTCGCGGCTGCTTTGGGGGTCTCAGCCCTTGATCACCTCGCCGCCCTTGAGGATGGTGGAGATCCGGTCGCCCTGGCCCGAAAGCACCGAAAGGTCTTCGAGCGGGTTGCCGTCGACGATGACGACGTCGCCGAAGGCGCCCGGCGCAAGCGTGCCGATCTTGCCCTCCATGCGCAGAAGGCGCGCGGCAATTCCCGTGGCCGCAGCGATGACCTGCTGCGCCGGGAGCACCCGGCCTCGCAGTTCGAACTCGCCCGACTGGTGCTTTTGCATTCCGCCAAGCAGGTCGCTGCCATAGGCCATGGGCAGGCCCGCCTCGGCCATGATCGCGAGCGATTCCATGCCGGCCAGACGCACGTCATCGACCTTGGCCACGGAGGCGGCGGGCAGACCCATGCTTTCCCCCTCGCTGGACAGCTTGTCATAGGTGATAAGCGTCGGGCAGGCGATGCAGCCCGCCTCGGCGGCGCGGCGCGCCGTTTCGGGGGTGATCAGGTTGCAATGCTCCAGCGAATGCACCCCGCACTCGACGGCGCGTGCGATCGCCGCATCGGTATAGAGATGGCCCGCCACGTAAGTGCCGGCATTCTCGGCCTCTTCTACGATCGCGCGGATTTCGGCGCGGGAGTATTGGAGGAAGTGGATCGGATCAGTGGGCGAGGACACGCCGCCGTTGGCCATGATCTTGATGAAGTCTGCGCCGCCCTTGATCTGCGCCCGAGCCGCGCGCTGAACCGCGGGGATGCCGTCGCAGATGAGGCCCATCGCACCCAGCGGAACGTTGTCCCGCGGCGTGGCGCTTTCGTCGAACACCCCCCGCTGGTCGCAATGCCCGCCGGTCTGCGACAGGGCCTTGCCCGAAATGTTCAGCCGCGGCACCGGGATCGGAGAGTAACCTGTGGCCGCCCGCATCACGCCCGTCGCGCCGCCCAGGTCGCGCACTGTGGTGAAGCCACGCAGCAGCATGGCGTTCATCAGGTTGATCGAGCGCACCATGACAATGGCATCGGGCAGCGCCGCGTTGGCCCTGAGATCCGCATCGGCCGCGTTCACGTGGACATGGGCGTCGATCAGGCCGGGCATCACGAAACGGCCGCTGGCATCGATCACCAGCGCATCGCCCGCCGGCAGGTCCGTGCCGACTTCCTGCACGATGCCGTCTGCGATCCGCAGGCAGACGGCATCCGCTGCCTGGTCGGATGTTCCGTCAACAATCCGCGCATTCCGGATCAGCACATCGGTCATGGAAGTCTCGCTTTCAATTGGATGAAGAAGGGGGGGCGCCAGCTTCGCGTTGAAGCAGCACTGGCAGGATTTGCTTCCACTGGGTCAGCATGTCCCGATAGTAGTCGGGGTCGTCGCGCAGGATGGTCTGAGCGATCATTCCCCGGAACAGGCACATCGTCATGTTCAGGATGACCGAGGCCTGCTTCGGATCGCAGGAGGTTTTCTCGGCGACATGGCTCCAGATCGCCTCGAGTCCGTTGTGAAACTCCTTGGTTACCGGGACCAGCCGGGCCTTGAGGGACTCGTTGTGGCGCACCTCTGGCAGATATTCGAGGGTCACGTAGAAAACGCCGCCAGACATCATCTTCCACAGAAAATCCGCGATCGCTCCGACCTCGGTCTCGTTTCGCTGCATGGTCTCGGCAAAGGCGAGCAGCTTCTCATTCAGCGCGGTCAGGTGGTGGTGAATCGCTTCCGCGATCAATTCCTCGCGCGATTGGAAATGGTGGGTCAGCGCCCCGCGCGAGACGCCAGCCTTCTTCGCAATTGCCTGGGTGGTCAGCCGCGAAAGCCCGTCCGAGAGCATCAACTCCATCGTGGCCTCGAATAGCGCGGTGGTCGTTTCTTCCGTCCTTTGGGCTTGCGTTCTTTTCGGCCCCGCCGATTTACGCGGGGGCGAAATATTGGCGCTGTCCTTCGGCTCTTTGGTCATCAGAATCCTCAAGGTCTTCTCGCAGTATGCATGGGTGGATTTCAAAACAAACATGAATGTTTTGAAATTCGAGAATTTCGTATTGGGCCGCCTTGATCTTGTGCATTCAGTGGGCGGCGCCCCAAGATGACTGGCCGGACCGCCGCGCCAGACCGCGGTGACGGGCAGGGCGGGACGCGAGTCATGTCCCTCACCGGGCCGGAAGACAGGCAGCACGCCGCGCCTGTGGGGGTGCGTCTGGGAGCCGTGCAGCCGGAGAGGTCTCAGCGACCGATGAAGCGTGCCGGGCTGCTGCCGGTGATGCGCCGGAACATCGCGATGAATGCCGAGGCCGTGCCATAGCCGAGGTCAAGCGCGACGCTCTCGACGCTCGCGCCCTCCTGCAAGAGCGAGACGCTCCGCACCACCCGCACCCGCTGGCGCCACTCGTTGAGCGACATGCCGAGCTCCTGCGTGCAGCGCCTGGCGAGCGTCCTTTCGCTCAGTCCGAAGTCCCTTGCCAGTTGGCTGTTGCTGCGTGGATCGGCAGGGGCTTCGCGCAAGGCATCGAGCAGGGGTGCGAGCCGTGGGTCAGTGGTCTCGGGCACGAAGCTGTCGGCGATGGCGCAGGCTGCCAGCTCGTCCACCATCACGCGCAGCAGGCGGGCCTGCGCGGGCGCGCCGGTGAATTCCGCCGTCTCGAGGCTGTCGAGGAGGGCGCGCAGGAGTGGCGTCACCAGCAGCGAGCAGGTGCGGCGCGGCATCGCCTCGCAGAGATCCTCGCTGATGTAGGCCGAAAAATGCACCGCGGCGCGGCGGTTGAAGCCGACGTGCCTGACGCCGGGCGGGATCCAGAACCCCATGTGCGGCGGTGCCAGAAGATGCTGTCCTTCGAGCCGCAGCTCGGTGACCCCGCTGAAGGAATAGACGAACTCTCCCCAGGGGTGCTGCATGGCCGGGTAGGTGGCGTTGTCGGGCATGTGCTCCAGCCGGAAGAAGATCGGCGCGGGAAGCTGGTCCCGGAACGGCGGGTGGCGCAGATGAGGGGGGCTCTGGGCGGGGTTCATTGCTGGCGATCCGGCGCTATCGATTGGCGGATGCGCACTATATACCGGGCATCCGCCAGGCTAGATAGGGCGCATGATCTGCTTGTCCCCGGTGCTGCCATGAAACGTCCCATAGATATCACCGCCGTCGCCGTGATGGTCCTGCTGTGCCTGGTCTGGGGGCTGCAGCAAAGCGCGATGAAGATCGTCGCGGGCTCGATCGATCCCATGTTGCAGATCGGCCTGCGCTCGGTCTGCGCCGCGGGGCTCGTGCTGGGGCTCAGCCGGCTGCTCCTGCGCGATCGCTGGCATCGTGGGATGTTCTTCGGCCCCGGCCTGCTCGTGGGAACACTCTTCGCGCTCGAATTCCTGCTGGTCGCCGAGGGGCTGCGCTGGACCACGGCTTCGCACATGGCAGTCTTTCTCTACACCGCGCCGATCTTTGCGGCGATTGGCCTGCATGTGGCGCAGCCGGACGAGCGCATGGGGGTGCTGCAATGGACCGGGGTTGGGATCACCTTCCTTGGTGTCGCCGCGATTTTCGTGCTTCCCGAGCTGCACGGACCGGGGGCCGCACTGACGCCGGGCGTGATCCTTGGCGACATGCTGGGGCTGGGAGCGGGCCTGTGCTGGGGACTGACCACCGTGGTGATCCGCACCACCCGTGTCGCCGAGGCGCCGCCCGCGCAGACGCTCTTCTACCAGCTCCTGATCGCCGGCGTTGCGGCGCTGGGATTCTGCGCGGTGACCGGGCGGCTTGCCTTGGAGCCGACAGCCTCGGTGCTGATCAGCCTGTCTTTCCAGACGGTGATCGTGTGCAGCCTCAGCTTCCTGGTCTGGTTCCGCATGCTGCAAATCTACCGCTCTTCGCGGCTCGGGGTGCTCACCTTCATGACCCCGGTCTTTGGCGTCGTGAGCGGGGCACTGCTGCTCGGCGAGACGCTGAGCTTCGAGTTCCTGCTGGGCTGCGCGCTGGTGCTGTCGGGGATGATCATCGTGCAGGCGCAGGAGTGGGTCTCGGCCCGCCGCGCCGCGCGGAGTCGGCTCTGCGAACAGGCCTGACCCCTTGGCACGCCGCGCTCCGGGCAGCCCCGAAGGGATGCCCGGAGCCGATCCTGCTCAGAGCAGGTCAGAGCAGGAAGGTCAGTGCAAGGTTCGTCAGCATGGCCGCGACGAAGCCGATGGGAGCGGCGCGCAGCAGCAGCCGGGTGAATAGGCTGTGGCGCAGCTCGGCATCCGGCGCCGAGCCGAGGATCAGGCTGCCGCCCGAGGAGAAGGGCGAGATCGAGGTCGCCTGCGCGCCCACCACGATGGCGGTGAACATCAGCATCGGGCTCAGCCCCAACTGTGTCGCCAGTGCAGGCACCATCGGGAAGAGCGCGGGCGTCACCACCCCCAGCGTCGAGGCAAAGAGCGACATGATCGCCGCCACCACACCGAAGCTGAGCGGTACCAGGACGGGCGGGATCGTGCCGCCGATCCAGGCGGCGAGCTGGTCGATGGTGCCGGCCTTGATGGCGACCGAGATCAGCATCCCCATGCCGCAGATCATGATCAGCGTCGGCCAAGGCAGCGAGGCAATGGCCTTGCGCTCGTCGCCGAGCTTCAGCAGCAGCGCGATCACCGAGAAGACGCTGGCGATGAGGCCGATGTCGATCTTCGAATTGATGAAGGCGGCGGTCTCGTTGCCGGGCAGGGCGAGGTGCGCCAGCGGCGCGGCCAGCACGATGGCCATCATCGCGAGAGTCAGCCAGAGCGTCTGGCGCTGCTTGGGGTCGAGCGGCTCGGGCCGGTCGATCTCGAGATCCGCCTGCAGACCGCGGTGCTTGCCGGTCACGAAGAGCATCAGCGTGATCACGACGATCGGCAGCAGGAAGGTCGCCAGGAAGATTGCCACGCTGTTGACGAAGGCGGCGTTGGCGTCGATCCCGGCATTGGCCATCAGCCCGCGGAAGATGATGCCGGACTGGCTCGACATGAAGTTGGCGCCGCCGAGCGCGCCGTAGTTCACCGCCATGCCTCCAAGGATCAGGTCCATGCCGGTGCGGCGGCAGAGCAGCAGGGTGATCGGTGCCATGAAGGCCAGCACGGTGTAATAGCCCGCGCCCATCCCCGCGATCACCGTCGCCGTCATGAAGACCGCGTAGGGCAGAAGCCAGGGCGCGCCGCGGCAGAGGTAGAGCAGGTGCCCGGCCAGCTTCTCGAGCGTGCCGTTGACCATGGCGAAGCTGTAGAAAAGGCAGACCGAGAAGATCACGAAGAAGATCTTCAGCGGCCACATGGCAACGATCTCGGATGGCTTCAGCCCCATCAGGAACGCCCCGATGAGATAGGCGAAGGCAATGGCGAAGAGGCCGATGTTGATGCGGGTCTTGTAGCCGAGGATGATGGCCAGCACGATGGCCAGCACGGTGATGAGACTCATAGGTTTCCTCCCTTGTCTCGCGGGCGGTGTCAGGTGAAGCGGAACAGCGCCGCCGGGTTCTCGACGAGGACGCGGCGCCGGTCGGCGGCATCGGGGAGCAGTTGCGCCAGGCGCGCGACCTGCTGGGAGTAGCTGGCGTCCTTCTCGTGCTGGGTGTGCGGCCAGTCGCTGCCCCAGACGAAACGGTCCACGCCGCCGCAGGCCTCGCGCAGATGCGTCAGCGAGGCTGCGGCCTGGGCCGCATCCTGGCCGCTGCGGTAGGGGGCAGAGAGTTTCACCCAGGCCTTGGGTGCGGCACGCAGCGCCTCGAGCACGGCAGCATGGGTGGGGATCGCGGGGTCGATGCCGCCTTGCGGCAGGCCGAAGTGGTCGATCATCACCGCGCCGCCGGCGCGGGTCATGGCGGGCAGGATCTGCGCGAAATCCTCGAAGGCGCGCTGGATCTCGAGCTGCCAACCGATCTCGGCGAGGCGGTGGAAGAAGCGCTGCCAGGCGCGGCTGCTGTAGTCTTCCAGCGTCTTGCCAACGAGGTTGAGCCGCGCCCCGACGAAGCCCTGCGCCGCCATCTCGGCCAGCGCGCTTTCCGGCATCGCCGGGTCGACCACCGCGATGCCGCGAAGCCGCCCGGGATGCGCCGCGAGCGCCTCTGCGACCAGACGGTTGTCGGTGCCGTAAAAACTCGGCTGCACCAGCACCCCGTGGCTGAGACCGGACCTGTCCATGTGGGCCAGCCACGCGCTGACGGTCGCCGCATAGCGCGGCGCGTAGCGCCGGCCGGGCACCATCGGCGCGGACGGATCGAAGATATGCGCGTGCGTGTCTATGCCGGTGATCGGGGGGGGGGAGGCCATGCCGGATCCTTCTTGTCGTGGGGCAACTGCTTCCCGACCCCGCTCCTGCAAGGGAGGGGAGGGCTCCGTGGAGGGGGCCGGGAAGTCGGGCGAGCGTGGAGTGGACGCGCTCGAGCCCTATGGGGAGGTCCGGTGCCGGGCGCAGCGGACCGTTAAAGGTCTCAGCCGATGCGACTTCGGTAACGGAAGCTCTGCGCCGGCCCCATTGCCCGGCGCCACTCGATCGCGCTGCCGTCGAGGGCGAAGGCGGTGCGCTCGATCACCGCGACGGACTCGCCGGCGGCAAGCCGCAGGCGCTTCAAGATGGCGGCGGGCGGGCTGGCGAAACTCACCTCGTCCTCGGCGTGGGCGACGAAGACCCCGAAGCGCTCGAGGTAGAACGGGTAGAGCAACGGGCCGATCTCGCCCTCGGCCACGGTCTCGATCCCCTCGAAACGGGCGCGCGGCAGCCAGATTTCCTCGGTGAGGATCGGTCTGTCCTGAAGCAGGCGCAGACGGTCGATGCGGATGCAGTCCTCCGTGCCGAGCACCTGCGCGACCTCGGCAGGCGCGCGTTGCGCGCTGCGCGCGATGAGGCGGCTCAACGGGATCGTCTGCGCACGAGTTTCGTCCTGCAATGCGAAGAAGCGGAACAGCGTCGGCTCGAAGGCGGGTTTGCGCAGGAAGGTCCCGGCGCCCTGACGGCGTTCGAGCAGCCCCTCGGTAACCAGCTGCTGAAGCGCCTTGCGCACCGTGCCGACCGAAAAGCCCGAGTCCCGCGCGAGCGCGTTCTCGGACGGAAGCGCGTCCTCGGCAGCCCATTCCCCGGCGGCGATGCGCGCGGCGATGCGGTCGCGCAGACGCAGGTAGGCCGGCAGGCGGCTGTCTTCTTCGAGTCGGGTCTGTGATGACATGGCAAGCTCCTTCCCGCCGTGTTGGGTAATCGCATCGATAAGGTGAGTCAAGAAGTTCTATATAGAAGTGAAGAAGCGAAGCGATCGGCAAGGTGGCATGCGCGCGCAGCCGCGCGCGCGGCGCGGTGATATTGCTGGCATCGGGAGGGATTAGGGGCAGGACGCGGTGTGTGTCGGCGGCGATAGCCGCGGCACGAAGTGCCCCGCCCGCGTGATACGGGCGGGGCACGGTGGGTGCCTAGCCGTGCGTCGCTGCCAGCGCGGCTTCGCGCTCCTCGCGGCTGCGCCGGTCGACGCCGAGCATCAGCACGATGTTCTTCGCCACGTAGATCGACGACCAGGTGCCGATGACGATGCCGAAGGTGATCGCGAAGACGAAGCCGCGGATCACGTCGCCGCCGAGCACAAGCAGCGCGATCAGCGCCACCAGCGTGGTCAGCGAGGTCATCAGCGTCCGGCTCAGCGTTTCGTTGGCCGAGAGGTTCAGGAGCTCCCGCAAGGGCATCTGGCGGAACTTCCTGAGGTTCTCGCGCACCCGGTCGAAGACCACCACCGTGTCGTTGATCGAATAGCCGAGGATGGTCAGCAACGCCGCCACGATGGTCAGGTCGACCTTGAATTGGAACAGCGAGAAGACCCCGAGCGTGACCACGACGTCGTGGATCAGCGCGGCCACCGCGCCGACCGAGAACTGCCATTCGAACCGGAACCAGACGTAGACGAGGATCCCTGCGGTCGCGGCGCCGACGGCCAGAAGTGCCGTCCACAGAAGTTCGGCCGAGACCTTGCCGCCGATCGTCTCGACCGAGGTGAAGGCGATGCCCGGATCGGCGGCGCGCAGCGCCTCCTGCACCTTGGTCAGCGTTTCCTGCGAGAGCGCCGCGTCGCCGCCCTCGGCGCCGATGCGTATGGACACAACGTGCTCGTCCGGCGCGAAGCCGGGATCGAAGACCTCGGTGATCACCGCGTCCTCCATCCCGATGCCCGAAAGCGCGCTGCGATAGGCCCCGATGTCGAGCGTCTGGTGGGTCTCGGCGCGGATGCTGGTGCCGCCCTTGAAGTCGATCCCGAGATTGAGCCCCATGCTGGCGATCAGGAAGATCGAGACCACCACCGCCAGCGCCGAGGCGCCGAAGGTGGCGTATTGCGCGCGGAAGAAGTTGATCGAGGTCTGGGCCGGAAGGCGGCTCAGCAGACCCGACATCTTCAAGCTGCGCGGCTTGCGCCACTCCAGCCAGCCTTGCAGCACCAGCTTGGTGACGAAGATCGCCGTGAACATCGAGGTCAGGATACCGAGGCCCATGGTCACGGCAAAGCCGCGCACCGGCCCGGAGCCGAGCCAGAACATGAGCCCGGCGGTCAGAAGTCCCGTCAGGTTCGAGTCGAGAATGGCCGAGAAGGCATTGTCGAACCCTTTGCCGACGGCGCGCCAGACCGATTTCTCGACCCGCAGTTCCTCGCGGATGCGCTCGAAGATCAGCACGTTGGCATCCACCGCCATGCCCATGGTCAGCACGATCCCGGCGATGCCCGGAAGGGTGAGCGTGGCTCCGATCGCCGACAGAAGGCCGATCAGCATCGCCATGTTCATGCCGAGCGCGAAGGTGGCGACAAGGCCGAAGCCACCGTAGCTGAGGACCATCAGCACGCAGACCGCGGCCAGGCCGACCGCGGCGGCGCGGGCGCCCGCGGTGATGCTGTCCTGCCCGAGTTCGGGTCCGATCGTCCGTTCCTCGAGGAAGTGCAGCTCTGCGGGCAGGGCTCCCGCACGGAGCAGGGTGGACAGCTCGGTCGACTGCTCGACGGTGAAGTTGCCGGTGATGATCCCCGAGCCGCCGGGGATGTGGCTCTGGATGACCGGCGCCGACAGCACCTTGCCGTCGAGCACGATGGCGAAGGGCTCGCCGATGTGGGCGGCGGTGAAATCGCCGAAGGCGCGGGCGCCCGAGCTGTCGAAGCGGAAGGTCACTGCGGGGCGGCCGTTCTGATCGAAGCTCGGCTGGCTGTCGGTCAGATCCTCGCCGGTGACCACGGCGCGCGGATCGAGCGTGTAGCTTTGCTCGGGCTGGGTTGCCGAGGGCAGGGTGATCGCATCCGAGTTCGCCGCGCCGCTGCCGAGCACCTGGTTGAAGGAGAGTTTCGCGGTGGTGCCGATGAGGCTCTTCAGCGTCTCGGCGCTGTCGATGCCGGGCACTTCGATCAGGATGCGGTCGGCACCCTGGCGCAGGATGCTGGGCTCGCGGGTGCCCGCCTCGTCGATGCGGCGGCGGATGATCTCGAGGCTCTGCGCGACGACACGGTCGGCCATCTGGGCGCGGCCTGCCTCGGTGTAGCGCAGCACCAGCGTGCCGTTTTCGTCGCGTGCCTCGAGATCGGATTGTCCCGCTCCGGAGAGCGTCGAGACCGGGGTGGCGAAGCCGCGCGCGGCGTCAAGCGCGGCGGCCATGCCCTGCGGCTCAGAGATCGCGAGGTGCAATTCGCCCGCGGGGGCGTCGAGCCGTCGGATGGTGCCGACCTGCGTGCGCAGGCCGCGCAGCGCATCGCGCAACTCGGGCCAGAGCGCATCCATGCGCTCGCGGGCCACGCCGTCCACGTCGACCTCGGCCAGCAGATGCGCACCGCCGCGCAGATCGAGCCCGAGGTTGATCAGTCCGGACGACAGCCAGCTTGGCCAGCTGCTTGTTTCGGTTGAGATTTCGGCGCTCGCCGCGGGCTGCGCGGCGAGGTCGTTGTGCCGCTCGACGCGGCCGTAGAAGGCGTTGGGCAGCGCGAGCCAGAGGCAGAGCAGGCAGACGCCCCATACCCCGATGCGCTTCCAGAAAGTTGGTCTTTGCATGATGGATCCCGGACAGTTCCCGGCCCCTGATGGGCACGGGACGTGTCGCATTGTCTTGATTTTTCGTTGGGAGACGGGTGCCCCGGCGCGTGGCCCGACTGCGGGTCAGCGGCGGCGGGGACTTCGGGACATCAGGCGAAGGGCGGCGCGCGCGGCGGGTGGGCGCCCCGCGTGCTCTGGCTGCTCGGGGCGGGACCGTGAACATGCAACAGCCCGAGCGTCGCCGCCTGGGGGCGCGCGAGATGGCAGAGCGCAAATATGACCGCGTAGAGGAACAGCGGATCGGGACTCGCCGGATCGCTTGCACGGGCCGAGGCATGGTCGAGCGTCGCACCCGGAACGATGCCCTTGGCCGCAGACAGCGCAAAGCCGGCAATCGTGTCGCCGGCCTGCAGGGCGCTTGCCACCGGAACTCTCGGCGCGGGATAGAGGGCCAGCGCGCAGAGCGCGACCAGCAGGGCGACGAACGTCCTGATCCGGCCTGCGATATGGTTGGTGGCGATCCTCATGTCGGCCTTCCTACGCCGCGCCGCGTCGCGGCGCCAGCCCCGGCAGTATTGCAGGTCTCGCGCCTGTGATCGCGTCGGGCAGCGCGCCTCTTCCGGCGGTGCCGCAAGAGGGCTGTTCCGCTTCGTGCACGGCCCCGGTGCGGGGCAGGGAGGGCTGCGGCGCGGCGGAGCATCGGGGCTACTGAAGCTCCCTGGTGGTTTCCGCCTCGGGGGCGGGGGTCGGCTCGGCAGCGCCTCCCGTCTTCCAGAGCGAGAAGACCACGCCCGCCGCGAGCAGGGCGAAGGTGATGCCGAGCGACCAGAGCGGTGGGAATTTCTCCCATCCCATCAGATCGGCGATGAAAATCTTCGAGCCGATGAACACCAGCAGCAGCGACAGGGCGTACTTGAGGTAGGCAAAGCGCCGCAGGATCGCGGAGAGCGCGAAATAGAGCGCCCGCAGCCCGAGGATCGCGAAGATGTTCGAGGTGTAGACGATGTAGGGATCGGTGGTGATGGTGAAGACCGCGGGCACCGAGTCCACGGCGAAGACGATGTCGGCAAGTTCGATGACGATCAGCGCCAGCAGCAGCGGTGTCGCGTAGCGCAGGGTCCTGCCGGTCACCGGGTCGGTCTTCTTCACGGTGAACCCATGGCCGCGGATCTCGGGCGTGACGCGGAGCCTGCGCGTCAGCAACCGGACGACGGGGTTGGCCGAAATGTCGGGCTGCTTGTCACCGGCACAGAGCATCTTGATCCCGGTCAGGATCAGGACGCCTGCAAAAATGTAGAGCACCCAGTGAAATTGCGCGACCAGTGCCGCGCCGAGGCCGATCATGATGCCGCGCAGCACGATCACCCCGAGGATGCCCCAGAAAAGCACCCGGTGCTGATAGGCGGCGGGTATGCCGAAGAAGCCGAAGATCAGCGCGATCACGAAGATGTTGTCGAGCGCCAGCGTCTTCTCGACGACGAAGGCCGTCAGGTATTGCGCCGCCGGCTCGGACCCCATCTGCCACCAGACAAAGCCTGCGAAGGCCACGCCGAGAGAGATGTAGAAGGCAGAGGTTCTCAGGCTTTCGGCGACACCGATCACATGGTCTTGGCGGTTGAAGACTCCGAGGTCGAGCACAAGAAGCCCGATCACGATCGCGAAGAATGTCAGCCACATCCAGAGCGGCTGACCGAAGAACAGGAGGAGAAGGATTTCCACGGGGAACCTCGTCGATGCATCACGGCTCGACGTCTGCGGGATGTCAGGGGATCCAGGCAGGGCATCGAGCAGTCTCGATGCGGTCCGACATCGCGAGAGGTCATGTTCTCGCCAGAGGGGCCCGGCCCGCGGAGTGTCAGGTGGGGATGGTCTGGCCGAGTTGCAAGCGGGTTCGCGACGGCATTTCGGGGCACCGAGTGGCGGTGCCGCCGCCTGCCCGATGCGCCGGCCCATCGGTGCATCGGGCAGGTGGTTCCTCATCGCGGGCGCACGCTCGGATCTTGCAATGAAGTCTATCAGCGGGTTCTCTGGTCTTCCCTCCGAGAGTTGGAACCCCTGCAATGAAGAGACCGACAATTTCCGATGTGGCCCGGACCGCCGGCGTCAGTGTCGCCACGGTGGATCGGGTGATGAGCGGTCGGATGAAGGTGCGCGAGGAAACCGCGCGCAAGGTGCAGGAGGCGGCCGACGCGATCGGCTACCATGGGGCCAACGCGATCCGGCAGCGCATCATGACGGACCTGCCGGAACTGCGCCTTGGCGTCGTGCTGCAAAAGCCGCGCCATGCGTTCTATCAGGAGTTCCAGCGCGAGTTCGAAGAACAGGCGCGTCAGGTCACCACCCGGAACGTCCGGCTCGATTTCCGCTACGCGCAGTCGACGCGCCCGCAGGAGCTCGCCGAAATCCTGCGGTCCTTCAAGGGCAGGGTGCATGCCGTGGCCAGCACGGGGATCGACCACCACGAGGTGACGTCGGCGGTGCTCGAGTTGCGCAATGCAGGGATACCGACGTTTTCGCTCCTGTCGGATTTCGCGCAGGGCGTGCGAGAAAGTTATTTTGGGCTCAATAATTTACGGGTTGGTCGCACTGCCGGTTGGCTGATTTCCAAGATCGCACCACGGCCTGGCAAGATCGGCATCTTCATCGGCGCGCACCGCTACCATGGTCACGAACTGCGCGAGACGGGGCTGCGCAGTTTCATCCGGGAATACGGACGGGGGTTCGAGTTGCTCGAAGCCCAGATCAATCTAGAGACCCGTGATCTGACTTACGATGCAACCTGCGAATTGCTCTCCCGGCATCCCGATCTGGTCGGGCTCTACGTTGCGGGCGGCGGCATGGAGGGGGCGATCGCAGCCTTTGAAGAGTGCCGAGAGCCCGACAGCCATGCGCTCATCGTCAACGAACTGACCCCGGAGTCCTATAGCGGCTTGCAGAACGGCGTCGTGTCCATCGTCTTCGGGACACCGCTGCGGCAGATCGTGACCGACCTGCTGGCGCTTGCGGGCAGTACCTACGACAACGGCATGGCCGACACGCCGGGGCAGAAGTTCTTTGCGCCACGGATCTACACGCCGGAATCCCTCTCCTGATAGAAAAGCCATCATTGCGCATCATTTTCCATCATAGATGATGGATTTCCGCTCGCGAGATGCGTTGACCGAACGTCGGCTTTGACGAATGCTGAGCCTCGCAACGTTGGGAGGCGTTGCCGTGTTCCCTGGTCTCAGACCTCAGCCAAACGACCTTCGAACCCCGCGTTCGGAGCGCGGGAGAGCTTTGCCCAGAGCAGGCCACGTTACGTTTTGGAGGAGATATAATGAAGAAGCTTCTTATCTCGACGGCCCTGGTCCTGTCCGTGGCAGGCGCCGCGCAGGCCGAGACCGTCGGCGTCTCGATGGCGCTTTTCGATGACAACTTTCTGACCGTGCTGCGCAACGGGATGATCGACCAGGCCAAGGCCATGGACGGTGTCGACATCCAGGTCGAGGACGCGCAGAACGACGTGGCCAAGCAGCTCGACCAGATCAACAATTTCGTCGCCTCTGGTGTTGATGCGATCATCGTCAACCCGGTCGACACCTCGGCCACCGAGGCGATGACCAATGCCGCCTCTGCCGCCGGTGTGCCACTGGTCTTCGTCAACCGCGAGCCGATCAACGTCGACGCGCTGCCCGACAACCAGGCCTTTGTCGCTTCGGACGAGCGCGAGAGCGGCACGCTCGAGACCAAGGAAGTCTGCCGCCTGCTCGCCGAGAAGGGCAAGGATCCTGCGAAAATCTACGTGATGATGGGCGAGCTGTCGAACCAGGCCGCGGTGCAGCGGACCAAGGACATCCACGACGTGATGGCTTCGGGGGACTGCGGTGTGACGCTCGAAGTCATCGATGAGCAGACCGCCAACTGGAGCCGGGACGAGGCCCAGGACCTGATGACCAATTGGCTGTCCACCGGCGCGCCCTTCGATGCGCTGATCTCGAACAACGACGAGATGGCCATTGGGGCGATCCAGGCGATGAAGGCCGCGGGCCTCTCGATGGAAGAGGTGATCGTCGGCGGGGTCGATGCCACGCAGGATGCGCTGGCGGCGATGGGCGCGGGTGACCTCGATGTGACGGTGTTCCAGGACGCGGCGGGGCAGGGGGGCGGCGCGCTCGACGCGGCGCTGAAGCTCGCCAAGGGCGAGGAGGTGGCGCAGAAGGTCTACATCCCCTTCCAGCTCGTCACCCCCGACACCCGCGAGCAATACCTCGCGAAGAACTGAGCCGAACCGGGGCGGCGCAGAGGTGGGCCGCCCCGGACGACAGGCGCGCGGGCCTTGCCCGCGCAGGAGGAGACCCCATGACAGACACGACGCACGGCATAGGTGGCCTGACTTTTGACACCAAGAAGCGCGCCTTGCCGCCCGAACTGGGTGTGGCGCTTGCGCTGGTCCTCATCGTCGCGATCTTCGAGATCCTCGGTCGGATCTTCATGCACGACAGCTTCCTGTTCAATACCCGCGACAGCGTCGACGGGCTGTTCAACATGGCACGGCTGAAGATCATCATCCTGCAGGTTTCGATCATCGGCATCATCGCCATCGGCGTGACCCAGGTGATCATCTCGGGCGGCATCGACCTTAGTTCCGGCTCGGTGGTGGGCGCGACGGCGATGATCGCCATGAGCTTCGCGCAGGCCGGCACCGTCTATGGCGCCGAGAACACCCGCGCGGTCTTCTTCACGCAGGGCTGGGTGGATCTGCCGCTGGCCGTGCCGCTGCTGGTCGGGTTGCTCTGCGGTCTCGTGGCCGGGGGGATCAACGGGCTGCTCATCGCCTATACCCGCATTCCGCCGTTCATCGCCACGCTCGGCATGATGGTCGCGGCGCGCGGCATCGCCAAGTGGTGGACCAGGGGCCAGCCGGTGTCGTTCCCCACCGAGAGTTACGCCGCGCTCGGGGCCGGCATGACGCCCGTGTTGATTTTTGCCGGGGTCGCCATCCTCTTCGCGCTGGCGCTGAAATATACGGTCTACGGCAAGCACACCTATGCCATCGGCTCGTCGGAATCCGCCGCGCGCATGTCCGGCATCAAGGTCGCCCGCCACAAGGTGCTGGTCTACACCATCGCCGGCGTGCTGGCGGCGCTGGCCGCGATCGTGCTCAGCTCGAAGAACCTCACCGCGCAGTCGGGCATGGGGGTGATGTACGAGCTCGACGCCATCGCCATGGCGGTGATCGGGGGCATCTCGCTGCAGGGCGGCCGGGGCTCGGTGCTGGGCACGGTGCTGGGCGCGCTGATCTTCGGGGTGATCATCTCCGGCTTCACCTTCCTCAAGCTCGACGCCTACTACCAGGAAATGGTCAAGGGCGTGATCATCGTCGGGGCCGTAGTGCTCGACCAGTGGCGGCAGTCCCGTCATTCGGACCGGATTTGAGGGGGGAGTGGAAATGTCCGACATCGTTCTGAAAACCGAGAACCTGACGAAGCACTATGGCGGGGTCCACGCCCTCGAAGGTGCCAATTTCGAAATCCGCCGGGGCGAGGCCGTGGCGATCATGGGCGACAACGGCGCGGGCAAGTCGACCTTCGTGCGCCAGATCACCGCGGTCGAACAGCGCACCTCGGGCACGATCTGGTTCGACGGGCACGACGTCGCGTTCAAGGACCCGCTCGAGGCCCGCGAGGCCGGCATCGAGACGGTGTTCCAGAACCTCGCGCTGGCCGACCACCTCAACGTGCCGGACAACCTGTTCCTCGGCCGCGAGCTGGTGCGCTTCAGGCTCGGGCCGTTCTCGATCCTCGACTACAAGGCGATGCGCAAGGCGACACTGGAGGGGTTGCAGAAGACCGGGGTGAAGATCCCCAACATCAACAACACCATCCAGAACATGTCGGGCGGCCAGCGCCAATGCGTCGCGATCGCCCGCACCGCCACCTTCAAGTCCAAGCTGATCATCATGGACGAGCCCACCGCGGCGCTCGGCGTGCAGGAGACCGCGCAGGTCGAGAACATCCTGCACACATTGAAATCGCAGGGCGAGCCGGTGATCCTGATCAGCCACAACATGCGGCAGGTCATGGAGATCTGCGACCGGATCGTGGTGTTCCGCCGCGGCCGCATCGTCGCCAACCTGCGCAAGGAAGACACCGACGGGCAGGACGTGGTGGCCTATATCACCGGCGCCAAGACGCAGGAAGAATACGCCGGCGCGGCCTGAGGCCATCCCCTGAGGTGCGCCCGGCACCGCGCGCCGGGCGTCCCGCCAAGACATGAGCGCAGACCGCCACCCCTTCGCGAAAGGGGACCGGGAGAGGTTTGCCGAAGGACAAGGACCTGCGCCGCTCAGGCGGCCACCGGAAGGAGCACCCGTCATGAAGATCGCCCTCGACCCCTTCATGCACCGCCATCTCAGTCTCGAAGCGCTGCCGTCGAAGGTGGCAGAGCTGGGGTACGACTGGATCGAACTCAGCCCCCGCGGGGACTTTCTCGAATGGTTCAAGGCGCCGCGCGTCTTTCCGGACCGTAT
>NZ_JADFFK010000002.1 GCF_015223355.1 Salipiger mangrovisoli | reverse complement strand
GATCTTCCAGGTCGCCGACTTCGGCCTCGTCGCCGACCTCTTCACCGCCGTGCCCGAGCTGACCGAGAAGCTCTGAGCCGACAAGGCAGACACAGCGAAAGGCCCGCCTCTCCGGCGGGCCTTTTCGTATCAAGCGAATAGCTTGATCAGCATCCACAGCCCCATGGCAACCATCGCGAGGTTCTCGGTCAGCGACACGAAGCCCAGAGGCACGTTGCTGCCGCCGCCCACGCAGGCGCATTTCAGCTCGCGCTTGTCGAGGTAGACGGCCTTGATCACCGAGACCGCGCCAATCGCGCCGATCGCCAGAGCCCCCGGAGCCGCCAGCCATGTCAGCACCCCGGCCAGCATCAGCAGGCCCGCGCCGGTCTCGGCAAAGGGGTAGATATAGCCATAGCGCACGTGGCGCTGTGCCAGCAGGTCGTAGTTCAGAAACATGGTCTGGAAGCTCTCGACGTCCTGCAGCTTCTGAAGGCCGAGCAGCACCATGCCGCAGGCGATGGCCCACTCGATCACGCGCCACGAGAGCACGGTCCCCAGCACCAGCCAGCTCAACGCCAGAGCCATCAGGAAGGCGACGGAAAAGATCGCGATCACCGGCCGATAGGATGTTGCCTCCGGGTCCCGGACGGGTTTTCCCAGGAAGCGCCGCACATCCTCGTAGCCGCCGATCCGAGCCCCGCCGATGAAGGTCTGCGGCGTGGTCTTCACCTCATGTGCGACCTGAAACGCCTCGGCCTCCTCCTTGCTGCGCAGCGGGTGATCCTCGACGCTGTAGCCTTCGCGCTCCAGCAGATCCTTCGTCTTCAGGCCCCAGGGACAGAGGTGCTTGGGCATGACCATCCGGTAGAGATCGGCGCTGCGGGTGTCCGTGTCGGGCATGAGGGTCTCCTGCTGCTGTTGCCTGCTCAACGCCTCAGGTCCCGGCTTGTTTCCGCTGGCTTGCACCGCCTCGCACCGCGCGCCCGTGCGCAAACGCACCCGATCTGTGCGCTCGGGCGAATTGTTCCGCCGCCAATCAAGCGTAGGTATGGGCGCAAGGCACGGCCACCTCCCCTCGGCCGACCCAATCCCATGTTCCCGGAAGGACAGCTCCCATGTCTCTCAAAGTGAAAATCATCCTCGGCTCCACCCGTCCCGGCCGCATCGTGCCGATCGTCGGCAAATGGGTCGAAGAGATCGCCAAGCAGCAGAACGGCTTCGACGTCGAAGTCGTCGACCTCAAGGAAATCAACCTGCCCCTGCTCGACGAGGCCGGCCACCCGCGCGCCCAGGCTTACGAGCACGAGCACACCAAGAAATGGGCCGCCAAGGTCGCCGAGGCCGATGCCTTCGTCTTCCTGACCCCGGAATACAACAGCTTCCCCTCGGCTGCCTTGGTCAACGCCATCCAGGCGCTCGCCGTGGAGTGGGAGCGCAAGGTCGCGGCCGTGGTCAGCTACGGCGGCGTCTCGGGCGGCATGCGCGCCGCGCAGGAACTTCGCCAGCTGCTGGTCAACATGAACGTCATGGCGCTGCCGCAGTCGGTGCCGGTGCCCTTCGTGTTCAACTACATCGGCGAGGACGGCGTGCTGCGCCCCGAGCAGCCGGTGGTGGACGGCCTGAAAGGCATGTTCAGCGAGCTTTCGGTCTGGGGCGAGGCACTGAAGCCGGCGCGCGCCGAAGCGGCCTGATCTCCCATCCACTCACGGATCAGACGCAAAAACGCCCGGCGCGCGCCGGGCGTTTTCTTTTGCGAGGGGCGCGCGGCAGGTGCACGGCTCAGCTTGATACCTGCTCGCGCAAGATCGAGGCCGTCAGCGAGATCATCAGGTAGATGCCCGAGAAGATCAGGAAGGCCAGGATCGTGTTCTCGAAGGCGCGCGGGTAGCTCGGGTCCTGCGAGGCCACCGGCTCGACCGATGTGGTCAGATAGCGCGCCTGGCTCTCGGCATCGCGCCGCGCCTGTTCAAGCCGCTCGAGTGCCGTCTGCAGCATCAGGTCGCGGGTGGCCAGATCGGCCTGTGCCAGCTGGATCTGCACCGCCTTTTCGGCCAGAGAATCCTCTCCGGTGGTCGCGGTGGTCATCTGTGCGTTGAGGTCCCCGAGCAGCGCTTCAAGCCGCCGCACGTCGCCGCGTGCGCCTTCGACCCTCGAGCTGTTGGGGCGGACGTTGTCGAGCAGCGCTCGCAGCGTGAGCTGCTTTTCCTGAAGCTGCACTTCGACGTTGCTGATCTGCGTGCGCAGAGCGGCGATGCGCCCCTCGGGGTCGATCACCGACCCCTGCTGTTGCAGGCGCACCAGTTTCTCCTGCGCATCCTGACGCTCGGCCTGCGCCTCTTCCAGCCCGACCTCGGCATCGGTCACTGCGTTCGAGCGCTTGCGCAGCGACAGGTTGTCGACCCGCGTCTCGGCATAGCCGATGAGCGCCCGGCTGAAACGGGCCGCGGTTTCGGGGTCGGCCGCCTGCACCTCCATCTTCACCACGCCCTCGGTGGGGTCATAGCCGATCTCGATATTGCGCTTGTAGACCCCATAGGCGTCTTCGTTCGACGCCCCCTCGTCGAGCCGTTGCAGCGGGTCGATCCGCTCCTGCTGGTAATGCGCCTTGAACCCCTCGTCGCGGTCGAGCCGCAGCATGGCGTCCTTGGACATCAGGTAGCTCTGCACCGCGATCGCGTCCTGGTTGGTGGCGAACTGCGTGCCCGAGAACAGGCTGCCCATGGACGAGGCGGAGTTCTCGGCCTTGAGGATCAGGAACTCGGACTTCGTGGCGTACATCGGCGTAGCCACGACGTAGAAGTAATAGCCCGCGAGGACCGTCGGCAGCATCACGAAGAAGGCCAGCCGGGTCAGCAGCATTGCCTGCTTCTTGCGGCGGCGCTTCGCCAGTTCCTGCTGGATCTTCATGATCTCGGCGGCGCGGCGCTCGGCGGGACTGGCAGTCTGGGTTGAGGGCAGCTGGGTCTTCGGCGCGACCGGCAGCGGCAATCCCTCGCCCTCGGGGTGCAGCACCGGCAGGCCGGCTCCGGGCGCCTTGGCTCCACCGCCGCCGCTGCCTGCCTCGGGTACCACGAGCTCGAGCATCGAGCTGCGCTGGAACGGGTCGATGCCCCGCGCCCGCAGCATCCGCACCGCGTCGTAATCCGAGGCAGGTTCGAAGCCGTTCTTCTGCGCCACCCGGCGGGCGAGCCGCAACTGGCGACCCGTGAGCCCTTCGCCGCGGATTGCCTCAATATCCGTGGACCCGGCCACCGGCCGCTCCTCGGTTCCGGCAGAGGGCTGCGCCGCCTCGGGCGCTGCGGGATCGGCTTGCGGGCGCTCATCCGCCGGAACGGCGGCGGGCGGGACAAGCCTCGGTTCGGGTCGGCGGAGGCGGAACTTCTTAGCCTTGGGTTTCGTAGTCATAGAGCCGTTTCGCTTCTTCCAAGGTATCAAACTGGTGCAGCTTCCCGTCCATCAGGACCGCCGCCTTATTGGCGAATTTCTCGAGGATCGCGGGCTGGTGCGAGACGATCACGATGGTCGTGGTTCGCAGCCGCTCGGCGAGGATTTCGCCTGCCTTTCGGTTGAACTCGACGTCTGTCGAACTCGGCATGCCCTCGTCTATCAGGTAGATATCGAAATCCAGCGCCAGCATCAGCGAGAAGGTGAAGCGCGCTTTCATCCCCGACGAGTAGGTGCCGATCGGCTGGTCGAAATATTCGCCGAGTCCGCAGAGCCAGCGGCAGAACGCCTCGACATACTCGGGGTCGAGCCCATACATGCGGGCGATGAAGCGGGCATTTTCGCGCGCGGAGATCTTCGAGACCACCCCCCCCATGAAGCCCAGCGGAAAAGACACCCGCGAGGTCCGGCGAATCTCGCCCTCGTCAGGTTTTTCCAGCCCTGCCATCATCCGGATGAGAGTGGTCTTGCCTGTGCCATTGGGCGCAAGGATGCCGATGCTTTCGCCAACGGAGATCTGGAACGACACACGGTCGAGGATCACCTTGCGGCGCTCCCCTGTCCAAAAGGACTTGCTGACCATGTCGAACTCGATCATCTCACTGCCCCCAACCGACGCACCGAGCATACTAGCGGCGCGCGGTATAAGGGATTCCTACCCAGCGAATTCGTTTACAATATGACCAAATTTTGAACAAATCGCCGCACAAAGGTCGCAATATCCTGAGCCGCGTGCCGGACTGGCGCTGCTCCCCCTCAGGACCTAGTTCTTCGCCATGCCTGATGCCCTGACCACCCTCAAGCACGACATATCCGCCTGCCGCCTCTGCGCCGAACGCTTTGCCGCAACCGCCACGCGGCACACGCCGCGCCCCGTGGCCTGGTTCCGCCCCGGCGCTCGGCTGCTCATTGCCGGCCAAGCACCGGGGATGCGCGTGCACCGCTCGGGGCGTCCCTTCGATGATCCTTCGGGCGCCCGGCTGCGCGACTGGCTCGGCCTGTCCGAAGCGGAATTCTGGGACCAGAGCCGCGTCGCCATCGTTCCCATGGCCTTCTGCTTTCCCGGCTACGACGCCAAGGGCGCGGATCTGCCGCCGCCGCCGATCTGCCGCGCCACATGGCACGATCCGCTCTTCCAGGCGCTCGGCCCCCTGCCGCTGCGCCTCTACATCGGCGGTCACGCGCATCGCTACCACCTCGGAACCAGGGCCGGCGTGACCGAGACCGTTGCCGCCTGGCGCGACCATCTTCCCCACGCTCTGCCCTTGCCCCACCCGTCCTGGCGCAATACGGGTTGGCTCAAACGCAATCCGTGGTTCGAGGCCGAGCTCCTGCCCGTCCTGCGCGCCCGTGTCCGCGAGGTCCTGACATGACGACAACACCGCTCGACGCCGCGCTCAAAGCGATGGACGCCGCCCCCGAGGATGACAACGCCCGGCTACGCTTCTACGAGCGCCTCGCCGATGGCGAGCTCTTCCTGCTGCTCACCCGCGAGATCGACGGCGACCAGATCGAGCCCGAGCTCTTCGACCTCGGCGATGCCCGCTTCGTGCTTGTCTTCGACCGCGAGGAACGGCTGTCGCAATTCACCGGCCGCGCCGCGCCTTATGCCGCGCTCTCGGGCCGCGCCGTGGCCAACATGCTGGCCGGACAGGGCATCGGCCTCGCGGTGAACATCGAGGTCTCCGAGGCCTCCACCCTGTTGCCCGCCGAGGCGGTGGACTGGCTGGCGGCGACGCTCGGCCATGGTCCTTCAGAGGACGAGGCCCGAATCGAGGAAGTCACCAGACCCGGCGGCCTCCCCGAGGCGTTGCTGTCGGCGCTCGACACCAAGCTCGCCACCGCCGCCGGCTTCGCCCGCTGCGCCTGGCTGGCGGGGGCCACCTACGAGGGCGGCGGCCGCGGCCACATCCTCGCCTTCGCCGGAACCGTGCCGGGAGCCGAGGACGCGCTGGCGCGCGCGGTGAACGAGGCGCTGGTCTTCTCGGGCATCGAGGCGGGCGCGCTCGACGTGCTCTTCCTGCGCGACAGCGATCCGCTGGCGGCCTCGCTGACCCGCGTCGGCCTGCGCTTCGACCTGCCCGAGATCGAAGAGCCCACGCGGATCGAGCGCGTCGCCCCCGGTTCCGACCCCGACAGCCCGCCGATCCTGCGGTGATGCGCCTCCGCTGAGCGGGGCGCCCTAAAGGCCGAGCTCCTCGCGCAGCGTCGGCAGCGTGTCGCCCAAGGCCGGCGTCGCCTCCCAGACCGCGCGGGCGATGGCCCGCGACAGGCACAGGCTTGCCGCGTGTCCGATCTGCGCCAGCTGCTGCGCCGGGGCGCGCAGCGCCTGTCGCCCCGTGGCGCAGGCGAACACGAGGTCCCCGTCCATCGGCGAATGCGCCGGAAGGATCGCCCGCCCGATGCCATCCTGTGCCGCCACCGCCATGCGATGCGCCTGCGCCTTGTCGATCTGCGCGTCGGTGGCGACCACGGCGATGGTCGTATTCCCGAGCGCCGCCATCGCCCCCGCCTTGCGACTCTCCGGCATGTCGTGGAAGCCCGTCATCGGCTCGCCTCCGAGCCCACCGAACTCTGCGTCGAACTCGAAGGGCGCGGCCCAGAAATGCCGCCCCGAGGGGGTCGTGACGCTGCCCATCGGGTTCACCGCCACCAGCGCACCGACGGTGATCCCGCCCTCGAGCACCAGCGAGGCCGAGCCCAGCCCGCCCTTGTGCTGCGCGGTCTGCGCACCGCAGCCCGCCCCGCGCGAGCCCAGCCGAAAGCACGTTGACGCATTGGCCAGCGCCTGCCGCCCCAGCGCCGGGTAGGGGTTCACCCCCCAGCGCTTCTCGCCACCATTGAGCAGGTCAAAAAGGATCGCCGCCGGCACGATCGGGACACGTGCCGAGAAGACCGCGAAACCGCGCCCCTCTTCGTAGAGAGCGTCCATCACCCCCTGCGCCGCGGCAAGGCCGAAGGCACTGCCGCCCGCGAGCACCAGCGCATCCACGCCCGGCGCGGTCTTGTCGGGGGCAAGAAGGTCAGTCTCGCGCGTGCCGGGCGCGCCGCCCATGACCGAGACAGAGGCCACCATCGGTGCCTCGGCAGTCACCACCGACACTCCGGACTTCAGCAGGGAATCCTCGGCATTGCCCACCTTCAGGCCGGGCACGTCGGTGATCAGGTTGAGAGGTCCGGGTCGCATGAGTCCACTCCTTGCAGCCACTGGTAAACATTTTGCTGCACTGCGGCGAAAGAACAAGGGCGCCTGCTGTCGCAGGCGCCTTTGCGTATTTGACGAACAATGAAAGGCGTGATGCCGCCGTGCTCAAGGCAAAAATCCGCGCGTGTCCCGCCGCTGAGACATCTGTCTCGGAAAGGTCGCGCGTGTCTCGCCTGCTGGCCTCAGATGCAGCGCCCGCCATCCACCTCCATGCACACGCCTGTCACCAGCGAGGCTTCGTCGGAGCACAAATAGAGCGCCGCGTTGGCCAGGTCCTCGGGGGTCGAGAACCGCCCCATGGGGATGGTCGAGAGGAACTTCGCACGCATCTCGGGGGTGTCCTCGCCCATGAAGCTCTTCAGCAGCGGCGTGTCGCCCGCCACCGGGTTCAGCGCGTTGACCCGCACGCCGAAGGGCGCCAGCTCGATCGCCATGGCCCGCGTCGCGGTGATCATCCAGCCCTTCGAGGCGTTGTACCAGTTCAGCTTCGGCCGCGGCGAGACCCCCGCCGTGGAGGCGACGTTGAGGATCGCCCCCGCGCCGCGCTCCTTCATGCCCGCGACCAACGCGCGGGCCGTCAGGTAGACCGACTTGCAGTTCACCGCCATGACGCGGTCGAAATCCGCCTCGCTGATGTCTTCCATGAAGCCCGGCAGGTGGGTGACCCCAGCGTTGTTCACCAGGATGTCGACCCGGCCCAGCTCGGCCCCGGCGCGCAGTGCCATCTCCTCGACCGAGGCGCCGTCGGCGACGTTCACCTCATGCGCGATGCCACCGAACTCCGAGGCCACCTCCATGGCGCCCTCCATGTTGATGTCGGCGACCATCACCCGCGCGCCCTCAGCCGCGAAGCGCCGCGCGATGCCCGCGCCGAAGCCCGAACCCGCGCCGGTCACGATGGCGGTCTTTCCCGAAAGTCTCATGCCTGTCTCCTCCCTCATGTCGTCTCGCGCGGCGCTCAGCCGTGATGCGCCGCCACCGTCTTCAGCACCGAGAAGCCGTAGAGCGCCTCGAAGCCCTTCTCGCGCCCGTGGCCGGACTTGCCGACCCCGCCGAAGGGCAGCTCGACCCCGCCCCCGGCGCCGTAGTTGTTCAGGAACACCTGCCCCGCCTTCAACTTCTTCGCGAGCCGCATCTGGCGCGCGCCGTCGCGCGTCCAGACGCTGGCGACGAGCCCGTAGTCGGTGCCATTGGCGATGCGCAGCGCCTCCGCCTCGTCCTCGAAGGGGATCACCACCTGCACCGGGCCGAAAATCTCGTCCTGCGCCAGCGCGTGCTCCGCAGGGACCGGGCCGTAGAGGCAGGGGGCGACGTAATGCCCGCCCTCGGGCAGCCCCTCGGCCAGCCTTGCGCGCGCCAGCACCGGCAGGTCGGCCCCCTGTTCGAGAAACCCCTCGACCCGGCGCTTCTGGGTTGCGTTGATCAGCGGGCCGATGTCGCGGTCATCCATGGCGGGGCCAACGAGCTTGGCCTCGTAAGCGGCGGCCATGCGGGTCATCACCTCGTCGAGCACCTCGCGCTGCACGAGGATGCGCGAGGAGGCCGAGCAGGTCTGCCCGGCGTTCTGCAGCCCGGCATTGACGAGGAACGGCAGCGCCGCATCGAGATCGGCGTCGGCAAAGACCAGCTGCGGGGATTTGCCGCCGAGCTCCAGCGTCACGGGGATCACGTTGTCAGAAGCCGCGCGCTGCACGGCGGCACCGGTGGCGACCGAGCCGGTGAAGCTCATGTGCTGAACGCCGGGATGGGACGACAGCGCCGCCCCCGCCTCGGACCCCAGCCCCGGCACCACGTTGAGCGCCCCCGCCGGAAGCCCCGCCTGCTGTGCCAGATCGGCGAAATGCAGCGCCGTCAGGCAGGCATCCTCGGCCGGTTTCAGCACGCAGGCATTGCCCATCGCGAGCGCCGCGCCGACCGAGCGGCCGATGATCTGCATCGGATAGTTCCACGGCACGATATGACCCGTGACCCCATGCGGCTCACGCAGGGTGTAGACGGTGTAGCCGTCAAGATAAGGAATGGTCTCGCCGTGGATCTTGTCTGCCGCGCCGCCGTAGAACTCGCAGTAGCGCGCCAGAGCCACCGCGTCGGCCCGCGCCTGCGAAAGCGGCTTGCCCACGTCCTGCGCCTCGATCCGGGCCAGCAGCTCGACGTTTTCCAGAACCAGCAATCCGATCCGGGTAAGGATGCGCCCGCGCTCCAGCGCGGTCATCGCGCCCCACTCCCCATCGAGCGCTGCCTGCGCCGAGGCCACGGCCGCGTCGATCTCGGCCTTGCCGCCGCGGGCGATGCGCCCGATCTCGGCTCCGGTCGACGGATCGCTCAGTGGCAGCGTCTCCGCGGTCTCGCGCCATGTGCCGCCAATGAGCACGCGGGCGCTGTCAAAGGGGTTCCCCTCCGGCATCGTCCTCTCCTCCCGTCTCCGGCGCCCGAAGTCTCGGCGCCGCCTCCATGAGGGTTTTGGTATACCAGTGCCGGGGATTGTCAAACACGTCGCTTGTGTCGCCGCGCTCGACGATCTCGCCCTCGCGCATCACAAGCACCCGGTCGGTGATCGAGCGCACGACGGAAAGATCGTGGCTGACGAAGAGATAGCTGAGGCCGCGCCTGCGCGACAGTTCGGCCACAAGGTCGAGGATCTGTGCCCGCACCCGCACGTCGAGCGCCGAGACCGCCTCGTCGAAGATCACCAGCTCGGGCTCGATGATCAGCGCGCGGGCGATGGCAATGCGCTGGCGCTGCCCGCCGGAGAAGGCGTGGATCGGGGCCCCGGCGTGCTCGGGCTTCAGCCCGACGGCGGTGAGCGCCCCGGCGATGGCGGCCTGCCGCGCGGCGCCCTTGGGCGGGTCCGGGAGCAGGTGGAAGGGCTCGGCGATGATCCGTCCGACGCTGTGGCGCGGATTGAACGAGCCGTAGGGGTCCTGGAACACCACCTGCACGCGGCGGCGGATCTCGGGGTCGGGCCTGCCATGCGAGAGGATCGGCTTGCCGTCGAGGGTGATCATCCCCGCCTGTAGCGGCTCCAACCCGAGGATCGCCCGGCTCAGCGTCGACTTGCCACAGCCCGACTCGCCCACGAGTCCGACCCGCTCGCCGCGGCGGATGTCGAAACTGACGCCCTTCACCGCGCGGAACATCCTGCGCGGCGCAAGGGGATGCCGGCGCGGCAGCGGGTAGTCGCGGACCGCCTGCTGCACGCTGAGCTGCGTTTCGCCGGGTGTGACCGGGGCCAGCGGCGCCTGATGGCGCGAGGCCTCGAAAAGCTGGCGGGTGTAAGGGTGGCGCTGCTCGGCCAGCACCTGCGCCGTAGGCCCCTGCTCGACGATGCGCCCGGCGTTCATCACCGCAATGCGGTCGGCCATGCCCGCTACCACTGCAATGTCATGGGTGATCATCAGCAGGCCCATCCCCTCGTCGCGCACCAGCCCGGTGAGAAGATCGAGGATCTGCGCCTGCGTCGTCACGTCGAGCGCGGTGGTCGGCTCGTCGGCGATCAGCAGCTTCGGCCGCAGCGCAATGGCCATGGCGATGCCGACCCGCTGGCGCTGCCCGCCCGAAAGCTCATGCGGGTAGCGGGTCGGCGGAATGCGCTCCGGGTCGAGCCCGACGCGGGCCATGACCTCGGCGGCGCGGGCGCGGGCGGCGTCGCGGGACATCGCCTTGTGGATCAGGATGGTCTCCATCACCTGGTCGCCAATGCGCTGCACCGGGTTGAGCGCGGTCATCGGCTCCTGGAAGACCATGCCCACCTCGCGGCCGCGCAGCGCGCAGAGATCGCGCTCGGGCAGGGTCATGAGGTCGCGGCCCGAGAGCAGCAGCCTGCCGGACGTCTCGGCCCGCTCCGGCAGCAGACCGATGGCGGCGAGCGCGGTCATCGATTTGCCCGAGCCCGACTCGCCGGTCAGCGCGAGGATCTCGCCCTGCGGCAGCGACAGGGAGACGTCCCTGAGGATCGCGGTGCCGCCGAAGGCGAGGCTGAGCCCTTCGACCTGCAGCAGCGCTTGCGAGACCTGCCGGACCGGGGGCTCTGCCCCCGGACCCCCGGGATATTTCTGCCCAGAAGAAACACTCATGCGCGGGACGGCCTCAGGCGGGGATCGAGGGCGTCGCGCAGACCGTCGCCGAGCAGGTTGAGGCCGAGCACCGTCAGCAGGATGGCGAGGCCCGGCACGATGGCGACATGCGGCGCCAGCGACACCATCGTCTGCGCGTCGGCCAGCATGCGGCCCCAGCTCGGCACCGGCGGCTGCGCGCCGAGGCCGACGTAGGAGAGACCGGCCTCGGCGAGGATGCCGAGCGAGAACTGGATGGTGCCCTGCACGATCAGCAGGTTGGCCAGGTTCGGAAGGATGTGCTCGAGGCTGATCCGCGGCGCGCCCTTGCCGGCGACGCGGGCGGCGAGGATGAACTCGCGGCGCCAGAAGCTGAGCGCCGCGCCGCGGGTAAGCCGGGCAAAGACCGGGATGTTGAAGATGCCGATGGCGAGGATCGCGTTGAGCGCGCCGGGGCCGAAGATCGCGGTGATCAGGATGGCGATGACCAGCGAGGGGAAGGCGAAGATCAGGTCGTTGGCGCGCATCACCAGCTCGTCGAGCCAGCCGCCCTGCCTTGCGGCGGCGGCAAGCCCCAGCGGCACACCCAGCCCCATGCCCAGTCCCACAGCCACCAGCGCAACGGCGAGCGAGGTGCGCGCGCCGGTCATCACCATGCTGAGCATGTCGCGGCCGAGGTGGTCGGTGCCCAGCCAGTGCGCCACGGAGGGCGGCTGCAGGCGGGCGGCGATGTTCACCGCCTCGACGTCACCCGGCGTCCAGAGGAACGACAGCAGCGCCGCGAGGGTGAAGGTCAGCGTCAGCAGCGCGCCGAGGATCAGCGTGGGTTTCATCGCGCGTGCCTCAGTCGCGGGTCGGCGATGGCATAAGCCATATCGGTGAGGAAATTGACCGCGATCACCGCGAAGACCAGCAGCATGACGACGCTTTCGACCACGATCAGGTCGCGCTGGGTGATCGACTGGAAGATCAGCCGGCCCAGGCCGGGCAGGAAGAACACCTGCTCGATGATGATCGCCCCCGCCAGCAGGAACGAGAACTGCAGCCCGAGGATGGTCAGCACCGGGATGAGCGCGTTGCGCAGCCCGTGCCGCCAGAGCGCCTGCCGGCGCGAGAGACCCTTGGCGCGGGCAGTGCGGATGAAATCCTCCGAGAGGATGTCGATCAGCGAGGACCGCATGACCCGGGCGAGGATCGCCGCCTGCGGCAGCGCCAATGCCACCGCCGGCAGGGTGAGGGATTTCAGCGCCAGGAGCGGCTGCTCCCAGCCGGGAAAGCCGCCGGCGCTGAACCAGCGCAGTTTCAGCGCGAAGAGCAGCACCAACAGCATGGCGAACCAGAAGTTGGGGATCGCGATGCCGAGCTGCGTTGCGCCGATCACCCCGGCGTCCCCGGCCTTGCCGCGGCGCGCGGCGGCGTAAATTCCCGCGGGCAACGCGATCAGCGTCGAGAGCCCCAAGGCGTAGAGCGCCAGCGGCAGCGAGACGGTGATGCGCTCAGCCACCATCTCGGCCACCGGCGTGCGGTAGGTATAGGACGTGCCGAAGTCGCCCGTGAGCATGCCGCCGAGCCAAGCGAGGTAGCGCTGCCACTTCGGCAGGTCGAGGCCGAGTTCCGTGCGCAGCGCCGCCACCGTGTCGGGCTGGGCGTTCATGCCGAGCATGTAGCTGGCCGGATCGCCGGGGGCGACCTCGACCACCAGGAAGATGACCAGCGACGCCACCAGCAGGGAAACCGCCAGCGAGGTCAGACGTTTGAGCGCGTAACCTAGCATGGGGCCACGTTAGGCGCGGGGCGCGCCCCGGTCCAGATGCTCAATGCTGGATCAGCTCGAGCGGGTCGTATCCGAAGCCCCTGCCCCAGGCCACATGCGGCAGGCTGTCGGGCTTGAAGCGCAGCGCCGCCATCTCGTCGCGGGTGACGAAGCGGCGCTCGGTCACCACGCCTTCGGGGTCCTGCCAGGTGGCATCGAGCTGGCCCGCCATGATGTGGCAGCGGAAGAAGATCTCGACCTGGTGGAAGCCGCTGCCCGGATCGTGGAACTCATTCACGAGACACGGCGGGCCGACCTTCACCGCGAGCCCGGTTTCCTCGCGCAGCTCGCGGGCAAGATTGTCGGGGAGCGAGGCACCGGTCTCGACGCCGCCACCGGGGGCACACCAGAGGTCGCTCTTGCCGCCGGGCCAGGCGTTGACCAGCAGCAGCCGGTCCTCGTGCAGCAGCACGGCGCGGGCGGCGAGGCGGGGGGACTTCGGCATGGGCTTCCCTTCGGGCGTGTCCTTTTGCCCCTTTCATAGGGCCGGGCGGGCGCGTATCTCAAGCGCCGACCCAGCCCTGCCCCTGACAGGCCCGAAGAAAGGCCCCTGCCCGTGCTCAATCTGACCCTTCTGAATGCCCCCGCCCTGCGCCCCGAGGGCTGGAGCGACGCGCCGCTGTCCATTGCGGGCGGGGTCATCGGCGGCGGCGGCGGCAAGGAGGTGGACCTGTCGGGCTTCGAGCTGCTGCCGGGCATCGTCGACGCGCATGGCGACGGCTTCGAGCGCCACATGGCGCCGCGCCGCGGGGCGCTGCGCGAGCGCGCCTCCGGGGTACAGGCATGCGCCGCCGAACTGGCGGCCTGCGGCATCACGACGGCGGCGCTGGCGCAGTTCTGGTCCTGGGAAGGCGGCATGCGCGGGCCGGAGTTCGCCGAGGAGGTCTTCGCCGCCGTCACCGAGGTCGCCCCGACCGTGCCCGTCGACCTGCGCCTGCAGCTGCGGCTCGAGACGCATTTCCTCGAAGGCTTCGCCGGGGCCGAAGACGCCGTGGCGCGCTGGGGCATTTCCTACGTGGTGTTCAACGACCACCTGCCGCACCAGCGCCTCGCCGAGGGGCGCAAGCCGCCGCGGCTGACCGGTCAGGCGCTGAAGAGCGGTCGCAGCCCCGAGGCGCATCTGGCGCTGATGATGGATCTGCACGACCGCGGGGCCGAGGTTCCGGCGGCGCTCGACGGGCTTTGCGCCCGGCTCGCGGCGCGCGGCGTGACCATGGGCAGCCACGACGACCGCACCGCCGAGGGCCGTGCCGCATGGCGCGCGCGCGGCGCGCTTGTGTCGGAGTTCCCCGAGACGGTCGAGGCGGCGCAGGCGGCGCGCGACGCCGGGGAGTTCATCGTGCTCGGCGCGCCCAACGTGGTGCGCGGGGCGAGCCACGCGGGCAATGTCTCGGCGCTGGAGCTGGTGGGGATGGGGCTGTGCGATGCGCTGGCCTCGGACTACCACTACCCCGCCCCGGCGCGCGCGGCCTGGCGCTGCGTGGAACTTGGACTGCTGAACGAGGTCGAAGCTTGGAAGCTGGTGTCGGAAGGACCCGCGCGCCTGCTGGGGCTGACGGACCGGGGACGCATCGAGGAAGGGCTGCGCGCGGATCTCATCATTCGCGAGCGGGAATCGCGGCGCATCGTGGCGACCATCGCCGGGGGCGTTGTCGCCTACATGAGCGGCGAGGTGGCCGGGCGCTTCATCGTCTGAAGCGCCCCTTCACGACTGATCAGCCGCCGCGGACGATGCGGTTGACGTGGCCCATCTTGCGGCCCGGCTTGGCCTCGGCCTTGCCATAGAGGTGCAGCGCGGTGTCGGCCTCGCGCAGCAGTTCGGGCAGCCGGTCCATGTCGTCGCCGATCAGGTTCTCCATCTGCACGTCGGAATGGCGCGCGCCATCGCCCAGCGGCAATCCCGCCACCGCGCGGATGTGCTGCTCGAACTGGTCGACGCTGCAGCCGTTCTGCGTCCAGTGGCCCGAGTTGTGCACCCGCGGTGCGATCTCGTTGACCACCAGCCCATCGGCGCAGACGAAGAGCTCGACGCCCATCACGCCGACGTAGTCGAGCGCGTTGAGGATGCGCCCCGCCAGCAGGATCGCGTCCTGCCGGTGCGCCGGGGTCAGCCGTGCGGGCACGGTGGTGGTGCGCAGGATGCCGTCGCGGTGGACGTTCTCGCCGGGGTCGAAGCAGGCAACCTCGCCATCGACGCCGCGCGCGGCGATCACCGAGACCTCGTGGCTGAAATCGACAAAGCCCTCGAGGATCGCCGGGGCGCCGTTCATCGCCTCGAAAGCATCTGCGGCATCGTCCTTCGACAGGATGCGTGCCTGACCCTTGCCGTCGTAGCCGAAGCGGCGGGTCTTGAGGATGGCGGGCGCGC
This sequence comes from Salipiger mangrovisoli, assembly GCF_015223355.1. Lineage (GTDB taxonomy): Bacteria > Pseudomonadota > Alphaproteobacteria > Rhodobacterales > Rhodobacteraceae > Salipiger > Salipiger mangrovisoli. The sequence continues at coordinate 324,215 of NZ_JADFFK010000002.1, read as the reverse complement.
CGATCAGCTCGAGCGCATTGCTCAGGTCAGCCTCGGTGTCGATCGCGGCGAAGGGCGCGGTGCGCAATCCGAGACCGGCGAGGAATTCCTTCTCGGTCATGCGGTCCTGGCTGACGCGCAGCGCCTCGCGGCCCGGACGGATCGGGCGCAGCGCCTGCAGCGTGTCGAGCGCCTCGGTGGGGATGTTCTCGAACTCGTAGGTCACCACGTCCACCGACTCGGCGAAGCGGGTCAGCGCCGCCTTGTCCTCGTACGAGGCGGTGGTCACCGCGTGGGCGACATGGCCGGCGGGCGGCTCGGCACCCGGCTCGAAGACATGCGTGCGGTAGCCGAGGCGGCTGGCGGCCACGGAGAGCATCCGTCCCAGCTGTCCGCCGCCGAGAATGCCGATGGTTGCACCTTGGGGAAGAGCGTCAGACATGGGGGTCTCCGTTGCTGGGGTCGGGTTTGGCCGCTTTTCCTGCGGATTGGCGCGGCTTGCAACACCCCTTTGTGTGGCGCGGTGAAGGAGTGCGCCACGGAGGGCGCACCCAAGGCATCTGCGCGTGCCGGGGTATCAGTCCGGGGGTCAGTCCCGCAGCGGCTCGTCGGGGATCGAGTCCGAGAGCGCCTGCCGCCAGGCGTCGAGCCGTTCGGCCAGCGCCGGATCCTGCAGCGCAAGGATGCCCGCCGCCATCAGCCCGGCGTTGGCCGCGCCCGCAGCCCCGATCGCCATGGTCGCCACCGGGAAGCCGCGCGGCATCTGGAGGATCGAGTAGAGGCTGTCGACGCCCGAGAGTGCCTTGGTCTGCACCGGCACGCCAATCACCGGCACGCGCGTCTTGGAGGCCATCATGCCCGGCAGGTGCGCCGCGCCGCCGGCGCCCGCGATGATCACCTGCAGCCCGCGCCCGGCGGCTTCCTTGCCATAGGTCCAGAGCCGGTCCGGCGTGCGGTGCGCAGAGACGATCTTGACCTCATGGGCCACGCCCAGCTCGTCGAGCATCTGCGCCGCTTCCTGCATCGTGGGCCAGTCCGACTGGCTGCCCATGATGATGCCGACCTTCACCTGTTCCGTCATGTCCGGGCCTCTTTCGCCTGCTGGATCCGTGTTGTGAAGGCGGCACTATAGCCGCGCCGCTCCCGGTGTCCATGCGTACCCATGCCGTGACGGGCGATTGCGCGCGGTCTGGGCGGCGGGCGAGAAATTGCGCCCCGTGACCGGCTGCCCGATCCTCCGGGTTTGGTGCCCCGCGCCCGTCGTGCCATGGTACCGCGAACGGCGTCGCAAGGGAGAATGCCATGAAGGTGGGGATCGTGGGGGCGGGCATGGTCGGCTCGGCGGCGGGCTATGCGCTGGCGCTGCGCGGCGGGGCGAGCGAGATTGTCCTGGTCGATCGCAGCGCCGCACTGGCGACAGCGCAGGCCGAGGACATCGCCCACGCGGTGCCCTTCGCCCACCCCTGCCAGGTGCGCTCGGGCGGTTACGAGCGGCTCGAGGGGGCGGCGATCGTCATCCTCGCCGCCGGGGTGGCGCAGAAGCCCGGAGAGAGCCGCCTGAGCCTGCTGTCGCGCAACGCCGAGGTGTTTGCGCAGGTGATCGAGGGCGTGCAGAGAGCCGCTCCCAAGGCGATGCTGCTCGTCGCCTCGAACCCGGTGGACGTGATGACCGAAGTGGCGCTGCGCGCTTCGGGCCTGCCCGCCGGGCAGGTGATCGGCTCGGGCACCATCCTCGACACCGCCCGCTTCCGCTGGCTGCTGGGCGATCACCTCGGCATCGCGGCACAATCGGTTCACGCCTACGTGCTCGGCGAGCACGGGGACTCGGAGGTGCTGGGCTGGGCCTCGGCCCGCGCCGGGGCGATCACCGTCGGCGAGTTTGCCGAGCAGGTCCACGCGCCGATCACCGAAGAGGTCCGCGCCCGCATCGACGAGGCCGTGCGCCGCGCCGCCTATCGCATCATCGAGGGCAAGGGCGCGACCTGGTACGGCATCGGCGCCGGGCTGGCACGGATCGTGCAGGCGGTCCGCGACGATCAGCGGGCGGTGCTCTCGGTCTCGGTGGTGACGCCAGAGGTGGAGGGGGTGCGGGATGTCGCCCTGAGCCTTCCTCGCGTGGTCGGTGCAAGCGGGGTGGTGGCGACGCTGGCCCCCGATCTCGATCCGTCCGAGGCAGCCGCGCTGCGCGCCTCCGCGGAGATGTTGAAGGAAACCGCGCTCGGGATCCGCTAGGGGCGGTGCGAGGGCCGCGCCGGCCCGTCGCAATGCTGGGTCAATGGGCCGTGCTCAGGCGCGGCCGTAGGCTTCCGCGATGGCGATTTGCAGGGCTTCTTCGGCGGTCTTGCCAGCCCAGTTGATCAGCTGGAAGCAGGGGTAGTAGCGCTCGGATGCCATCACCGCCGCCCCGATCATCGTGTCGATCTGATCGGCGCTGGCGACCTGACCGCCGGCCAGAACGAGGCCGTAGCGGTAGACCATCAGCTTGGAGTCGGGCCAGTAGCAGAAAGCACCCGCCCAGCACTGGTCGTTCACCAGGTTGAGCCCGGCATAGAGCTCGGACAGCGAGTCCTTGGGAGGCTCCATCTCGAAGCTGCAGATCATCCGCAGCGTCTCGTCATAGGGCGACCATGCGAGGGTGATGGAATAGGTGCGCCATTGCCCCTCAACCGCCATGGCGATTTGGTCTTCGCCAACGCGGTCGAAATCCCAGTCGTTGGTCTCGGCCAGAGTCTCGACGATGTCGATGGGGTGCAGCTCTTCGCTCAGGAAATCTTCGGACAGTGCCATGCGCCACCTCTTATGGTTGTAGCTTCGGGGCTTTGGCAGCGCCCCGAGTGCTAGGTGCCTGCTCGAGAGATGTTGGGGTTAGGCCCTCGTCTCTTACCATATATCGTGCCTGTGGCGCGCACCTTCTGTAAAGCGAAATATTCGCGACACACGCAATAAGTTGTGGAGTGATCTGTTATTTAATCAAGATGCAGATTCCCCCCTCTGTGGGCAACTCCGGGGAATCCGCAGGGGGGCAGACTCAAGGTTCTGAGTCTTTTCAGCGGCCTGACTCCCGCGGTTGGCATGTGGATGAAATCGGTGAAACGGTTGCGAAAGACGGGACAATTCCGCGGTTGAAAATGCCGGTGATTTTTCTGGAAAATGCCGTGTCGCACGTATCGGGTGACACAAATACCCTAAGATACCGTTTAGCGTGTTAAGGATCGCGAACGCGCCCCGATCACGACACTGCCGCCGGGCCATCGCAGGCCGCCAGCACCGGCCGGGCGGCATCGCCGGGGACCACGGTGAACTGCTGTTCGAGCAGACGCTCGCCGCCGGCCTCGAGCGCCATCGTCCAGCTGCCCTCGACCATCTCGTAAGCGTATTCGAAGGTGAACAGGCTGACGCTCGGTGCCCCCGGCGCAGCCTCGGTGGTCCAGCTCTCCACCTCGACCCCGCGCGGTCCCATCGGCGGGTGGGTGACGATCACCCGCAACGCCATGGGCGCGGCGGTCTCGGACAGGGTGAAGCGGATGCCGAAGCTGATGCCGAGCGCGGCAGGCACGATCTCGGTCAGTACATCGACACGTCGGCCCGGCTCGATCAGGTTGATCACCCCCTGCTCGGTCTCGGGCGCCGGGCGACTGCCCTCGGGGGTGACCTGGCAGATCACCCCGCGCTCGATCAGCACCAGGGGCGGCTCGGCAAAAGAAAGGCCGGACCCCGCCAAGGCGGGTCCGGCCAGCAGCATGAGGATCGCGGCGAGGCGCATCAGCCGATCGCGGCGGCTTTCACGTCTTCGTCGATGTAGGGCACGTATTGCGCGAAGTTCTCGGCGAACATGTTCACCAGCTTCTCGGCCTGCGCATCGAAGGCCGCCTTGTCCGACCAGGTGCGGCGCGGATCGAGCAGCAGCTCGGGCACACCCTCGACCGAGACCGGCACCTCGAAGCCGAAGTTCGGGTCCTTGCGGAACTCGACCTTGGCAAGCGAGCCGTTCAGCGCCGAGTGCAGCAGCGAGCGGGTCGCCTTGATCGGCATGCGGTGGCCGGTGCCATAGGCGCCGCCGGTCCAGCCGGTGTTCACCAGCCAGCAGGTCGCGCCGTGCTTGGCGATCTTGTCACGCAGCAGGTTGCCGTAAACTTCCGGGCGCAGCGGCATGAAGGGCGCGCCGAAGCAGGTCGAGAAGGTCGGCTGCGGCTCGGTCACGCCACGCTCGGTGCCCGCCACCTTCGAGGTGAAGCCGGACAGGAAGTGGTACATCGCCTGCGCCGGGGTCAGCCGCGCGATCGGCGGCAGGACACCGAAGGCGTCGCAGGTCAGCATGATGATGTTCTTCGGGTGGCCGCCAAGCGCGGTGGACGACGCGTTCGAGATATACTCGAGCGGGTAGGCGCAACGCATGTTCGCGGTCAGCCTGTCATCCTCGAAGTCGAGCTCGAAGGTCTCCTCGTCGAAGATCATGTTCTCGATCACGGTGCCGAACTTCGAGGTGGTCGCGTAGATCTCGGGCTCCGCCTCGGCCGACAGGTTGATCGTCTTGGCGTAGCAGCCGCCTTCGAAGTTGAAAGTGCCGCGGTCCGACCAGCCATGCTCGTCGTCGCCGATCAGCACACGCTCGGGGTCGGCTGAAAGGGTGGTTTTTCCGGTGCCCGACAGGCCGAAGAACACGGCGGTATCAACCGGGTTCCCCGGCGCGTGGTTGGCCGAGCAATGCATCGCCATGATGCCCTTCATCGGCAGCATGTAGTTCAGCAGCGTGAAGACCGACTTCTTGTTCTCGCCGGCGTATTCGGTGCCGCCGATCAGGATGGTCTTCTTGTCGAAGTTCAGCGCGATCACGGTGTCGGTGCGGCAGTTGTGCTTCGCCGGGTCGGCCTTGAAGCTCGGGCAGTTGATGATGGTGAAGTCGGCGAGGAACTCGTCGAGCTGCTCGCGCTCGGGGCGGCGCAGCATGTGGCGGATGAACAGGCCGTGCCAGGCCAGCTCGGTCACCATGCGCACCTTGATCGAATGCGCCGGGTCCGCGCCGCCGATCAGGTCCTGGACGTAGTAGTCCTTGCCCTTCATGTGTTCGAGCATGTCGGCATGCAGGGCGTCGAACCCTTCGGGCGACATGGCGCGGTTGTTTTCCCACCAGATGTGCTCTTCGACCGAGGGGGTCTTCACCACGTGCTTGTCCTGCGGCGAACGGCCGGTGAACTTGCCGGTTGTGACGTAGAAGGCGCCGCCCTTGCCGAGGGTGCCCTCGCCGCATTTCAGGGCGGCCTCGATCAGAGCAGGCTCCATAAGATTGTAATAGACATTGCCCAGGCCTTCGATCCCCTGATCTTCAAGCCGGAATTGCGGGTTCACCCGTCCAAATGTCATCTGCCAAGCTCCTGTAGCCGCGGTGTGGGCGGCGGTAGTCATTGGGGCGGCACGTCGCCTGCCGTCCACCGGAGGCGCCCGCCACCGGTATCAGAGCCTTTAACATGTTGGGATCGGCCAAGAACAGAAGGCATCCAGCCAGTTAGCGCAACCAAAATAGCTTTAGCGTTAGCACTCGTTAAGGCTAGCGTTACCATCGGTTACAGTTTCTGCACCTTGCGCTGGCGAGGTGAGGCATTTTAGCCATTCCTTACCCAATCTGCGCTGCAATTAAGTCGCAGCTCTGCACTGATTCGCGGTATGGGATTGTTGAACAATGCGAAACTCCGCATACTCGGCGGAAAAAGAAGGCATAACAGAGCAGTACAAGGATGAAGTGCTATGTCTAAAATCGCCCTGGTGGACGATGACAGGAACATCCTGACATCCGTGGCCATGACACTCGAGGCGGAAGGGTTCGAGGTTGAAACTTACAATGACGGGCAATCTGCGCTGGATGCGTTCAGCAAGAAGATGCCCGACATGGCCGTGTTCGACATCAAGATGCCGCGTATGGACGGCATGGACCTGCTCCAGCGAGTGCGTCAGAAGTCCCGCATGCCGGTGATCTTCCTGACCTCCAAGGACGACGAGATCGACGAGGTGCTCGGGCTGCGCATGGGCGCGGACGACTACGTCAAGAAGCCGTTCAGCCAGCGCCTTCTGGTCGAGCGGATCCGTGCGCTGCTGCGCCGTCAGGAAGCTCAGGCTGGTGAAGTCGTTGGGGATACCGAAGACACCAAGCTGATGACCCGCGGCTCGCTGACCATGGACCCCCTGCGCCACGCCGTGACCTGGAGGGGCAAGGACGTCTCGCTCACCGTGACCGAATTCCTGCTGCTGCAAGCGCTGGCCCAGCGGCCCGGCTTCGTGAAATCGCGCGACCAGCTGATGGACGTGGCCTACGACGACCAAGTCTATGTCGACGACCGCACCATCGACAGCCACATCAAGCGCCTGCGCAAAAAGATGCGGACCGTGGACGAAGACTTCTCGGCCATCGAAACGCTCTACGGCATCGGGTATCGTTACAACGAAGAGTAAGCGATGGCCCTGGCCGAAAGGATCTCTATGCGCGACGACAAGTCGGGCGAGCGACAGGATGCCGATGTTGTACTCGGGGATGACTGGATCGCCCCGGACAGCACCGTCGAAAAGGAATTGCGGGACAGCCGGGCCCGGCGGTCGCTCTTTTCCCTGAACCGTTCCCCGCTCACGCGTAAGATCATCACGTTCAACCTGATCGCCCTGAACGTGCTGGCCGCGGGCATCCTTTGGCTCAACTCCTCTCGCGACACGCTGGCCCTGCAACGGGCCGATGCGTCGCTGGCCCAGGCCGAACTCATCGCCGACGTGCTCGAGATGCAGCTGCCCGAGGGTGCGCCGGTCAGCCTCGGCTCGTCAGACGGCATCGATCTGGCTGCGATCCTTGGCAGCCTCAATCTGCACCGCGGCACCCAGGTCCTGATCTTCGACAGCGGCAATTTCCTTGTTGGCGAAGCCGGCGGCCCGCCATCGCTGTCCACCGGCCCCGCCGGACGCGAGACGGTGATCTCGACCTTCCTCGACCAGCTCTGGCAGGGCATCTCGGAGTTCTTCAGCAACTTCCAGCAGGCCCCCGCGCTCGGCCTCGAAGATCAGCTGCGCCAGCGGATCGAAACCGGCGACCCTGCCGTTCCGCGGGTGGAGGCCGGGACAGGTGCGGAGGGCGCGACGCGCTTCAATGCCTTCGCACCGATCCGCCAGGGAGCCAACATCATCGGCAGCGTGGCGCTGGTCACGGCAGCGCCCGAGATCGATGCCGCCGTCACCGCCGAGCGCGAGCGCGTGCTGCAGATGTTCGTCATCGCCACGCTGGTCTCGATCGGCCTCAGCCTCGTGCTGGCCTCGACCATCGCCAACCCGATCTCCGACCTTGCAGATGCCGCCGAGATCGGTCGCGACCGCAACAAGTCGCAGGGCAATTCGCGCCGCATCCGCATCCCCGACCTGACCGCCCGCCCCGACGAGATCGGTCGCCTGTCCGGTGCGCTGCGCGGCATGGTCGCCGCGCTCTACGACCGGATCGACGCCAACGAGCAGTTCGCCGCGGACGTGGCGCATGAGATCAAGAACCCGCTGGCCAGCCTGCGCTCGGCCATCGGCAGCCTGCGCATCGTCAAGAAGGACGAGCACCGCGACAAGCTGCTCAACGTGATCGAGCACGACGTGCGCCGGCTCGACAGGCTGGTGTCGGACATCTCCAACGCCTCGCGTCTCGATTCCGAGCTGGTCAAGGAAGAGGAGCAGGAGTTCAACCTGCTCGAGATGCTCGGCAACCTCGGCCAGTTCCTCGGCGAGGACGCGCGCAAGAAGGGCATCGAGTTCATCACCGACCTGCCCGAGAAACCGATCCAGATCAACGGGCTGGAGCCGCGCCTTGCGCAGGTCTTCGTCAACCTGATCACCAATGCCATCTCATTCTGCGAGGATGGCGACGCGATCCGCGTCTGGGCGCGCCGCCGCGACAACCGCGTTCTGGTGGTGGTCGAGGACACTGGCCCCGGCATTCCCGAAGAGGCGCTTCAGAAGATCTTCAAGCGCTTCTACTCGCAGCGCCCCGAGAACGACTTCGGCAATAATTCCGGCCTCGGCCTCGCCATCTCCAAGCAGATCGTCGAGGCGCATGGCGGGGTGATCTGGGCCGAGAACATTCGCCCGACCGAGGCGGACATCACCTCCGAGCCGCTCGGCGCGCGTTTCGTCGTCGGCCTGCCCGTCTGATCCAATGACCCCCGCGGCGCCGCTCATCCTGCACGCCACCGCGGTGGCGGTGGACGGGCGCGCGTTGCTGATCCGCGGCGCATCGGGTTCGGGAAAGTCGGGACTGGCGCTCGAGATGATGGCGCGCGGGGCGCGTCTGGTGTCCGATGACCGGGTGGTGCTGACCCTGGAGGACGGCGGGCTCTGGGCCGCGCCCCCTGCCCCGCTCGCCGGGCTGATCGAGGCGCGCGGATTGGGGCTGCTGCACGCGGCGCATCTGCCCCGCGCCGAAGTCGTCGCCCTGCTCGACCTCGACACGCCCGAGACCGAGCGGCTGCCGCCACGGCGTCAGATCATGCTGCACTCGCAAAATCTCCCCTTGCTTCACAATGTCGCGCATCCCTATTTTCCCGCAGCGCTCGTTCAATATCTGAAGGGCGCAACAAGGGATCCGGAGAATGGATGACTCGCCGAAAGGACCCCAGCACGTCGTGCTGGTGACCGGCCCCTCGGGCGCCGGGCGCTCCACCGCGATCAACGCGCTGGAGGATTTCGGCTTCGAGGCGATCGACAACATCCCGCTGGGGCTGATCCCGCGGCTGTTGGAAGGTCCCGCGCTGGAGCGTCCGCTGGCGCTTGGCGTTGACATCCGGAACCGCGATTTCACCGTCGACGGGCTGCTTTCGCTACAGGCCGCGCTGGCGGCCGAACCGCAGATCGCGCCGCAGCTGCTCTATCTCGACGCCGCGCCGACGGTTCTGGCCCGGCGTTATTCCGAAACCCGACGCCGCCATCCGCTCGCGCCCGACAGCGCCTATACCGAGGGCATCACGCGAGAGCTGGCGCTGCTCGAACAGGCGCGCACCGCCGCCGACATCCTGATCGACACCTCCGAGTTGAGCCCACACGAGCTGCGCGCCCAGCTCGCAACCTGGTTCGCGGGCGAACAGGCGCAGCAGCTCGCCGTGTCCGTGCAGAGCTTCTCCTACAAGCGCGGCGTGCCGCAGGGGCTGGACACGGTCTTCGACTGCCGCTTCCTCGACAACCCGCATTGGGTTCCGGAACTGCGCGGGCTGACCGGCCTCGACTCCGAGGTCCGCGCGCATGTGAAGGCAGATCCGCGCTTCGATCCATTCCTCCATAAGGTGATTGATCTGGCGCTCTTTCTACTTCCTGCGTGCATTGAAGAGGGAAAGGCGCATCTGTCCTTCGGTTTTGGCTGTACCGGCGGGCAACATCGTTCCGTCACTGTGACGGAAACCGTCGCGCGTGCCCTTGCGGAGCACGGCTGGCAGGTGTCAACTAGGCACCGGGAACTCGAACGCCGCGGCCATGCCGCCAAGGGCGTGGCAACTGGACTGGACGAGAGGTCGCAGGCGTGATCGGCATCGTGATCGTGGCGCATGGTGGGCTGGCCAAGGAATACCTTGCCGCCGTGGAACATGTGGTCGGGGCACAACCCGGAATCATGGCGATCTCGATCGAGGCCGACCATGACCGCGGCCAGAAGCAGTCCGAGATCTGCGATGCGGCGGACCGCGTCGATACCGGCGATGGCGTGGTGCTTGTCACCGACCTTTTCGGCGGCTCTCCGTCCAACCTCAGCCTGCTGGCCTGTCAACCCGAGAACCGGCGCATCCTCTACGGGATGAACCTGCCGATGCTGATCAAGCTCGCCAAGACGCGGCAGCTTCCGGTGCCAGATGCCGTGCGCGGCGCGCTGGAGGCCGGGCGGAAATACATTGACAGTCAGAACGTCAGACCCGATCCCGTCTGAACCCGCCCAACGGCCTGAACAACCAAGAGACCGAAGATGAGTGATACCTCTGTTCGCCGCGTGTTGAACATCGTCAACGAAAAGGGCCTGCATGCCCGAGCCTCCGCCAAGCTGGTCGAGGTGGTCGAGGGTTTCGATGCCCATGCAGAGGTCTCCAAGGACGGGATGAGCGCCGGTGGCGACAGCATCATGGGGCTTTTGATGTTGGCAGCTTCCAAGGGAAGCTTTATTGAAGTCGAAACCTCCGGCCCTGACGCCGCCGCGCTCGCCGATGCGCTGGAGGCCCTGGTCGCGAACCGCTTCGGCGAGGACAATTGAGGCCGCAACCGTCGCCCGAAAGGGTGCAAGACAAAGCAGGGTGGGCACATGCTTGACAGCAATGACGCCTCGGCCAGGCAGAAGCCCCACCTGCCTTCGCCCCCGGCGCCCTATGACAAGCGCAAGCTCAGCTACGCCAATACGTTCACCAACCCGTGGAAGGCCAACACCATTCGGGTGCTTGAGTGGCTGACCGGGAAGATCCCGCTGATCCGCCTCGTGCGCCGCTTCGAGCGCGCCGGCGTTCCCGAGGGACAGGAATTCTGGGCGCAGGCGCTGCGCATGATGCGCATCGAGCTGCAGACCCCCGCCGAGCAGATCGCCCGCATCCCGGAGGATGGCCCGGTGATCGTGGTCGCCAACCACCCGCACGGGCTGGTTGACGGCATGGTGCTGGCCGAGCTGATCGGGCGTATCCGGACCGACTACCGCATCCTGACGCGCTCGCTGCTGACCGGGGTGCAGGAGATCGCAGAGTTCATGATCCCCGTGCCCTTCCCGCACGAAGAGACCGCCCGCGAACAGAGCCTCGAGATGCGCGCCACCGCCATGGAGCATCTCAAGCGTGGCGGGGTGATCGCACTGTTTCCCTCGGGGGTGGTGGCCTCGTCGGAGTCGATGTTCGGCGCGGCGGTCGAGGCGGTCTGGAACCCGTTCACCGCCAAGATGATCCAGCGCTCGGGCGCCACGGTGGTGCCGATCTACTTCCCCGGCGAGAACAGCCGAGCCTACCAGATGGCCAACCGCATCTCGCCGACGCTGCGCCAAGGCCTGCTGATCCACGAGGTGATCCACGCCTGCGGCAAGCCGCAGCGCCCGGTGGTCGGCACGCCGGTCAGCCCCGAGGAGGTCCGCCGCTGGAGCGGCAATCAGCGCGAGTTCGTCGCCTGGCTGCGCGACAGAACGCTGGCGCTGAAAGGCTAGCGCGCGGCGCGCAACCCGAGCGCGGAGGGGGCGCTGCCCCCGTCCGCTGCCGCGGCCTCCCCCGGGATATTTTCAACTAGAAGAACCGCCGGAGGCAGGCCGGAGGCAGGCCAGAAACAGGCAGGGCGGCGGTGGCGCGCTCAGCGCGTCGGCACCGGCTCGTCACCGCGGTAGTCGTAGAAGCCGCGCTTGGTCTTGCGCCCCAGCCAGCCGGCCTCGACGTATTTGGTCAGCAGCGGACAGGGACGGTACTTGGTGTCGGCGAGCCCTTCGTGCAGCACATTCATGATCGCAAGGCAGGTGTCGAGGCCGATGAAATCGGCCAGCTCGAGCGGGCCCATCGGGTGGTTCGCGCCGAGCTTCATCGCCATGTCGATCGAGCGCACGTTTCCGACGCCCTCGTAAAGCGTGTAGACCGCCTCGTTGATCATCGGCACCAGGATGCGGTTGACGATGAAGGCGGGGAAATCCTCGGCCGAGGCGGCGGTCTTGCCGAGCTTCTCGACCACCGCGAGGCAGGCCTTGTAGGTCGGCTCGTCGGTGGCGATGCCGCGGATCAGCTCGACCAGCTGCATCACCGGCACCGGGTTCATGAAGTGGAAGCCGAGGAATTTCTCGGGCCGGTCGGTGCGCGAGGCGAGCCGGGTGATCGAGATCGACGAGGTGTTCGAGGTCAGGATCGTGTGCGGCAGAAGGTGCGGCAGCAGCCCCTCGAAGATCTTCGTCTTCACCGCCTCCTGCTCGGTGGCGGCCTCGATCACCAGATCGGTGCGCGCCACCTCGACCACGTCGAGCGTGGTGGAGATATTCGCCAGCGCCGCGTCGCGGGCTTCGGCGCTGATCTTCTCGCGGCTGACCTGGCGGTCGAGATTGCGGGTGATCAGCTGCACCGCGGCCTCGAGCGCGTCCTGGCTCACGTCCGACAGGCGCACCTCGTAGCCGGCAAGCGCCATGACATGGGCGATGCCATTGCCCATCTGGCCCGCGCCGATCACCCCGATGCTCTTGATTTCCATGCGCCCTATCCTGCTCTGATGCGCGGCAACCTTATGCGCCCGGCTTGCCCCGCCGCAAGCACAAGCCAGGCGATTTTTTCGCGGATTTTCGCATTAGCGAATTGTTGGGGCGCGCGGCCGATCCTGATGCCGGGTGAATGGGAATCAGAATGGGGGGCGTCATGTCCGTTGCCGGGTCCTTTCAGGGTGCTCTGGAGTATTTTCCGTGTCGCTACGGCAAGTCCCGGCTGCTGTTCCGGGGTCCGAAACGTGGGTTGGACGGCCGCTACCTCGCCTTCCTTGGCGGCACCGAGACCTTTGGGCGCTTCGTCGAGGCGCCGTTCCCCGCATTGGTCGAGCAGGCACTCGCGACCGGCGGCAGCGTCGAGGGGCCGGGGATTCCCTGCGTCAATCTCGGCGTGGTCAACGCAGGCATAGACCTATACCTCGGTGATCCGGCGGTGCTGAACCTGGCCGCGCGGGCCGAGCTCTGCGTCATCCAGGTGATGGGGGCGCAGAACATGTCGAACCGCTTCTACGGGGTGCATCCGCGGCGCAACGACCGGTTCCTGCGCGCCTCGGACCGGCTTCAGCAGCTTTTCCCCGAGGTGGATTTCACCGAGTTCCATTTCACCCTGCATATGCTCGGCCGGCTGCGCGAGATCTCGGAGGAGCGGTTTGCCGAGGTCACCGCCGAGCTGCGCATCGCCTGGGTCGCGCGGATGAAGCACCTGCTAACCCTGCTCGGAGGGCGGGCGGTGGTGCTCTGGACAGCCGGTCATCCGCCGCCGGACACCCATGTCAACGCGCTGTCCCCCGCCCCGCTTTTCATCGAGCGCGGCATGATCGAGGCCCTGCGCCCGCGCGCAGCGGCGCTTCTCGACGCGCCGCTTTCGCCCGCCAGCCTCGCTGCGGGCACCGCGGGCCTGGTCTTTGCCGAGTTCGAGGCCGGGGCGGCTTCCGAGTCGCTCAGCACGCTTGCCCATGAGGAGATCGCCGGGAGGTTGGGCCCGATCCTCGAAGGATTGCTGGAGCAGAACCGCTAGGGGCGGGTCAGGTCGCGCCCCACCCGACGTCAGGGCGGGGCGCATGGGTTCCCCTCAGCTGGGGAAGACGGTCAGCTTGCCGCCAAGTTCGGCCAACCTGCCCCAATGCGCGCGATAGTCCTCGCTCGCCTTCTGGAAAAAGGCGCTCTGGATGTGGATCAGCTCCGCCGGCGACTTGCAGTGCAGCATCTTGTGCTGCGTTGCCACATCCGCGCGCACGCGGTCCGCGGTGAAGCTCTGCAACTCCGCACCGATGTCGAGCATCGTGTCGACCAGGGCGGTGGCGGCATAAGGCTCAAGGTTCCAACTGACCCGCACCATGCGCTCCGCCGGAGCCTCTGTGGTCGCCATCGCGGGTGTGACGGAGGGCTTCTGTGGGGCTTCCCCTGAAGCCTGCCGGGACGGCTTGGCGGCTGCCAGGGATGCCGGCTTTGCAGCGGGCTTCGGCGCGGGCCGTTTCGGCGTCGCAGCCTTGGCCACCGGCTGGCGCGATTCGGCGGGTTCCGCTTCCTGCACGGGCGAGGCGACGCGGGGCTCCTCCGCGGGTGCGACCACCTCGGCGGTCACGGGCTCCACCGGCGCGGCGGGCTCGGTTTTCGGCGTCTGGGCCATGGCTGCGGGCGCGGGAACGACCGCCTCAGATGTCTCTTTTGTCACGGAAGTTGCGGCCTTGGCCGGGGCAACCTCGGCAGGTTTCACCGGCGTCCGGCGGCGGCTCATGCTGCCCCGCGACGAGGTCGACTGGCTACGCTTGGTGGTCTTGCGGGGGGTCGGCTTATCCATGTCTGGGCTCCTTCCAAGCAGGATAGTTCTGCCCACCCTTACCACAGGTGAGCCGCAAGCGGGACGCTGCACGCCCCGCTCGAGGTCAATTTGTCACAGGCTGCTCTGCAATGCGGCAATGCTGTCGCGCAGGATGTCCGCAACCCGGCCGATCATCGCGTCATCCATGATCAGCGTCGGCGACAGGATCAGGATATTTCCCAGCGGCCGCGCGATCAGCCCGCGCTTCTGCGCCTCGCGCGCAACGCGCAGGCCGATGAGCTCCTCGGGGGCGAAGGGGGTCTTGGTTGCCTTGTCCTTCACGAACTCGATGCCGATCATGAAGTGGCTGCCGCGCACCTCGCCGACGATGTCGAACGCCTCGAGCTGGCGCAGCAGCCCCTCGAAGGTCTTGCCCGAGGTGCGCACCCGCTCGGGGATCCGCTCGCGCTCCATCAGCGCGATATTGGCCAGCCCGGCGGCGGCGGCGGCCGGGTGACCCGAGTAGGTCATGCCGTGGAAGAACATGCCGCCCGGGCCCGAGATCACCTCGTGGATCTCGTCCGACATGATTGTGGCCGAGAGCGGCTGGTAGCCCGAGGTGAGCCCCTTGGCGGTGTTGATGATGTCGGGCTGCACGCCGAAGACATCCTTCGAGGCGAAGAAATGCCCGAGCCGGCCAAAGGCGGTCACCACCTCGTCGGTCACGTATTTGATGTCATGGGCGCGGCAGATCGCGGCCATCTCGGTGTGGTAGCCCTCGGGCGGCACGATGACGCCGCCGGCGCCCATGATCGGCTCGGCGATCATGCAGGCGATGGTCTCGGCACCGTAATGCTGGATGGTGTCGAGCAGGTCCTGCTTCAGCGCGCCGAGGAACTCCGCCTCGGTCATCTCGCCGCCCTCGCGCCAGTGGTGCGGGCAGCGCAGGTGATGCACCAGCTCACCGGACTTGTCCCAACCCTCGGAATAGCCCGGGGTGGTCATCGCCACCGCGAGGTTGGTCGAACCGTGGTATGCACCGTGGCGCGACAGGATGCGCTTCTTCTGCGGCTGTCCAAGGCGGTTGTAGTAGTGGTGCAGGATGCGGATCGCGGTCTCGTTGGCGACCGAGCCGGAGTTGCCGAAGTGCACCTTGTTGAGGTTCCCCGGCGCCAGCTCGGCCAGCTTCACCGCCAGCGCAGCCGCCGCGGGGTGGGTGAAGTTGTAGAAGGTCGAGTAGAAGTCGAGCGTGTCGAGCTGCTCCTTGATCGCGTCGATGATCTCGGTGCGGCGGTGCCCGGCGTTGACGCACCACAGCCCGCCGATGCCGTCGATCAGCTCGTTGCCCTCGCTGTCGCGCACCATGGCGCCCTCGGCGCTGACGATGACCGTGCGCGCGCCCGACTGCTTGAGCGCGTTGAGATCGGCCCAGCTCTGCACGAGGTTGGTGTCGGCGGTGAGCACGCCGTCGGTGGAAATGTCGAGATCGAGCGACATGGGTTAGACCTCCCTGTAGTCCTGGATTTGGGTGGAGCGGAGCTCGGGCGCGATGGGCGCGCCGACCTCGGCGATCAACAGCGTCTCGCCGGTCCCGGCCTTCGCGATGAGCCGGGCGTCGGGGGTGGCGATGACGGAATTTCCGCCGAACTCCAGCCCATCATCGGTGCCGCAGAAGTTCGCGTAGGCAATGGTGACGCCCGACTCCGCCGCGCGGGCAGGCACGAAGATGTTGGAGACATGCTCGAAGCCCGCCGGGTTGGCGGTGGGCACGAGGATCAGCTCGGCCCCGCGTTCGGCGAGCGCCCTCACGTGCGGCGCGAATTCCACGTCGTAGCAGATCAGCATCGAGGTCTTAAGACCCTCAAGCTCGAACAGGCAATAGGCATCGCCCGGAGCAAAGCTGGCCTTCTCCATCGGGCCGAAGAGCTGGATCTTGCGGTAATGGCCGACCTCGGTGCCGGCGGCATCCCAGCAGGTGGCCGAATTGTAGACCGTGTCGCCGTAGCGCTCGGCCCAGCCGAGGCAGAGTCCGCATCCGGCGGCCCGCGCCATGGCCGAAAGACGCTGGCACCACGCCCCGCCGCGCGGCTGCGACAGGGTGCCGTGCAGGTCGGGCCGGTTGTAGCCGGGCAGGAAGAGCTCGGGCGCGATCAGCAACCGCGCCCCGGCGGCTGCGGCGGCCGCGAGTTGCGCCTCGAGGCGGGAGAACCCCGCCTCGAGATCACCGCCGATCGGCGGACCCTGGTAGAGGGCAAGCTTCATCATCACGGATCAGCCGATCACTTCTTCAGGTTGGTCCAGATCGCGTCGTACATTTCCTGCACGTCCTGCGCGCAGGCTTCGACGAAGACGCCCTTGGCATCCGCGGGCGGGTTCGATTCCGGGGAATTGGCAACCTCGGGGTCGAGGAACTCCTCCACGCCCTTCACGCCGGCGGTGTATTGCGCGTAGTTGGTGACCGCCGCGGCATTCTCGGGCTCGAGCAGGAAGTCCATGAACTTCAGCGCGTTGTCACGGTTCGGCGCGTCCTTCAGCAGCACCACGTTGTCCATCCACACGATCATGCCTTCCTTGGGGAAGACGTATTCGATGGGCGCGCCCTCGGCGCGGGCCTTGGCCGAGAAGCCCGACCAGATCATGCCCGCCGCCGCATCGCCCGAGACCAGCACGTCCTTGGCCACGTCAGAGCCGAAGCTCGCCCAGTCGGCTTTCGCGCCCTGCACAAGCGCGTTGAGCTGCTTGAGCTGCTCTCGGTCCGAGCTGCACTGCGGGATGCCGAGGTAGAGCGAGGCCAGCGTCAGCGTTTCGCCCGAGGTGTCGAGCACGTTGATCTTGCCCTTCAGCTCGGCGGGCGGCTCGAAGATCAGCGACAGGCTGTCGAGCGGGCCGTCGTAGACCTCCTTGTTCACCGAGAAGGAGGTCGAGCCCCACTGGTAGGGGATCGACGACTTGCGGCCCGGATCGAAATCGACGTCCAGCCACCTGTCTTCGATATTGCCGAAATTGCTCAGTTCACTCGGCTCGAAGGTGTCGAGCATGCCCTCGTCACCCATGATCTTGACCATGTAGTCGCCCGGCACGGCCAGATCGTAGCTGCCCATCTTGCCCGCCTTCAGCGCGGCCAGAAGCGCCTCGTTGCTGTCAAAGGTGTCCATGGTCACCTCGACGTCGTATTCGGCGGCGAACTTGTCGAGCAGCTCCTGCGGGATGTACTCGAACCAGTGGTAGAGCGAGAGCTTGCCCTCGGCGCTGGCACCGGTTGCCAGCGACAGCGCCAGCACGGACGTGGTGAGGAAGGTCTTCATGTCAAAGTCTCCGCTGTTGGTCTGTTGGATGTTTTCTTTGGTTTTTATCGTTTGGACTGCCCCGCCCGCCCGATGATCCAGGAGAGCGTGACGAAAACCACCGAGACCCCCAGAAGCAGGGTCGATATGGCCATGATGTTGGGCTTGATGCCCTGTTTGACCGATCCGAAGATCGCCGTGGGCAGGGTCTCGACCCCGGCGCCCTTGACGAAGTTCGTGATCAGGAAATCGTCGAGCGAGATGATGAAGGCCAGCAGGAACCCCGAGAGGATCCCCGGCACCATCAGCGGCAGCAGCACCAGCCGGAACGCCTCCCATGGCGTCGCGTAGAGGTCCATCGCCGCCTGCTCGTAGGTGTCCGGCACGCTCTGCATCCGCGCCGAGATCGGCAGGTAGGCAAAGGGGATGCAGAACACGATATGCGCGATGAAGATGGTCAGAAGCCCGGTCTTGAAGCCGATGGTGATGAAGAACACCAGCGAGGCCACGGCGGTGACGATCTCGGGCACCATCAGCGGCAGGTTGATCAGCGCGAGGCTGGCGGTCTTGCCCCGGAAGCGCCCGGCCCGGTTCATCGCGACGGCGGCGGCGGTGGCAATCAGCGTCGCGCAGACCGCGGCGCCGATGGCGATGGTGAAGCTGTTGATCGCCGCGTCGCGGAACTTCGGCGCCTCGGGGCCGGTGAAGACATCGACGTACCACTTCAGCGAGAAGCCGCCCCAGCGGGTGATCGAGGTGCTGTCGTTGAAGCTGTAGATCGCCACGATCACCAGCGGCGCGTAGAGCACGAAGAGGCAGAGCCAGGTGATCGCGCGGAAGCCGGTGAAGCGGCGCAGGTCGACGGGTTTGGCCATCACCGCTCTCCCTTCGTCTGTGCCCGCGCGTGCACCAGCAGCACGCCCATGACGATGGTCAGCAGGATCATCGAGGCGGCCGCGCCGAACGGCCAGTTGCCCGCCGCGCCCTTGAACTGCTCCTCGATCAGCGAGCCGATCATGAAGGTCTTGGCCCCACCCAGCAGGTCTGGCGCAAGGAACGCCCCCAGCGAGGGCACGAAGACGAGGATGCAGCCCGCCACGATCCCCGGCTTCACCACCGGCAGGATCACCAGCCGCAGCGTCGCCCAGCTGCTGGCGTAGAGGTCCGCCGCCGCCTCGGACATCGAGAAGTCGTAACGCTCGACCGCGGCGTAGATCGGCAGCACCATGAACGGCAGGTAGCTGTAGAACAGACCCAGCTGCACGGCGAAATTGGTGTTCACCAGCGCCAGCGGCGTGTCGATCACCCCGAGCGCCAGCAGCAGCTCGTTCAGCGGCCCGGTGTCGCGGATCAGGAACTTCATCGACACGGTGCGGATCAGCAGGTTCACCCAGTAGGGCACGGTGATCAGGAACAGCCAGACCGAGCGCTCCTTGACGTCGCGCGTGGCGATGAACCAGGCCGTCGGGAAGCCGATCAGCAGGCAGAGCACCGTGGCAAGGCCCGCCTGCCAGATCGAGCGCCAGAAGATGCCGATGTAGGTCCACTCGATGCTCGGCGGCTCGTCGCCGAAGAGCCCCCGGTCGAGGAAGAACTGGTCATAGGCGGCAAGGGTGAACTCCCAGATGACCCCGCCGCGAAATTCCTTGGTCAGGAAGGAGTAGATCGCCATGATCGCCACCGGGGCGACGAGGAACACCCCGATGAAGATCCATGCCGGCAGCAGCAGCCGCGGCCCGTTGCCCTTGTAGATCTCCGACTTGGAAGCGCCGCCCGGCGCGCCTCCGGCCATCAGTCCGACAGCAGGCGCGCCGCGCCTGCCTCGATCTCGAGCCCCAGCCGCGCGCCCCGCTCGGGGATCGCGGCTGCGCCGTTCTGCAGCCGCACCACCAGCGCCTCGCCGCTGCCGAGCCGCGTGTGCAGCTGCGTGTCGGTGCCGAGATAGACGTGGTCCTCGACCGTCGCCTGCAACTGGCCCTGCCCCGGCGCGGCGATCCCCAGCCGCTCGGGCCGCAGCGACAGGTGCCCCTGCCCCGCCCGCGCGCCCAGCGCCGCCGGGCAGCTCAGCCGGGCGCCACCGGGCAGCAGGATCTCGGCGATCCCGTCCGAGACGCGGTTCGCCGTCACGTCGAGCAGGTTAGTCTCGCCGATGAAGTCGGCCACGAAGCGGTTGGACGGCGCCTCGTAGATCTCGCGCGGGGTGCCGATTTGCTGCACGTGGCCCGCCGACATCACCGCGATGCGGTCGGACATGGTCAGCGCCTCTTCCTGGTCGTGGGTGACGAAGACGAAGGCAATGCCGGTCTCGCGCTGGATTGCTTTCAGCTCCGAGCGCACCGCCTGCCGCAGCTTCAGATCGAGCGCCGAAAGCGGCTCGTCGAGCAGCAGCACCTTGGGCCGCGGCGCCAGCGCGCGGGCCAACGCCACGCGCTGCTGCTGCCCGCCCGAAAGCTGGCCGGGGCGGCGCTCGGCGAACTGGCCGAGCTGCACCAGTTCCAGCACCTGCTTGGCGCGGGCCTCGGCGTCGGACACGCTCCAGCCCAGCCGCAGCAGGCCGAAGCTGACATTCTGCAGCACGGTCATATGCGGGAAGAGCGCGTATTGCTGGAAAACCGTGTTCACCTCGCGCTTGTGCGGCGGCAGCGGCGCGATGTCCTGGCCGTGCAGGCGGATGGCGCCCTCCGAGACGTCCTCGAAGCCGGCGATGCAGCGCAGCAGCGTGGTCTTGCCACAGCCCGAGGGCCCGAGCAGGGTGAAGAATTCGCCATCGCCAATCTGCATCGACACGCCATGCAGCGCGGTGACGAAGCCGTAGCGCTTCACCACATTATCGATCTCGACCGCATTCGCCGTCGCAACTGCCGCGGTGCTCGTCATCGAATCCCCTTGCCCTATACCCCCGGTTTCTCGAATGTCAGGCTAAGAACTGGCGAAACGAGGGGTATATACCCCCAAAGAGGTATAATGGAGCAGCTTGCAGGCAGCCCCGAGGCGCAACTGGGGGGCGCGATCTGCGCGCTGGGAACCGACGAGTTCGCCGCAGCGCTCTACCGCTGGCTCACCCTCAGCTACGACATCGACAACACCACGATGCTGGCCTATTTCCAGGCGAGAAAGCCGCAGGTCCTGTTCACCCAATCGCGCGAACCCAAGGTGCATGAGAGGCTGGAAGTAGATTATCTTTCAGGTGCTTACCTCCTAGACCCCTTTCACGACCTGCATGTGCGCAAGGTGCCGTCAGGGCTCTACCGGCTGCGCGACATCGCGCCCGACGCCTTCCTCCGGAACGAGTACTTCGCGGCTTATTACCGGCGCACCACGCTGATCGATGAGATCGCCTATGTGGCCAATCCCGCCGAGGGGGTATCCGTGCATGTCTGCCTTGGCCGCGACGCCTCGTCCGGCCGCAGTTTTTCGCCGCGCGACATGGAGCTTGCCCAAAAAATAGCACCGATTGCCTGCGGATTGTGCGAAAAGCAATGGGGCGGCCTGTCGTCTTCGGGCGACTACACGGACGCCGCCCTCACTCAAAGGTTGATAGACGCGCTGCAGGAGCAGCACCGCATCGGTCTCAGCCCGCGGCAGGCCGAGGTCGCGCTGCTGATCCTGCGGGGGCATTCCACGGTTTCGATCGCTCTCCGGCTCGACCTGAGCCCGCAGACGATCAAGGTCTTCCGCAAGCAGCTCTACCGCAAATGCGGAATCTCCTCGCAGGGAGAGCTGTTCTCGCTGATCCTGCCGCTTCTGGCGGAGTGAGTGCTGCGCCTCAGGCGGGGAACCAGTCCTCGCCGCCGGCGCGCATCTGCGGCAGGCCCACCATCCGCGCGATCCAGCCCGCCATCGCGTCAGAGGGCGCGAGCCCGGCCTTCTCCAGCCACTGCACGTATCCCCAGATGGCGCAGTCGCCGATCCCCGGTGCACCGCCATGGAAGAAAGGCCCCGCCCCCAGCAGCCGGTCGAAGTTCTGCCGGTCGGTCTCGAACCGCCCGGTGAGCCAGGCGATCGCGCCCTCTGGGAAGACCTCGCCTCCCGGACGACGCGACTCGACGAGCTGCGGGACGCACATGCCGATGCGGTTCGCCTCCCACATCAGCAGCTCGGCGCCGCGCCGCATCCCGGCGGCGCTCTCGCCGCCCAGCACCTGCCAGCGGCGGGCGATCTCGAGCAGGATCGCCCCCGACTGCGTCATCGTCTCGTCACCGATCACCAGCGCGGGAACCTGCGCCAGCGGGCTGGCAGCAAGAAAGGCGGCGGGGCGCGTCTCGGGCGCGGCCCAGATGTCCACGAAGACGGTTTCGTGATCGATCCCCGCAAGGGCGAGGGCCAGCGCCACCTTGCAGGCGTGGCCACTGTCGGGATGTCCATAGAGGGTGATCGTCGTCATGCGTGCTGTCCCGTGCTTGTTCGCCCACAAGAAATGCCGTCCCCGCGGGGGCGGTCAAACGGTGTTTCGTGCGCTCCCCGATCACGGCGCGTGATGGCGCGCTGGAGGGGCACGCCGGTTTGACTTGACGGGCGCGCGTTTTGCGGGCTCGGTGCGCGCCGTCTATCAACGGTTTCTAGACGGCTCCCCGGAGTCGCATCGGAGCACAGAATGACCCTCCACGATCCCGCTGCAGAGCTGCGCGCCAATGTCGCCGTGCCCTTCGAGAGGGCGCAGGCCATGCCGGTCTCGGTCTACACTTCCGATGCCTTCCTGGCGCTGGAGCAGGAGCACGTGTTTGCCAAGAGCTGGCTCTGTGCGGGGCGGGCGGACACCCTGAAAGCGCCGGGCGATTTCCTGACCATGGAGATTTCGGGAGAGCCGATCATCGTCCTGCGCGACCGGGACGGCGCGCTGCGCGCGCTGTCCAACGTCTGTCGCCACCGCATGTCGGTGCTGCTGGAGGGGCGCGGCAACACCCGCACGATCACCTGCCCCTACCACGCCTGGAGCTACAACCTCGACGGCTCGCTGCGGGGCGCCCCCGCGATGGACCTGAACACGAGCTTCTGCAAGGAGCAGACCCGGCTGCCCGCCGTGCGCTGCGTGGACTGGAAGGGCTGGATCATGGTGACTCTCGACCCCGCCCTGCCCGAGCCCGGCGACGCGCTGCGCGAGGTCGATGACCTGGTCGGCTACCTGCGGATGGAAGACTACGTCGAGACCTTCCGCGAGGAGCACCGCTGGGACACCAACTGGAAGATCCTCGCCGAGAACTTCATGGAGAGCTACCACCTGCCGATGTGTCACGGCGGCACCATCGGCGGCGCGGTGGATCTGAAGAAGATGACCTGCCCAGAGGGGTTCGAGGGGTTCAACTACCACCACATCCTGAAGGACGACTCGATCGCCCTGTCGATCGCCCACCCCGGCAACACCACGCTGCAGGGCGAGGAGCGGTATCGCACCTGGCTGCTGGCGATCTACCCCTCGCTGCTGATCACCCTGACGCCGGGGTATTTCTGGTACCTGAGCCTGACGCCCGACGGGCCGGGCCACGTGAAGATCCTCTTCGGCGGCGGGCTGCATCCGGATTTCGTGGCAGACCCCGAAGCGACCGCGCATTTCGCCGCGCTGAAGGCGCTTCTCGACGCGGTCAACGACGAGGACCGGGGCTGCACCGAACGGGTGTGGAAAGGCCTGCAATCGCGCTTCGCCACACCGGGCGCGCTGTCGCATCTTGAGCGGCCGAACTACGAGTTCGCCCGCTGGATCGCCGCGAAGATCCCGGCGACACTCTGAGCCGGAAACGGCAGGACCGGGGGTTTCACACCCCCGGACCCCCGTGGGATATTTCGACCCAGAAGAAGGGGCCGGCGCAGCGGCTCAAGTCTTCGAGGTGACGTTTTCCTCGAAGGCCTTCTCGAAGGCGGCCTGTTTTTCCGGGCCGGCCTCGGTCTGGTTCTGCGCGCGCCAGTCGTCATAGGGCATGCCGTAGAAGACCTCGCGCGCCTCGGCCTTGCTCATCGGGATGCCACGCTCGGTGGCGGCTTCCTCGTACCAGCGCGACAGGCAATTGCGGCAGAAGCCGGCGAGGTTCATCAGGTCGATGTTCTGAACATCGGGACGGTCTTGCATAAGGTGCTGGCGCAGGCGGCGGAAGGCGGCGGCCTCGAGCTCGGTGCGGGTGGTGTCGTCCATGGGTCTCTCCTCTCAGTCGGGGGCGTGGGCGAGCGCGGCCTTCAGCAGCGGCGCGAGGCGGCGGCCCCAGTGCTGCTGCGCTTCGGGCTCCGCGATCAGATCGTTGCGCACTTCGATCAGCGTGTTGTGGCGGCCGTGCTTCAGCGCGTGGCGGTGCACCGCGTCGCCCGGCAGATGGCCGGGATAGGGCGCGTTGCGCCCAACCACGAGATCGGGCTGCGCCGACAGAAGATCAATCAGCGCATCCGAGAGCCGCGCATCCCAGGCGTGCAGGATACCGACATGCCACGGCCGGGGCAGCCTTCCGCGCAGCTGCGGGGTGAAGGAATGCACCGAGACCAGCGCCAGTTCGGGCCGCGCGGCGAGCAGGCCAGCCACGGCCTCGTGATAGGGGCGCCAGTAGGCCGCGATCCGGCGCTGGCGTTCGGTCTCATCCGCGTGGCGGTTGCCGGGGATGATCGAGCCGTCGTAGAGCCGCATGAGCAGCGTCGGATCGTCCTCGCCGCGGTTCGGGTCGATCACCAGCCGCGAGAAGTCGGACCAGACAAGCGGGCTGTCCATCGCCTCGGCCAGCGCCCGCGCGGTTCCCAGCGCGCCTATGTCATAGGCAATATGGCGCGCCATGTCCTCTGGCGGCAGTCCGAGGCTTCCCCCCAGTTCCGCCGGCACGCTATTGGTCGCATGGTCGCAGGTGACGAGAAACCGGCCTTTGCGCGCCGCCCCCTCGATGTGAAATGGCATGTGGGTCATCTGTGCTTCGCAGTTTGCCGACATGTCTAGATCAGTTGCGTCGGGAAGGGAATTCCGCAATAAGGTTGGCAACTGTTAGCGATAACCTTAACAGAATATCAATGGTGGAAGGGTCAAGGTTGAGCCATTAGGTTGAACCGGGAAAAACCCGAGAACGACGGCCGGACCCGGCCGCGGGCAGGAGGTCCAGGAGTTCCAGATGAGACGTTTGCGCAAAGTGAAGATCGTGGCCACGCTTGGCCCGGCAAGCAATACCTATGAAATGATCCGCACGCTGCATGAGGCCGGGGCGGACGTGTTCCGGCTGAACATGAGCCACGGCAGCCATGAGGACATCACCAAGCTGCACCGCGCCATCCGGCAGGTGGAGAAGGACCTCGACAGCCCGATCGCCATCCTCGCCGACCTGCAGGGTCCGAAGCTGCGCGTGGGCGAGTTCGCCAATGGCTCGGAAGAGCTCGAATGGGGCGAGACCTTCCGCCTCGACCTCGATGACGCGCCGGGCACGGACAAGCGTGTCTGCCTGCCCCACCCTGAGATTTTCCAGGCGCTCGGCGTCGGCGCGCACCTGCTGGTGAACGACGGCAAGATCCGCCTGCGGGTCGAGGAATGCGGCGAGGACTTCGCGAACTGCATCATCGAGGCGGGCGGCACCATCTCCAACCGCAAGGGGGTGAACGTGCCCGATGTGGTGCTGCCTCTGGCGGCGCTCTCCGAGAAGGACAGGCACGACCTCGAGTTCGCCGCGGCGCTCGGCGTTGACTGGCTGGCGCTGAGTTTCGTGCAGCGCCCCGAGGACGTGGAAGAGGCGCGCAAGCTTTGCGACGGCCGCGCCGCGATCCTGTCGAAGATCGAGAAGCCCTCGGCGGTGAAGGCCTTTGACGAGATTCTCGCGGTGTCGGACGGGGTGATGGTGGCGCGCGGCGATCTTGGCGTCGAACTGCCGGTACAGGCGGTCCCGCCGATCCAGAAGCGGCTGATCCGAAAGTGCCGCGCCGCCGGCAAGCCGGTGATCGTGGCGACGCAGATGCTCGAATCGATGATCGAGAGCCCGATGCCGACCCGCGCCGAGGTCTCGGACGTGGCCACCGCGATCTACGAAGGCGCCGATGCGGTGATGCTTTCGGCCGAATCCGCCGCCGGGCAGTACCCGGTCGAGGCGGTGACGACGATGAACAACGTGGCCATCAGCGTCGAGAACGACCCGACCTACACCGAGGTGATCGAGGCGTCGCGCAACATCGCGCGCACCACCGTCGCCGATGGCATCGTTGCCGCCGCCCGCGAGATCGCCGAGACCGCCAACGTCAAGGCGATCTGCTGCTTCACCTCCTCGGGCACGACCGCCGCGCTGGTCGCGCGCGAACGCCCGCGGGTGCCGATCATCGCCATGACCTCGCTGCGTGGCACGGCGCGGCGGCTTTCGCTGACATGGGGCACCAACTGCGTGATGACCGGCGAGCTCGAGCGCTTCAAGCAGGCTGTGGTAAATGCCGCGCGCGCCGCGCGGGCACAGGGCTATGCCGGCACCGAGGATCAGATCGTGGTGACCGCGGGCGTGCCCTTCAACATGTCGGGCACGACCAACATCCTGCGCGTGGCCCCCTGCGACGAGCGGCTGATCTACTCGACCGATCCCGAATGATCGCCCTGCCGCGCCCGCCCTCTTGGGACGGGCGCGGCTTTACTCCGGATTAGGGGGTGCCGATTAGGCTATGCCCGAACGATCTGGAGGCCCCATGCATCCCGCGATTCCCGGCAGCTGGTCCGACGAGAAAAAGCGCCAGGGTGCGGCGCTGCACGGCGTCATCGCTCCGGGGTTCGATCCGATGATTCGCCGGGTTTATGCCGCGGCACTCAACATCGCGCCGGAAGATGTGCCCGCAGAAACAGTGGCGGTCGAGCGGCAGAAGTTCGGCTTCATTCTTCGTGGCGAGTTCTCGCGTGAGTATGCCGCGGTGCAGGCCGGCATCGCCCGCAACCTCATCGAGGCGGGGCTCGACTATCCGGCCTATATGATCGGCTATGCGCACTATCAGGCCGGGATCCTCGGGCTCGTGATGGGCTGTACCACGCCGCTACCCATCGATCTGCCGACCGCGACGGCGCTGGTGCAGCTTGCCACCATGTGCGATGCCGCCGTCACGATCGACCATTTTTTCGCCGCGCAGGCCGCGCGCGCCGCACAGGACCGCGACGCCCTGCTCGATCGGCTGTTCACCGGCATCGGCAGCGACACCGGGGCGCTCGAAACGATGGCCGCCGAGCTGCGCCAGACCTTCGACAGCCTCTCCGAGCGAACGATGACCCAGGCCGCCTCGCTCGAGGAGAACACCGCCTCGCTGACCGAGCTGACCGAAGCCGTCGCCGACACGGCGCGCAACGCCCGCGACTCGGCGCGGTCCGCGGAACTGGCCGATCAACGCGTCCGCGGCGCCCAGGACGAGGTCCGCCGCACCCGTGACGCCATCGCCGAGGTGGATGAAAGCACCGGTCAAATCCGGAACTTCGTCAATGTGATCGACAAGATTGCGCTGCAGACCAAGCTGCTGGCACTCAACGCCTCGGTCGAAGCGGCGCGGGCCGAAGACTATGGTCGTGGCTTCGGCGTGGTGGCCACCGAAGTCCGCGCGCTTGCCGAACAGACCACCACGGCCGCCGGCGAAGTGGCCGCCACGATCAAGGAGATCGTGAGCAGGGTGCAGATCATCTCGCAACGCTCCGACAGAATGGACACCAGCCTCGCCGAGCTGGTCGCGACGATGGCGGCGCTGGTCGCCGGCTTCGCAAGGATCGAGCAGGCCACGGGCGAGCAGAGCGATTCCGTGTCGCAGGTGGGCTCGGTGCAACAGCAGCTCGATACGATCACGCAGGAGAATGCCGCGGCGGTGAGCCGCGCGGCCGACCACATGCGCGCGCTTCAGGCCCGCGTTGCGGCGATCAACAGCAAGATATCCGAGTTTCAGACCGAGACCGTGGCGGGGCGATCCAGCAGCGCGGGACCGCTTCCGCCGCAGCCTGCGCCCCGGCGCAGCGGCGCCGGCGGACAGGCAGCCGCCTGAAGCGCAACGCCCCTCCGCGGCGCGTTTCACGCTTGCAATGGCCGCCTTCGCCGCCTATAGGGGCGCCTCTAACCGCGCGGCCGGCCCATTGCGGCATGCCGAGTCGCGCCTGTACGCACTTCGTTAAGGAGACGAAAATGCCCAAGATGAAGACGAAGTCGAGCGCCAAGAAGCGCTTCAAGGTCACCGCGACCGGCAAGATCGTCGCTGGTCAGGCAGGCAAGCGCCACGGCATGATCAAGCGCACCACGAAATTCATCCGCGACGCGCGCGGCACGACCACGCTGTCGGCTCCCGACGCGAAAATCGTCAAGGGCTACATGCCCTACGACCGCTGATATAGGAGAGCTGAACAATGGCACGAGTCAAAGGTGGTGTCGTCACCCACGCCCGTCACAAGAAGGTCATCAAGGCAGCCAAAGGTTACTACGGCCGCCGCAAGAACACCTTCAAGGTTGCAGCCCAGGCCGTCGACAAGGCCAACCAGTACGCGACCCGCGACCGCAAGAACCGCAAGCGCAATTTCCGCGCGCTGTGGATCCAGCGGATCAACGCGGCCGTGCGCGCGCATGACGAGGCTCTGACCTACTCGAAGTTCATCAACGGCCTGAACCTGGCTGGCATCGAAGTCGACCGTAAAGTGCTGGCGGACCTCGCCGTGCACGAGCCGGAAGCCTTCAACGCCATCGTCGACCAGGCGAAGGGCGCGCTGGCCGCCTGATCGGCGCCAGAGGCTGACTTTCGGAAACGCCGCTCCTTCGGGGGCGGCGTTTTTCGTTTTTCCCGCCTCTCCGGGGGCTCTGCCCCCGCTGCCTGCGGCAGCTCCCCCGGGATATTTGCACCTAGAAGAACGCGGCGGGCGGCGCGCAGGCTTGCGCGCGCGTCCCGCAGCCGGTAGTGGACGGACCCGAAGAAATGCTCGGAAGAGGCCCGGAATGGACGACCTGCGCGACAAGTATATCGACCTGATTGGCAAGGCCGCGGACGAATCCGCGCTTGAGGATTTGCGGGTGCAGGCCGTGGGCAAGAAGGGCGAGATCAGCCTGCAGATGCGCGAGCTGGGCAAGATGAGCCCCGAGGAGCGGCAGCTCATGGGGCCGAAGCTGAACGCGCTGAAGGACGAGATCAACGCCGCGCTCGGCGCCAAGAAGGCGGCGCTGGCCGATGCGGCGCTGAACGAGCGGCTGCAGGCGGAATGGCTGGACGTCACCCTGCCCGGCCGCACAAGGCGTGTCGGCAGCATCCACCCGGTGAGCCAGGTCTGGGAAGAGTGCACCGCGATCTTCGCCGACATGGGCTTTGCCGTCGCCGAGGGGCCGCAGGTCGAGACCGACTGGTATAACTTCGACGCGCTGAACATCCCCGGCCACCACCCGGCCCGCGCCGAGATGGACACCTTCTACATGCACCGCGCGGAAGGCGACGAGCGCCCGCCGCACGTGCTGCGCACCCATACCTCGCCGGTGCAGATCCGCTCGATGGAAGCCGGTGGCGCGCCAACCCGGATCATCTGCCCGGGCCGCGTCTACCGCGCCGATTACGACCAGACCCACACGCCGATGTTCCACCAGGTCGAGGGGCTTGCCATCGACAAGGATATCTCGATGGCGAACCTCAAGTGGGTTCTGGAAGAGTTCTTCTCGGCTTATTTCGGCCGTTCGGTAAAGACCCGCTTCCGCGCCTCGCATTTCCCCTTCACCGAGCCTTCGGCCGAGGTGGACATCCAGTGCCAGTGGAAGGACGGCTCGGTCACCGTGGGCGAAGGCGACGACTGGCTGGAGGTTCTGGGCTCGGGCATGGTGCACCCCAAGGTGCTGCAGGCCGGCGGCATCGACCCCAACGAATGGCAGGGCTTTGCCTTCGGCATGGGCATCGACCGGATCGCCATGCTGAAATACGGCATCCCGGACCTGCGCGCCTTCTTCGATTCGGACCTGCGCTGGCTGCGGCACTACGGCTTTGCGTCGCTGGACATGCCGACGCTGCACGGCGGCCTGTCGCGCTGAGTGCGTCCTGTCGCGCTCAGGCGCGCTCAGGCGCGCTGCGCGAAGATTTCGGGGCCCGGTGCATCAGCGCCGGGCCTTTTCCTTTCCGGATCGCGCGCCATCTTGGCGTTCATGCAGCTTTTCGATCACCGCAACCGCGAGCGCAACGCGGACACGCGGCGCATCTATGCGCTTTTCGAGATGCCCATACGGCGGTGGATTTCGGCGCCGCGCTCTGTTTCACCCTCGGCTCGGTGCTGTTCTTCTGGAAGCAGTATGAGACCGAAGCCATCTGGCTCTTCACCCTGGGCTCGGTGCTCTTCATGGTGAAGCCCTCGCTGCGGCTGGCGCGCGAGATCAAGCTCTGGCGGATGGGAAAGATCGACCGGCTGGCTGAGCGCGAGCGCGGCGACTGAGCGGCTAGCGCCGCGAGGCGAGCCAGGCGAGGCGCACGAAGTTGCGCTCGACCAGCGCCATGGCGGGCGCGCGGGCTCCGGCGGAGCGGATCGAGAGGTCGGTCTCCATCAGCATTCCCAGCGCATCCTCGAGCCGGTCGGCGTTCCAGCCCGAGGCCTGGCGCAGCATGCGGTCGCGGCGCGGGCCGAAGAGCGGCGGACGCAGGCGCTGCACCCCGGCCTGCGGGCCACCCTGCGCCGAGGCCAGCGCGTAGAGCAGGCGGAAGTGGCGCATCGCCATGATCAGCAGGGTGACCGGCGCGACCCCCTGCCCTTCGAGCCGCTGCATCAGCGGGCCGATCTCGGGCGAGCGGCCCTCGGCCACCACGTTGAGGATGTCGTCGAGCTCGGCCTCGATAGAGGCGGGGGCGCAGGCGGCCACCTCCTCGGGGGTGAGCGGTGCGGGATCGTCGAGCTTGTAGAGCCCAAGCTTTTCCAGCACCTGCCGGAAGTCACCCGGCTCGAGCGCGCGGGCGAGGTGCTCGAGCGCGTCGAAGGCAGCGCGGTCAACCCGCGTGAGCCCGGCCTTGGTGAGAGCGGCCTCGATCTCGTCGCGGCCCGGCGGGTCGGAGTAGATGCCGATGGCCAGCGCCTCGGGTGCTGCTTCGAAGAGCTTGCGCAGGGCGGACTTGGCGGTGAGCGAACCGGCGGTGACGATGATCTGCGCATCGCCGGGGCGCCAGTCGGTCAGCGCCGCGCCCATGGTCTTGGCGAGCCCGTCGGAGGCCTCTTCGACGAAGACGACGCGCGGGCCGGGGAAGAAGCCCTGTGCCTTGACCGCGTCGAGCAGCAGGGCCGGGTCCTTGCGCAGCTCGGCCCCGCCCATGCGGGTGAGGCGCATCTCGGCTTCGGCCTCGGGGCCGACGAGGGCGGCGATGATCTCCTGCCGCCTGTGCGCCACGCGCATGGCGTCCTCGCCAAAGAGCAGCACGCCGGAGCGGGTCGGATCCGGCTTGCGGAAGAAGGCCTGTGCGTCGCGCCCGCCGAGTTTCACGAAGCCCCCGTCACTGCGGCAGATCCGCCGCGACGAGCAGCAGCCGGTCGATCACGCGGTCGGCGAGCATGACCATCAGCCGCTCCTCGGCGTCGCGCTCGGCGGACTGGGTGGCGGCGGTGGAGCCGGTGGTGGAATAGCCGGTGAACGAGGAGGTGTCGCCGGAGGACAGCGCCTCGTTCGTCACCGCGTCGCGCAGCGTGAAGGTCGCCGTTCCGATCACCCGGATACGCGTGGTATTGCCGTCGGCCAGAGAGCCGTGGCCGGAGGTCTCGGTTTTCAGCCCGGTGTCGAGCAGGTAGCGCGCGCCGGTTCCGGCGCGGCCGAGGCGCTCCTCGATCCGGCGGTTGTAGAGATAGGCATTGGGCGAGCCGGGATCGGCGAGCGCAATCTGCCCGAGCAGCTTCTGCCCGCCCCCCTGCGGCCCATAGGCCGGGGTAAAGCCGCAGCCCGCGAGCGCGAGCGCGCCGCAGGCTGCAAGCAGGGTTCTTCGATCAGGCGACCACATTGACGATCCGGCCAGGCACAACGATGAGCTTCTTCGGCGCGGCCCCTTCGAGGGTCCGCACCACAGCTTCATGCGCGAGGACGAGTTTTTCAATCTCTTCCTTGGTCATGTCCTTGGGAACGGTGAGTTCGCCGCGGCGCTTGCCGTTGACCTGGATCGGCAGGGTGACGCTGTCCTCGACCAGCATCGCCGCGTCGGCCTTGGGCCATGCGGCATTGGCGATGAGCCCCTCGCCGCCGAGCAGCTGCCAGATCTCCTCCGACAGGTGCGGGGTCATCGGCGACATCAGCTGCGCGAGAACCTTGGCCGCTTCCTTCTTGGCGGCGGCACCCGCCTGCGATTTGCCGAGCACGCCGGTGAAGGCGTAGAGCTTGGCGATCGCCGCGTTGAAGCCGAAGCTCTCGACGCCCATGGTCACGTCGTGGATGGCCTTGTGCATCTCGCGCAGCAGCGCGGCATCCTCGGCGCCGGCGGGCGCATCGGAGGCGGCGATCTCGGCGGCGATGCGGTAGACGCGGGCGAGGTGCTTCGAGGCCGCCTCGGCCCCCGAGGCGGTCCATTCCACGTCACGTTCGGGCGGGCTGTCAGACAGCACGAACCAGCGCGCGGTGTCGGCGCCGTACTGGCCGATGATCGCGACCGGATCGACGACGTTGTTCTTCGACTTCGACATCTTGGCCGAGGGGATGATTTCGACCTCGGTGCCGTCGTTCAGGAAGCCCTTGCCGTCGCGCAGCTCGACCGTTTCCGGGTAGTGGTAGACCGGACGGCCGTCGGCGTTCTTGGTCTGGTAGATCGCGTGGGTCACCATGCCCTGCGTGAAGAGCGCGTTGAACGGCTCTTTCGACTTCTCCGGCAGGTGGCCGGTGATGTTCATCGCACGCGCGAAGAAGCGCGAGTACAGGAGGTGCAGGATCGCGTGCTCGATGCCGCCGATGTACTGGTCGACGTTCATCCAGTACTCGGCCTCGGCCAAGTCGATCGGCGTCTCGGCGCGCGGCGAGGTGAAGCGGGCGAAGTACCAGCTGGAGTCGACGAACGTGTCCATCGTGTCGGTCTCGCGCCGCGCCGGGGCGCCGCAGGACGGGCACGCACAGTCACGCCACGACGGGTGACGGTCGAGCGGGTTGCCGGGCACCGAGAAATCGATCGCCTTGCCGTCCTCGTCGTAGGGCAGGCTGATCGGCAGGTTTTCCTTCTTCTCGGGCACCACGCCGCAGGCCTCGCAATGGACCACGGGAATCGGGCAGCCCCAGTAGCGCTGGCGCGACAGGCCCCAGTCGCGCAGGCGGTACTTGGTCACCCCCTCGCCGATGCCGTTCTTCTCGCAGAAATCGACGGCGGCGTTCACGCCCTCTTCGCCGGTCTGCACCTCGGTCCCGGCGACGAGGCGGGTGTAGCGCACCTTCTCGGTCTTGGCCGGCACGAAGGGCTCGGCCAGGATGTCGATCTCGCCCTCGAGCGGCACGAAGGTCTCGACGATCGGCAGGCCGTACTTGCTGCAGAAGTCATGGTCGCGCTGGTCGTGGCCGGGGCAGCCGAAGATCGCACCGGTGCCGTAATCCATGAGGATGAAGTTGGCGATGTAGACCGGCAGCTCCCAGTTCGGGTCGAACGGGTGACGCACCTTGAGGCCGGTGTCGAAGCCGCGCTTCTCGGCCTTCTCCAGCTCTTCTTCGGAGGTGCCCATGCGGCGGCACTCGGCAACGAAAGCGGCGAGCTCGGGGTTGCCCTGCTCCAGCTCCTTTGCGAGCGGGTGATCGGGCGAGATGCCGACGAAGGAGGCGCCGTGCAGCGTATCGGGGCGGGTGGTGTAGCACTCGATCTTCTCGAAACCAGCGGGGGCCTCGATCGTATCGAAGGAGAACTGCAGGCCGCGCGAACGACCGATCCAGTTCGCCTGCATCAGCTTCACCTTCGCGGGCCAGTCATCGAGCGTGTCGAGCGCGTCGAGCAGCTCGCCCGAGAAGTCGGAGATCTTGAAGAACCACTGGGTGAGTTCCTTGCGCTCGACCAGCGCGCCCGAGCGCCAGCCGCGGCCGTTCTCGACCTGCTCGTTGGCCAGCACGGTCATGTCGACCGGGTCCCAGTTCACCACGGCGTTCTTGCGGTAGACGAGGCCCTTGTCGAGCATGTCGAGGAACAGCGCCTGCTGCTGGCCGTAATATTCCGGATCGCAGGTGGCGAACATGCGCGACCAGTCGAGCCCGAAGCCCAGCGGCTTCATCTGCGCGACCATCGTGTCGATGTTGGAATAGGTCCAGTCCTTGGGGTGACCGCCCGAGGCCATGGCGGCGTTCTCGGCCGGCATGCCGAAGGCGTCGAAGCCCATCGGGTGCAGCACGTTGAAGCCATTCTGCTTCTTGTAGCGGGCGATCACGTCGCCCATCGTGTAGTTCCGCACGTGGCCGATGTGGATACGGCCCGAGGGATAGGGGAACATCTCGAGCACGTAGTATTTCGGCTTGTCGGCCGAGCGGGTGGCCTTGAAGGTCAGGGCGTCTTCCCAGGCGGCCTGCCATTTCGGCTCGATCGTGGCGGGGTCGTAGCGCGACATAATCTCTTGTCCCTCGGAGCGGATGGGTCTTGCCGGGTGATAGGGCAGGCCCCGCCGGACGTCCAGTGCCCCGACCCCTCGCGCGGCTCCGGCGAACGACATTTCAGCAACCTCCGCATGGCAAATTCAAATGCGACGTGGTTTCTACGTGGCTTCGGCCCGCACGCATGGAAAACTGCGATCCGTAGACCAAGATTGTATAGAACGTCATGAAAATACTTTGCATTCACCAGAATTTCCCCGGCCAGTACAAACATCTCGCGCCGGAACTGGCACGGCTCGGGCATGAGGTCACCGCCCTGACTCCCAAGGTCAAGGAGCCGACCCTCTGGAACGGGGTCCGCGTGCTGCCCTACGAGATCCGCGGCAGCAGTACCAAGGACATCCACCCCTATCTGACCGATTTCGAGACCAAGATTCTCCGCGGCGTCAGCTGCTGCAATGCCGCCTTGGCGCTCAAGAAGCAGGGTTTTGCGCCCGACGTGATCCTGGCCCATCACGGTTGGGGGGAGAGCCTCTTTCTCAAGGATGTCTGGCCGCACGCCCGGCTCGGCCTTTATTGCGAGCTGTACCACCGCACCACGCCGGAGTTCCTCGCCTTCGATCCGGAATTCGCGTCACCGGCCTCGATCAGCGACCTGCAGCGCCTGAGGCTGAAGAACCTCAACAACCGCATGCACGAAGAGGTGATGGACGCAGGGATCAGCCCGACCCGCTTCCAGGCCGGCACCTTCCCGGAGAATTGGCAGGATCGTCTCTCGGTCGCGCATGACGGCATCGACACCGAGCATGTGGTGCCCGATCCGGCCGCGCGACTGGAGCTCGACGACGGCACCGTGCTGACCCGCAACGACGAGGTGATCACCTTTATCAACCGCAACCTCGAACCCTATCGCGGGTACCACGTGTTCATGCGCGCCCTGCCCGAGATTCTGCGCCGCCGCCCCAACGCCCGGATCACTTTGATCGGTGGCGACGAGGTGAGCTATGGCGCAAAGCCAACTCAGGGGAAGAGCTGGAAACAGATCTTCATCGACGAGGTGCGCGGACAGATCCCCGATGCGGATTGGGCAAGGGTCCACTTCCTCGGTCGTGTGCCCTACGCGCGCTTCCTGTCGATGATGCAGGTGAGCCGGGTGCACGTCTATCTGACCTACCCCTTCGTACTGAGCTGGTCGCTGCTCGAGGCGATGAGCGCCGGCTGCGCCATCCTGGCCAGCGACACCGCCCCTGTGCGCGAAGTGCTGACCGAGGACGAGACCGGCTGGCTGGTGGATTTCTTCGACCGAGAGGCGCTGGTCAACAGGCTCTGCACCCTGCTCGAAGAGCCGCAGACCCGCGACCGTCTGGGTTCGGCGGCCCGCGCCCATGTCCGCGCAAACTACGACCTGCGCGGCCATTGCCTGCCGAAACACGTGGAATGGGTCACGCGACTTGCAGCGCTGGAGCCGCGCCCGCCGCAGGACTGACACCGTTGCGCAAGCAAAAGGCCCGGTCGATCCACCGGGCCTTTTCAATTCCATTGCGCCGAACCCCGGTCCGGCCGTGCGGATCAGATTTTGCTGTCAACCGCGCGGAGCTGCCGGGCGCGGGTGAGGATCGCATCCTCGACCGCATGCACCGCGGCGGCGCTTGCCGGGCCAGACCGAGTCGTCAGCGCGACGTTGAGCGAGCGCGCATCCAGCGCCGGATCGGAAATGAGGATCGTCGCACGATAGGCGGTGCCGCCGCCCGGCGGCGTGCCGTAGCCGGTGGTGATGACGCCGGTGAAGGGATCAACGCTTTCGACCGGCAGGAAGTCCAGCACCTGCAGCGAGGCATTCCAGATGTACTTGTTGACCGCGCCAACCCGGCCAGCGTCCGGCTTCGCCTTGAAAATGTCCCAGACCGTCGAGTCGGGGGCGCCGCGCCCGTCGTAGACATCGGCTTCCATGATCTCATCGGCAGACCGGGTCTGTACCACCTGGCGCGTCTCGCTCTGTCCGCAGGCAGCCAGACCCAGCGTCACCGCGATCAGGGCAAGGCCCTTAGCAAACCGCTTATATTCCATGAAACCAAAGCTCCTGCCCGTCCGCTTCTTTGCCCCTGCATACCCGTGGGCACCGCGTATCACAAGCCGTCAATCCTTCGGCCCCGCGCCGCCCGCATGCCCTCCGGACCCCGCCGGCTGCGGCCCAAAAGTCCCGTGATATTTTTGTGGCAATTGGGCATCACTGGTTTGCTTCGTGGGCGGCTGCCCCAGCGACGGGTTGCCAGAGCGGGAAGGCAAAGCGCATAGAAGTGGCCATCAAGGCCGGGCTACCCGGATTGGTACGTGCCTTAGAACACATGAGGGAAACAATGAAAAAGATTCTGTTTGCTTCCACCGCGCTGGTTGCAACCGCAGGCATCGCCTCGGCAGAAGTCACGCTGTCCGGTTACGCCGAAATGGGTATCTACAACCCGGGCAAATACGCTGACGTCAAGAACGACGAAGTTCAGTTCTTCACCGATGTCGACCTGACCTTCACCATGTCCGGCGAAGCCGACAACGGCCTGGTGTTCGGCGCGAACATCGACCTCGACGAAGCGCAGAAGCCGTTCACCAACCCCTGGCAGCAGGGCGGTGAGGCACTGTTCGTTTCGTACGGCGGCGCGACCCTGACCATGGGTGACACCGACTCGTCCTACGACAAAGTGGTCCCCGAGATGAACCTCGGCGGCGCAGGCTCGCTGGCTGACGACGAAACCATCCACGCTGGCTTCAACGCCGGTGGCGACTACGACGGCGGCGCGCTGAACGGCGCAGACGGCCAGATCGCTCGCTTCGACTACGCATTCGAAGGCATCACCTTCTCCGCGTCGGCCATGCAGGTTCAGAACGGCTCCAAGCCGGAAGAAGTCGTGAAGTCGACCACCTCCACCAGCGTGGCAGACCTCACCACCGGTGTGGTCACCACCACCTCCACCGACAACTTCTATGCTGACACCGGCGAGACCGTCTGGTCGGCAGGTGTTGCATACAAAGGCGAATTCTCGGGTCTCGACCTGAACGCCGGTGTTGGCTACATCACCCTCGACGAGTTCGCAGAAGTCTGGGGCCTCGGCGTGACCGCGGGCTTCGCAGGCGGCTTTGAAGTTGGCGCAACCTACAGCGACATCAACTTCGAAGACTCCGACGCAGACGGCGAGCACTGGGGTGTGGGCTTCGGCTACTCCATGAACGCTCTGTCGCTCGGCGTGAACTACGGTGAGTGGTCCTTCGAAGGTGCAGACCGTTCGGGCTACGGCATCGCAGTGAACTACGACCTCGGCGGCGGTCTCGTCGCTCAGGCCGGCTACGGCAACAGCGAATACGAAGATCAGGAAGACGACGACACCTTCTCGATCGGCCTGGCAATGTCCTTCTAATCTCACCTGAGATTAGACTGATTAGGGAAGAGCGGGCTCCGGCCCGCTCTTTTCTTTTGCGCCGCCAACGGGCAGAACGGTCCCGGTCAACCTAGGGCCGGAAAGACAAGGGATCCCCATGCTGCCACTCTCGGCCGCACGCAAGGCCAGCCTGCTGGACAAGGTCCGCCCCGCCCTCGCGCAGGGCCGTCTCGGCGAAGCCCGCGCCGCGCTGGAACAAGTGCTGCCGTCAGAACCCGACCGCGGCGATCTGGCCTTCCAGCTCTCGCAGATCTGCTTCGAGCAGGGCGACCGCGAAGCCTGCCTGCGCTACCTCGACCGCGCCGTGGCTCTGGCGCCGGGCCAGCCTCAGGTCACCGCCACCGCCATCGAGCGCTACCGCGCGCTGGACCGGCCCGAGCAGGCGCTCGCCGCCTATGATCGGCAGATCGCGGCCGATCCCAAGGCGATCAAGCCGCGCGCGGACAAGGCACACTACCTGCAACTCCTCGGACGTTTCGACGAGGCGGAGACGTTGTTCCGCGCGCTGATCAAGCGTCATCCCGCCACCCCCGAGCTCTACCGCATCTTCCTCGCCACCAAGAAGCTCTCCGCCGGCGATCCGCTGCTGCGCGCGATGGAGAAGCTCTGGGCGAAACGGGACCTGCCCGACGCGCAGCGGCTGCACCTGGGATTCGCGCTCGCCAAGGCGATGGAGGAGACCGGACAGACCGCCAAGGTCTTCCCCTACCTCGCCCGCGCAAACGCCCTCCAGCGCAAGGCCGCGCCTTGGGACAGCGCCGCGCAGGCGCGCGAGTTCGCCGCCGTGCGCAAGGCGCAGGCGGGGCTCCTCCCCGCCCCCGACGGCGCGCCGCCGCTCCGCCCGATCTTCGTCACCGGCATGCCGCGCTCTGGGACCACGCTGGTCGAACGCATTCTTGCCGCCCACCCCGAAGTCGGTGCCGGGGGCGAGCTCGGGCACGCGCTGAAGCTGGCTTACGGCTATTTCGGCGCCGGCGAGCAGATGCGCCCGATCGCCGAGGAACCGACCGCCCGCGTGAGGGCCTTCGCCGACCACTACCTGCGGCTCGCCGTCCGCGACAGTGGCCACGGCCGCGGCGCGATCACCGACAAGTCGATCCTCTGCCACCTGATCTTCGGCCTGCTCGATCACGCGCTGCCCGCTGCGCGGATCATCGTCGTGCACCGCGACCCGCGCGACATCGCCCTGTCGATCTACAAGAACCACTTCGCGCTCGGCAGCCATCGCTACGCCACCGACCTTGCGGATATCGCCACCTCGATCAAGCGCTTCCGCGCCAATGTCGCGCATTGGAAAACAGCATTGCCGGGCCGCATCCACGAGATCCGCTACGAGGACCTTGTGACCGATCCGGAAGAGCAATCGCGCGCGCTGGTTGCCGCCGCCGGGCTCGACTGGCACCCGGCGTGCCTCGAATCGCACGAAAGCAAGGGCGCCGTGAAGACCCTCAGCGTGAGCCAGGCGCGCCAGCCGATCTACCGCGGCTCGGCCCAGGCCTGGAAGACATACGAAACCGAACTGGCGCCCTTCATCGAGGCCTGGGGAGAAGAACCATGGGACTGAACGACATCAAGGCACGCATCGCCAAGGCCGAGAAAACGGCGGGCCGCATTCCCGGTGCGACACAGCTGATCGCGGTCAGCAAGGTGCAGCCGAATGCCCGCGTCGAGGCGGTTCTGGAGGCAGGCCACCGGCTCTTCGGCGAGAACAAGGTGCAGGAAGCTGCGGGCAAATGGCCCGCTTTCCAGGAGCGCTTTCCGGATGCGAAGGTGCATCTCATCGGCCCGCTGCAAAGCAACAAGGCACGGCAGGCGATGCAGCTCTTCGCGGCAATCCATTCGCTGGACCGGCCCAAGCTGGCCGCCACGCTGGCACGTCTGGCGCAGGAGCTGGGCCACTGCCCGGAGCTTTTCGTGCAGGTGAACACCGGCGAAGAAGCGCAGAAGGCCGGCATCCTGCCCGCTGAAGCCGACGCCTTTATCAAGGAAGTCCGCGCTCTCGACCTGCCGCTGAAGGGCCTGATGTGCATCCCTCCCGTGGACGAGACCCCCAGTCTGCATTTCGCCCTGCTGGCGAAGATCGCCGAGCGCAACGGGCTCGAGGGGCTGTCGATGGGCATGAGCTCGGACTTCGAGCAGGCCATCGCCTTCGGCGCCACCCATGTGCGCGTCGGATCAGCGATCTTCGGCGAGCGCGACCCCGGCTGAGCCCTTGCCCCGCGCCGCGCGCGCGGCGGCGTCCGGCCTGCCTCCGGCGGGGATATTTGGACCTAGAAGAAGCCGCGCGCGCCGCCTCTTCTTCTAGGCAGAAGTATCCCGGGGGGTGAGGCGCGAAGCGCCGAGGGGGGCGGCGCCCCCCTTTCCCTCTCCCACGCGCAGGATAGAGTGCGCCGATGGCAATTCCGGTCGAAACCTTCTTCCTGCGCCCCGGCGATAAGGGCACGCTGCAGGCGCGGATCCAGCAGATGGTGGCCGAGGGCGTGCTCTCGGGCCGTTTCCGCCGCGGCGAGAAGATGCCCTCGACGCGGCGGCTGGCGGCGCATCTCGGAGTCAGCCGGATCACCGTCGCGCTGGCCTATACCGAGCTGCAGGCCACCGACTACCTGACCTCGCGCGACCGCTCGGGCACCTACATCTCCGAGGGCGCGCCGGAGCCGCCGGATTTCCCCGAGACGCCGCGCGCCGAGCGGGTCGACTGGCAGCGCGCCATGGGGCGGCGCTTCGCGGCGGGGGCGGTGCCCGTGCGGCCCGCCGACTGGGCTTCCTACCGCTATCCTTTCATCTACGGGCAGGCCGATCCCAAGCTCTTCGACCATGCCAACTGGCGGCTCTGCGCGGTGCAGGCGCTGGGGGCGCGCGATTTCGGCGCGCTGACCCAGGACTATTACGACCGCGACGACCCGCAGCTCGTGGAGTTCCTCGCGCGCCAGACCCTGCCCCGGCGCGGCATCCAGGCCCGGCCCGAGGAAATCCTGATCACCCTCGGCGCGCAGAACGCGCTCTGGCTGGCCAGCCAGATCCTGCTGTCGCGCGGGCGGCGGGCCGCGGTCGAGGATCCCTGCTACCCGGCGCTGCGGGTGCTGCTGGGCCAGACCGGCTGCGCGCTCTCGCCGATTGCCGTCGATGCGCAGGGGCTGCCGCCCGAAGCGGTGCCCGAGGGCACCGACGTGATCTTCACCACCCCGAGCCACCAGTGCCCCAGCGGAGCCACCCTGCCGCTGACCCGGCGGCATGCGCTGCTCGAACGGGCGCGGGCGCTCGAAGCGGTGATCGTCGAGGACGACTACGAGTTCGAGATGGCCTATCTCCAGCCTCCCACCCCGGCGCTCAAGAGTCTCGATGGCGACGGGCGGGTGGTCTACGTCGGCAGCTTCTCGAAGTCGCTCTTTCCCGGCCTGCGGCTCGGCTACCTTGTCGGCGCCGAGCCCTTCATCCGCGAGGCCCGCGCCCTGCGCGCCTCGGTGCTGCGGCACCCGCCGGGGCACATCCAGCGCACCGCTGCCCATTTTCTGAGCCTTGGCCACTACGACAGCCTGGTCCGTCGAATCGGGCGGGCGCTGGGGCAGCGGCGGCAGGTGATGGAAGAGGAGATCGCCCGCAACGGGCTGGACGTGGCCGGGGTTGCCGCGCATGGCGGCTCGTCCTTCTGGATGCGCGCGCCCGAGGGGATCGATACCGACCGGCTTTCGGCCGAGCTGCAGCGGGACAGCGTGCTGATCGAGCCCGGTGGCCCGTTTTTCCAGCGCCCCGATACGCCGCGGAATTTCTACCGCCTGGGTTATAGTTCGATCGCCTCGGAGCGCATCCCCGAGGGCATCGCCCGCATTGCACAGGCGCTTGCACGTCCCCGCAGTCGGGGCTAGGGCTTTGCCCATGCGGACCATCCGGGATTACCAGTCAACCGAGCCTCGCGACCGGGGCGCCAGCGTCGCCATCGGCAATTTCGATGGCGTGCATATCGGCCATCGAGCGG
Organism: Salipiger mangrovisoli; assembly: GCF_015223355.1. Lineage (GTDB taxonomy): Bacteria > Pseudomonadota > Alphaproteobacteria > Rhodobacterales > Rhodobacteraceae > Salipiger > Salipiger mangrovisoli. The sequence continues at coordinate 283,187 of NZ_JADFFK010000002.1, read as the reverse complement.
TGATCGAACTGGCCCGAGAGAAAGGCAACGGCGCGCCCTTCGGCGTGTTGACCTTCGAGCCGCACCCGCGGGAGTTCTTCGCCCCCGACGCGCCGCCCTTCCGCCTGATGTCGGCCAAGGCCCGCGCCTCGCGGCTGGAGAAACTGGGGGTCGAGCGGCTCTACGAGCTGCCCTTCGACGCCGCGCTGGCGGCGCTTACGCCTGAGCAATTCGCGCGCGCGGTGCTGGTTGACGGGCTCGGCCTGAGCCACGTGGTGGTCGGCGCCGATTTCTGCTTCGGCAAGGGCCGCAAGGGCACGGTCGCGGACCTGCGGCGGTTCGGCGACGAGATGGGCTTTGGCGTGACCGTGGCAGAGCTGCTCGGCACCGCGGGCAGCGAGATCAGCTCCACCGCGATCCGCCGGGCGCTGTCGGAAGGCGACCCGCGCGCCGCGCAGGCGCAGCTCGGGCACTGGCACCGCATCGAGGGCGAGGTGATCGGCGGCCACCAGCTGGGCCGCAAGCTCGGCTACCCCACCGCCAACATGAGCATCGACGGTCTGCACCCGCCGCGCTTCGGCGTCTACGCCGTGCTGGTGGACGTGCTGACCGGTCCGCACCGCGGCAGCTACCACGGCGTGGCCTCGCTGGGGGTGCGCCCGATGTTCGGCGAGAACAGCGCCAACCTCGAAACCTTCCTGTTCGATTTTTCCGGCGATCTCTACGGCGCCGTGCTGTCGGTCGGTCTGGTCGAGTTCCTTCGCCCCGAGCTGAAGTTCGACGGGCTCGAGGCGCTGGTCGCCCAGATGGACCGCGACAGCGCCGAGGCCCGCCGCATCCTGGACGCGCCATGACCGACCATATCGACCGCAAGGGGCTGACCCCGCGCTTCTGGGAAAAGAAGCCGCTCACCAAGCTGAACGACAAGGAGTGGGAGGCGCTCTGCGACGGCTGCGGCAAGTGCTGCCTCAACAAGCTCGAGGACGAGGAGACCGGCGAGGTCGCGCTGACCTGCGTGTCCTGCCGTCTGCTCGACGACCAGTCCTGCCTCTGCTCCAATTACGAGATCCGGCACCAGTTCGTGCCGGAATGCATCGTCCTGCGCCCCGACAACATCGACCAGCACGCCTACTGGATGCCCGAGACCTGTGCCTATCGCCTCTTGTGGCAGGGCAAGCCGCTCTACGACTGGCACCCGCTGATCTCGGGTGATCCCGAGAGCGTGCATGCCGCCGGCGTGTCGATGCGCGGCCGCACCGTGCCCGAGTTCGAGGTCGGCGAGGACGACTGGGAAGACTACATCATCGAGGAGCCCACCTGATGTTCTTTGCCTCCGACAATTCCGGCCCCGTCCCTCCGCAGGTGCTCGAGGCGATGGCCCGCGCCAACCAGGGCCACACCTCGGGCTACGGGTCGGACGCGCTGTCGCTGCAGGTTGCGGATCGCATCCGCGACCTCTTCGAGGCCCCCGCGGCCGCGGTCTACCTCGTGCCCACCGGCACCGCGGCGAACTCGCTGGCGCTGGCGACGCTCTGCCCGCCCTATGCGACGGTGTTCTGCTCGCCGGTCGCCCACATCCACGAGGATGAATGCAACGCGCCGGAGTTCTACTCCGGCGGCGCCAAGCTGACGCTGGTCAAGGGCGGCGACCGGATGACCCCCGAGGCGCTTAGGGCGGCCATCGAGGGCGAGGGCAACCGCGGCGTACACGGGCCCAAGCGCGGGCCGGTGTCGATCACCCAGCTCACCGAGAAGGGCAACTACTACACGCTCGAAGAGCTGCGCGCGCTGACCGCCGTGGCCCGCGAGTATGGCCTGTCCGTGCACCTCGACGGGGCGCGCTTTGCCAATGCCGCGGTGAAGCTCGGCGTCACCCCGGCCGAGATGAGCTGGAAATCCGGTGTCGACATCTGCGTCTTCGGTGGCACCAAGAACGGGCTGATGGGCGTCGAGGCGGTGGTGATCTTCGATCCCGAGCTGGCGCTGGAATTCGAGTACCGCCGCAAGCGCGGCGCGCATCTCTTCTCCAAGCACCGCTACCTCGCGGCGCAGATGGATGCCTACCTCGAAGGCGACCTCTGGAAGGAGCTGGCGCAAAAGGCCAACGCGCGCTGCGACCAGCTGCTGCAGGGCCTCAAGGGACTCGGGCTGACGGTGCACAACGACACCCATGCCAACATGATCTTCTTCGAGATGCCGCGCGCCGCACACCGCAGGGTGCTCGAGGCCGGGGCGGTCTACTACCCGTCGGGCGATCTTGAAGGAGATGATGACGAGCTGCTCACCGGTCGGCTGGTCTGCGACTGGTCGCTGCAGCCCGCGGATGTCAGCGCCTTCCTCGACCTGCTGCGCGACGCGGCCTGACCCGGCCCAAGCCTTTTCCAAGTAGCGTGCAAGAGCCTCCGAGGGCTCTTGCCCCCGCCTCTGGAGGTCAGTTCAGCTGGAAATGCAGCTCGTAGCTGCCATCGACGAAGGCTCCGAAAAGATCGGGAATGTCGGGGTGCTCCACGGGTTCGCCGGAATAGTCGGCGACCAGGTTCTGCTCGGAGACATAGGCGACGTAGAAGCTCTGATCGTTCTCGGCCAGAAGGTGGTAGAAGGGCTGCTCACGGCGCGGGCGCGAGTCCTCGGGGATGGCCTGGTACCATTCCTCGGTGTTGTTGAACTCCGGGTCGACATCGAAGACCACGCCGCGGAACGGGTGCTTGCGATGGCGGACGACCTGGCCCAGATGGTATTTTGCGCGCGCTGTGTGCATGTTCACCTCTGAGAACAATTTTTGACATTTTTAGGGCATCTTGTCCAACACCCAGCCGGGCATGGCTGGAAACACACTGTGGACCCCGCGCCTACAGTTTGGCGGATATCCGCCGTGTCCCATTGAAAGAATTGTGATTCCAACGCGGCTGGCTTTGCGGTAAAATCCCTGTCAACAAAAGCTAAAAAACGTCCAGAAGAGCAGAAAAAAAGCGAGAGGCAGATGAGCAGATGGCTTCGCGCGGCGACGCTGGTGTTGCTGGCCGCGTCCTGCGGAGGTGGCGGTGCAGGCCGCGCCCCGAACAACCTGGAAGACGCATGCGCCATCATCCGTGAGCGCCCGCAGTATATCCGCGCGTTCCGCGACGCGGAGCGCAAGTGGGGCGTGCCGGTGCACGTGCAGATGGCGACGATCTACCAGGAAAGCAAGTTTATCTCGGACGCGCGGACCCCGTTCCGCTACGCGCTCGGGGTGATTCCCTATGGCCGGCAAAGCTCGGCCTTCGGGTACAGCCAGGCGCTGGACGGCACCTGGGATGAATACCTCAAGGAAACCGGCCGTTGGCGTGCCGACCGCGACGACATCCGCGACGCCACGGATTTCATGGGCTGGTACATGGCCGGCAGCCGCGATCGGCTGGGAATCAGCCTGCGCGATGCGCGCAACCAGTACCTCGCCTACCACGAGGGGCGCGGCGGCTTTTCGCGCGGCACCTACAACGGCAAGTCTTGGCTGATGCGCGTGGCCGAGGACGTGGGCAACCGCGCCGTCGTCTACGAGGTCCAGTTGGCCAACTGCCGGCAGGCGCGCCGCTGGTGACCTCGAGCCGGTGACAGCAAAAAGGCCGGGCATCACGCCCGGCCTTTCCCTTCTGTGCACGCGGCTCCGATCGGCCGGGCGTCACTTCACCCGGTTCACGTCGAAGACCGAGTTCGGCAGCTCGGCATCGTCGAGCGCGCCCAGGACCACGGTGGTCTTGCTGCCATTGCCGTCGGTGATCACCCATTGCCGCAGCTGCACCGGGTTGCCGGTGAACTTCATCTGGATCGAGCCGCGATCGGGGTGATCCGGATCCTGCGCCGTCACCGTGGTGGCGGTGCCGTCGTAGCCATGCCCGGTCACCATGCCGGCACGCCCCAGGTTGACGTTGCGCGCGAGGATGATCGACAGCGGCGTCTGGCTCAGCGGGTAGGTTTCGGGCTGGCCGCCGAGCTTCTTGTCGAAGACATAGACCGCCCCCGCCCAGGCCAGCACCAGCGCCTGGTCCGGCGGGTTATACTCGAAGCGCACCTTGCCCGGCCGCTTGATCGAGATCGTCCCGGTCGAGATCGAGCCGTCGCCGTTGATCTGGGTGAACTGCCCCTTCGCCGACTGGATCGAATTCAGGTACTGCGAAACTTCGCCCAGCGACAGCTTCTGTGCCGCTGCCGGCAGCGTGGTGAGCACAAGCGCCGTGAGCGCGGCGATGAATGTGCGGATCATATGCGTCGTCCTTCTGCTCTTTGTCTGCCGATCTGTCGCATGCCGCGCGTCGGATATGCGATATCAGGCAAGCGTCGATGCCTATCTAGGGCGCGCGGCGGCGCGATCAAAGCCCCCGCGGCGTCACCCCGGCATGGCTCCGCCCAAGTGGGGGCTCTGCCCCCGCCCGCCTGCGGCGGCCTCCCCCGGGATATTTCTGCCTAAAAGAAAGCCCGGAGGCGGCACCTCCGGGCTTCTTCTCTTTTCAAATACGCAAGGCTGCCGGTGCCGCGGGCGCAGCGCCGGGCCGGGGCGTCACTGCTCGGGCACGAGGATCTCGCGCTTGCCGACGTGGTTGGCGGCAGAGACGACACCCTCGTCCTCCATCTGCTCCACCAGGCGCGCGGCCTTGTTGTAGCCGATGCCGAGCTTGCGCTGGATGTAGGAGGTCGAGCACTTGCGGTCCTTGATCACGATGGCAACCGCCTGGTCGTAGAGCGCATCCTCGCCGTCGGTGTTGCCACCGGTGTTCAAGCCGAGCACCGCGTCGATGGTCTCGGCCTTTTCCTCGTCCGGCCCCTGCACCACGCCGTTGACGTATTCCGGCGGGCCGAAGGCCTTGAGGTGGTTCACCACCTCCTCGACCTCTTCATCGCTCACGAAGGGACCGTGGCAGCGGGTGATCTTGGCACCGCCGGCCATGTAGAGCATGTCGCCCATGCCGAGAAGCTGCTCCGCGCCCATCTCGCCGAGGATGGTGCGGCTGTCGATCTTCGAGGTCACCTGGAAGGAGATCCGGGTGGGGAAGTTGGCCTTGATGGTGCCGGTGATCACGTCCACCGAGGGGCGCTGCGTGGCCATGATCAGGTGGATGCCGGAGGCACGGGCCATCTGTGCGAGGCGCTGGATGCAGGCCTCGATCTCCTTGCCCGCGACCATCATCAGGTCGGCCATCTCGTCGACGATGACGACGATATAGGGCATCTTGCGCGGCTCGAACTCCTCGGTCTCGAACACCGGCTCGCCGGTCTCGTCGTCGAAGCCGGTCTGGACGGTGCGCTTGAACATCTCGCCCTTCTTCAGCGCCTCGGCGACGCGGCCGTTGTAGCCGTCGATGTTGCGCACACCCATCTTCGACATCTTGCGGTAGCGGTCCTCCATCTCGCCCACGACCCACTTGAGGGCCACGACGGCCTTCTTGGGGTCGGTCACCACGGGGCTCAGCAGGTGCGGGATGCCGTCGTAGACGCTGAGTTCCAGCATCTTCGGGTCGATCATCACCAGCCGCAGGTCCTCGGGGGTGAGCTTGTAGAGCAGCGACAGGATCATCGTGTTGATTGCCACCGACTTGCCCGAGCCGGTGGTGCCGGCGATCAGCAGGTGCGGCATCTTGGCGAGGTTGGCCACGACCGGATCGCCGCCGATGTCCTTGCCGAGCGCCAGCGGCAGGCGCTGGGTGCCGTTGTCGTAGTCGCGGCTCGAGAGGATCTCGCGGAAGGACACCATCTCGCGCTTGTCGTTGGGCAGTTCGATGCCGATCACCGAGCGGCCCGGCACGGTCGAGACACGGGCGGAGAGCGCGGACATCGAGCGGGCGATATCGTCGGCGAGGCCGATGACGCGGCTGGCCTTGAGGCCCGGCGCGGGTTCGAGTTCGTACATGGTGACCACCGGGCCGGGGCGGACCGAGACGATCTCGCCCTTCACGCCGTAGTCGTCGAGCACCGATTCCAGCATCCGCGCGTTCTCTTCCAGCGCCTCGTCCGAAAGCACGTGGCGCTCGATGTTCTCGGCGCTGGCCAGCAGGTGCAGCGGCGGCAGCTCGTAGTCGATGGCGTTCTCGGCGAAATGCAGCGCCGGCTGCGCCTCGGCCTGGGCGCGGCGCGAGGGTTGCATCACCTTCGGCTCGGATTTCTGCACCACCTTGCGGGGCTGGGCGACGGGGATCGCCGGACGCTGTGCCGTCTCTTCCGACCAGCTCTGGACATCGTAGCCATCATCCTCGTCGTCCGCTTCATAGCCGACGTCCGCCGCGCCGTAGCCTTCGTCGAAGCCGTCTTCATAGGTGTCATCGTCGACTTCATCCTCGGCGTAGGACGCTTCGGCGTACTCCGCGTCGACATGGTCGGCCGCCGCGTAGGCTTGCACCGCGTGATCGTCCCGCGCCAGGTCCCGGCGCGCCGGTGCAGGCTGGGCATGGAAGCTCTCTGGGGCCTCGTCGCCGTAGTCGTCGAAGTCGCGGTAGTCGTCGTAACCCTGCATGTCGGCGCGCGGATCGGCCTCATAGGGATCCTCGGCATGGGTGAAGGGCGCGGGGCCAGAGGTCCGCGCATAACCCGGCTGCGCAGCGACATGTTCCGGCGCCGGCGGCACGGACCGCGTGCCGGGCACCGCGCCGCGCGAGGCGGTCAGCGGCGGCTCGGCCGGCAGCGCCTGCGCCGCCTGGGCCGCGGTAAGCGGCGGCTCGGCGCGCAGCAGCTGCGTCGGTTTGTAGATCAGCGGTGCCGGACCACGGCCACGGCCCTTGGTCAGCGGCTTGCTGGGGTCCTCGGTGCGGCTGGCACCGCCGAAGGACGGCATCGCGGGGCGTTTGCGGCTCTTCACCGCGTGGAGGATCTTGGCGCGGATGCGGTCCTCGCCGTTGTCGGGTTCGATCGGCAAGAGCTCGACCTCGTCGTCATAGGGTTCGGGTTCGGGTTCAGCGCGGCGGGTGATCCGGGCCAGCAGGCCCGGCTTCTTCGCCGGTTCGGGCGCGGGGCGCGGGGCGGGAGCCTGTACGGCGGGTGCGGCGGGCTGCTGCCAGGCCTGCATCTGCGCGTAGGCGTAGGCGTCATCCTCATCGAGCAGCTCAGGCTCTTCGGGTTCCAGTTCCAGCGGCGGCGGCGCGGCGCGGCGCACGCGAGAGACCTGGCGCTGCGCCTGGACGGGAGGCTCGGGGTCATAGTCGTCGGGGTCGTAATCGTTGACCGCCTCGGTGTCGCCGTAGCGGGTGGCCGCCCAGGCCTCGGCCTCGGCGGCCTCCTCGGCCCGGCGCGCACGGCGGTCGGAATGCGCGGCCTGCGCCTTGTGAGCCGCCGCCATGGCGCCGCCGGCACCGCGCCCCAGGACGTTCAGCAGCGAGGCGTAGGACATGATCAACCCGACCAGCAGGAAGCGCGCGATGTTCTGAAGTTCGGGCTTGGTGAAGCCAAGCACGAAGGCGCCAAGCGCCAGAAGCCCGCCGCCCAGCAACACGGTCAGCAGCTTCAGGCCGAAGCCCGCGCTCAGTGGCAGGATGCCGAGGGCCGTGCCCATCATCATGTCGCCGAACAGCCCGCCAAGGCCGAAGCTGTGGGTCCATTCCGGCCCGGTGGTGAGCCCCGCCGCATAGACCGAGGCCAAGGCGATCCAGATCGGGGCGAAGACGACGCGCGAGAGCGCCCGCTCGTCGCCGCGGTGCAGGGCAAAGCGCACGCCCCAGACCAGCAGCACCAGCGCGAGACCCCAGCTGCCGAGGCCGACGATCATGAACAGGGGTGCGGCGATCGAGGCCCCGAGCCGGCCGAGCCAGTTCTGCACCGGCGCATCGGTGGCCGAGAGCCAGGACGGATCGTCCGGCGTGTAGGAGCCGATCATCGCCGCCGCCATGAGGCCGAGGAAAATCAGGGCGATGCCGCCCAGCTCCCTGCCCCGCTTCTCGATCGCGGCCTGCATGTTGCTGTCGAAGAGCGGGTCACGCCCCTTCACCTGATATGCCATCGCTCGCCTCGTCGTTTTTTCTTATTGCCCGTACAGGCAGTCCCGGATCCGGGTCAGCCCGCGCTCGGTTTCCTCGCGGGAGGCCACCAGAGCCACGCGCAGGTAGCCCTTCCCCGGATTTCCCGCCTCGGTGTCACGCGACAGATACGCGCCCGGCAGCACCCGCACGCCGGTTTCCTTCCAGAGTTTCAGCGCCGCTTCCTCGCCGTCCTGCACGGGCAGCCACAGGAAGAAGCCTGCCCGCGGCGGCATGTAGCCCGGCACGTTGCCGAAGATGCGATCCGCCAGCTCGAACTTCTCGAGATAGTGCGCGCGGTTCTCCACCACATGCGCCTCGTCGGCCCAGACCCGCTCGGACACGCGCTGCACCGGCAGCGGCAGCGGCGCGCCGGCAAAGGAGCGGTGCTGCTTGATCCGGCGCAGGCTTTCCGGCCCGCCCGCCACGAAGCCCGAGCGCAGGCCCGGCAGGTTCGAACGCTTGGACAGCGAGTGGAAGATCACCACCCGCTCGGGATCTGCGCCCATCTCGGTCGCCACCTGAAGCGCGCCCACCGGAGCCTCGCCGCGGTAAATCTCGGAGTAGCATTCATCCGCGAGGATCTGGAAATCGTGCTTTTCGCCAAGCGCGATCAGCGTCTCCCAATAGGCACGGTCGGCGACGGCACCCTGCGGGTTGGCGGGCGAACAGAGGTAGACCAGCGCGGTGCGCGCCAGCAGGTCCTCGGGCAGGCCCGCGATGTCGGGCAGATGGCCCGTCGCGTCCGTCGCATTCACGTAGACCGGCTCGGCCCCGACCGACAGTGCCGAGACCGCGTAGACCTGGTAGAATGGGTTGGGCATCAGCACCGCGGGCTGCTGGCCGTTCTTGGTCTCGGGGCAGAGCGCCATGCCGGCGTTGTAAAGTCCTTCGCGGGTGCCGTTCACCGTGGTCACCTGCGTTTCGGGATCCACGGTCACGCCGTAGCGGCGGGCGATCCAGGCAGCGATATTGGCGCGCAGTTCCGGCGTGCCCTCGTTGGGCGGGTATTTGCCGAACTCCTGGACAGACTCGGCCAGCACCTCGCCGACAAAGGCCGGGAAGGCGTGCTTGGGCTCGCCGATGGTCATGTGGATGACCTCGCCGCCGGGCTCGAAGGAATCGAGCAACGCCCGCAGGCGCGGGAACGCGTAAGCCGGAAGGTTCGAGAACCGTTCGGGGAACATGCCAATACTGCCTCTGTAAGTCGGGATCGTAAGCGCCCCGTTTTGCCAAGAAGATACGCAAGGCAACGGGCTTCGTCTACCGCAACTCCACGCTCTGCGGGGGTCGTGGCAGGAATGTCGCAACCTGTCAAAATTTTCGCCATTAGGCGGGGTCGCCGGGAATTCTAATGTCACCCCGGCGACTTAGAGAGGCCCTTTCGCCGCGGAACGTCCGCGCCAGAAGGGGCGAATCACGCCCCTCCCCGTCCGAAGACGCGCGCTGCCCGAGCCGGCGACCGGCCCGCAACAGCTCAGGCGAAATAGTCGCGCAGCATCCGGGTATAGATCGCCTTCAACTGGCCGATCTGCGCCACCTCGACGTTCTCATCGACCTGATGCAGCGTCTTGCCGACCAGGCCGAACTCGACCACCGGGCAATGGTGCCGCACGAAGCGCGCATCCGACGTGCCGCCGGTGGTCGACAGTTCAGGCGTGCGCCCGGTCTCGGCTTTGACCGCGGTCGCGACAAGGTCGGACAGCAGACCCGGCGGGGTCAGGAAGGCCTCGCCCGAAATCTTGAACACCAGCTCGGTGCGGGTGCCAAATTCGGCGTCCACCTTTGCGGTCTCGGCGCGCAACCAGTCCGAGAGCGAGGCCCCGGTGTGCGTGTCGTTGAACCGGATGTTGAGCGTGGCACGGGTCTGGGCGGGCACCACGTTGGTCGCCGGGTTGCCGGTGTCGATGGTCACCACGGCCAGCGTCGAGGGATCGAAGTGCTCGGTGCCCTCGTCGAGTACATGGCTCGACAGCCGGTCCATCAGCCGCGCCATGGCGGGCATCGGGTTGAGGGCACGGTGCAGATAGGCCGAGTGGCCCTGCTTGCCGGTCATGGTGAAAAAGGCGTTCATAGAGCCGCGGCGGCCGATCTTCATCATGTCGCCCATCTCGTCCGGGCAGGTCGGCTCGCCGACGATGCAGATCGACATGCGCTCGCCCTCCGCCTCCATGTACTCGAGCAGCGCCGTGGTGCCGTCCACCGCGTCGCCCTCCTCGTCGCCGGTGATGGTCAGCACGATGGCCCCCTCGGGGGGCGTCTCGCGCACGAAATCCACCGCCGCGGCGGCAAAGGCGGCAACGCCGGATTTCATGTCCGTCGACCCTCGCCCGTACATGAAGCCATCCTTCACCTCCGCGCCAAACGGATCGACCGTCCAGGCCGCAAGATCACCGACCGGCACCACGTCGGTATGGCCATTGAACCCGAAACTCTTGGCGTGACCCTTCCCGCCCCAACGGGCGAAGAGGTTCGCCACCCCGCCCCGGTCGACGCGCGTGCAGGCAAAGCCCGCCCCATCCAAAAGGCCCTGGAGCAACACCAGCGCACCCCCCTCCTCGGGTGTCACCGAGGGACAGCGGATCAGATCGGCTGTCAGCTGGACGGGATCGGTGGGCTGAATGGTCATGGGCGCGTCTCCGGCAATGGTTTGCCCTTGGCTACAGCGCCGGGCGCGCACGTGCAAATGTGATGAAAAGGGCGCAAGGCGCGGGCACGCGGCCACCGGCGGCTGACGCGCCGGCAGGCGCGGTGCTACCCTTGCGAAAAACGAGCAGGACCCCCCGACATGAGCTGGATCGCGATCGCCTCCGAGGAGACGCGCTGGATCGACACTCAGGCTTTTGCCGAGGCGCTGGAGTTGCCCGGACGGCTGCTGACCCGCGGCACCTTGCTGATCGAGACCCGGATCGACCCCCGCGCCGAGCCGAAAACGCTCCTCGCCTACGAACGCGGCTTTCCGCTGTCCGCGAGCCTGACGCTTCAGGTGCTTCCCGACGGGAACATCATCCTCGCCGCCAGCCGCGGCGGCGAGATTTTCCACACGGTGATCGCCCACCCCGAGGACGGACGCCCCGAGACACTGCGCCTGAGCCTGAGCTGGGATGCGGACCGAACCTGGGCGCGGCTCGCGGTCGAGCGCCCCGACACCGACGGCAGCCAGCTGCGCGAGGTGCAGGCACTGCCGCCGCCTTTCTACGAGGACGTCAAGGCGGTCATCCTGCATCCGCAACTGCGCCACACCGCGCCCGACCTTCTGTTCTTCGCGGTCTCGGACGAGATCGAGCCGGTCGGACCGCTGCCCACCCTCTCGGGCACCATCCCCATCGACACGGCGCAGGGACCGCGCCGCCTTGACCGGCTCGGCAGCGGGGCCGAGGTGCGGATCCGAGGAGGCAAGACCTTGCCGGTGCTTCAGACCGTCGCCCGCACCCTGCCCGCCTTCGGCAGCTTCCGCCCGGTGCGCCTGCGCGCGCCCTACCTCGGGCTCACACGCGACATCCTCGTCGCCCCTCACCAGCGCCTGCTGATCTCGGGGTCCGAGGTCGAATATCTCTTCGGGCGCGAGGCGGTGCTGGTTCCGGCGCAGAGCCTGACTCACGGCTTCGCCGCCCACTTCGAACCCTGCGGTCCGCTGATCCGCTACCACCAGCTGCTGCTGCCCGCGCATGACGCGCTCTGCGCCGCCGGCCTCGCGGCCGAGAGCCTCTACATCGGGCGGCTCCGCCGCGATCCGGCGCGGCTCGGGGCCTCGGTGCTGGCCGGCACGGACCGTCGTGCCCTGCCCGAGCATCACCGCGCCGGGCATCCGCTGCTGCGGCCCTTCGAGGCGGTGACGCTGGTCGAGGCGCGCGCGGCCTGAGCGACCGCCCGGAGAGGGCTCTGCGCCCGCAGCCCGCGGCGGCTTTCCGGGATATTTCCTCCTGGAAGAAACCGCGGGCACGGCGCACGAGCGCGGCGAGAATCGCAATGACGCTGGCGGCGGCGCGTGTTACGGCTGCGGCATGAGCAAATTGCCTTCGAAAGCCGAGATCCTCGACTGGATCATGGCGCACCCGACCCAGACCGCGAAACGTGACATCGCCAAGGCCTTTGGCATCAAGGGCGCTGCGCGGATCGACCTCAAGCGCATCCTCAAGGAGCTCGAGGCCGAGGGGCATCTGGAGAAGCGTCACAAGACCTACCGCGACCCGGACCGGCTGCCGCCGGTGTCGGTGCTGCAGGTCAAGGCGCCGGATGAGAACGGCGATCTTTTCGCGCAGCCGCTCGAATGGCATGGCGAGGGTGTCGAGCCGATCGTGCTGCTGGTGCTGCGCGCCTCGGACCCGGCGCTCGGCGAGGGTGACCGCATCCTTGCCAAGCTGCAGGTGGTGCACGAGGCGGACCACAATTACGAGGCGCGGCTGATCCGCAAGATCGGTGTCAGCCCGCGCAAGATCGTCGGCATCTTCCGCAAGGGCCCCGAGGGCGGGCGCATCGTGCCGATCGACAAGGGCGCCGACAAGGAATGGCTGGTGGCCCCCGACGCCATCGGTGGCGCCAAGGACGGCGAGCTGGTCGAGGCCGAGCAGGCCGGGCCGCGCGCCTCGCGCATGGGGCTGCCGAAGGCGCGCATCGTGATGCGGCTCGGCGATCCCTCGGAGCCGAAGGCGGTCTCGCTGATCGCCATCCACCAGCACGGCATCCCCGACGACTTCCCGCCCAAGGTGCTGGAAGAAGCCGACCGGATGAAGCCCGCGGGGCTCAAGGGCCGCGAGGACCTGCGCGAGCTGCCGCTGGTGACCATCGACCCCTCGGACGCGCGCGACCATGACGACGCCTGCTTCGCCGAGCCCGATACCGATCCGAAGAACCCCGGCGGCCACGTGATCTGGGTCGCCATCGCCGACGTGGCGCATTACGTGCTGCCGGGCTCGCAGCTTGACCGCGAGGCCAAGAAGCGCGGCAACTCGAGCTATTTCCCCGACCGCGTCGTGCCGATGCTGCCGGACCGGCTGTCGGGCGATCTGTGTTCGCTGCACGAGGGCGTGCCGCGCGCCTGTATCGTGGTGCGCATGGTGATCGATTCCGAGGGCAACAAGCGCACGCACCATTTCGTCCGCGGGCTGATGCGCTCGCCCGCCTCGCTGAACTACGCCGAGGTGCAGCAGGCGATGGATGGCCAACCCAACGACAAGACCGGGCCGCTTCTGGATGACGTGATCCGCCCGCTCTACGATGCCTACTACGCCCTGCGCGCCGCGCGCGAGCGGCGCCAGCCGCTGGACCTGGAACTGCCCGAGCGCAGGATCGTGCTGGCCGAGGACGGCACCGTCAGCTCGGTGAACTTCGTCGAGCGGCTGGATGCGCACAAGCTGATCGAGGAATTCATGATCCTCGCCAACGTCGCCGCCGCCGAGACGCTGATCGCCAAGCGCACCCCGCTGCTCTTCCGGGTGCACGAGGAGCCGCCCCCCGAGAAGCTCGACGCGCTGCGCGAGACGGCGCTGGCCTCGGGACTGAGCCTTGCCAAGGGGCAGGTGCTGAAGACCTCGCATCTCAACAAGCTGCTGCATGATGCGGCGGGGCGCGAGGATGCCGAGCTCATCAACCTCGCCACGCTGCGTTCGATGACGCAGGCCTACTACAACCCCGAGAACTTCGGGCACTTCGGCCTGGCGCTGCGCAACTACGCGCATTTCACCTCGCCGATCCGGCGCTACTCGGACCTCATCGTGCACCGCGGGCTGATCAAGGCGCACGGCTGGGGCGACGACGGGCTGAGCCAGGAGGACATCGAGCGGCTGCAGCAGACCGCCGAGCACATCTCGGACACCGAGCGGCGCTCGATGATGGCCGAGCGCGACACCACCGACCGCTATCTCGCGGCCTACCTGTCGGAGCGCGTCGGCGCGGAATTCGGCGGGCGGATCAGCGGCATCGCCAAGTTCGGGGTCTTCGTGAAGCTCGACGAGAGTGGCGCCGACGGGCTGGTGCCGATCCGCAACCTCGGCAACGAGTTTTTCCACTTCGACCGCGACGCGGGCACGCTGATGGGCGCCGACACCGGCACGCTGATCACGCTCGGCCAGCGCGTGCGGGTGAAGCTGGTGGACGTCACGCCGGTGACCGGCGGCATCGGGCTGGAGCTGCTGGAGCTTGCCGGCGAGGCGGTCGAGGCACCGCGCCACCGCAAGCCCGCGGGCTATGGGCGTTTCAAGAAGACGCCCGGCGGCCCGAAGGGCAAGGGACCCAAGGGCAAAGGGCCCGCACGCCGCAAGGACGTGCAGGCCCGGGCCAAGGACGCCAAGACCGCCCGCAAGGTCAGCCGGACACGTAAGACAGAGCGTTGAGCGGCGCGTAAAGCGTCGCGCGTCCGCGCGCGACGTAATCCATCAGCGGCTGCCGCGCGCGCAGCGCCCGGCGCAGCGCGGTGTCGCCGGGTAGCCGGTCGATCATGCTGAGGACCGGCAGCGCCGAGGCATCCGCCGCCGAAGGCTGCGCGCCGAACAGCCACGGCCCCTCGCCCAGCACCGCGATCAGCGCGTCCATGTCCATCTCGGCCAGCGCGCAGCGGTCTTCTTCCGAGTAGCGCGCGACTCCGTGCCAGGTCATGCCCTGGCGCTGCCCCTCCTGCACCTTGGCCTCGAGCCCGTCGGGCATGCCCTTGAACACATGCGGGAAGAACTGCGGCCAGACGCGGGCGTCGAGCCAGCGGTCATGCGCCACCTGCCAGCGCAGGCTCTCTTCCACCATGCGCATCACCGAATGGGCCATGCCGCGCGCGGCGGCATCGAAACCGGGGAAGAAGTCGGCCCCCTGCGCCTCGAGCCACTGCTGGATGAGCGCGCTGTCGGGCACCACGCCCTGGGACGTCTCGAGCACCGGCAACTTGCCATAGGGGCCCTCGGGCATGGGCACGAAGCGCGGCTGCCAGTCGAGGCCGGACATTTCCAGCAGGATCATTGCCTTGACGCAGAATGGGCTGTTCGAGGGCTCGCCGAGGGCGGGCGGAAAGGAAATCAGGGTCAACATGGGAAGGGTCCTTTGGGGACTGGGGAAAAGGAAGCGCCGGCCCCTCGGACCCTAGCCGCGGCTCTTGCCGGAAACTGTCAGCAGGGTGCAGGATGATCGTGCCATGTCCCGTACCGAACGCCTCTTCCAGCTCATGCAGGCGATGCGCCGCCTGCCCTCGCCCGTCACGGCCGCCACGCTGGCGCAGGAGACGGGGGTGTCCGAACGCACGCTCTACCGCGACATCGGCTCGCTGCGCGGGCTCGGCGCGGTGATCGACGGCGAGGCGGGCTACGGCTTCACCCTGATCGAGGATCCGCACCTGCCGCCGCTGTCCTTCGACGAGGACGAGCTCGAGGCGCTGGTGCTGGGGCTGCGCGAGGTCGAGGCGCTGGCCGATCCCGCGCTGGCGCATGCGGCGCGCAACGCGCTGGCCAAGCTCCGCGCCCGCCTGCCCGAGCGGCAGGCCCACCAGCTGCGCCACGCGGTGCTGACCGCGCACCGCTTCTCGCCCCCTGCCCCGCCGACCATCGACGCGGCGCTGCTGCGCTGCGCCTGCCGCGAGGAACGGCACATCCGGTTTGACTACCGCGACGCGCAGGGGGCAGCGACGCAGCGCGAGGTGAAGCCTTTGTCGCTGCTGTTGCTCGACAATTCGCATTGCCTGATCGCATGGTGCCTGCTGCGCGACGACTACCGCACCTTCCGGCTCGACCGGATGGCCGGGATGGAGGTGCTCGAGCTGTCGTTCCGGCCCGAGCGCGTGCCGCTGCTGCGCGGCTTCATGGACCGCATGCAGGCCGAGCGGGGCAACTGCGCGATCCGGCTCTGAGGCGCATTCCCGTCCGCGGTCTCTTGCCGACGGGGCAAAAAGTGATCGCCGCCCCTCCTTCGCAAATCGTCCTGCGCAAGGTAGCCTTTCGGACAATAAGAACACGAGCAGTAAGGGGACCCCAGATGAAACGGAGCCTTTCCGGCCTCGCGCTGTGCCTGATGGCCACGCAGGTGCAGGCCGAGCGCATAGACGACTTTACCGCCCCGGTGATCTCGGCACGCCCGGCGGTGCGGCCGATGGCTTTTGCCGCCGCGCAACCGGCGCAGGTGGTCAAGGTCGTGCCGTCGAGCGAGGTGCAGCGGGAGTTCGCCCGCTGGCTCGTCGGGTTCCGCGCCCGCGCCGGTGCCGAGGGGATCAGCGAGCGCACGCTGGATGCTGCGCTGCGCAACGTGACACTGGACGCCGATGCGCTGCACAAGATCAACAACCAGGCCGAGTTCACCAAGACGCTCTGGGCCTACCTCGGCTCGGCGGTCTCGGACACGCGCATCGAGAACGGCCGCGCGGCGCTGGCCGCCAATGACCAGCTCCTGCGCCAGATCGAGGCGCGCTACGGCGTCGAGCGGCAGGTTGTCCTGGCGATCTGGGGCATGGAAAGCGCCTATGGCACCCACCGCGGCACGCATCCGGTGATCCCGGCGCTGGCGACGCTGGCCTATGGCTCGCGGCGCGGCAAGTTCTTCGAGGGGCAGCTGATCGACGCGCTGCGCATCGTGCAGGACGGCGACACCACCGCAGAAAAGATGACCGGCAGCTGGGCCGGGGCGATGGGCCACACGCAGTTCATCCCCTCGTCCTACCGCGCGCTGGCGGTGGACTGGACCGGCGACGGCAAGCGCGACATCTGGTCGGACAACCCCGCGGATGCGCTGGCCTCGACGGCGCATTACCTGGCCGAGAACGGCTGGATCCACGGCCAGCCCTGGGGAGTCGAGGTGCAGCTGCCACGCGGCTTCGACTACGAACTGGCGGGCAGCTCCAATCGCATGCCCTCGGACTGGGCGAAGCTGGGCGTGGTCGCCATGGATGGCCGCCCGGTGCAGGACTTCGGCTCGGCCAGGCTGCTGCTGCCGGCGGGCTACAAGGGCGCGGCCTTCCTGACCTTCAAGAACTTCAAGGTGATCTCGCGCTACAACGCCGCCGATGCCTATGTGATCGGGGTCGGGCATCTGGCTGACCGGATCATGGGCGGCGCGCCGATCCGCTCGAACTGGCCCGACGACGAGCGCGCGTTGACGAGCGACGAGCGCAAGGAGCTTCAGGTGCGGCTCAAGCAGGCGGGCTTCGATCCGTCCGGCGCCGACGGGCGCATCGGGCCGAACACGATCAAGGCGCTGCGCGACTACCAGCGCGCGGTGGGCGTCGTGCCGGACGGCTACGCCTCGCTCGAGGTGCTTCACCGCCTGCGGTAACTCAGCGGCAGCCCGCGCCGCAGCTTTTTTCCAGCGCCTTCACCTGACGGGCGCTGGGGCTCGGCCAGCGGTTGGCATTGCAGGGGTCGGCGATCAGCACCAGACGATCGCCCTCGCGCTTCAGCAGCGCCGCCATCGGGCCGGTCTCGGCCGCGCCGCACCATGGCCCGTAGCAGGAGACGCGCAGGGTGATGCGCCGATCGAAGGGCCGCTTGAATCCCCCCTTCCCCAGCGTCCAGCCCCAGAAGCGCGCAGGCACCTCGCCCGAACTGCGCGGCACCTGGCCGGTCTCGAGCATGCCGTTCACCGCGACCCACTCGGTCTGCTCGGCCTCGGCGGCGCGCACGTCGCGGGCGACATCCGGCGGCAGGCATTTCAGCGCGAAGGCCGGACGGGCAACACCAAGCAACAGAACAAGAAACAGAAACGCGGTACGGATCACAGCTTCTCCCGGAAGGCGGCAATGACCTGCTCGTAGACCGGGCGCTTGAAGGGCACGATCTGGCCCAGCACCTCGTCGGCGGGCAGCCAGCACCATTCCGAGAACTCCGGGTGCTCGGTCTGGATGTTCACCTGCGCGTCCTCGCCGTGGAAGCGCAGCAGGTACCATTTCTGCTCCTGCCCCTTGTAGCGGCCCTTCCAGATGCGCGGCACGATGTCATGCGGCAGGTCGTAGGACAGCCAGCCGTCGGTCTCGGCCTCGACGGTGACCAGCGCGGGGCTGACGCCGATCTCTTCCTCGAGCTCGCGCAGGGCGGCCTCCTGCGGCGCCTCGCCCTTGTCGATCCCGCCCTGCGGCATCTGCCAGGCGGGCACCTCGCTGTCGAGCCTCTGGCCGACGAAGACATGTCCGGCGGCGTTGACGAGCATCACACCGACGTTGCGGCGATAGGGCAGCGCGGCGATCTCTTCGGGGGTCATGGTCTTCATCAGCAGGCTCCTGGATTGTGGCCGCACGCTAGCGCCGGTGCGGGCGTTTTGGAAGGGCAGCCAGGCGCGCGGGCCTTCCATGGAAAAAGGCGCGCCCCGTGGGACGCGCCTTTCTTCAGTTATCCCGACCGGCGGTCTTACTTGTCGGCGGCCTGCGCCTGCTGCATCAGCGCCTGCTCGTCGCCGAGCACGCTGAGGCCCTTGAGGATGTCGATCGCATAGGCCAGCTGGTAGTCGTCCTGGCGCAGCTTGGCGGCATCCTCGGCCTTGGCCCGGTCTTCCTCGATCTGGCGGATCTCGTCCTCGGTCAGGCTGTCGTTGTCCAGAGCGCCGCGCAGGTCGGCCTCGGAGCGGCCGAAGCCGGGCACGGCGTTCTCTTCGTTCTCCGGCTCGGGCGGACGCTGCTCAACAACGATGTCGGGCGAGACGCCGAGCGCCTGGATCGAGCGGCCCGAGGGCGTGTAGTAGCGCGCGGTGGTCAGGCGCATCGCACCATCGCCCCGCAGCGGCATGACCGTCTGGACCGAGCCCTTGCCGAAGCTCTTGGTGCCGACAACCACGGCGCGGCGGTGATCCTTCAGCGCGCCGGCGACGATCTCGGAGGCCGAGGCGGAGCCGCCATTGATCAGCACGACGATCGGCTTGCCATTGGACAGGTCGCCCGCCGTGGCGTTGTAGCGCTCGCCGTCCGAGGCGTTGCGGCCACGGGTCGAGACGATCTCGCCCTTGTCGAGGAAGCCATCGGCCACCTTGATCGCCTGGGTCAGCAACCCGCCGGGGTTGTTGCGCAGGTCGAGCACGATGCCGTTGACCTTGTCCATGCCGCCCGCGGCCTCGACCTCCTTGGCCAGCCCCTCTTCGAGATTGGGGAAGGTCTGGTCGTTGAAGGTGGTCACGCGCAGCACCACGCTGTCGCCCTCGAGACGGGTCCGCACGGCGGTGAGGGTGATGGTGTCGCGGATGATCGAGATGTCGAAGGGCTCGTCCTTGCCCTCGCGCACCACGGTGATCACGATCTCGGAGCCGACCGGCCCACGCATCTTGTCCACCGCCTCGTCGAGCGAGAGTCCGAGCACCGACTCGCCATCCACATGGGTGATGAAGTCGCCGGCCTCGACCCCTGCCTCGTCGGCCGGGGTGCCATCCATCGGCGAGACGACCTTCACGAAACCGTCTTCCTGGGTGACCTCGATGCCGAGTCCCCCGAACTCGCCGCGGGTCTGCACGCGCATGTCGGCGGCATCATCGGGCGGCAGGTAGCTGGAATGCGGGTCAAGCGAGGTGAGCATGCCGTTGATCGCAGCCTCGATCAGCTTCTTGTCATCGACCTCGGTGACATATTGCGCGCGGATGCGCTCGAAAATGTCACCAAAGAGGTCAAGCTGCTCGTAGACGCTGGTGTTCTTCTCGGCTTCCTGTGCGAGCAGAGGGCCGACGAATTGCGTCGTCGCCACAACCCCTGCCACCGTGCCGCCCAGAGCGGCCATCAGAAACTTGTTCATCCTCAGATCATCCCTTGTCGCTGGCGAACCATTCTAGCGGGTCCACGGGGGCGTCGCCCTCTCTTACCTCTATATACAGGGTTTCCGTGCGTCCAGCGCCGGAACCTTCACGTGACGGTGACGCCGTGTCACTTGCTGCATCCCCCATCAAACCCACCGGCGCGCCTTCGGACAGGATCTCGCCCGTCGCGGCATAGCTCTCGTCGAGCCCGGCAAGCACGAAGAGCAGGTCCGGCTGGGGCTCGAGGATGGTCACGAGACCATAGTCGAGCAAGGGGCCGGAATAACGCACGGTGGCGGCAGTGGGTGTGGTGACGATGGCCTGCGGAAGCGTGGCGATGACGATTCCCGGCCGGGAAACCCCGGCGGCATCGCTCTCGCCCGCCGCGCGCAGCACCTGTCCACGCACCGGCAACGGCAGCGCGCCGCGCCTTGCATCGACCGGCGGCAAGGTATTGGGGGCCTCGTCCGATACGATATGCGACAGGCCCGAGGCGAAGCCCTCGAGCGTCTCGGTGGCCGCGATCAGGATCGCGGTGCGCACCGGATCCTCGGTGAAGCGCATGGGCAGGTCGGTGCGATCGGCCACCGCCTGACTCAGCTCGGTGCGCGCCTGCTGGACGCCCGAGAGACCCTCGCGAAGAGTCTGCGCCGCACTTTCCTGGAGCGTGCGCAGCTGCGCCACCTCGTCGAGGTCCGAGCGCAGATCGCGCGCCTCCTGCGCCAATGCCGGCGTCACCGCCGCCAACAGCATCCCCGCCCGTGCCGAGCCGACCGGCCCCGCCGGATGCAACAGCGCCTCGGGGGCGGCGGTGCTGCCCAGGCTCGACAGCACCCCAAGAAGCTGCGCCACCTCGCCCTCCTGTGCCGCAAGGCGGCGGCTCAGTTCGGTCTCGCGCACCGCGGCCTCACGCAGCCCGTCGCGCAGAGCTGCGAGCCCGTCCTCGTAGGCTTCGACGGTGCGGGTCAGCGCCTTGACGCGGTCGCGCGCGGTCTCGGCCTGCCCCAGCTGCACCGACGCCTCTTCGAGTGCCCGCGCGGCAGCACGGGCCGCCTCGCCCGGCGCCTGCGCCAGCGCAGGAGTTGCCATCAGGCAGAAAAGGAGCGCTGCCGCCTTCATCCGTCGATCAGGCTCGTCCCGGTCATCTCCTCGGGCTGCGGCAGGTTCATCAGCTGCAACAGCGTCGGGGCGACATCGGCGAGAATGCCGTCATGCACGGTTGCGCCCTCGGGCCCGCCGAAAAGGATCACCGGAACCGGGTTGGTGGTGTGGGCGGTGTGCGGGCCGTTGGTCGCGTCGTCCCACATGGTCTCGCAATTGCCGTGGTCGGCGATGACGATCATGGCACCGCCGACCTTCTCGAGCGCCGCGACCACCTTGCCAAGCCCATCGTCCACCGCCTCGCAGGCCTTGATCGCCGCATCGAGATCGCCCGTGTGTCCCACCATGTCGGGGTTGGCGAAATTGGTGACGATCAGGTCATAGCCCTTCTCGATCGCATCGACGAAACGCTCGGCCACCTCGGGTTCGGACATCTCGGGCTGCAGGTCGTAGGTCGCCACCTTGGGCGACTTGGGCATGAAGCGGTCCTCGCCCTCCTCCGGGGTCTCCTTGCCGCCGTTGAGGAAGAAGGTGACGTGCGGGTACTTCTCGGTCTCGGCAAGCCGGAACTGCGTCAGCCCATGCTTGGCCACCCATTCGCCCAGCGTGTTGACGATCACCCGCTTGGGATAGGCGGTGGTCATATAGGCGTTGTGCTTGTCGGAATACTCGACCATGCCGAGCAGCGCCGAGAGCTCGGGCTTGTCGCGCTCGAAGCCGTCGAAGTCCGGCGCGCCGATGGCGGCGAGAATCTCGCGCGCGCGGTCGGCGCGGAAGTTGAGGCAGAAGAAGCCATCGCCCGACTTGAGCCCCTCGTAGCCGCCCACAACGGTGGCGGCGATGAATTCGTCGGTCTTGTCCTTGGCGTAGCTCTGGCTGACGGCGGTGACCGCGTCAGGGGCGGTCTCGCCCTTGCCGTTCACCATCGCGTCATAGGCCGTCTCGACCCGCTCCCAGCGGTTGTCGCGGTCCATGGCGTAGTAGCGGCCGATGACGGTGCCAATGCTGGCACCGGCGGGCAGGCTGTCCGAAAGGTCCTTCACGAAGCCCTCGCCCGACTTCGGCGCCACGTCGCGGCCGTCGGTGATCGCGTGCAGCACCACCTCGAGCCCCTGCTCCACCAGCAGCTTCACCGCTGCCTTGATGTGGGTGATATGGCCGTGCACGCCGCCATCCGAGACGAGGCCCATCAGGTGCGCCCGCCCGCCCGCGTCCTTCACCTTGGCGGCGAAGTCCAGAATGGCCTCGTTCTTGAAGAACGACCCATCCTCGATCGCAAGGTCGATCTGGCCCAGATCCATCGCCACCACCCGGCCCGCGCCGATGTTGGTGTGACCGACTTCCGAGTTGCCCATCTGCCCGCTGGGCAGGCCCACGTCCGGCCCGAAGGTGGTCAGCGTGGCATGTGGGCAGGTGGCGTAGAGCCGGTCCATCGTCGGCGTCCTGGCCAGCGCCGGGGCGTTGTAGGCCGTCTCGTCGCGCAGCCCCCAGCCGTCGAGGATGGTCAGGACAACGGGTTTCGGAGTGGTCATGGCATGCCCTTCTGCTCGCGAGGTTGTCGCAGGTGTAGCAGGGCCGCGCGGCGATGTGGAGAGCCGCCGCGCGCCGGGCTCAGCCGAAGATCAGTTTCGGGACAAGGAGCGAGATCTGCGGCACGTAGGTGATCAGCAGCAGCACGAGGATGTTGACCACCACGAAGGGCCAGACCCCGGCGATGATCTGCGCCACCGGCTTGCCCAGCGTCGACGAGGCCACGAAGATGTCGAGCCCGAAGGGCGGCGTGATCATCCCCAGCGAGATATTGAGCGTGACGATCATGCCGAAATGCACCGGATCGATCCCCAGCGACTGCGCCACCGGGAAGAGCGGCGGTACGAGGATCAGCATCGCCGAGTTCGGGTCGATGAACATGCCCGCAATGAAGAAGCAGAGGTTGGCGACCATCAGGAAGGTGATCCAGCCCGCATCGACCGAGTCCAGCATGCCGATGATCCCGGCCGGGACCTGCGCCAGCGTCACGAAGAACGAGATCAGCCCGCCCATCGCCAGAAGCACGAAGATGATCGCCGTGTTGATGGCGCTGCGCTCGGTGATCGCGAAAAGATCCTGCCACGTCAGGCTGCGCAGGATGAAGGCCTCGACGACGATGGCATAGACCACGCTGACCGCCGCCGCCTCGGTGGGGGTGATGATCCCCGAGTAGATGCCGCCGAGGATGATCACCGGCATCCCCAGCGCCCATTTCGCCTGCCAGATGGCGCAGAGCCGCTCGGACCAGGGCATGCGCGGCTCGCGGGTCACCCCGCCCTTGCCGGCCTCGAGCCAGACGAAGAGCGCGAAGGCGAGGCCAAGCACGATGCCCACCGCCAGGCCGCCGGCGAAGAGCTGGGAAATGGAGGTGCCGGTCATCCAGCCGTAGACGATGAGGGTGATCGACGGCGGGATCAGCAGAGAGGTTTCGGCGCTGGCCACCAGCAGGCCGAGGCTGAACCTGTCCGAGTACCCGGCCCGGCGCATCTCGGGGTAGACCATCCGGCCCATCGCCGCGACCGTCGCCGGGGCCGAACCCGAGACCGCGCCGAAGGCCATGGAGCCGCCCACGACCACGTGACCGATGCCGCCGCGCGCATGGCCGACAAGCGCCTTCACCACATTGACCAGCTGCGCCGCGATCTGCCCTGCGCCCATCAGGTTCGCCGCGAAGATGAAGAAGGGGATGGCAAGCAGCGTCGTGTGGTCGATGCCACCGACGATCTTCTGCACGATCGCCGGGTCGGGCAGCCTGGCATAGAAGAGTTCCTTGTAGGCCAGCGCCGGCACACCCAGCACCAGCAGCATCTCGAAACCGGCGAGCAGCAGGCCGGCGGCGAGGAGGATGATCAGGACCAGCATCACTCGGCCTCCGCCTGCGCCGCGAAGCGGTCGATGACGCCGAAAAGACTGAGCCCGTAGCGCAGCGCCAGCAGCAGGAAGCCGATGACCGGCGCGAGGTAGATCAGCCCCATCGGCAGTCCCAGCGTCGGCGAGGTCTGCCCGGATTTCAGCACGAATTGCACCATCTGCACGCCGAGCCAGGCCACGTAGAGCGAGAACAGCAGCCCCACCGTGTCGATTAGGCGCAGCAGCCAGCGCCGCGCCCCCTCGGGGAGCCGGTCACGCAGGTTGGTGATGCCAACGTGCTTGCCGCGTTCCAGCGCGAGGCCGAGCGCGAGGAAGACGAGAAAGAGGTTCATCAACCGCACCGCCTCTTCGATCCAGGCGAAGCGGCTGGCCATGGTGCCGCCGAACTCGCGCATGACGACCGAGCCGAAGAACAGCGCCACCATGGTCAGGAAGAGCACCACGAGGATCGTGCGCTCGACCCGTCGCAGCAGGGTGAGAAATGTCATGGGCGGTCTCCGGGTCTGTCGCGGGCGGCGGCTTGCAAAGAGGCGCCCGGAGAACCGGGCGCCTTTCAGGGTCTTGGTAGATCTACGTGCGGAGCACGGGGCTTACTCGGCCGTGGCCTCTTCGTAGGCCGCCAGCAACGCCGCGCCGGCATCACCGGCCTTGGCGAGATAGGCTTCGGAGGCCGGGCCCCAGGTCAGCTCGCGCAGCTCGGCGCGCTCTTCGGGCGAGGCGACGCGGACGTTGGTGCCGGAGTCCTTGATCACCTGCAGCGCCTCTTCGACGGCGGCGGCCTTGTGCGCGGTCAGATCCGGAATGACCTCGGCAAAGGTGCCCTTGATCACGTCCTGGTACTCGGCCGGCAGGCTCTCCCAGAACATCGGGTTGAACAGCACCACGTCTTCCATCGCACCGTGATCCGAGATCACCACGTTTTCCTGCACCTCGTAGAACTTCATGTTCTTGATGGTGTCGAGCGGGTTCTCCTCGCCGTCCACGACGCCGGTCTGCAGCGAGGTGTAGAGCTCGCCGAAGGGCAGCGCGATGGCCGAGGCACCCAGCGCATTGAACTGCTCGATGAGGATCGAGCTGTCCATCACGCGGAACTTCTGGTCGGCGAAGGCGGCGAGGTTGTCGAGCGGCTTGTTCGAGGTGAACTGCTTCTTGCCGTTCGGCCAGAGCATCAGCGCCACCATGCCCTTGTCGGCGAAGGTGTCGAGCAGCGCCTGGCCGAAGGGACCGTCGCGCAGAGCCTGCGCCTTCCCGGCGTCCTCGGGCAGCAGATACGGGATGTCGAGGATCGACACGGCAGGGTTGAAACCGCCGAGGAAGGCGGCGGGGGCGACGGTGCCCTCGATGGTGCCGAGCTGGACACCCTCGTTCATCTGGCGCTGGTTGCCCAGCTGGCCCTGCGGGAAGATCTGCAGCTCGACCGCGCCCTCGGTGCGCTCCTTGACCAGCTCGGCGACCTTCTCAAGGTGCACGTGGCGGCTTTGCGCGGTGCTTTCGAGATGGCCGATCTTGGCCACGAACTCCTGCGCCGAGGCGGCTCCGGATGCGAAGGAAAGCGCAAGCGCGAGCGCGGCGCCGGCAAGACGGGTCGTGACCATGCGGGGGGTACTCCAGAATTTTGAACGCCACTAGCTATCGGCGTTGCCGGGTGCAAGTCAAAGCGAACCGCCTGACCTTAGAGCGATACTGCGATATTGGCACAAATCTTGGGCATTTCGGCAGATATCAAAACGGCCGCAGATCCTTCAACGCGGCAGTGGCCGCAAAAAAAGGCGGCCCGCCAGCATTGCTACGGGCCGCAGTGAGATGCACTCCCCTCTCAAAAAAGTGCACCTGTCTCAAACCGTTCGGCACAGTCGCATCAGCGGGGCGGATATCCGGCACCCCGGCGGCGGCGCCTTGGCCAGGTCGCTTTGCGTGGCCAGCCATTTCTCGCATTGCTCAACCAGAGCACAGCCGCGGCAAGCGGCCACCATCACCCGATAGTCCTCGGGGCGGAGGCGACCCATGTCGATCTGGTCGCTAAGATTCAGCCCCATCACGCGCGCAACGCTGCGCGCCATCCAGAAATGCCGTGCGTGATCGCCCAGCATGGCTCACACCTCGTGATCGAGTTCACCCTGCAACGTCGCGAAAACGCGGCGGTTCACACAATCTTCCGGGCAGGTCCGCGGCCCGCAAAGATCATCCGTCATCTCGGGTCTTTTGTCGAGCCAACGGTCGCAATTCTCGGCCCACAGGCAGCCGCGGCAGCGCCCCACCATCCCCGCCCAATCGTGCTGCGGCAGCACGCCGAGGCGTTGTGCCTCGGCCAGATCCAGCCCGGTTGCCCGCGCCATGCGCTGCACACGCCAGTAATGCGTGCGTTCGTCACCAAGCGGAAAGGGCCTCGGGCCGCGCAGCATGTTGGCCGAGATCATCGCCTCAGCCTCCGGAGAGCTGCCGGAAAAGGTCGGCGTTGCGGCAGTAGCTCGGCGTCGCGGCGGCAACGCCGTCACGGGTGGAGAGCCAATGTTCGCAGTCACCTGGGCGGTGGCAGCCGGTGCAGGCCAGAACCGCATCTTCGAGACCGGCAAAGCTCAGTCGGCCGCGCAGCATTTGCTCTTCAAGATCGACACCGAGCGCTCCGGCCATCTGATCGACGAGACCGGCGTGGCGCTTGAAATCCTTCGCTCCGGGCATGGCTCTTCTCCCTGTTGTGCAGCCCCTTTGGGCCTACCTCGGGTCAGAGCGTATCAGGTCCGGGCGCAGGCGCCCTTGATGCACATCAACGTCAGGCACCGCCACCGGCGCGATAGGCCTCCACGGTACGCCGGACGGTGTCGATTCGCTCGCCGTTCGGCGGGTGGGTGCCCAGGAAGCGGTTGCCCGGATCGGGCAGGCGTTCGAAGAAACGCGCGCCGCGAATCGCATCGAAGCCGCTGCGCAGGGTGATCACCGTGCCCAGCTCATCCGCTTCCAGCTCGTAGTTCTTGGTGAAGGTGCGCGCGCCGACCGAGGCGCCGAATTCCTCGGCGCTGCGCACCGAAGCCTCGTCGGCCCCGGTCATCGCGGCGATGCCGGAGAAGATGATTGCCCCGATCGCCGCATCCTCCTGGACCCGATCGAGGTGCCCGAGGATGTGATGAGAAGCCTCGTGGCCCATGACAAAGGCCAGTTCGTCGGCGTTCTGCGCCTCGCGGATCAGCGCGAGGTTGAACGCCAGAACCGGACGGCCCTGTCTGTCGCGTGTCTGGAAGGCATTTGGCGTCGAGTCCGGGCGGTCATCCACCACGATCAGGAAATCGCAGTTCGTGCCGCCACGGGTGTAGTTCCTGCACTGCCCCTCGGCCACTGGCTCGACCCTGTGGACAACCTCGGTGAACTGTTGCGCGGCGCGCGAGCCCGTCCCCGAGAACGGATCGCTGCCGCCGGTCGGCACCGAGGAGATCGGCGCCACGGTACAGGCCGAGACAAGGACGAAGAGAAGGGGCAGAAGTCGGCGCATGGGGCGGGTCGCTCCGGTTCGGGTCATGCCGTTCAGGATAGGCGGCACAGCCGGTGGGCGCCAGAGCGCTGCGCGCGGGCTGGCATCATTGTGCTTTCCGCGCGTCTCTGGCCGCGCCGTGACCATGCCGTACGTTTTGCGGATTGTGCGCCGCGGGGCGGCAGGTCTAGGCTGGGGCCATGTTCAGCATCGAGCACGAATTCGACGCCACCGTGGTCACCCTCGTCGACGAGGGCGAGCCGCATCTCCAGGAAGACGTGATTGTCTCGAGTTTCGAGGAATGCGTCACGGTCGAACAGTATGATCCCCGCACCGACAGGGTGAACAAGATCACGCTTTCGATCACCCAGATGCGTGATCTCGCCGCGGCGATCAGCCTGCCCGAAGGCGTCTACACCCGTTCGGTGGAGTGATCACTCCTCTACCCGAAAGGCCTTGTCCCGCGACGTCGCGCCGCGGACCAGCGTGAGCCTTGATTTCGGCACCCCGAGCGCCTTCGACAGCAGCTTGACCACCGCCTCGTTGGCCTTGCCGTTTTCGGGCACGGTGGTGACATAGACGCGGAGCTGACCGCCTTCCTCTCGGATTTCGTTGC
Source organism: Salipiger mangrovisoli (assembly GCF_015223355.1). Taxonomy (GTDB): domain Bacteria; phylum Pseudomonadota; class Alphaproteobacteria; order Rhodobacterales; family Rhodobacteraceae; genus Salipiger; species Salipiger mangrovisoli. The sequence continues at coordinate 255,481 of NZ_JADFFK010000002.1, read as the reverse complement.
GCGAGGCCTTTGGCGTGACTCGCAGCTCCAGCACCGCGCCGGGCGTCGCGAGATGGGTGAGGTCGGGCTTGGCCATGTCAGGCTCCTTTGCGCGGGTGCGGGAAGTGATAGCAGCCGGCCCGCCGGGGCGCACCTGAGTTCGGCCCTTGCCCGCGCGGGCGGAGGCAACAGCCGCAGGGATCGCAAGCGGTTGAATTCGTGCCGCCAAACGCAGACATAAGGGCGACTGACTTGAGGAGACGGCGATGCCCACCCCCAACCCGCAGGCCATGGCGTTCCTGCTCAGCCGGCGCTCGCGTCCGGCAAAGACCCTGACCGGCCCCGCGCCCGACCGCGATGCACTTCTGCCGCTGCTCACCGCCGCGGCGCGCACGCCGGATCATGGCAAGCTCGAGCCCTGGCGCTTCATCGTGCTGGAGCGCGGCGCGCTCGACCGCCTGGCGGACGCGGTGACCGCACGCGCGGCGGCGCTGAACATCGACGACGACCAGGCCGCCAAGGCGCGCGCCGCCTTCGCCGACAGCCCGCTCTGCGTCGCGGTGATCGAGGTGCAGAAGGAAAGCCCCAAGATTCCCGCCCTGGAACAGACCTATTCCGCCGGTGCCGCCTGCCTCGCGCTGCTCAACGCCGCACTGGCTTCCGGCTGGGGGGCCAACTGGCTGACCGGCTGGGCTTCGCACGACCGTACCTTTGTCTCCGAGACCCTGGGGCTGGCCGAGAACGAGCGCGTTGCCGGGTTCCTTCACATCGGCACCGAGACCTCGGCTCCACCGGATCGCCCGCGCCCGGACCTTAAGTCGATCACGACCTGGTTGGACGCATGATCCCCGCGTCCTTCCTCGCCGCCATCGCCCAAATCGGCGATCCGCGCTTCCGGTCGGTGCTGCTCAAGGGACTCGGCCTGACGGTCGGGCTCTTCGTGCTGATCTATTTCGTCTTCGTCACCGTGGTTGGCTGGCTGGTCGGCGACACCGTCACCCTGCCCTGGATCGGCGAGATCACCTGGGTCGACACGGCGATCAGCTGGGGCGCGGTGCCGCTGATGATGCTCCTCTCGGTGGTTCTGATGGTGCCCGTCGCCTCGGCGATCACCTCGTTCTTCCTCGACGACGTGGCACAGGCGGTCGAGGATCGGCATTACCCGGCGCTCGGTCCGGCCACCGAGGTGAGCTGGGGCGAGGCGCTGCGCGACACGCTGAGCTTCCTCGGCGTGATGATTGCCGCCAACCTCGTGGCGCTGGTGCTCTACATCTTCTTCGCGCCCTTCGCGCCCTTCATCTTCTGGGGGCTGAACGGCTTTCTGCTGGGACGGGAATATTTCACCCTCGCGGCGATGCGCCGGGTCGGGCGGGAAAAGGCTGCCGTGCTGCGCCGCCGCCACATGGTGACGATCTGGGTCGCGGGGGTGCTGATGGCCCTGCCGCTGTCGGTGCCGCTGGTGAACCTGCTGATCCCGATCCTCGGGGCGGCGACCTTCACCCACCTCTACCACCGGCTGCAGGGCGAACGCCCCGCAGGCTAGGCGAACGGTCTAAGCATCCGGGGCTGGCGGGGTCACTCGCCAGCCGTCACCGGCGGGCCCATCCGGTTGAACATCCAGCCGTCGATGTCCCGCACCGAGATCATCCCGCTGAAGATGATCCCCGCGAAGATGGCCCAGAGAACCACCGTGATCCCCGTGGTGATCCACGCCTTGCGCTTGAGGTTGTGCACCTCGGGGCTGCCCGCATGGGTGCCGGGCACGATCTCGCCCAGATCCCCCTGCGTCTTCAGCCGCACGGGGATCACGCAAAGGAAGGTCATGAACCAGATGACCGCGAAAAGCACGATGCCGGATGTGATTGCCATGACCGTGCCTCAGACCTGTTCCAGCTCGACCAGCGTGCCCTGGAAATCCTTCGGATGCAGGAAAAGCACCGGCTTGCCATGCGCGCCGATCTTCGGCTCGCCGCTGCCCAGCACCCGTGCACCCTGCGCCTTCAGGTGATCGCGAGCGGCGAGGATGTCGTCCACCTCGTAGCAGACGTGATGGATGCCGCCCGAGGGGTTCTTGTCCAGAAAGCCCTTGATCGGCGACTCCGTCCCGAGCGGGTAGAGCAGCTCGATCTTGGTGTTGGGCAGCTCGATGAACACCACCGTCACGCCGTGGTCCGGCTCGTCCTGCGGCGCGCCCACTTTTGCGCCCAGCGTGTCGCGGTACATCGCCGAGGCGGCCTCCAGATCGGGCACGGCAATGGCGACATGGTTGAGACGACCGATCATGACACTCTCCCTCGAATCCTCGCGTCGCCCGGTTATCGCGCGCCCGGCCCCTGCCCCGCAAGCCGGGTGCGTCCATTAACCGCCCATTAGCCACGTGGGTGCAGGATGGTCCTGCATCGACACCACCAGAGATCCCGCAGGCGCCGCCACGGCGCGGCCGGTTTCACAGGGGAAAACCACAGGAAAACGCCACAGGAACACAGCACATGACCGACAGCGAGATGACCGACAGCGACCGCAACACGCCCTATCCTCCGCGCCCCACCGCCACGCGCCCGCTGCTCGGCATGACGGTCCTGGCGGTTGAGGACAGCCGCTACGCCTGTGACGCGCTGCGGCTGATGGCCCTGCGCAGCGGCGCACGGATCCGCCGCGCCGATTGCCTGCAGGCGGCGCGCCGGCACCTGACGCTCTACCGCCCGACCATCGCGGTGATCGATCTCGGCCTGCCTGACGGCTCGGGGGCCGAGCTGGTCGCCGAGCTGGTGGCCTGCGGCCCGCGGCTGCCGGTCATCCTCGGGATCAGCGGCGATCCTTTCGCCGAGAACGTGCTGCGCGCCGCCGGCGCGGACGGCTTCCTCGAGAAGCCGCTGCAAAGCCTGCTGGAATTCCAGAACGCGATCATTGCCGCCCTGCCCGAAAGCCGTCGGCCGGGCGGAATCCGACTGGTCTCGGACGATCCGATCAACCCCGATCCACTGGCCTATCAGGATGACCTCAGCCACGCCGTGGCGCTCTTGCAGGAGGCGGACGAGCCCGCGCTCGCCGACTACCTTGCCCAGTTTCTCAGCGGACTTGCGCGCAGCGCGGGGGATGGCGCGCTCGAAGGTGCGGCGCTGGCGCTGTCTCTCGCCCGCGCCGAGCAGCGACCTACGGCGCCGGCGATCAGCGCCCTGGCCGCGCTGCTGCGGCACCGCATGGCCACCCGCCTGGCGATCTGAGCCAGCGGCACCGGAACCGGGGCCGCGCCCGCCGCGTTTGCAGGAAAATCGCCATCTGCACGCGGAGAGCTGCCATGACCTCGATCTACGACGCCATCAAGAAGGACCATGAAACCCACCGCGCCCTGCTCGAGCGCATCGACGCAACCAGCGGCGACAGCCCGGAACGCCGCGAGGCGTGGGAGTCCTTCTATCGCGACATCAAGTCCCACTCGGCCGCCGAGGAAGAGGAGTTCTACGCCGAACTGATGAAGCACACCTGGGGCCAGGATGCCGCCCGCCACTCGGTGCATGAACATGCCGAGATGGACGAGATCCTCGAGGAGCTGAACGAGATGGACATGTCCTCGCCAGGCTGGCTGACTCGCTTTCGGACGCTCAAGCATGACTACGAGCACCACATGGACGAGGAGGAGGAAGAGGTCTTCACCCGCGCCCGCAAGGTGGTCGGCGAGCAGGACAACGACGCCTACGGCAAGCGTTTCCTGGACCGGAAGAAGAAGGAGCTGGGGCTGATCGAGAAGAAAAAGGAAGATCATCTCGAAGATTGATCCGCCACCCGGGCCGCGCGCTGGCCCTCAGCCAGCGCCGCGGCAAACACGCCCCGCCCCTTGCGACCCAGCCCTTTTGGCGCTCTGGACATCCGCACCCGGATGCGTTGCCCGCCGGGGTCGCGCGCGGCTCTCGCCACTTGGGCTGGTATCCAGGGTTCAGGGCCCACCTGCTTCTGCATGGCGCTCGCGGGCGGGCGGCGCGGCGCGCGCCGGGCGAGCCAACGTCGAGGCAACGTCGAGGCAATTCTCCGCCTTCCCCAGCGTCGAATCGTTCCATTTTTGTTCGCGATCTGAGATAGAGCACAAATGCCACGCGCGGGGCGCGAAAGCCGCGTGACATTTGCTCGATCCGGGGGCTATATTTCGACAATGACACAAAGCGCCGCGCAACATCTGTCCGATTTCCTGGGGGAAGACCGGTTCGCCACCGTGATGGCGGATCCGCCGTGGCGGTTCACCAACCGCACCGGAAAGGTGGCCCCAGAGCACAAGCGCCTGGCGCGCTACCCGACGATGACGCTGGACGAGATCTGCGCGCTGCCCGTCGCGGACCACCTGCAGGACACGGCGCATTGCTACCTCTGGGTGCCGAACGCGCTGCTGCCCGAGGGGCTGCAAGTGCTCAAGTCCTGGGGCTTCGAGTACAAGTCGAACATCGTCTGGCACAAGATCCGCAAGGATGGCGGCTCGGACGGTCGCGGCGTTGGCTTCTATTTCCGCAACGTGACCGAACTTCTGCTCTTCGGGGTGCGCGGCAAGTACGCCCGCACCGAAGACGCGGGCCGGCGGCAGGTGAACATGCTTCAGACCCGCAAGCGCGAGCACTCGCGCAAGCCGGATGAGCAATACGCGCTGATCGAAAGCTGCTCGAAGGGGCCCTATCTCGAGATGTTCGGGCGCGGGGTGCGCGACGGTTGGACGGTCTGGGGCAACCAGGCCGACGCCGATTACAAGCCTACCTGGAAGACCTACAGCTACAATTCGAGCGTCGCCGCCGAGTAAACCGCCCGGCGGTCAGCCCTGCAGGATCGCATCCGGCAGGCCGATCAGCACCAGCGGGCACGGGTTGCCGACGCCGCGGCGCACCCGCTCGTCGAGCTTCGACCAATGCGTGGTGGCGGTGCCGAACTTGTCGGCGACGAACTTGCGGGCGAAGGCCTCGGGGAAAGACATGCCCTTGGCGAGCTGCGCCTCGACCGCAGCGCGCTGCTTGGCGGTGCGGTCGCCGATGCCGAGCCGTTGCAGGTCTTCCTCGGATTGCAGCCCGTTCGCCTCGAGCCAGCCACGGATCCGCGGCAGCATCCGGTCCTGCAGCGTCGAGCCGCGGGTCACCACGATCCCCAGAGAGATCGCCGACTGTGCATGCAGGCGCTGAAAATTCTCGAGATCGCGGTCGAAGAACGGGTCCTTGTTGTTCCACTCGATCTCGAGCGCCAGCCGCCCCGCCCCGGCGCGGCGCACGTGGTCGATCTCATGCGAAATCGAGTCGCGCTCGACGCCATCGACGATGGTCTGGACAAGGAAGTTGTGCTTCTCCCAGCCGCGGGCGCTGAGCGCGCGCCGCAGTCTCTGGGTCTGCCCCGACTCGCCGCCGCCGCCGGCGATCAACTCTGAAAGCTCGATGGTGAACTCCGAGAGCGTCTCGACCAGCTCGGCCGTCTCCTCGGGGAAATCGACGCTCAGGATCGCCGCGGCATGGTTGCGGACTTCCACATCGAAGCCGCGGGATCTGAGCGTCTCTAGCATCGGGATCATTCCTGCGGGATGACCCGCAGCGACAGGTCCATCAGCTGGTCCGAGGCAGGCACGGAGGGCGCCTGCATCATCAGGTCCTCGGCGCGCTGGTTCATCGGGAACATGATGACCTCGCGGATGTTCTGCTCATCCGCCAGCAGCATCACGATCCGGTCGATGCCGGCCGCGCAGCCGCCGTGCGGCGGGGCGCCGTAGTGGAACGCCTGGTAAAGCGCGCCGAAGCGGTTCTTGACCTCTTCTTCGCCGTAACCGGCGATCTCGAAGGCCTTGAGCATGATCTCCGGCTTGTGGTTCCGGATCGCGCCCGAGACCAGCTCGTAGCCGTTGCAGGCCAGGTCGTACTGGAAGCCGCGCACGTCCATCGGATCGCCCAGCAGGGCGTCCATGCCGCCCTGCGGCATCGAGAACGGGTTGTGCTCGAAGTCGATGTCGCCGGACTCGGCATCCTTCTCGTAGATCGGGAAGTCGACGATCCAGGCGAATGCGAAACGGTCGGTCTCGGTCAGGCCGAGCTCGGCGCCGATCACGTCGCGCGCCTTGCCCGCCACGCGTTCGAAGCTCGAGGGCTTGCCGCCGAGGAAGAAGGCCGCGTCGCCGACACCCAGGCCGAGCTGCTGGCGGATCGCCTCGGTGCGCTCGGGGCCGATGTTCTTAGCCAGCGGGCCGGCGGCTTCCATCGCGCCGTCGGTCTCGCGCCAGAAGATGTAGCCCATGCCGGGCAGACCCTCTTTCTGGGCGAAGGCGTTCATCCGGTCGCAGAACTTGCGCGAGCCGCCGGTGGGCGCGGGGATGGCGCGCACCTCGGTGCCCTCCTGCTCGAGCAACTTGGCGAAGATCGCGAAGCCGGAGCCGCGGAAGTGCTCGGAGCAGTCCTGCATCTTGATCGGGTTGCGCAGGTCGGGCTTGTCGGTGCCGTACCACTTGGCCGCGTCGCGATAGGAGATCTGCGGCCATTCGCCGGGGGCGTCGACCCTACGGCCGCCGCCGAACTCCTCGAAGATGCCCGCGATCACCGGAGAGATCGTGTCGAAGACGTCCTGCTGCTCGACGAAGCTCATCTCCATGTCGAGCTGGTAGAAGTCGGTCGGCGAGCGGTCGGCGCGCGGGTCCTCGTCGCGGAAGCAGGGCGCGATCTGGAAGTACTTGTCGTAGCCCGACACCATGATCAGCTGCTTGAACTGCTGCGGGGCCTGCGGCAGCGCGTAGAACTTGCCCGGGTGCAGGCGCGACGGCACGAGGAAGTCGCGCGCGCCCTCGGGCGAGGACGCGGTGATGATCGGCGTCTGGAACTCGCGGAAGCCGTTGCCCCACATGCGGCGGCGGATCGAGGCGACCACATCCGAGCGCAGGGTCATGTTGCGCTGCATGCTCTCGCGGCGCAGGTCGAGGTAGCGGTAGCGCAGGCGCGTCTCTTCCGGGTACTCCTGCTCGCCGAAGACCATCAGCGGCAGCTCGTTCGACGCGCCCAGCACCTCGATGTCGCGCACGAAGACTTCGACTTCACCGGTCGGGAGCTTGGCGTTCACCAGCTCGGGGTCGCGGGCCTTCACCTCGCCGTCGATGCGGATGCACCACTCAGAGCGCACCTTCTCGACGTCCGCGAAGGCGGCGCTGTCAGGGTCGCACAGGACCTGCGTGATGCCGTAATGGTCGCGCAGGTCGATAAAGAGAATGCCGCCGTGATCGCGGATGCGGTTCACCCATCCGGAGAGACGGACGGTCTCGCCGACGTTGGCCTTGGTCAGATCTGCGCAGGTATGGCTGCGATAGGCATGCATGGCTCTTGCCCTTCGGAAACTGCTGGAAAGTTAGGCGCCGATACACCGCTAGAGCCACGGGAAGTCAAGGGAGGCCCACGGTATTTGCCATATTTCGTTCATGTTGTAACGTCTGGGAACCTTTTTGCGATTCCGAACGTTTTCGACCTTTTTCAAACAGGGAATATCTTAGGGGGTCCGGCAATGTGGCAATCCGTCCTCGAACGCATTTTGAAAAGACTCATTGTTGAAGGCCGCTTGCGGGTCACCTGGCCCGACGGCATGAGCCGCGACTACGGTCCCGGCGCCGGTCCCAAGGCCGAAGTGACTCTCACCGACGACAGCATTGTCGCCGCGCTGTGCCGAAACCCGGTGATGGCCCTCGGCGAGGGCTACATGGATGGCAGAATCGACTGCCCGGCGCACAAGCTCTACGAATTCGTCGCGCTGCTGGTGCGCAACCAGCAGTCCGGCAGGATGCCAAGCTGGTTCACCGCGATGGACCGGATGCGGGTTGCGCTGCGCGGCATAGAGCAGCGCAACAACCCGCTGCGCTCGCAGTCGAACGTGAAACATCACTATGACATCTCTGACGACCTTTACCGGCTCTTTCTCGACCAGGACATGCAGTATTCCTGCGCCTATTTCACCGATCCGGGACTCAGCCTCGAGGCGGCGCAGAAAGCCAAGAAGAACCATATCGCGCACAAGCTGCTGCTGAAGCCCGGCATGCGGGTGCTGGACATCGGCTGCGGCTGGGGTGGCATGGCGCTGACGCTGGCGCGCGACTACGGGGCGCATGTCACCGGGGTCACCCTGTCGGAGAACCAGCTTGCCACCGCCAAGCGCCGCGCCGAGGAGGCCGGGCTTGCGGACAAGACCGAGTTCCGCCTGCTCGACTACCGCAAGGTCGAGGATGCGTTCGACCGCGTGGTCTCGGTCGGGATGCTGGAACACGTCGGCTTCCCGCACCTGCAGGAGTATTTCACCAAGGTGCAGAAGGTGCTGAAGCCGGATGGCGTCGCCCTGATCCATACCATCGGGCACACCGCCCCACCGGCCCCCACCTCGCCGTGGATCGACAAGTACATCTTCCCGGGCGGCTACGTGCCAAGCCTGTCCGAGGTGTCTGCGGCGGTCGAACGGTCCGGCCTCTGGGCCACCGACGTCGAAATTCTGCGCGGCCATTACGGCCCGACGCTCAATCACTGGCGGCGACGCTTCGAGGCGGCGCTGCCGAAGGTGCGCGAGCTGGGCTACGACGAGCGCTTCATCCGCATGTGGCGACTCTACCTCGTGGTCTGCGAGGCGGCCTTCGAGGAAACCCGCCAGGGGGTCTTCCACCTGCAACTGTCCCGCAAGCAATACGCGGTGCCCACCACCCGCGATTATCTGCACGGCCACAGCGAACAGGAAATGCTCCACGCCGCGCAATGAGCGCCGCCCCGGCAGCCTGCCGCTCCGCCCCGCGCCGCGATGGTGCGGGCTTCGCTTGAGAATCCCGAGCCGCAGCCTTGACGCTGCGACAGCTTTCACGTCATCCCCCGTCACCGGCTTTTGCTTTGCAGAAGGAAACAAGGCGGATCTGGGGTTGCGTGGGCAAAGCTTCTGTCTATAACGCACGACAATTTGCGGGGAGCGGCGACTCCAGCGCGTGCTGCCCCATGCCCGACCGCGACAGACATGACATGAAGGTGCCCCCATGCCCAAAAGAACCGATATCAAATCCATCATGATCATCGGAGCGGGGCCCATCATCATCGGGCAAGCCTGCGAATTCGACTACTCCGGCGCACAGGCCTGCAAGGCCCTGCGCGAGGAAGGCTACCGGGTCATCCTGGTGAACTCGAACCCGGCCACAATCATGACCGACCCCGAGCTCGCCGATGCAACCTACATCGAGCCGATCACCCCCGAGGTCGTCGCCAAGATCATCGAGAAGGAGCGCCCCGACGCGCTGCTGCCGACGATGGGCGGCCAGACCGGCCTCAACACCTCGCTGAAGCTCGAGGAAATGGGCGTGCTCGAGAAATTCGGCGTCGAGATGATCGGTGCCAAGCGCGACGCCATCGAGATGGCCGAGGACCGCGCCCTGTTCCGCGAGGCGATGGACCGCATCGGCCTCGAGAACCCGCGCGCCACGATCGTCACCGCGCCGAAGAAGGCGAACGGCAAGGTCGACCTCGACGCCGGCGTCGCCATCGCGCTCGAAGCGCTCGAGGACATCGGCCTTCCGGCGATCATCCGTCCCGCCTTCACCCTCGGCGGCACCGGCGGTGGCGTGGCCTACAACCGCGAAGATTACATGCACTTCTGCCGCACCGGCATGGACGCCTCGCCGGTGAACCAGATCCTCGTCGACGAGTCGCTGCTGGGCTGGAAAGAGTATGAAATGGAGGTCGTCCGCGACAAGGCGGACAACGCGATCATCGTCTGCGCCATCGAGAACGTCGATCCGATGGGCGTGCACACCGGCGACTCGATCACCGTGGCACCGGCGCTGACCCTGACCGACAAAGAATACCAGATCATGCGCAACGGCTCGATCGCCGTGCTGCGCGAGATCGGTGTCGAGACCGGCGGCTCGAACGTGCAATGGGCAGTGAACCCCGAGAACGGCCGCATGGTGGTGATCGAGATGAACCCGCGCGTGTCGCGTTCCTCGGCGCTGGCGTCGAAGGCCACCGGCTTCCCGATCGCCAAGATCGCCGCGAAGCTGGCCGTGGGCTACACGCTCGACGAACTCGACAACGACATCACCAAGGTGACCCCGGCCTCCTTCGAGCCGACCATCGACTACGTCGTCACCAAGATCCCCAAGTTCGCCTTCGAGAAGTTCCCCGGCTCCGAGCCCTACCTCACCACCGCGATGAAGTCGGTCGGCGAAGCCATGGCGATCGGCCGCACCATCCACGAGTCGCTGCAGAAGGCGCTGGCCTCGATGGAATCCGGCCTGACCGGCTTCGACGAGGTCGAGATCCCCGGCGTCGATGTCGACCTCTGGTCGAACGCCCCCGAGAAATCGGCGGTGATCAAGGCGATCAGCAAGCAGACCCCGGACCGCATGCGCACCATCGCGCAGGCGATGCGCCACGGCCTGTCGGATGACGAGATCCACGGCGTGACCATGTTCGACCCGTGGTTCCTCGCCCGCATCCGCGAGATCGTCGAGGCCGAGGCGCAGGTCCGCGAGCAGGGCCTGCCCACCGATGCCGACGGGCTGCGCGCGCTGAAGATCATGGGCTTCACCGACGCCCGCCTCGCCAAGCTGACCGGCTTCGCCGAGAAGGACGTGCGCAAGCGCCGCACCGATCTGGGCGTTGTCGCCAGCTTCAAGCGCATCGACACCTGCGCCGCCGAGTTCGAGGCGCAGACCCCCTACATGTACTCGACCTACGAGATGCCGATGATGGGCGAGGTCGAATGCGAGGCGCGCCCGTCCGACCGCAAGAAGGTGGTGATCCTCGGCGGCGGTCCCAACCGCATCGGCCAGGGCATCGAGTTCGACTACTGCTGCTGCCACGCCTGCTTCGCGCTGACCAATGCCGGCTACGAGACAATCATGGTCAACTGCAACCCCGAGACCGTGTCGACCGACTACGACACATCGGACCGTCTGTATTTCGAGCCGCTGACCTTCGAGCACGTGATGGAAATCCTGCGCGTCGAGCAGGAGAACGGCACGCTGCACGGCGTGATCGTGCAGTTCGGCGGCCAGACCCCGCTGAAGCTTGCGAACGCGCTGGAAGCCGAGGGCATCCCGATCCTCGGCACCACGCCCGACGCGATCGACCTCGCCGAGGACCGCGAGCGCTTCCAGGCGCTGGTCAACCAGCTTGGCCTGAAGCAGCCGCGCAACGGCATCGCCTCGACCGACGCGCAGGCGCTGGCCATCGCCGAGGACATCGGCTTCCCGCTGGTGATCCGCCCCTCCTACGTGCTGGGCGGCCGGGCGATGGAGATCGTCCGCGACATGGCCCACCTCGAGCGCTACATCGCCGAGGCGGTGGTGGTTTCGGGCGACAGCCCGGTGCTGCTCGACAGCTACCTGTCGGGCGCCATCGAGCTTGACGTCGACGCGCTCTGCGACGGCGAGGCCGTGCACGTCGCGGGCATCATGCAGCACATCGAGGAGGCCGGCGTGCACTCGGGCGACAGTGCCTGCTCGCTGCCGCCCTTCTCGCTCTCGGACGAGATCATCGCCCAGATCAAGGTGCAGACCGAGGCTCTGGCCAAGGCGCTCAACGTGGTCGGCCTGATGAACGTGCAGTTCGCGATCAAGAAGAACGAGCAGGGCGTCGAGGAGATTTACCTCATCGAGGTGAACCCGCGCGCCTCGCGCACCGTGCCCTTCGTCGCCAAGGCCACCGACAGCGCGATCGCCTCGATCGCCGCGCGGATCATGGCGGGCGAGAAGCTCTCGGCCTTCCCGCTGCGCGCGCCCTACCCCGAGAACGCCGATTACGACACGGCGCTGCCGCTCGCCGATCCGATGACGCTGGCCGATCCCAACATGCCGTGGTTCTCGGTGAAGGAAGCCGTGCTGCCCTTCGCCCGCTTCCCCGGCGTGGACACGATCCTCGGGCCGGAAATGCGCTCGACCGGCGAAGTCATGGGCTGGGACCGCTCGTTCCCGCGCGCCTTCCTCAAGGCGCAGATGGGCGCGGGCACGCACCTGCCCGAAGAGGGCGCTGTGTTCATCTCGATCCGCGATCAGGACAAGACCCCGCAGATGATCGAGGCCGCGCAGATCCTGTCGGACCTCGGCTTCAAGATCCTCGCCACCGTCGGCACCGCGAAGTTCCTCGAGGCGGCCGGGATCACCTGCGAGGTGGTCAAGAAGGTCTACGAGGGCCGTCCCAACGTGGTCGATCTTCTGAAGGACGGCGGTGTGCAGCTGGTGCTGAACACCACCGAGGGCGCGGCGTCGATCTCCGACTCCAGCGCCATCCGCTCGGTCGCGCTCTATGACAAGATCCCCTACTTCACCACCGCCGCCGGTGCCCATGCCGCGGCGCAGGCGATGCAGGCCCGCGAAGAGGGCGAGCTGGTGGTCAAGTCGCTGCAGGCGTAAGCCTCCACGATCAGAGACAGGAAAAGGGGCGGGAATTTTCCCGCCCCTTTTTCTTTTGGGCCTTCGAGCGCGCTACGCCCCCCGCCCGGACTCAAGGCGAGGCCGCCGGTCGAGCGGCTGCCCGTCCCGGCGGGCTGGCGCTTTGTTTGCCTCGAGCCGAGGTCTAGGTCACACGGACTTGGCTGGAATAAACTGCTGACCTCCAGCGCCGGAGCGCCCCCCACGGGCAGGCCCTCGCCCGGCTATCGTTTGCGCTAGACCCCCAGATACCGCTCCGCCACCTCGCCCTTCACCTCGGCGAACACCCCGTCCCAGACCGAGCGCCCACGTTCAAGGATCACCGCGCGGTCGGCGACCTGCGCAAGTTCCGCCAGCGCCTTGTCCACCACAAGGATCGACAGCCCGCTGTCGCGCTTGAGCACCCCCAGCGCATCCCAAATCTCCTGCCGCACCAGCGGGGCCAGGCCCTCGGTTGCTTCGTCCAGCACCAGCAGCCGCGGGTTGGTCATCAGCGCGCGGCCGATGGCGAGCATCTGCTGCTCGCCCCCCGAGAGCGTGCCCGCCACCTGCCCGCGCCGTTCGGCGAGGCGGGGGAAGAGCACCTCGACCTTCACCTGATCCCAATGTCCGGGCCGCGCGGCGGCGATCAGGTTCTCGGTCACCGTCAGATCCCGAAAGCAGCGCCGCCCCTCGGGCACCAGCCCAACCCCCAGCCGCGCCACCCTGTGCGACGGCAGCCTGCCGATGTCCTGCCCGGCAAAGCGCCGGACACCGCCAGCCGCCATCATCCCGCAAAGGCAGCGCACCGTCGTGCTCTTGCCCATGCCGTTGCGCCCCATGAGCGCCAGCACCTCGCCCTCGGCAATCTCCAGCGACACGCCGAAGAGCGCCTGCGACGCCCCGTAGGACGCGGTGATCTCGTGCAACTCCAGCAGGCTCATGACGCATCCCCGAGATAGGCGTCGCGCACTTCCGGGCTGCGGCGGATCTCCTCGACCGTGCCGGTGGCGATGATGCGCCCGTAGACCAGAACCGAGATGCGGTCGGCGAGGGCGAAGACCGCGTCCATGTCGTGCTCGATCAGCAGGATCGGTGCCTCGGCGCGCAACCGATCGAGGATGCCGGTCAACTGCTTGGACCCCTCGCCGCCAAGACCGGCCATCGGCTCGTCCATCAGGAAGGCCCTGGGCTGCAGGGTCAGCGCGACCGCCACTTCGAGCTGGCGGCGCTGGCCGTGGCTCAATTCGCTGACCACCGTGGCGGCGTGGCCCGCCAGCCCCATGCGCTCCAGTGCCGCTGTGGCGCGGCCCCTCAGCTCCGCCCGCTTCAGCGCCGGCCGGAAGAAACGGTAGGGCGAACTCATCGCCCCCAAGGCACCGAGCACCGCGTTTTGCAGCACCGTGTCCTCCATCGCCAGCGCCGAGACCTGGAAGGTCCGCGCCAGCCCCATGCGCGCGCGGGCCATGGTGCTCAGCGCGGTCACGTCGCGGCCGAGGAAATGCACCGTGCCCTCGTCGGGCGCAATGTTGCCCGAGAGCTGCTTGATCAGCGTCGATTTGCCCGCGCCGTTCGGCCCGATCACCGCGTGGATCTCGCCGGGTCGCAGGTCGAGCGTGATGCCGTCGGACGCGCGCAGCGCCCCGAAGCTCTTCACCAGCCCGCGGGTTTGCAGAACCGGCTCAGTCATGCGCCCGTCCCCGTCCCGCCAGCAGCCCCACGAGGCCGCCCCGCGCGAAGAGCACAACCGCCAGCAGCAGCAGCCCCAGCCAGATGTGCCAGAACTCGGACATGTCGCCGAGCCAGTGCTCGAGCATCACGAAGACCCCCGCCCCCACCACCGGGCCGAACAGCCGCCCGACGCCGCCGAGGATGATGAACACCATGATCTCGCCGCTGGTCTGCCAGCTGAACATGGTCGGGCTGACGAAGCGGTTCAGATCGGCAAAGAGCGCCCCTGCAAGCCCGGTGATCGCGCCCGAGACGACGAAGCCCACCAGTTGCAGGCGCTTGGGGTCGAGCCCCACCGCCTGCACCCGGTCCGGGCTCTGCCGCGCCGCGCCGAGCGCGAGGCCGAAGGGGCTGCGCGCCAGCAGCCGCGCGCCCAGCAGCACGAGGCAGAGCACCGCGTAGCAAAGGCCGAAGAACTGGATCGGGTCGAGCGTGTTCAGACCCGGGAAGCCGTTGCGCACGTAGATCGACAGCCCATCCTCGCCGCCGTAGCGGCTCCAGGAGATCGAGAAGAAGTAGAACATCTGCCCGAAGGCCAGCGTGATCATGATGAAGTAGACGCCCGAGGTGCGCAGCGCGAGCAGCCCGATCAGCAGCGCCGCCAGCGCCGAGGCCAGCACCGCCAACAGCCAGATGAGGGGCATCGAGGTGGAGCCCTCGAACAGGAACGGCCACTCGAACAGCGGCTCGTAGTCCTGCACGTGGCTGGCGAGGATGCCCATGGCATAGCCGCCGATGCCGAAGAAGGTGGCGTGGCCGAGGCTCACCAGCCCGCCGATCCCCAGCGCGATGTTCAGCCCCACCGCCGCCAAAGCGAGGATCGCCGCGCGGGTCGCCAGCGTGATGGTGAAGGGCTCGCCCATGACATGCGCCGCCAGCGGCACCAGCCCGAGCGCCAGCAGCACCGCCGCGTTGAGAAGTCCCTCGCGGCTCATGCCCTTGCTCCGAATAGTCCGGTGGGTCTCCAGACCAGCACCGCCGCCATCAGCACGTAGATCGCCATCGAGGCCAGCGCCGCCCCGGTCTGCGTGGCGGCGGCGGGCTCCATGAAGAGCGCCAGCAGCTGCGGCAGGAAGATGCCGCCCAGGGTGTCGGTGAGGCCCACCAGCAGTGCGCCGACCAGCGCCCCCTCGATCGAACCGATGCCGCCGATGACGATCACCACGAAGGCGAGGATCAGCACCGGTTCGCCCATGCCCACCTGCACCGACTGGATCGCCCCCACGAGCGCCCCCGCCAGCCCCGCCAGCGCCGCGCCGAGCGCGAAGACCAGCGTGTAGAGCCGGGCGATGTCGACGCCGAGCGCGGCGATCATCTCGCGGTCGTTCTCGCCGGCGCGGATGCGGATGCCGAGCCGGGTGCAGGCGATGAGCCAGAACAGCAGCGCCGCGACCACCAGCCCCATGCCGATGAGGAACAGCCGGTAGAGCGGGTACTGGATGCCGCCCGGCAGCGTCACCGGGCCCGACAGCGCCTGCGGAATGTCGAGATAGAGCGGGAACGACCCGAAGATCCAGCGCGTGCCTTCCGAGAAGATCAGGATCAGCGCGAAGGTGGCCAGCACCTGGTCGAGGTGGTCGCGGTCGTAGAGCCTGCGGATCACCAGCCGCTCGACCAGCGCGCCCGCGGCGGCGGCGGCGGCCAGCGCGGCGACCAGAGCCAGAAGAAACGAGCCGGTGGCGACCGCCGTGGCGGCGGCGGCGAAGGCCCCGACCATGTAGAGCGATCCATGGGCGAGGTTGATCAGCCCCATGACGCCGAAGATCAGCGTCAGCCCGGCGGCCATGAGGAACAGCATGACGCCGGATTGCAGCCCGTTCAGCACCTGCTCGGCGATGAGGATGGGGGTCATTCGAAGGTCCGTCTCTCGTCATGCGCGGGCGCCTGCCCGCGCGCCCGGCAGAAACGCCGGGGTCGGACGCGGCCCTGCCCGGCTTTCGCCGAAGGGCCGCGCCCGGCTGCGTCACATCTTGCACTCGTCTTCGTAGGCGTGTCCGCGGTCCTCGATCGCCGTGCCGACGATCTTGTTGGTGAGGATGTCACCCTCCTTCACCACCTCGCGGACGTAGATGTCCTGAATCGGGTGGTGGCTCGGCGAGAACTTGAACTCACCACGCACCGAGCTGAAGTCGGCCTCTTCCAGCGCCGCGCGGAAGGCGTCCTTGTCGGCGATGTCGGCTTTTTCCAGAGCCGAGAGCAGCAGCAGCGCGGTGTCGTAGCCCTGCGCCGAATAGAGCGAGGGCAGACGGTCGTACTTGGCGAGGTATGCCTCGACGAAGTGCGCATTGCTCTCGTTCTCGAGGTCCTTGTTCCACGACGAGGTGTTCTTCACCCCAAGCGCCGCGTCGCCCACTGCTTGCAGGATATTCTGGTCGAAGGAGAAGGCCGGACCCACCAGCGGCAGCTCGACGCCGCTGTCGGCATATTGCTTGAGGAAGGAAATCCCCATGCCGCCGGGCAGGAAGAAGAACACGCTGTCGGCACCCGAGGCGCGGATCTGCGCGATCTCGGCGGCGTAATCGGTCTGGCCAAGCTTGGTGTAGACCTCGCCGGCCAGCTCGCCCTTGAAGAAGCGCTTGAAGCCGTTGAGCGAATCCTTCCCGGCCGGGTAGTTCGGCGCAAGGATGAAGGTCTTCTTGAAGTCGGCGCCGGTGGCATAGGCGCCCGCCGCCTCGTGCAGGTTGTCGTTCTGATACGACACCGAGAAGTAGTTGGGGTTGCAGCCCTTGCCCGCCAGCTGCGCCGGGGCGGCGTTGGTCGACAGGTAGAACAGCCCCTGCGCCGTCGCCGCCGGCACCACCGCCATCGCGAGGTTCGACCAGACGATGCCGGTCAGCAGGTCCACCTTGTCGGACTGGATCATCCGGTCGGCGATCTGCACGGCGACGTCGGGCTTCTGCTGGTCGTCCTCGACCACCACGTCGAGATCATCGCGACCGGCTTCCTCGACGGCCAGCATGAAGCCGTCGCGGGTGTCGATGCCAAGGCCCGCGCCGCCGCCCGAAAGCGTGGTGATGAGCCCGACCTTGACCTCGGCCGAAGCTGCCGTGGCGCAGGCCAGCAACGCCGCGGAAGCGAGAAGATGTTTCAGCATTCTTGTCTCCCTGTGTCCCTTGTGCGGCCGCCTCTTCCGGGCGGCCCCGCTGTTGATTGTGGCCAGTCTTGGTCAGACGTAACGGAAAGACAATGCAGGAAAAGCGCGGCTGTGCGGCCGCGTGGCCTTTTCGCCCTCATTGCGATCATCCCTCCCTTGAGCGGCCGGAGTGGGCGCGCCCCGGCTTGCCAGCCTGCGCCGGATGCGGGATGACTTGGACATGAGCGAGACACCTCCAGACAGCGCCACGCGCCTGCGGCTGCGCATCCTCTTCGGCACCGACGCGATGCTCGGACCGGGCAAGGCCGACCTGCTGGAGCATATCCGCGAGACCGGCTCGATCGCCGCCGCGGGCCGCGCCATGGCGATGAGCTACAAGCGCGCCTGGAGCCTCGTGGAAGAGATGAACTCCGCCTTCCGAGCGCCGCTGGTGGACAGCAGCCGGGGGGGTGCCAAAGGCGGCGGCGCGCATCTGACCGAGACAGGCGACGAGGTGCTGGCCAATTATCGCGCGCTGGAAGAGACCATCGCCGTTGCCGGGGCCGACCGCATAGAGACCCTGCGAGGATTGCTTCGGCCAGCGCAGCACCCTGCCTCCGATATTCCCGAGGGGAAATAACGCTTGCCGCGCCGGGATCCGATTGCGATATGTTCACGCGAATATATCACTTTCCGAGGATTGCCCCCCATGCCCTTTGCCCGCCGCCTGCGCCCGCTCGTCGCCGGAGCCCTGCTCATCGTCCTCCCCCTTGCGGCACAGGCCGAGGAGGTGGTGGTATTCGCCGCCGCCAGTCTGAAAACCGCGCTGGAAGATATCGCCGCCGACTACGAGGCTCGGACCGGCGACGAGATCACCATCTCCTTCGCGGGCTCCTCGGCACTGGCGCGGCAGATCCAGCAAGGCGCACCCGCCGACATCTTCATCTCGGCCAACGAGGCCTGGATGGATGAGCTCGAGACGGACGGCCTGCTCGAACCCGGCACGCGCAGTGACCTTCTGCGCAATTCCATCGTACTGATCGCCCATGGCACCGAGGCCGAGCCCGTCGAGATCTCGGACGCGCTCGACCTGCCCGCGTTGCTGGGCGACGGCCGGCTCGCCATGGCGCTGGTCGACGCGGTGCCGGCGGGCATCTACGGCAAGGCGGCGCTGGAGTCGCTCGGGCTCTGGCCGCAGGTCGCCCCGCGCGTCGCCCAGGCAGACAACGTGCGCGCCGCGCTGGCACTGGTCTCGACCGGAGAGGCGCCGCTCGGCATCGTCTACGCCACCGATGCCGCCGCGGACAAAGCGGTCTCGGTGATCGGCACCTTCCCCGAGGACAGCCACGCGCCGATCATCTACCCCGCAGCACGGCTTTCCGGTCGCGACGGCGTTGCCGCGGCGGACTTCCTGAGCCACCTGCACGGCGACGAGGCGCGTGCCGTCTTCGAGGCGCAGGGCTTCGTGATGGCCGCCCCAGCCGGCACTGGCAGCTGACACATGGAGTGGCTTGGTCCTGAGGAATGGCAGGCGGTGCGGCTCTCGCTGCGGGTCTCGCTCTGGGCCACGCTCTTCGGCCTGCCGCCGGCGCTGCTGGCGGCCTATGCGCTGGCACGCTGGCGCTTTCCCGGCAAATGGCTGCTGAACGGGCTGGTGCACCTGCCGCTGATCCTGCCGCCGGTGGTCACCGGATACCTGCTGCTGCTGACCTTCGGCACGCGCGGCCCGGTGGGCTCGGTGCTGCAGGAGATCGGCGTGGTCTTTGCCTTCCGATGGACCGGTGCCGCGCTGGCCGCCGGGATCATGGCCTTCCCGCTGCTGGTGCGCGCCATGCGCCTGTCGCTCGAAGCAGTGGACCCCAAGCTGGAGCAAGCCGCCGCCACCCTTGGCGCCTCGCGGGTCTGGGTTTTCCTGACCGTCACCCTGCCGCTGATCCTGCCCGGCATCATCGCCGGGTCTGTGCTCGGATTTGCCAAGGCGATGGGCGAATTCGGCGCGACGATCACCTTCGTGTCGAACATCCCCGGCCAGACCCAGACCCTGCCCTCGGCAATCTACGCCTTCCTGCAGGTGCCCGGTGGCGAAAGCGCCGCGCTGCGGCTGGTGGCGGTCTCGGTTGCCGTGGCCATGTCGGCCTTGCTGCTGTCGGAATGGCTGGCGCGGCGGGCACAGCGGCGGGTGGCGGGCACATGACGCTTTCGGTGACGATACAGCACCGGTTCGCGGGCTTCGACCTCGATGCCCGCTTCGAGGCCCCGGCGGGGATCACCGCGCTGTTCGGGCGCTCGGGGTCGGGAAAGACCACCATCGTCAACGCCGTCGCCGGGTTGCTGCGGCCGAACGCCGGGCGGGTGGCGGCTGAAGATCACGTGCTGTTCGACACGGCGCGGGGGGTCTGGCTGCCGCCGCACAGGCGGCGCGTCGGCTACATCTTCCAGGAAGGTCGGCTGTTCCCGCACCTCTCGGTTCGGCAGAACCTGCGCTATGGCACGTGGTTCTCGGCACAGCGCCCAAGACCCGCCGAAGAGAAACGCGTGATCGAGATGCTTGGCATCGGCGCGCTGCTCGAGCGCCGCCCCGGCGCGCTTTCCGGCGGCGAGAAGCAGCGCGTCGCCATCGGGCGCGCGCTGCTCTCCGCCCCGCGCATGATCCTTGCGGACGAGCCTCTGGCGGCGCTGGACGAGGCGCGGAAATCCGAAATCCTGCCCTATTTCGAGCGGCTGCGGGACGAAGCCTCCATTCCCATCCTCTTCGTCAGCCACTCCGCCGCCGAGGTCGCGCGCCTGGCCACCACGGTGGTCGCGCTCGAAGCCGGACGGGTCACCCGGCAGGGGCCGGCCGCCGAGGTTCTGGCAGATCCGGCCGTGACCCCGCTCGGCGCGCGGGCCGCCGGCGCGGTCCTGAGCTGCCGGGTCACCCGGCACCATGACGACGGCCTCACCGAGCTTGACGCGGGCGGGACACCGCTGTTCATTCCCCGGCTTGGCGCGGCACCGGGCACCCCGGTCCGGGTCCGCATCGCGGCCCATGACGTGATCCTGTCGAGGCAGCGGCCCGAAGGGCTCTCGGCGCTGAACATCATCAGCGGACGGGTGCAGGAAATCCGGTCGGGTGATGGACCAGGGACGCTGGTTTCGCTGGAAACCCCCGCCGGACGCCTGCTTGCCCGCATAACCCGGCGTTCGGCCGAGGCGCTGGTTCTCGCGCCCGGGGTTGCCTGCCACGCGGTCATGAAGACTGTTGCCGTCGCGCCAGAGGACATCGGCGGCCTAGGCGGGCCTACCGGTCAAGGATTGCTTTGATATTCCAGCTTCAATAGATTTCCCCTGCGTAAGCTTTTGGGTTCCTTGTCATGGCGTTTCAGGTTGCGGCCGCGGAGAGTATCGATCCACTTGCTCGTCCCTGGGACAAGATCTTCAGAAGCTTGCGAGACAGCATCTGTCGCAACCGGATTCCGACAGGCACCCGGATCCTGCTCCAGGGGGTTGCCGAAGACCGCGGCGCGTCGCCGAAATCGGTGTCCGACGCATTTCTTCTGCTCGCCGCGGAAGGTCTGGTCGAGCGCAATGCGCCCGATCATGCCACGGTGCTGCCGATCTCGGAACGCCGCTTGCGCAATGTGATGTTCCTGCGCGAACAGGCCGAGGTCGAGATTGTCCGGCAGGTCTCTCAGACGGCGGACAGTGACTTTCTCGGCGAACTTCGCGAACAGATCACCCGGCAGAAGTTGGTCGGACTGCGCGGCCCGCGCGACCTGCTTCGGCTCGACGACCGTTTCCATCGGACCCTCGCGGACCGCGTCGGTCACGGCACGATCTGGCCCTACCTTGAGGGCTGGAAGCTCTACAACGACCGCGTGCGCTTCACGGTCGAAGGCAGCTTCACACCCTCCGACATGATCAGCCAGCACAGCGCGCTCGTCGATCGCATCGCCATGCGGGATGCCGAGGGGGCTGCTGCGGCCATCCGCTACCACCTGCGCGGCGCGCTCCGTCGCCTGCCGGAGCAGCGGCTGACCCATCCTGACCAGTTCAGCGACTGACGCGGGCGGTCAGCCTTGCGGCGTCATGCCGGGCCGCGCCCTGTGCCGCTTCAGGCCAAGCGCCCGCTCGCGCAGGATGATGGCAATTCCAGAGGAAATCACGATCGCCGACCCGACAAGCATCAGCGGAGTTGGCACCTCGGCGAAGACGACATAGCCGATGATGATCGCGAACAGGATCGAAGCATAGTCGAAGGGCGCCAGCAGCGCGGCCTCGGCGCCCTTGTAGGCCGAAGTCAGGCAGATCTGCGCCACGCCGCCAACAAGCCCGGTGCTGATCAGCAGCAGCAGCGTCATCGGGTCGGGCACCACCCAGCCGAAGGGCAGCGTCAGCAGGGAAAGCGCGGTCGCGGTCAGCGAGAAATAGAAGACGATGGCCGAGGTCTGCTCGGTCTGCACCATGCGGCGGATGTGGATCTGCACCAGCGCCCGCAGCACGGCCGAGGTCAGCACGAAACCGATCCCCCAGAGCACCGCCGGGCTGACCTCTGACACGGTGAGCAGCGGCAGCATGATCACCAGCACCCCGAGCAGCCCGATGCCCACCGCCGAGATGCGGAACAACCGCACCTTCTCGCCGAGCAGCAGCGCCGCGAAAATCACCGTCAGCGGCGGCGCGGCATAGTCGAGCGCCGTCACCTCGGGCAGCGGCAGGAGCCCCAAGGCCGCGAAGCTACAGCCCATCGCCCCGACCCCGACGATGCCGCGCAGCACATGCGCCAGTGGGCTGGCGACGCGCAGGCCGGTTCGCAAATCGCCGCGCCACAACAGCCAGCCGACGATGACCGGCATGGCAAAGATCGAGCGGAAGAACACCGCCTCGCCGGTCGGCACCTCGTCGGAGGTGGACTTCACGATGGCGGACATAATGACAAAGAGCACCACGGCGGTGAGTTTCAGCGCAATGCCGCGCAGAGGGGACATGGGGACTCCGGGCGATGCGCCGAAAAGAAAAATCCAAGCCACACTGGCGCTTGGCCAAGGCAAGGTCAACCTGCCGCGGTGCGCTCCGTCTCAAGACAGTGACGGCGGAAGGCGCGCTTGAGCAAGTCGAGTTCGGCGCGCAGCAGCGCCATCTCGGCGCGGATGTCATCGCCAAGCGCTTCGCCCGCGATCAGCGTGAAACTGTCCAGCACCGCCCCGCTGGCCGCCTCGCGGATCAGGAAGGTGCGCACGCCGTCTCCGACCGCTTCGAGCGGCACCGGCACCTCGAGCGCCCAGCGGCCGGGCTCGGTCATCGCCGCCAGCGTGACGCCGCGCACCGGCGCGTCGTCGAGCGTGACGTCGATCTCGGGCTGGCTGCCGGCGGGACCCGCGAGAAGACCATGCCAGACGCCCTCGCGGAAACGGGTCTTGGTCAGAATGTAGTCGCTCATCACGTCTTTCCGCTCAGAATTCCGCACGCGGGCGGCGGCTGAAGGTCATGTCCCGCAGGATGACCTGATTCATCTCAGGCCCCTCGAAGATCAGGTCGAGCCACATGCTCTCTACCCTCTTCTCGTTGAGCCGCGTGTAGGCGAGGTCGAACTCGGCGTTGATCTCCTCGGCGTTCAGCGGCAGCTCGCGCACGATCTGCTCGGTGTTCGGCCCATGGCGGATGTTGAGTCGCGCGAAGATTTCCAGCGGCTTTTCCATCTCGACAATCGTATCGACCCGGATCAGGTGACGCCGACCCAGCCCGGCGCAGGCCTCGGGCGGCAGGTCCACCGCCAGCGACAGGTAGGACCCGCTGAACCGGAAAACGTCGAGGCGCAGCCCGTAGGGCGCAAGGTCGGATTCGCGCTGGTTGCGAATCTGCCGCAGGGTGATTTCGGAACGCGGGCAGTCGTGGAAGAGCGTCGCCTCGGCCCCGAGGTGCGCCTTGGACGGGACAGACGCAATGCCGGGCTGCGGTAGCGGCCCCCGCCAGAGCTCGGGGCGCCAGGCCCAGTCGGCATCGGCGGGACGCGGAAAGGCCGAGTTGCCGACAAGCGGCAGCGCCAGCCGTTCCTCGGCCACGTGCAGAAGGTCATCCAGGCGGAGACGCAGGCGGCGCGCCGCGCTGCGCTGGCTGCGCAGCTCCGCCAGGGGCATGTCCGGGGCGGCCCCTGCAAGCCGCGACCAGCGCCGGAGCGATGCCGCCTGCAGCGCCTGCCGCATCCACCTGCCGCCCCATTGCCTTGCCATCTGTCTCTGGCCCCTTGTCCCGCCTTTCGCCCTGATCCTCACCGTGACCGGGGCGCGTTGCGGATCTTATGGCAAATCCCGAAGATCGAATAAACGGGGCGGCGGGCCGAGGGGCCGTCAGCGTTGCGCCGCCGCCTCGGGGCTGAGCGCGACCATGCGGGCATGGACCGCCCGCAGCATCTCTGCCCCGTCGCTCCCGGCCAAGGCCCCGTCCCGCGGCGCGTAGAGCGCCATGAGCACCAGCCTGCCGTTCAGCCGGAACGCGCCGCGCCAGTACCGCGGGTCGCCCTCCGGCAGCACGCGGTTGCCCCCAGAGGCAAGATGAACCAGCGATAGCCCGCCGCGCAGCGCGCTGCCCGAGATCGCCTGCTGACCGGCCTCTGCGGCCATGGTCGCGGGAGACGGCAGGGTGCCGGAGGCGCCGGCAGCTCCCACGGTCACCGTCAGCATCATCGGGTCGACGAAGGCCCCGGTCTCGCCGCCGCTGAGGATCTGGCATGAGGCTAGCACCGCGAAGCCCTGTCCCGCACGGCGGTCGAGCGTCACCGGGTCGATGCAATAGCCGCCGGGGCCGGCGACAACCACCGCGCCTTCTTCAAGCGGCGCCCGCAGCAGCGGCGGCCGCCCCTTGCCCGTCATGTCGTCACAGGAGGCCAGCGCGGAAAACGCCAGAAGCGCCGCGCAGCACCGCCGACGCAGGGCGCGGCCTTTTCCGGGGATCGCGATCATGGATCCGGGTTAGCGAAGCCCCCTGCCCCGCACAAGAACGAAAGCGGTGGCGTCCGGCAACGGCCTGTCACGATCCCGCGCATTGACAGCCCGCCCCAAGCATCTGAACATCGTCGGAAAAGGACCGCAGTCATGCGCCCACATAAGCACACTCCCCTCGCCCACACCTCATCGATGCGCCTTCGGTCCCGGCCCGCGCGTCGATGAGCTATCGCGCCTTCTCGAGCCTGACCGAGCCCGCGCGGAAGACCGGACTCTGGCGTCTGGCACTTGGGCTGGTGCTGACGGGCGTCGTGACGTTCCTGCTGGGGCAGCTGCTGTTCGGCCTCGTCATGCTGGCGGCCCCCTCCGACAGCAGCGCGGCGCTTGCCGGTGCCCTCCACCGCGCTGACACGCCGCTCGCCATGCTGGTGCTGCTGCTCTCGATGGGTGCACTCGGCATCGGGGCGATGCTCGCCGCGCGGGTGGTGCATGACCGCGCGCCGCTGACGCTGATCGGCCCGCTGCCGCTCGCCCTCGGACAGTTCCTGCGCGTCGGCCTTGCCTCTGCGCTCACGGCGCTGCTTGGCGCGGCGCTGATGATCTGGGCACTCGATGAGCCACTCGAACCCGGCCTTCCGGCGCTGCGTTGGCTGGCGCTGCTTCCTTTGGCGCTGGTGGGAATCCTGATCCAGACAAGCAGCGAGGAGCTGCTGTTCCGCGGCTACCTGCAAAGCCAGCTTGCGGCGCGCCTGCCGCAGCCCTGGGTCTGGCTGACCGTGCCCTCGGCGCTTTTCGCGCTTGGTCACTATGCGCCCGGCACCTATGGCGGTGCCGCGGTGAGCGTGGCGATCTGGGCCTTTCTCTTCGGTCTTGCCGCGGCCGACCTGACCGCCCGGTCAGGCACGCTCGGACCCGCCATCGCCCTGCATTTCACCAACAATATCGTGGCGATGGCGCTTGTGTCTCCGCGCGGGGACATGTCGGGACTGGCGTTGATGCGCTGGCCTTTTGGCCCGTCGGACACCGAGGCCCTGATGCGCATGTTGCCGGTCGACCTGGTGACCCTGCTGGTCAGCTGGCTGGCCGCGCGTCTGGTGCTTCGCCGCTGAAATCCCAGCGGCGCTCCAAGCTGGCTGTCCTGCCGCCTTGCAGGCCGTGATTGCATTTCCCCTGCCTCTTGCTTAAGTCACCGCCAACACAAAAACGCTGAACGCCGCACGGAACGCTCGGAACACAAGGGCAGCACCGCATGAACTGGATTACCAACTACGTCCGTCCCCGGATCAACTCGATCTTCTCGCGCCGCGAGGTGCCCGAGAACCTGTGGACCAAATGCGAGTCCTGCGGGACGATGCTGTTCCACCGCGAAGTGACGGACAACCTCGGCGTCTGCACCACCTGCGGGCACCACATGAACATCACGCCCCGCGCGCGCTTCAGCGCGCTTTTCGACGGCGGCGTGTTCAACGAGATCGCCGTGCCCGAGCCGATCACCGATCCGCTTCATTTCCGCGATCAGAAGAAATACCCCGACCGGATGAAGGCGGCGCAGAAATCCACCGGCGAGCGCGAGGCCATGCTGGTCGCCGCCGGCGAGATCAACCGCACCCCGGTCGTGGCCTGCGCGCAGGACTTCTCGTTCATGGCAGGATCGATGGGCATGTACGTCGGCAATGCCATCGTTGCCGCCGCCGAGGAAGCGGTGAAGCTCAAGCGCCCGCTGATCCTCTTCTCCGCCGCCGGTGGCGCGCGGATGCAGGAAGGCATCCTCTCGCTGATGCAAATGCCGCGCACCACCGTGGCCGTGCAGATGCTGCGCGAGGCGGGGCTGCCCTATATCGTCGTGCTCACCCATCCGACCACCGGCGGCGTCACCGCCTCCTATGCAATGCTGGGCGACGTGCAGATCGCCGAGCCGGGGGCGCTGATCTGCTTCGCCGGTCCGCGCGTGATCGAACAGACCATCCGCGAAAAGCTGCCCGAAGGGTTCCAGCGCGCCGAGTACCTGCTCGAGCACGGGATGCTCGACCGCGTGACCGACCGCCGCGAGCTGCGGAGCGAGCTGACCACCATCCTGCGCATGCTGCTGGGCCTGCCGCCCGCGATCGCCGGTGACCTGCCCGCGCCCGGTGCGGAAGCACTCGCCGAAGCCGCCGCGGCCGAGGCACAACCCGCGAAGAAGAAAACCGCCAAGTGAGCAGCGTGGACAGCGTGACGGGACCCGCTGGGTCGGACGTGATCCTCGAGCGGATGATGTCCCTGCACCCCAAGATCATCGACCTGACCCTCGACCGGGTCTGGCGGCTGCTGGACGCGCTGGACCACCCCGAGCGCGCCCTGCCGCCGGTGATCCACCTTGCCGGGACCAACGGCAAGGGCTCGACGCAGGCGATGATCCGCGCCGGGCTCGAAGCTGCCGGCAAGCGCGTGCACGCCTATGTCTCGCCGCATCTCGTGCGCTTCCACGAACGCATCCGGCTGGCCGGAGAACTGATTTCGGAAGAAGCGTTGAGCGCCGTGCTCGACGAATGCTGGGAGAAGAACCAGCACGAGCAGATCACCTATTTCGAAATCACCACCTGCGCCGCTCTGCTGGCCTTTGCCCGCACGCCCGCCGACTACACGCTGCTGGAAACCGGCCTCGGCGGCCGCCTCGACGCGACCAACGTCGTCGAGCAACCCGCGCTGACCATCCTCACGCCGATCTCGCTGGATCACCAGCAGTACCTCGGCGAGACGCTGGCCGAGATCGCCGGCGAGAAGGCCGGCATCCTCAAGCGCGGCGTGCCCTGCGTGGTCGGCCCGCAACCCGACGAAGCGATGGAGGTCATCGAGGCCCGCGCGACCCAACTCGGCGTTCCGCTTCTGGCGCATGGCCAGCACTGGCACGTCTGGGAAGAGCGCGGCCGCATGGTCTACCAGGACGAGACCGGGCTTCTGGACCTGCCACTGCCCAACCTGCCGGGCAAGCACCAGCTCCACAATGCCGGTGCCGCGCTGGCCGCGCTGCGCCACCTCGGCATGGACGAGCCCGCCTGCGAGGCGGCGGTGACCTCGGCCGACTGGCCCGCGCGCATGCAGCGCCTGACCCGTGGCCCGCTGGTCTCGGCGGCACCGCAGGCCGAGCTCTGGCTCGACGGCGGCCACAACCCGGCGGCGGGAGAGGCCCTGGCCGAGCACATCGCCCGGATGCCGCGCCGCCCGACGCACCTGATCTGCGGCATGCTGAACACCAAGGACATCGGCGGCTACCTGCGCCCCCTCGCCGCGGTGGCCGACAGCCTGACCTCGGTGTCGATCCCCGATGCCCCGGCGACGCTGGAAGCCGAGGAAACCGCCCGCATCGCCCGCGCCTCGGGGCTGCGCGCCCATGCCGCCGCCGACGTCCGCGCCGCACTGGCAGCCATCACTGCCGAGGAGCCGCGCGCCCGCGTATTGATCTGCGGCTCGCTCTACCTGGCAGGCACGGTGCTGCGCGAAAACGGCTGAAAGCGGCTGCCGTAGCGGCACCAAGGATGGTAGTTGGAAAAAAATGGACTCTTAGGGTTCGTTTAACCAACTATATCTTGACGGATCACGCGAATGTCACCTAGGCTTAGGTTGTAAGGTTTCGCTTCACCACAATCTGCGCGGTGAAGCGCTCGGGGACAGTCAGAGCTACGGGGCGGTGCCAGCCAAGACGGCACCAAAGGGACAGACCGGTCACGCGCAATTCCTGCGTGGCCTCCGCTGCCGAACTCTCTGCCATGCCCACGGCCCTTCGGGGCCGAAGACGATTTCTATCGCAGGCAGAAGACTTATATAAAACGAGCAGTTTGAAGGGTCCCTCGGGACCCTTCCTTTTTGCGTGGCGTCCGCCGAAGCCGGCGACAGCTCTCAGATCGGCTTGCCCCAGTCCGCATCCTGCATCTCGCGCAACCGGCTGGCAGTGCGCTCGAACTCGAAGGCCCCGGCGCCCTCGACGTAAAGGCTCTCTGGCTCGTCCACCGCGCTGGCGATCAGCTTCACCTTGGCCTCGTAGAGCGCATCGACCAGCGTGACGAAGCGCTTGGCCTCGTTGAAGTTGCCCCGGCCGAGGCGCGGGATGTCCTCGATCACCAGCACCCGCACCGCGTCGGCCAGCGCAAGGTAGTCGGCCGGGCCCAACGGCTGGCCGCAGAGGTCGTAGAACGACGCCCGCGCGACGCCGTTCCAGTAGCGCGGCAGCTCGACCTTGCGGGTCTTGATGTGCAACGTCAGAACTTCCTCGTGGCCGTGCGTCAGTTCCTTCCAGACATGGTCGATCTGCGCGCGGGTCTCGGCGGTCACCGGGCAGAAATAGACCTGCGCGCCCTTCAGCCGGTCCTGCCGGTGATCCTTTTCGGAGACCAGCTCGCGCACCTCGAGCTTCTCCTTGATCTGCTTGATGAAGGGCAGGAAGAGCTGGCGATTGAGCCCGTCCTTGTAAAGATCGTCCGGAACGCGGTTCGAGGTGGTCACCACCACCGTGCCCGCCGCAAAGAGCTGCTCGAACAGCCGTCCCACCAGCATGGCGTCGCCGATGTCGGTGATCTGCATCTCGTCGAAGGCCAGCACCTTCACCGCGTCCGAGACCTTCTTGGCCATAGGCACCACGGGATCCGAGACGCCCTGCTCGCGCAGCCGGTGCAGGTCGGACTGCATCTCCTGCATGAAGGCGTGGAAGTGTACCCGACGCACCGGCACGTGCAGGCTTTCGACGAACATGTCCATCAGCATGGACTTGCCGCGCCCCACCCCGCCCCAGAGGTACAGCCCCCTTGGCGGCTCGGGTGCCTTGCGGAAGAAACCCTTCTTCACCGGCTTGGCAAGCTCGGAACGGATGCGCTCGAAATGGGGAAGCGCCTCTTCCTGCGCGGGATCGCGCAGCAGCAGGCCCTCGGCCACCTTCTCGTCGTAGAGGTCCATCAGCGTGGTCATGCACGCGCCATAGCGCGGCGCGCGGAGATTGTGTAGGCCCCCCGCACATCACGCATCGTGATGTTTCAAATCATGAAACGCGAATTGACCCTGCGTTCAGATGCCGTAAAGCTTCCGCGGCGCAGCAGGAGCCTCCCCAATGAGCCGCACCCCCCTTTTCACGCCCGTCCTCGTGGTGGGCTGCCTGATCATCCTGATCTCCTTTGCGATCCGCGCCAGCTTCGGCGTGTTCCAGATCCCGATCGCCGAGGAGTTCAACTGGCCGCGCGCCGAATTCAGCCTCGCCATTGCGATCCAGAACCTTGCCTGGGGCATCGGCCAGCCGATCTTCGGCGCGATGGCCGAGAAGATCGGCGACCGCAAGGCGATCATCCTCGGCGCGATCATCTACGCCGCGGGCCTCGTGCTTTCGAGCTTCGCCGTCAGCCCGGTGCAGCACCAGCTCTACGAGGTGCTGGTCGGCTTCGGCGTCGCGGGCACCGGCTTTGGCGTGATCCTCGCCGTCGTGGGTCGCGCCTCTTCCGACGAAAACCGCTCGATGAGCCTCGCCATCGCCACCGCCGCGGGCAGCGCCGGGCAGATTTTCGGTGCGCCGATGGCGGAGTGGATGCTCGGTATCATGCCCTGGCAGCAGGTCTTCCTGGTGTTCACCGTGGCGATCCTCGCGGTGCTGCTGTTCCTGCCGCTGATGCGCGCCCCCGCCGCCAGCAAGGCCGAGCTCGAGGAGAGCATGGGCACGATCCTCGGCCGCGCCTTCCGCGACCCGTCGTTCGCGTTGATCTTCCTCGGCTTCTTCTCCTGCGGCTACCAGCTGG
This sequence comes from Salipiger mangrovisoli, assembly GCF_015223355.1. Lineage (GTDB taxonomy): Bacteria > Pseudomonadota > Alphaproteobacteria > Rhodobacterales > Rhodobacteraceae > Salipiger > Salipiger mangrovisoli. The sequence continues at coordinate 225,664 of NZ_JADFFK010000002.1, read as the reverse complement.
CCTTTGTCACCGCCCACTTCCCGGCCTTCGTGACCGAGCTCTGCAGCCCCATCGCCGCGGGCAGCGTGCTGCACAACATCGGCGTGACCACCACCTCGGCGCTTGGCGCGGTGTCGATCGCGGTCATCGGCGTGGCCAACGTCGGCGGCACGTTGCTGGCAGGCTGGGCCGGCAAGCGCTGGCCGCGCAAGTACCTTCTGGCGCTGATCTACCTTGGCCGGACCATCGCCGCCGGCCTGTTCATCATGCTGCCGATCACCCCGGTCAGCGTGCTGGTCTTCTCGGTGGTCATGGGCTCTCTGTGGCTGGCGACGGTGCCGCTTACCTCGGGGCTTGTCGCGCATCTCTACGGGCTGCGCTACATGGGCACGCTCTACGGCATCGTGTTCTTCAGCCACCAGCTCGGCGGCTTCCTCGGAGTCTGGCTGGGCGGTCGGATGTACGACATCTACGGCGACTACACGCTGGTGTGGTGGATCGGCGTCGGTGTCGGTGCGCTGAGCGCCATCGTGCACCTGCCGGTGCGCGAGACGCCCCGCGTGGCCACCGTCCGGCCAGCCTGAGGCCGACCGGACAGCGCGTGCGAGCAGCCGTCAGGCGAACTCGCGCGCGTGCTCCTGCGCGCAGACAAGCTGCGCGACCTGAAGGGCATGGGTGTGCGGGATGCCGTGCCAGGCATCTTCGATGACCCTCTGCTCCACCGCCGGATTCCAGGCCGCAAGCTGCTCGATGCTGCCCGCCCCCACCATCCTGTCCTGCCCGCCCCAGATCGCCAGCATCGGGAGACCAAGCCCGGCAATCCGCCGGTGAATGGCCTCCTGCGGCTCCAGCAGGCAGCCGCGCAGGCTCGACAGCACCGAACGCACGTAGCCGCGCCGCTCGAGTTCCGCCAGGTGGACGCGGTCGATCTCGGGCACTTCGCTGCGCGCGTCCGAGCTCTCGATGACGTTCTGCCGGTGCGCCTTGGGGAACACCATGTGGAACAGCCAATCCCCGAGACCCCGATGCTCGGCCGTCCACTCGACGATCGGCGACAGGTCCGACTCGATGCCCGCCGGTGCCAAAAGCACCAGCCGCGTGACGCGCTCGGGCATCTCGGCCGCGAATTGCACCGCCACCGTGGCGCCCAGCGAATAGCCAAGCAAGGTGAACGGAGCCTCGAGCTTCAGCGCCCCGAGCAGCTCGTGCAGCTGGCGGGTCAGGAAGGCCGGGGTCTGGATTGCCCGCGGGCGGTCGGAATAGCCGCGCCCGTAGAGGTCGTAGGTCAGCACCCGCTTTCCCTGCGCCGCAAGATGCCGCGCCAGCGCCTTGAACACCACCGAAGAGGCGGTCAGCCCGTGGATGCAGACCACCAGGTCGCCCCCCTCGGGACCGGTCAGGCTGTAGTGGGTGTCGCCCTGCGAGAGCCGGGCAAACTGCCCCGGTGCCTCGGTCTGGCAGGTTCGGTCAAGCTTCCGGCGGCGGAGTTCGCCAATCCCCGGAAGCGCCGCGAGCAGCGGCAGCGCCAATGCGATGGCGCCAAGCGTGTAGCTCATGCCGCGTCGCGCTCCGGCAGAAGCCCGTGGGAGATCAGGCAGCGTTCCCAGGCCTCCGGCCTCTCGAACAGGTGCACCTGCCACCCCCGCGCTGCGGCGGCGGCGATGTTCTCTTCGCGGTCATCGGTGAACAGCAGCCGCTCCGGCGCCACCCCGCTCTCGGCTTCGAGCCGCGCGTAGATCTCGGCATCGGGCTTCGTGACGCCCATGTGCCCCGAGATGAACCGGCGGTCGAATTCCCCGAGAAACGGATAGGCCTCCTCGGCGATCTCGAAGGTGCCGATGCCGAAATTGCTCAGCGCGAAGACCGGCACGCCACGCGCCCGAAGCGCCCGCAAGAGCGCGACGGACTCCGGGATCTCCGGGCTCGCGAGGTCGATCCAATGGTCGTGCCAGTGCCGGACCTCGTCGTGCCAGTCCGGGTTCTGTACGGCCGCCTCGTAGACGGTGCTGCGGAAATCCTCGCCGCGATCGACCCTGTCATTCATGTCGTGAAGGTCGATCTCGGCGAACATTTTTCGCCTGCGTTCCTCGCCCATGAGGCGATCATAGTATCGTTCGGGCTGCCACTCTATCAGCACGTTCCCGATGTCTAAGACAACGGCTTCGATGGTCATTTCCTAGTCCCCTGCAGCGCGGACCTCGCGCTCTAGCGCATTTAGGAAACGGGAACGGTCATTCTTTGTAAAGCTCCGGCCTTTCCCGCTCTGGTAGAAAGGATCCGAAGCGCGGATATCTTGCATCAGGTCGCGCATTGCCAGTTGCGCGCCGATGTTGCCGGGGGTGAAGACCTCGCCGTCGGGGCGCAGCACCCGCGCCCCACCCTCGATGCAGCGGGCCGCAAGGGGGATGTCGCTGGTGACCACCACGTCGCCCTTGCCGGCCCGCTCGGCGATCCACATGTCCGCCTCGTCGGGACCGGCGGCGACGGTCACCACCTCGACCAGCGGGTTGCGCGAGGGGCGCAGCCCGCCGTTCGACACCAGCACCATCCGCAGGCGGTGGCGGCTCGCCACGCGCTCCGCCTCCTCCTTCACCGGGCAGGCGTCGGCGTCGATGTAGAGCGTCACGCGTAGAGCGCCTCTGCGTGGAAGGCGATATGCTCTTCCATGAAACTCGAGACGAAGAAGTAGCTGTGGTCATAGCCCGGCTGGATGCGGAAGCTGCCCGCCTGACGCTTCGCCGCCATCGCCTCGGCCAGCGCCTCGGGGTTCAGCAGGTGCAGGAACTGGTCGCTGCCGCCCTGGTCGATCAGCACCGGCCCGTCGAATCCCGTCTCGCGCATCAGCAGGGTGGAATCATGCGCCGCCCACTTGCTCTCGTCCGCGCCAAGGTAGGCGCCCAGTTGCTTGCGGCCCCAGTCGCTCTGCGTCGGGTTGGCGATCGGCGCGAAGGCCGAGACCGAACGGAAGCGACCCGGCAGCGACATCGCCAGCGTCAGCGCGCCATGGCCGCCCATCGAGTGGCCGGTGATCGCCTGCCGCTCCATATCGAGCGAGAACTCCTGCCCGATCAGCGCCGGCAGCTCCTCGGCCACGTAGTCCCACATGCGGAAATGCGGCGCCCAGGGGTCCTCGGTGGCGTTGACGTAGAAGCCCGCGCCCTTGCCGAGGTCATAGGCCTCGTCGTCGGCCACGCCCTCGCCGCGCGGGCTCGTGTCGGGGAAGACCAGCGCCACGCCTGCCTCGGCGGCCCAGGCCTGCGCCCCGGCCTTGGTCATGGCATTCTCATGGGTGCAAGTCAGCCCCGAGAGGTACCAAAGCACCGGGACTTCCATGTCCTTGGCCATCTCGGGCAGGAACAGACCGAAGGTCATCTCGCCGCCGCAGGCTTCGGAGGCATGGCTGTAGACGCCCTGCACGCCGCCGAAGCAGCGGTTCTCGGATTTGGTTTCCATGGTGGCTCTCCTGTTTGCGCCGGGGCTCGGCCCCTGTTGCGCCAAGGGCTACCCCGCCGGGATGACGTGGCGCAAGGGGTGGAACGGGGCGCGGCGGTTCAGGGATGCACCCAGGCAATCACCGCGCTGACCGTCAGGATGCTGGCCGTCGTCGAGACCAGGATCGCCGCCGAAACCCGCTGCGGCGCGATGCCGTAGTGCTGCGCCAGGATGAAGACGTTGCCCGCCACCGGCAGCGCCGCCGCCGAGACCATCACCGCCGCCTGGTAGGCGGTGACCGGGAACAGCAGGAAGGCCCCGATCGCCACGAAACCCGGATGCAGCACCAGCTTGCAGAAACTCAGCCAGCCCGCCACCGCCAGCCGCTCGGCGCTCTTCGAGGCCAGCGAGGCACCGATGGCGAAAAGCGCGCCGGGCGTCGCGGCATTGCCGAGGATGGTCAGGAATTCGGTGATCGGCGCGGGCAGCGTCAGCCCCGAGCCCGAGACGCAGAGCCCCGCCGCAATCGAGACGATCATCGGGTTCTGCACCAGCCCCAGCCCGACCCGTTTCAGCGTGGCCGGGGTCAGCCGCCCCTCACGCGCGCCGGTGACGAGGATGACCAGCAGCGTCGAGAAGACGATGAGGTCGATCGACAGCATCAGGATGATCGGCCCCACCGCCGCCTGCCCCAGCAGCACCGCCAGCATCGGCACGCCAAGAAAGCCGGTGTTGCCGATCGCCGCGCATTGCGCCTCGATCGCCGTGGTCTGCACGTCCTGCCGCCGGATGAAACCGACCACCGTGGCCACCGCGTAGACCGCCGCGGTGCCGAAGAGATAGGCCGAGGCCACGCGCGGGTCGAAGATCTCGGAAATCGACAGCGTGGCGGAAAAGCGGAAGAGCATCGCCGAGAGGGCGAAGTAGAAGACGAAGCGGGTGATCGCCGCGACGGATTGCTCCGAGAAGAATCTGATCCGCGCGGCCCCGTAGCCGAGGCCGATCAGCGCGAAGAACGGCAGAACCTTGAGAAATACTGCGAGCATGAACCGGGGTCAGATGGTCCGGCGGGCGCTCAGACCTTGCCCTCGAAGTCCTTGTGCACGTAGCGCGCATCGCAATAGGGGCATTCCACGACGCCGGTCTCATGCGGCAGCGAGAGCCAGACGCGCGGGTGGCCAAGAGCCCCCTCGCCGCCGTCGCAGGCGATGCGGTAGCTGTCGACGAATTTGGTCTCGGGCGCCTCGGTGGCCATGCTCCGGTTCCCTTTTCACTGGCTTTGCACTACCTGCGTTATGAGACAAGTCAGACACGGGAGCAAGGCTCGGCATGAGTGACGACGCGATCCGCATCGAAGGGCTGCGCAAGACCTACGCAGGTGGCAAGCAGGCCCTGAAGGGCATCGACCTGAACGTGCCGCAGGGGTCGATCTTCGGCCTGCTCGGCCCGAACGGGGCGGGCAAGTCGACGCTGATCAACATCCTCGCCGGGCTGGTGGTGAAGAGCGCCGGCAAGGTGTCGATCTGGGGCTGGGACCAGGACCGCAACCCGCGCCAGTCGCGCGCCGCCATCGGGGTGATGCCGCAGGAGCTGAACCTCGACCCGTTCTTCACCCCGCGCGGCGCGCTCGAGGTGCAGGCCGGGCTCTACGGCGTGCCCAAACGCGACCGGCGCACCGACGAGATCCTCGAGCTGGTCGGGCTCGAGGACAAGGCCGAGGCCTATGCCCGCACCCTCTCGGGCGGCATGCGCCGCCGGCTGCTGCTGGGCAAGGCGCTGGTGCACGCGCCGCACATCCTCGTGCTCGACGAGCCCACCGCCGGCGTCGACATCGAGCTGCGGCAGATGCTCTGGCGCAACGTGCGGCGGCTCAACGCCGAGCGCGGCATGACGATCATCCTCACCACCCACTACCTCGAGGAGGCCGAGGAGATGTGCGACGAGATCGCCATCATCAACCACGGCGAGGTCGCCGCGCGCGACAGCACGGCGAACCTGCTGGGCAATATCGACGCCAAGACGCTGGTGATCACACCCGAGACCATGCCGGACACCCTGCCCGAGGCGCCCGGCATCAAGGCCGAGACACGCGACGGCGGGCTGATCGCGCTCCACTACCGGGCCCGAGAGACCACCGCCGAGGACGTGCTGGGACTGGTGCGTGCCCACGGCATCAGCCTGCGCGACGTGCGCACCGAGCAGGCCGACCTCGAGGACGTCTTCCTGGAACTGACCCGCAGCCGTCCCGCCGCCTGAGAGGGGCCTCCGGCGGGCGTATTTGGGGAACAATGAAGGGGCGGCGCCGATACCCCCGGCGCCGCCCTTTTGACCTTGTGCCCGGCAAGGGGGCCGAGCCCCTTGCTTCTTCTCTTTGACAAATACGCCCGCCGGAGGCGGTCCTGCCCGCCCCGCGCGCGCGGTGGCGGGAAATTTCAGCCGCGCTCGAGCATCCGGCCCAGCGGGCGGCCGGCGAGGATGTGCACGTGCAGGTGCGGCACCTCCTGAACACCCTCGGCGCCGGCATTGGAGATCAGCCGGAAGCCGTTCGCCGCAACGCCCTCCATCTCGCAGACCTTGCCGACGGCGCGGGTGTAGTCGAGAATCTCGGCGTCCGAGGCGTTCTGCGCGAAATCGTCGTAGCAGACGTAGGCGCCCTTGGGGATCACCAGCACGTGGATCGGTGCCTGCGGACGGATGTCGCGGAAGGCAAGGCTGTGCTCGGTCTCGAGCACGGTGTCATTGGGGATCTCGCCCCGCAGGATCTTGGCGAAGATATTCTGGTCGTCGTAGCTGTAAGCCATTGTCATCCCTCAGTCGGAATAGAGTTGATCGTCGGAAAGGATTTGCCGCGCCGCCGCGGGCGAGAGCGAGAGGAACTGCGCGAGGGCCTGCACCTGCGCCTCGATCGGATCGAGTTCGCGCAGATGCAGGTGGCGCGGCAGGTGCGCGTCGCGCAGCGCGTCGCCCTCTTGCAGGATGTCGTTGCGGATGGTCGGCACCAGCCGCGCCATCGCCGACTCGGAGGTGCGCTCGCCTGCCAGCCCGATGCGCGTGGCATGGCCGGCAAGGAATTCGTCCGAGAACTGGCAGTCGATCTGCAGCAGGCGGGTGGTGGCGCGGTCGCGGCAGAAGTCTTCGATCAGGTCGAGGTTGCCGGGATCGAGGCAGATCACCAGCCGGTCGCAGCCGTAGTAGTCATAAAGCATCCGCATCAGCGCCCGGTGATGGCGGTGACGCTTGTCCATCGTCGACTGCAACCCGCCGAGGTCGGGCAGGTCACAGCTTTCCTCGTTGAACAGGTAGTCGATGCAGGGCAGCCCGGTCGCGTCGCGGATGCGGCCGATCAGCCGCTTGGCCACGTGCCATTTCTTGCTGACCAGAATGAGCAGATCGCGCTGTCGCCCGATCGAGCTTTCGGTCTCCCAGAAGCGCGGCGCGAAGCGGTGCCCGGCGCGGCCCTTCTCGGTGAGGAACTGGTAGAGGGCGCGGCCCTCGCCGGAAATCTGGAACGCCACGCGCTCGGAAGAATAGAGCACCCCGAGGCGGCGCTTGAGATCCAGCGCACCGGGGCTGATCTTGCGCGCGAAGAGATAGTCCTGAGCCAGCAGCAGGTCGTAGTGGTCGTTGTAGAAGGTCACCGGCATCCCGTAGTCCGAGAACATCAGGAAGGTCAGCGTGCGGTTCTCGATCTCGGTCTCGGGCACCAGGTGACGGACCAGTGTCTGGAAGAAGGTCTCATCGGGGATCCAGGTGCCCCGGAAGAAGCGCAGCACGTCGCGCCGTTCGGCCGCGAAGCGCAGGATCGCCTCGACGGTGCGGCGGCGCAGGCACCACCATTGCGAGCCGATCATCACCTCAAGATCGGCAGGGATCTTGCGCTTCAGACCAAGCCGCTTCTGCAGCTCGAGCAGGGCGTAGAAGCGCCGCTTCTGGGTGCGCTCGTTGAAAGGGTGGCGGTAGATCAGCCGCTCTTCCTTCCAGCCGGTCTTGATCCAGCCGGAGGTGAAGAAATCGACGCTCTCGATGTAATCGGCCTCGCGCGCATCGAGCAGTTCGTGAGCGTATTCGGCGGATTTGATCGCCATGCAGTCGCCCGAAACCATGTAGAAATGCGTGGCGCGCGGGAAGCGGTCCAGCGCCGCCTCGACCGCGTTGAGCGTCGCCTGCACCAGCGACCACGCCCCCCAGCCGCATTTCACCCGCCGCGCGAAGGTGACGTTCGGGTTGTCGGCCAGCGCGGCGCGGATGAGATCATAGTCGGCCTGGGGCGCGCGGGCATCGAAATGGATGGCCATGCAGTCGCCGACGGCGGTCAGACTCTGCGCCTGCTTGATGACCGCCTGGGGATCCTTGTGGCACAGCAGTATGAAGGCAATCTTCGCCAAAGGATGAGGTCCGCCCAATTTTCGCCCGCATCATCGCCTTTACCCGCCCGAAGGCGTTGAACAGGCCGATGTCTTTTGCTTTTTTGCATGTCCATGGAGCCCGCGACAAGCCGGGCAGTACGAGGAGCGCGCAGGATGGGGTTTCCCGGCACATGGATGACCGAGAGCGAGAGCATGATCTACCGGGTGGTGCCGAAATGCGCCTGCTCGACCATCGGCCAGATCATGTACTACTCGGACCACGGCAGCTTCTACGACGGCGACATCCATGACGCGACGCAGGGCCTGCACAAATGGGCCCGCGACGAGAGCCACAACCCGATCCGTGCCAACGTGAGGACCCGCGGCGCCTACGCCTTCACCTGCGTCCGCAACCCCTACAGCCGCATCCTGTCGAGCTTCTTCGACAAGATCTGCGGCATCCAGCGCAACGGCAACCGCTACCGCGGCAACCTCGTGCCGATGCTGGTGCAGAAATACGGGATCGAGGTCGGCGGGGAAGACGGCAAGGAGGACTTCGACCAGATCCGCGCGTTCCGCCGCTTCCTGCTGTTTGCCCGCGACACCATCCGCTGGCGCCGCCCGATGGACCCCGACATCCACTGGTCGGCGGTCTCGGGGCATGTCTCGACCTTCATCGCAGGGGGCGGGCGCTACAACCAGATCTTCTGGACCGAAAACTTCAACGCGGGGATGCAGGGCGTGCTCGACCGGGTGGAGACCCGTCATCCGGTGGACCTTGCGGCCATTCCCCGTTTCAACGAGTCCGAGGGCCATGGGCCGAAGCGCGCGCATCCGGTCGAGGACTATTTCGACGACCTGTCGATGCACCTGGTCTACGAGATCTACAAACGCGACTTCGATCTCTTCCGCTACGACTTCGAGAACCCGGCGAACAAGATGCCGGTGGGCGAGATCGACCTCGACGAGGTGCACGCCAAGCTTGGCGACTGAGCCTCAGGCCCCGCCCTCGGCGATCCCCAGGTAGCCGAAGACCGCCGGGCGCAGCCGCGCCTCGATGGCGTCAAGGTCGCACTCTCCGTGCATCAGCGCCGCGTGCACCATGCCGCGGCAAAGCGCCGAAAGATCGCGCGCCGCGACCTCGGGCCAAGCGATGCCAAAGCTTTCGAGCAGCTCGATGAGCTGACGGTCCACCAGCCCGCCCGCGGCGCAGACGTCCTCCTCGTCGCAGTCGATCGTCGCCTCGACCTTCTCAAGCTCGCGCGACAGCACCGGGGCGCGGGCGTGGTGCAGGATCGAGGCGTGAAGCACCGTCGAAGTGGCGCAGCGCAGGTCCATGGTCTTCGCGTGCTGAACGGCACCGGACATGTCCTCGAAGAACTGCATCTTCTGCCGCCGCACCAGCTCGGCGAGGATCGTCTGCTTGTTGGGAAAGTATTGGTAGAGCGTGCCGATGCTCACCCCCGCCCGATCGGCGACCGCGTTGGTGGTCAGCGCGCCGATCCCGCCCGCCTCGAGAATCTGAGCCCCCGCAGTCAGGATTGCCTCGACCGAGGCGCGTGAGCGGCCCTGGCGCGGTGTTTTACGGGGAGTTAGCTGGACAATCCGGGCCATGGGGGAATGCGAGTATGAGATCTGAGACTTTGCTCACATTCTAACCGGGAGAGACCATCGCACAAAGGAAAACCGTCATGTCCGGCTACTGGAACGGCCGCAAGGTCCTGCTCACCGGCGCGACTCGTGGCATCGGCCGCGCCATGGCCGAGCAGCTGATGGCCGAGGGTGCGACCGTGCTCGGCGTCGCGCGCAACTTTGCCGCGCTGGACGAGATGACGCGGCGGCTGGGGCCACGCTTCGACGGGCTAGAGGCGGATCTCGGCGATCCCGAAATACCCCGCGGCGTGGTCAACTGGGTGGCGGACATGCATCCCGACTGCTCGGTGCTGATCAACAACGCCGCGGTGATGAGCTACCCGCTGCTCACCGATGGCGGCAACCATGACGTCGGCATCGAGGAGGAGGTGCAGATCAACCTGATCGCCCCGGTGCAGATCGCCACCGCCCTGCTGCCCCGGCTGGCGGCGCAGCGGGATTCGCGGATCGTCAATGTCACTTCGGGGTTGGCCGTCGCACCGAAGACCGATGCGCCAGTCTATTGCGCCACCAAGGCGGCGATGCGCAGCTTCACCCGCAGCCTGCGTTACCAGGCCGAGGATGCGCGGATGGCGATCGGCATCTGCGAGGCGCTGCTGCCTGCCGTGAACACGACGCTCTCGCGCGGTCGGGCCGAGCGCAAGATGCCAGCCCCGGAAGCCGCTGCCGCGATCCTGCGCGGTGCCGCTGCCGGAACGCCCGAGATCTGGATCGGCAAGACCCGGCTGCTGCGCCGGGTCATGCGTCTTTCGCCCGCGTTGGGGCATGTGATCATGCGGCGGATCGAGGCCTGAGGATCAGACCTCCAGCTCGTCCGAGGGGATCATCGGGAAAAACATGCCCGACGACCACAACCCGAACCATCGCACGCCCTCATGTTCGTGGTGCGCGCCAAGCTCGACCAGCCGGTAGAAGCTCTTGCGGTCGATCAGCGCCTCGAGATTGCGCCGCACCAGAATGTAGGGCGAGGGCTCGCCGCTTTCGGCGTCGCGGACCACCCGGATCGGATGCTCGGGCCCGGCGACGGCAAAATCTCCGACATGGGTCTGGAAGGTCAGCACCTGCGACTCGCCCGCACCCTCCGCCTCGAAGTCCGTGGCGACGAAGGGCGCGTCCTCGACGGTGATTCCGACCATCTCGACCGGGGTGACGAGGAAGTATTTCTCTTCGTCTTTCCGCAAGATCGATGAAAATAGTTTCACCAGCTCGAACCTGCCGATCGGCGTGCCGAGGTAGAACCACGTGCCGTCGCGGGCGATCCGCATGTCGAGATCCCCGCAGAAGGGCGGATTCCAGCGTTCGACAGGCGGCAGGCCGCGCTCGGAAGCGGCGCGCGCTGCAGCAGCAATGCCGTCAGCCGAGGGAGTCACGTAATTTTGTGTGCGCATTGCTTTTGCCATTTTTCAGCCCCGCGATACACTCGCTTCGGTAAAGGAATTACGCAAGGGAGTCTCCCCCATGGCCGAAGACCTGGTCGCCGAGATCGAGGCGCTGGAAGAAAAGCTCGCCGAAGCCAAATCGGCGATCACCCGGCGTTTCATCGGGCAGGAACGGGTCGTCGACCTGACCCTTGCCGCGTTGCTCTGCGGCGGCCACGCGCTGCTCATCGGCCTGCCCGGCCTGGGCAAGACCCGCCTGGTCGAGACCCTGTCCACGGTGATGGGCCTCAATGGCAACCGCGTGCAGTTCACCCCCGACCTGATGCCCGCCGACATCCTTGGCTCGGAGGTGCTGGAAACCGCCGCCGACGGCAGCCGCGCCTTCAAGTTCCTGCCCGGCCCGATCTTCTGCCAGCTGCTGATGGCCGACGAGATCAACCGCGCCTCGCCGCGGACCCAGTCGGCGCTTTTGCAGGCGATGCAGGAGAAATCGGTGACCATCGGTGGTGAAACGCGCCAGCTCGAACTGCCGTTCCACGTGCTCGCCACGCAGAACCCGATCGAGCAGGAGGGCACCTACCCGCTGCCAGAGGCGCAGCTCGACCGCTTCCTCGTGCAGATCGACGTGGCCTACCCCGACCGCAAGACCGAGAAGGACATCCTGCTCGCCACCACCGGCACCGAGGAGGCCGTGGCGCATCAGGTCTTCGATCCCGCCACGCTGATGGCCGCGCAGCACCTGCTGCGGCGCATGCCGGTCGGTGACGCGGTGGTCGAGATGATCCTCGACCTGGTCCGCGCCTTCCGCCCGAGCGATCCCTCCTCCTCTGTCCGGGTGCGCGACACCGTGGCCTGGGGCCCCGGCCCGCGCGCCGCGCAGGCGCTGATGTTGACGGTCCGCGCGCGTGCCCTGCTTCAGGGCCGCCTTGCGCCCTCGCCCGACGACGTCATGGACATGGCCCGACCGGTGTTGGTGCACCGCATGGCGCTGACGTTCTCGGCCCGCGCCCGCGGCGAGGACCTCGGCAGCATCATCGACGAGGTCTGCAGCACGCTGGAGCCCTCCGAGGCGGCCGCTTGATCACCCCCGTCGCCCAGCTGCGGCAGAGCGCGCAGCAAGAGGCCACGCGGTTCCCGGCCCTGCTGGCCCGTGCCGAGCAGCTTGCCGGCACGGTGCTGCTGGGCGAGCACGGGCGACGGCGCTCCGGGCTTGGCGATGACTTCTGGCAATACCGCCCGCTGCGCGCCGGCGACACCTACCGCTCGATCGATTGGCGGCGCTCGGGCCGGGGCGACGAGCAATACGTGCGCGAGCGTGAATGGCAGATCGCCCAGAGCGTGCAACTCTGGGTCGATACCGGGGCCTCGATGCGGTTCTCCTCGCACAAGGACCTGCCAACCAAGGGAGATCGCGCCCGGCTGGTCGCGCTGGCCGCCGCGATCCTGCTGATCCGCGGCGGCGAACGGGTCGGCTTTACCGGCTGGACGCTGCCGCCGCGCAACGGCGACATCCAGATCCTGCGCCTCGCCGAGGCGCTGAGCAAGGACGCCGAAGAGGACTACTCCCAGCCCGAGGCGCGCGGCATCATCCCCCACGCCCGCGCGATGTTTGTCTCGGATTTCCTTGGCGATCTCGCCCCGATGGAGGCGGCGCTGACCAAGGCCGCCGACCGCGGCGTGCGGGGCGTGCTCGTTCAGGTGCTCGACCCCACGGAAGAAAGCTTCCCGTTCAAGGGCCGCACGATTTTCGAAAGCGTCGGCAAGACCCTGGCGCATGAGACGCTGAAGGCCGGCGACCTGCGCGAGCGCTACTTGCAGCGCCTTGCCGAGCGCAAAGCGCGGCTCGAGCATCTGTCTCGCTTAACGGGTTGGCAATTTATGTGCCATCATACAAGTGACAGCGCGCAGAACGCCCTGCTCTGGGTTTACCGCGCGATGGATGGAGGGCACGGATGACCGTTCTCGGGCCCCTGGGCTTCACCGCCCCCTGGCTGCTGCTCGGGCTGCTGGCCCTGCCGGTGCTCTGGGTGATCCTGCGCGCCGTGCCCCCGGCCCCCATCCGGCGGCTGTTTCCCGGCGTGGTGCTGCTGCTGGGCCTCAAGGACGACGACCAGGTCACCGACCGTACCCCGTGGTGGCTGCTGCTGCTGCGCCTGCTGGCCGTGGCGGCGGTGATCATCGGCCTCGCCGGACCGATCCTGAACCCCGAGGACGACTCGCAGAGCGCTGGCACAGGGCCGCTGCTGGTGGTGATGGATGCCAGCTGGTCCTCTGCCGCCGATTGGCGCGCCCGGCAGGTGGCGCTCGATGCCCTGCTCTCCCGCGCCGAACGCGAGGCGCGCCCGGTGGCGCTGATGCGCCTCACAGACCCCGAGGCGCCGCACTTCCAGCAGGCAGCCGTGCTGCGGGCGCGTCTCACCGGGCTCGAACCCGAGCCATGGGAGCCCGGCGAGGCCCATGTGGCCCGCGCCCTGTCGATGCTGCCCGAAGAGGATTTCGACAGCTACTGGATGTCCGACGGGCTGGCCCGCGCCAGCCGCGACCCGATGCTGAATGCCTTGATGGAGCACGGGCAGGTCACCGTCTTCGAAAGCCCGCGCAACCTGACGGCGCTGCTGCCGCCACGCTTCGAGGACGGCCACGTGCAGCTGACCGCCCGCCGCCTGCACCCCGGCACCGCGCGCGAGATTTCCATCGCCGGGCACGGGCTTGACCCTGCCGGCAACCCGGCCGTGCTGGTGCGCGCGCCGCTGACCTTCGCCGAGGGCGCCTCGGAGGGTGAGCTCGACCTCTCGCTGCCCGCCGAATTGCGCGCCCGCATCACCCGCTTCGAGATCGACGGCGCGCGCAGCGCCGGAGCCGTCAGCCTGCCCGACGACAGCCTGCGCCGCCGCGAGGTCGCGCTGATCGCCGGGAACGAGAACCGCGAGGGGCTCGAACTGCTCTCGCCGCTCTACTACCTGCACAAGGCGCTGCAGGACGATGTCGACATCCTCGACGGCGCGCTGACCGAGGTGCTGCCCGCCAACCCCGACGTCATCGTGCTGGCCGACGTGGCGACGCTTGGACCCGGCGAGGAAGCGGGGGTGACCGAGTGGCTCGAGAAGGGCGGCACGCTGCTGCGTTTCGCCGGTCCGAGGCTTGCTGCCTCGGACCTGTCGCGCGACCGCGAGGACCCGCTGATGCCCGTGCGGCTGCGCGCCGGAGGGCGCTCGGTCGGCGGCGCGATGAGCTGGGGCGAGCCGAAGTCGCTGGCCCCCTTCCCCGAGGGCAGCCCCTTCGAGGGTCTGACCATTCCCGCCGACGTGACGGTCACCAGCCAGGTCATGGCCCAGCCCGATCCGACGCTCGCCGACCGGGTCATCGCCCAGCTCTCCGACGGCACACCGCTGGTGACCCGCAAGCGCGTCGGGCAGGGGCAGGTCGTGCTGTTCCACGTCACCGCCAACGCCGAATGGTCCAGCCTGCCGCTGTCCGGGCTGTTTGTTCAGATGCTCGAACGGCTGGCGATCTCGGCCATGCCCGCCACGCCAGAACCCGGCGAGCTGGTCGGCACCATGTGGCAGCCGATCCGTGTGCTCGACGGCTTCGGCGCGGTGGTCGACGCAGGTACCCTGCCGGGCGTCCCCGGCGAGGCGCTGCTGACCGAAGCCCTTGGCCCCGAGCTGCGCCCCGGCCTCTACCAGGGCGAGGAACGCAGCCTTGCGCGCAACGTGGTGACCGAAAGCACAGTGCTCGAACCCGCCGTCTGGCCCGACACGGTGCCGGTCGAGGGGCTGAACCGCCCGCAGGAGACCCCGCTTGCCGGCTGGCTGCTTGCCCTGGCCATTGCGCTGCTGCTGGCCGATGTGATCGCCTCTCTGGCACTGTCGGGCCGTCTGCGCGGCGCGCGCCCGACCGCCGCCACGGTGCTGCTGGCACTGGCGCTTGGCGCGCTTGCAACGACGGGCGGCGCGCGGGCGCAGGGGGCATCCTCCTCTAGCGCCGATGCCTTCGCAGAGGCCGCGACGGCCGAGGTCACGCTGGCGCATGTCGTCACCGGCGACACGCAACTCGACGAGCTGGCGCAGAACGGGCTGCGCGGCCTGTCAGAGACGCTTTACTACCGCACCTCGGTCGAGCCCTCGGACCCCATGGCGGTGAATCTCGAAACCGACGAGCTGGCCTTCTTCCCGCTGCTCTACTGGCCGATCACGCCCTCTCAGCCGACGCCCTCGCCCGCCGCCTACGCCAAGCTCAACGACTACCTGCGCTCGGGCGGGATGATCCTGTTCGACACGCGCGATGCTGACGTGGCGGGCTTCGGCGCCGCCTCGCCCGAGGGCCGCAAGCTGCGCGAGCTGGCCGCGCCGCTCGACATCCCGCCGCTTGAGCCGGTTCCGCAAGACCATGTGCTGACGCGGACCTTCTACCTGCTCCAGGACTTCCCCGGCCGCTACAGCAGCCGTGACGTCTGGGTCGAGGCCGCGCCGCCCGATGCCGAGCTGGTCGAAGGCATGCCGTTCCGCAACCTCAACGACAATGTCACCCCGGTGGTGATCGGCGGCAACGACTGGGCCGCGGCCTGGGCGGTGGACAGCCGCGGCAACCCGCAGGTGCGCATCGGATCCGGCTTCGCCGGCGAGCGCCAGCGCGAGATCGCCTACCGCTTCGGGGTCAACCTGGTGATGCATGTGCTGACCGGCAACTACAAATCCGACCAGGTCCACGTCCCCGCCCTGCTCGACAGGCTCGGCAATTGAACGGAGCGCAGGCATGACCGGCGAGATCGTCTTTGACCCGCTGCTGCCCTGGCCCGCGATCTGGGTGCTGGGAGCTCTGGCCCTCGTTTCGGTGGCGCTGGCGCTGTGGCGGGGCATGCCCGGCTGGGCGCTGCGCCTCTGCGCCGGGCTGGTGCTGGTGGCCGCGCTGACCCAGCCCTCCTTCCAGGAGGAGGACCGCGCGCCGCTCTCGGACATCGTCCTGCTGCTCGAGGACCAGAGCGCCTCGCAGCGTCTCGGCGACCGGGTCGAGACAACGGCCAGCGCCGCCGACGCGCTCGAGGCGCGCCTTGCCGCCCGCCCCAACACCGAGGTCCGGCGCATCGCCGTGCCCGATGGCGAGGGCGACAGCGGCACCCTGCTGATGACCGCCCTCTCCGAGGCGCTGGCCGAGGAGCCGCGTGGCCGTGTCGCGGGGATCTTCCTGCTGTCGGACGGGCGGCTGCACGATCTCGAGCGCGCGCCGACCCTGCCCGCGCCGATGCACCTGCTGCTCACCGGGCATGACACCGACTGGGACCGCCGGCTGATCGTCAAGAATGCCCCGGCCTTTGCCATTCTCGGCGAGCCGGTCACCCTGACCTTGCGCGTCGAGGACGACGGTGCCGCGCCGCGCGAGAGCGAAACCGAGCTCCAGATCTCGGTCGATGGCGGCGCGGCGGAAACCTTCCGCGTGCCGCTCGGCCAGGACATCGAACTGCCTGTCACCCTGCCCCACGGCGGGCTCAACGTGATCCAGTTCTCCGTGCCCGAGGGCGCGGGCGAGCTGACCGACCGCAACAACACCGCGCTGGTGCAGATCAACGGCGTGCGCGACCGGCTGCGCGTGCTGCTGGTCTCGGGCGAGCCGCACGCAGGCAGCCGCACCTGGCGCAACCTGCTGAAATCCGACAGTTCCGTCGATCTCGTGCACTTCACCATCCTGCGCCCGCCCGAAAAGCAGGACGGCGTGCCGGTGACCGAGCTGTCGCTGATCGCCTTCCCCACCCGCGAGCTCTTCCTCGAAAAGATCGAGGATTTCGACCTGATCATCTTCGACCGCTACAAGCGCCGCGGCATCCTGCCCGCCATCTACCTCGACAACGTACGCAACTACGTCGAGAACGGCGGCGCCGTGCTGGTCGCCGCCGGTCCCGATTTCGCCAGCGCCGATTCCATCTACCGCTCGCCACTGGCCGAGATCCTGCCCGCCGAACCCACGGCGCGGGTGATCGACCAGGGCTACCGCCCCAAAGTGACCGACCTCGGCCAGCGGCACCCGGTGACCGCGGGGCTCACCGGCGCGGACAGCTGGGGACGCTGGATGCGCCAGGTCGAGGTGACACCCAACGAAAGCGCCGAGGTGCTGATGACCGGCGCCGAGGAAAAGCCGCTGCTGGTGCTCGACCGGATTGGCGAGGGCCGGGCGGCGCTGATCGCCTCGGACCAGGCCTGGCTCTGGTCGCGCGGCTTCGAGGGCGGCGGCCCGCAGCTCGACCTGCTGCGGCGGCTGGCCCATTGGATGATGAAAGAGCCCGAGCTCGAGGAAGAGGCGCTCTGGGCCGAGGCCACGGGACAGCGGATGCAGATCATCCGCCGCACCCTGGCGGACGGCGTCGGCGCGGTGACCATCACCCGCCCCGACGGGACAGAGGACAGCGTCACCTTGCAGGAAGTGTCGCCGGGCAGGTTCGAGGCCGGTTACGCCGGTCCGGAGATTGGCCTCTACCGGCTGAAGGAGGGCGAACAGGAGGCGGTGATCGGCCTCGGCCCTGCTGCCCCGCGCGAATTCGAACAGACCATCGCCAGCGCCACGGCGCTCGAACCGGTGCTCGCCAGCCTGCGCGGCGGTGCGGCACGGATCGAGGATGGGCTGCCGAGCATCCGCGCGGTCGGTGCCGGGCGGCCCGCGGCCGGGCGTGGCTGGATGGGAATCACCCCGCGCGAGGCCTTCGAGACCATGGATGTCACGCGGCTTCCGCTGCTGCCGGCCTGGCTGACGCTGCTTCTTGCAGCCGGGTTCATCGTCGGCGCCTGGCTGCGAGAGGGGCGGCGCTGATCCGCCGCGGCGCCGAGGGCCCGAGACCGGGAGCGGCGCAACTTCCTTAGAAGGCTCTTGCTCAGGTTTCTTCGCTGGCCAACAGCACTTCGCGCGACTGCGAGGTGAACTCGCGCCGCAGGATCACCGACAGGGTGATCAGCACCGCGATCAGCAGCGGGATCGAGCCCAGCAACCAGGCGGTGGAGCCGATGCCGAAATAGACCGAGCGCAGCCCGCGGTTGTAGCTTCGAGCTGCGAGGATATTGATCTCGGCGGCCTTGGCCGCGCGGGTGTAGGCAATCGAGCTTTCGTCGTTCGGCACGGCCCCCATCATCACCGAGCAATAGCCGAAGAGCCGGTTCGACCAGACGAACTTCAGGAAGGCATTGGCGGCAAACGCGAGGATCAGCAGCAGCTTGGCTTCCCAGACGATGGTGGGCGCATCGCCGCCCATCGACAGATCGTCGGCGACACCGCGCACGCGGTCGGGATTGCCGAGCAGCGCGAAGATGCCGCCGATGGCGATCATCGAGGTCGAGGCGAAGAAGGCGGTGCTCTGCCGCAGGCTGCCGACGATGTTGGAATCGAAAATCCGCGGCTGGCGGGTGACGAAATGCTTCATCCAGTGTCGCCGGTAGCGCGCCATCAGCACCGAGACGGAGGGACGCCGTGCCGGGGGATGCTCGATCAGCCACGAGCTTCCGAGCCAGCTCATCACCAGAAGAACCACCCCCGCAAGATCAAGCGGCGCGAAGTAGAAAAAGGGATCGAGGGAGGGAAGCGCCATGGTCAGAACGGCTTGGCCACGACCAGCCAGAGGATGGCGATCGTCCCCACCACGCTGATCTCGTTGAAAATGCGCAGGAACATGTCGGACTCGCGGAACACGCCACGCTTGGCCCGGCCAACCAGAACGCCGGTCCAGACGTAATGCGCCGCCAGCAGCACCACGAGGCCGATCTTGGCATGCAGCCAGGCCGGGAAGCCCCAGAGCACCCCGAGCCACAGCCCGGTGATCACCGCGATCACCGCCAGCCCGGCCGAGAAGCGGTAGAGCCGATAGGTCAGATCGCCAAGCGGGCCGAACGCGCCGGTCTGCGCGAAGTCCCGCTTCCAGTAGATGAGCGCGCGCGGCACGGCGAAGATGGAGGTCATCCATCCCATGACGCAAAGAATGTGAATGATCTTCAGCCAGGTCATGGCGGTCACCTGCTATCATTCCCCCGCGCCGCGCAAGATCCCGCGTCACCCCGGACCGCCGGGCGTGGCAAAAACGCTTGGCCATCGTCGAAATTGGTTATATGAGTTTACCAATTCTAGGAGGAGACCCCGATGAAGATGCCAGCCCCCAACGCAAGCATCCTCGCGCGAAAGGACCAGATCGTCGCGCGACTGAGGGAGGTTCTTCCCGAAGGCTCGGTGATCTCGGAGCTGTCCGAGACCCGCGCCTATGAATGCGACGCGCTCACCGCCTACCGCTGCCCGCCGCTCTGCGCGGTCCTGCCGTCCTCGACCGAAGAGGTCTCGGCGGTGCTGAAGATCTGCTTTGAGGAAGGCGTGCCCGTCGTGCCGCGCGGCTCGGGCACCTCGCTGGCGGGTGGCGCGCTGCCCACCGCCGACAGCGTGATCCTCGGCGTGGCGAAGATGAACAGCGTGCTCGAAACCGATTACGCCAACCGCCTCATCCGCGTGCAGACCGGGCGCACCAACCTCTCGGTCAGCGGCGCGGTGGCCGAGGAAGATTTCTTCTACGCCCCGGACCCCTCGTCGCAACTTGCCTGCGCCATCGCCGGGAACATCGCGATGAACTCGGGCGGGGCGCATTGCCTGAAATACGGCGTGACCACCAACAACCTCATGGGCGTGACCATGGTGCTGATGGATGGCACGGTGATCGAGCTTGGCGGCGCGCATCTCGACGCGCCGGGGCTCGACCTGCTGGGCGTCATCTGCGGCTCCGAGGGCCAGCTCGGCGTGGTCACCGAGGCCACCCTGCGCATCCTGCGCAAGCCCGAGGGCGCGCGGCCGGTGCTGATGGGCTTCGCCGCCAACGAGGTGGCCGGGGAATGCGTGTCGGACATCATCAAGGCGGGCGTTCTGCCGGTGGCGATCGAATTCATGGACCGCCCCTGCATCGAGGCCTGCGAAGCCTTTGCCCACGCGGGCTACCCGATGTGCGAGGCGCTGCTGATCGTCGAGGTCGAGGGCTCGGAGGCCGAGATCGCCGAGCAGCTCGAGAAGATCATCGAAATCGCGAAGCGCCATAACCCCGTCGAACTGCGCGAGGCGCGCGACGCGGACGAGGCGGGCCGCATCTGGCTCGGCCGCAAGTCCGCCTTCGGCGCCATGGGGCAGATCAACGACTACATGTGCCTCGACGGCACGATCCCGGTCTCCTCGCTGCCGCACGTGCTGCGGCGGATCGGCGAGATGTCGGAGGAGTTCGGCCTGAAGGTCGCCAATGTCTTCCACGCCGGCGACGGCAACATGCACCCGCTGATCCTGTTCAACGCCAACCAGGAGGGCCAGCTCGAACTCTGCGAGCGCTTCGGGGCGGAGATCCTGAAGCTCTGCGTCGAGGTCGGCGGCTGCCTGACCGGCGAGCACGGCGTCGGCATCGAGAAGCGCGACCTGATGCACGCGCAGTACCGGCCCGCCGACCTCGAGGCACAGATGGCGGTGAAGGACGTGTTCGACCCGCACTGGCTGCTGAACCCCGCGAAGGTGTTTCCGCTGGACGCCTCGGAGAGCCGCCGCAGGCTCGCGATCGCCGCCGAGTGAGCGGGACCGCAGGCCGCGAGACGCGGGGGCGCTGCCCCCGCACCCCCGAGATATTTGGACCTAGAAGAAAGCCATGACACCGACGAGCGAAAACGATCTGGCCGAGGCGATCCTCGGGGCGCGCGGGGCGCTGCGGCTCCGCGGGGGCGGCACGCGGAGCATCGGCCTGTCCGAGGGCACGCTGCTGGAGACCGGCGGCATCACCGGGGTGACGCTCTACGAGCCGGGGGCGCTGACGCTGGTGGCCAGGGCCGGCACACCGCTGGCCGAGGTCGAGGCGGCCCTGGACGCCGAGAACCAGCGCCTGGCCTTCGAGGTGCCGGATCTGCGCGGGCTGCTCGGGACGCAGGGCGCCAGCACCCTGGGCGGGATCGTCGCCGCCAATGCCTCGGGGCCGCGGCGCATCGCCTCGGGCGCCTGCCGGGATTTCCTGCTCGGCGTGCGCTTCGTCGACGGCGCGGGCCGCGTGGTGTCGAACGGCGGGCGGGTGATGAAGAACGTCACGGGTTACGACCTGGTCAAGCTGATGGCCGGCAGCCACGGCACCCTCGGGGTGCTGACCGAGGTGAGCTTCAAGGTGCTGCCGAAGCCCGAGGCCGCCGCGACCTTGGTGCTGCACGGGCTTACGGAGTCCGAAGCCGTGGCCGCGATGGCGGCGGCGCTCGGCTCGCCCTACGATGTGACCGGCGCGGCGCATGACCCCGGCGCGCGGCAGACGCTGCTGCGCATCGAGGGATTCGCGCGCTCGGTCGCCTACCGCCTCGGACAGCTCAGGGCCCTCTTTCCGGGGCGCGAGACCAGCGAGGACACCGACCCCGACGCGGTTGCGGCGCTCTGGGCCGGGGTGCGCGACGTGGCACCGCTGCAAGGGCGGGTCGGGGATGTCTGGCGCATCTCGTGCAAACCTTCGGACGCGCCGGAACTGGCCGCGCGGCTGCGCGCCGAGGCGCTGCTTTATGACTGGGGCGGCGGGCTGGTCTGGGCGCTGCTGCCCGAGGGCACCGACGCGCGCGCCCGGCTCGGCACTTTCGCTGGCCACGCCACGCGCGTTCGCGGCACCGGCAGCGCCCCCGCGTTCCACCCTGATCCCGCCCCCGTCGCCGCGCTCGCCGAGGGGCTGCGCCGCCGCTTCGACCCGCGCGGGGTGCTGAACCCCGGCCTGATGGCGTGACCCGAGCGAGCTGAGGACCAAGACATGCAGACCACTTTCACTCCCGACCAGCTGCGCGATCCGGGCACCGAGCGCGCCAATGAGATCCTGCGCTCCTGCGTGCATTGCGGCTTTTGCACCGCCACCTGCCCGACCTACCAGGTCCTGGGTGACGAGCTCGACAGCCCGCGCGGCCGCATCTACCTGATCAAGGACATGCTCGAGAACGAGCGGGTGCCGGATGCCAAGACGGTCATGCACATCGACCGCTGCCTGTCGTGCCTGTCCTGCATGACCACCTGCCCCTCGGGCGTGCACTACATGCACCTGGTGGACCACGCGCGGGCCTATATCGAAAAGACCTACACGCGGCCCTGGCACGACCGCGCGCTGCGCTGGTTGCTGGCGCAGGTCATTCCGCACCCGATGCGCTTCCGCGTGGCGCTGGCGCTGGCCAAGCTGGGCCGCCCCTTCGCCGGGCTGCTGCCCGACCCGCGGCTGAAGGCGATGCTGGAGATGGCGCCGAAACGGATCCCGCCGGTCAGCCGCAACGACGATCCGCAGAGCTTTGCCCCCATCGCGCCGCGCCGCAAGCGCGTCGCGCTGATGACCGGCTGCGCGCAGAAGGCGCTGAACACCGACATCAACGATGCCACCATCCGCCTGCTGCGGCGGCTCGGCTGCGAGGTGGTGGTGGCGAAGGGCGCGGGCTGCTGCGGCGCGCTCACCCATCACATGGGGCGCGAGGCCGAGGCGCACGGGTCGGCCGAGGCCAACATCCACGCCTGGACCGCCGAGATGCAGGGCGAGGGGCTCGACGCCATCGTCATCAACACCTCGGGCTGCGGCACCACGGTGAAGGACTACGGCCACATGTTCCGGACCTCGCCGCTTGCGGAGGCCGCGGCAAAGGTCTCGGCGAAGGCGATGGATATCAGCGAGCTGCTGCGCGATCTCGAGATTCCCCAAGAGATGCTGACGGGCGGCCCGCAGCAGCTGCGCGTCGCCTATCACGCCGCCTGCTCGCTGCAACACGGGCAAAAGGTGAAATCGGCGCCCAAGGACCTGCTCAAGCGCGCCGGCTTCGAGGTGGTCGAGCCCGCCGACAGCCACCTCTGCTGCGGCAGCGCCGGCACCTACAACCTGTTGCAGCCGGAGATCTCGAAGCAGCTGCGCGATCGCAAGGTGAAGACGCTGGAAGCCAAGGCGCCGCAGCTCATCGCCGCGGGCAACATTGGCTGCATGATGCAGATCGGCTCGGGCACCGGGCTGCCGGTGGTGCACACGGTCGAGCTTCTCGACTGGGCCACCGGCGGGCCGAAGCCGCCGGCGCTGGCGGCGCTCGGCTGACGCAAGGGCGCGCCCGCGCGCGCCCAAATTTCGCCCCAGACTCTCCCTAGCGTAAGGGGGCGAACAGGGAGTCATTTGCGTGAGATACCTCATTGCGCTGCTCGCCGCGTTGCTGGCCGCGCCGGCATTCGCCCAGGGTGGCCTGTTTTCCATGGAAAGCCGCGAGGAAGGGCGCGGCTGGGAGGCGGTCGGACGCCTGGAGGTTGGCGGCAGGGCCTTCTGCACCGGCGCGCTGATTGCCCCGGACCTGGTGCTCACCGCCGCGCATTGCCTGTTCGACGCGCGCAGCGGTGCACGTGTGCCGGTCGATCAGATCCAGTTCCTTGCCGGCTGGCGCAACGGCCGCGCCGCCGCCTACCGCCGGGTGCGCCGGGCACTCTCGCTCGACAGCTACGACTTCAGTGCCGCGGCCAGCCCCGATCGGGTGCGCCAGGATCTCGCGGTGATCGAGCTGCAACTGCCGATCCGCAATTCCAGCATCGCGCCATTCGGGCTTGGCCCCTTGCCCGAGGCGGGCGACGAGCTCGGCGTGGTCTCCTACGCCCATGACCGGTCGGAGGCGCCTGCCCTGCAGGACTACTGCGGGGTCCTCGACCGTCAGGAGGGCATGCTGGTGCTCGATTGCACGGTGGATTTCGGCAGCTCCGGCTCGCCGGTGTTTTCCTTTGCGAGCGGCGAGCCACGCATCGTCTCGGTGATCTCGGCCAAGGCCGAGGCCGGGGGCGCGCCGGTCTCGCTCGCGACCGGGCTCACCGGGCCGCTGACCGAATTGCGCAGCGCGCTCGCCGAGGACATCGTGCTGAACCCGCTGGGCGCGGGCAGCAGGCGCGACACGGGCGCGAAGTTCATCAAGCCGTGAAGTCGCATTATCTCCTCGTCGCGCTCTTTCTGGCGCTGCCCGCGGTGGCCGCCGCACAGGCGCATTTCGACGTCATCGACCGTCGCGGCGACCTGCTGGGCTGGGAGGCGGTCGGGCGGCTCGACACCGGCGACGGCTTCTGCACCGGCGCGCTGGTTGCCTCGGACATCGTGCTTACCGCCGCGCATTGCGTCTTCGCTCCCAACGGCAGTCCGCGCCCGCCCGAAAGCCTGACCTTCCGCGCCGGCTATTACAGCGGCACGCAGATCGTGGCGCAGCGCGTGCGCCGCTGGGTCGTGCCGCCCGCCTACCTTCCGGGTGCTACGCCAACACACGAAAGCGTTGCCGTCGACGTGGCGCTGCTGAAGCTCGACGCGCCGGTGACCAGCGCCGAGGCCGACCCCTTTCGCGTGGTGGACCATGCGCCGGAAGGCAGCGAGGTCACCGTGCTCAGCTACGGCAAGGGCCGCGAGGAGGTGCTCTCGCGCGAACCCTCCTGCGCCATCACCCAACGCTATGCCGACGATGTTCTGGGCTTCGACTGCGATGTGACCTTCGGCAGTTCGGGCGCGCCGGTTTTCCTGCGCGAGGACGGCCGGTTGCGGATCCTGTCGGTGATCTCCTCGATCGGCGGTGGTTCGGCCTATGGACCGGGCATCGCGACGCTCGTTCCCGAGCTCGCCGCGCGGCTGCGCAACGAGGACTCGCGTCCGGCTGCCGGCACCGGTGCGAAGCGGATCACCGTGGGCGGCGCGCGCCAGTCCACCGGGGCACGCTTCGTCCGCCCCTGAGCTTCCCGCCCTCTTGAAAGCACAAAAATGCCTCCCCATCTGAGCTTTACCGGGGTGCCTGTAACAGGGCCCCGGCGCCAAGCCCGCGCCTGTTCCACGAGGAAAGGCGCATCACAAAGGTATCGCACAGTCTCGCTCAACGGAGGATTCCCATGCGACATTTCGATCTTGCCCCGCTCTATCGCGCCACCGTCGGTTTCGACCAGATCGCCGACATGATGGACCGGGTGCTGGCCAGCGACGTGGCCCAGCCCAGCTACCCCCCCTACAACATCGAGAAGACCGCCGACGATGCCTATCGCATCTCGATCGCCGTGGCCGGCTTCGCCGACGAGGATCTCTCGGTCGAGGTGAAAGAGCACGCGTTGGTCGTCTCCGCGAAGAAATCCGATGACGGCCAGGGCCGCACCTACCTGCACCGCGGCATCGCCACCCGCGCCTTCGAGCGCCGCTTCACCCTGGCCGACCACGTGCGGGTCGAGGGGGCGACGCATGAGAACGGCATGCTGCACATCGACCTGCGCCGCGAGATCCCCGAGGCGCTGAAACCGCGCCGGATCGCGATCGCCAAGCCGCAGCGCACCGCGGCCATCGAAAAAGACGTGGTCGACGCGCAATCGGTCAACTGACCGGTCCGGACTGATCCAAGGGTGCATTGACCCGACCGGGGCCCCGCTGGACGCAGCGGGGCCTTCTTCTCTTGCGGTGCTGCGACGGCGGCCCGAGGAAATGCGCAGGCCGCGGACGCGCCGTGCTAGCGCGACCGGCGCGGCCGGTACAGGAACAGCGCCTCCTTCCCGCCGTAGCGTCCCTTGCGCTCATCACGGAAGCCGACCTTCCGCGCGACGTGGATCGAGGCGGCATGCGCGGGTTCGAACATCGCCACCGTCGCCGCGTGTCCAAGCGTCGCATCCGCCCATCGCAGCATCGCCGTCACCGCCTCGGTCGCATATCCCTTTCCATGGGCATGGACGGCAAACACCCAGCCGGCCTCGGGCACACCCGCGAGATCGGGCTCGGTGTCGCGGCGATAGTCGGCGAAGCCCACCTCGCCCAGGAAGGTGCCATCCGCCCTGTCGGTCACCGCCCAGTAGCCAAAGCCGAGGTGCAGCCAGTGCCCCGTATAGCGCAGCAGCCGCGCCCAGGCCTGCTCGCGGGTTGAAGGGACGCCCGAGATATGGGCCACCACACGGGGATCGGCCCACATCCTCGAGACAGCCTCGAAGTCGTCAGCCCGGTGACCACGCAGGATCAGCCGTTCGGTCTCCAGCACGGGAACCAGTGTCGTGTCTTGCATGGTCGAGTGCGCCTTCCGTGCCGCAGGGGGTTTGAAGCCATCTTCAAGCACATGCGCTCGCCCTTTGCACGAGGGGCAACGCCCCACGCCTGCGACCCCCGAGACTATGGGGCCTCGACCGCTGCACCCAGCTACGCCCCGATCTCCAGCACCACCGCCCCGGCGCGGTGCCGCGTCTCCACCAGCCGGTGCGCCGCGGCGATCTCGTCCAGCGCGAAGCGGGAGTCGATGACCGGGCGCAGCTTGCCCGCACGCCACAGCTCCAGCAGGGTCTGCAATCCCGCGCGACTCTCGCGGCTCACGTGCAGCACCATGCGCGGCCCGCCCGTGAGCTTCGCCCGCAGCAGGTGCCCCAGATCCCACAGGCCGAAATTGAGCGGCAGGAACAGGCCCTGCTTTCCAAGCAGCCCGCGGCTTTCCGGCCAGCGCATTGCCCCCACCGTGTCAAAGACAAGATCGAAGCGCCCCGCGACCTCGTCCTTGCGGTGGTCAAGCACGCCCACGGCCCCGAGCCCGCGCAGCAAGCCCTCGCGCCCCGGCCCGGCCACCGCCGTCACCCGCGCGCCGAGCGCCGCGGCGATCTGCACCGCATAGGCCCCGACCCCACCCGAGGCGCCGAGGATCAACACTTCCTGCCCCGCGCGCAGGCTTGCCACGTCGCGCAGGAACTCCAGCGCCGTCAGCCCGCCGAAGGGCAGCGCCGCGGCCTCGTCGAACCCCATGCCCTCGGGGAGGGGCACCACCGCGCCCGTGGCCTTGGCCAGCCCATATTCCGCATGGCCGCCGTGCCCCAGCACCGCAAGCACCCGCTGCCCCACCGCAAAGCCGGTGACCCCCGCGCCCAGCATCACGACCTCACCCGCCACGTCAGAGCCGGGCACGAGGTGGCGCGGCCTCCACAGCCCCGCGACCAGCCGCCCGATCAGCGCCAGCCCGCCGGGGAAGGCGGCGGCGCGCAGCCGCCAGTCGGCGGTGGTGACCGAGGCAGCACGGATGCGGATGAGGATCTCGCCCGGCCCCGGCTCGGGGCGCGGCAGCTCTTCGATGCGCAGGCTGTCGGCGGGGCCGTAGCGGCGGGCGGTGACGGCTTTCATGGCGGGCTCCTCGGGGCTCGGGGTCGGATTCTGATTGGATGGGCCCGAAATACACCAAACGGTTACGCAGGCATATTGACCGATATTGCACCGACCCCATACAAATACGCATGGATTGGCAAAACCTCCGCTTCGACTGGAACCGGTTGCGCGGCTTTCTCGCCACCGCCGAGCAGGGCTCGCTCTCCGGCGCGGCGCGGGCGCTGAACATGAGCCAACCGACGCTCGGCCGGCAGGTCGCGGCGCTGGAGGCGGAACTCGGCCTGACCCTCTTCGAGCGCCATGGCACCGGGCTGCAGCTCACCGAGGCAGGGATGCAGCTGGCGGAACATGCCCGCGCCATGGGCGAGGCCGCCGAGCGGCTGTCGCGCGTGGCCTCGGGCCAGCAACAGCAGATCGCCGGGCACGTGACGATCACCGCCTCCGAGATCTACGCTGCCTGGCTGCTGCCGCGACTCCTGCCGAGGATACGCGCGGCCGCGCCCGGACTGACGCTCGAGATCCTCGCCTCCAACGCCATTCGCGACCTCAAGCGCCGAGAGGCCGACATCGCGCTGCGCAACGCCCGGCCCGAGCAACCCGAGCTGATCGCGAAACGTATCGCCGAGGACCGCGGCAGCTTCTACGCCACGCCGGGCTATCTTGCCACGCTGCCGCCGATCACCGGCCTGCCCGACCTCGCCGCCGCCGAGTTCATCGCCTTCGAGGACCCCGGCCCGCACCTGAACTTCCTGCGCGAACTGGGCGTGCCGGTCACCGAGGCGAACTTCCCGCTGGTCAGCTCCAGCCACCTCGTCCACTGGCAGATGGCCCGCGCCGGGCTGGGCATCGGGGTCGGCCCGCTCGGCCTCGGCGATGCCGACCCGCAGCTTGTCCGCGCATTTCCATCGCTCGAGATTCCCTACCCGGTCTGGCTGGTCGCCCACCGCGAGCTGCATACCTCGCGCCGCATCCGCCTCGTCTACGACCTTCTGGCCGAGCTGATCCCGCCACTGCTGCGCATGCCCTGACCCTTCTTCTCTTTCCAAATACGCACGGCGCACGCCTGCCGCCCGCGCGGCGAATGGCAAAGGCGCCGCACGGTCTCCCGCACGGCGCCCCTGCGTCGATTCACGAGGCTCAGTCGAGCTTGAAGGACCAGAAGAAGGTCTCGCCCGAGCTGTCGTCGACACCGTCATTGTCGGTCGAGACATAGGCCGTGCCGTCCTGCGCGATGGCGAGGCCCTCGACCTTGTCCACCACGTAGCCGCCCCAGCCCTTCAGGTCGGGAATGAGGTCACGCACCTCTTCCTTGCTGACCACCGGCAGCTCGCCGCCCAGCGGTGCGGGAACCATCTCCGAAAGCGGGATGCGGTAGACCTTCTTGGTGACCGCCGCCGCGCCGATCTGGTTGTCGCGCTCCACCACATAGACGTGGTCGCCGTGCGCGGTGATTTCCGAC
This sequence comes from Salipiger mangrovisoli, assembly GCF_015223355.1. Lineage (GTDB taxonomy): Bacteria > Pseudomonadota > Alphaproteobacteria > Rhodobacterales > Rhodobacteraceae > Salipiger > Salipiger mangrovisoli. The sequence goes on along the minus strand of NZ_JADFFK010000002.1, from coordinate 197,332 downwards.
AGTCCAACCCAGCCCTTTTCGGGCGCAGCCTTGGCATAGCGTACGGCGCCCCATTCCTCGGTCTCGGGGTTGTAGGACACCAGCTTCACGTGGTCCTTGGGATCGTCGCCCCATTCGCGCTGGACAGCCATCCACAGCGTGCCCTCCACCATGGTGACGCCCTCGAAACCGAAGCGCTTCTCACCGGCGAGCAACTCGGCGGGCAGGCCCACCTCGTCCTCGATCTCGCCCTCGGCGCTCAAGTGGTAGAGCGCGTGCGGGATCAGCTTCGCGGTATTGCCCTCGGAGGCGAGCCAGAAGCCGCCGTCGCCATCCAGCGTGATGCCCTCGATGTCGAGCTTCTGCGCCGGCATGCCCGCGCGGGTGATCTCGATGGCACGGGTGATCTTCGCGGGTTTCGACGATGGGTCGATGACGAAGATGCGCGGCTGGAAGCCGTAGAAGCTGTCGTTGACCGCGTAGACCAAGCCGTCCTCGCCCGCGACCATGCCCGAGATCGCGCCCCAGCCGATCAGCTCGTCGGCACCGGCGGAGGTCAGCGTCGGGTACTGGGCTTCGCCTTCGGCATACTCGTAGATCATCACGTGGGCGCGCACGCCGCCATCTTCCACGAGGTCTTCCTCGTTGGCGGTGACCAGCAGGTTGCGCTGCGGGATGGCCACGGCACCCTCGGGGGCGATGCCCGAGGGCAGCATCTGCTTCAGCACCGGCGCGGCGGGATCGGTCATGTCGTAGACCCCGGCGACCGAGCCGCGCTCGGAGAGCAGGATCATGTAGGGCGTGCCGTCGAAGGTGGCGAACTCCATGCCCTCGGGCTCGGCACCCTTGGCGTCCGAGCGCTTGTCCGGGTAGTGGCCGACCTGCACCACGGCATGCTCGAAGCTGTTGCCGCTGTCGTAGAGCTCGGTGCCGTCCTTGCGGAACACGGTGAAGCTGCGCGAGCCGCCGTCCATGTCGCCCTCGTTGGCGATGGCGAAGGTCTCGTCGTCGATCCACTGCACCGAGTCGGGCTCGCGCAGGCGGCCCGGCTGGCTTTCCGTGAAGATCAGCGCGCCGCGCTCGTCGGTGGCGTCGATCCCGGTGAGGTCGGTACTGCCCGCGGAGAAGTGGTTCAGCACCTCGCCCGCCTTGTTCAGCACGACGATGTGGTTGTTCTCCTGCAGCGTCAGGACGATCTCGCCCGCGCCGTTGATGTCGACGAACTCGGGCTCGGGATCCTCGGGCGCGATCTCGGCAAGGCCGGTCACGTCAGCCTTCACGAGGCTGGCGCAGTCGGCCGAACCGTCCACCACGTCGAGGATCGCCACATAGCCCGCAGGCATCTGCGGCACGCGGCCATCGCCGGCATCCTCGTCGCGCTCGTTCTCGATCGCCACGGCGACGAAACTGCCATCCTTCGCCAGCGCCACGCTGTCCGGCTGGCCGCCGAGGTCGCACGCGCCGACGATCTCGCCGCTCGCCATGTTCACCATCTCGAGTTTGCCCGAGGGGTTGGTGAAGCTCTCCGACGTGTTCACCCCGACGAAGGCGGTGCCGCCCGCGACGGCGACCGAGGTCGGCTCGCCGCCCATCTCGATATTGCCCAGCGGCTTCGGCGCGCGCGGGTCGGTGATGTCGATGCGGCCGATCACGCCCAGCGGGCTGTCGGTGTAGACCAGCGTGTTGCCGTCTTCCGAGGCGTAGATGATCTCGGCCGAGGTGACGCGGGCGCGGTCCTCGCCCTCGCCCATGTTGTCGGGCGTCGCGAAGCTGGCGATGCGGTTGAAGGTCATTTCGGCCTGCGCGGCACCGGCGAAAAGCGCCAGCGCCGAGGTCAGGCACAGCGTGCGGATGGTCATGGGACGTCCCCCTGTTGCGGTCCGCTTCGCCATGGGGCGGCAATGTAACAGCCACGTGATGCGCGGATGACGCATTGATGACGCTGAGGAAATCAGGTGCTCCCCAAGCTTCCGCACCTGCGCAAACATTCCCGCGATCCCGCCTCCCCTTGCACGGATCCCGGCCTCCGGCGGCGCGGCATCCTGCCCCTCTGCCGACGATCACACCGGCTTTGGCAGTTTGAAATCACCAAGGAGATTGACCTTGTCGATAGCAGCCCCGATCCCCCCGCGCTTGTCCCGTCGTGTCCGCCCCCTGCGCCTCGCCACGGCCTTTGCACTTGCCCTTGGCACCCTTCTGAACGGCGCGGCCTCCGCTTCCGACACCCTGCTCACCATCGTCGCGGCGGACGGGCAAACGACCGCCCGTCTCCCTCGGCCCATCTCCCTCGGCGCGCCGCCGCTGCTGCGCGGTCAGTCTCCGGTCACCGCCTTGCACAGCGGGCTGCCGGCCTCGGCCAGGCCGTCGATGACATCGAAATGATGCAGCCCCGCATCGATCACCACGTCGCAGCCCCAGGCCTCGCCCAGCCAGCGCGCCTGGTCGAGAAACACCGGCCGCTCGTCCCCGCCGACCCAGACGGTCACCGGCACCCGCGGCGCGGGCTGGCGGATCGGGCTCTCGGCCAAAGCTTCCGCCTCGTCCAGCTTCAGCCCGGCGTTCATCTCGGTCTGCATCAGCGGACGCAGATCCGACAGCGGCGAGATCGGCACGACCCCGGTGATCCGCGATGCCACCTGCTCTGGCAGCAGCCCCGGAGCCAGCATCCGCGCCACGAGGTGCCCACCCGCCGAATGTCCGGTCAGGCGGATCGGTCCGGCGATCTCCGCCGCCGCCCTGCACAGCGCAGCCGCCACCTGCCGGGTGATCTCTGAAATGCGCACATCGGGGCAGAGATCGTAGGACGGCATCGCCACCGCCCAGCCCGCCGCCAGCGCTCCCGCGGCGAAATGCGACCAGACCGAGCGGTCGAAGCGCAGCCAGTAGCCGCCGTGCACGAAGACCACGAGGCCCGTCGCCTCCCCCTCTGGCAGGAACAGGTCCAGCGCCTCGCGCGCGCCCGACCCGTAGGCGAGGCTGCGGAAGCGTCCCTCTTCGGCAAGCTCTGTCCGGAACGCCTCGGCCGCCGCGCTCCAGCGGGGCGGGAAGTCGGCCGCGCCGGGAATATGGGCTGCATTGGCATATGCGTCGCTGAGATCCATCGTCATCCTCCGTTCTCGTACTAGAGTAGGGGATAGCAGATACGCCGACGCCCGCAGCAGGAAACGCGGCAGGACAAATGGAGATCGCCATGCTTGACCAGACCACCAACCTTCCCGCGCTGCTGAAGGACCCGAGCCTCCTGGCCACCCGCGCCTATGTGAACGGCGAGTGGATCACCGGGGCGGACGGCGAGTTCGAGGTGACCAACCCGGCCCGCGGCGACGTCATCGCCCGCGTCGCCGACCTCAGCCGCGCGCAGATCGCCGGGGCCATCGACGGCGCCTACCTCGCGCAGAAGGCCTGGGCGGGATGGACCGGCAAGGAGCGCGCCAAGGTGCTGCGCAAGTGGTTCGACCTGATGATGGAGAACCAGGACGACCTCGGCACCATCATGACCGCCGAACAGGGCAAGCCGCTGGCCGAGGCCAAGGGCGAGATCGCCTATGGCGCGTCCTTCATCGAGTTCTTCGGCGAGGAGGCCAAGCGCGTCTACGGCGAGACCATCCCCGGCCACGCCCGCGACAAGCGCATCACGGTGCTCAAGCAACCGATCGGCGTCGCCGCCTCGATCACGCCGTGGAACTTCCCCAACGCGATGATCACCCGCAAGGCCGGCCCGGCGCTGGCCGCCGGCTGCGCCTTCGTCGCGCGCCCGGCCTCGGAAACCCCGCTCTCGGCGCTGGCCATCGCCGTGCTCGCCGAGCGCGCCGGCATCCCGGCAGGGGTGTTCAACGTGGTGCCGACCTCCTCGTCCTCGGAGGCGGGCAAGGAGTTCTGCGAGAACCCCAAGGTGCGCAAGCTGACCTTCACCGGCTCCACCGAGGTCGGCCGCATCCTGCTCCGCCAGGCCGCAGACCAGGTGATGAAATGCTCGATGGAGCTCGGCGGCAACGCGCCCTTCATCGTCTTTGACGACGCCGATCTCGACGCGGCGGTCGAGGGCGCCATCGCCTGCAAGTTCCGCAACAACGGCCAGACCTGCGTCTGCGCCAACCGAATCTACGTGCAGTCCGGCGTCTATGACGCCTTCGCCGAGAAGCTTGCCGCCGCCGTCGGCAAGCTGAAGGTCGGTGACGGTCTCGAAGAGGGCACCGATCTCGGCCCGCTGATCACCACCAAGGCGATCGACAAGGTGCAGGAGCACATCCGCGACGCCAGGGAGAAGGGTGGCACGCTCCTTCTCGGCAGCGAGGAGCAGGAGCTCGACGGCCAGTTCTTTGCCCCGACCATCGTCACCGGCGCGACGCGCGAAATGAAATTCGCCACCGAGGAGACCTTCGGCCCGCTCGCCCCCCTGTTCAAGTTCGAGACGGTGGACGAGGTGATCGACATGGCCAACGACACGATCTTCGGCCTCGCCTCCTATTTCTACGCCAAGGATCTCAGCCGCGTGTACAAGGTCGCCGAGGCGCTGGAGTACGGCATCGTCGGGGTGAACACCGGGCTCATCTCCACCGAGCTCGCGCCCTTCGGCGGGGTCAAGCAGTCGGGCCTCGGCCGCGAGGGCAGCCACCACGGCATCGAGGACTATCTCGAGATGAAATACGTCTGCCTCAGCGTCTGACGCCGGCCTTTCTTCTAGGCTCAAATATCCCGGGGAGTGTGAGGGGCAGCGCCCCTCACCGCATCGCGGCGCAGCCGCGACCCCGCGTAACGCTCCACGTGAAACAGCGCTTGCCAAGCGCCCCGGAGCGCCGCATCCTTCGCGTCGGGCAGGCGATGGCGTCGCCGGTGCCGCTTGGCATTGCCCCGTCTTTTCACAGACGTTCCGTCCTGAACGCCGGGACCTTGCTTTGTCTCTGCGGCAGGGTCGGGTTCCACACCCTCCGCATCCAAAGGAGGGCCATATGGACCACCACGCGAACACCCGTCCCGCGACCTATCGCTTCCACAACGGCGACAAGGGGCCCCTGCCCTTCGCAGCCGCGGAATACGACGCCCGGCTCGCCGGCCTGCGCGCCGAAATGGCGACCGAGGGGCTCGACGCCTGCGTGCTCAGCTCGATGCACAACATCGCCTATTATTCCGGCTTTCTCTATTGCAGCTTCGGCCGCCCCTACGCGCTGGTGGTCACCGCCACCGAATGCGTCACGATCAGCGCCGGCATCGACGCCGGTCAGCCCTGGCGGCGCTGCCATGGCGACAACATCACCTATACCGACTGGACGCGGAACAACCTCTGGCACGCCGTGCGCGAGGTGACCGGCGCCGGAAAGGCGATCGGCTACGAGGGCGATCACCTGACCCTGGCGCAGAAATCCCTGCTGGACAGCTTCCTGCTGCCCTCCGCCACGCGGGACGTCGCCCCTGCGACCATGCGCCAGAGGATGCTGAAGTCACCGGCCGAGATCGCCCTCATCCGCCATGGCGCAGCGGTCGCCGACATCGGCGGATACGCCCTCCGCGAGGCCATCCGCATCGGCGCGCGCGAGCTTGACGTGGCCATGGCCGGGCGCGACGCCATGGAACTGGAAATCGCCAAGCGCTTTCCCGATGCCGAGTACCGCGACACATGGGTCTGGCTGCAGTCGGGACCGAACACCGACGGCGCGCACAACCCGGTCACCGCGCGCCGGCTCGAGCGCGGCGACATCCTCTCGCTGAACTGCTTCCCGATGATCTCGGGCTATTACACGGCGCTCGAGCGCACGCTCTTCCTCGCCGAGGTCGATGCCGCCTCGCTGGCGATCTGGGAGGCCAACGTGGCGACCCACGAGCTCGGCCTCTCGCTGCTGCGGCCGGGCGTCAGCTGCGCCGCGGTGACCCAGGCGCTCAACGCCTTCCTGGCCGAGCGCGACCTGCTGCAGTACCGCACCTTCGGCTACGGTCACAGTTTCGGCGTGCTGTCGCATTACTACGGGCGCGAGGCGGGGCTGGAGTTGCGCGAGGACGTGGAGACGGTGCTGACGCCCGGCATGGTGGTTTCGATGGAGCCGATGCTGACGATCCCCGAAGGACAGCCCGGCGCCGGCGGCTACCGCGAACATGACATTCTGGTCATCACCGAGGACGGCGCGGAGAACATCACCGGCTACCCCTACGGGCCGGCCTTCAACGTGATCGGCTAGCTGCAGGCCCGAAGGATGGGGGCTCTGCCCCCGTCCGCTGGCGCGGACTCCCCCGGGATATTGGGACCTAGAAGAAAACCGCAGGCGGCGGCGCTCCGCCGAGCTTTTCTGCGGGCCGTGGTTGATTTTCCCGTGCCGACGGGTCACCTGATGGAAAACCCAAAGCGATTTCCAGGAGAGCTTGCGATGCGCTACGTGAAATGGACCTTCATCGTGCTTTTCTGGGTGCTGGTCGCCGGCTTCCTGCATTACACCCTGCCGCAGCACGACATCGCGCGGATCACCGACACCTACGAGAAGCGCGAGACGCCGGGCTCGATGAACCGCTGGTTCTGGAGCCAGGCAGGCAGCAAGAGCGCCGCGGCGACGGGCGGGCGGGATGTCTTCTTCATCCAGACGCGGCTGGCGAACGACAAGGTGATGGTCTACCGCAACGAGGACACCAGTTGGGGCTGGCCGCCCTATTTCAAGTTCGACACCTCGAACCTGCAAGCCGAGGCAAACGACCTGCGCTCGGGCGCGGCCCAGCCGCAATGGGTGGCGATCAAGCATTACGGCTGGCGCAACGAGTTCCTGTCGATCTACCCGAACGCGGTGAAGATCACCCCCGTCGACGGGCCGGATGCGCGCATCATCCCCTGGACCAACATCATCGTTCTGACGCTGCTGGCGGCGATCTGCTGGGCGGCCTGGGTGCGCTGGCGGCGCTTCCGCCGGGCGCGCATCGACCCGGCGCTTGAAGAGATGGGCGACAATATCGACGAGGCCGGCGGGCGCATCCGCGGCTTTTTCGGGCGCAAGAAAGGCTAACACGCGGCGCCCTGTCCCGGTTTTCCGTGCCAACGATCGCGTCGGGGCACCATGGCATGGATGCTGATGGTGTCGCGGGAAAATCGTGACGAGGGATCGACGTGGGTTTCGCCACCGCGGTCAGGGCCTGCTTTCGGGCCTCAGTGACCTTCTGAGGGCGCGCGGCGCGTCCGGAATTCTGGTGGCTCGCTCTCTTTGTCTGCGGCACCGGCGCGCACTTGGTGCTGCTAGACCTCAGCCTTTTCCGCCAGACCACCACTGAGATCGCGTCGCAGAGCAGCTTCGCGCCCTTCTCCTCGTGTTTCGGACTGGTCGTGGTATGCCCCGCATCTCGGTCACCGTCCGGCGGCTGGTGGTCCTGAAACGTGCTGGCCGCGCGCGGCGGCCCCGGCGGCAATCGCCAGGGGCCGCCGCCGGTTCAGTAGCCGCCCGTGGCGCGCAGGATCTGCACCCAGACGCCGGGCGCGTCGTAGAGCGTCCATTCCCGCCGCAGCCCATCCGGCCCGAACTCGGCATGCGTCATCCCGAGGATGTCGACAGGCGCGCCGCTGGCAGGACCGAAGGCCCCCTGGCCGTCGTGCCGCCCGAGCAGCCGCCAGCGGATGCAGGCGCGCGGCGGCGCGAGCGGGGCCTCTGCGCCAAGCGCGTGCTCGACCTGGAAACGGGCCGAGGGAAAGGCCGCCCGCAGCCCGATCCAGAAGGCCTCGGCCTCGCGCGGGCCGCAGCCGACCTCGCCACCGGGCAGGAAGAGTTCCGCCGCCGGATCGTAGTGCTCTGCCAGCGCCGCCACCTCGCCCGACATCACCCGGCCAAGAAGCTCGGCCAGCGCCCCACCCCAAGGATTGCCATCGCCGGTCCCGGCATCGCGCGGCGGCAGCGGATCGGGCGCGCCGCCGGCGAGTCGCAGCCGCGCGGCCTCCTGCGGATCGAGACCGATCTGCCTGACGATCGCCGCCTCGTCGCGCAGCAGCCATTCCTCGCGCAGCCTGCCCGACAGGCAGAGCCGCCCGGACATCTGGGCAAATTGGACCGCCTTGCCGGTCGCCGCGCCGTAGGGGCCAGCACCGTCGTGGCGCGCGGTGACATGGAACCGCTCGGCGGCATAGAGCTGGTTCGGCGCCGCGGCCTGCCAGAGCCGGTCCTCGAGCATCAGCCGCGGACCGGCCAGCGCGGCGAGCCGCGTCGCGCGTTCCGCGCCCAGCACCTCGGGCTCGACCAAGGCACCGCTGCCACCATGCGAGATCACGTCCGACGCCAGCCATTCGCCCAGAAGATCGAGGCGCCGCCCCTCGTCGAGATCGCCGCTCAGGGCAGAGAGATACTCGGCAGCGTCCTGAAAGCGCGGGTCGAACCCGGCAAGAAACGGCACACTTGTCACCTTCCGTAGTAGAGGCCTACCACGTGCTCGGCCTCTGCGAAGAACACCCACCGTGAGAGGAACACGCCGGTGACATGCGAGGCAAGCGAAATAAGTCCGAAATAAGGCAAAGCCCCCAGGAGCAGCAGGGCGGCGGGCAGAAGAAAGGCGCATAGGCCGGCCAGCACGCGCAGCTTCGACGCATGGCGACGCGCGACCACGAAGACCATCTCGCGGGTGAGGTAGCTGCTGCCGCTGTGGGGCGGGAAAAGCGCCCGCGGCCGCCCCTGCGCGCCGAGCCCGGTGGCACTGGCCAGCGTGCTCCCGCTGCGCGCAAACCGGCTGCCGCCGTCGTGCCAGACCCAGAGTTGCAGTGCCGCCGTCCCGATCAGCAGTGCCAGCGCCGGCCAGCGCTGCCCGGCGAGCAACGCGCCGCCGGTGAGCGCATAGGCCAGAAACAGCGCCGGGGTGCTCGAGTGGTGCCAGCGCGGCACCGATCTGAGCTGCGCGTAGATCATCCCGGTGCAGAGAACCGTGGTCAGCGCCGCGGCAGCGGTGAGCCAGCCAAGCGGCCGCACGGGCTGGCCGAGCAGCAGCGACAGCCCGAAGCCGCCGCCGAGCAGAAGCGTCGCCAGCGCCGCCCAGGCCTCGCGCGAGAGCCAGCTCGTGCGCCACTGGCTGAAAGCCTTCAACGCGCGGTCGCGGCGCCCGAGGTGAGCTGCCGAGGCCGCGAGGCCGGACAGGCACAGCGCATAGGCCAGCGCCAGCGGACCCAAGCCGGCAAGGCCGCGCGGCGGCGAGGGGGCGACGCCGAGCCAGGCCAGCAGCCCGAAGCCGAGCCCCGAGAGCGTGGTGAAAAGAACGAGCGAGGGTGCCGGATGCATCTCAGAGCCTCGCCAGAGTCCGGTCGATCCAGCCCAGCAGCCCTTTCGGCTCTTCGGCCACCGGCTCCAGCCAGGGGGCGAGCACGTCCACTTCGCCCTGCCAGGCGTCGCGCGGGCGGGGCGGCAGATACTTGTTGGCCGGGCGCGTGCCCTGCTCGGGCATGAGGTCCATGCCGCCGCGTGCTTCGACCAGCAGGCTGACGGCGCTCTCGGGGTCGGAGAGGTCGCCGAAGTGCCGTGCGCCGGCGGGGCAACTGCGCACGCAGGCGGGTTCGCGGTCCGCCTCGGGCAGGCGCTCGTTGTAGATGCGGTCGACGCAGAGGGTGCATTTCTTCATCACGCCCTCGGCCATGTCCATTTCGCGCGCGCCGTAGGGGCAGGCCCAGGCGCAGAGGCCGCAGCCGATGCAATCGGCCTCGTTCACCAGCACGATGCCGTCCTCGACCCGCTTGTAGCTCGCGCCGGTGGGGCAGACGATGACGCAGGGTGCCTCGGCACAATGCAGGCAGGACTTGGGGAAATGCACCAGCTGCGCCGGGCCGGCCTCGGGCGCGACCTCGAAGCCATGCACGCGGTTGAGGAAGCTGCCGGAGGGATCGGCGCCATAGGGGTCCTGGTCCGACAGCGGACTCGGCTGGCTCTGGCTGTTCCAGGCCTTGCAGGACACCACGCAGGCCTGGCACCCGACGCAGGTGTCGAGGTCGATGACAAGGCCGAGCTGGCGGTGCGTATGGCTGGGGTGGTCGGTCATGGCGTCGCGTTTCGGTTCCTTGGCGAGCGAGGGACCGGGGCGCTGCCCCGGACCCCGGGATACTTGGACCTAGAAGAAGCGTCTAGGCGGGGCGCGGGACGGGAGAGCGGAGCGGCGGGAAAACCGGTTGGGCTTCGCTGGGCGGGGCGCATTTCTCGAGGCGCACGCGCAGGTCGAACCAGGCGGCCTGCCCGGTGATCGGGTCGGAGTTGGACCAGCGCTGCCCGTCGCCGCGCGGCGGCAGCAGCTCGGGGATCAGGTGGTTGAGCAGGAAGCCCTCGGTCGCCTCCGGCGCGGCGGGGGAGAGCCCCCAGGCGCCCTTGCGCTTGCCGATGGCGTTCCAGGTCCAGACGACATCGGGGTTCTGCGCCTCCATCCGCGCGGCGGGCACGGTGATCTCGCCATGCGCCGAGGTGACCCGGACCCAATCGCCTTCGGAGAGGCCAAGCGCGCGCCACCTGTCGCCGGAGACGTAGAGCGGGCTCGCGCCCTGGAGCTGCCGCAGCCAGGCGTTCTGGCTGCCCCAGCTGTGGTACATCGCCATCGGGCGCTGGGTGAGCGCATGCAGCGGGAAGTCCTGCGCCGCGCCGGGCATCTCGGCCAGCGGCGGATACCAGACCGGAAGCGGCGTCATGACCGCGGCGAGCCGGGCGCGCAGATGCTCGGGCGGCTGGGGGGAGCCCTGGCCTTCGGCGGCGCGCTGAAAGCGGCGCAAAGGCTCGGACCAGAGCTGCACCAGCGCAGGTGCCGGGGCGTCGAGCAGGCCGCTGTCCACCGCCCAGTCCTGGTAGGCCCGGTTCCAGGGTTTGTAGTAGGCGGCCTCCGGCGGCACCGGGATGGCATGCGTGCCGCCCGCGCCGATGTAGCTGTCCAGCTGCGCCTCGTTCGGCGTGCCGCGCCCGTCCTGCAACCCGTGCGGCCCCATGCGGAAGCCGGCGAGCGGGCCGATGCCGGGCCGGCGCTCGTGGTTGGTGAGGTAATCGGCGTAGTCGCGGTAGACCGGCTGGCCGTTCTCGGACATCCCCGGCAGGCCGAGCCGCGCGCCGAGGTCCAGAAGCACCGACTGGAAGGGGCGCACGTCGCGGTCCGGCGCCACCACCGGCCAGCGGATCGCATCGGCGGCGGCATCGGGCTCGGAGATCGGCCGGTCGAGAAGCGAGATGCAATCGTGGCGCTCGAGGTAGGTGGTGTCGGGCAGGATGAGATCCGCATAGGCCACCATCTCGGAGGCATAGGCGTCGGAGTAGATGATCCGCGGGATCAGGTAGCCGCCCTCCTCGTCCTGCGCGGTCAGCATCTCCATCGTGCCGGCGGTGTTCATCGCCGAGTTCCACGCCATGTTCGACATGTAGAGAAACAGCGTGTCGATCGGGTAGGGGTCTCCGGCCGCCGAGTTGGCGATGACCATGTGCATCATCCCGTGCACCGCCAGCGGCGCCTCCCAGCTGAAGGCCTTGTCGATCCGCAGCGGCGCGCCGTTTTCGTCCACCGCCAGATCCTCGGGCCCGAGCGGATAGCCGAGCGGCGGGCCCGGCAGCGGCTGTCCCGGAACGGCGCGGGCGTGCGGGCGGCAATGCGCCTCGGGCGGCTTGGGATAGGGCGGCTTGAAGCGGAAGCTGCCGGGGGTGTCGATGGCCCCGAGCAGCGCCTGCAGCAGGTGGATGGCACGGCAGGTCTGGAAACCGTTGGAATGGGCCGAGACGCCGCGCATGGCGTGCACCGCCACCGGGCGGCCGGGCATGGTGCGATGCTCGCGGCCGCGGAAATCGGTCCAGGGGCGGTTCAGCTCGGGCGTGCGGTCGAAGGCGGCGCGGGCGATCTCGGCGGCGAGCCAGCGGATGCGCTCGGGCGGCAGGCCGACGCGGCCTGCCACCGCCTCGGGGGCATAGGCCCGGTCCATGTATTGCGCGGCGATCATCTCCATCACCGTGCGATGGCTGATCCCGGCGCGGCGCAGGTGACCGGTGAGCTTCGGCTCCACCCCCTCGCCATCCCAGGGCGCGGGGCGCCCGTTGCGCGCGTCGATGACCAGCGGCGCACCCGCCTCGTCGCGCAGGAACAGACCGTAGTCCGGCGACTTCGGATCGCAGTCGATCAGCACCGGGGCATTGGTGAACCGCGCGAGGAAGTCGAGGTCGATCCGCCCGGCGCGCAGGAGTTCGTGCACCAGCGAGAGCACCAGCAGACCGTCGCTGCCGGGGGTGATGCCGAGCCAGTCGTCGGCGATCGCGCTGTAGCCGCTGCGCACCGGATTGATGCTGACCACCCTGGCACCGCGCGCCTTGAGCCGTGCGAGCCCTCGCTTGAGCGGATTGCTGTCGTGATCCTCGGCCACGCCGAAGAGCAGCAGCAGCTCTGCGTGCTCCCAGTCGGGGGTGCCGAACTCCCAGAAGCTGCCGCCGAGGGTGTAGATCCCCGCCGCCGCCATGTTGACCGAGCAGAACCCGCCATGCGCCGCGTAATTGGGGGTGCCGAACTGCTGCGCCCACCAGCCGGTGAGACTTTGCGACTGGTCGCGACCGGTGAAGAAGGCGAGTTTTTCGGGAGCGCTCTCGCGCAGGGGCGCCAGCCAGCTGACGGCGGTCTCCAGCGCCTCCTCCCAGCTGATTTCCTCGAACGCGCCCGAGCCGCGCGGTCCGGTGCGGCGCAGCGGGGCGCGCAGCCGGGCCGGAGAGGTCACCTGCTTCAGCCCCGCCGCGCCCTTGGCGCAGAGCACGCCCCGGTTCACCGGGTGGTCGCGGCTGCCTTCGATATAGACCGGCGTGCCGTTCTTCAGGTGGACATCGATGCCGCAGCGGCAGGCGCACATGTAGCAGGTCGTCTTGCGGATCTCGTCCGAGATCTGCACCTGGGTGTCAGGGGTATCGCGCTGCCGTTCCGTCTGAGCCATGCGGGTCCACGTCCGTGCCTTGGAGAAAGGCTAGGGCACAAGCCCTCGTGAGGCTAGGTCTTTCCCGATCACGCCGGCGCGATGGTCACCCGATGAGCGGCACGGTGCCCGACCAGCCGCGCGCCCCGCCGCGGGACGGGGACATCAGTGCGCGGCGCTGACACGGCGCGGCGCATCCGGTGCGGTGGCCGGGCTGCGCACCTCGGAACGCTGCGCCACATGTGCTTCGAGCAACGCGCCGACCGCCTGCCCCCAGGCGTCCCAGTTGAGCCGCGTCTCGTATTCCTCGCGGCTGCTGCGCGACAGGGTGGCGTAGCGCTCGGGGTTGTCGATGCATTCGAGAATGCGGGTCACAAAGGCCTCGGCGCCGCAGCCCGGCGGCATCGCGTAGCCGTTGATTCCGTCGCGCACCGGAACGCCGCCGATGCGCAGGCAGAGCGAGGGCACGCCATGCGCCGAGGCCTCGCAGAAGGCGAATCCGTAGCTCTCGAAGCTGGGCATGACCACGAAATGGGAGCGGGCATAGAGTTGCTGGAACAGCGCCGCCTGCTCAGGCACCGACTTGTCGAGCTGCGGGTGGATCTCGATGTGCGGCCCGCGCGACTGCGGCGGCGGGAGGCAGCCGATCACCGTCAGCCGGGCATCGATGCCGCGGGCGCGCAGCAGGCACATGACCTCCTGGGCCACCCGCCCGCCCTTGGCCCACCAGTTGCGCCCGACGACCAGCAGGTGCAGCGGCCCCGAGCGCGAGATCGGCCGCGGCGCAGGGGGCGGCGGCGGCGCGATGTTGGCGCCCCAGGGCACCATCTGCGCCTTGCCTGCGGGAATGTCATAGCGCGCGGCACTGGCGTCCATCAGCCATTGCGACGGCCAGAGCAGCAGGTCGGCGCGGCGGAACACCTCGGCCTCGGAGCGCTCGACCCAATCGTCGAGCAGGCGTCCGCCGGGAATCACGCCGGGGTGCGCCTGGCCGATTTCGGACCGGCGATAGATGCTGTGCGTGGCGTCCGAGGTATAGGCCACGGTCATGGGATAGGGCAGCCGGAGCCCGAGCAGCGACTGGAAGGCATAGGCCCCGAAGAGAACGTCGTAGCGGTCCTTGCGCAGCGCCGATGCGATCCGCCGGGAGATCACCGGCGCAAGCGCCATCTGCGCCCGCCAGCGCAGCCGCAGGCTCAGCGCATCGGGCAGCGCGAGGATCGTGCGTCGCAGGGGCTCGGCGAGACCCCAGTCGATGGGCAGAACGGTGACCTCGCCCGCGTGCGCGCGCAAGGCGTCGTGCATCCGCGCGTTCCCGCCGGAGTACAGGTTCCGGTCCTGCGCCGGGAAGTCACTCAGATAGGCGATCTTGAGGGGGCGACGGGCCATCCTGACTCTCGTGTTCCTGCAACCTTCCTGCTGGACAGGCTGCGCGCGCTTTCGGGCAGCATCGTGTCGCCAAAGGAACAATCCTGCGATTTTCACGCGATTTACGCCCGGCCGAGGACATGCCGCCAGCGGCCCTCGGGCGGTGATGCCGCAATTGTGCCAATTCTGCCATTTGACCCCGCCTCGCCGCGCTCTCCAGGCGACAACCTGGGCGGGACATGGTAGGTCTGTGCCCTGGTCCGGGGGGCATGGCGATGCCGCGCGGATCGGTGTTCTGAGTAGTCTGGTGCACGGGTCGCGACACGGTATGCCGAACCCTCTTGCCTTTCTGATGCTGGCGCTCTGGCCGATCGTCACGATCGTGCTGTTTCGCCGCCTGCCGCCCGACCGGGCGCTGGTCGCCGCGCTGCTGGCGGGGTACCTCGTGCTGCCCGAACCCCCGGCGGTCTTCGACCTGCCGATGTTCCCGCCTCTGACCAAGCACAATATCCCCGCGCTCACGGCCTTTGCGATCTGCCTCTGGCGCTACGGGCTACAGGGCGGGCTGCTGCCGCGGTCTCCGGTCGGAAAGGTCCTGCTGCTCACTTACGTCTTCTCGCCCGCGCTGACCGCGCTCACCAACACCGAGCCGGTGTTCTACGGCCAGATCGGCCTGCCCGGCCTGAGCGTCAAGGATGGCGTCGCACTGGTGCTCCAGCAATTCCTGCTGGTTCTGCCGTTCCTGCTGGCGCGGCAATTCTTGGCGCAGGGCGGCGCACAACGGCGGCTGCTGGTCGCGCTGATGATCGGCGGGCTGGTCTACACGCTGCCGATGCTGGTCGAGATGCGCCTGTCGCCGCAGCTCAACAGATGGGTCTACGGCTATTACCAGCACCTGTTCGGCCAGTCGATCCGGGCCAATGGCTATCGGCCGGTGGTGTTCCTCTACCACGGGCTCTGGGTCGCCTTCTTCCTGATGACCGCCGCGGTCTCGGCCTGGGCACTTTGGCGCAACAAGCGCAGCATGAAGTTGCTGATGGCGGCGCTCTGGCTGACGCTTGTGCTCGTGCTTTCGAAATCCCTGGGGGCGCTGATCTTTGCCCTGGTGCTGATCCCGGCGGTTGTGCTGCTGAGCCGTGCCGCGCAGATCCGCCTGGCGATCGTGATCGGGCTTCTGGCCATCACCTATCCGGTGCTCAAGGGCACGCATCTGGTGCCCGAGGACCGGCTTCTTGCCCAGGCGGCCAGCATCGACCAGGAGCGCTCCTATTCGCTGGAGTTCCGCTTCGCGAACGAGAACACGCTGCTTGACCGCGCCTATCTCAAGCCGGTCTTCGGCTGGGGCAGCTGGGGGCGCAACCACATCCTCGATCCGGTCAGCGGCGCGATCCTCACCGTCACCGACGGGCGCTGGATCATCGTGATCGGGGTCTACGGCTGGGTCGGCTTCCTGGCCGAGTTCGGCCTGCTGCTGCTGCCGCTGCTGCTGCTCTGGAAGGAAAGCAAGACCCGCGGCAGCGACATGGTCTCGCCCTTCATCGCACCGCTCTCGCTGCTGCTGGCGATCAACCTGTCGGACATGATCCCGAATGCCACGCTCACGCCGCTGACATGGCTCGTGGCCGGCGCGCTCACCGGCTATGCCGAGGCCCTCAAGGCCGGGCGCCAGACGCAGGTCGCCCAGACCCGCTCGGGGGGGCTCGAATGGAAATCGATTCTCTAGCCCCCAATGTCCCCTTCGAATGTATGCGCAGATGACATCCTCACAGAAACCCCGCGTCCTGGCGATCGCCGAGGCCGCCAATCCGGAATGGGTCAGCGTCCCGCTGGTGGGCTGGTCGCTTGCGACGGCGCTGCGCGAGGTCGCCGACGTGCACATCGTCACCCAGGTCCGCAACCGCGGCGCGCTGATCCGCGCCGGGCTCGCCGAGGGTCGCGATTTCACCGCGATCAACTCCGAGGCCTTTGCCCGCCCCATGTGGAGGCTCGCCGAGGTGCTGCGGATGGGCGAAGGCAAGGGCTGGACCATGGTCCAGGCGGTGAACACCCTCAGCTATCCCTACTTCGAACGTCTGGTCTGGAAGGTCTTCGGTCCCGGTATCCGCGACCACGCCTGGGACGTGGTGCACCGCATCACGCCACTCAGCCCGACGGTCGCATCACCGCTGGCGGCGCATTGCGCGCGCGCCGGCGTGCCCTTCGTGCTGGGGCCGCTCAACGGCGGCGTGCCCTGGCCCAGGGGCTTCGACGCCGAGCGCCGCCGCGAGCGGGAATGGCTGAGTTACCTGCGCGGTGCCTACAAGGTGATGCCGGGGCGCGGGGCCACGCTGCATCACGCCAGCGCCATTCTCGCGGGCTCGCGCCACACCGCCTCGGAGGTCCCGGAGACCTGCCGGGACAAGCTGGTCTACCTGCCCGAGAATGCCATCGACCCGGCCCGGTTCAACAAGCAGGCGACGCCCGAGCCCGGCACGCTGCGCGCCGCCTTCGTCGGCCGGATGGTGCCCTACAAGGGGCCCGACATGCTGCTCGAAGCCGCGGCCCCGATGCTGCGGGACGGGCGCATGACGCTCGAGATGATCGGCGACGGGCCGATGCGCGCGCCGCTCGAGGCGAAGGTGCGGACGCTGGGAATCGCCCAGGCGGTCACCTTCCACGGATGGCTCGAGCACCGGGCGGTTCAGGACGTGCTCTGCCGCTGCCACCTGCTCGGGTTTCCCTCGATCCGCGAATTCGGCGGGGGCGTCGTGCTCGAGGCCATGGCGCTCGGGGTGGTGCCGATGATCGTCGATTACGCCGGGCCGGGCGAGCTGGTCACCGAAGGCACCGGGATCAAGCTGCCCTGCACCGACCGCAGCGGCATCATCGCCGCCTTCCGCGGCGCGCTGGAGTCGCTCTCTGCGGACCCGGCGCCGCTGCCCGACATGGCACGGGCGGCACGGGAGCGGGTGCACGCGCAGTTCACATGGGCGCGGAAGGCCGCGCAGGTGGCGCAGGTCTACGACTGGATCGCGCAGGGACGGCCGGGGTCTCCTCCGACGCTTCTGTGACCTCTGCCGACGCCGGCTTCCGCCGATAGGAGACCACCCGCGCCGGTGCCCCGACGGCCACCGCCCCCGGCGGAACGTCGCGGGTCACAACCGCATTGGCACCGATTTCCGCGTGATCGCCGATGGTCACCGGACCGATGATCTTTGCCCCCGCACCCACGTCCACATGGCCACCCAGAACAACCCGGCCGGCCAGGGTGACCTGGTGGAAGATCAAGCAGTTGACGCCGATCTCGGCCTCCGGGTGCACGATGATCCCCTGCGGATGCGGCAGCACCAGACCGCCGCCGATCCGAGTGTTCAGATGCAGCTCGCATTGGGTCACCAGCGACCAGACACGGTGCCACAGAACCCAGTACTTGGCGGCCAGCCTCCCCCCGAGGCCACCGCGCGCGCGCGCCGCCTGGTAGCTGCGGACCGAGCGCAACAGCCGATCTCCGGCTGTCCCGCCCCCGCGGCCGCGCTCCCGCGTCCAGTCCGGCTCCCGTGCCGAAATCGCCATGTCGTCCATGCTGACCCGCTCCCCTGTCTTCGGACCATCGTGACCGGGCCATCCCCTGCCCGCTTTTCTGGCCCGGCATTTTTGCCGCAGCCTCGCAGTTTCGCAACACTTGTGCGGCTAGTCTGGCGCGAGCCGCGTTTTCCTTGCAGCAGTTCCACCGGCGTCCCTATAGTCGAACGAGTGGTCTGCGGGGGCATGAGGCGCGCCCGTTTTGTCCAAGCTCCGGTTCCGTTTATGTCCAAACCCGCCCCCCTCCCCGTTCGACCTGCCGCCGCTGCCGCGTTCTTCCCAGAGGGTCGGCGCCCCCATGCCTGAGCTCGCGCACGCCCCCATGCCCTACCGCCCCGACATCGACGGGCTGCGCGCCATCGCCGTGCTGTCGGTGGTGCTCTACCACTTCGGCCTGCCCTGGCTCGGCGGCGGCTTCACCGGCGTCGACGTGTTCTTTGTCATCTCGGGGTTCCTGATTGGTGGCATCCTCTGGCGCGAGTATGACGCCGAGGGACGCATCCGCCTCGGCGCCTTCTACCTGCGCCGGTTCCGGCGTCTCGCCCCGGCCTTCTTCACCATGGCATTGGCCACCGCGGCGCTGAGCGCGGCGCTGCTGCTGCCCTTCGAGTTCCGCGAATTCGGCAAGTCGCTGATCGCCGCCACGGTCTACCTGTCGAACGTCCTGTTCTTCCGGCAGGCGGGATATTTCGACAGCGGAGCCGAGACGAAGCCCTTGCTGCACACCTGGTCGCTGGCGGTCGAAGAGCAGTTCTACATCTTCCTGCCGCTGCTGATCCTGGCGCTTGCGCGCAACCGGACGGTGCTGCTGATGGCGCTGGTGACGATCTGGGCCGCCTCGCTCGGTGCCTCGATTCTTGCCACGCCCAGCCAGCCCGGCGCGGCCTTCTATCTCTTCCCCTTCCGCGCCTGGGAACTGCTGACGGGCGTGCTTCTTGCGATCTGGGGGCTCGAGACCGGCCGCGTCTGGCGCGGTCACCCGGCCCTCAGCTGGGCAGGTCTGGCACTTGTGCTGGGGGCCGCGCTGCTGATCCCGGCGGGGCCGATGTTCCCCGGCGTGCTGGCGCTCGCGCCGGTGCTCGGCGCGGTGCTGCTGATCGCCAGCGGCACCGGCGACAGCCCGGTGAACCGGGCGCTGTCGCATCCCGCCGCGCTGTTCTTCGGGCGCATCTCCTATTCGCTCTACCTCTGGCACTGGCCGGTGGTGACGCTCTCGCTCTACCTGCGCGGCGCCTATTCCAGCCCGCTCGAGGCGTCGTGCTGGATGGCGCTTGCGGTGGCGCTGGCCTGGCTTTCATGGCGCTATGTCGAGATGCCGATGCGCCGCGCCCGCCTGTCCGGCGTCGTGCTTCTCACCGGCACCGCGCTGGCCTCCGGTGCGACGCTGGCCCTCGGCGCCTGGCTCTACCTCGGCGACGGGCTGGCGGATCGTTTCGATGCCTCGGTGCGCCCGCATATCGCCGCCTCGGCGGACTTCCTGCAGGACTGGAGCCGCTGCACCACCCCGGCAAGCGGCCCGCTCATGGGGATCGAGACCTGCCCGATCGGCCCCGAGGGCACGCCGCAGGTGCTGGTCTGGGGTGACAGCCACGTCCGCGCCTTCAAGGAGGGGCTCGACCTTGCCGCCCAGGACGCCGGCGTGCCGGCGCTGATCATCTGGCGCGCCGGGTGCCCTCCGCTCTTCGGCCTGCGCAAGACCGAAAGCGCCGCCAAGCCCGCGCAGGACCGCGCCTGCGCCCAGGCCAACCTGCAAATCCGCCAGGCCCTTCCCGAGCTGCCCGAGCTTCAGCGCATCGCGCTGATCGGGCGCTGGACCTATTACGCCCAGGGATCAGGCATCGGCCTGGATGCGGGCAACACGATCACCCTCTTTCCCGCCGACGCGCCGACCCCGGCCGAAGCGCCGCAATCGCACATCCTCGCCGAGGCGGTGCGCACCACCGTCGCCGAGTTGCGCCGAGAGGTGCCGCAGGTCATCGCGCTGCGCCAGCCGCCCGAGATCCCGCTCTATGACAGCCGCGTCGCCGCGCGCGAGGCGGCCCATGCCGGCTGGCCGCTGGCCCCCCACCCCGTCACCGATCCCGACGTGCCGATCAGCGCGCTGGCGCAGCGCGTGGCCGAGGCCGAGGCCCCCTGGCGCGCGCTCGCGGCCAGGGACGAGATCGCCTTCATCGACAGCTGGCCGCGCTTTTGCGATGCCGAGACCTGCCACGCGCTGCAGGACGGTGCGGGCTGGTACTTCGACAACAACCATGTCACCAACACCGCCGCCCTCGGCCTGCGCGATCTTTTCGCCCCGGTCTTCGGCACCAGGGTCGCCGGCCTGTGAGCCCTCCGCTGACCGAAACCCGCTGGGACGTCATCGTCATCGGCACCGGCATCGGCGGTGGCACGCTTGGCCGGGCGCTGGCCGAGGCCGGCAGGAAGGTGCTGTTCATCGAACGCGGCCCCGCCGGGCAGCGCGCCGCGCGCAATGGCCTGTCCGAGGTCTTTGTCCCCGAGGCGCGACTGGCCCGAGGACTCTGGCCCGAGCCGTTGCATGCGCGGGTGAACGGGGTCGAATCGCGCTTCTTCGCCCCGCTGGGAGCCGGGCTGGGCGGTTCTTCGGTCTTCTACGCCGCCACGCTGGAGCGGCCCGAGCGGCACGATCTCGACGATCTTCCCGGCCTGCCGCACCCGGCAGGCGGCTGGCCGGTTGGTTTCGATGCCATGCGCCCCTGGTATGATCGCGCCAGCGCGCTCTATCGCCTGCATGGCAGCGCCGACCCGCTCTCTTCGGAGCCCGCGCCGATCCTGCGCCCGCCGCCGCCCTTCACCGCCACCGAAACGGGACTGATGCGCGCGATGCAGGCCGGCGGCCTGCACCCCTATTACGCTCACACCGCCATCGATCGCGGCGCCGACTGCCTGAATTGCCTCGGAACCAAGTGCCCGCGCCCATGCAAGATGGACGGACGTTCCGCCGGGGTGGAACCTGCGCTGGCGACCGGCAATGCCGCGCTGCTCGACCGGGCCGAGGTGACGCGGCTGATCGGCGGCGGCGACCGGGTCGAGGGGGTGGAGCTGCGCCTCGACGGCGCGACCCATGTGGTCCGGGCCGGGACCTACGTGCTGGCCGCGGGCGCGCTCAACTCGCCGCGCCTCCTGCTCGCCTCGGCCTGCGAGGCCTGGCCCGAGGGTGCGGCCAATGGCTCGGGACAGGTTGGTCGCAATCTGATGTTCCACCTCAACGAGATCTTCGCGCTCTGGCCGCCGCGCGGCACGTCCGACAGCGGCGCGACCAAGGCCATCGCGCTGCGCGACCTCTACCACGCGCAGGGCAGGCGCATGGGCATGGTGCAGGCCATGGGCATCCGCGCCTCTTACGGCGAGATCACCTTCTACCTCACCCAGATGCTGGCCCGGTCCCGCTTGCGCGCCGTGCCGGGGCTGGGCCAACTCAGCCGCCTGCCGGCCGCACTCGCCGCCAAAGTGCTCGGCCATGCGCAGATCTTCGTCGGCCTGCTCGAGGATCTGCCCTACCCCGAAAACCGCGTCACCCACGATCCCGCGCAGCCCCATCGCCTGTCGGTGGACTATCGGCTGCATCCCGAACTGCTGGAACGTCGCCGCGCCTTCCGCCGCGCGATCTTCCGCGCTTTCAAGGGGCAGCGCCGGCTCCTGCTCGGGCATGGCCCCGAGCTGAACTTCGGCCACCCCTCGGGCACGCTGCGCTTCGGCACCGATCCGGCGCGCTCGGTGCTGGACCCGGACTGCCGCGCCCATGGGCTGCGCAACCTGCGGGTGGCGGACGCCTCGTTCATGCCCAGCTCGATGGGGGTGAACCCGAGCCTGACCATCGCAGCCAATGCCCTGCGCGTGGCCGGATCGATCCTCGAGGAAGACAGATGACAAAGCTTACCCCCGCCGATGGCATCGCGGTGATCACCGGCGCAGGCTCGGGTCTCGGGCGGGCGATGAGCCTCGCGCTGACCCGACGCGGCTTCGCCGTGGCCGGACTTGGCCGCCGCCGAGCCGCCCTGGAAGAGACCCGCGCCATGAGCGCGCCCGGGCGCTTCCACCTCTACCCCACCGACATTGCCGCGCCGGCGGAGGTGGCCCGGACCTTTGCCCGCATCCGCGCCGAGCACGGGCGCATCGCGCTGCTGGTCAACAACGCCGCCGCCTATCCCCGCCGCGACATCCTCAACGAGAACGCCGAGAGCTTCATGGCAACCGTTGCCACCAACCTCGGCGGCACCGTGGCCTGCTGTCGCGCGGCGCTGGAGGACATGGTCGAGACCGGGCGCGGGCGGATCCTCAACGTCGCCACCTTCGCCGATCTTGCGCCGCTGCCCGCCTCGTCCGCCTATTCGGTGTCGAAAGGCGCCGCCCGCATCTTCACCCGTGCGCTGATCGCCGACCTGTCGGACCGCTTCCCCGATATCGTCATCACCGACTGGATGCCGGGAATGCTCCGCACGCAAATGGGCATCCCGGACGGGCTGCCGCCCGAGCAGGCGGCGCTCTGGGGCGTGGCGCTGGCGCTGGACGCCGATCCGGCGCTCACCGGCGCGACCTTCGAGATGGACCGGGAAATCCTGCCGCCGCGCGGCGGTCGGGACAGGCTCAAGGACCTGCTGCGGCTGCGCCGCCGCAGGCCGCGCCGCATTGTCCCCTAGGGGCGCAGCGTGAAGAAGCGCAAGAGCAGCGCCCGCATCGATTGGCCCGGCAGGATCGCTAAGCAGTGCAGGTAGCGCAGCCCCAGCCGCCGGGGGCTGTTGACCATGCGCCAGAGCCATTCCAGCGCCATCTTGCGCGCCCATTCCGGCGCGCGTTTCTGCGTCCCCGCGAAGAAATCCAAGCCGGCACCGATGCCCGCGAAACCCACCTTCGGCGCGAGCTTCCGACCCAATGCGCCGAATATCTCCTGCTTGGGCGCGCCAAGCGCCACGAAGCACAGCCCTGCCCCCGAGTCGGTGATCTCGTCGTAGACCGCGCGCGCCTCGGGCGCTTCGGGATCGAAGCCCATCGGCGGAGAGATCATCGTCACCACGCTCAGATCGCGCACTTCGCGTTCGAGATAGCTGCGCGCGCGTGACAGTGCCGCCGGGGTGCTGCCGACCAGCGCAACGCCGATGCCCTGCTTGGCCGCGATGCGCGCCAGCGGCAGGATCGCATCGGAGCCGGGGATCAGCTCCACCGGGCGGCCGGCCAGATGCGACAGCCAGACGATGGGATTGCCATCCGCGACGACAAAATCCTGCGCCGCATAGGCCGCCCGGAAACGGGCCGAGCTGCGCAGTTTCACAAGGTGATCGAGGTTGATCGTGGCCAGAGCAAAACCCTGCCGCTGGGCGAGCCTTTCGGTCACCCGCGCCCGCAGTGCTGCCCACGTGGGCACGGTTATGGCAACACGCTGGCCGCCAATCCGAAATTCCATACGCGGATCCATCGGCGCGCGACATCCCTTCTTCGCCCCGTCGGCGACTGTGACCGATGCCCTTGCGCGATCCTAGCTGGCCAAGCCGATTTGCCTTTGACCGTGGCCGCCATGCCGCAGTTGCGAGACAAATGCACCGCAATCCGGTCAATGCGTCGAAGAGGCCTGCACATGGTCGAAATTCGGTCAAAGTTCTCTGGTTGGAGACGTTCCGAAGACGCCTCCGGTTTGCGCGTCCCGTCTTTGCCCGCCCCGCAGTTCAGGTAGTCCGATGATCGCCCTCCGCCTTCCCCGCTCCGCGCGCCGCATCGGCGCGTCTCATTGCGCGGAGAGCGCCAGGTGACCGAGACGATCGCCCTGCTCGGCTGCGGCTTCGTTGCCGATCTCTACCTCCGGTCGCTTCAGGCCATGCCCGGCATCTCGGTGCATTCGGTGCACGACCGCGACATGGACCGCCTGTCGCGTTTCTGCGCGCATTGGCAGCTGCGCGCAGAACCGGAACTCGGGGCCTTTCTTGGCGGCCTGCCCAAGGGCTGCGTCGTGCTCAACCTGACCAACCCTGCCGCGCACTACACGCTGAACAAGGCGCTGCTCGAGGCCGGCCATCACGTCTACTGCGAAAAGCCGCTCGCCCTGGATCTGGGGCAGGCGAAAGAGCTCTGCGCGCTGGCGGCGGCGCGGGGGCTGTTGCTGGCGTCCGCGCCCTGCTCGGTGCTGGGAGAGGCAGCGCAGACGCTCGGCCACGCGCTGCGCAGCGGCACCGCCGGCCCTCCCCGCGCGATCTACGCCGAGTTGGACGACGGGTTCATTCCGCAGGCGCCCTATGCCAAGTGGCACAGCGAAAGCGGCGCACCCTGGCCGCATGAGGACGAATTCCGCACCGGCTGCACGCTGGAGCATGCGGGCTATTATCTCACCTGGCTGATTTCCTGGTTCGGGACGGTCCGCAAGGTCGTTGCCGCCTCGGCCGAGGTGCTGCCCGACAAGGCCGGTCTGGGAGGTGTCGCCCCCGATCTCTCGGTCGCCACGCTGTTCTTCGAAAACGGCCCCGTCACCCGGCTGACCTGCTCGATCGTCGCCAGCCATGGCCACGGCATCCGCATCTTCGGCGACCGGGGCGTTCTGAGCTGCGACGCCTCCTGGGACAATGCCGCCAAGGTCCGCTTCGCCCAGCGCCGCGCGCTGCGGCGGCGGCTGGTGGAAAATCCCTTCCCGCGCCGCATCCGCCTGCCGCAGCCGACCCATCCAAAGGTGAAACGCTGGGGTGCGGCTGCGATGAACTTCATGCTCGGCCCGGCCGAGATGCTCGACGCGCTGCGCGAGAACCGCCCCTGCCGTTTGTCGGCCGAGTTCGCCCTGCACCTGACCGAGGTCACCCTCGCGATCCAGAACGCGGGCGAGGACGCGGGTGCACAGGTCATGACAACCCGCTGCGCCCCGATGGAGCCGATGCCATGGGCGAAGTGACTGCCGCCGTGGGGGGCGAAGTTACCGGCGCGCCCCGCATCCTGCTGACCGGGGCCAATGGCTTCGTCGGACAGGCGGTTCTGGCCGAGGCACGCGCGCAGGCAATCCAGATCGTCGCCGTCAGCCGCTCGACCGCGCCGGGCAAGCTCCGCCAGATCAAGGGGGTAACCTGGATCGAGGCCGACCTGTCCGATCCCGCGAATATCCCCGTGCTGCGCGAGGCCGCGCGGGGCTGCTCCGCCGCGATCCACGCCGCCGCCCATCTTGGCAGCGACGAGGGCGCGGTCAGCGCCGCGACCATCGATGGCACCCGCCACCTGCTGGCCGCGCTCGACGGGCTGCCTCTTCACCTCGTGCTGGTCAGTTCAATCGCCGTCTACGACACCGCGCGCCTGCCCACCGGCAGCGAGATCAGCGAGTCGACCCCGCTCGAAACCCCCGCCACCGCCCGCGACCCCTATGTCGCCGGCAAGCTGCGGCAGGAGGAGCTCTGCCGCGCGTCTGGCCTGCCGCTGTGGATCCTGCGCCCCGGCGCGATCTTCGGCGAGGGCCGCACGTGGAACGCCCATCTCGGCCCGGCGTTCGGGCCGGTGCTGATCCGCGTCGGGATGAAGGGCGAGCTGCCGCTCGCCCATGTCGGCCACGTCGCCAAGCGCCTGCTGCAGGCCGCCCTGCGCCGCCCGGCGCGGATGCGCGTGGTCAACGTCGTCGATCCAGACCGCCCCGACCGCACCCGGTTCCTGCGCGCCCATGCCGCCTCGGGCTGGCCGAAGCTGGTGCTGCCCCTGCCCTGGCCGCTGTGGATGCTCGCGGCGCGGCTGCTGGCACCGCTCGGCCTGCGCCTGCCCGGCCTGCTGCGGGTGCCGACGCTCAAGGCGCGGATGATGCCGCTGCGCTATTCCGACAAGGGCCTTCTGGCAGCGCTCGGTCCGCTGCCGCAGGACCGTTTCGGCGCGCTGATGGCGCAGGCGCTGCGGGAGGGCACGGAATGAGCCTGCCGAAGCTGGCCTATCTCACCGGCGAATATCCCCGCGCCTCGGACACCTTCATCCAGCGCGAGGTCGCCGCGCTCCGCGATCTCGGCCATGAGGTTCTGACCTGCTCGATCCGCACCACCGGGGCCGAGCATCTTGTCGGCCCCGAGCAGCGCGAGGAGCACGCCCGCACCTTTCGGGTGCTCGCCGACTGCCGGTCGCCCCTGCGCCTGCTCCGTGCCCATTCCCGCTGGCTGCGCCGCCCCGCCCGCTACCTGCGTGCCCTGGCACTCGCCTGGCAAAGCGCCCCGAAAGGGCTGAAGGGCCGCGCCTACAACCTCATCTACTTCGCCGAGGCCGGGGTGCTGGCCGACCACCTTGCCCGGCAGGGTGTCCAGCACCTGCACAACCACATCGCCAAGGCCTCCTGCACCGTCGCCATGCTGGCTTCGGAGCTCTCGGGCATCCCTTACAGTTTCACCATCCATGGCCCCGACATCTTCTTCGAGCCGCATCACTGGCGCATCGACGAGAAGACCCGCCGTGCCCGCTTCGTCGCCTGCATCAGCGCCTTCTGCCGCGCGCAGCTGATGTGCTTTGCAGATCGCGCCGACTGGCAGAGGCTGCACATCGTGCATTGCGGCATCACCCCGGAGCGTTACGCCCCCGCGCGCCACGGCGGCCAGACCCTGCTCTTTGTCGGCCGCCTCGCGGCGGTGAAGGGCGTGCCGGTGCTGCTGCGGGCGCTGGCCGATCTCGCCCCCCGCCACCCGGAGTTGCGCCTGCGCCTCATCGGCGATGGACCCGAACGCATCGCGCTCGAGACCCTGGCGCAGGAACTGGGCCTCGGCGAGCGCACCGAATTCCTCGGCTACCGCGGGCAAGCCGAGGTCGCCGAGGCGGTGAGCCATGCCGATGTCTTCGTGCTGCCGAGCTTTGCCGAGGGCGTGCCCGTGGTGCTGATGGAGGCGATGGCGGCGCAGGTGCCCGTGGTCACCACCCGCATCGCCGGGGTGCCGGAGCTGGTCGAAGACGGCACCAGCGGCCTGCTGGTGCCTCCGGGCGAGACCGGGGCGCTGGCAGAGGCGCTGGAGGCGCTGATCGCCGCCCCGGAAAGACGCCGCGCCATGGGAGCCGCCGGGCGCACCAAGGTCGCAGAGGAGTTCGACGTGCGCACCGAGGCGGCGAAGCTCTCCGCCCTCTTCACCCAAGCTCCGGAGGCAGGCGCATGACGCCCGTCGACGTCGTGCTCATCGGCCGCAACGAAGGCGCGCGGCTGGTCGCCGCCCTGGCCTCGGTCGCGGGACAGGCACGGCAGCTGGTCTATGTCGACAGCGGCTCGTCCGACGACAGCCTCGCCGCGGCACGCCGGGCCGGGGCGCGGGTGATCGAGCTGGATCTCTCCACCCCCTTCACCGCCGCCCGCGCCCGCAACGCCGGGTACGCGGGGCTCGACGATCCGCAATTCGTGCAGTTTATCGACGGCGACTGCGCGCTGGTGCCCGGCTGGATCGAGGCCGCGCGGGCGCATCTCGAAACCCGCCCCGCAACTGCCGTGGTCACCGGCTGGCGCTCCGAAATCCACCGCGACGCCAGCCTCTACAACCAGCTGTGCGACTTTGAATGGCACCGCCCTGCCGGGGTGATCCTTGCCTGCGGCGGCGACATGATGGTGCGCGCCGAAGCCTTCGCCGCTGTCGGGGGCTTCGATCCCACGGTCATTGCCGCCGAGGACGACGAATTCTGCACCCGCCTGCGCAAGGCCGGCTGGACGCTCGAACGGCTGCCGCGCGAGATGACCCGCCACGATGCGGCCATGCTGCGCTTCGGCCAATGGTGGCGGCGCGCTCTGCGCACCGGCCACGGCTTCGCGCAGGTCGGCCATCTGCATCCCGAGTATTTCGAAACCGAACGCAAGCGCGCGCTGGCCTACGGGCTGGCGCTGCCGCTGCTGATCCTGCTCGGCGCGCTGCTGTTCTGGCCGCTCGCGCTGGTGGCGCTCGCCGCCTATCCGATCAACTGGATCCGCACCGCCCAGGGACTGCGCCGCGAGGGACTCCCCGCCCCCGAGGCGCACCGCCACGCGCTGCTGCTCACCCTGTCCAAGTTTCCCAACCTCATCGGCATGGCCACCTATCACTGGCGCCGGCTGAGGCAGGCGCCCATGCGTCTGATCGAGTACAAGTAAGGAGCCCTCCATGCCGCAACCCATCCGCGTGGGCCTGATCGGGGCCGGCTATATCGCCAGCTGGCACGGCGACGCGCTGAAGGCGTGCCCGGACGCGCAGGTCACCGCCGTCTGCGACCTCTCTGAGCCTGCCGCCGAGGGGCTGGCCATGGCCTATGGTGCGGTGCCCTTCACCTCGACCCAGGCGCTGATCACCAGCGGTGCCTGCGACGCGGTGCACATCCTCACCCCGCCGCAGCTGCACGCGGGGCTGGCGCGGCAATGCCTGAACGCGGGGTTGCACGTGCTGGTGGAAAAGCCGGTCGCGGTGAGCCTCGAGGAAACCCGCGCCATCACCGAAGCGGCGCAAGCGGCGGGCCGGCGCTTCCATCCCGGACACAATTTCCTCGGCCTGCCCTCCTATCTTCGCATGAAGGAAGCGCTGAAGGCGGGCGAATATGGCCGCGTCTCGCAGGCCGAGATCAGCTGGGCGCTGCCGCTCGCGCCGCTGCGCTCGGGGCCGTTCGGCCTGTGGCTGCTGCGCGAGCCCAAGAACCTGCTGCTGGAGCTGGGGCCGCACCCCTTTGCCTTCGCCGTCGACCTCTTCGGACCGCTCGACATCCTGCATGCCGAGGAGACCAAGCCCATCGCCCTGCCCGGCGACGACCTCCGGCCGCAGGGGTTCCGCATCCTCGCCCGTGCCGGCGGGACAGAGATCACCTTCCACCTGTCGATGGTCGAGACGGTGGACGACCGGTCGGTCACCCTGCGCGGCTCCTCGGGACGTGCGCGGCTCGACTATGCCGCAGATACGCTGGTGGTGGACCGCGAGAACGCCTCGGATCTCATCGTGAACCCGCTGCGGCGGCAGCTTGACCTTGGCTGGCAGCATCTGCGCGAGGGACTGCGCAATGCCGCCGTGCAAAGCGCCTCGCTGAACCAGAAAGGCCCCTATGCGCAGAGCTTCCGCGGCATGATGGCGGCCGTCTACGGTCCGCTTGCCAATGGCCAGCCGCAGGACAGCCGGTTCAGCGCCGAGAGCGCGCTCACGGTGATGCAGGCGCTCGAGGACGCCATCGCCAAGCTGCCCCCCGCGGCGCTGGCGGTGACTGCGCCCGCCGTGCAGACCCGGAAGCCCAAGCCCACCGCCATGGTGATCGGCGGCACCGGCTTCATCGGCCGCGCCCTGACCCGCAAGCTTGTGGCCGAGGGGCAGGACGTGCGCGTGCTGTCGCGCGGGCAGCATGGCCCCTTCCCCGACCTGCCGGACCGGATCGAGACCGCCGCCGTCTCGCTGCACGATCTGGACGCGCTGACGCAGGCGATGCAGGGCATCGACGTGGTCTACAACCTTGCCCGCTCGCTCGAGACCAGCTGGGCGGACGCGCTGGTCAACGACGTCGGCGTCTCCACCCGCATCGCCATGGCTTGCGAGGCGGCGGGGGTAAAGCGGCTGGTCTACACCGGCACCATCGCCAGCTACGACATGTCCGACCCGCAGACACAGATCACCGAGGAAACCCGCTTCCCCGAGGACATGACGGACCGCAACCTCTACGCCCGCTCCAAGGCCGAATGCGAGCGCCAGCTGATGAAGCTGCACGCCGAGCGCGGCCTGCCGGTGACCATTGCCCGCCCCGGCATCGTCGTCGGTGCCGGCGGTCCGCTTCAGCATTGGGGCATCGGGCGCTGGCACGGTGCCGGCGCGGTGCGCATCTGGGGTTCGGGGCGGAACATACTGCCCTTCGTGCTGATCGACGACGTGGCCGACGGGTTGATCCGCATGGCGCAGAACCCGGCCGCACTGGGCGAGAGCTTCAACCTCGTGGGCGAGCCGATGCTCACCGCCCGCGGCTATTTCGACGCGATCGCCGAAAGGCTCGGCGCGCGGCTGCGCGTCAGCTCGGGCAATCTCACCGTCTTCTACGCCAGCGACGCGGTGAAATACGCTCTGAAAACACATGCCCTGCGCAAGAAGGGCCTCGTGCGGCCCTCGCTCGCCGACTGGCAGAGCCGCGCGCATCTGTCGCCCTTCGTGAACGACAAGCCCAAGGCCGTGCTTGGCTGGCAGCCCGAGAGCGATCGCGCACGGTTCATCGAAAGCGCCATAGGCTCGGCGAATCTCTTCGGGTTCTGACAGGGGGCGCGGCCAGAACGGCCGCCACGCCGGCAGGTTGGCTTCCGGAAATCGTGAACAATCCCCCAAATTCGACCTTATTCTTGACCGAATCTCGTGGTGATCTGGCGCTCAAGGTAACGATTGCATCTGGATGCGCGGAACAGCCGAGGTCCCGCGCGACACCCCCGCAGACAGGCGGTATCTTCAAGCTGTCCGCTGCCGAAGGGCCTCGTGCGGACTTGGTTTTGGGGACGGCAGCCGCCCTCGGGGTGCGGAGAGACGAGTATGGTAGAACGCCGAAAATTCCACCGCCGGAAGCGCGCGGACGAGACGCCGGAAGATCCGCCGATCTACCCGCTCGAGCGCCGCGAGGACCGGCTTGCCCGGCGCGAGGCCGACCGCGAGGCACAGGAGGCCCGCGTCGCCGAGCAGCTTCGGGCCGGACAGCAGCGCGCAGAGAGGCAGGCCACGCGCCAACAGGTCGTCGCCGACATGCCTTGTGCCGTTGCGCCGCAGCCCGCGCCGGAGCAGGTCATCCCGCCCGCGGAGAGCGTGCCCGCCTTCCGTCGCCCGATCACCCATCGCACCGCGCCCCAGGCAGAAGCGCTCTGGGACCGCCTGCCGGTCTTTCCCATCGACACGGGCCACCTCGAGCGCAACCGCATCATCACCGCCAGCCGCGACGACCCGGCGCATGCCGCCTTCGACGTGCTGCGCACCCGGCTGACCCAGGCGCTGGCCGAGAACGGCTGGAGCCGCGTCGGCATCACGTCGCCCAGCAAGGGCTGCGGCAAGACCTTCACCGCGGCCAACCTCGCGATTTCGCTGTCCCGGCAAGAGGGTCTGCGGGCGCTGCTGATGGACCTAGATTTGCGCAATCCCTCGCTGCACAAGGTGTTGGGCGTGCAACGCCCCGGCGCGATGGGCGCGCTGCTCCGCGGTGCGGTTGCGCCCGAAGGGCACCTGCTGCGCATGGGTGAAAACCGCATCCATGCCGGGCACAAGGTCGCTTTCGGCTTCAACGAGGTGGTCGAACCCTATGCCGCCGAACTGCTCAACGCTCCGGCCACCGCAGAGGTGATCACCTCGATCGAGGCGCGGCTGCAACCGGACGTGATGCTCTTCGACCTGCCCCCGGCGCTCTACTACGACGACGTGCTGGCCTTCCGGCCGCAGATCGATGGCGTTCTGCTGGTGGTTGGCGGCGGTATCACGACCGAGCGCGAAATTCGCGAGGTCCAGCGGCGTCTCGGCACAAGCACCCCGCTGCTCGGCATGGTGCTGAACAAGGCCGAAGGCACGGATCTGAAAAAGTACCAGTACTAGCGCGCGCAACGCCGCAGCCCCGGCCGCGGCCGGGAAACCGCAGAATGACAAAGCGCCGGCCCGTGGGAACGAGCCGGCGCTTCTGCCTGCGACGCGCCTCGGGCAGGACCGGGATCAGGCACCCACCCGCGGCAGCAAGCGCTCGATCAGCGGCAGCCGGTCGCCCAGCAGACGCATCAGTCCAAAGGCCAGCGCGGCCAATGCCAGCAGCAGCGCGGCAACGCCGAGCCTGCGGCCGCGGCGGCTGCGGCGGGCCTTCACCGGCGGGATCGAAACAACCGGCTGCACGCCCAGGATACGCTCCATCTGGGCCGCGCTGCGCAGCGCCGGGTTCATGAGCTCGGCGGCGAAGGCGGTCATCAGCCCGGCGATCAGGCTCGCCGCCGCCCCGACGGCCACCAGTTTGCGGCGGCTCTGCGA
This sequence comes from Salipiger mangrovisoli, assembly GCF_015223355.1. Taxonomy (GTDB): domain Bacteria; phylum Pseudomonadota; class Alphaproteobacteria; order Rhodobacterales; family Rhodobacteraceae; genus Salipiger; species Salipiger mangrovisoli. The sequence continues at coordinate 165,688 of NZ_JADFFK010000002.1, read as the reverse complement.
CGAGGACATCTCGGGCACCAGCGCCGTTTCCAGCACCTCGAAACGGTCCGACTGCTGCCGGTCCTCAAGCATCTGGCCCATTTCGGCGTCTGCCTTGCGGCGCGTGATCACGCTGTACTGATCCTGAAGTTGCGTGCGCTCGCGTTCCAGACTGCTGAGTTCGCGCTCGACCTCGGGCGCGCGGCGGATGGTGTCCTCCAGATCCTCGATGCGCTGCGCGATCAGTTGCTTCTGCTCCTGGAGCAGCGCCAGCTGACGCATCTGCACGTCCTCGCGCTGGCGGGCCGAATTGGCCTGCAACGCCACGATGTCGCGGTCGAGTTCGAGCTTGTTGTCCTCCAGCGTCACGATCTGGTCGCGCATCGCCCCCAGCCCGGCCGGCAGAGCCTCGGAGTTCTGCTGCTTGAAGCTGGCGATCTTGGCATCCATCGCCTCGATCTCTGTCTCCACCCGCGCGTCCTCTGCCTCGAAGAACGACAGCGCGTCACGGGCGCGTGTCTCGCTCCGGCTGCGCGACAGCTCGATCACCGAATGCATCAGCTCGTTGGCGACATCCGCCGCTTTCTGCGGATCGTCCAGACGCACCGTGATCATCAACCCCGACGGCGTCACCTGCGGCGCGTAGACCGCCGCATTGGCGCGGATCTCCTGGATCGAAGCCGCCTCGCGCATCTGGAAGACACGCTGGTTCATCGGCATCGCGGGATCGCTCATGAACAGCTGGTGCTCGCGCATGATGCGCACGAGGTTGTCGCGAGACATGATGCGCTGCTCGAGCAGCTGCACGCGGCGTGACGCATCCTCCGCCGCGCTTGTCGGGCTGGTGGGATTGGGCGCGACCTGCGCTTCCTCGATCTGTACCACCGCCGTCGCCTCGTAGAGCTTGGGTTGGTTCAGCGCGAAGAAGACGGAAATCCCCGTACCCATCACGAAGATCATGAAAATCAGCCCGAAGCGGCGGCGCAATGCGGAGAGCACTTCGGAAAACGTCTGGAACTGGTTCAAAACTATACTCCCGCAAAGGCCCCCAATGCGTTCGGAAAGCGACGCACCCACTCCGACCAATTTGGGGTTGGGACCGGAAAAGACGCGCCGCTTTCATGTCAAAATGTAACTTACGCGCCCAGTTTATGCCATGTTTATACGGCGACTTTTAGGAAACAATTCGTGTCCGGAACGCGGATCGAGAACACATAAATGTCATAAACTGAGGTATTTTCGCGCATCAGGCGTGAGGAAGGGCGCAGATGGACAGGATGAGGTCAAATTCGGCGACCTGCAGCATCGGAAATTGCGCCCCCCGTCCCGGCCCAATTTCCGCCACCATTCGCAATCCACCTTGCGGCAGAAAAGATTCCATCGCTTCGAAACCAAAAAGCGTTCCGGTGAGCGGGTACTGCGCCTTGTAGGCCGCCTCCTTCGCGCTGAAGATTCGCAGCGCTGCCCGTGAAAAAGGAAGCGGCGACAGCCGCGTCAGTTCCGGCATCGTGGTGATGGCCGGGATCAGCTCGGAGGCCATCGGCCGGTCGACTTCCAGATCGATGCCGAGCCCGCGCCAGTGGCGGCCATGCGCGGCCATCGCCAGGCACAGCCCGGCGGTGTGGGTGATGCTGGCCACCACGCCCTCGGGCCAGACCGGCGCGCGGTCCTCCGCCTTGGGGATCGCCCTGTCCGACAGACCAAGCTGGCGCAGTGCCGCCCGCGCCGCGAGGCGCCCGCCGGCAAATTCGGCCCGCCGCTTCGGCACGGCACCGGCAATCGCGTCGCGTTCCTCGGGGAAGAGTTCGGACAGGTCCGCGACCGGCTCGGATACCGCCCAGACAACGCCTTCGGGCAGGGGCGCCGCGCGCAGCAGGTCGCAAAGCTCTTCGGGCCGCGCCATGTCAGGCACTGCGCCGGGCACGCATTTCGCGCCGCCGGGTCATCGCATCGGAACGCATCCGGGCGCGCTCGTTGAGCGGGCGCTCGGGGTCCGGCACGGCGTGTGTCGGCACCGGATCGGCTCCCGTGTCGGCGATCGGTTCGGTCCTTCTCGGCACCGCGGCCCTGGCTGGCGCATCCTTCGCCAGACCGGCGACCCGCGCCGCAAGATCGGCCAGCACCGGGAAGCGGAAGATGTCGGTGATCGACAGGCCCCGCACCCCAAGCTCGTCGCGGATTGCCCGATGCGTCTGCACCGCAAGCAACGAATGCCCGCCGAGCTCGAAGAAGTTGTCCCGTCCCGAAATCCCCTGCACCCCCAGAACCGTGGACCAGATCCCGGCAATCAGGGCCTCCGTTCGCGCCGTTTCGGCAGCGGGCGCTGCGCCGGGGGCGGAACCGGGGGCGACGGGCGCGGCGACGACGCGGGAGGGCGCAAGCGGATCCGGCTTTGCCATCGGACCGGACGCGGGCTCCCCTGCCCGGCGCGCAACAGGCGCGGGCAGCGCCTTTCGGTCCACCTTCTTGTTCGGGGTCAGCGGGAAGGCCTCCAGCTTGACGAAATGCGAGGGCACCATGAAAGCTGGCAGGTCTCTGCCCATCTCGCTCCGCAGCGCCGACGCTTTCACCTCGGCGGGCGCGGTGTAATAGCCGACGAGCCGCAGGTCGCCGGGGGTGTCCTCGCGCGCAACGACAACGGCCTGCGAAATCCCCGTCTGAGCTTCCATGACGGCCTCGATCTCGCCCAGCTCGATGCGGTAGCCGCGCAGCTTCACCTGGTGGTCGACCCGGCCGATGAAATCGATCCGCCCATCCATGCGCCGCCGCACCAGATCGCCGGTGCGGTACATGCGACCGGGATGGAAGGGGTTCGGCACGAAGCGCTCGGCGGTCAGATCGGCGCGGCCCCAATAGCCGCGAGTCACCCCCTCGCCGCCAATCCACAGCTCGCCCGGCACGCCCACGCCCACTGGCTGCTGCGCCTCGTCGAGCACGTAAAGCTGCTGGTTGGCCAGCGGCAGGCCGATGTTGACCACCCCGTCGGTGCCGCGCGCGTCCTCGGTCGAGGACCAGATCGTCGTCTCGGTCGGCCCGTACATGTTGGTGAGGCTGGCCCCGGTGATCCGCCCGAACTCCTCGACCAGCGCGCCGGGCAGCGGCTCGCCGCCGAGGAACAGGTGATCCACCTTCGACAGGGCAAACCGCGCCTCGTCATTCATCGCGATCATCCGCGCCATCGAGGGGGTGCACTGCAGATGCGTCACGCCATGGCGCAGGATCTGCGCGGCGATCGAGAAGTCATCCTCGGCGAGCTCCGGGGCAACATTCGCTCGCTTCACCACCTCGGCCAGCGGCACCAGCCCCTCCAGCACGGTATCGACGGCAATCCCGTAGTCGATCAGGCAGGCGATCTCGCCCACGCCGATGCGCTTGAGCTGCTCGGTCCGCTCCAGCGCGTCCTCGACCGTACCGAACAGGCCGCTCTCGGTGAAATAGCGCTCGAAGGCGAAGTCGAGAATGGCCTCGAGATCCTCGGGTTCGAGAATATCCAGATCGAGATCGAAGGCGTTGTTCACCCCTTTCGGCCGCTTGAACGCCGGGAAAGCCCAGGCGTATTGCTTGATCAGAGCCGCCGCCGAGCGCAGGTATTCGCGCATCGGCCCGCGCGCCGTCTCGCGCGCTGCCTCGCGGGTTTCGGCGACATAGCTGTGCAGCATCAGCGTGACGGTGAAATCCTTGGGATTCCGGCCCGCCTCGCGCAGCGCTGCGTGGTAGAGCCGGATCATCTCGGCCACGTCATCGATGCTCTGGCCCAGAAGGTGAGTCAGCACGTTGCAGCCATGGGTTCCGGCGTCTTTCCAGGTCTGCGGGTTGCCCGCGACGGTCAGCCAGAGCGGCAGATCCTTCGACACCGGGCGCGGCTGGGTGACCACCTCAAGCGTCGTGCCGTCCTTGCGGGGGAAGGCGACAGGCCTGCCAGCCCACAAATCCCGAATCTGGGAAATATTCTCGATGACTGCGGACTTGTTGTCCGGCGGCGTGTTCTCAGGCCGAAGCACGAAGTCATCCGGCTGCCAGCCGGACGCCAGCGCCAGCCCGGCCCGGCCGTTCGTGAGGTTGTCGATCACGGCCCATTCCTCGGCGATCCGTGCCGGGTGGTGCAGCGGAGAGACCACCGAACCGGCGCGCACGGCGAGGGTCTCGGTCACCGCCGCCACCGCCGCGCCGGTCACCGAGGGATTGGGATAGGGGCCGCCGAAGGCGTGAAAATGCCGCTCGGGGGTCCAGACCGCGCAGAAGCCGTTGCGGTCACCGAACTTCGCGCCTTCCAGCAGCAGCCGGTACTTGTCGCGCCCGGCACCATCGTCATTGCCCCAGTAGTAGAGCGAGAAGTCCATGCGCTGGTCGGACAGCGGCATCGCCCCCTTGGAGATCAGCGTCCGGTCCTCGTCGGAGGTCAGCACCACCTTGAAGCCACGCGCCAGCGTGTAGAAGAGCTCCAGCACCGAGATATCGAAGCTGAGGGAAGTCACCGCCAGCCATGTCCCGGCCGGTTCACGCGGCACCACCGCATCCATGCCGCAGAAGAAATTCACCACGTTGCGATGTTCGACCATCACCCCCTTGGGCGTGCCGGTCGAGCCGCTGGTGTAGATGAGATAGGCAACGTCCTCGGGCGCGCTCGTCCCTTCGGGGCGCGCCGCCGGAGCCTGCGACAGGCGCGGATCGGCGTCGAGCAGAAGCAGCTGCGCGGCGTGCTCGGGCAGCGTTTGCGCCAGCGCCGACTGGGTGACGATCACCGGCGCGCCACTGTCGGCGATATAGTGCTTCAGTCGATCCGCCGGATAGGCAGGGTCGAGCGGCAGATAGGCGCCTCCGGCCTTGAGGATGCCAAGCGCGCCGACCAAGAGATCGACCGAGCGGCGGGTACAGAGCCCGGCCACCACACCCGGCCCCACGCCCATGCCCCGCAGCACATGCGCCGCGCGGTTGGCGCGGGCGTCGAGGTCGGCATAGCTGAGGCTCTGTCCCTCGAAGACCAGCGCCACTGCCTCGGGGGTCTTCGCCACCTGCGCCTCGAAGGCCGCTTGCACGGTCAGTCCGCGGTCATGTTCGACCCCAGTGGCGTTCCACAGGTCGATCACCATCGCGCGCTCGGCCTCTGGCAGGATCGGCAGGGCGCGGACCTCGGTGCCCTCGGCGAGATGCGCGGCGATCAGTTCCAGCCGCGCGGCGATCAGCTCGGCCAGCGCGGCGGGAAGCCGGCCGCTATCCGCGTGCAGCAGGATGCCCTGCGCGGTCTGCTCGACGGTCAGCAGGGTGCCGGGAATCATGCCCGCCGCCATGCTCAACCCCAGGTGCGGTACCTGCGGCGCGCCGCTCAGCTCCGGCGCGCGGGCCGGCAGGTCGGTGGCGAAACCGACGCGCTTGCGCGCCTCGGCCTGTGCCACGGCCATACGGGCCTCGACCGCCGCCACGTATCCCCCTGCTTCCACCCGCAGCGGCACCCAGGGCGCGATGACCCCGGTTTTGGCGAGCCCGCTCAGGGCGAGGCTGGAGAAGGCGATGTCACAGCTGCCATGCGCGTCGTGCCGGGCCGCAAAAGCCGCGACAACCGAGGCGAAATCTGCCTCGCCGAACGACAGCGCCCGCGAGGTGATCTCGCCCGGCGTCTTGCTTTGCCCGGCCAGCTCGAAGGGGCGCAGCGCCGCGAGGCGGGCGCGCCAGAAGGACTCGTGCGGGGCGACCGCGCGGATCGCGGTGTCGATGCGGGCGCGCTCCTCGGGGAGGACAGGATCGAGGGTGCCGCCGGGCCGGCCCACCTGCGCCACCCGCGCAGGCGCACCGCAGACATGGGCAAACCGCGCCAGCCGCAGCGCGCCACTGCCGCAGGCGACGGTGAGGTGGTCGTCGGTCGCCTCGAGGATCTCGCCCGGTGTGCCGCGCCCCTCGATGCCCTTCGCCTCGCCGACCAGCCACAGCCGGCCGCCCGCGCGCACCTTCGGGGCCGAAAGTGGGTTCGCATAGCCGCCATGATCCAGCGCCCGCACCAGCCGCGCCAGATCGGTCGCGGGCCTGCCGAAGTCGAGCAACCCATGCGCCGAGGGCCGGTCGGCCAGCGCGTGGTAGCTGCGCTGCGACAGATCCTGCGGCAGGCGGGTGAGCCCCGTGGCAAGCTGGCCGAGGACCTCGTCGAAACTGTCTATGGCGGCCTCAAAGGCCTTGGCATTCAGCGTCAGCGCCGTGTCACTGCCCGAGATGTCAAAGCCGCGGGTCACGAGAAGGTCGCCCTCGTCCACGCCACCTTCGATCATGTGCCAGGTGATGCCATGGCGGGTCTCGCCCTCGATCAGCGCCCAGACCGGTGCATTGAGCCCGGCGTGGCGCGGCAGCGGCCCGTCGTGGAAGTTGACCGCGCCCTTGCTCGGCAGCGCCAGGACAGAGGCGGGAATGATGTCCAGATTAGAGATCGACAGCAGGTAGTCGAACGCCTGCGGCAGGCGGTCCGCCAGCCCGTTGCCCGGCGCGATCACCGGGATTCCCTGATCTGCGGCCCATATCCCGATATCGGGATTGCGCGTCACCACGGCGGAAATTCCGTGGCCTGCCGCGAGCAGCTTGTCGCAGCATTGCACCAGCAGGGACTCGTTGCCGATCACGACAGAGGAAAACTTGGCCATCACACTCACTCCACGTTCGCCTCGGCGCGGCCGATCCCTGTGGGAGCGGCGCTGTCCGGCGCGGGCCGGAACAGGGCGCGGAGGTCATGGGACAGAAGATCGCGCAGGAACTGCGCGGGATCGGCGGGCGGCTTGCGCTGGATCAGACGCCGCAGCCGCCACAGCAGGCCGCCGCAAACATGCGACAGCGTGGCCAGCGCGGCATAGGTCCGCCCGTGGGATTTCGCGAAATACAGCCAGCGGCTGTCGAGCCAGAAGCCCGGAACGCGGGCCCAGCGTTTCATGCCGGTCGAGACCGAGCCGATGTGCATGACCTCGCTGCCGCGCACGTAATGGGTCTGATGCCCGGCGCGCGCGGCCCGCAGGCAGAGTTCGGTTTCCTCGAAATAGAGAAAGAAGCGCTCGTCGAAGAGACCGATCTCGTCCAGCACCCTGCGCCGCATCAGCAGCGAGGCCCCGGCCAGCCAGTCGACGCGCCGGGTGGCGCCGGGGACCGGCATCGGAACGGCGCGGTTGCGCAGCAGCCGCGAAACCGGGCCGGAGCGCGCCGCCCCCTCGAACTCGGAGGCGATCGAGGGAAAGCGGAAGGCTGTCATCTGCGCCGCTCCGTCCTCGCCGAAAAGGTAGCTTCCGGCGAAACCCGCCTCGGGGTGGGTCTCGAGGTGCTCGACCAGTGCGCGCAATGCGCCGGCTTCCGGGAAGGCGTCGGAGTTCAGCAGGTAGATGTAGTCGGGGCGGGAGCCGTCCGACATGCCCGCGCGGATGCCGATATTGTTGCCCGCGCCGAAGCCGCCATTATGGCCCGAGGAGATCAGCCGCACCGGCGCAGCCTGCGCCCAATCCTGCGTCGCAAGCGCCTGTGCCATGACCTCGAAAGAGCCGTCGCCGCTGTCGTTGTCGATGAGGATCAGCTCGGCATCGAGCCCCGCCATCGCGCGCAGCGCCGCCTGCGCCGAGCGCAGCGTCATTTCGGCAGTGCGGTAGTTGAGCGACAGGACCAGCACGCGGGGCATCGGACTACTCCGCCGCACGGGCGCTGAAGTTCAGCACCTCGCCGCCCGCGGTGCCCGCCTCGGCCTCGGCGATCGCCCGGCGCATCTGCGCCGCCAGCACCCGCACGTTGGGCTCCAGCACCATGGAATCGTGATCCCCCGGCACCTCGTGCACCTCGACCCCCGGCACGTGCTGGCCCCAGTCGTTGTCCTCCAGGACATAGGCGCGTTCCGAGTTCACCATGCGCCCCTTGCCGACCCGCCACGTGCCGACCAGCGGCGGGCGGTAGAGCACCAGGCGCCCGTCCCAGGGCTGCACCCGGTACCGCGCCACGGCACCGAGGAAAGCGGCCTCGATCTCGGCATTGTGGAAGGCGTGACCGGCGTCGGTCTCGCCCCTGGCGCGGCGCTTCTCGATCTCCCAGCGCAGGCGGTTCCGGGCCCAGACCAGCGGGTAGAGCAGCCCCTTCGCCCTGGCCTGCTGCCACTGGATGCGCAGCCGGTCGGCGCGCTCCAGCGGGCGGCGCACCGGCAGCGGCGTGTCGAGCAGCACGCAAAGCGACACCCGCTCGCCCATCGCCTCGAGCTGGCGGGCGATTTCGTAGGCGGTGATGCCGCCGCCGGAGAAGCCGCCGACCATATAGGGGCCGTCGGGCTGCACCTGCCGCATCTCGGCGATATAGTCGCGGGCGGCCGCCTCGATGCTGTCATGCGGTGCCTCGCCGCCGTAGAGTCCCCTGGCCTGAAGCCCGTAGAACGGCCGGTCGGCCCCCAGCAGATGCGCGAGGTGGCGCAGGTTGAGGACATTGCCGAACATCCCCGCCACCAGGAAGAAGGGCCGGCGCGGCCCGCCCTCGCCCTCGTGCATCGGCACAAGATGGGTGAAGCGGCGCTCTGGGGCCCTGGGGTGCGCCGTATCCGCCTCTGCGGCACGGTAGCCGGTGCGGTCGGCGATCAGCGCGGCGCAGGTGCGGATGGTCGGGGCCTCGAAGAGCACCGAGATCGGGAAGTCGATGCGGAAGGCCTTGCGCACCATGGCAAAGAGCCGGACGGCAATGAGGCTGTGCCCGCCGAGATCGAAGAAACTGTCCTCGGCGCCGACGTTCTGCACCCCCAGCAGCTCTTCCCAGAAACCCGCAAGGATGTGCTCGATCTCGCCCGACGGGGCAACGTAATCGCCCTCGAGCTGCGGGCGGTCGAACTTCTGCCCCTCGGCGGTCTCGGTGGTCGCCGCGGCGGTCTGGCGGGTGAGCTGGTCGAGGTCCATCGACGAGACCACCACCTGCGGCAGCCCGAGCGACAGCGCGCGGGCAAAGGCCTCGACCCCCTCGGCAGGCAGGATGCCCTGGGTCAGGCTGTGGGCGAGTCGCTCCTCGGCCGCGGAAAGCGGCAGCGCATCCGCGGCGTCTTCGACCTCGAGCTCGGCGGCGCCGAGGCGCGGCCCGGCCTGAAGCTGCTCCGGCGTGGCGAGACGGCGCAGGGTAAAGCCCGAAACCTCGACCAGCACGCTGCCATCGGGCGCACAGAGCGTGACGTCGAAGCTTGCGGTCTCCGCCCCGGCGTGGTTGCCGGCCGCATTGCGGACCCAGCTGACGATGCGGTCCGGAAGCGGCGCATGCACGCGGACGCGGGCATAGGAGACCGGCACCCACAGATGGGTCGGCTGCCAGCCGGCGATCAGTTCCATCGCCCAGCCGGTCGCGATGTCGAGCAGCGCCGGGTGCAGCAGACAGCCGTCGTGCGCGGCCTCGGCGGGCAGGGACAGGTCGGCGATCCCCTCGCCCTGTCCCAGCGCGCGGGCGTCCAGCACCTTCCAGCGCGGGCCGAAATCCAGCTGAACCTCCTGCGCGGCGGCAAGCTTGCCTCCCTGCGGCGCGCGCGTCGGCATGCCGCAGCGGCTGCGGATCGCGCCAAGGTCGATTGGCGCGGGGCGCGTCAGCGGCAGCAACGACAGCACCGCCTGCGCAGTGAGGGCAAAGCCGCGACGACCGTTCAGCGTGGCATTGGCCAGAACCTCGAAGCCGTAGCCCTCGTCGCGGCGGGTCAGCCGCAGGCGCATCTCGCGGCTGCCGCCCTCGGTGACGCGCAGCGGGCGCAGGAAGGCCAGGTCGCGGATCTCGGCGGGCATCTCCTCGCGCTGTGCTTTCAGCGCATGGGCTGCCAGCGTGAGATAGCCAGTGCCCGGCAGCAGTGCGTCGCCGGCGCGGGTGCGATGCTCGGCGATGATCCAGTCGTCGGTCGTGAGGGTCGAGGTGAAGAGCCGGTTGCCGCTCCGGTCGAAGCCTGCCGTCTCCAGCAGCGGCAGGCCGGTCGGCTCGGCCGGGGCCTCGGGCAGATCGCCGCGGCGCGCGGCGACGGCCTCGGCGGCCATGCCGACCTCGTTCCAGATGCCCCAGTTGATCGCGGTAACCCGCGTGCGGCCACCGGCGCGCGCGCGGGCAAAGGCGTTCAGATATTCGTTGGCGGCGACGTAATCGACCTGGCCGGCGGGCGCGGTCACGGTGGAAGAGGACGAGAACAGCACGATCCAGTCGCAGGACCCGTCCGGGAAGACCTCGCCCAGCACCTGCGTGCCGTGGATCTTCGGGGTGAAGACTTCTTCGACCGAGGCGGGGGTCTTCGCGAGCAGCGGCGCATCGTCGATCACCCCGGCACCGTGGATCACCCCGGTGATACGGCCGAAGCGCGCCTCGGCCTCGGCGCGGACCGCCCGAAGCTGGTCACGGTTGCAGACGTCGGCGGCCATGACCAAGACCTCGCCGCCCGCCTCCTCCAGCGCCAGCACCGCGCGAATGCGCTGCGAGATGGCGTCCTGTGGTGCGTGGCGGGCCAGATGGTCGGGCCAGTCGGCGCGCGCCGGCAGATCGCGGCGCGAGACGAGGACCAGCTTCGCCCGCTGCGCCGCGAAAGCCATGGCAAGTGTGCGCCCGATCCCGCCGAAGCCGCCGGTCAGCAGGTAGGTCCCCTGCCCCGGCCGGGGCGCGCCCTCGGGCAGCGGCACGGGTTTCATGGCGCAGGCGTAGCGGCGCCCCCCGCGCAGAGCGGCGATGGCATCGCCAGGCGTCGCCAGCAGGTCCTCGAGCACCATGTCGGTGAGCTTCGCAAACTCCCCCTCGCGCTGCGCAGCGGCCTTGCGGCGGGTCAGCAGACCGGCCGCTGCGGGCGCGGGCAGGATGACGTCGAGCGTCGCGACGCTCACCCCCGGCACCTCGCGCGGGATGACACGGGCGGGCCCGGCGATGGTCGCCTTGGACGGATGCGGCAGCGGCTCGTCGCGGACCTGCACCGCGCCGGTGGTCAGCACGCTCAGGTGCAGCGGGCGCGGCAGGGTCTGCTCGGCCAGGGCCTGCGCGAGGAAGAGCAGCGAATAGAATCCCTGCTCCTGCAAGCGGTGGAAGAAGCTCGATCCGGGACGGTGACCCTCGTCGTCGGTGACCAGCCAGAAATGCGCGATGCGGCTCGGCACATGGCCGCGCAGGGCAAGGTCCTGCAACAGCAGGTCATAGCCCTCGCGCCCGCGCTCCGGCGACAGGATGTAGGAGGTGTCGGACCGCCGGGTGAAGGTGTCGCCGGGGCGAACCTCGATCACCTGATGCCCGGCGGCGACGAGCCGCGAGGCGCAGCGCGCGGCCAGCCCGGCCCCGTCCATGAACATCAGCCAGACCTGCGGCTCGCCCGCGTCGAGCCCCCCGGCCAAGTCGAAGTCCACCTCGGCGGCGCGCGGCCGCCAGGCCGGTGCCCAGCCCCAGGCGCCGAGATCGTCGCTGCGCGTCAGCCGCTGCGGCGCGGCCTGCGCCTGGGTCTTGCCCGGCGCGATGAAATAGGGCGCGCGCTGGAAGGCGTAGCTCGGCAGCACCACCCGGTTGCGGCGGGCCTCGCCCCAGACCTGGCTCCAGTCGATCTCGGCCCCCAGTGCCCAGAGCCGGCCAAGCACCTCGAACATGTACTTGTCGTCGGCGATCTGCTCTTCGGCATGACGCAGCGAGCTCAGAACCTGCTGACCCGGCACCCGCGGGTGCTGGCGGGCCAGCGAGGACAGCGCCTTGCCCGGCCCGACTTCCAGGAAAATGCGGCTCTGTTCCTCGGCAATCGTGGCGACGCAGTCGGCGAACTGCACGGTGCCGCGCAGGTGCTCGGTCCAATAGTCCGGGCTGGTGGCCTGCTCGACGGTCATCCAGGTCCCGCTGCGGTTCGAGGTCAGCGGTATCTGCGGCGGACTGAGGTCGATCGAGCGCAGGTAGGCGCGGAACTGCTCGAGGATGGGCTCGAGCATCCGGCTGTGCGCGGCGATGTCGATGGCGATGCGCTGGCAGTCGATCCCGTCCGATTTCAGGCTCTGTTCAAGGGCATTCAGCGCCTCTATCGGCCCCGAGGCCACCGACAGCTCGGGGGCGTTGACTGCACCGAGGTCGAGCGCCTCGCCAAGGTGGGTCTGCAGGCTCTCGGCAGGCAGGTTCACCGAGAGCATGCCCCCGGCGGGTACGGAATCGAAGAGCCGCCCGCGCAGGTGCACGAGGCCGATGCAATCCTCGAAGCTGATCACCCCAGCGAGACAGGCGGCGCTGTTCTCGCCCATCGAGTGACCGGCAAGCGCGGCCGGGACGATGCCCCAGCTCATCCAGAGCCGCGCCAGGGCGACCTCGACGATTAGGATCAGCGGCAGTTGCAGCGAGGGCTGTTTCAGCGCTTCGTCGGCGGCGGGTTTCGCCTCGGGCGCAGGCAGCCAGAGCGCACGGATATCCGCGTCGGTGATCTCGGCCAGCGCGGCCAGCCCGCGATCCATCCAATCGGCAAAAACAGGCTCTGTTTCGTAGAGATCGCGCGCCATGCCGGCGTATTGCGCGCCGCCGCCGGGGAACATGAAGGCCACGTCCGGGCGGTCAAGCGCACTGTGGGAATGCACCCTGCGAGGGGTGTCCTGCTCCAGCAGAAGCGCCGCCTCGACGTGGCTTTCCGCCACCACAACGCGGCGCTTGTCGAAGGCGTGGCGCCCCTGTTTCAGGGTATAGGCCACATCGGCGAGCGGCTGCTCGGGGTGCGCGCGCAGGTGCGCCGCGAGGCGTTTTGCATTGGCATCCAGGGCCGCCTTGCTGCGCCCGGAGAGGGTGAGGATCTGGAACGGCCAGTCGCTTTGTTCGGACGCGGCACGCGCCGGGGCCTCTTCCAGCACCACATGCGCATTGGTGCCGCCGACGCCCAGCGAATTGACCCCGGCGCGGCGCGGGTGGCCGCGGCGCTCCCAGGGGGTGAGCACGTCGTTCACCACGAAGGGAGAGGCCTCGAAATCGATGGCGGGATTGGGTTTCTCGAACCCAAGCGAGGGCGGCATTTGCGCGTGGTGCAGCGCCAGCGAGGTCTTGATCAGGCTCGCGACCCCTGCGGCGGTGTCGAGATGGCCGATGTTGGTCTTCACCGAGCCGATGCGGCAATGCCCTTGTTCAGAGCCGCTTTCCGCAAAGGCCTGGGTCAGCGCCGCCACCTCGATCGGATCACCTAGATAGGTGCCGGTGCCGTGACATTCGACGTAATCGACCGTGTCAGAGGGGATCCCGGCGACGGCTTGTGCCTCGGCGATCGCCTGCGCCTGACCATCGACCGAGGGGGCCAGATAGCCCGCCTTTCCGGCGCCGTCATTGTTGATCGCCGTGCCCTTGATCACCGCCCAGATGTGGTCGCCGTCGGCGATCGCATCCCTCAGGCGGCGCAGCACCACCACGCCCGCGCCCGAGCCGAAAACCGTGCCCTGCGCGCGATGGTCGAAGGCATGGCATTCTCCGTCGGGCGAGAGGATCTCGTTTTCCTTGTAGAGATAGCCGCGCGTCTGCGGCAGCTCGATGGTCACCCCGCCCGCCAACGCCATGTCGCACTCGCCCCCCAGCAGCGCCTGCACGGCGAAATGGGTGGCGACCAGCGAGGTCGAACAGGCGGTCTGCACGTTCACGGAAGGTCCGTGCAGGTCGAGCACGTAGCTCAACCGGGTGGTCAGGAAGTCCTTGTCGTTGCCGGTATGGCGCAGCAGGAACATGCCCGTGTTCTCGACGAGGTCGGGGTTCGAGCAGAGGTTCACGTAGAAGTAGCTGCCCATGCCGACGCCGCCGAAGACACCGACGGAGCCGTCGAAGCTCTGCGGCACATGGCCGGCATTTTCCAGCGCCTCCCAGGCGGTCTCGAGGAACTGCCGGTGCTGCGGATCCATGATCGCCGCATCCTTGGGGGCGAAGCCGAAGAACTCGGCGTCGAACATCTCGAAGCCGTCGAGCGGCGCGCCGAAGGGCACGTAGTCGCGGTGCCGGAGCAGCCCCGGATCCTCGCCCGCGGCGGTCAGTTCCTCGTCGCTGAAGCGGCGGATGGCGCGACGGCCCTCGCGCAGGTTTTCCCAGTAGCTCGCGATGTCCGCTGCGCCGGGCAAATGCGCGGCCATGCCGACGATGGCAATCTCCGTCTCGGCGATGTCCCGTTCACTGTCCAAGAAACGTCCCTCACTCGCACAAACCCGCGATGTCTCGCTCCGTAAAGTCTGAATACGGAGAAAATTGGGCGCAATCCGGGAAGGCGCGCCCTGGCTGGAAACAAACATCGGCCTGGCGGCGGCACTGTCCATCCGAGCAGAGTCTATCAGGCGAGATCTGCGCTGTCTGCGCCGGGACACGTCGTCACGCACTGGTGAAGCAATCAGCCGCCCTGCGCCGCCAGCGCGGTCACCGCGGACCAGTTGAGCGAGATCGCGACAAGCGCCAGCGCCGCGCCGAGCAACGCGAAGACGAGATCATGCAACGGGTCCCAGACCCCCATGCGCCGCGCCAGCCAGACCACAACCGGATAGGCCAGCAGGAAGGCCGCCCCGTAGCCCAGCAGCGCGCCGATCAGCCCGTAGGTCTCGAGACCGACGAGGATGCAGCCGATCATCAGCACCGCCCGCGTCAGCGCCAGCACGAAAAAGCTGCGGCTGTCACCCGCCGCCAGCGCCGCCTGATCGTAGGTCTGCACCACGATCTGCGGCATCTGCATGCAGGCGACGATCACGGTCACCGCACCGGCGGCAAGGTAGCGCGAATCGTACATCAGGGTGACAAGCCAATGGCCGCAGAGCCCGAAGCTGGCAACCAGCAGCAGCAGCGGACCGGTGACGGCGAAGCGCATCTTGCGCAGGCGCCGGAAATTCTCGCGGCTCGCCCGCGGCGGGCTCTCGCGGTAGATCGGGATCAGCACCTTGCGGGTGACCATGCCGCCCAGCAGCATCGGGAAGGACGCAAGGAAATAGCCGATGTTGTAGACCCCGAAGGCTTCGAGGCTGAGGTACTTGCCGATCAGGATCTTGTCGCCCTGGCTGAAGAAGAAACCGCAGACGGTCGACAGGAAGATCCACTTTCCGAAATTCACCAGCTCGTGCCGTGCCTCCGCCTCCATGCGGAAGCGGTTGCGCCCGCCGGCCAGAAAAGCCGAATTGGCCACCACCTCGAAGAGGCTGCTGATCAGCCCCGAGATCACCAGCGCCCAAACCGAGCCGGTGGCCCAGGCCAGAAGCACAGCGCTGACAACGCCGAGCGTCTGCGTGGCCAGTTCCAGCAGGGTGACGCGGCCGAGCCGCAGGTGACGGTTGGCGCTGTCCATGCGGGTCGGGCGGAAGCCGACGATCAGCAGCGCCAGCCCCGCAACGGGCAGAAGCTGGAGAAGCTGCGGCTGGTCGTAGAAGGCGGCCATCGGCCAGGCAAACGCGCAGGCGGTGAGCCACAGCCCGATGCCGCGCAGCACCTGGATGGTCCAGGCAGTGTCGAGGAAATCGCGGTCGTCGCCGCGCCTGCTTTGCAGGATCGCCGGGGTGACTCCCACGTCCGAGAACTGCATCAACCCCATCAGGAAGACCGTGAGCAGTGCCATCAGGCCAAAGGCCTCGGGGAACAGCAGCCGCGTCAGGATCAGGTTGCCGCCCAGTCGCAGCGCCTGGCTGAAACCGAAGCTGCCCACGGTCAGCAGCGAGCTGCGCAGCACGCGCGCGCCCAGAGAGGCGCCCGAGAAGCGCTGGATCAGGGTGGTTGTCACCGGCCGCGGCTCCATTCGGGTCGGCCCTGCGGGGTCAGCCGCACCAGCAGCGCCACACCGGAATAGACGGCAAAGCCGATCGGATCGCGCAGCGCCATGCGCAGCTTGCCGGACATCGAGAGCGGCAGCTTGTCGTCATTGCCAAGAAGCCGAGGGTAAAGCGCGCCGACCTGCGCGACGCCCGCGTCCTGGCGGCGGCGCACGCGGACCAGTGCCGCCAGCCCCTCGGCGATCGGCCATTCGTAATGGGCCGCCACCGAAACGCGCTCTGCGGGGGTGAAGCTCAGCCGCACGAACGTGTCGTCCGAGATGATGTCGGGGAACTCCTGCCAGCGGGCACGACCCTCGGCATTGAC
Source organism: Salipiger mangrovisoli (assembly GCF_015223355.1). Classification (GTDB taxonomy): domain Bacteria; phylum Pseudomonadota; class Alphaproteobacteria; order Rhodobacterales; family Rhodobacteraceae; genus Salipiger; species Salipiger mangrovisoli. Next base: position 149,698 of record NZ_JADFFK010000002.1, on the reverse strand, counting down.
CGCGAAGACGCCGCAGCCAGGAACACCGCCGGTCATGAAGGGCACCTGCCGCCAACTGCGGGCATAGGCGCGGGCGGCCCAGCCGTGGGCGGTGATGCGCAGCCGGCCGCTGGCATAGCGCGCGCCAGGCCGGGACAACGCCGCGTGGATCTGCGACAGGAGCGGCCGGCTGACCGTCACATCGGCGTCGAGATAGACTCGGCTCCCTGCCCGTGCCTCGGCATCTCCGGCATTGAGCGCGGCGAGCTTGCCGCCCTCGGCGCGTTCGATCACCCGCAGGCTCCAGCCGCGTGACGCAAAGTCATCCTCGAGGGCGCGGGCGCGGGCGGCGGTGTCATCCCGGCACCCATTGGCGACGACGATGACCTCGGGCGCGGGCAGCGCGCCGGGCCAGTCCGAGGCCAGGAGCGCCTTGAGACACGCACCGATCAGCGCGCCTTCGTTGCTGGCGGGCAGGATCACGGCAAGGGAGGGGCTGCTAGTTACGCGAGATTCGTCAGACGCCATGATCCGTACCAAGGACGACACACATGCATAATCCATGCACCAGGACAGGGTAGCTTTGCCAGCAAACTGTGGCCAAAGAATGATTTGAAGCAATGTGTGTTTTTATTGCCGGGCGGGCCTGTCTGCTCGGCGCGTGGGGGGCTCTGTGCCGCAGAAACTTCGGATCGGGTATCTCGTGCCCCAGTTCCCAGGGCAGACCCATATCTTCTTCTGGCGCGAAATCGAGGCACTGGAGGCGATGGGCCACACGGTGCACCTTCTGTCGACCCGCGTTCCGCCGACCGGGTTGATCGCCCACAGCTGGTCCAAGCAGGCCATCGCCCGCACCACATACCTTGGCGAGATCCGCCCGCTGGCGGCAGCCACTACGCTCGCGCGCCTGCTGCCGCGCGGGCTGCCGCGCGACCTGTTGCGCGAGGGGCCGCGCTTTGCCCGCGATACCGTGCTGACGCTCACGGCTGCCGAGGCGCTGCGGACCCATGCCGCCGAACATGGGCTCGACCATATCCACGTGCACAGCTGCGCCCGCGCGGCGCTGGTCGCCAACCTCGCGCAGAGGCTGGGCGGGCCGCGGTACTCGCTGACGCTGCACGGCCCACTGTCGGATTACGGACCGGGCCAGAGGGTGAAGTGGCGCGATGCCGCCTTCGCCACGGTGATCACCCGCAAGCTCACCGAGCAGGTGCACGAGGCGCTGGCCGGGCACCTGCCGCCGCGGCTGGTGATCCGCCCGATGGGTGTCGACACCGACATGCTGCGCCGCGCTGCGCCCTACGTGCCGCCCGAAAAGGGCCGGCCCCTGCGGCTGTTCTCCTGCGGACGGCTCAACGTGGTGAAGGGCCATCAGGACCTGATGTCGGCCATGCGCCAGCTGCTCGACCAGGGCGTCGACGTGCGGCTGGAGATCGCAGGCGAGGATGACGCCGGCGGCACCGGCTATCGCACCGAACTCGAAGCGCAGCTGCGCCGGCTGCGGCTGCAGGACCACGTGAAGCTGCTCGGTGCGATCGACGCCAGCGCGGTGCACGACAAGTTGCTGGCGGCGCATGTCTTCGTGCTGGCCTCCTGGCACGAGCCGCTCGGCGTCGCCTACATGGAGGCGATGGCCTGCGGCGTGCCGGTCATCGGCACCGATGGGGGCGGGGTGCGCGAGCTGATCGACGACGGCCACACCGGCAAGCTGGTCGCTCCGAAAGACCCGACGGCGCTGGCGCGGGCGATCCGCGAACTGGCGCAGAATCCCGAGAGCGCGGCACGCTTCGGTGCGGCGGGCCGGGCGCGGGTCGAGCGGGACTTCCGCGCCAGCCTCGGGGCGGAGACCCTGGTCGAGGAAATCCTGCGCGCACGCCAGGGGTAGGGGCAAAAGCCTTCGAAGGCTTTTGCAACTCTCTTCGAAGAGAGTTGCCGGTCAGAGCCCGGCGGCGGGCAGCTCGAGTCCGGGCGAGTCCTCGAATTCCAGCGTCTCGACCGCGAAGAGCGTCACCTGCCCCTTTGGCCCCTCGGCGATCAGCCGCCCCTCGGCATCGCGGCCGAAGGCGTAATCCCCGCGCGCGCCCGGCAGCAGCGCCCGGTCGCGGCCCGGACCGCCGTGCAGGTTGTCATCGCCGCCCTGCCCCGCCAGCAGGTCGTCCCCCGCCCCGCCGAGCAGGACATCCGGGCGCGCGCTGCCGTCAAGACGCTCACCCTCCGGCGCGGCGCGCGCCAGCAGGCCGTCGTCGAAGGTCCCTTCGGCGCGCTCTTCCCATGCGGTCGGGGCCGAGGCATTGTAGCTCATCAGCATGTCCCAGCGCGGGTTGGCATCGTCGAGGTGCCGCAGCGCCCCCCAGCTGCCCCATTGCGAGGCCGGGGCGACATCGACGAAGGCGTTGAACAGCGTGCCCCCCGCGCCGATCCAGCCGGTCAGCAACTGCTCGTAGAGCTTGGCCACCTCGGGACTGTAGTTGAACACCTCGAAGAAGCCGGTAAGCCGCTCGTCCTGCACCCGCTCGGCCTGCGCCGCCACATGGGTGCCGCCCTCGTACATCACCAGCCGCAGACCGGCGGTTTCGGCCACACCGGCGTGATAGGGGAAGATCTCGCCGGTCAGCTCGGCCAGCGAGCCTTCCTGCAGCGCCATGGCCACCGGCAGCATGGCGGCATCATATCTGTGGCGCTTGACGTATTCGCGCAGCGCGACGCGGCGCAGCCCCTGCGCCTCGCCCTCTTCCTGCGCCTGCATCTCGGCGCGCGACAGCCAGTCATCCATCTGGCCCGCCATCTCCTCGCCGCCCAACTCGTAGCCGAAATAGCCCGCCACCGCGTAGGCGTCGAAACTCTCGCGCGGCGCGCGGCCGAGCGTCAGGTAGGCGAGCGGCGCGGTGAGGATCTGCTCCTCGAGTCCCGGCCAGCCGGTATGGGTCGAGATCACCCGCACCAGCCGGTCACTCGCCCTGTCGCCGAAGACCTCGGTCCAGATGTCCATGACCTGCGCCGCGCGCAACCCGTAGAACTGAATCCAGCCCGATTCCGAGCGGCCCCAGCGCGCCTCGGCCTGCTGCGCCGCCCATTGCGCCTGCGGGAAAATGTGGTTCCAGACCTCGTTCGAATATTCGACATAGGCCTTGAGCCCCGGATCGAGCCGCGCCTTCACCAACTCGGCGAAGCGCCGGACATAGTCATCATCCGCCATGTGCGGCAGGGTAAACCACGGGTCGGCGCCGACCTGGTTGGCCAGGGCGATCATCACCTCCGGCGGCACACCCCAGGCGGTCCATGTCGCATCGCCGAGACGCGGGCGGTCGTCCCAATGCTGGACCGGAGAGCCGTTGGTCATCATCCAGTCCATGAAGCGCAGGCTGCGCAGGTCGTGGACGCGCGCCAGCCACTCGGGATTGAACAGCGCCCCGGCTTCGAAGAGCGCGACCTGATCCTCGCGCAGCACGTGGATGTCGCGGATCGGATCCTCGGGATCGATGGACGAGAGCGAGATCCCGACCGAGCCCTCGCCCGGCGCATAGTCGAAAAGCGCGCGCCCCTCTTCCATCCGCACCCGGCTGGCGCGGCCGGTGATCTGCAGATCGCCCTTGCCCGTCCAGAGCACCACGTAGGTGCCGCGCAGATGCGAGGCGGCCTCGGGCTGGTCGGTGAGCAGCAGGGCCTCGAGCCGCTCGACCCCTTCGGGTATGCGCAGCGGCCAGCCCTCCGCGTCGAGCGCGCCAAGCGCGCGCAGCGCGTCGATCTCGACCCCGCCCCATTGACCCGGCAGGTGACCGATCCAGGGGCGCGCGGACTTCATCAGGTCTACGAAGGGGTGCTGGGTGGACCAGTCCGACAACCCGTTGAGTCCCATCGCCAGCGCCGGGGGCCCTTCGGGCCGGGCGCCGGGCTCGGGCAGCGCCAGATCGGGGCGCGGAGGCAGGGGCGCCCCGGCGGCGGGAGCCTGCGCTTGCTGCGCGGTCTCGGGCCGAGGCGCCGCCGCCGCGGCGCGCTGCTCGGGCAGCAGCGCCGAGACCAGCTGCCAAACGCGCCCGGCGATCTGTGGATAGGCGGAGGCGATGGCCTGGTCGATCTCGGGCGGCGGTCTGTACCCTTCCGGCGGCGGCGCGGCGTAGAGCGCGCTGTAGCTGACCATGGCAGCGAGGAAGTAGAGCGAGGCGGTGCCATGCGGCGCGTCATCGACATAAAGCGCCTCGACCGGCATGTCCTGCAACAGCCCGCCCTCGCCCAGCAGGTCCGACATCACCCGCGCCACGGGAACGAGTTGCACCGGCCGCTCGGGGCGTGCGGCCCGCAGCTTCTCCAGAAGATCGTCGTACCAGACTCCGTAAGCCGCAAGCGTGTACGCGTGGTAGCGCCGCATCCCCCGCGCCGAGGGTGGGAAGTCGCCCGCGACCGAAGCCATGTCGGGCCAGCCCTCGTAGATCCACAGCGGCGTGCCGGGGGCGTGGCCCTCGACCCAGTCGGCGACGGTGAGAATCGCGTCCATCGGGCTGGTGCCCGAGGGGTTGTTGCCGGGATAGGGAGCATCGGCCCCCTGGTATTGCAGGAAGTTTGCCGGGGTGATCAGCACGGCGTCATAGCCCGCGTCCCCAAAGGCGCCGCGGCCCGGATCCCAATTGTTCGCGACGCCGGGGATGGTCCAGTTCGGCACTGGCGGCAGCCCGTCGGAGAAGTCGCGCAGGAATCCCCACTGCCCGTCCAGGGCAAGGCTCGCGCCATCCGCCTGGGCCAGCTGCGAGAGCCAGTAGGGCGTGTTGCTATGGGCTTCCTGCCCAAGGAAATGCACCAGTGAATTCCCGAAGACATAGACCTCGCGCGCCGGGCGCTCCCCCTCCTGCGCGAGGGCTGCCAACGGCCAGCCGGCGGCCAGAATTGCCGCCCTGAGTAAACGCCCGACCATGAAACTCCCCTGAACCAAATACCTTCCCCGGAGCATATGGGCACCCGGCCCGACCACTCAAGCGGCGCGCGGCAGGCTTCTGCGGCGCAGCATAATTTTCCGTCAGAAGAACGGCTTTTGCGGTTTTCATTTCTTTCGCCGCGCGTATAGTCGCCGCCATGATGACACTTGGCCAAATTCCTGCTGCTGCACGTGCGCTTCGCGCACCGGTTGCGCTTGGCCTGCGTCTAGTCCTAATCCGCCTCTGAGCGCGCATCTCGGCGCGACCGCTCAGAGGAGGACCGTTTCGCGCCGGCGAACCCTTTCCAGGACGACGACTCAAGAGATCCGAAAAATGACCGATCAAGCCAAAGACCGCGTGTACATCTTCGACACGACCCTCCGTGACGGCGAACAGTCGCCCGGCGCGACCATGACCCATGACGAGAAGCTCGAGATCGCCGAGCTGCTCGACGAGATGGGTGTCGATATCATCGAAGCGGGCTTCCCGATTGCCTCCGAGGGCGACTTCCGCGCCGTCTCGGAGATCGCCGAGCGCGCGAAAACCTCGGTGATCTGCGGCCTTGCCCGCGCACAGATCAACGACATCGACCGCTGCTGGGAGGCGGTGAAACACGCCGCCCGCCCGCGCATCCATACCTTCATCGGCACCTCGCCGCTGCACCGCGCCATCCCGAACCTCACGATGGACGAGATGGCCGAGCGCATCCACCAGACGGTGACCCACGCGCGCAACCTCTGCGACAACGTGCAGTGGTCGCCGATGGACGCGACCCGCACCGAGCATGACTACCTCTGCCGCGTGGTCGAGATCGCCATCAAGGCCGGCGCCACTACGATCAACATCCCCGACACCGTGGGCTACACCGCCCCGCGCGAATCGGCGGACCTCATCAAGATGCTGCTCGAGCGGGTGCCGGGCGCGGATGACATCATCTTCGCGACCCACTGCCACAACGACCTTGGCATGGCGACGGCCAACAGCCTTGCCGCCGTCGAGGCCGGTGCGCGGCAGATCGAATGCACGATCAACGGCCTTGGCGAGCGGGCGGGCAACACCGCGCTCGAAGAGGTGGTGATGGCGCTCAAGGTGCGCGGCGACATCATGCCGTACGAGACGAAGATCGACACCCGCAAGATCATGCACATCTCGCGCCGCGTCGCGACGGTCTCGGGCTTCCCGGTGCAGTTCAACAAGGCGATCGTCGGCAAGAACGCCTTTGCCCACGAGTCGGGCATCCATCAGGACGGCATGCTCAAGAACAAGGAGACCTTCGAGATCATGCGTCCCGAGGACGTGGGTCTTGCGGGCACCTCGCTGCCGCTTGGCAAGCACTCGGGCCGCGCCGCGCTCCGTGCCAAGCTCAAGGACCTTGGTGTCGAGGTGGGGGACAACCAGCTCAAGGACATCTTCGTGCGGTTCAAGGACCTTGCCGACCGCAAGAAGGAGGTCTTCGACGAGGACATCCTCGCGCTGGTGACGGCGGCGATGACCGATGGCGCGGATCACCTCGAGATCGTCTCGCTCAAGGTCGTCTGCGGCACCGGCGGTCCGGCCGAGGCAACACTCGAGATGGAAGTGGGCGGCGAAGAGAAGTCCTGCGTGATGGAAGGCGACGGCCCGGTCGACGCCACCTTCAAGGCCGTGCGCGCGCTCTACCCGAACTCGGCCCGTCTGCAACTTTATCAGGTGAACGCGGTGACCGAGGGCACCGACGCGCAGGCCACCGTCTCCGTGCGTCTGGAAGAGGATGGCAAGATCGCCACCGGCCAGTCGGCTGACACCGACACGGTCTACGCCTCGGCCAAGGCCTATGTGAACGCGCTCAACCGCCTGCACGTGCGCCGCAGCAAGACCGGCAGCGACCAGAAGGAAATCAGCTACAAGGACGTGGGCTGACCCGCCTCAGCGCCCTGTCATGACGAAACGAAAGCCCGCTCTCGAAGGAGCGGGCTTTTTCCTGCCTCGGGCTGCATCAGACAAAGTGCCCGTCGTAGCCGAGCTGATGCGCCGAGTGCCCATGCCCTTCGCCATGCGCTCCAAACCGGGCCTCTTCGTGGTCGGACCCGTCGAGCCGCCAGTCCCAGGCCGCATCGCCATCATAGAGCGCCCCGTGCAGGGCGGCATACTGGCTTTCGACAAACATGACTTCGTGTTGCGCAAGTTCCCCCGCTGCACCCTGCGCGCCGACCCCGGCCAGAACGGGCATGGGCTCCGGCTGCGAGGCAAAGATGAACGCCTCGGGCTCGTCCTCCTCGGCCATCATCTCGGCGAGAAAGGCGCGCCCTTCCTGTGACGGCCCCTGCCCCGAGAGATCAAGCGCTGCGGTTTCGCCAGGCTCGAACGGATCCGGCACCGGCTCGCTCTCCGGCACGTGGCCCGTCTCTTCGAGTCCCATGTCCTCGAGCGGGCCGTCCACCGATAGCTGCATGATCTCCGGCAGACGCTCGGTCCAGCCGATTCGCCAGCTTTCGGCATAGCTTGCGACAGTCGGGGCGGCGACCGCATCCTCCGGCGCGTGCCCGATATCGATCCAATGGCCGATGCTGATCACCGCATTGCGCAGGCCGCGAACGCTGCCATCCGCCTCGCCGCGCAGCAGCGCCAGCTTCGATTTCCGCCCCTGCGACAGCATCGCCTGTTCATGCGCCAGCGCATCCTCGGCATGGAGCGCCGCGAGCTGCGATGCGTCGAGCGCTTCGGAGGCCCCGCTGAAGCCTCCCTCGATGTTCGCGTATCCGAAGACGCCCGTGGCGATGCCCGCGTCCACCAGCGCCAAGTCCTGAGCCGTTTCGGGAGAGTGGACGCCATTGCCCATACCCCAGGCCTGCCAGGAGGACAGGCCACGTTCCTGTATCCGTTCCATGGGTCACCTCATCCGCATCATTGCGTTGCCGCCACATTGGTACGGACGCACGGCAGAAGAGGCGCGATATCATGGCCGCAAAGTGGACATTTCTCGCGTTTTTACATGAAGTTGCGGCTAGTTTTCGGGGCCCTGCGGGATCAGCCCTGTTCGGCCTTGAGCTCCTTGAGGATGGCAGACAGGCCCACCCGCCAGTCCGGGCGCGGCAGGCCGAAGGCGGCCTCGGTCGCGCTGGTGTCCAGCCGCGAGTTTGCCGGGCGCTTGGCTGGCGTCGGGAACTCGGAACTGGGGATGTCCACCACCTCGCAGTCGATGCCCGCCTGGGCGAAGATCTCGCGGGCGAAATCGGCCCAGCTGACGTCCGGCCCGCCGGACAGGTGGTAGGTGCCCGATTTCTCCGGTGCGGCGATCAGCTGTTCCGCGGCGGCAAGGCATAGCTCGGCGATGTCGGCGGCCGGGGTCGGCCCGCCCACCTGGTCGGCGACGATGGTCAGCCGGTCGCGCTCGGCACCGAGCTTGAGCATGGTCTTCACGAAGTTCTTGCCATGCGCCGAAACCACCCAGCTGGTGCGGATGATCGCATGGGTACCACCCGCGGCGCGCACCGCCGCCTCGCCGGCCAGCTTGGAGCGGCCATAGGCACCGAGCGGCCCGGTCGGGGCATCGGGCGTGAAGGGCGTGTCGCCCGAGCCGTCGAAGACGTAATCGGTCGAGATATGGATGAAGGGAATGCCCAGGTCGGCGCAGGCCTGCGCCATGGCACCGGGGGCCTCGCCGTTGACCTGCGCGGCGGTGACCTCGTCGCTCTCGGCCAGATCCACCGCGGTGTAAGCGGCGGCGTTGATCACCACGTCGGGAGCCTCGGCCCGTACCGCCTCGGCACAATCGGCTGGATCGGTCAGATCCGCCTCGTCCCGCCCGAGGGCCACCACCGGGGTGCGGCGCTGCAGCTCGCGCGCCACCTGCCCCGTCCTGCCGAACATCAGTATCCGCATCTTTTATCCATGTTAGTCAGTGTGTCGGGGTCAGTCTCAGAGCATCGCCGGGACGACCTGATCCGGCGGGCGGTGCCCGTCAGCGAAGGTCTTGACGTTGATGATCACCTTTTCGCCCATTTCGATTCGCCCCTCGAGTGTCGCCGAGCCCATATGCGGCAGCATCACCACGTTGGGCATGTTCACCAGCTCGGGGTTGCCCTTGATCTTGTGCTGATAGACGTCGAGCCCGGCACCGCCCAGCTCGCCCGCCTTCAGCATCCGGGTCAGCGCCGCCTCGTCGATCACCTCGCCGCGCGAGGTGTTCAACAGCACCGCCGAGGGTTTCATCAGCCGCAGCCGCCGGGCGTTCAGCAGGTGGAAGGTCGAGGGGGTGTGCGGGCAGTTGACCGACACCACGTCCATCCGCGCCACCATCTGGTCGAGGCTCTCCCAGTAGGTCGCCTCGAGCGACTCCTCGGTCTCTTCGCGCAGGCGGCGGCGGTTGTGGTAGTGGATCTGCATGCCGAAGGCCGAGGCGCGCCGTGCCACCGCCTGACCGATCCGCCCCATCCCGAGGATGCCGAGCCGCTTTCCGCCGAGCCGCGTGCCGAGGAAGGCGGTCGGTGCCCATCCGGCCCAGTTGCCCTCCTGCATGGTGGCAAGCCCCTCCTGCATGCGGCGCATCACCGCCAGCATGAGGCCCATCACCATGTCGGCGGTATCGTCGGTCATGACCCCCGGCGTGTTCGACACCATGATGCCCCGCGCCCGCGCGGTTTCCACGTCGATATGGTCGACACCCGCACCATAGTTGGCGATCAGCTTGAGTCGCGGCCCCGCCTGAGCGATCAGCCCGGCGTCGATCTGGTCGGTCAGCGTCGGCACCAGCACGTCGGCCTCGGCCATCGCCGCGGTCAATTCCGCGCGAGTCATCGCGAGGTCGTCGGTACGCAGCTTGACGTTAAAAAGCTCGCTCAGGCGGGTTTCAACCACCTCCGGCAAACGTCGCGTGACGACAACAGTCAGGCGTTTCTGCGGCATTCCGGTCAGGGCCTCCCTTTCCTTACGCTCTGCGCTTTGGCACACTGTCGCAAGCATGCACGGGGCACAAGAACCCCGGCGTAAAATCTCGAGCAGGACAGACACGATGGTCAGGACTTCTGTGTTGGCGGGGCTGCTTGCCGCCCTGCTCTGCGGCACGGCCGCGCAGGCGGCCGAAGAGCGCGGGCCGGTCACCAACCTGCCGCTGCCGCGGTACGTGTCGCTCAAGACAAGCGAGGGCAACGCCCGGCGCGGCCCGTCGCTCACCCATCGCATCGACTGGGTCTACACGCGGCGCGACATGCCGCTGGAGATCATCGCCGAATACGGACACTGGCGCCGGGTACGCGACAAGGACGGCGCGGGCGGCTGGATCCACTACGCGCTGCTGTCGGGGGTGCGCACCGTGCTGGTCGAGGAGGACATGCTCGAATTGCACCAGCGTCCCGATGCGGGCACCCCGGTCGAGGCCAAACTGGCGGTCGGTGTCATCGCGCATCTCGAGCATTGCGAAAAGGACTGGTGCGAGCTGTCCGCCGGGGGCTACGAGGGCTGGGCACCCAAGGCTGCGGTCTGGGGCGTCGATGCGGATGAGATCCTCGAGTAACCCCGCTCAGGGTTGCCAGCGATAGACCAGGTCGAGCGGTTCCTCGCCCACGAGCTCGAAACCGCAGGTCCGGTAGAAATCATTCGCCGGACTGCCCTTCAGCGCCATGAGGCGGATCGGCATGCGCGCCTCGCGCGCGCCCTGCTGGAGACCGGCGATGATCTTGCGCCCGAGGCCGGTCCCGCGAAACCCCGCCCCCAGGTAGAAGTGATCCAGATAGTGTTCGTGCGGCCGCCTGCGCAGCACGTAGAAGCCGGCCAGCCGGTCATCGCAAAGCAGCAGCGTCGTGTCCTCTGGCGCGAAACCATCAAGAAAGCGCCGGCGCACGCGTATCGGGTCGAACCGCTGGATCGCCTCGAGGCTCGGCCGCATCGCCTCGGCCCGCAACTCGGCAAGTGCCTGCGCATCGGCTGGCGTGGCGAGACGCCGCGTGATCTGCATCGATCTTTCTCCTCTCGAGTCCCGGTGATGTCTTAGCCGGGCACGGGCCGCGGGCAAAGGGGACCCCGCCGCACCGCGACCCCTGCGCAAATGCCGCGGTTGCCGACAATCGCAACATGGCCTAGGTGGATATTGTTATGTTATCACATAACAGAATCAGCCGCTCCGCGCGGCATCTGCGAAAGGCCAAGACCGATGAACACCTCCCTCCCCGCGCTGCTTGCAGCCCTCGCGCTCGGAACCGCGCTTTGCAACGCGCCCGCCGCGCAGGCCGACTCCGGCACCGCACCCGCCCAAGACACCGGCCACGACCACCATGATCATGCCCACACCAGCCCCCACGATCACGGCGACGACGCGATCTACCGCGGCCACTTCGAGGACGCGCAGATCGCCGACCGGCCCCTTTCGGATTGGCAAGGTGACTGGCAATCGGTCTACCCGCTGCTGCAGAACGGCGCCTTGGCACCGGTCATGGCGCACAAGGCGGAACAGGGCGACAAGAGCGCCGAGGCCTATACCGCCGACTACCGCACCGGCTATGCGACCGACGTCGACCGCATTGCCATCGCGGGCAGCACCGTGACCTTCTTCTCCGGCGAAGGGTCCGTTTCGGGAACCTATGCGAGCGACGGCTACGAGGTGCTGACCTATGAAAAGGGCAACCGCGGCGTGCGCTTCGGCTTCGCCAAGACCGCGGGGGACGCGAAGGCACCCGGCTACATCCAGTTCAGCGACCATCGCATCGCTCCGGCAGCATCGGACCACTACCACCTCTACTGGGGTGACGACCGCGCGGCGCTGCTCGAGGAGGTCACAAATTGGCCGACCTATTACCCGTCGGCCCTGAGCGCAGAAGAGATCGTCGAGGAGATGCTCGCCCATTGATCGCTTCGAGCGCGCGCGCCGGCGCGGCCCACCGGGCCGCGCCGGCAAAGGGTCACGCGGCGCGCTGGATCAGCAGCGCAGACTCGCGCGATGTCAGGTTGCGCCGGGCATGGGCACCATAGCCGGCCGGGCGCAGATCAACGCCGGGCAACAACGCCAAGAGCCGCGCGCGGTCGGTTTCGGAAAGGCTCGACAGGGAGGTGTTGGCAGGGTGGAAGCTCTCGGTCTCGACGCCATTGGCAAAGACGATCTCGTGGCGCGGCAGCAGCAGGTGCGCGTAGGTCACCTCGCGCACCCTCAGGTCGCGGCAGATGGTCGAGCCATTGACCAGGTGCTTGGCCGCCACCAGCACCTCGTCGGTGTTGAACAGGGCCCGCGCCATCGCCCCGCGGATAACCATCCGGTGCTCGGGCGAGACAAGAAACTCGTCGTCTGGGCGTTCGATGCCAAGAGCCCCGGCGCGGATTCGCACCGGTCGCAGCTCGGGCAGCACGTGCAACCTTGCGCCACTCATCCGGCGGCTGCCGATCCAATGCACCGGTTGCAGCCCGTCATCCTTGGTCTGCACCAAATCGCCCTCGCGCAGGGTCTCGACGGACTTCGGCCCCCGCGCGGTGAGAATGCGCGTGCCCCAGGCGAAGCAGATCACCCCACCCTCGTCGGGCATCGCGTGATCCCGGCGCAGGCTCGCGGAACATGTCAGGTGGACCACCCAGAGATCCTTGCCGCGTGGCGGGACCGCATCGAGAAACATCAGCAGAGGGTGCGGGCTGTCCGCGACGTCGATCCGGGTCACCGAGTAGCTGCGAAGCCCATCGGTCACGACGAAGCTCGGATCGGAGGCCACCGCAGTCCCGGAGCTCCCCTCTTGAGAGGGCTGCACCGCGCCGCCAAGCGCTTCCCCGACCAACTGGCGCACCTTGAGCGCCGCGCGTCCCCGACGTGCCGCCCCTGCGTCTTCCCGGTCAACCCCAGACGAGTCCGAGGACCCGTCAACCCGTACAATGTCACCAAACCAGGCCCAGGAGGCCCCGACTTGCAAGGATGACGCCGGTGCGGCCTTCAGGCCGTCTATGCGCGTCTGCGACCAGGAGACGACAAACGTGCCTTGCGAGGCCGTTGCCATGTCCCGAAATCCTGCTCTCGTTTTATTCTTGTATGCTGATTTCAAGATACCAAGCGGCAAGGCGGGCTCCTAGTAGCAATGACGCCCTTTAGAGACACGAAGATGACTCATTTTGTGTCAGTTTCGTCTTCCGGCGGAACGCGAGCCTGGCCAGCGCAACTTGCGGCAGCAGCAACGTCAGGCAGCGGGCGCGCAGCGCGCCTCTCACCAGCGCGAGTCGACGCGCAGGCGCATCAGCCCGCGGCCGGCCTTGCAGGGCACAGGGCGGCCCACCCCGCGCCATTGGACAAGCCCGCGATTGCGGGATAACACGCGGACATCTCAAGATCAGGGATCCCCATGTCCGAAACTCCTTCCGACATCGCCCGCCGGGTGCTGGCCACCGAGACCGAGGCGCTGGTGCGCCTCTCGGACGAGCTTCCGGCCGATTTCGACGCCGTGGTCGCGCTGCTGCTGAGCATCCGCGGGCGGGTCATCGTCTCCGGCATGGGCAAGTCCGGCCATGTCGCCGCCAAGATCGCCGCCACGCTGGCCTCCACCGGCACCCCGGCGCAATTCGTCCACCCCGGCGAGGCCAGCCACGGCGATCTCGGCATGATCACCTCGGCCGACGCGGTGATCCTGATCTCCAATTCCGGCGAGACCCGCGAGCTTGCCGACATGATCGGCTATTGCGCGCGCTTCTCGATCCCGATGATCGCCATCACCAAGCGCGCCGAAAGCACGCTGGCCAGCGCTGCCGATCATATCCTGCTGCTGCCCGACGCCCCCGAGGCCTGCGCCATCGGCATGGCGCCGACCACCTCGACGACGCTGTGCATGGCGCTCGGCGACGCGCTGGCGGTGGCGCTGATGAGCAACCGCGGTTTCGGCCGCGACAGCTACGCGCATTTCCATCCCGGCGGCTCGCTCGGTGCGGCGCTGCTGCGGGTCTCGGCGGTGATGCACAAGGGCGACGAGCTGCCCGTGGTCAGCCCCGACACCCCGATGAGCGAGGCGCTGGTGGTCATGTCGCAGAAAGGCTTCGGCGTCGCCGCGGTGGTGACGGACGGCCAGGTTGCAGGCATCATCACCGACGGCGACCTGCGCCGCAACATGGAGGGGCTGCTGGAGCGCCGCGCTGGCGAGGTTGCCACGCCCGGCCCGACGGTCACCCGCCCCGAAACGCTACTGACGGAGGCACTCGGCGTGCTCAACGCGAAGAAACGGACGGTCCTTCTGGTGGTCGACGAGGCCGAGCGCCTCGTCGGGCTGCTGCATATCCACGACGCGCTGCGGGCAGGTGTCGCATGAGCGCGGTCATCTTCATCCCCGCCCGCTACGCCTCGAGCCGCTATCCGGGCAAGCCGCTGGTCGAGCTGACCGGCGCCACCGGCGAGAAGAAGAGCCTGATCCAGCGCGCCTGGGAAGCCGCGCTGACGGTCGAGGGCGTCTCGGCGGTCTACGTGCTGACCGACGACGACCGCATCGCCGAGGCGGCGAAAGGCTTCGGCGCCGAGGTGCTGATGACCTCCTCCGAGGCGCGCAACGGCACCGAGCGCTGCGCCGAGGGCGTGGCGCAGCTGACCGGTGAGCCGGAGATCGTCATCAACCTGCAGGGCGACGCGCCGCTGACCCCGCCGTGGTTCATCGAGGCGCTGATCGCCGCCATGCAGGACCCCAAGGTCGAGATGGCGACCCCGGTGCTCAAGACCGATCCCGAGACGCTGGCCAATTTCGTCACCGACCGCCACGCCGGCCGCGTCGGCGGCACCACCGCGGTGATGCGCGCCGACGGCACCGCGCTCTATTTCTCCAAGGAAGTGCTGCCCTACGTCGGCAACCTCGAAACCCCGCCCGAGGTCTGGCACCACGTCGGTGTCTACGGCTACCGCCCCGAGGCGCTGCGCCGCTACGCCGCCTGGCCCGAGGGGCCGATCGAGCGCGCCGAGGGGCTCGAGCAGCTGCGCTTCCTGGAAAACGGCGGCACCGTCACCTGCGTGCCGGTCGAGGCGCGCGGAAGGGTGTTCTGGGAGCTCAACAACCCCGTCGACGTGGCCCGCATAGAGGCCGTTCTGAAGAAGGAAGGCATCGCATGACCAAGATGAAACCCGTCGCCGTCAAATCCGTCACCTTCGCCAACGACGCGCCGCTGGCGCTGATCGCCGGACCGTGCCAGCTGGAAAGCCTCGAGCACGCACGGATGCTGGCCGAGAAGATCGCCACCGCCGCCGAGGCCGCCCGCACCCCCTGGGTGTTCAAGGGCAGCTTCGACAAGGCCAACCGCTCCTCGCTCTCGGGCAAGCGCGGCATCGGCATGGAGGCGGGGCTGTCGATCCTGTCGCAGATCGGCGCCGAATTCGGCGTGCCGGTGCTCACCGACATCCACACCGCCGAGCAATGCAGCATGGTGGCCGAGGCGGTCGACATCCTGCAGATCCCCGCCTTCCTGTCGCGCCAGACCGACCTGCTGCTCGCCGCGGGCGAAACCGGCGCGGCGATCAACGTCAAGAAGGGCCAGTTCCTCGCGCCCTGGGACATGGCCAACGTGGCCTCCAAGATCGCCAGCACCGGCAACGAGCGGCTGCTGCTCTGCGAGCGCGGCGCGAGCTTCGGCTACAACATGCTGGTCTCGGACATGCGCTCGCTGCCGATCATGGCGGAAACCGGCTACCCGGTGGTCTTCGACGCCACCCACTCGGTGCAGCTGCCGGGCGGACAGGGCACCTCCTCGGGCGGCCAGCGCCAGTTCGTCGGCACGCTCGCCCGCGCCGCCGTCGCCGTAGGCTGCGCCGCGGTCTTCATCGAAACGCATGAGGACCCGGACAACGCCCCCTCCGACGGGCCGAACATGGTGCCGGTGGACCAGCTTGGCGCGCTGCTGACCAAGCTGCGCGCGCTCGACGAGGTGGCCAAGGAGGCCTGAGTTCGAGGGGGCCGCAAGGCCCCTTCTCTTTTAGCGGAAGAGCTGCAGCACAAGCGGCGCCAGCAGACCCGTCAGAACCGCGTTCATCCCCATGCCGATCCCGGCAAAGGCCCCGGCGGTCGGGTTGACCTGCAGCGCCCGCGCGGTGCCCACGCCATGCGCGGCGACCCCGGTGGCAAAGCCCCGCCCGCGCCAGTCGCGCAGCCCCAGCGCGTTCAGCATCGGCGTCACGGCGATCGCCCCGATCATCCCGGTCAGCAGCACCAGCACCGCGGTCATCGACGGATCCCCGCCGAGCTTCTCCGAGATGCCGATCGCCACCGGCGCGGTCGCCGACTTCGGCGCCAGCGAGGCCAGCAGGCCGACGTCGGCCCCCAGCAGCCACGCGAGCCCCAGCGCCGAGACAACTGCCGTCAGCGAGCCCGCCAGCAGCGCCAGCGCCATGGGCAGCGCCGCGCGGCGCACGCGCTTCAGGTTGGCATGCAGCGGCAGCGCCAGCGACACGGTTGCCGGGCCGAGCATGAAGTGGACGAACTGCGCGCCCTCGAAGTAGGTTTCATAAGGCGTACCGGTGGCCAGCAGCAGCGCCCCCAGCACGATCACCGACAGCAGCACCGGGTTGAACCAGGGCTTGCCGCGCGACAGGCGGAAGATGCGGTCGCCGATCCAATAGGCGACCAGCGTGGCGGTGAGCCACAGCAGCGGCCCGCTCTCGAGGTAGGACCAGATCAGCAGCGGGTCGGTCATGCCTCCTCCTCCTCGTCGACATTGCCGGTGAGCCGCGCCACATACTCGAAGGTCACCGCCCCGACGCAGATCGCCAGCAGCGTCGAGCCGACCAGCGACACGCCGATCGCCAGAGCATGCGCCGACAGGTCCGACAGCCGCGCCACCGCCCCCACGCCCACCGGCACGAAGAGCAGCGACAGGTTCTGCAGCAGGAAGCTCGCCACCGGGCGGACCAGCGCCAGCAACCGCTCTGAAAGCGCCATGCCGACGACCAGCGCGACCATCGCCAGAACCGGTCCCGGAAGCGGCAGGGCGAAGATGCGCGAGACCACCTCGCCGCAGAGCTGGAAGAGCAGAAGGACGATGATACCGGAAACGATGGCGGGCATGGGACGAACCTCTTTGCGGTGGCAGCTCCGCTCAACCTGCGTCCGCCGCAGGGACAAGTCGAGAGCCCGCCGCCCGGACCCCCTCGCCCTGACACGCACCGCGCCTTGATCCGACCGCCGTCCCGCCTCGGACAAACGCGCGCGACCGCTTTCTTCTAGGTCCAAATATCCCGGGGGAGTCCGCGCAGCGGACGGGGGCGGAGCCCCCTTCCTCCAGCCCTGGATGCCGAACGAAAAAGGCCACCCCTGGGGGCGGCCCTTTGTTTCATCGGGTCTTCTGGAAGACCGTGGTGCCGGTGAAGGGACTCGAACCCCCGACCCCATCATTACGAATGACGTGCTCTACCAGCTGAGCTACACCGGCACTGGTGGGCGGCCTCTTAGCACCGGGGCCGCCGCAGGAAAAGGCCTATTTTACCTTCTCGTGTTCCGGCATGCCCCGGCGGTCCTCCGCGATGTCCTCAACGGTCTCGGCATCAGGGACATCCGGCCTCGGATCGGGCGAAATCCCGGCGCTTTCCGCGGCTTCCACCTCGGGCTCCGGCTTCGGCGTCAGCACCTCCGGTGCCGCCTCGGCCTCTGCGGCCGCCTCCGCCTCGGCGCTACGGTCCTCGAGCGATCCGATGATCAGCGGCAACATCTCCGCCCCGGCGGGGGCCACGTCCGATTGCGGCGGGCTGCGCCAGCTGAGCGTGTCGAAGCCCTCGCAGTTGGCGCAGACCGGCACCCATTCGGCGTGGATGTGGTTGCACTTGTCGCAGACCCACTGCGGACCGCGCGGCGCCAGGAGCGCCTTGGCCAGCCAGCCGCGCACCACCGGCTCGGCCGCGCCCTCGCCCTTGGCGATGGCCGCCATGACGGTGAGCACACGCGCATCCGGCTCGGTCTCGGCAAGGTTGCCCACGGCGCGGCGCGCCTCGGGGAAATCCTCCGCGGCGAGCGCCAGCTCGGCCTTCAGCAGCTTGGTCTCGCGGTGTTCGGGATTGACCGTGGTAAGCGTGCCGAAGCGCTTCATCCGCTGCGCCGGGGTCTCGTCGGGGGCGATCTCGGCGAAGGCGGCCGCGAGGTCCGGATGCGGCTGCACCGACCAGGCCTTCTTGAGGATCCGCGTCGCCAGCTTCGGCTTGTCCTGCGCGATGTAGGACCGCGCCGCCATCGCCGCGCCGGGGATCAGGTCGGGCGAGCCCTTGGACGCGGCGATCGCCGCCTCGCGGGCCTCGATCGGCTTGTCCTCGTCCATGATGTCCTTGGCTTCCGACAGCGCCAGAACGGCGTCGCGGCGACGGTAGACGTCGCGCGGCAGCGCCCCGTGCTTGAGCTTGGCCGAGAGCGTCCTGCGCGCGCCCTGCCAGTCATGCTTCGAGGCCTGGAGTTGCAGCAGCAGGTCCTGGATTTCCTCGTGCTTGGGCTTGAGGGCAAAGGCGCGTTCGGCCAGTTTCAGCGCGGTGTCCGTGTCGCCCTTGGCCAGCTTCTGCTTCATCATGCCGCGGATGCCGACGAAGCGCGTCTGCTCGTTGGTGATCAGGGCCTTGTAGACCTCTTCGGCCTTGCGGCTATCGCCGGTCATCTCGGCGGCCTGCGCGGTCAGCAGCTGCGTCAGCTCGGGCTTGTGCAGGTAGCGCTCGGCCTTCTGCGCCTTGGCCATGGCCAGCTTGCCCTCGCCCGAGGCCAGCGCCAGAAGCCCCTCGGACATCGCCTGGTAGCCCTTGCGCTCACGGTTGCGGTCGAAATAGCGCGACAGCGCAGTGTCATCGCCGTTGATGAACTTCAGCACCGCGATGAGCAGCGACACCAGCTTGAAGACCACCCACAGCACGAAGACCAGCACGATGGCGGCAATCACCGATTGCAGCGGCCCGAGGGTGAATTCCATTCCGCCGGCGGTGACCTGGATGCCGCCCTGGCTTTCCATCAGGTAGCCTGCGCCCAGGGTCAGCCCCGCGACGGCAGCGACGAAGAGAACGATTTTCAGAAGTGACCAAAGCATGAAAACGATCCCTTACCCTCAGTTCTGGTTCAGTGTCTGTGCAACGGCATCCGCGCCGTCGAGCGCCGCCTTGCGCGCCTCGGCGCGGGCCGTCCAGCCCGACAGCTCGGCCTGCGCCGGCTCGGGCAGGGCCGCAAGCTCGCTCAATACGGTGCCAAGATCGCCCGCGCGCAGCGCCGCCTCGGCGCGCGACAGCACCGCGTCCGGGTCGTCCCCCTCGCGCGGCTCGACAGAGCGCGCGCCGAGCTGGTTGGCTAAGAAGGTGGTCACCCGGCTGGCGGTGTCCTCGTTGGTCGCCTCGGCCCGGCGCGCCGCCGAAAGCGCGTCGCGCGCCACCGGCGGGAACTCGGAGACAAGGGCGGCCTGCGTCGGCGCGCCTTCCGGGGCGGATGCCGCCAATCCTTCGGGCACCGTGACGCCGTTGGACTGCAACACCTGGAGCGGCTCGGCATAGGCTGCACCGTCGCGGAGCGCGGTGTTGATCTCGGAGAGCGCCGTGCGCGACTTGGCCAGCATCGCCTGGTCCGAGGCGGTCTGCTTGGCGGCCAGCGCCTCCTGCGTCATCTGCTCGACCTCGGCGCGCTGCGTCTCGATCGCGCTGCGCACATCGGCCAGCGCCTTTTCATACGCGGCCATGGCCTCGGGCGAGACCGAGTCGGACAGCCATTGGGTCTGCATCTCTTCGATGCGGGTCTGAAGCTGCGTCACCTGCTCGCCCAGCGAGGCCGCCGAACCCTCGGCCGCCTGCATCCGCTGGCCAAGATCGGCCGTGGCGCTTTCAAGACCGGAAAGGTCGATGCCGCCGACCTGCGCGGCGGTCTGCTCGACGGTGCCGCTCAGCGCGGCGATCCGCTCGGACTGCTGCGACAGCGAAGCGGCGGTCTGCGCCTCGAAGGCCGCACCGCCATCGCCGAAGGGGAAGTTGCCGGACTGGTAGCTCGACGCCCCCCAGCCGAGCGCGGCGGCGAGAACGCCGCCAAGTGCCATGGGCACGAAGCCCCCCTTGCGCTCGACCACCGTCTCGCGGACCACCTCGCGTGGCGGCACTGCGGCCGCGGCGGGCGACGGCGTTTCGGGCTCCAGCGTCTCAAAGTCGGGCGAAATGCTATCGTCGCCAGCGGCAATCAGCGTGTCCGCCTGCTTGCCGATATCGGTCTCGCTGTCGAGGTCCATGGGTTCGCCCGCCGTGTGGATCGATTCCATCGAGCTGGCCGGTTCCTGGGCCGGGTCGTCTTCCGCGACCGTATCGTCGGCCTCACCGGTCGCGAGCGAATCGTCGGCGTCGAAGACCCCTTCCGCCGCAGGCGCTTCGCCGGGTTTGGCGCCGCTCTCGTCCGCAAGGCTCTCTTCCGGCGCCGTGTCTTCGGCTTCGAGGCTCTCGGCTCCAGAGGCGTTCTTCACCTCCTCCGCGAGGTTCTCCTCTGCACCGGCAGCAGGCGTTTCGGAGGTTTCTCGCACCGGGGCATCCTCCTCGGGGGCGATGCTTTCGGGGGGCTGTCCCTGGTCCGACTCCGGCTGCTTCTTGGCGTCGTCTAAAGGCTTCTTCTTGTCGGCCACGCGGTCCACCCTTTCAATCTGTCGCTTGCGGATCCTCTCCGGACCTCGCGTCACTTTCATAACTTTTCACGGACCCGCCGGGGTCCACAAGCGACCGCGCGCATTCCAGGAGCTTTTCCACTGCCTTACGCATGAGCTCGGCGTCGGGTCGCAAAACAATCTCTGAGTCGAGAACATAGAGGCCGGAGAGGGCTGCTTCCACCTCCCCGCTCATATATGCGGCGAAAAGCGGCGCGGTA
Source organism: Salipiger mangrovisoli (assembly GCF_015223355.1). Taxonomy (GTDB): domain Bacteria; phylum Pseudomonadota; class Alphaproteobacteria; order Rhodobacterales; family Rhodobacteraceae; genus Salipiger; species Salipiger mangrovisoli. The sequence goes on along the minus strand of NZ_JADFFK010000002.1, from coordinate 129,060 downwards.
GCGTTAACGTCCCTTGCCGCCGCCGCGAAAAGCCGGGCGCTGCGCGGTGAAAAAAGCGGCACGATGACCGGGACTGAGCCGCGCAGGGCCGCTATGGCCTGATCCGTCATGGGACGAGTCGGCTGGTCGTAGATCACCGCCTCGGCGCAGGGCTGACCCGCGGCAGTGAGTCGCGCCGCCAGATCGCCGCGCGCGTGAGTTCCGCGCAAGTGCACAAGCCGCCCCTCCGGCCGCTCGGCCAGGATCAGCGCCAGCAGCGACTCCGCGTCGCCCTCGGCCACGCGCGGGCTGAACCCGACCCCGCGCGCCGCGCGCGCCGTCGCCTCGCCCACGGCATAGCAGAGCGGCAGCACCGCGCCGCCCAGCTCGGCAAAGGCCTGCACACCGCTGGCGGACGTGAAGATCAGCCCGGTCGTCCCCGCCATCTCGGGCAGCGGGCCGGTGGTCTCGACCTCGATCAGCGGGCTGACCAGCGGCACGATCCCCGTCACGCCCGCGGCACGAATCCCTTCCAGAAAGCGCTGCGAGGCCGCGCGCGGGCGGGTGAGCAGCAGGAAGGGCTGGGAATCTGGCATCCTTGCTCCGGGATTGCGGGGGCCGGGATTGTGAGGGCCTTGCTGTGGTGGTAGCTGCAAGGACAAAGGGATGCAACGGACGTGCCGATGCCTGAACTGACGATCCTCGGACTGGAAAGCAGCTGTGACGACACCGCCGCCGCCGTGCTGCGCGGGCAGGAGATCCTGTCTTCGGTGGTGCTCGGCCAGAACGAGCTGCACGCGGCCTTTGGCGGCGTGGTGCCCGAGATTGCCGCCCGCGCCCATGCCGAGAAGCTCGACCTCGCCATCGAACAGGCGCTGGTGCAGGCGGGGGTTCCAGTGACCGAGCTTGACGCCATCGCGGTGACCGCCGGCCCCGGCCTCATCGGCGGCGTGCTCTCGGGCGTGATGATGGCCAAGGGCATCGCCGCGGCCACAGGCAAGCCGCTGATCGGGGTGAACCACCTTGCCGGCCACGCGCTGACGCCGCGGCTGACCGACGGGCTGGCCTTCCCCTACCTGATGCTGCTGGTCTCGGGCGGGCACTGCCAGTTCCTGATCGTGCGCGGCCCGCAGGACTTCAAGCGCCTCGGCGGCACCATCGACGACGCCCCCGGCGAGGCCTTCGACAAGACCGCCCGCCTGCTCGGCCTGCCGCAGCCCGGCGGCCCCTCGGTCGAGGAAGCCGCGACGTCCGGCGACGAGAAACGCTTCCGCTTCCCGCGCCCGCTGCTCGACCGCGAGGGCTGCGACCTGTCCTTCTCAGGTCTGAAGACCGCGCTGCTGCGGATGCGTGACAAGCTGATCGAGGAACAGGGCGGGCTGCACCGGCAGGACGTGGCCGATCTCTGCGCCGGGTTCCAGGCCGCGGTGCGCGACGTTCTGGCCGAGAAGACCCGCCGTGCCTTGCGGGTCTATCTCGAGGAAAACCCCGGAGAACCGGCGCTGGCCGTGGCCGGGGGCGTCGCCGCCAACACAGCCCTGCGCGGCGCGCTCGAGGCGCTCTGCGAAGAGCACGGCGTGACCTTCACCGCGCCACCACTGCGGCTCTGCACCGACAACGCCGCGATGATCGCCTATGCGGGCGGTGAGTTGCTGGCGGCGGGCGAAGTCTCGGACATGACCCTCGCCGCCCGCCCGCGCTGGCCGCTCGACACCGCCGCTGCGCCGCTGCTCGGCTCAGGCAAGAAGGGAGCCAAGGCATGATCGGCGTTCTGGGCGCGGGCGCCTTCGGCACGGCGCTGGCCGTTGCGCTGGCCCGCGATGGCCGGCAGGTCATGCTCTGGGGCCGCAACGAAGGCACCATGGCCGAGATGGCGCGGAGCCGCGAGACCGCCCGCCTGCCCGGCGTGACCCTGCCCGAAGGCATCGAGATCACCGCCGACCTCGCGCGGGCCGCCAGCGCCGAGACGCTGCTGCTGGCGGTGCCGATGCAGACGCTTTCCGCCGTCCTGGGGTCGATCGAGAGCCCGCTCGAGGGCCGCAAGCTGGTCGCCTGCTGCAAGGGCATCGACCTGGCCACCGGCGAGGGGCCGAGCCATGTCATCGCCCATGCCAAGCCCGGCACCCTGCCCGCGATCCTCACCGGACCAAGCTTTGCCGCCGATATCGCCCGCGGCCTGCCCACCGCACTGACGCTGGCCTGCGAGGATGCCGAGGCGGGGCTGGTGCTGCAGCACGTGCTTTCGACAAAGACGCTTCGGCTCTATCGCAGCACCGATGTCACCGGCGCCGAGGTCGGCGGCGCGCTGAAGAACGTCATGGCCATCGCCTGCGGCGCCTGTATCGGCGCCGGGTTTGGCGACAGCGCGCGCGCCGCGCTGATGACCCGCGGCTTTGCCGAGATGACCCGCCTCGCCGTGCATCTCGGCGCGAAACCAGAGACTGTTACGGGGCTTTCGGGCCTTGGCGATCTGGCGCTCACCTGCACCTCGGAGCTGTCGCGCAACTATCGCTACGGGCTGGCCCTCGGCCGCGCCGAAGGCTTCGACCCGTCGGTCACCGTCGAGGGCGCCGCCACCGCCCGCGCCGTCGCCGCGCTGGCAGAGCGCGAGGCGCTGGCGATGCCCGTCTCGGGCGTTGTCGCCGCGCTGACCGAAGGCAAAGTGACCATTTCCGAAGCTCTCGATGAGCTTCTTTCCAGACCCCTGAAGGAGGAATGACCATGCTCGTCGCGCTTGTCGCCAAAGACAAACCCGGTGCTCTCGATGTCCGCAAGGACACCCGCGCCGAACACCTTGCCTATATCGAACGCACCGGCGTCGTGGCACAGGCCGGCCCGCTGCTGGATGACGCCGGCGAGATGGCAGGCAGCCTGGTGATCCTCGACGTCGCCGACATGGCCGCGGCGCAGGACTGGGCCGACAAGGACCCCTACGCGCTGGCGGGCCTCTTCGAAAGCGTCACGCTGACCGCCTGGAAAAAGGTCATCGGGTGAGCCGATGAGATACTGGCTCTTCAAGTCCGAGCCCTCGACCTGGTCCTGGGAGGACCAGGTCGCCAAGGGCGAGACGGGCGAGGAATGGGACGGCGTGCGGAACTACCAGGCGCGCAACTTCATGCGCGAGATGACGCTGGGCGACCGCGGCTTCTTCTACCATTCGCAAAGCGAGAAGGCGGTGGTGGGCATCGTCGAGATCTGCGCCGAATCCCACCCCGACAGCAAGGCCGATGATCCGCGCTGGGACTGCGTGGACATCAAGGCCATCGAAAAGCTGCCGCGGCCGGTGACGCTCGACGAGATCAAGGGCGACCCGGCGTTGTCCGAAATGGCGCTGATCAAACAGTCGCGCCTGTCGGTTCAGCCGGTCAGCGCGGCCGAATTCGCGCATATCTGCGCCAAGGGCGGCCTGAAGGGCTGATCCAGCCCGCAAACCGGCTAGGCAGCGCGCCGCCTTTGCGGCAGGCTTTTCCGCGTGAGCGAGGGAGGCCGCTATGGAATTCATCAGCGTGATCGTCGCGGCACTGGCCGGATGGCTGTTCGGCGCGGGCTGGTACATGACCCTGTCGAAACCCTGGCTCGCAGCCTCGGGCATCGACTGCGACGAGACCGGCAGGCCAAAGAACGCCAGCCCGCTGCCCTTCGTGCTCTCGGCCATCGCCATGCTGCTGGTGGCAGGCATGATGCGGCACATCTTTCACGAGGCGGGCATCGTCACCGCCGGGGCCGGGCTGCTTTCGGGGCTCGGGATCGGGCTGTTCTTCATTTCGCCCTGGATCATGATCAACAATGCCTACGGGCAGCGACCCTTCAGGCTGACGCTGATCGATGGCGGCTACGCCACCTTTGGCTGCGCGGTGATCGGCCTGGTGCTGGCGCTGTTCTGAAAGACCGACGGGCAGGCGCAAGGGCCGGAAAGCAAGACAGGAGTCCAGCCATAGGCCGGACCCCTGCACCACCCCGCGTGCTCCCACGCACGTTCCGGAGGAACTGGACCCGACCGTTCTGGCCGAGTCCCATCATCCCACGCCCGGCCAGCCGGAGCAAAGACCAACTGCCTAGAATTCGATGCGTCGCTCAGGCGTAGACGCTGTCCTTGCCGAAATGCTTCACCAGCATGTAGTAGACCACCGCCCGGTACTTGTTGCGTTCGGAGCGGCCGTAGGTCTCTACCACCGCGTGGATTGCATCCATCAGCTCCGGCCCGTCGGCGAGGCCCAGTTTCTTGACCAGGAAGTTGTCCTTCACCGTCTCGAGCTCATGGTCCTGGCTGGCGGCCACGGTGGCTGCATCAGCGTCGTAGATCGACGGACCGCAGCCGATGGTGACCTTGGTGAGCAGGTCCATGTCGGGTTCCATGCCGCATTTGTCGCGCAGATCCTCGGCGTATTTCTCGATCAGCTCGTCTCGCTTGCCCATGTCGCTCTCCTCTTGGACGGGGTCCGGCGGCGCAACGCCACCGTCCCTGCGCGAACTATAGTCAGCCTTGATTGTTGATAAAAAGAAGAAAATCGTTCTCTTTTTCTGCACAGCCGACCCACGCGCCTTTGCGTTAACCTTTTTTTAGTGACAAAGCCGTGATGCCGCCCGCAGCATGGGCGCGTGAGTGCATTGCCATCCAGACCCGGAAAACGGGCATCGCAATGGGCTCTCAGGACGCAGAAACCGGGGAAATCCAATGGCAACAGAGACGTTTGTCGTCGCCTATGAAAACAAGGAAGGTGATGACGGTCTGCTCGATTACGCAATCGCGCGGGCCAAGAAGGACGGTGCGGCCCTGCTGCTCGTCCATATCCTGGAATGGTCGCCCTACAAGTTCCTGACTCCTCAGGAAATCGAAGAGCGCCATGCCCGCCGCAAGGAAGAGCTGACGCGGGCCAAGGAGGTGATCCTGGACCCGGCGCTGGCCAAGGTAAGCGCGGCGGGACTGCAGGCGGACTGCCGCATCCGCTACGGCTCCGTGGTGGAGCTGGTGGCCGAGATCGCCTCGGAGGCCGGCGCAAGCATGATCTTCGTCGGCCGTTCCGGCACGCAATCCATGACCGCGCGCATCTTCGGCTCCGTGCCGCTGGGGCTCGCGCAGATTGCCCCCGTGCCAACAGTCATCGTCCCCTGAGCCGCAGGAGCCCCACATGAAACCCATCCAAGTCATCCCCCGTGCTGCCCTGCCGCTGCTCGGCGCGGCGCTCGCCGCCCTGCCCGCCCAGGCGCAGGAGACGGCCCACAGCATCGACGAGAAGATCAACGAGGTCGTCGGCAACATCACGGGACCGTTCGTCAACTTCATCTTCGCCCCCTTCCCCGGCACCTCCTTTCCGTGGATCGTGCTCTGGCTGGTGATCGCGGCGACGATCTTCACGCTCTATTTCGCCTTCGTGCAGTTCCGCGCCTTCCCGCATTCCATCGCGCTGGTGTCGGGCAAGTATTCCGATCCCGATGACGCCGGAGAGGTCAGCCACTTCCAGGCCCTCGCCACGGCGCTCTCGGGCACCGTCGGGCTTGGCAACATCGCCGGCGTGGCGGTGGCCGTGTCGATCGGCGGGCCCGGCGCGACCTTCTGGATGATCCTCGCAGGCCTCATGGGGATGGCGTCGAAGTTCACCGAATGCACCCTTGGCGTGAAGTACCGCAACGAATACGCCGACGGCACCGTCTCGGGCGGGCCGATGTACTACCTCAGCAAGGGCATGGCCGAACGCGGCTTTGCCGGTTTCGGCAAGGTCCTGGCGATCTGCTTCTCGATCGTCTGCGTGCTTGGCTCGCTGGGCGGCGGCAACATGTTCCAGGCGAACCAGGCCCACGCGCAGCTGGCAAATATCTTCGGCGACTATCCCGGATGGATCACCGGGGTCATCTTCGCCGCCATCGTCTTCGCGGTGATCATCGGCGGCCTCAAGAGCATCGCGCAGGTCACCGAGAAGATCGTGCCCTTCATGGGGGTGCTCTACGTCGGCACCGCGCTGATCATCATCGCGATCAACTACGACCGGATCGGCTGGGCGCTTGGCCAGATCTTCGACGGTGCCTTCACCGGGCTCGGCGTCGCGGGCGGGCTCGTCGGTGCGCTGATCCAGGGCTTCAAGCGCGCCGCCTTCTCCAACGAGGCCGGCGTCGGCTCGGCCGCCATCGCCCACTCGGCGGTGCGCACCAAGGAGCCGATCACCGAGGGCTTCGTGTCGCTGCTCGAACCGTTCATCGACACGGTGGTGATCTGCACCATGACCGCGCTGGTCATCGTGATCACCGGCGTGCTGCAGGTCGACGCGGAGACCGGCCAATACATCTGGAACGCCGAGCTGGGCCGGGTCGAAACGCTTGGCGATGTCTCGGGCGTGGCGCTGACCTCGGCGGCCTTCGGATCCGCGATCAGCTGGTTCCCCTACGTGCTGGCGCTGGCGGTGATCCTCTTCGCCTTCTCGACGATGATCTCCTGGAGCTACTACGGCCTCAAGGCTTGGACATACATGTTCGGCGAGGGCAAATTCCAGGAAGTGAGCTTCAAGGTCCTCTTCTGCCTCTTCGTGATCATCGGCGCCGCGATGAACCTTGGCCCGGTCATCGACTTCTCGGATGCGGCGATCTTTGCCATGGCCCTGTTCAACATCATCGGCCTCTACTTCCTGATGCCGATCGTGAAGGCCGAGATGACCAGCTACACCTCGCGGCTGAAGTCTGGCGAGATCAAGCGCTACGCCTGACGGGCGTCACAACAACGCTCAAAGGGGCGCCCACGGGCGCCCCTTTTCCGTGTCGCGACAGCCTTACTTCGCGGCCAGCAGCTCGGGCACCTCGAGCAGGATGAACTCGTTGTGCGCCGCCTCGCCCGGCACCCGTCCGCCGGAGAACGGCAGGTTGTTGTCGTTGGCGACCATGATGTGCGTCTCGTCGACGGCGATCACATCCTCGATGGTGAAGAACGGGAAGCTGAAGTGGTCGCCGCCCGCGCCCATGCCATCGAGCGCTTTCGCGTCGGGGTCGGCGATGTTCAGCAGGTCGATCTGACCGATGCGGCGGATGAAACCCTCGCCGTCTGTCTGCGCCATGTCGACCAGCACGATGTTCTTCACCTTCGCAGGGTTCGGGTAGCAGCCGGCGGTCTCGGTCGAGCCCTCGGCACAGGCCATGGCCATGTCGCCCTCGCCGTTGTCGCGCTCGATGACCAGCGCGCGGGTCTCGTCGATGAAGTTGAAATCACCGATCGCGGTCGCGCCCTCGGCGAGCTGGAACTTCACGCTCTCCCCGGTCCATTCCCCTGCTTTCGGGTCGAAGGCGATGACCCTCAGGAAGGGCCCTTCGGTCTCTCCGCCCTCGATCAGGATCGGCTTTTCCAGCATCGCCCAGAGCAGGTTCGTGCCCGGCTGCAACGCCATGCCCTCATAGCCGCCCGAGCGCTGCACCTGGAAGTCGGTGCCGGCGGTCGCAGGAACGAAGACGCTGTAGGTGTCGGGCCCTTGCAGCTCCTTGCCGTCGAGCTCGGTGGCGAAGACCTCTTTCACAACGCCGTCGAGCCCGGCGCGGATGATGTAGGGGCCGAACTCGTCGCCGATCCAGACCTCACCGTCGAGCACCTGAATCGACTCGGTGTCGAAATCGGCGCCCGTGAGATAGCGGCTCTCGGTGCCTTCATAGGCAATGCGGAAGGGCACCTTGTGATCCGGGTCCGAGAGGAACACGGTCTCGCGGCGCTCCACCGTACCGGTCTCGAAATCGGGGGCCATGCGGTGGAAGAACAGCATCGCGTCGGGCGAGTTGCGCTTCGAGCCGAAGCCGTTGTCGGTCAGCGTGTAGATGCTTCCATCCTCGGCGCGGGTCATGGCAAAGCCGGACATGCCCTGCACCGGCTGGCCGATGAACGGTAGCGAGATGCCGGTGCCGTGGTTGCCGTAGTTCTTACCGGTGTTTCCCTCGACGCTCATCGCAGACTCGTTGCGCGCGGCCCCGGTGAACTTGCCCGAAAGCCAGGCGTCGCGCGGGGCATTCGCCGGCGGCTCGACCAGCGACAAGGCAGGCAGGTAGGCGTGACCGGCGAGCTTGGCCGGGAAGACGTCCTGCGCCATGGCGGGTGCGGCAAGCACGCTGGCGAGGGCGAGAAGGGACAGCGAAAGGCGCATCGGGATCTCCTCGAAGATGCGGTGGATGCGCCGCTGCTACGGGCCATGCGTAACGATCACGTGGCCGTGATGTGACGGCCGCGTGAAACCGCGCGCCCTTTCATCTTTCCCCGAATATGCGCGCCCGAGGCGTCCCCGCCCCGAATGCAAAACGCCCCGCCGGAGGGGCGGGGCGTCTGAAAGACCCTGAAACAGGGTCTAAATCAGTAGCGGTAGTGCTCCGGCTTGAACGGGCCCTCCGGCGTCACGCCGATATAGGCCGCCTGCTCGGTCGACAGCTTGGTCAGCTTGGCCCCGACGCGATCGAGGTGCAGGCGCGCGACCTTCTCGTCGAGGTGCTTGGGCAGGATGTAGACCTTGTTCTCGTACTGCGCGCCATTCTTGTAGAGCTCGATCTGCGCCAGCACCTGGTTGGTGAAGGAGGCCGACATCACGAAGCTCGGGTGGCCGGTGGCATTGCCGAGGTTCAGCAGGCGCCCTTCCGACAGCAGGATGATCTTGTTGCCCGAGGGCATCTCGATCATGTCCACCTGTTCCTTGATGTTGGTCCACTTGTGGTTGCGCAGGCTCGCCACCTGGATCTCGTTGTCGAAGTGGCCGATGTTGCCGACGATGGCCATGTTCTTCATCTCGCGCATGTGCTCGATGCGGATCACGTCCTTGTTGCCGGTCGTGGTGATGAAGATGTCGGCGTCGGCGACGACGTCCTCCAGCAGCACCACCTCGAAGCCGTCCATCGCCGCCTGCAGGGCGCAGATCGGATCGGCCTCGGTGACCTTCACCCGCGCGCCGGCCCCGGCCAGCGAGGCGGCCGAGCCCTTGCCCACGTCGCCGTAGCCGCAGACCACGGCGACCTTGCCCGCCAGCATCACGTCGGTGGCGCGGCGGATGCCGTCCACCAGGCTCTCGCGGCAGCCGTACTTGTTGTCGAACTTCGACTTGGTGACCGAGTCGTTGACGTTGATCGCCGGGAAGGGCAGCAGGCCCTTCTTCTGCAGGTCATAAAGACGGTGCACGCCGGTCGTGGTCTCTTCCGAAACGCCCATGATCGCTTCGCGGGTCTTGGCAAACCAGCCCGGCGAAGCCGCCATGCGCTTCTTGATCTGCGCATGGATCACCTCTTCCTCTTCCGAGGTCGGCACGCCCAGGTCTTCCCCCGCCTCGGCGCGCGCGCCGAGCAGGATGTAGAGCGTCGCGTCGCCACCGTCGTCGAGGATCATGTTCGCGCCTTCGGGGAACATGAACGAGCGGTCCAGGTAGTCCCAGTGCTCGACCAGCGTCTGCCCCTTCACCGCGAAGACCGGCGTGCCGCTTGCGGCGATCGCCGCGGCGGCGTGGTCCTGCGTCGAGAAGATGTTGCACGAGGCCCAGCGCACGTCGGCGCCCAGCGCCTTCAGCGTCTCGATCAGCACGGCGGTCTGGATGGTCATGTGCAGCGAGCCGACGATCCGCGCGCCCTTCAGCGGCTGTGCCTCGCCGAACTCGGCGCGGCAGGCCATCAGGCCCGGCATCTCGGTCTCGGCGATATCCAGTTCCTTCCGGCCGAACTCGGCCAGAGAAATGTCCTTGACGATGTAGTCTTCAGCCATGGTCCGGCGCTCCAATTCAAGTCTCGGGATTGCTGCGCGGGGTAGCATCCCTTGCCATGCCCCGCAACGTCGATCACTATTCGCGGCAAACAGAGGCATAATCTTCAGCAGGACGAGCACAGCGTGGACCAGCCTGTTCCCAGCAATGCCTACGGGCGCTACTGCCTGCCCGAAGGTCTGGATACGCGCCCCGCGGTCAAGGCGGTGCGGGCCGGCGAGGTCTACGAGCCGCAGACCATCGCCTTCATGCGCGCCCACGCGGGGCACGGGGACGTGGTCCACGCCGGCACCTTCTTCGGGGATTTCCTGCCCGGCGTCGCGGCGGCGCTGGCCCCCGGCGCCAGGCTCTGGGCCTTCGAGCCCAACCCCGGCAGCTACGCCTGCGCGGTGGAAACGCTCCGGCTCAACGCGCTCGAGAATGTCACCCTGACCAATGTCGGCCTGTCGAACGCCGAGGAGACGCTGCACTTCCGCACCCATGACGAAGAGGGCGCGCCGCTCGGCGGCCTCTCGCATGTCACCGAGGCATCCGGCCCCGGAGTCACCCCGGTGCAGGCGGCGATGCTCGACTTCGCGATCCCCCGCGAACGCCAGGTCTCGATCCTGCAACTCGACGTCGAGGGCCACGAGAAGCGCGCGCTCAAGGGCGCCTATCACCTCATCCACCGCTGCCGCCCGATCCTGATCCTCGAGAACCACGGCAACGAGACCTGGATCCAGCGCACGTTCCGCGGCCTCGGCTACCGGGTCTGCGGCAAGCTGCACGGCAATTTCGTCTACGCCACGGAAGACCTCGAACTTTGAAGATGCCTCTCAAGTCCAAGCCCCCCCGCGCCTGGCAGCGCATGCTCTCCGGCCGCCGCCTCGACCTGCTCGACCCCACTCCGGTCGACATCGAGATCGAGGACATCGCCCATGGGCTCGCCTTCGTCGCCCGCTGGAACGGCCAGACCAAGGGAGACTTCCCCTATTCCGTCGCCGAGCACTCGCTGTTGGTGGAAACGCTGTTCTGCCGCCTCTGTCCCGGCGCCAAGCCCGCCGAGAGGCTCTTCGCCCTGCTGCACGACGCACCCGAATACGTCATCGGCGACATGATCTCTCCGGTGAAGGCGGCCGTCGGTCCGGGCTACGGCGAGCTCGACGCGCGGCTGGCGGCGGCGATCCACATCCGCTTCGGCCTGCCCGCCGCCCCCGCCCTCCGCCTCAAGAAGCAGATCAAGAAGGCCGACAACGTCTCGGCCTGGATGGAAGCCACCCAGATCGCCGGCTTCTCCGAAACCGAGGCCTCGCGCTTCTTCAAGCGCCCCGAACCGGCGCTGATCGCGGGGCTCGACATCCACCTGCGCCCGCCCGTGGAGGTGCGCCGCGCCTATACCGCGCGCCACGCAGAGCTACTGGCCGAGCTGTGAGCGCGCCGGTCACCGTCCGCCGCGCCGGCGCGCTCGACGCGCGGCCCATGGCCGAGCTGCTCAACGAGGTGATCGCCCGGGGCGGCACCACCGCGATGACCGACCCGGTGAGAGCAGAGGATTTGCGCGCCTGGATGCACGCCCCGCGGGCCATCTGGCATGTCGCCGAGGACGAGGCGGGCGCGCTGCTCGGCTTCCAATGGGTCGAGCCGCACCCGAAGCTCGGCGCCAGCGTGGCCCAGATCGCCAGCTTCGCACGGGTCGGGCGCACCGGCCTCGGCATCGGCTCGGCACTCTTCGAGGCCACCCGCGCCGCCTGCCGCGCCGAGGGCTACGCCTGGATCAACGCCGAGATCCGCGCCGACAACGAGGGCGGTCTGATCTACTACCAGAGCCGCGGCTTCGAGGATTACGGCCATATCCGCGACGACCGTCTCGGCGACGGCCGCACCGTGGACAAGGTGCTCAAGCGCTACGACCTCTGACCCCCTCCGACCCCCAAGAAAGCCGCGCCCCTTGCGGCGCGCGGCCCCTGACTTCTTCTAGGCAGAAATATCCCCGCCGGAGGCCAGCGCCCGCAGGGCGCTCCCGCTCACTTCGGCGAGCGCTTGGCGAGGATGCGCTGCAGCGTCCGGCGGTGCATGTTGAGCCGCCGCGCGGTCTCCGAGACGTTGCGGTCGCACAGCTCGTAGACCCGCTGGATGTGCTCCCAGCGCACCCGGTCGGCGCTCATCGGGTTTTCCGGCGGCGGCGGCAGGTCGTCGCCGCGCGACAGCAGCGCGTTGGTGATATCGGTCGCATCGGCGGGTTTCGACAGGTAGTCGGTGGCGCCGATCTTCACCGCGGCCACCGCCGTGGCGATCGCGCCGTAGCCGGTCAGCACCACGATGCGGCTGTCGGGGCGGCGTTCGCGCAGCGCTTCCACCACGTCGAGCCCGTTGCCGTCCTCGAGCCGCAGGTCGACGACCGCATAGGCGGGCGGCCGGGCCTTGGCGATGGCCAGGCCAGCGGCGACCGACTCCGCGGTCTCGACCTCGAATCCGCGTTTTTCCATGGCCTTGGCCAGGCGCTTCAGGAAAGGCTCGTCGTCATCGACCAGCAGAAGCGAGCGATCATCGCCCAGATCGTCTTGTGTCAGTTCCGCCACGGGGGCCCCCGTCCTATGGACCGGCTTCAAGCGCCGTATGAGAATTTCTCTTATCCCGCCCGCGACATGCGGTCAAATCTCGGACGGGATCCTTGGCTCACATGTGGTCGATGAAGCAGGCGGCGCGCTCGGCCAGCCGCTCTGGCGATACGTCCCGGCGGAAGAACTCGGCGAAGCCGCTGCCGGGCAGCACCAGGTAGGTGAAGGCCGAATGGTCCACCGAATAGAACTCGGGATCCTCGTCGTTCTTCTTGTAATAGACCCGGTAGGCCTGCGCCGCCTGCGCGATCTGCGCCTCCGTGCCGCTGAGGCCAAGCATCTTCTCGTGGATGTTGGCGGCATAGGCCCCCATCACCTCGGGCGTGTCGCGCGCCGGGTCGACCGTGATCATCGCCGGGGTCACGGCATAGCCCTTCTCGGCCAGAAGATCGACCGCATCGGCGTTGCGGACGTTGTCGAGCGGGCAGATGTCCGGGCAGAAGCTATAGCCGAAATAGAGCAGGGTCGGCTCGGTGATGACCTCGGCATCGGTGACCGTCCGGCCGTCGGGCAGCACCAGCTCGAAGGCTCCGCCGATGGCACCCGCACCGCCGGCCACCGCGCCCTCGCGGCAGTCGGCAAAGGCATCGTCGCCGCGCCCCCATTGCGTCGCGACCCAGATCCCGGCCGAAAGCGCAACGAGCCCTCCGGCGGCGACGATGGCGACAAGCGTGGCGGGTTTCATGGCGGTCTCCTTGCGGGTATGTGGGGCGAGTATGCGGGGCGGGCATGCGGGATCGATATCGTGGCGCGACGGATTGCAAATCCCCGCCCCGGACATAACACTCCCAGACCTAACGATTGCCCTCCGGGGATCAAGCAAAGACCGCACGGAAAAAGAAGGCACCGGCATGAGCCCGACGGACCAAGTCCTGCCCTGGCAGGGAGAGCGCAGCACCTTCATCCGCCTGCGCACCATGATCCTGCTGCGCTGGGTGGCGATCGTCGGCCAGATCGCCGCGCTGGTGGTCGCCCAATCCATCTACGACCTGCAGCTGCCGCTTGGCCTGTGCTACCTCGCCGTGGGCATCTCGGTGCTCGGCAACCTTGTCGCCAGCCTGATCTTCCCCGAAACCAAGCGCCTGTCGGAAGCCGAGAACTTCCTGATGGTGATGTTCGACCTGCTGCAACTGTGCTTCCTGCTCTATCTCACCGGCGGGCTGCACAACCCGTTCTCGGTGATGGTGCTGGGGCCGGTGACCGTTTCGGCGGTGATGCTGTCGCTGCGCTCGACCATCGTGCTCAACGTCACCGCCTTCCTGCTGATCTCGGGCATGGTCTTCTTTCATGTCCCCCTGCACACCTTCGACGGGCAGGTGTTGCAGATTCCCGATCTCTTCGTCTTTGGCCAATGGGTCGCGGTGGCCATCGCGCTGGTCTTCCTGTCGGTCTATGCGCGCCGGGTCACCACCGAGATGAACGCCATGTCCGACGCGCTCAACGCCACGCAGATGGCGCTCTCGCGACAGCAGAAGCTGAACGACCTCGGCGGCGTGGTGGCGGCGGCGGCACATGAGCTCGGCACGCCGCTGGCAACCATCAAGCTGACCTCGGCCGAGCTGATCGAGGAACTCGACGACCGCCCCGAGCTGCAGGAGGATGCGCGGCTGATCCGCGCGCAGGCGGACCGCTGCCGAGACATCCTGCGCTCGATGGGCCGGGCCGGGAAAGACGACCTGCACCTGCGCCGCGCGCCGCTGACCGAGGTGATCCGCGAGGCCGCCGAACCGCACGAGAACCGCGGCAAGCTGGTAACGCTCGAGACGATCGACCAGACCGAGATGCCGATGCCGCAGATCCTGCGCCACCCCGAGGTCATCCACGGGCTTCGCAACCTCGTGCAGAACGCAGTCGATTTCGCCCGCAGCCGGGTCTGGATCGAGGCGGGATGGGACGCCGAACGCATCACCGTGCGGATCATCGACGACGGGCCGGGCTTTCCGCCGCAGCTGATCGGCCGCATCGGTGACCCGATGATCCGCCGCCGCCGCAACGAGGCCGAGCGCCGCGCCCGCCCCGAGTACGAAGGCATGGGGTTGGGTCTGTTCATCGCCAAGACGCTGCTGGAGCGTTCCGGTGCCGAGCTGAGTTTCGCCAATGGCTCGGACCCGACCACCCCGGCCCCGCCCGGCACCCGTCGCGGCGCGGTGGTCGAGCTTGTCTGGCCACGAGAGACCATCGTCGCCCCCGATCTGCCGCCCGGAAGCGCGATTGGCGACAACCCCAGCTTCGACGGCTGAAACCGCAGAGCACGGATCCCGCGATCAATTTGATTGCCCGCTCAAGATTAACAGAAATTTAACCCCTGAGCCCTTAATCAGGCAGGACGTCCTGCAATTCGGAGGCCAAGGTTGGAGCTGACAATCGCGCTTGCCATCGGTATCGGCGCCGGAGTCGCAGCGTTCTTCGGCTCGGTCTTCACCCGAGCGCCACGCGCTGCCGACAGCCCCGAGCGGGTCCCGCCGCCGCTGCCCTTCAAGACCGCGGACACCGAAATCCTGCTGATCGGCGACAGGGTCGCCCACATGACCCAGGGCGCCCGCAGCTTGCTCGACCTGGGCGACGGCGAGCTGCCCGACTGGGCCACGCTGCGGCACCGGCTTGAACCCTTCTTCGGCCCGCTGCCCGACGCCCCGCCGCAGGAGGCCGCCAGTTTCGCCGCGCTCAACGCATCGGGCGCGCGGCTCTTCCTGCTCCCCGAAGGAACGATGTTGCGCCTGCACGTGCAGGCGGGATGCCTGACCGACGGGCAGCAGCTGCGCATGATACAGGATCAGGCCGACACCCCCCGGCTGCAACGGGCCATCGCGCTCGTGCCCTGCCCGATCTGGCAGTCCGACGAGGCCCAGCGCGTGACCTGGTACAACGCCGCCTACGAAGATGCCTGCGCGCAGGTCGGCGCCGCGCCGACCGGGCCTGCGCCCTTCGACCTTGCCCTGCCCGACGGCCTCAACACCCAAAGAGCGCGCATCGCCCTCGGCGCGCGGGGCGAGGACAGCAAATTCTGGTACGAGGTGCAGTCGCACCGCAACCGGGACGGTTGGATGCATTTCGCCACCAATATCGATGCGATCATCCGTTCCGAGGTGAACCAGCGCAACTTCCTGCAGACCCTGACCCGGATCTTCGCGCATCTGCCCATCGGTCTGGCCATCTTCGACCGCGACCGGCGGCTTGTGCTCTTCAACCCCGCACTGATCGATCTCACCGGCCTGTCGGCGGAGTTCCTCAGCAGCCGGCCCAATCTCATGAGCCTGTTCGACACGCTGCGCGAGGGGCGGATGATGCCCGAGCCGAAGAACTACCAAAGCTGGCGCGAGCATCTGTCGGGGGTCATCGCCGCCGCGTCCTCCGACCTCTATGTCGAAACCTGGGACCTGCCTTCGGGGCTGACCTACCGGATCACCGGCCGGCCCCACCCCGATTGCGGCATCGCGTTCCTGTTCGAGGACATCAGCTCCGAGATCTCGCTCACCCGGCGCTTCCGGCAGGAACTTGAACAGGCGCATTTCGTGCTCGACTGCCACGAGGAGGCGATCGCGGTCTTCTCGAACCAGGGCGGTCTCAGCTTCTGCAACGAGGCTTACACGGCGCTCTGGTCCGAAGACCCCGACAGCTGCGTCGCAGAGCTCTCGGTGACCGAGGCGACCGCCCGCTGGCAGGCCGCCTGCGCGCCCAGCCCGATCTGGGGCGACATCCGCGACTTTGCCCTGAGCCTGCGTGACCGCGCCGCCTGGGAGGCCCCCCTGCACATGCTCGACGGCCGGTCGCTGCTGTGCCGCGTCGTGCCCATGCCCGGCGGCGCAACGCTCCTGCGCTTCTCTGTCGAGCCCGAGATGGCCACCGCTTCCGGCTGACCTCCGGATGCCGCTTGCGCGTGACTGCCGGGGCGGTATCTTCGCGCCATGACGACGCGCGCCCTGTCCCTGCCCTCTCCAGACGCAACCTGCGTGCTGGCCGCCACGCTTGCCCCGCGCCTGCGTCCCGGTGACGTGCTGCTGCTGATCGGGGGCATCGGCGCGGGAAAGACCCATTTCGCCCGCTGCCTGATCCAGTCCCTGATGGACGAGCCCGAGGACGTGCCCTCGCCCACCTTCACGCTGGTGCAGGTCTACGACGTGCCCACGGGCGAGCTCTGGCACACCGACCTCTACCGCCTGTCAGACCCCGACCAGGTGGTCGAACTGGGTCTGACCGAGGCCTTCGACGAGGCGATCTGCCTGGTGGAATGGCCCGACCGGCTGGCGGACCTCACCCCCGCCGCGGCGCTGACCCTCGCCTTCGAGGTGACCGGCGACGAGACCCGGCAGGTGACGCTCGACTGGCAGGACGCGCGCTGGGACAGCCGCCTGGAGGGGCTCTCGTGAAAGACTTTCTGCTCAAAGCGGGCTGGGCCGATGCCGAGGCGCATCCGCTGGCCGGCGACGCCTCGTCGCGCCGCTACACGCGCCTGACCCGTGGCCGCGACTCGGCGATCCTGATGGACGACCCCGAGGGCGACGTGGCGCTTTTCGCCCGGCTCGCCCGGCACCTGCGGTCGATCGGCCTGAGCGCCCCGCGCGTGCTGGCCGAGGTACCGGGGAAACTGCTGCTGGAAGACCTCGGCGACGGGTTGGTGGCGCGGCTCTGCACCGATGCCGAGGCCGAAAAGCGGCTCTATCTCGTGGCAACCGACGCGCTGATCGCCCTGCACCGCTTTGACCCGCCCGAGGACCTGCCCGTCGCCGACGCCGCGCATCTGTCGCAGATCACCGGACTCGCCTTCGACGCCTACGTCCCCGGCAGCGGCGCCCCGCAGGACCCCGAGGCCCGCGCATCGGTCATCGCCGCCCTGCACGACCTGATCGCCGAGCACGCCCCCGAGACCGACGTGATGATCCTGCGCGACTACCACGCCGAGAACATCCTCTGGCTGCCCGACCGCGAGGGCGCGGGCCGGGCCGGGCTGCTCGACTTCCAGGACGCCCTCAAGGGCCCGCGCGCCTATGACCTGATCTCGCTGATCCGCGACGCGCGCCGCGATGTCTCCGCCGAGGCCGCCGAGGCCTGCATCGGTCACTATCTCGGGCAAACCGGCGCCGACGAGCCAAGCTTCCGCACCGCGCTCGCCGTGCTCGGCGTGCAGCGCAGCCTGCGCATCCTCGGCATCTTCGCCTCGCTCGCGAAGACCCGGGGCAAGCCGCAGTACATCGACCTGATCCCGCGCGTCTGGGACAACCTGCAAACCGACCTGGCGCATCCGGCCCTGGCCGGGCTCCGCGCCCTGCTGGACCCGGCATTGCCCGCGCCCACGCCCGAGACCCTCGAAAGGCTGAAATCCTGATGCCCCACGCCGTGATGCTCTTTGCCGCGGGCTTCGGCACGCGCATGGGCGCGCTGACCGCCGACCGCCCCAAGCCGCTGATCGAGGTCGCCGGAAAGCCGCTGCTGGACCACGCGCTCGAGCTGACGACCGGCCTGCCCACGCGCGTCGTGAACGCCCATTACCGCGCAGAGCAGGTCGCCGCGCATCTCGATCGCAGCGGGGTCGTGCTGTCGGTCGAGCAGCCGGAGATCCTCGACACCGGCGGCGGGCTGCGCCACGCGCTGCCGCTGCTGGGGCCGGAGCCGGTCTACACGCTGAACACCGATGCCGTCTGGGCCGGGCCGAACCCGCTGGAGCTGCTGGCCGAGGCCTGGGATCCCGCCCGCATGGACGCGCTGCTGCTCTGCGTGCCGCTGCCCCGCGCGGTGGGCCGCAAGGGCGCGGGAGACTTCACGCTGCAAGCGGACGGTCAGCTGCGCTGGACGGGCGATCACGTCTACACCGGCGCGCAGATCCTCAAGACCGAGCTGCTGGCCGAGATACCCGAGGAGGTGTTCTCGCTGCGTCTGCTCTGGCAGCGGATGGGCGACGAGGGCCGCCTGCACGGGCTCGACTACCCCGGGCACTGGGCCGATGTCGGCCATCCCGAGGGCATCGCCCTCGCCGAAGAGATGCTGGCCCGCAATGTTTGAGCCCTCCGGCACCCCCCGCGTCTACGGCCTCGCCCCCGGCGTCGATTTCCCCGCCGCGCTGGTCGCCGGTCTGCGCGCGCGCATGGCGGGCCGCCCGCCCGAGGAGATGGCGAAGGTCGAGCTGATCCTCAACACCAGCCGCATGGCGCGGCGGGTCAAGGCGATCTTCGATTCCGGCCCCGCGACGCTGCTGCCGCGCATCCGCCTGCTGACCGACATGGCCGATCCCGCCGCGCTGCGCGACCTGCCCGCGCCGGTGCCGCCGCTGCGCCGCAGGCTCGAACTCACCGGGTTGGTGTCGAAGCTGCTCGACGCCCAGCCCGACCTCGCCCCCCGCGCCGCGCTTTTCGATCTGGCCGACAGCCTCGCCACGCTGATGGACGAGATGCAGGACGAGGGCGTCTCACCCGACCAGATCGCCGCGCTCGACGTCAGCGACGAGTCGGGCCACTGGCAGCGCGCGCTCAGCTTTCTCAACATCGTGCAGCGGTTTTTCGAGCAGGGCGAGGAAGCGCCGGATCGGAACGCCTTCCAGCGCTACGCTCTCGACGAGAAGCTGAAGAGCTGGCAGGCCGCGCCGCCGACCCATCCGATCATCGTCGCCGGCTCCACCGGATCGCGCGGCGGCGCCTACAAGCTGATGTGCGCGGTCTCGCGTCTGCCGCAAGGCGCGGTGGTGCTGCCCGGCTTCGACTTCGACACGCCCGGCCCGGTCTGGGGCGGTCTGAGCGACGCGCTCTCTGCCGAGGATCACCCGCAGTTCCGCTTCGCCAAGCTGCTCTTCGACCTCGCGCTCGACCCCACGTGCGTGCCGCATTGGCACGAGCAGGCGCCGCCCAGCGCGGCGCGCAACCGGCTCGTCTCTCTCGCCCTGCGCCCGGCACCGGTCACCGATCAATGGCGGTCGGAAGGCGTGCACCTGCCCGTGCTGACCGACGCCACGGAAAAGCTGACGCTGGTCGAGGCCAACTCCAAGCGCGAAGAGGCCATGGCCATCGCCCTGCGGCTGCGGCAGGCGGCCGAGGACGGCACCACGGCGGCGCTGATCACCCCCGACCGGATGCTGACGCGGCAGGTGACGGCGGCGCTTGATCGCTGGGACATCGTGCCCGACGACAGCGCCGGCATCCCGCTGCAGCTGACCCCGCCGGGTCGCTTCCTGCGGCAGGTGGCGGCGCTGTTCCAGCGCGAGCTGACCGCCGAGAGCCTGCTGTCGCTGCTGAAGCACCCGCTCACCCACAGCGGGTCGGAGCGCAACAACCACCTGCGCGCCACCCGCGAGCTGGAACTGCATATCCGCAAGAAGAGCTGGCCCTTCCCGCAGCCCGAGCTGATCGAGGCCTGGGGCGCGGCCGCCGGTTTCCCCGACTGGGCGAACTGGGTCGCCGAGACCTTCTGTCAGCCGCCGCTCTACGGCACGCGCGCGCTCATCGACTGGCTGATGATTCACGTGGAACGGGCCGAGGCCATCGCCGCCGGTCCCGAGATGGGCGAGTCGGAGCTCTGGAAGGAAGGCGCGGGCCGCAAGGCGCGGCAGGTGGTGACCGAGCTCGAGGGCGAGGCCAGCCATGGCACCGACCTCGACGCGCGCGACTACGCCGATCTTTTCGGCGCGATCCTTGCCAAGGGCGAGGTGCGCGACCGCGACGCGCCGCATCCGCATATCCTGATCTGGGGCACGCTGGAGGCCCGCGTCATGGGCGCCGAGCTGCTGATCCTCGGCGGGCTGAACGAGGGCAGCTGGCCGGAAATTCCCGGTGCAGACCCGTGGCTGAACCGCCGGATGCGCCACAAGGCCGGCCTGCGCCTGCCCGAGCGCAACATCGGCCTCGCCGCGCATGACTTCCAGCAGGCGGTCGCCGCAGACGAGGTCTGGCTCACCCGCGCGCTCAAATCCGACGACGCCGAGACGGTGCCCGCCCGCTGGGTGAACCGCCTGATGAACCTGATGAACGGCCTGCCCGCGAAACAGGGCCCCGAGGCGCTGAAGGCCATGCAGGCGCGCGGCCGTCACTGGCTGGCGCTGGCGCGGCAGGTCGAGAGCCCGATCAAGGCACCCTCGGCCGCGCGCCCCTCGCCGGTGCCCCCCGTCGCGGCCCGGCCAAGGCAGCTCTCGGTCACCGAGATCAAGACGCTGATCCGCGACCCCTACGCCATCTACGCCAAGCGCGTGCTGCGGCTGCGCCCGCTCAACCCGCTGCAACGCGCCCCCGACGCCCTGCTGCGCGGCATCCTCATCCACCAGGTGTTCGAGGAATTCGTACGCGAAACAGTCTCTGATCCGGGGCTTCTGACAGCCGAGGCGCTGCGCGCCAAGGCCGCGACGGTGATCGGCGACCCCGAGGTCCTGCCCTTCCCGGTGACCCGCCACGTCTGGCAGTCGCGCATCGCCCGCATCGCCGAGTGGTTCACCCGCACCGAGGCCGCGCGACAGCAGATCGCCCGCCCGGCGCATTTCGAGACCAGTGGCTCCAGCGACATCCCGGCTCTCGGCTTCACCCTCAAGGGCACCGCCGACCGGATCGACATCGACGAAAAGGGCAACGCGCACCTTTACGACTACAAGACCGGCGCCGCCCCCACCGCAAAGCAGCAGAAGAACTTCGACAAGCAGCTGCTGCTCGAAGCGGCGATGGTCGAGCGCGGGGCCTTCCCGAACCTGCAGCCGCGCCATGCCGCGCGCGCCGTCTTCGTCTCTGTCTCGACCAATCCGAACGAGGTGGAGGCACCGCTCGACGAGGTGCCCCCCGCCAAGGTCTGGAGCCAGTTCGAGACCCTGATGACCCGCTGGTTCGAGCCCGATCGCGGCTATACCGCCCGCGCCGCGATGCTCAGCGAGAACGATTTTTCCGACTACGATCACCTCTCGCGCTTCGGCGAATGGGACGTGATCGACGCCGCCGAACGGGAGATGCTGGAATGAGCCGCAACGAGGCCAGCGAAAAGCAGGTCGAAGCCGCCCGCCCCGATGCCTCCACGTGGCTCGCCGCCAACGCGGGTTCGGGCAAGACCCGCGTGCTCACCGACCGCGTCGCGCGGCTGCTGCTCGACGAGGTGCTGCCCGAACACATCCTGTGCCTGACCTACACGAAGGCCGCAGCCACCGAGATGCAGAACCGCCTGTTCAAGCGGCTCGGGGACTGGGCGATGCGGGACGACGACGATCTGATCGCCGAGCTGCGCCAGCTCGGCCTTGACGGCGCACTGCCGCCCGAGCGGCTGCGGCAGGCCCGCACGCTCTTTGCCCGCGCCATCGAGACCCCCGGCGGCCTGCGCATCCAGACCATCCACTCCTTCTGCGCGAGCCTATTGCGGCGTTTTCCGCTGGAGGCCGGGGTCTCGCCGCAGTTCACCGAGATGGAGGACCGCTCCGCCGAGATGCTGCGCGCCGAGGTGCTGGAACGCATGGCAGAGGGTCGCGATGCCTGGCTTGTCGAGGCCATGGCCCCCTTCCTCGGCGAACAGCCCGAGGCGCTTCTTGCGGAGCTCTGCGGGCGCAAGGCGGCCTTCCTGCCGCCCCGCGCGCCCGAGGACATCCGTGCGCTCTACGGGTTACCCGGCGACATGGACGAGGAGGCGGTTCTGGCCGAGGTGTTCCTCGGCAGCGAGAGCGATCTCATCGCCCGGGTGATCCCGGTGCTGATGGCCGGCAAGAGCACCGACCAGGGCGCGGCGACGAAGCTCGCGCGCTTCACCGGGCCCGACATGGCCGGGATGCTGGCGCTGGAAGACGCGCTGCTCACCCAGAAGGGCACGATCAGCAGCCGCGTGCCGACCAAGGACAGCAAGCAGGCCCTCGGCCCCGACGCGCCCCGGCTCGAACAGCTGGCGCAGCGGGTCGAAAGCGCCCGCGAGGCGCGGCTCGCCGTCGAGGCGGTGAAGCGCGAGATCACCCTGCACCGCTTCGCGCAAGTCTTCCTGCCCGCCTACGAGGCCGAGAAGATGCGCCGCGGCTGGCTCGATTTCGACGATCTGGTGGTGCGCGCCCGTGACCTTCTGGCCGATGACCGGGTCGCCGACTGGGTGCTCTACCGGCTCGACGGCGGCATCGACCACATCCTCGTCGACGAGGCGCAGGACACCAGCCCGGTGCAATGGCAGGTGATCGAGCGTCTGGCGCGCGAGTTCACCTCGGGCGAGGGTGCGCGCGGCGACGTACGGCGGACGATCTTCGTCGTCGGCGACAAGAAGCAGTCGATCTACTCCTTCCAGGGCGCCGACCCGCGCGAGTTCGACCGCATGTGCGACGATTTCGCCGAACGCCTGCAGGGCACCGATGCACCGCTGTCGCGGATGATGCTCGAATACTCCTTCCGCTCCGCCGGGCCGGTGCTGAAGCTGGTGGATGCCACCTTCGAGGGGCGCGAGGAGTCGGGGTTTTCCCCGGAACAGAGACACAAGGCGTTCAAATCCGAGATGCCGGGCCGGGTCGATCTCTGGCCGCATATCGAGCCCGCCAAGGAGGAAGAGGAAGACGCCGAGTGGTACGAGCCCGTCGACCGCATCGGCGCGCAGCACCACACCGTGCGGCTGGCCAACCGCATCGCCCTCTTCATCGCCGAGACCATCGGCAAGCCGCTGCCCGTCGAGATCGGCTTTAGCGGTGAGTACAAGGCCCGCCCCGCCCATGCCGGTGACTTCCTGATCCTCGTACGGCGGCGCGGCACGCTTTTCACCGAGATCATCCGCGCCATCAAGGCGCGCGGCCTGCCCATCGCCGGGGCCGACCGGTTGAAGGTCATGTCGGAACTGGCGGTGAAGGACATCGGCGCGCTGCTGGCCTTCCTCGCCACGCCCGAGGACGACCTCTCGCTCGCCACGGCGCTGCGCTCGCCGCTCTTCGGCCTGACCGAGAAGGCGCTCTTCGATCTGGCGCATCCCCGCAAGCCCGGCAGCTACCTCTGGGTCGCCCTGCGCGAGCGGCGCGAGGAATTTCCGGCCGTGCTGCAGGTGATGGATGACCTGCTGAACCGCACCGACTTCCTGCGCCCCTACGACCTGATCGAGCGCATCCTGACCCGCCATCGCGGCCGCCAGAAGCTGCTCGGGCGGCTCGGCGAAGAGGCCGAGGACGGGATCAACGCGCTGCTGCAGCAGGCGCTGGCCTACGAGCAGAGCACCGTGCCCTCGCTCACCGGCTTTCTCGAGTGGATGCAGTCCGACGATCTGGAGATCAAGCGCGCCCCCGACAGCGCCGGGGCGCGGATCCGGGTCATGACGGTGCACGGCTCCAAGGGCCTGGAAGCGCCGATCGTGATCCTGCCCGACTGTGCCCAGCCGACCAAGACCATCCGCGAGCGCCTGCTGCCCGCCGGGGAAGGGGACACCGCGGGCATGGTCTGGCAGTCGAGCGCCGCGTCGCAGCCACAGGTGCAGTCCGACGCGCTTGAACGCGCCAAGGCCGCCGCCGAGCGCGAGCGCGACCGGCTGCTCTACGTCGCCCTGACCCGCGCCGAGAAATGGCTGGTGGTCGCCGCCGCCGGAAATCTCGGCAAGGACGGCAGTGCCTGGTTCGACCAGGTGCAGAAGGGCATGGAGCGCGCCGGGGCCGAGACGGTCGGCTATGAGTTCGGCAAATGGGGCTCGGGCGAGGGCCTGCGGCTTGGCCAGGCCGACTGGTCCCACCTGCCCTTCGAGCAGGTCGAAGCCAGCGCGCCGGTGCTGCCCGATCTTCCGCCGCATCTGCTCACCCCCGCGCCCCTCCCCGCGCCGCTGCCCGAAAGCCGGTCGCCCTCGGACCTCGGCGGCGCCAAGGCGCTCTCGGGGATCGAGGGGATGGACGAGGAAGAGGCAAAGCTGCGCGGCACGGTGCTGCACCTGCTTCTGGAACATCTCGCGCCGCTCCCGGCAGAGGAGCGCGCCGGGGCCGTTCCGCATGTGCTGACCCTGGCCGAGGATCTGCCCGAAGAGACGGAGACCCTCGTCGCCGAGGCGCTGGCGGTGCTTGCCGCCCCCGCGCTCGGCCCGGTCTTTGCCGGCGAAGCCCTCGCCGAAGTGCCGATTTCCGCCGGGATAGAGCCTCTGGGCCGCATTCATGGCGTCATCGATCGGCTGCTGGTCACCCCCGAGAAGGTCATCGCGCTCGACTTCAAGTCGAACCGCACCGTGCCGGCCTCCCCCGCGGACGTCCCCGAGGGCCTGCTGCGCCAGATGGGCGCCTATGCCGCCGCGCTGGAGCAGGTCTTCCCCGGCCGCGAGATCGAAACGGGGCTGATCTGGACCGCGACGCAGACCTTGATGGTGCTGCCACAGGATCTGGTATGTGCGGCGCTGCACAGGACTACCGCAACTTCTTGACGACTCCTCGGGGCGTGCCTACCTTCGCCCCCCGAACACCGGGTGCGCCACTGCCGTGCACCCTGCTGCCAAACCCCTGCCAAGGAGACCTCCCATGGCCACCGTCCCCGTCACCGACGCGACCTTCGACGAAGAAGTGAAGAACTCCGACATCCCCGTTGTGGTGGATTTCTGGGCCGAATGGTGCGGCCCCTGCAAGCAGATCGGCCCGGCCCTCGAAGAGCTCGCCGCCGAGTATGAAGGCAAGATCAAGATCGCCAAGGTCGACGTTGACCAGAACCCGAACACCGCCGCCATGATGGGCGTGCGCGGCATCCCCGCGCTGTTCATCTTCAAGGACGGCCAGGTGATCTCGAACCGCGCCGGTGCCGCCCCCAAGGCTTCGCTGGCCAGCTGGATCAGCGAGTCGATCTGAGCGTTCCGGCCCAAGGATTTCGCGAAATGCGCCTCCCAACCGGGGGCGCATTTTTCTTGGCGCAGGCTGCGGCCGCAACCGCGCCCGCTGCCTTTCATTGTTCCTCAAATACGCCCGCCGGAGGCCTCCACCCGCGCGACGCTCAGGCGCCGGGAAACACCCTCCCCGCCAGCGCCTGCACCCCGGCCCAGCGCCGCGCCTGTGCCGGTCCCCGATCCTCGGCCTTCGCCGGCAGCCCCCACCATTCCGCCAGCACCCGGTTGCGCAGCAGCAGCTGGACCGAGGGATCCTGTGCCCCCACCAGCGCATAGCCCTCGAAGAAGGCATCCTGCACCTCGGACGGCAGCACCTCCCCCTTGGGAATGGCCTGCTTCGGCGCGTGCAGGATGGCGTAGTCGGCAAGCAACCGGGCGATGTCATGCCCGACGGGCACCACCCGGCCTCCGGCAAAATCGAGACCCCAGCAGCCCGCCTCGCCCAGCACGAGGTTGCGCATGTGCAGATCGCCATGGGTCTGCGCGGTGCGCGTCTCGCGGCCTTCGTACCGGGCCTGATCCGCGCAGAGCACCTCGGCGCAGGCAAGGAAGCGCTCCGGCTCCGCCACAAGCCGCTTGCCGGAAGCAACCTCCGCCATCACCGAGCGCAGGAACCGCAGGGTGTGCTTCGGCTGGAACTCCCTACGATCGCCCGGAAGCGCCCTGTGGAACCCGCCGATCCAGACCCCGGCCCGCCGCAGCAGCGCCGCCTGATCGGCCAGCGGTGCGCCTTCCAGCAGCACAGAAAGCGGCCGCGCGTCGAGAAAAGCCATCACGCAGGCGCGCCGCGCCACGTCGAAGGCCAGCACCTCTGGCACGCCGCGTGCATAGACCTCCTGCACCGCCAGATGCGCCGACATGGCCGCGGCGAACTTCTCCGGCTCTTCCGGCCGCGCCTCGTGTTTCAGCACCAGCCGCCGCCCCTGCGGCCCGTCCATGCGCAGCACGACCCGCGCCACGCGCGCGTCCTCGCGCCGGGCCAGCGGCGCGGCCGTCCATGCCGCCGGATCAAGCCCCAGCCCGCGGGCAAGAACCGGCCAATGCGCCAGAGCCGCCTGTGCCAAATCCCCCGCGATCATTCCCATTTGCCCATCCCTGCGCTATCTGCCCCCACAACGGCAGCGCCTTGCGAGGGGACATCCCAGCCCCCATATGGCGCCCAGCAAGAAAGGAAAGACAATGTCCGATCAGGAATTTCCGGGCTGGCACGGCACCACGATCATCGGCGTCCGCAAGGGCGGCAAGGTGGTCGTCGCGGGTGACGGGCAGGTGAGCCTCGGCCAGACCGTCATCAAGGGCACCGCGCGCAAGGTGCGCCGGCTGGCCCCCGGCGGTCACGAGGTGGTCTGCGGCTTCGCCGGCTCCACCGCCGATGCCTTCACCCTGCTCGAGCGGCTGGAGGGCAAGCTCGAGAAATCCCCCGGCCAGCTGCAGCGCGCCTGCGTCGATCTTGCCAAGGACTGGCGCACCGACAAGTACCTGCAGAAGCTCGAGGCGATGCTGATCGTCACCGACGGCAAGGACCTCTACGTGATCACCGGCGCCGGCGACGTGCTCGAGCCCGAGCATGACATCGCCGCCATCGGCTCGGGCGGCAACTTCGCCCTCGCCGCCGCACGCGGGCTCTACGCCTACGAGGACGACGCCGAGAAGATCGCACGCCATGCCATGGCCATCGCCTCCGACATCTGCGTCTACACCAACGGCAAGCTGACCGTTGAGACCATTTCGGCCTGAAACAGAGCCTGAAAGGACGACCATGACTGACCTGACACCCCGCGAGATCGTCTCGGAACTCGACCGCTTCATCATCGGCCAGCAGGACGCCAAGCGCGCCGTGGCCGTGGCGCTGCGCAACCGCTGGCGCCGCAAGCAGCTGAGCGCCGACCTGCGCGACGAGGTCTACCCCAAGAACATCCTGATGATCGGCCCGACCGGCGTCGGCAAGACCGAGATCTCGCGCCGTCTCGCCAAGCTGGCCCGCGCGCCCTTCATCAAGGTCGAGGCCACCAAGTTCACCGAGGTCGGCTACGTCGGCCGCGACGTCGAGCAGATCATCCGCGATCTCGTCGACGCCTCGATCATCCAGACCCGCGACTGGATGCGCGAGGACGTGAAGGCCGCCGCGCACAAGAACGCCGAGGAGCGCGTCGTCTCCGCCATCGCCGGCGAGGATGCGCGCGAGGGAACCCGCGAGATGTTCCGCAAGAAGCTCAAGAGCGGCGAGCTCGACGACACGGTGATCGAGCTCGACGTGGCCGAGAGCGCCTCGCCCTTCCCGATGATGGAGATCCCCGGACAGCCCGGCCAGAACATGGGGATGATGAATCTCGGCGACATCTTCGGCAAGGCCTTCGGCGGGCGCACCACGCGCAAGAAGATGACCGTGGCGGAAAGCTACGAGGTGCTGATCGGCGAAGAGGCCGACAAACTGCTCGACGACGAGCAGGTCAAGCTCGCCGCCATCGAGGCGGTGGAGCAGAACGGCATCGTCTTCCTCGACGAGATCGACAAGGTCGCGGCGCGGCAGGAAGCCCGCGGCGGCGACGTGTCGCGTGAGGGCGTGCAGCGCGACCTGCTGCCGCTGATCGAGGGCACCACCGTCAGCACCAAGCACGGCGCGGTGAAGACCGACCACATCCTGTTCATCGCCTCGGGCGCCTTCCACATCGCCAAGCCCTCGGACCTGCTGCCCGAGCTTCAGGGCCGCCTGCCGATCCGGGTCAACCTGCGGGCGCTGACCGAAGCGGATTTCGTGCGCATCCTGACCGAGACCGACAACGCCCTCACCCGCCAGTACACGGCGCTGATGGCCACCGAGGAGGTCACCGTCAGCTTCACCGAGGAAGGCATCCACGCGCTGGCGAAGATCGCCGCCGAGGTCAACGAGAGCGTCGAGAACATCGGCGCGCGGCGGCTCTACACGGTGATGGAGCGGGTCTTCGAGGAACTGAGCTTCACCGCGCCCGACCAGCCCGGCACCTCGATCACCGTCGACGAAGCCTTCGTCGAGAAGCACCTCGGCGAGCTGACCCGCTCGACCGACCTCAGCCGCTACGTGCTCTGAAACCCCGGGTGCGGGGGCCAGCCCCCCGCACCGCGCTTTCCCGTGGGGGGCCAGCCCCCCACACCGCGCTTTCCCGTGGGGGGCCAGCCCCCCACACCCCCCGGCGTATTTTCAAAGAGAAGAATGAAGGCACGCCCGCGGCTTCTTCTCTTTCCAAATACGCCCGCCGGAGGCGTTCGGCCTCTACCACCCCTCGCATCCTCCGGCTATGTTCGCGCCAACATCTTCTGGAGGAGACCCGCGATGAAACGTTCCCACGTCAATGAGATCCTGCGCGCCAGCGAGGCGTTCATCCGCAGCCATGGCTACACGCTGCCGCCCTTCGCCTATCTCACCCCCGAGGGGCTGAGGAAATCCGAGCATGGCGAGATCAAGCGCCGCCGCATGGGCTGGGACGTGACCGACTACGGCGGCGGGAAATTCGACGAGCTGGGGCTGTTCCTCTTCACCACCCGCAACGGGCTCAACGCCGATCTCGGCCAGCGCAGCGCCATGCTCTACGCCGAGAAGATCATGATCTCGCGCAGGGACCAGCTCAGCCCGATGCACCGGCACGATCTCAAGGTCGAGGACATCATCAACCGCGGCGGCGGCACGCTGGTGCTGGAGCTCTTCACCGCCACGCCCGAGGGCGAGATCGACCGCGACGCCGAGGTCACCGTGCTCTGTGACGGCATCGAGCGCAGCCTGCCCGCCGGCGGGCACCTGAAGCTCGATCCGGGCGAGTCGGTGACGCTCTTCCCGACCACCTGGCACGCCTTCTGGGGCGAGGGCAGCGACGTGCTGATCGGCGAGGTCTCGACGGTGAACGACGATCTGACGGACAATATCTTCGCCGAGCCTCTGGGGCGCTTCTCGGAGATCGAGGAAGACGAGGCACCGCGGCACCTGCTGGTCTCGGATTACGACGACAAGCTCTGAGCCGCGGCCGAGACCGCGTCAGGCCATCCACCACCGTTCGGCCATGCGCGAATCGTCCATCGCACGCATGGCCCCCACGCGCTGCGGCGTGGCGATGCGGGCCGAATGCGCCTGCAGGTGGTTGGCGTACATCGGCAGGATCAGCCCGCCCTCGTCGCGGCTGATCCGCTGCATCTCGGCGTAGAGTTCGGCGCGGCGGGCAGAGTCGAACTCGGCCCGCGCCTCGCGCAGCAGCGCGCCGAAGCGGCCCGAGCCACCACGGGTGGCATTCCAGGGCGCGGCTTCGGTCAGCACGGTCGAGAAGGCCCAATCCTCGGTGGCGCGGCCGGACCAGCCACCGGCCCGGAATCCGGCGCTGTCGCGCGGCCAGCGCGTCTCGGACGGAAGCTGGCGCAGCTCCAGCGAGATGCCGGCCTGCGCCGCGCTCTCGCGGTAGAGCTCGGCCGCGCGGGTCGCGCCATCGAAGGCCGCCTCGGAGACCAGCATCGGCAGGGCGATCCCCTCGAGCCCGGCTTGCGAGAGATGCCAGCGGGCGCGCTCGGGATCGAAGCCCTGCGGCTCGAGCGCGGCGAAATAGGGGTTGGCGGGGCCGATCGGGCTGTCCTGCCCGATGCTGCCGTGACCCTGCAGGATCTCGGCCACCATCGCCGCGCGGTCGACCGACGCCTTCAGCGCCTGGCGCAGATGCGGATCGGCGAAGGGCGCAAGATCGGTGCGCAGCGCGAAGCCGTAGTGCTGATTTCCCGCGAGGCTCTGCACGGTGAAGCGCGGCTCGGCCTGCAGCGCGCCTGCCTCAGCGGCGGGAAGCCGGTCGATGGCGTCGACGCGGCCCGAGCGCAACGCTTCGAGCCGCTCGCGCGGGTCGTTCATGGCGAGGAAATCCACGCCGTCGAACCAGCCCGCGCGGCCGTCCTTGTAATGCTCGGCGACCCGGCGGCCGATGAAGCGGCGGCCCGGCTCGAAGCGTTCGACCCGGTAGAGCCCGGTGCCGATGCCGCGCGCCATGGCCTCGGCGATCTGCCCGGCGGGGTAGATCAGCAGGTGGTAATCGGCGAGCAGATAGGGGAAATCGGCGTTGCCGGTGGCGAGGGTGAACTGCACCTGATGCGGCGCGGTGGCGCGCATCTCCTCGATCTCGGCGACGATGGGCCGGGCCGGAGAGGCGGTGTCGCGATGCAGCGCCAGCGAGGCCAGCACGTCTTCGGCGCCGAACGCCTTGCCGTTGTGGAAGCGCACGCCGGTGCGCAGGTCGAAGGTCCAGACGCGGGCATCCGGCGAGGCGCTCCAGCCGGTCGCCAGCTCGCCGCGCAGCGCGCCGCCCGCCGCCACCTCGGTCAGCGTGTCGAAGACCGCGCCCTGCGCCGCGGCGCTCATGAAAAGCCCGGCGTGGGTCCGCGCGTCCCAGCTGTCGGAAATCCGCGCGCCGCCCAGCGCGGCGCGGAAGTAGCCGCCGCGGGTCGCCCCCGCCACGGCGGCGGCACCGGCCAGTCCCGACGCGCCGAGAACGGCGGCGGCGAGGGCCGATTGCAGGACGCGGCGGCGGCGGATGACGGTCATGGCGCGGGGCGCTCCCCTGGAGTCGTGTCTGGTGTCGTGTCTGTGCGGTGCCCACTCTGCACGGCGGCCCGCCCGGGCGCAACAGCGCCCCTGTTACAGGCCGGTCAAACCTGCGCCATCGCGGCCCGCGCTCAGTACTCGTGCCGGTTGGGCAGGCTTTCGAGCAAGGCAATCTGGTCCATCACCCGCACCAGTTCGGCGCTGATGCCCGGCTCCGACAAGGCATGGCCGGCATTGCGGATCATCCGCAGTTCGGCCTCGGGCCAGGCGCGCGACAGCTCCCAGGCGCGGCGCGGCGGGCAGATCATGTCGTAGCGGCCCTGGACGATGACCCCGGGGATGCCGCGCAGCTTGCCCGCGTTCTTCAGGATCCAGCCGTCTTCTTCGAGGAAGCCCGCGTTGACGAAATAGTGGTTCTCGAGTCGGGCGAAGGCGCGGGCGTAATCCGCCGGGGCCTCGCCGCCGTGACCGTTGGAATAGACCGAGGCCAGCGCGTTCTCCCAGCTCGACCAGGCACGGGCGAAGCGCACTTCTTCGCGCAGGTCGCCGGAGAACAGCCGCCGGTGGTAGGCGGCAACGAGATCGCCGCGCTCGTCTTCGGGGATCAGGCTTTCGAAGCGCGCCCATGTCTCGGGCCAGAACTGTCCCGCGCCGCCGCCGTAGAACCAGTCAAGCTCGGCCTGGGTCATCATGAAGACGCCGCGCAGCACCAGCTGGCGCACCCGCTCGGGATGGGTGATCGCATAGACCAGCGACAGCGTCGCGCCCCAGCTGCCGCCGAAGACGATGACCCTGTCGATCTCCAGCGTCTCGCGGATCTTCTCGATGTCGGCGACGAGGTGCCACGTGGTGTTGTTCTCGACGCTGGCGTGGGGCGTTGAACGCCCGCAGCCGCGCTGGTCGAAGAGCACCACGCGGTAGACGTCGGGGTCGAAGTAGCGCCGCATCGCCGGGCTGCAGCCGCCACCGGGGCCACCGTGCAGCACGATGACCGGAATCCCTGACGGGTTTCCGCATTGCTCTACATAGAGCTTGTGCCCATCACCGACGTCGAGCATGCGCTGGTCGAACGGGTCGATCGCGGGATAGAGATGTTGCACTGCGCTCTTTTGGCCCGGGTATTTGTCCATGGAACCTCTATATTGGCTGATGAGCCCAAAAGAAAACGGGATACCTGCACTATGACCCTGACCGTCGATCCGTCCGAAGTCGCCAAGTTCGAAGCCATGGCGGCAGAATGGTGGGACCCGAACGGAAAGTTCAAGCCGCTGCACATGATGAACCCCGTGCGTCTCGATTATATCACGGCACAGGTTGCCGGGGAGTTCGATCGCGATCTTGCGACGCCGCGTCCCTTCGAGGGGCTGCGCATCCTCGACATCGGCTGCGGCGGCGGGCTGCTGTGCGAGCCGATGGCCCGGCTCGGGGCCGAGATCGTCGGCGTCGATGCCGCCGAGCGCAACATCCCGGTGGCGCGCACCCATGCCGAGCAGTCGGGGCTGGAGATCGACTACCGCTTCTCCACCGCCGAGGCGCTGGCCGAGGCGGGCGAGCAGTTCGACGTGGTGCTGAACATGGAAGTGGTCGAGCATGTCGCCGACCCGCAGGCGTATCTGAATGCCTGCCACGACCTGCTGAAGCCCGGCGGGCTGCACCTGTGCTCGACCATCAACCGCAACGCCAAGAGCTTCGCCATGGCGATCGTCGGGGCGGAATGGGTGATGCGCTGGCTGCCCAAGGGCACCCATGACTGGGCGAAATTCATTACCCCGGACAAGCTTTACGAGCTGATGCGCAAGGCGGGCCTCGAGCCGGTGGACCGCAAGGGCTACGTGTTCAACCCGGTGACCTGGCGCTGGTCGATCTCGGACCGCGATCTGTCTGTGAACTACGTGACCGCAGCGCTGAAGCCCAAGGGCTGAGACGCGACACCGCCCCGGAAATCGACCCTGATCAAGGGGAAAAGCGCCTGTCCGAACCTCGGGCAGGCGCTTCGCGGTTCAGCGGCGTGCGGTCATTCCGCCGGACGCTGCGCGTGGTGCGCCAGCTCGGCCTCGGCTTCGGGGTCGATGTGCAGATCGTCGATCACCACGCCCGCCGCGGGGTCGCGGTAGACCTCCATGTCGATCTGTCCCTCGGTCTTGGCGACGATGGCGGTGACCACCGCGTCGCCGGTGATGTTCACCGCGGTACGGATCATGTCCATCAGCCGGTCCACCCCGAGGATCAGCGCGATGCCTTCGATCGGCAGCCCGACCTGCCCCAGCACCATGGTCAGCATCACCATGCCGACGCCCGGCACCCCGGCCGTACCGATCGACGCCAGAACCGCCATGCCGATCACCGTCAGGTAGCCGGTCAGCCCCAGATCGATGCCGTAGACATTCGCCAGGAACACCGTCGCCACGCCCTGCATGATCGCCGTGCCGTCCATGTTGATCGTCGCGCCGAAGGGCACGGTGAAGGACGCCACCGAGTTGGTCACCCCCATGCGCTCGGTGACGGCGCGCAGGGTGACCGGGATCGTGGCGTTGGACGAGGCGGTGGAGAAGGCGAAGATCTGCGCCGGACGGATCTTCTTCATGAAGATGAAGGGATCGAGCCCCGAGAAGACCTTGAGATACAGCATCAGCGTGACGAAGAGGTGCAGCAGCAGCGCGCCGACCAGCACCAGCACGTAGGTCATCACCGGCAGGAACAGCCCGATTCCCTGTTCGGTGAAGGTCTTGGCGATCAGGCAGAAGACGCCATAGGGCGCGAAGGCCATGACGATCTCGACCACCTTCATCATCAGCTCGTTCATGTATTCGCAGGCATCGACGAACGTGGTCGAGCGCTCACCCAGCATCAGCGCGGCGACACCGAGAATGATGGTATAGAAGATGATCTGCAGCATCTCGCCCGCGGCAAACGAGGCCACGGGGTTGCGCGGCACGATGGCGGCAAAGGTTTCCCAGATGGTCGGCGCCTCTTTCGCGGTGACGCCCGAGGTATCGACCCCCTCCATGGTGAAGCCGTTGCCCGGTGCCACGACGATGGCGATGAGGATCGCAACGGCGATGGCGGTGGCGGTGGTCAGCAGGTAGAGCCCAAAGGAGCGCCCGCCGACCCGCCCGAGGATGCGGATGTCGCCGATCCCGGCGACGCCGCAGATCAGCGAGAAGAACACCAGCGGCACCACCAGCATCTGCAGCGCGTTGACGAACATGCGCCCGACCATGCCGAAGAAGCCGCCGACGATATTGCTGTTGATCCAGCCGATCTGCAGCATGTTCAGGATCACGCCGAGGACGAAGCCCGCCCCCATGCCGATCATCACCTTGGTGGTCAGGGAAAGTCGTCCGGTTGCAGTGCTCATGTCACCCTCCATGTGTCATCCTTCCAGTTTCGCGAACTGGCAGACCCGGAGGCGGAAAATCTGGCACTACGTCATGAAAAGGTGAACTGGCGCTGCCGGATCACCTCTAGATTGCATAGAACTTTGGCAGATTCCTACTGAAACATCTGACCCAAGGTCACTCTGCCTCGAGCTTGAGCCGCAACTCGCGCAGCACCGGCAGGGCGGCACGCACCTTGTCGGCCCCCAGATCCTTGACCATTTCCGAGATCACCGGCGCCATCGCCGCCAGCGCCGCCTCGCGGGCGCGCTTGCCCGCCGGGCTGATGGAAACCATCTTGCGCCGCGCGTCGTCCCAGTCGGGACGGATGTGCACGTAGCCCGCGATCTCGAGCTTGGTGAGCGTGTTGGTCATCGCGCCACGGGTGACGTGGAAGCTGCGCGCCAGCTGTGCCGGGCTGCGCTCGTTCTGAACCCGCGCAAGGTGGTTGAGCACGGAGAAATGCGAGATCTCCATGCGGTCTGGCAGCACGCGGGTCAGGCGGTTGCGCAGGAGCTGGTCGGCGGTCAGAAGCTCGCTGAACAGCGATATGGCCAGCGCATCGACGGGGGAGCTCATGCCGGTCCCTCGAACTGGCGGTCGTGGGTGAGCACGGGGATCTGCGCGCGGGCCCTCGCGACCTGCGCAAGGTCGATCTCGGCATAGACGATGCCCGGCTCGGTGCCGCCGTCGGCCACCACCTCGCCCCAGGGGGAGACAACCAGCGAATGGCCGTGGGTGCGGCGCGGCTTGCCCTCGGAGATCTTGTGCGCCCCGCATTGCGCCGGGGCCAGCACCCAGGACCCGGTCTCGATGGCGCGGGCGCGCAGCAGCGGCTCCCAATGCGCCGGACCGGTGGCGGGCGAAAAGGCCGCGGGCACGGTGAGGATCTGCGCCCCGGCATGGGCCAGCGCCCGGTGCAGGTAGGCAAAGCGCACGTCGTAGCAGATGGTCATGCCGACGGTGCCGAGGGGCGTTTCCACGGCCACCGCCCGGTCACCGGGGGCGAACCCCTCGGACTCGCGGTAGGTCTCGGTCTCGGTCACCTGCACGTCGAACATGTGGATCTTGTCGTAGCGCGCGGCGATCTCACCCTGCGGCGTGATCAGGAAGCTGCGGTTGGCAAAGCGCGTCTCGGGCGGCGCGGACTTCACGCCCAGAGAGCCGATCAGCAGCCAGACGCCCAGCCCCTTCGCCTCTGCGCGCAGCCCGGCGAGGGTCTGATCCTCGGACTCGGGTTGCAGCACCGCCTTCTGGTGGCTGCGGCTCGACGAGACGCAATTGGTCACTTCCGGCGTCAGGATGAACTCCGCGCCCTGCCCGGCCGCCTCGCGCATCATCACGCGGACAGTCTCGAGATTCTCCGCCGGATCGTCCGACGAGCTGATCTGAAGCAGCGCGGCCTTCATCACGTCTCTCCGTCAATCGGCCAGCAGCGGGTCGAGCTTGCCGTCACGCTCCATGGCGTAAAGGTCGTCACAGCCCCCCACGTGGAACTCGCCCACGAAGATCTGCGGCACGGTGCGGCCGCCGTTGGCGCGCTGGGTCATCTCGGCGCGGCGCTCGGGCGCGGCGGCGACGTTGATCTCGGTGAACTCGGCGCCCTTCTGGGTAAGCAGCCGCTTGGCCGCGACGCAGAAGCCGCAGGTGGGGGTGGTGTAGATTTCGATCGGTTTCATTCAGGAGTTCCCTTTCCGGCGGGCTGGCAGCCCATCTTTCAGGGATTTAGGTATCCTTTGCAACGCGCGCCAGTACCGAGACCACCACCTGCGTCGCCCCGGCCTCGATACAGGCCCGCGACGCTGCGGAAAGCGTCGCGCCAGAGGTCATCACGTCGTCAACCAGCAGCACCTTCCGACCAGCCAGCGCGGTCCGGCCGCGTGCCGAGGGCTGGATCGCTCCATCCAGCACCGCGAACCGCGCCTCGCGCCCCTTGCCATCGAGCGCGGGTGTGGCGCGGATCCGGCGCAGCGCGTCCGGCATGTGCCCGAGCCCCAGCTCTAGCGCCAGCGCCGCGCCGAGCAGCGCCGACTGGTTGTAGCGGCGGCGCAGGTGGCGGCGCAGGTGCAGCGGCACCGGCACCACCAGCGCCCCCTCGGCCAGCCCGCGCAGATCGCGCGCCATCCAGCGCGCCGCCGGGCCGGCGATGTCGGTGCGATCGCCGTGCTTGAGCATCAGCACCAGCTTGCGGCCATTGTCGCGGTAGAGCAGCGCCGCGCGGCCCTTCTGCCAGGGCCGCTCCTGCGCACGGCAGGCGTCGCACTGCTCGGCCGCGTCGGACCGACCGGGCAGCGGCGCAGCGCAGAGGTCGCAGCAGAGCCCGCCAAGGAAAGGCGTGTCGCGCCAGCACGGGCCACAAAGCCCGTGGTCGCTTTCCACCAAGCCGCCGCAGATCAGGCAGCGCGGCGGATAAACCAGCCGCAGCGCCCCGCGCATCAAGGTTTGCAACCGCTCACGGCGCATCCTATCTAGCCTCCATGTCACGCCCAGTTTCCAGCCAGGCCCCGCAGCTCATAGACCGCTCCGCCCTCGCCACGCACCGCGCCCGCGCGCGCCGTGCGCCCGAGCTTGCGCGGGCGCTGTTCCTGCACGAAGCCGCGCGGGACGAGGCGCAGGATCGCCTGATGATGGTTAACAGGGCGTTCAATTCCCCGGCCATCGTCACGCCTTTCCCCGAGATCTGGCAGGGTGCCCTGCCCGGCGCCCGGATCGTCCCCGACAACGAGGTTCTGGACCTTGAGCCGGCGGCGCATGACCTGGTGATCCACGCGCTGGCGCTGCACTGGGCGAACGATCCGGTGGGCCAGCTGATCCAGTGCCGCCGCGCCCTGAGGGCGGACGGGCTCTGCGTAACCATCGCCTTCGGCGGCGAGACCCTTTCCGAGCTGCGCGCCGCGCTTGGGCAGGCCGAGATCGAAGTGACCGGAGGACTGTCGCCGCGGGTGCTGCCGATGGGCGAGATCCGCGACCTCGGTGCGCTGCTGCAACGCGCCGGGCTGGCGCTGCCGGTGGCGGATTCCCTGCCGCTCGATGTCAGCTACGAAAGTGCCCTTCACCTGATGCGCGACCTGCGCGCCATGGGCGAGGCGAATGCTCTGTCCGCCCGCCTGCGGCACCCCACCCGCCGCGCGGTGCTGCTGCGCGCCGCCGAGCTCTACGCGCAGACCTACGCCCGTCCCGACGGTCGGCTCAAGGCCACGTTCGAGCTGGTGACCCTGACCGGCTGGGCTCCGGACGAAAGCCAGCAGAAGCCGCTGCGACCGGGCACTGCGGCGCATCGTCTCGCCGACGCCCTCGGCGCGAGGGAAACCCCGCTCAAGGATTGAATCATTCTAAATTCGCGTTAATTAGCGCGTGACTTTGAGGGAACAGAACGCATGAACGACATGACCACCGGCCCGATCCGTCCCGCTCAGGCCCCCGCCGATCACCCGGCGCTCCCCCGCGAAAAAGTCGGTATCCTGCTCGCCAACCTCGGCACGCCCGATCACTACAGCTACTGGCCGATGCGCCGCTACTTGTCGGAATTCCTTTCGGACCAGCGGGTCATCGACTACCCGAAGTGGAAATGGCAGCCGCTGCTGCAGTTGATCATCCTCAGCAAGCGGCCCTTCTCCTCGGGGAAAAACTACAAATCGATCTGGAACGAGGCGCTCAACGAGAGCCCGCTCATGACGATCACCAAGGCGCAGAGCGCCGCCATCGCGGCCTCGATGAAGGCGCGCTATGGCGATCAGGTGATGGTCGATTTCTGCATGCGCTACGGCAACCCTTCGACCAAGTCGAAGGTCAAGGCGATGACCGAGGCCGGCTGCCGCAAGATCCTGTTCTTCCCGCTCTACCCGCAATACGCGGGGGCGACCTCGGCCACTGCCAACGACGCTTTCTTCAAGGCGCTGATGGACGAGCCGTGGCAACCCACCGCGCGCGTGGTCGATCCCTATTTCGAGCACCCGCTCTACATCGAAGCGCTGGCGCAGTCGGTTGAACGGGCCTATGCGGCCAAGGACCAGAAGCCCGAAATGCTGGTGGTGTCCTATCACGGCATGCCGAAGCGCTACCTGATGCAGGGCGATCCCTACCATTGCCAGTGCCAGAAAACGACGCGGCTGCTGCGCGAGCGCCTCGGTTGGGACAAGACGCAGATCCGCACCACCTTCCAATCGGTCTTTGGCCCCGAGGAATGGCTGAAGCCCTACACGGTGGAAGAAGTCGCGCGGCTGGCGAAGGACGAAGGCAAGAAGCGCATCGCGGTGATCGCCCCGGCTTTCTCGGCCGACTGCATCGAGACTCTCGAAGAGATCAACGAGGAGATTCGCGAGAGCTTCGAGCACGCGGGCGGCGAGGAGTTCACCTATATCCCCTGCCTGAACGACGATCCGGCGCATATCGAGGCGCTGAGCCGGGTGATCGAGGACAACCTGAAGGGCTGGCTCGACTGAGCCACCCGCAGCTTGCCGAACGGGCGACAAAAAAGGCGGTGCTTTCGCACCGCCTTTTCTGTTCCGGATCGCTCCGTCCGATCAGTCGGTCGCGGCAGCAGCAGCGACGACGGCGATCAGCAGCAGCGGGATCAGGATGCCGGCCGAAGAGGACGACGCCTGGGTCTCTTCCACCACGACGACGGGCTCCATGACCATGTCGTCCTTGGCGTAGGAGCCGGCCATTGCCGAGGTGGCGGAAGCTGCGAGTGCGGCGGCGAGTGCGAGTTTCTTCATGTTAACCTCCAGAAAACGCCTGCCGGGGCTTCGGAAAACCGGCCACGGCAAGCATCAAGACTTACCTCGTGCCAATTTTCTAAGCAGAAATCCGCCGATAAAGCAAACCCCTAGAGATATCTGGGTTTTTCGACCAGTTGACCTGTCGTCAAATCAGCAACACCTGCGTTCCGACCTGCGCCATCTCGTAAAGCGCCTCGACGTGCTCGTTATAGAGACCGATGCAGCCATTCGACGAGCGGCGACCGATCTTGCGCGTGTCGTGGGTGCCGTGGATTCGGTAGTACTGCCAGCTCAGGTGCAGCGCGCGGGTTCCGAGCGGGTTGTCCGGGCCCGGCGGCACGTAATCCGGCCATTCCGGGTTGCGCTGCTTCATCGACGGCGTCGGACGCCAGTCGGGGTGCGGGTCCTTCAGCACCACCTGGGTGCGGCCCTTGCGGGTCAGGTCATCGGTCAGCGGCACCGACGACGGATAAAGGTGATAGCGGCCGTTTTCTTCCCAGAAATGCAGCGCGCGCGACGAGATATCGACCAGCACCGCGCCCTTGCTCAGGTTGCTGAAGTAGGGCTGCCAGTCGAGGGTGCGGAAGCTCGAGATGTTGTGGCGGATGACCTTAGAGATATCGTTCTCCATCTCGACCGTGCCCGCGCCATTGTAGCTCTGCGCTAGGGCCGGCGTCGCCGCCGCGCCAGCCAGCGCGGCCGAGCCGGCGAGGAAGGCGCGACGGGAGTAGGGGGATTTTGCCATGGCGGAAGTGTCCTTTGGAGCCACGAATACGAAATGCCAGTAGAAGGCTCTAAGGCCGTACGCCCGAGAGCCACTGAAGGTTCCCCATTCATATGGCGAGAGCGCCGCAGTCGCAAATCAAACACAGGTGTACACGTGCGATCACATGCATGTGGGTTTGATCACGCACGCAGGGCAAGCTATGTGAGTCCCGCGATAGTGAACAAGCGGTACGCGAAGGCCAGCCAAAAATGAACAGACGCACGTTTCTCCTGCTTTCCTCCGGCCTGCTCGCCGCGGCCTGTGCCCAGACGGTGGCGCCGTTGCAAATCGGCCCGGACGGCAAGCCGCTTCCGCGCGTCTACCGGATCAACGAGAGCGAAAGCGGCAAGATCGAGTATTCGATGCTCGATTCGGTCAACGCCCTGCGCCAGGCGCGCGGTGTTGCGGGCGTCTCGCTCGATTCCAAGCTGAACGCCGCCGCGGCCACCCATTCGCGCGACATGTCGGTGCAGAACCGCCCCTGGCACTTCGGCTCCGACGGCTCCTCGCCGATCGACCGGGTGCAGCGCGTCGGCTACACGGGTCGTCTGCTCGGCGAGAACATCTCGGAGACCTACGAGTCCGAGCTCGAGACGCTGGCTGCCTGGATGGACGATGCGCCGACCCGCGACGTGATCCTTGATCCTGCCGCGCGCCAGATGGGATTCGCCTGGTTCCAGGAACCCGGCGGCAAGATCTGGTGGACGCTGGTCATGGGTGCGCCCGATCTCGCGCCGACTCCGGGCACGCAAACCGCCGGCTTCTGAGCCGCGTCCTCCGGGAATGATCGAATGGCCGCCTCTCGGGGCGGCCATTTTCGTTGCGGCGGACGCGCCCGAAACGCCCCTGCAAAAGCAAAAGGCCGCCCAAGGGGCGGCCTGTCTAGGATCGGTGCAGTACCGCCCGTTCAGGGCATGATCAGGATCGGTGTCGGCCGGTCGGTGCGGATCATCGCGTAGATGTCCTCGATCTCGCGGTCGCTCACCGCGATACAGCCCCAGGTCCAGTCCCAGACACCGTTCTGATAGGCCGCGGGACGCCCGTGAATGAAGATGTCCCCTCCAGGGCTCTCGCCAAGAAAGCGCGCCTCGGCGCGATCGGCGGCATTGGGATAATCGATCCCGAGGCTCAGGTGGAACCGCGAATTCGGGTTGCGCCGGTCGATCATGTAAAGCCCTTCGGGCGTCTTGCCGTCACCCTCGACCTTCTTGTCGCCGGTCGGGCTGAAGCCCAGCCCGACGTCGTAGACCTTCATGATCGAATCATGGTGCAGCAGGTACATCTTTCGAGCCTGCTTATGCACGACGACATGGGTGACCGCAGGCCCGTCATAGGACCTGAATTTCATGCTCGCCGGGTCGCGCCCACCGCCGCAGGCGGCAAGCAGCAACACTGCTGCGAGCACGAACACGTGCCTGCCAATAAACATCTTGCCTGTCTCACTCGTTCTTATTTTGCCACAGTTATACATGACCGCGCGGCATCGCGATAGGAGGAGATGGCAGGAACCTGTCGGAATCTCGGCACTATTGCCTTTTGAATCCTGCAACGAGCTCGATGTGGGTCGACCAGCGGAACTGATCCACCACGCGCAGCCCGTCCAGCACGTAGCCGGCCCGCAGGAGCGCCGCCGCATCGCGGGCAAAGGTGACCGGGTTGCACGACACGAAAGCGATACGCGGGATCTTCGCCTCGCAGAGCTGCGCGACCTGTGCCTCGGCCCCGGCACGCGGCGGGTCGATTACCGCGGCGTCGAAGCGCGCCAGTTCGGCGGGCAGCAGCGGGTTGCGGAACAGGTCGCGCGCCTCGGTCGTGACATGGCGCAGGCCCTGCGCGTGACGCCAGCCGTGATCGAGCGCCGAAGTCATCGCCTTGTCACCCTCGACCGCGTGCACCCGCGCCGTCTCGGCGATCGGCAGCGCGAAGGTGCCGCATCCGGCAAACA
The DNA here is from genome assembly GCF_015223355.1 of Salipiger mangrovisoli. Lineage (GTDB taxonomy): Bacteria > Pseudomonadota > Alphaproteobacteria > Rhodobacterales > Rhodobacteraceae > Salipiger > Salipiger mangrovisoli. Next base: position 87,691 of record NZ_JADFFK010000002.1, on the reverse strand, counting down.
GGTCGACAACGTGGCTGGCACCTTCGATATGCTCGAGCACATCCGCCAGCAGCGCCGCCTCGCCCTGCGGCGTCGCTTGCAGGAAGGCACCCGGCGGCGGCGAGACCTCGGCCCGGCCCATCTTCTGCATCGGTGGCCGGCGGGTCAGCACCGCGTCATCCCCCCAGGCGATGCGCGCGCAGTTATGCCGCCGCGCCAGCTCGGAAAGCTGCTGCTGCATCTCGGCGTCGGCATCCTTGCCGCCCTTCACGACCACGTCGAGCCCGCCGAGGCTGGTGGTGACCAGCACCGACAGCTCGGCCTTGCGGCTCGCCCCCAGAACCGCCAGCGCCTCGACCAGCGGCAGGGCGGCAGAGAGCTTCGGATCGACCACGCGGCACTCGGGCACCTCGACGATCACGTCCGAGCGTTTGCGATGGAAACCGACCTGCGCGCCCTTCTTGGTGCGCTTGGCCGAGAAGCCGGCGCGGCGGCGGGTCTGCTCGGGCGATGTGGCAATCTCGCGGAACGTGGCCTCGATGCCATGGGCGGCCAGCGCCTGGCGCACCACCGACTGCTTCCACTCGGCGACGAAATCCGGCCGGGCATGCTGCAACTGGCAGCCGCCGCAGCTTTTCGCGTGGCGGCAGGGCGCGCTGACCCGCATCTCCGAGGGCCGGAGGATACGCGGCGCGTCCATGATGCCGCCGGTGATCTCGCCCTCGACGAGCTCGCCGGGCAGAGTGCCGGGCACGAAGACGGGACCGGCGGCGATGCCGTCCCCCTGGTGCCCGAGCCGTTCGATTGTGACCTGTTTCATGCGCCGCGTCATGCCCCCAAACCGGGCTGTCACGCAAGCCTCATCCGCTGCGCCAGATGCACGCGGCAGAGCCTATTCCGCAGCTTCCTGCGGGTCGATCACCCCGCCGCTCTGACGGTTCCAGTAGCGCGCGTAGAGCCCGTTCCGCGCCAGCAGCGCGTCGTGGCTGCCCTGCTCGACGATGCGACCCTGATCCAGCACCACGATCCGGTCCATGCTGGCGATGGTCGACAGCCGGTGCGCGATGGCCAGAACGGTCTTGCCCTCCATCACCCGTTCGAGCGCCCGCTGGATCAGCGCTTCGACCTCGGAATCAAGCGCCGAGGTCGCCTCGTCCATCACCAGGATCGGCGCGTCCTTGAGGATCGCGCGGGCCAGCGCGATGCGCTGCCGCTGCCCGCCCGAGAGCTTCACGCCGCGTTCGCCGAGATGCGCGTCATAGCCTTTGCGCCCCATGTGGTCGCGCAGGTGCAGGATGAAGCCATGCGCCTCGGCCTTCTCGGCGGCGGCGATCACCTCCTCCATCGTGGCATCGGGTCGGCCATAGCGGATGTTGTCCAGCGCCGAGCGGTTGAACATGGCGGTCTCCTGCGTGACCATGCCGATCTGCCGCCGCAGGCTCTCCTGCGTGACGCCCGCGATGTTCTGCCCGTCGATGAAGATACCGCCCTTTTCCGTGTCGTAGAGCCGCAGCAGCAGCGCCACGAGGGTCGATTTTCCCGCCCCCGAGGCCCCGACGATGCCCACCTTCTCACCCGGCGCGATGTCCAGTGCGATATGCTCGACACCGCCTTCCTCGCGGCCATAGGCAAAGCCCGCGTCGCGGAATTCGATGCGCCCCTGCGGCACCGCCAGCGCTGGCGCGTCCGGCGCGTCGAGCAGCGTGTGATCGGGGGTGATGGTGCGGATGCCGTCCTCGATCTCGCCGATGTTGGCGTAGATGCCCATCAGCGTGAAGCTGACCCAGCCGGTCATCTGGCTGAGCCGGATGGCGACGGCCCCGGTGGCGGCGATGTCGCCCGCCGTGACGTAGCCCTGCGACCAGAAGGCCAGAGCGCCACCGATCAGCAGCACGGGCAGCGTGCCTGCCAGCGCCATCAGCCAGAAGCGGAAGGCCGAGGCGATATGACCGAAGGCGATGAACCGCTCGCGGTAGGTCGACATGGCGTCGAGCGCGGCGCGGTCCTCGAACTCGTCATGGGCAAAGAGCTTCACGGTCTTGATGTTGGTCACCGTGTCGACGAGCTGCCCGGTGACCATGGCCCGCGCGGCGGCCCGTGCCTTCGAGCGGGTGCGGATGCGCGGCATGAAGTGGCGCAGCAGCAGGCCGTAGACGACGATCCAGCCGATCAGCGCCAGCCCGATGCGCCAGTCGATAGAGCCGACCAGCCAGACCGAGCCGATCACCGACGCGAGCGCGAAGAGCACCGCCTGGATGACCTCGGAAATCACGTCGTTCAGCGCCCGCGCGGTCTGCATCTCCTTCTGCGAGATGCGCCCGGCGAAGTCGTTGTCGAAGAAGGTCACCGAATGACCCAGCGTGTAACGGTGGACCCGGCTGAGGATCAGGTTGAACACGTTGGGCTGCATGACGACCGACTGCACGTAGGCCGAGAGCCCGGCGATCCCCGGCCGCAGCAGGATGAAGAAGGCGGCGCAGAGCAGCAGGAACAGCCAGTGATCGGCAAAGACCGTGCTGGCGGGGCTGCTCAGGGTCTTGTCGATCACATCGCCCAGCAGCTTCGCCGACATCACCTCGAAGACCCCGCCCAGCGCCGAGAGGATCCCCGCCGGGATCAGCACTGGCCAGGCTCCGCGCAGCGCCCAGAGCACGAAGCGCCCCAGCGTCTGCGGCGGCGGCGTATGGGCGCGGGAAAACGGGTCTATCATGTCGGAAAGGCTCATGCCTTGTCCTCTCGGTCTTGGGTCAGTTCATGCGGTGTCCTGCGCTTGGCTGTCGGCGTCGGGGTCGAGGAACCCGCCGGACTGGCGCGCCCAGAATCCTGCATATAGGCCAGCTTGGGCCAAAAGCGCGTCATGTGCACCCTCCTCGACGATGTGCCCGCCGTCCATCACGAGAATGCGATCCATGGCGGCGATGGTCGACAGCCGGTGCGCGATGGCGATCACCGTCTTGCCTTCCATCATGCCGTAGAGCGTGTCCTGGATGGCGGCCTCGACCTCGCTGTCGAGCGCCGAGGTGGCCTCGTCGAGGATCAGGATCGGCGCATCCTTGAGGATCACCCGCGCCAGCGCGATGCGCTGCCGTTGGCCGCCCGAGAGTTTCACCCCGCGCTCGCCGACATGGGCGTCGTAGCCGCGCCGCCCCTGCCCGTCCTCAAGCGTCAGGATGAACTCATGCGCCTGCGCCTGTTTCGCGGCCTCGATCATCTGCGCCTCGCTCGCCTCGGGGCGGCCGTAGAGCAGGTTCTCGCGTACCGAACGGTGCATCAGCGCGCTGTCCTGCTGCACCATGCCGATCTGCCGCCGCAGGCTGTCCTGCGTGACGCGGGTGATGTCCTGCCCGTCGATCTCTACCGTTCCGGATTCGGGGTCGTAAAAGCGCAGAAGCAGCTTAACGAGGGTCGATTTTCCGGTGCCCGAACGACCGACAAGGCCGATCTTCTCGCCCGGCCGGATGGTCAGCGTCACCCGATCAAGCCCGCCCGAGCCGCGCCCGTAGTGATGCGACAGGGTCGAGACCGCGATCTCGCCCTGCGAGACCCGCAGCGGTTTCGCCTCCGGCGCATCCACAAGCTCGATCGGCTGGGCAATGGTTTCCATGCCCTCGGCCACGACACCGAGTTGGCGGAAGAAGGTGGTCAGCGCCCACATGATCCAGCCGGTCATCGCGTTGAGCCGAAGGGTCAGCGCCGTGGCCGCCGCAACCGCGCCGGTGCTGGCGTGACCCTGCATCCACAGCGCAATGGCCCAGCCGACGACCCCCACGATGAGCAGCCCGTTGAGCACCATCAGCCCGAGATCCATCAAGGTGTAGATCCGCATCTCGGCCTGGAAGGTCTGCCGCGCCTCCTCGATCGCCTCCTTGGCGTAGTCGAGCTCCTGCCGGTCGTGGGCGAACATCTTCACCGAGTGGATGTTGGTATAGGCATCCACCACCCGCCCCGTGACGAAGCTGCGCGCATCCGAGGCGGCCTTGGACGCCGCGCCGACGCGGGTGACCGTCCAGCGCATCAGCCCGGCATAGAGCGCAAGCCAGAGCAGCATCGGGATCACCAGCCGAGGATCGGCATCCCCGAGCAGCACCAGCGCCCCCACGAGGTAGGAGATCGAGAAGGTGATCGCGTCGAAGACCTGGAACACCGCCTCGCCCGCCGCCGGGGGCGTCTGCATGATGCGGTTGGCGATGCGCCCGGCGAAATCATTCTCGAACCAGCCGATCGACTGGCGCAGAACCTGCTTGTGCGCGCGCCAGCGCACGAGCGTGCCGAAGTTGGGCATGATCGCATTGTTCAGCAGCAGCACGTCGAGCGCCTGGAAGAGCGGTCGCAGGAAAAGGATGAAGAGCGCGAGGCCGATCAGCTGCCAGCCGTGCGCCTCCCAGACCTGCGCCGGATCGCCACCTAGGATGTCGACGACCCAGCCCATGGCCCAGATCAGCCCGATCTCGACGCTGGCGACCACCACCGACAGAAGCCCGGTCCAGACGAACACCCGGCGGAACGGCCGGGAATAGTCCAGCATGAAGGGCAGCAGCTTGGTCGGGGGCCGGTCCGTCTGCGGATAGTCCACATAAGGATCGACCATGCTCTCGAAACGGCGAAACATGGGTCAGGTCCTGAAAAGATGACGCTAGGTCTAGGTCAGGCCCTACAGGAACACCATGACGGAAAAACTTGCCAGTGCCACGGCCATGACCCGCGTGAACCAGCGCCAGGCCGCCGGGGTCGCCAGAAGGAAGGTCAGCAGCGCCCCCGCCGAGGTCCAGAACAGGCAGCAGAAGAGGTTCAGGCCCGAGAAGGCCGAGCCCAGCCGCAGCGCCTCGCCCCAGGGACCCATCATCGACGGGTAGGCCGAGGCCGCCGCCAGCGCCACCGCCCAGACCTTGGGGTTCACCCATTGGAAAAGCGCGCCCTCGACCAAGGTCATGGGGCGCTCTGCCTCGGCCTTCTTGCGGCGCTCTGAAGTCCATAGCCCCCAGGCCATGTAGAGCATCCATAGGCTCGCCGCGATGCGCAGCGCGAACTCGAGCCGGGGCATCTGTTGCAGCAGCGCCGCGATGCCAAGCCCGGTGAGCCCGGCGGTGATGCCGACGCCGATCACCACGCCGAAGAGATGCGGCAAGGTGCGTTTCACGCCGAAGCGCGCGCCCGAGGCGGTGAGGAGGATGACATTGGGACCCGGCGAGAAGAGCCCGAAGAAGACAAAGGCGTAGAGCGGGTCGAGAGTCATGTAGTGCGCTTACTCGTCAGACAGAAGTTCCGCCTTGGTAAGCGTGAAACCCGATGCGATCCAGCGTTTCTCGGCGTCGCGCAGCGCCTCGCCCAGCGCGGGGCCTTTCAGGGCAGGCATGAAATCCTTGGCCGAGAGCGGGAAGCGGACCTCGGTGCCCTTGGCCATCCCGAAGAGAGCGTCTTCCGTGACCGGCTGCTGGAAGCTCGCGGCGCGCAGCAGGAGCACGCTCTGCGCCACCTCGGCACCGTGGCGATAGGCCAGTTCCGCCGGGCTCTGCATCTCGCCGATCAGGCTCTGATACAGGGAAAGTTGCCGCTGCTGCGCCTTCGAGAGCCGCAGATCAGGCTCTTCGACACCAAGGCTGGCGAGCCTGCGCAGCGCATCGGGGGCGACGGACAGTCTCTGCTCCTCGGCCACCAGCGGACCCAGCGCGATCACCGAGGCTCCGGGCAGCACATGCGCCAGCACCCCGACCTGCGCCATGACCGAAACCGCCGGAACGGGATCGGGTGCGGCCAGAAGGCGCAGCATTTCCTGCCCGACGCGCTCGCGTGACAGGGTGTCGAGCCCATCAAGGGTCTCGGCGATGCCCGCCAGTGCCTCGGGGTCGAAGCCCTGCTCGGGATCGCCGTACCAGGCGGAGAAGCGGAAGTAGCGCAGCGTGCGCAGGTAATCCTCGCGGATGCGGTCGGTGGCAGTGCCGATGAAGCGCACCCGGCGGGCGCGCAGGTCCGGAAGCCCGTCCAGCGGGTCGCGGATCAGCCCCCGCGCATCGGCGTAGAGCGCATTCATGGTGAAATCGCGCCGCGCCGCATCCTCGGCGATGTCGCCCGAGAAGCGCACGACGGCGCGGCGGCCGTCGGTCTCGGTGTCGGCGCGGAAGGTGGTGATCTCGTGACCGATGCCGCCGGCCACCACCGTCACCGTGCCATGCTCGATGCCCGTGGGCACCGGCTTCAGGCCCGCGGCCTGCGCCAGTTCGACCACCCGCTCGGGACGCGCGTCGCTGGCGATGTCCACGTCGCTCACCGCCACGCCCATCAGCGCGTTGCGCACGCAGCCGCCGACGACATAGCCCTGGTGCCCGCCCGCTTCGAGCATGGCCAGCACCTGCTGCGTCTCGGCCCGTGTCAGCCAATCCCCGGTTACCGTGGTCTTGCCAGGAGTCATGCCATCCGCTCCGCCAGCCCGCGCAGCATCCGCGCCGTCGCACCCCAGATGTAATAGGGGCCGAAGGGCACCGTCCAGTAACGCCGCGTGGTGCCCTGCCAATGCCGTCCCTGGATGCGGTAATTGCCCAGCGCGGCAATGTGCTCGAAGGGCACGCGGAAGACCTCTGCCACCTCGCCGGGCTCCGGAACAGGGTCGAAATCATACATGACAAGGCCGATGACCGGGGTCACCTGGAAGCCGGTGACCGTTTCATGCGCTGGCAGCGTGCCCAGCACGTCCACCCGGCTTTCCGACAGCCCCACCTCCTCGCGCGCCTCGCGCAGGGCGGCGGCCACCGCGTCCTCGTCACCGGGATCGACCTTGCCGCCGGGGAAGGCGATCTGGCCGGGGTGGTGCTTCAGCCGCGAGCTGCGCTTGGTCAGCACCAGCTCGAGCCCCTGCTCGCAGGCGACAAACCCTGCGAGGACCCCGGCGGGACGCAGTTTGCGCCCCGCCGGAAGAGGCGTGTCCGGGTTCAGGTCGAAATCGGACGAGACGCCGGAGTCCGCCTCCAGCGCCCGTTTCAGCAGATCGATCTGATCCCGGACGCGGCTCACTTCTTGGCCTCGAACCCGACCGACTCCGGGTCGAGTTCGTAATGCGCGCCGCAGAACTGGCAGTCTGCGGTGACCTTGCCGTCCTCGGTGGTCATCTTCTCGATGTCCCGCGCCGAGTAGATCGACAGCGACTGGCGCACGCGATCTTCCGAGCAAGTGCAGCCGAAACGCACCGGCTGGGCGTCGAACACCCGCGGGTTTTCCTCGTGATAGAGCCGCACCAAGAGGTCGGTCGGCGCGAGATCCGGGCCGATCAGCTCCAATTCGTCCACCGTGTCGAGGTGGAAGTTCACGCGGCGCCAGTTCTCACCGTCATCCGTGTCGCCGAGCAGATCCTCGGGGCGCAGCACGCCGTTCTCGCCGCTGCCGCCTTCGCCGTCGACCTGCGGCTTGGCGAAGGGCGAGGCTTTCGGCATGTGCTGAAGCATCACGCCGCCGGCCCGCCAGTGCGAGCTGCCATCCGCCTGCGGCACGTTGCCGAAGTTGAGCATGAAGCGGGTCGGGATCTGTTCGGACTGGGCAAAGTAGCTTTCCGCGCAGCGCGCCAACTGACCGCCTGCCAGCGGGGTGATGCCCTGGTACGGCGTCGTGCCCTTGCCCTGGTCGATGAGCACGGCGAAATAGCCGTCCTCGAGCTGGTCGTAGGCCGGGGCGTCGGTGACCTGGTCGCGGTCGAAGCTGGCATAGGCGCGCAGGCGGGCCGGCTCGCCCTCTTTCGTGGGGGCGAAGTAGTCGGTCGCGATCATGCGCAGCGCGCCGCGGGTCTGCACCTGCAGCGACAGCTTCCAGCGCAGCTTCATGGTCTGGCCGATCAGCGCGGTCAGCAGAGTCATCTCCGCGATCAGCGCCTCGACCGGCTCGGGATAGTCGTGTTGACTGAGGACCCCGTTCAGCACCCCGTCGAGCCGCGCCACGCGGCCCCGGATGTCGGCGTTGTCCAATTGAAATGGAAGGACGGTATCGTCCCAGGCGAGTTTGCTGCCGATGGTCATGGGGTTTCCTTATCTGCCGGATCTTGGCATATCGGCCCCATATAAGCAGCAAGACCACGGGAACCAAGGGGGACCGATGACTGCAAGATACGGCGAACCGCCCGAATCCGGGCGTCGGTACACCCTGCGTCCCGGAGCCTATGCAATCCTGCCACGAAACGGCGCGGTCCTGGTCACCCATCAGGCGGAACCCTGGCCCGAGTACCAGTTGCCCGGCGGCGGCATCGACGCGGGTGAGTCTCCCCTCGCCGCGCTGCACCGCGAGGTTTTCGAGGAAACCGGCTGGAAGATCGACGCGCCGCGCCGGCTTGGTGCCTTCCGCCGCTTCACCTACATGCCCGAATACGACCTCTGGGCAGAGAAGCTCTGCATCATCTACGCCGCCCGCCCGGTGCGCCCGCTTGGCGCGCCGAGCGAGCCGGGGCACCAGGCGGTGTGGATGGACCCCGAGCTGGCCTCGGAACTGCTCGGCAATCCCGGCGACCGCGACTTCCTGCGCCGCCTCCTGCGCTGAACCGTCTCAGCCGCCAAGCTCCAGCAGGGCGGCCGAGACGTCGTCTTCGAGGCGCCGGCCGCTGCGCGTGCGCTGGGTCAGCCGCCAGTAAAGGTCGTCGAGATACTCGGTGCCCTGCCCCTGCACCTCGGTGGCCAGCGCGCGCAGCCCGGCCAGGTCGAGTTGCGTGCCATCGGGCAGCAACGCCTCGGTGAACCCGTCGGAATAGAGCAGCAGCCGGTCACCCGGCCGCATCTGCAGGCGCAGCCGCTCGTAGCGCGCACCGGGAACCAACCCCACCGGCAGCCCCCCCTGCCCGATGAATTCGCTGCCGCCGCCCGCGCGCAGCAGCAGCGGCGGCGGATGGCCCGCCTGCACCAGCTCGACCCTGCCGGAATCGAGATCGGCCACCGCATAGGCCATCGTCAGGTATTCCGCGACGCCCGGATCGGCGGCCAGCCGTTCGTTGAGCCGGCGCGCCACCTCGTCGGGCGGGCGGAAAAGCGTGCCGTGAACGATACGCTCGAGCGCGATGTTCTGATCCGGAAAGTCCCCCCCCAGCAGCCCGGCGATGCGCGCGGTCATGAGCGCCGAGGTGATGCCATGGCCCGAGACATCGATGCTGAACACGCCGACGCTGCGCTCGCAATGCGAGAAGCTGCCCACCAGGTCACCGCCGACATGGCCGCAGGGCTTGAGCAGAAGGCTCACCTGCGAGCTGCCGATGCGGCGGCTGCGGCGCGGCACCAGTGCCTGCTGGATGGTGCGGGCCTGTTGCAGGTCGCGGTCCACCGCGTCATAGGCCGCCTGCAACCGCCCGAGCGTCGCCGAAAGCTGGCGCTGCATCTGCACGATCCGTGCCCCCGCGTTGATCCGCGCCCGCAGCTCGCCGGCGTTCACCGGCTTGGTAAGGAAATCATCCGCCCCCGCATCCAGCCCGCGCGCGATCTCGGCCTTGTCGCTCTTGCTGGTCAGCAGGATGAAATAGCCGTAGCGGTCGCCGCATTGGGCGCGGAACAGGCGGCAGAATTCCAGCCCGTCCATGCCCGGCATCATCCAGTCCGAAAGCACCGCGTCGGGGCGCATCTCGTCGCAGAGCCGAAGCGCCTCGGCACCGCTCTGGGCCTGCTGCACCTCGAGCCCCCAGCGCTGGAGCATGGAAGAAAGGATCTTCAGCTGCAACGGGCTGTCATCCACCACCAGCACCCGCCGGAGCGGCACCTGCCCCCATTTCGGATCGAAACTTTCCGCCGTGTTCGGGACCACCCCGCATCCTTTCAAGCCGTGTGTGACAGGACGGCAGAATAGACCCCCGGCGTTAATGGCCGCTTTCGCCCGGCAGCGGTCCAGCCCCGGTCGGACCGGCCGAAAGGCTTCGTTCAGACTTTCCTGAGACACTGCGGGCAGGAGGTATCCCGATGACCGAAACCCCGCCCTCGTCCGCGCAGCCCGTCCTTTACCCGGATCCCGGCGGCCCGCTGATCGACTGGCAACGGGTGTCCGACCTGCGCGCGGAAATCGGGGCCGAGGATTTTGACGAGGTCGTCGCGCTTTTCCTGACCGAAGTGCAGGCCACGCTGGATCGACTGCCGGGCTGCGCCACCGATCGGCACGCGCTGTCCGAACAGCTGCATTTTCTCAAGGGCAGTACTCTGAACCTGGGGTTTTCCCGGCTCTCGACACTCTGCGAGGCGGGCGAACTGGCGATCAGCGCCGGGCTCGGGGCACCGCTCGACCCCGAGATGCTGTGCAGCTGCTATGCCCGCTCGCGGCAGGAATTTCTTGATCAGCTGCCGCGGCTGCGCGCGGCCTGAGCATGGATCAGGGGCCGCACCGGGGGATATCGCCCGGCACGGCCCTGTTCAGATCACGAACTGCGCCAGGACCTCGTCGTCGGTGATGTCGCGATAGGCATAGCCATGCGCGTCGAGATCGCCGAACAGCCGGTCGAAATTCGCCGGATTCGCCGTCTCGATCCCGATCAGCACCGAACCGAAGTTGCGCGCCGATTTCTTCAGGTACTCGAAGCGGGCGATATCATCCTCCGGCCCGAGGAAATTCAGGAAGTCCTTCAGCGCACCGGGACGCTGCGGCAGGCGCAGGATGAAGTACTTCTTCACCCCCGAGTAGCGCTGCGCGCGTTCCTTCACCTCCGGCAGCCGCTCGAAATCGAAGTTGCCGCCCGAGGTGATGCAGACCACGGTCTTGCCGCGGATCGACTGGCCGAGGTCCTTCAGCGCATCGATCGACAGCGCCCCGGCGGGCTCCAGAACCACGCCCTCGACGTTCAGCATCTCGAGCATGGTGGTGCAAAGCCGGTCTTCGTTGATCGCCAACGTGTTGGCGAGGCCAACCCCCTTCAGCACCTCGAAGGTCTTCGCCCCGATCCGCGCCACGGCCGCGCCATCGGCGAAATTGTTGACCGCAGGCAGCGTCACCGGCTTGCCCGCTTCCAGCGCCGCGCGCAGGCAGGCCCCGCCTTGCGGCTCGACGAAGGTATAATTGGTATCCGTGCCGAAATAGCTGAGCAGCCCCGAGCCGAGCCCGCCGCCGCCCACCGGGATCACCAGGTGATCCGGCACTCGGCCAAGCTGCGTTTCGATCTCGACCGCCACCGTGGCCTGCCCCTCGATCACGTCCTCGTCGTCGAAGGGCGACAGGAAATGCCCGCCGATCTCGGCGCAATAGGCCTGCGCGGCGGTCAGGCATTCGTCGAAATAGTCCCCGATCAGACGGATCTCGACGTTTGCGCCGCCGAACATCCGGGTCTTCTGGATCTTCTGCTGCGGCGTGGTCACCGGCATGAAGATCACCCCGGTCTTGTCGAACTGGCGGCACATGTAGGCCACGCCCTGCGCGTGGTTGCCGGCGCTCGCCGCGACGAAAACCGCGGCTTCCGGACGTTTGCGCATGGCGTTGAAGGCACCGCGCAGCTTGTAGCTGCGCACCGGGCTCAGGTCCTCGCGCTTGAGCCAAATCTCGGCGCCGAAGATCGCCGAGAGGTGATCGTTGCGCAGAAGCGGCGTCTCGGGAAAGACCGAGCGCATTTCCTGAGTGGCGGCGCGGGCGTGAGCGAGAAAATCATCCATGCCCTAGGCTGTGGCGCATCGGCGCGCTTTGCGCAAGGCCGATGCAAACGCGGCGGGACTCAGCCGAGAGGGCGCTTCTCGACGAAATGGCCATAGAGCGAGGTCAGCACCGAAATCCCGATCATCGTCGCGAACCAATTGATCACCAGGCCGTAGACCAGGTTGACGATCGAGCCCGCGCTGTCGTCGATCAGCGCCGGAAGCTCGACCAGCAGCGAGCCGCCGATCACCAGCAGCGCCAGCGTCACCACCGCGCCGTCGTCGTCCGAGGTGGCGCGCCAGGCCTGCTTCAGCGTCAGCTTCTCGCCCAGCGCGGCGGCGGGCAGGATCAGCCCGAGCCGGAAGAACAGGTAGCCGCCCAGCCCCACCAGGCCGAAGACGAGGATCGGGGCGAGCCCCGGAACGGCCGCGCCGACAAGCGCAACCGGGATGGCCGAGACCATCATGCCCAGGAAGATCACCAGCCCGATGAGGATCGACCGGCCGAAATAACCGAGGATTTCGCCGCCATGCCATTGCGGAAGCCAGCCGCGCGGCTCCTCGCCGGTCAGCACGAAGCGGTGCCAGGCCACGGCGATCCACAGGCTCGCCAGCACGGCCAGCACCATGAGCGCGAGCGCCGGAACGCCGATCATCGGCACCGGCATCCCGTCCGCGCCGGTGTCCGAAGGATGGAGATAGGTGGCGATCTGGCTTGCGACCTGCACGAGATACAGAACCAGCGACACCCGCAGCGCCGTGCCGATATTGTCGATCACCATCCGCAGGGAATGCAGAAAAATGCGCCAACCCTTCATGGAACCCCCACCCGTTTCCCAATTACTTAGCCGACCGCTAGCATATGACGCCGATAGGTCAACGGCCGATCCTTGATACCGGAGATAAAACCCAGTAAGGCGCGGGGCCAGTTCATACGTGAGGGAAAGCCCATGTCCGCGCCCAAGAAAGTCGTCCTGGCCTATTCCGGGGGCCTCGACACCTCGATCATCCTGAAATGGCTGCAGACCGAATACGGCTGCGAGGTCGTCACCTTCACCGCCGATCTCGGCCAGGGTGAAGAGCTGGAGCCCGCCCGCGCCAAGGCCGAGATGCTGGGCGTGTCGAAAGTCTATATCGAGGACCTGCGCGAGGAGTTCGTGCGCGACTTCGTCTTCCCGATGTTCCGCGCCAACGCGCTCTACGAGGGCCTGTACCTGCTCGGCACGTCGATCGCCCGCCCGCTGATCTCGAAGCGGCTGGTCGAGATCGCCGCCGCCGAGGGTGCCGACGCCGTGGCGCATGGCGCGACCGGCAAGGGCAACGACCAGGTGCGCTTCGAACTGGCCGCCTATGCACTGAACCCCGACATCAAGGTGATCGCCCCTTGGCGCCTGTGGGACCTGACCTCGCGCACCCGCCTGCTGGAGTTCGCCGAGCAGAACCAGATTCCCGTCGCCAAGGACAAGCGCGGCGAGGCACCGTTCTCGGTCGACGCGAACCTGCTGCACACCTCCTCCGAGGGCAAGGTTCTGGAAAACCCGTCCGAGGAAGCGCCCGACTACGTGCTGCAGCGCGTGGTGCCGGTCGAGCAGGCGCCGAACGAGCCCGAGTACATCGAGGTCAGCTTCGAGAAGGGCGACGCCGTGGCGATCAACGGCGAGGCGATGTCGCCCGCGACGATCCTCACCAAGCTCAACGAGTATGGCGGCAAGCACGGTATCGGCGTTCTGGACCTCGTCGAGAACCGTTTCGTCGGGATGAAGTCGCGCGGCATCTACGAGACGCCGGGCGGCACCATCCTGCTCGAAGCGCACCGCGGCATCGAACAGATCACGCTGGATTCCGGCGCCGGTCACCTCAAGGACTCGATCATGCCGCGCTACGCCGAGCTGATCTACAACGGCTTCTGGTTCTCGCCCGAGCGCGAGATGCTGCAGGCGCTGATCGACAAGAGCCAGGAGCATGTCACCGGCACCGTCCGGCTGAAGCTCTACAAGGGCTCGGCGCGCACCGTGGCGCGCTGGTCGGATCACTCGCTCTACTCCGAGGCGCATGTGACCTTCGAAGAGGACGCCGGTGCCTACAACCAGGAAGACGCGAAGGGCTTCATCCAGCTCAACGCGCTGCGCCTGAAACTGCTGGCCGCACGGAACCGCCGCCTGAAAGGCTGAGCCGCCGTCCCGACAGCAACCCGACGACCCACCTTATCCCCGCCGGAGAGCCTCCGGCGGGGATTTTTTTACCAAAGACCCGCGACGCGCCCCCGGACGGGTCCATGCCATCGATTTGCGGCCGCGCCATGCTACCTGAAGCGCATGCAGGAGGTGGGTGGCATGGCGGAGCATCAGGAATTTCTCGACGCGCAAGAGCGGATCTGGCCGCAGGTCAGCCGTGAACTTCAGGCGGGCCAGAAGGTGTCGCATTGGATCTGGTGGGTCTTTCCCCAGCTCGAGAGCCTGGGACGTTCGTCCCGCGCCCGACATTTCGGAATGCACGATGCCGAGGCGGCGCGCGCCTATCTCGCCCATCCGGTCCTGGGGCCGCGGCTGACCGAGGCGGCGGGCTGGCTGCTCCGGCATCCCGAGCGCAGCGCCGAGGAGATGCTCGGCCCGGTCGATGCGCTCAAGCTGCGGTCCTGCATGACGCTCTTCGAAGCCGTGCCGGGCGCGCCGGCGGTGTTCTCCGAGGTTCTGGAAAGCCTGTATGCAGGAAGCCGCTGTCCGCTCACCCGCGCGGCGCTGGACAGGGGAGCGCCGGAATGAAATCGCCGCCTCCGGTCACGACACCGGAGGCGGCCCAGGGCACGCCGAGGTGGGGATACGCAAGCGCGCCCTAGCTTCTGTGCACCGCCGGTTTCCATGGCATCCCCGCACGAGGCTTCGCCAGTCGTCTTCGGTGCAATTCTTGTCTTTCTTCGGCTGCACATGGCCGCCGTCTTTAATCAACCGGCCCTTCCGCGCGCCGCCAGCAAAAGCCTTCCGAAGAAGATGGCGGCAAATCGTTAAGAATACCTGTAGTGCGCTTGCGGATCAGGCCGCCAAAACTCGTTACCCTTCCGCCGCGATGGTCCAGGCGGGAGCAACACCGCCCTGCCGTCACGACATTGCTTGAGACACGCAACCGAGCCGCGAGAAGTTTCGGGCGCGTGCAACTTTTTTCGCATTTATTCGCAGCGCGCCCCGCCGCGGCCTTCGGGCGCGGGGGATACCCTGAATTCGGCACGTCACCGGACCCGGCCCGCTTCGAAAAATCGTTGATCGGCGCAGCGCTGGGGCGCAGGCTGGAGCGACAGGAGAGGAGGAGGGAAAAGACATGAGGTGGCTGGTCACTGCGCTGGTTTCGACCCTGATCGCGATGCAATCCACGGCCCCCGCTGCGCATGCCGAAACGCGGGAGATCATAGTTGCGGGCGGCTGCTTCTGGTGTGTCGAGGCCGATTTCGAGAAGGTGCGCGGGGTGCGCGAGGTGATTTCCGGCTACACCGGCGGCACGCTCCAGGCTCCCACCTACAAGCAGGTGAGCCGCGGCGGCACCGGCCACTACGAGGCGGTGCGGATCCTCTATGACGACAGCCGCATCACGGCCGAGGAACTCTACGCGCTGTTCTTCCGATCGATCGATCCGACCGACGCCGGCGGGCAATTCTGCGACCGCGGCGACAGCTACCGCACGGCGATCTTCGCCAATGGTCCGGTGCAGAAGCGCGCCGCCGAGGCGGCAAAGGCCCAGGCGCAGGTGGCCCTGGGGCAGAAGATCGTCACGCCGGTGCTTCAGGCCGGGCGGTTCTGGCCGGCCGAGAGCTATCATCAGGATTACTACAAGGGCAGCAACCTCGTGCTGACCCGGTTCGGACCGCTGCGGCAATCCACGGCCTACAAGCGCTACCGCGAGGCCTGCGGCCGCGACACGCGGGTGCGGGCGCTCTGGGGCAGCGCGGCGGCCTTCGCCGGGGGCTGACCCCGGACGACGGCCGCGGGCCGCTCAGAAACGGTGCTCGGTGACATCCTTGAGATCGGGAATGACGTCGGCGGTGCCCTGCCGGGTGACCATGATCGCCGCGGCACGCTGCGCCATCTCGATCGAGGTCGGCATCGGCAGGCCACGGTCGAGTCCGGCCAGCAGATAGCCGGTGAACGTGTCGCCCGCACCGGTGGTGTCCACCGGGGTCACCGGCAGCGCGGCAAAGGCGCGGCTCTCGCCGGCGTCGGTGTTGATCCAGCGGCAGCCGCGCGCGCCGAGCGTGACCACCACGTCGCGCACCGGGATGGTGTCGATGCCCTGCCCGGTGGCGCGCTCGAGCTGCGCGGCCTCGACCTCGTTCAGCACCAGCAGGTCGAGCAGCGGCAGCACCAGCGTCACCGCGTCGGCGTCGAAGGGCGCCGCGGCATAGGCCACGCGCAGCCCGCGCGCCGAGGCCAGTTCCGCGGCCTCGCGCTGCGCGTTGGTCTCGTTCTGGAAAACGAAGATATCCTCGGGCGCGGCCTCGGCCAGCCCGGCCTCGATGCGCTCCACGGAAAGCGCCCGGTTGGCGCCGGGATAGATCAGGATGCAGTTCTCGGCCGCGGCGTCGAGCATGATGATCGCATGGCCGGTGGCCTCGGGCAGAACGGCGATCTGCCGCGTGTCGACCCCGTATTCGGTGAGCCGCTCGATCGCCCAGCGCCCGTCCTCGCCGACCGCACCGAGATGGCGCACCTGCGCCCCGGCCCGCGCCGCCGCCACCGACATGTTGGCGCCCTTGCCGCCCAGTCCGCGGGTCAGCGAGCTGGTCGCCAGCGTCTCGCCCGGGGCCAGGAGATGTGGCACGCGGTAGGTCATGTCCGCGTTGATGGACCCAAGGTTGTAGATCGCCATGCGCGCGCCTTTCATTGTTCCGGTAAATACGCCTGCCGGAGCTTGCCGGCAGGCGCGGGGCCGGGTCAGCCGACCTTGCAGGCCGCCAGAACCGCCATGTTGAGAATGTCATTGGCGGTCATCGTCGTCGAGCAGATCTGGATCGAGCTGTCGATGCCGGCGAGGATCGGGCCGATCACCGTGGCGCCGGCCATTTCCTGCATCAGCTTGACCGAGATCGAGGCCGAGTGGCGCGCCGGGACCACCAGCACGTTGGCCGGGCCGGTCAGCCGCTGGAACGGATAGTTTTCCTGCGCCTTGCGGTTCAGCGCCACGTCGACCGTCATCTCTCCCTCGTACTCGAAATCGACCCCGCGCGCGTCGAGAATCTTCGGTGCGCGGTGCATCTTCGAGGCCCGCTCCGACACCGGGTAGCCGAAGGTCGAGAAGGACACGAAGGCGACGCGCGGCTCCAGGCCGAGGTGGCGGGCGACGCCCGCGGCGCGCTCGGCGATGTTCGCGAGATCCTCCGCCTCGGGCCATTCCTGCACCAGCGTGTCGCTGATCAGCACGATGCGGCCCTTGTGCAGCAGCGCGGTGACCCCGGCGACCCCATGCTCGGCATCGGCGTCATAGACATGGTTGATCGCCTCGAGCACATGCGCCGACTTGCGCGTCGCGCCGGTGATCAGCCCGTCGCCATGGCCATGCGCCAGCATCAGCGAGGCGAAGACGTGGCGGTCGCGCGCTGCCAGACGGTGCACGTCCTGGCGGTCGTAGCCCTTGCGCTGCAGGCGCTGGTAGAGGAACTCCTTGTAGGTCTCGAGATGCGCGGTATTGGCGGCGTTGACCACCTTGATCTCGCGCACCGCGTCACCGAGTCCGCTGGCCTCGAGCTTCTCCTTCACGTCGGCCTCGCGGCCCACGACGATCGCCTTGCCGAAGCCGTTGCGCTGGTACATGACCGCGGCGCGCAGCACGCGGGGATCGTCACCCTCGGCGAAGATCATCCGCGACTGCGCGGCGCGGGCGCGGCTGTTGATGCCCCGCAGCACCGCGGCGGTGGGGTCCATGCGGCCGCGAAGCCCGGCCTCGTAGGCCTCCATGTCGATGATCGGGCGGCGCGCGGCGCCGGTGTCCATGCCGGCGCGCGCCACGGCGGGCGGGATTCGGTGGATGAGCCTCGGGTCGAAGGGCGTGGGGATGATGTAGTCGCGGCCGAAGGTCAGCGACTTGCCGTAGGCCACCGCCACCTCGTCGGGCACGTCTTCGCGCGCGAGCTCGGCCAGCGCGCGGGCGCAGGCGATCTTCATCTCGTCGTTGATCGCCCGGGCGTGGATGTCGAGCGCGCCGCGGAACAGGTACGGGAAGCCAAGAACGTTGTTAACCTGGTTCGGATAGTCCGAGCGGCCGGTGGCGACGATGGCGTCGACACGCACCTCATGGGCCTCTTCCGGGGTGATCTCGGGATCGGGGTTCGCCATGGCGAAGATCACCGGGTTGTCGGCCATGCTCTTGACCATGTCCTGCGTGACCGCACCCTTGGCCGAGACGCCGAGGAAGACATCGGCGCCGACCATCGCCTCGTCGAGGGTGCGCAGCTTGGTGTTGGCGGCATGCGCCGACTTCCACTGGTTCATGCCCTCGGTGCGGCCCTGGTAGATCACGCCCTTGGTGTCGCACATGATGCAGTTGTCATGCTTGGCCCCCATCGACTTCAGCAGCTCGAGGCAGGCGATGCCCGCCGCGCCCGCGCCGTTGAGCACGATCTTCACGTCTTCGATCTTCTTGCCCGAGAGGTGCAGCGCGTTCATCAGGCCCGCGGCGCAGATCACCGCGGTGCCGTGCTGGTCGTCGTGGAAGACCGGGATGTCCATCTCTTCCTTGAGGCGCTGCTCGATGATGAAGCATTCGGGCGCCTTGATGTCCTCGAGGTTGATGCCGCCGAAGGTCGGCCCCATCAGCTTGCAGGCCTTGATGAATTCCTCGGGGTCCTCGGTGTCGAGCTCGATGTCGACCGAGTTCACGTCGGCGAACCGCTTGAAGAGGACCGACTTGCCCTCCATCACAGGCTTGCCGCCCAGCGCACCGAGGTTGCCGAGACCCAGAACCGCGGTGCCGTTCGAGATCACCGCGACCAGGTTGCCCTTGTTCGTGTAGTCATAGGCCAGCTCGGGGTTGGCGGCGATTTCCTCGCAGGGAACCGCAACACCCGGGGAATAGGCAAGGCTCAGGTCGCGCTGCGTGGTCATCGGGACCGTCGCCTGGACCTCCCACTTGCCGGGGGTCGGATCAAGGTGGAAGGCAAGCGCCTCTTCACGGGTGAATTTTGTTTTTGTCATTGGCCTGCGTTCCTCCGGTATGAGCGGCGTTTGTCTTAGCGCAGGGGAAGGCGTGGCTCAACTGGGCGCATTTCGCCTTTCACCGCCCCCGCGCGCTTTGGTATGTCTGCGCCAAGCAGCACTGGGGGACTAGATGACGGCAGTCACGCCGATGATGGCGCAATATCTTGAGATCAAGGCGCAGTATCCGGACGCGCTCCTGTTCTACCGGATGGGCGACTTCTACGAGATGTTCTTCGACGACGCGGTGGCGGCGTCCGAGGCGCTGGATATCGCGCTGACCAAGCGCGGCAAGCACGCGGGCGACGACATCCCGATGTGCGGCGTGCCGGTGCACGCGGCCGAGGGCTACCTGCTGACGCTGATCCGCAAGGGCTTCCGCGTCGCCGTGGGCGAGCAGCTGGAAAGCCCGGCCGAGGCGAAGAAGCGCGGGCACAAGTCGGTGGTGAAACGCGACGTGGTGCGGCTGGTGACCCCCGGCACCCTCACCGAGGAGTCACTGCTGGAAGCCCGCCGCCACAACTACCTTGCCGCTTTGGGCCGAATTCGGGACGACTGGGCGCTGGCCTGGACCGACATTTCCACCGGCGCGCTGCACGTCATGCCGCTGAACCGCGCCCGCATCGGTGCCGAACTGGCGCGGCTCGCGCCCTCGGAGGTTCTGGTCTCCGACAGCACCGACGAAGAGTTGCGCCCGGTGCTGAGCGATCTTGGCATCTACCCCACCGTGCTGGGCGCGGCCTCCTTTGACTCCACCGGCGCGGAAGAGAGACTGAAACGGCTCTTTGCCGTGCAGACGCTCTCGGGCTTCGGGGCCTTCGAGCGGCCCGAGCTCTCGGCCCTCGGCGCGCTGGTCGACTATCTCGACATCACCCAAAAGGGCCGCCTGCCCCTGCTCCGCCCGCCGCAACGCGATGCGGTCTCGAACCTGTTGCAGATCGACGCCGCCACCCGCCGCAACCTCGAGCTGACGCATTCGATGAACGGCGGGCGCGCCGGCTCGCTGCTGTCGGTGATCGACCGGACGGTGACGCCCGGCGGTGCGCGCCTGCTTGAGAGGCGAGTTTCGTCCCCTTCGCGCAATCTAGAGGTGATCGAAGCCCGGCTTCAGGCTCTGGACTGGGCGATGGAGAGCGCCGAGGCCAAGCTTCTGCGCGACAGCCTGCGCAAGGTGCCCGATCTCGACCGCGCGCTGTCGCGGCTCGGTCTCGACCGTGGCGGGCCGCGCGACCTGGCCGCAGTGCGCAACGCGCTGGCACAGGCCGAGGAGATCGCTCAGACCCTCGATAGGGCCGAATTGCCGCCGCTTCTGGCTGATGCACGTGAAACACTGACCGGCCACGACGAGCTTATCGCGCTGCTCGAGGCCGCGCTGGTCGCCGAGCCGCCGCTGATGGTGCGCGACGGCGGCTTCATCGCGCCGGGCTACGATGCGGCGCTCGACGAGGCGCGCACGCTGCGCGACCAGGGCCGCGGGGTGATCGCCTCGATGCAGGCGAAATACGTCGAGATGAGCGGCGTCACCTCGATGAAGATCAAACACAACAACGTGCTGGGCTACTTCATCGAGACCACCGCGACCCA
Organism: Salipiger mangrovisoli; assembly: GCF_015223355.1. Classification (GTDB taxonomy): domain Bacteria; phylum Pseudomonadota; class Alphaproteobacteria; order Rhodobacterales; family Rhodobacteraceae; genus Salipiger; species Salipiger mangrovisoli. The sequence goes on along the minus strand of NZ_JADFFK010000002.1, from coordinate 67,395 downwards.
CGCCGAGAAGATGATGTCTCCGCCGCTGAACGAGACCTTCATCCACCGCCAGACCACCGCCAACCAGGTGCGCTTCACCACGGTCGAGCTGACCGAGCTGGAGACCCGCATCCTGAACGCCGGCAACGAGGCGCTGGAAATCGAGAAGCGGCTCTACGAAAGCCTGAAAGGCGCCATCCTCGCGCGCGCGCCGCAGGTGTCCGAGACCGGGCTGTCGCTGGCCGAGGTCGACGTGGCGCTTGGTCTTGCCGATTTGGCCAAGGCACAGAAATGGGCCCGCCCGCAGGTCGACGGCAGCCGCGCCTTCGAGATCGAGGCCGGACGTCACCCGGTGGTGGAACGCGCGCTTCAGCAACAGGGCGGCGCGCCCTTCATCGCCAATGACTGCGCGCTGAATGCCCATGGCGAGGGCGCGGCGGTGACCCTGCTGACCGGCCCGAACATGGCCGGTAAGTCAACTTACCTGCGGCAGAACGCGCTGATTGCCTTGCTGGCGCAGATGGGCTCCTACGTGCCCGCCGACCGTGCGCATCTGGGCGTGGTCAGCCAGATCTTCAGCCGCGTCGGTGCCTCGGACGACCTGGCGCGCGGGCGCTCGACCTTCATGGTCGAGATGGTCGAGACCGCCGCCATCCTCAACCAGGCCGACGATCGGGCGCTGGTGATCCTCGACGAGATCGGCCGTGGCACCGCCACCTATGACGGCCTGTCGATCGCCTGGGCCACGCTCGAGCACCTGCACGGCGTCAACCGCGTGCGCGCGCTTTTTGCCACGCACTACCACGAGATGACCCAGCTTGCCGCCAAGCTCGAGGGCGTCGGCAATGCCACCGTCGCGGTGAAGGAGTGGGAGGGCGAGGTGATCTTCCTGCACGAGGTGCGCGAGGGCGCCGCCGACCGCTCCTACGGCGTGCAGGTTGCGCAGCTTGCCGGCCTGCCGCCCGCCGTCATCGCCCGTGCCCGCGACGTGCTGAGCGCACTGGAAGAGGGCGAGCGCGGCCGGACCTCGCCCAAGGCGCTGATCGACGACCTGCCGCTCTTCTCGGCGGCGGCGAAACCCGAGCCGGTTCAGGTGAAAAAGGGGCCTTCGGTCGTGGAAGAACGGCTCGAAACCTTGCTCCCTGACGAGATGACCCCGCGCGAGGCACTTCAGGCGCTTTACGATCTGAAGGCTCTGCTGAAGGGCTAGGAGGGTTTCACGTGAATCCATCCGGCGGGTTTGGATTCACGTGAAACCAAACCCGCTGTTGCCCAAAGAAAAACCCCCGGTCCTTCGACCGGGGGTTTTCCGTGACTATCCCTGACGAGATCAGCCCGGCATCGAGCTGACGCCGACCTGTGCCGGACGCAGCAGGCGGTCGTAGAGCATGAAGCCCTCGGCCGAGACCTGGATGATCTCGCCGGCCTTGGTGCCGGGCACCGGGGCCTCGAACATCGCCTCGTGCTGCTTGGGGTCGAACTTGTCGCCGACCTCGGGCTTGATGGTGGTCATGCCATGGCGCGAGAAGACATTGGTCAGCTCGCGCAGGGTCAGCTCCACACCCTCGATCAGCGCCTCGCCCGCCTCGGCGTCACGCGCCGCGTTCAGCGCGCGGCTCAGGTTGTCATAAACCGGCAGCAGGTCACGGGCGAGCTTCGAGCCGCCGTACTGCTGCGCCTCGCGGCGATCCTTGTCGGCACGCTTGCGGGCGTTCTCGGCATCGGCCAGCGCCCGCATGAAGCGGTCCTTGTACTCGTCGCGCTCGGCGCGCAGCGAGTCGAGTTCGATCGCCTCGTTGTCGATCTCTTCCATCTCGTCGGCGAAAGCCTCTGCCTCTGCCGCCTCGATGTCGTCGAGGAATTCGTCTTTCTTCGCGTCTGCCATGTCTAACCTCTAGCTCCGCTCGGCAATCAGCCTGCCGACCAGCTGTGCCGTGTAGTCCACGATGGGTACGATCCGCCCGTAGTTGAGCCGCGTGGGTCCGATGACCCCGACCGCACCGATTATCTTTCGATCCGCGTTCATATATGGAGAGACCACCAGAGAGGAACCCGAAAGTGAGAAAAGTTTGTTCTCGGAGCCGATAAAAATTCGGACCCCGTCGCCGCTCTCGGCCAGCTGGAGGAACTCGGCGATATCCCGCTTGCGTTCGAGGTCGTCAAACAGCGACCGGATGCGATCCAGCTCCTCGGTCTCACCGTCCTGACCCAGCAGATTCGAGGTGCCGCGCACGATCAGCCGGGCGGAATTGTCGGCATCCTTCTCCCAGGCGGCCATGCCCGTCTCGATGAGATCCGCCGCCAGCGTGTCGATCTCCTGCCGGCGGGTCGCGATCTGGCGGGTGATCTCGCCGCGCAGCTCCGACAGGGTCTTTCCCTCGATCAGCGCGTTGAGGAAATTCGCCGCCTCGCGCATCGAGCTGGGGGTCTGCCCGGCGGGCGGGCGGAACAGCCGGTTCTCGACGCTGCCATCGGCAAAGACCAGCACCACCAGCGCCCGGTCGTGGCCGAGCGAGACGAACTCGATATGTTTGACCGGGGCCTCGTGCTTGGGGGTCAGAACCAAGGATGCCCCGTGGGTTACCCCCGAAAGCGCGGCGCCGACCCGGTCGAGAAGCCCGCCCATGTCGTCGCCGCCCTGCGCGGTGGTGGCGTCCAGCGCCTGCCGATCGGAACTGTCAAGGTCGCGGACCTCCAGCAGCCCGTCGACGAACATCCGCAGGCCGACCTGCGTGGGCACGCGCCCGGCCGAGACATGCGGGCTGTCGAGCAGCCCGAGGTACTCGAGATCCTGCATCACGTTGCGGATCGTCGCGGCCGAGACCTTCTCGGACAGGCTGCGCGTCAGGGTGCGGGAACCCACCGGCTCACCCGTCTCGAGATAGGATTCAACCACGCGGCGGAACACCTCGCGCGAGCGATCGTTCATCTCTTCGAGAAGACGGCTACCCTCTTTCATGCACAAACTCCGGCTGTTCAGGGTCATTAAAGGCCCCCCTTCGCAGCCGTCAATCGGGGTTGCGAGACAGCATCAGCCCCAGTATCCCGGCAGCAACCGAGAAGAGAGGCACTCATGAGACCTTCTGGACGAAATCTAAGCGATATGCGCAGCGTTTCAATCGAAACGGGCGTCACGAAACATGCCGAAGGCTCCTGCCTGATCAAGATGGGCGACACCCACGTGCTGTGCACCGCCACGCTCGAGGACCGCGTGCCGCCCTTCGTGAAGGGCAGCGGCCTTGGCTGGGTGACCGCGGAATACGGCATGCTGCCGCGCTCCACCGGCTCGCGCATGCGCCGCGAGGCAACCACCGGCAAGCAGGGCGGCCGCACCGTCGAGATCCAGCGGCTGATCGGCCGTTCGCTCCGCGCCGGTGTTGACCGCGTCGCGCTCGGCGAGCGCCAGATCACCATCGACTGCGACGTGATCCAGGCCGACGGCGGCACCCGCTGCGCCTCGATCACCGGCGGTTGGGTCGCGCTGCGCCTTGCCGTGAACAAGCTGATGAAGACCGGCGCCATCACCACCGACCCTCTGACCCCGGTCGCGGCGGTGAGCTGCGGCATCTACGCCGGTCAGCCGGTGCTGGACCTCGACTATGCCGAGGACAGCGAAGCCGGCGTCGACGGCAACTTCATCCTGCGCGGCGACGGCCAGCTGATCGAAGTTCAGATGTCCGCCGAGGGCGCGACCTTCAGCCGTGACCAGATGAACAAGCTGATGGACCTTGCCGAGGCGGGCGTCTCGCAACTGGTCGAAGCGCAGCTGGCGGCCTGCAAATGAGCCGGATCTTCAGCGACAAGAAGCTGCTCGTCGCGACCCATAACGCGGGCAAGCTCGAGGAGATCACCGAGCTGCTCGCACCCTACGGGGTCGAGGTCGTGGGCGCGAAGGAGATGAACCTTCCCGAGCCTGCGGAAACCGGCACCACCTTTGTCGAGAACGCCCGCATCAAGGCGCATGCCGCTGCCAAGGCCACCGGCCTGCCGGCGCTCGCCGACGACAGCGGCATCTCGGTCGATGCGCTCGACGGCGCTCCCGGTGTCTACACCGCCGATTGGGCCGAAACGCCCAATGGTCGGGACTTCGTCATGGCCATGGGCAAGACCCACGACGCGCTGCTGAAGACCGGCTCTGCACAGCCTTGGACCGCGCGGTTCAACTGCACGCTCGTCCTTGCCTGGCCCGATGGCACCGATGCCGTCTTCCCCGGCGTGATGGAGGGCCAGGTGGTCTGGCCGATGCGCGGCGACAACGGCCACGGCTACGACCCGATCTTCCAGCCCGAGGGCCATGAGATCACCTTCGCCGAGATGGCGAGCGACGAAAAGAACCGCATCAGCCACCGCGCCGATGCCTTCGCCAAGTTCGTGCAGGGCTGCTTTGCCCGCGATGATGCCTGAGTCCGGGTCTGAAACCTGGCGTGAAGGAGGCTTCGGCCTCTACGTGCATTGGCCTTTCTGCGAGGCCAAATGCCCCTACTGCGACTTCAACAGCCATGTCGTCCGGTCGATCGACCAGACCCGCTGGGCAGACGCACTCGGTTCCGAGGTCCGCCGCTACGGCGCGCTGACCTCGGGACGCATCCTCAATTCGATCTATTTCGGCGGCGGCACGCCCTCCTTGATGGAGCCGGCGACGGTTCAGGCCGTTCTGGACGCCGCCAAGGAACATTGGACCTGGGCCAATGACATCGAGATCACGCTGGAGGCGAACCCGCGCTCGGTCGAGGTCTCGAAGTTCGAGGGCTTCCGCGAGGCGGGCGTCAACAGGGTCTCCATGGGCATTCAGAGCCTGCGGCCGGACGATCTGCGCCGCCTCGGGCGACTGCATGACGTGGATGAGGCGATCGTCGCGCTGGAAACCGCCAAGTCGGTCTTCGAGCGGGTCAACTTCGACCTGATCTACGCGCGCGAGAACCAGACCCTGAAAGGCTGGGAAACAGAGCTGCGCGAAGCGCTCGATCTCGCTGCCGACCACCTGTCGCTCTACCAGCTGACGATCGAGGAAGGCACGATGTTCTGGGAGCGCGCGCAGCGCGGCCAGATGAAGAAGCTGCCCGACGAGGATCTTGCCGCCGACATGTTCCTTGCGACGCAGGAGATCACCGCGAAGGCGGGCTATGCCCCTTACGAAGTGTCGAACCACGCTTTGGCCGGCGCGCAGTCGCGGCACAATCTCGTCTACTGGCGCGGCGGAGATTACGTCGGCGTCGGTCCCGGTGCGCACGGCCGTGTCACGGTGAACGGCACACGTCATGCCACCGAGGCCTGGAAAATGCCCGGCGCCTGGATCGAAAAGGCCGAGGCCGGTCGCGGCGACAGCGTTTTCGATCCGCTCGGTTCCGAGGACATCATGACAGAATTTGTCATGATGGGTCTGCGTCTGAGCGAGGGGATCTCGCTGGCGCGTCTTGCCGAGATCTCACCGACGCCCCTGCCCGCCCACAAGCTGAGCGAGCTTCAGGACCTTGGCCTGATCTGGCGCGAGCGCGACCTGATCGGGGCCACGACCGAGGGGCGGCTGGTGCTCAACGGGGTCATTTCCGAGCTTCTGACCAACTGAGCCCTCGCCGTTTCATGTGAAACGTTACCCACAGGATCCGGTCGGATCCTGTGGAGATCTCGCCCCCAGAATGATCGCGGAAAACCAGAAGGCCGAGCCACATGGGCTCGGCCTTCTCTATTTGAACCAGATCCGTCGGATCCGGTCGGATCTGGTGAACAAACGCCCGGTCTTCCGGGTACGGCTATTGCCTCATGTGCACCTCAACGAGATCTCTCCACAGGATCCTGTGGAGAGATCCCTTAGCGGGCAGCGCTGAGGATCGCGCAGAGCTTGTCCAGCTCCTCGAAGCTTTCGTAGCTCACGACCAGCTTTCCGCTCTCGGCGCCCGGCGCATTCTGAATCGCGACCTTCATTCCGAGCGCTGCCGAGAGATCTCCCTCCAGCGCGCGCGTGTCGGCATCCTTCTGCGCCCCGCCAAATCCATTGAGACCCTGTTTCGGAGCTTTCTGTGTCTGTGGTTTGGCAAGCTGCTCGGCCTGGCGGACCGAAAGTTTGCGCCGGACGATCTCTTTCGCCAGCTCCTCAGGGTTCTCCGAGGTGATCAGCGTGCGGGCGTGACCCGCGGTCAGCTCGCCTTCGACCACCATGGTCTGTACCGACTCCGGCAGGTTCAGCAGACGCAGCAGGTTGGCAATGTGGCTGCGGCTCTTGCCGAGCGCTTCGGCAATCTTTTCCTGCGTATGCCCGAAGCGGTTCATCAGCTGCTTGTAGCCTGCCGCTTCTTCGATCGCGTTCAGATCCGCGCGCTGGATGTTCTCGATGATCGCAACTTCGAGCACTTCGATGTCGTCGAACTCGCGGACGAGCGCCGGCACCTCGTGGAGCTGCGCCATCTGCGCGGCGCGCCAGCGGCGCTCGCCGGCGACGATCTCGAAGTCCCCTTCCGAACCGGGCCTGGGACGCACGATGATCGGCTGGATAATGCCCTTCGCCCGAATCGATTCCGAAAGTTCGGTGAGCTGTTCGGACGTGAAGGTCCGGCGCGGCTGGTCCTTGTTCGGGAACAGCTTCTCGATCGGGATCATCCGATCGGGCGTCCGCGGTGTTGCCTCTTCCTCGGCCACCACGGCCGGGCGCACATCCACATCCGACATCAGGGCCGACAGACCCCGCCCGAGTCCCCGACGCATTTCGCGTTTCTCTGCCATAACTGCCCTCTCGTCTCGAATTTGGTCTTATGCCGCCATCTGCGCATTGTTGCGCAGCAGCTCGTCGGCCAGCGCCCGATAAGCCAGCGCGCCCTTGGAATTGGTGTCATAGGTCAGCACGGGACACGCATAGGACGGCGCTTCGCTCACCCGAACGTTGCGCGGGATCACCGTGGTGAACACCAGGTCGCCAAGGTTGGCGCGCGCGTCTTCCTCGACCATGCGGGAGAGATTGTTGCGGGCGTCGAACATGGTCAGCACCACGCCCTCGATGCGCAGGTCCGGGTTCGCGCTCTGGCGGACCTCACGGATTGTCAGCATCAACTGCGACAGACCCTCCAGAGCGAAAAATTCGCTCTGCAGGGGCACCAGGATCGAATGCGCCGCGACCATCGCGTTGACCGTCAGAAGGTTCAGCGAGGGCGGGCAGTCGATCAGGATGTAATCGAAGCCGAATTGCGCCATGTCCGCCTGGCGCAGGGCGTCATGCAGAAGGAAGCTCCGCTTCTCGTTCGCCACCAGTTCGATGTCGGCCGACGCCAGATCCACCGTCGCCGGGATCAGTTTAAGGTTCGCCGTCTCGGTTTCGAGGATCATGTCCGACAGCGGCGCATCCTCGAGCAACAGCTCGTAGGCGGTATATTCCCTTGCCTCAGGCTCGATACCCAGACCGGTCGACGAGTTCCCCTGCGGATCGAGATCGACGATCAGCACCTTCAACCCGCGTTCGGCCAGCGCCGCGCCAAGGTTGATCGTCGTCGTGGTCTTGCCCACCCCGCCCTTCTGGTTGGCAATGGCAACGATCTTGGCCGCGCCGGGCCGGAAGGAATCAGACATGAGTCAGCGCTCCGATTTGCAAGACAACCGCGTTGGGATCCGTAAGACTTGTATGCCGTACCAGATCAAACTGCCACATCTTGCGTGCGTCCGCGATTTCTTTTTCCGCTTGCGCCCCCTTGGGAAAGAGCGCCGTGCCATTCTCGCACAGGTGACGCTGGGCAAAGCCCAAAAGTTTGTCGAGCGAGGCCAGAGCGCGGGCGCTGAGCAAATCCACGCCAAGCGGCGGAATTTCCTCAATCCGCTGCGCCTCGACCTTGGCCTCGACGCCGGTTTCCCGCAGCACTGTCCGCAGGAAAGCACATTTCCGCTGGTCGCTTTCCACCAGGGTAACGATCATCTCGGGCGCGAACTCCGCGCGCAAGATCGCAACCACAAGGCCGGGAAAGCCGCCGCCAACACCGAGATCCGCCCAATGCTGGGGATATTCCTGTGGAATACTCCAGACCTGCGCGGAATCAACGATATGCCGGGTCCAAGCCTCCTCCAGCGTGGTCGGCGAAACCAGGTTGATGCGCGGGTTCCACTTGTGAAGCAGGTCCATGTAATGCTCGAGGCGGTCGCATGTTTCACGTGAAACACTGAGCCCGCCTCCAAGGTCCAGAGATCTCATGCGCTGCGGGCCCGGTCGTTGCGGCGGAGCCTGATCAGCAACAGGGACAGCGCCGCGGGGGTCATCCCGTCAACCTTTGCCGCTTGCGCCAACGTGGACGGCTTCGCCCGAGCAAGCTTCTGCTTTAACTCCGTCGACAGTCCTTCGATCGTCGAAAAATCGAAATCAGACGGCACCTGGTAGGTCTCATCGCGCTTCAACGCCTCGACGTCGCGCTTCTGGCGGTCGATATAGTTCGCATAAAGCGCGTCCTTTTCGAGCTGCGCCCCGATCTCGTCTTCGATCGCCGAAATCTCTGGCACGTGGCCGCGCAGGAACTCCATCGAGATATCCGGGAACGACAAAAGCTGGAAAAGGCTGCGGCGCGCGCCGTCGGCGTTCATCTTGAGCCCGAGATCGCCCAGCTCGCGCGGCGTCATCGTGATGCTTTCGAGCACGCCCCTGCCCTCTTCCAGTTTCTCGGACTTCTCGAGGAACGCGCGTTTGCGCTCTTTGGAGACGCATCCGAGCGCCATTGCCATCGGGGTCAGCCGCTGATCGGCGTTGTCCGCCCGCAGCGACAGGCGGAATTCGGCGCGCGAGGTGAACATGCGGTAGGGCTCGGTCACGCCCCGCGACGTCAGGTCATCAACCATGACGCCGATATAGCTGTCGGCCCGGCTAAAGGTGATCTCTCCGCGGCCAAGGCTCTCCGAAGCCGCATTCAGACCCGCGACCATGCCCTGTGCCGCGGCTTCTTCGTAGCCGGTCGTCCCGTTGATCTGACCGGCAAGGTAGAGACCTGACACGGCTTTCACCGAAAGGCGAAGGTCCAGGGCGCGGGGATCGACAAAATCATACTCGATCGCATAGCCCGGCTGAAGGATCCTTGCCTGTTCAAGGCCGACGATCGAATGGACATAGGCCTCCTGCACATCCTCGGGCAAGGAGGTCGAAATCCCGTTCGGATAAACCGTGTGGTCGTCAAGTCCTTCCGGTTCAAGGAAAATTTGATGCGATTCCTTATCCGCGAAGCGCACGATCTTGTCCTCGATAGAGGGACAGTAGCGCGGCCCGATCCCTTCGATATGGCCACCGTACATCGCGGATCGGGAAAGGTTGTCGCGGATCAGCTCGTGCGTGCGGCTGTTGGTATGGGTGATGCCGCAGGAGATCTGGCGGACCAAAGGCATCTTCGAGAGGAAAGAGAACAGCGCCGGATCCTCGTCGCCCGGTTGGCTGTCGAGGATGTCCCAGTTGATTGTGCGTCCGTCGAGCCGCGGCGGCGTGCCTGTCTTCAAACGCCCCAGCGGCAATGCCATCGCATCGAGCCGTTCGGCGAGCTTGACCGCGGGCTTGTCTCCCATGCGGCCGCCGGGCCGTTTCTGGTCTCCGATGTGGATGACACCGCGCAGGAATGTGCCGGTGGTCAGCACCACGGCGGCGCTGCGCGCTTCCGATCCGTCAGCGAGAACCACACCCTGGACGAGATCCCCGTCCATGATCAGGTCTGTCACCTCGCCTTCCAGGATGGTCAGATTGGGGGCGGCTTCCATCTCGCGCAGCATCGCCTCGCGATAGAGCTTCCGGTCCGCCTGCGTACGCGGTCCCTGCACTGCGGGTCCCTTGCGGCGGTTGAGGAGCCGGAACTGGATGCCCGCCTGATCCGCAACGCGGCCCATCACGCCATCCATGGCGTCGATTTCGCGCACCAGATGGCCCTTTCCAAGCCCCCCGATGGCCGGATTGCACGACATGACCCCGATCCCGCCTCGGGTCAGGGTTACAAGCGCCGTTTTTGCACCCATACGCGCCGAAGCCGCGGCGGCCTCGGTGCCCGCATGTCCGCCGCCGACAACGACGACATCAAAATCGAGTTGTTTCACGTGAAACACTCCTTACTTGCCCAGGCAGAAGCTCGAAAAGATCTTGTCCAGCAGATTTTCCACGTCGACGCGGCCGATCAGGGCCTCGAGGCGTCGAATCGCGACACGGACTTCCTCCGCAGCGATATCGTACCGCTCGGGCCCGAAATCAAGCAGTTCCAGCGCGGTCGTAAGCGCATCGGCGCCTTCCTGGAAGGCAATTCTATGCCGCTCGCGCGTCGCGAGACCACTGGTCTGCACCCGCGCGGACAGGGTGTTGCCGATTTCGGCGATCAGCGCTTCGATCCCCTGCCCGGTCGCGGCTGAAATCGCCAGCACGTCCCCGGAGAGATCTCCCTTCGACCGACGCACGATGTCGCCCTTGCGCGGAATGACATCGAGCGTCTCGTCCGCTTCGAGCAGGAAGACCCGCAGATCTGCCAGTTCAGCGCGGTCCCTCGCCCGTTGAATGCCGATTTTCTCCACCGGATCCGCTGCCTCGCGAAGCCCCGCCGTATCAAGAAGCGTTACCGGAAGGCCAGCGATCTCCATGCGGACCTCGATAACGTCGCGGGTGGTCCCCGCATGTTCCGAGGTGATGGCCGCGTCCCTACCAGCTAAGGTATTGAGAAGAGTTGATTTTCCGACATTCGGACGACCTATGATCGCAACCTCGAAGCCGGATCTGATGCGTTCCGCAGCGTCAATCCCGGCCAGTTCGCGGGCGACTTCCGCCTTCACCTTGAGGAGCGCGGCGCGCACGTCGTCGCTGACGTCGACCGGAACCTCCTCGTCGGCGAAATCGATGGTCACCTCGAGCAGAGAGGCGGCGAAAATCAGCTCTTCGCGCCAGAGATCGACCTTTTTTCCAAGCGCGCCGGCGAAAATCGTCATCGCCTGGCTGCGCTGGCTTTCGGTCTCGGCCTCGATCAGATCCGCGAGCGCCTCGACCTGGGTCAGATCCAGCCGGTCATGTTCCAACGCGCGCCGGGTGAATTCTCCCGGTTCCGCCTGACGAACACCGTCCATCGCTGCAAGTTCGCGAAGTACCGCGCGCAGGATCGCGATGCTGCCATGCAGATGAAACTCGACGACCTGTTCGCCGGTGAAACTCTTGCCTGCCTCGAATGTCAGGACCAGCGCCTCGTCGAGCACCTGCCCTGCCCCGTCGGTCAGCTTGCGCAGCGCGCTGCGGCGCGGCGCGGGTACATCGCCGCAAAGACGAGAACAGGCGTCCCATGCGGAGGGTCCGGAGACCCTCACCACGGAAACGCCTGCTTTGCCGACCGCGCTGGCAAGTGCGAAGATCGTGTCCATCCCCGCCTCCTTTGCGGTTTTTCTTTAGCTGTTCATCGAGTCGAAGAATTCGCCGTTTGTCTTGGTCTGCTTGAGCTTCGACAGCAGGAACTCGACCGCGTCGGTCGTGCCCATCGGGTTGAGGATCCGGCGCAGGACGAAGGTCTTCTGCAGGTCGACCTTGTCGGTGAGCAGATCCTCTTTCCGGGTGCCCGACTTGAGGATGTCGATCGCCGGGAAGACGCGCTTGTCGGCGACCTTGCGGTCGAGCACGATTTCCGAGTTACCGGTACCCTTGAATTCTTCGAAGATGACTTCGTCCATGCGCGAGCCGGTGTCGATCAGCGCGGTGGCGATGATGGTGAGCGAGCCGCCCTCTTCGATGTTCCGCGCCGCGCCGAAGAAGCGCTTCGGACGCTGCAGAGCGTTCGCATCGACACCACCGGTCAGAACCTTGCCCGACGACGGCACGACGGTGTTGAACGCCCTACCAAGTCTTGTGATCGAGTCGAGAAGAATCACAACATCTCGTTTATGTTCGACGAGGCGCTTGGCTTTCTCGATGACCATTTCCGACACGGCCACGTGACGGGTCGCCGGTTCGTCGAAGGTCGAGGAGACAACCTCGCCCTTCACCGAGCGCTGCATGTCGGTGACTTCCTCGGGACGTTCGTCGATCAGCAGAACGATGAGGTAGCACTCGGGGTGGTTCTTCTCGATCGAGTTGGCGATGTTCTGCAGCAGCACCGTCTTACCGGTCCGCGGCGGTGCCACGATGAGCGAACGCTGTCCCTTGCCGATCGGCGCGACCAGGTCGATGATCCGGGCCGACTTGTCCTTGATCGTCGGATCCTCGACTTCCATCTTCAGGCGCTCATCGGGATAGAGCGGCGTAAGGTTGTCGAAGGCGATCTTGTGGCGCGCGCGTTCCGGATCCTCGAAGTTGATCGCCGAGACGTCGACCAGCGCGAAGTAGCGCTCCTCGTTGTCGGGCGCGCGGATTTCGCCTTCGATGGTGTCGCCGGTGCGCAGCGAGTATTTCCGGATCATCTCGGGCGAGACATAGATGTCATCGGGGCCCGGCAGGTAGTTCGCCTCGGGCGAGCGCAGGAAGCCGAAGCCGTCCTGCAGCACCTCGAGCACGCCGTCGCCGAAGATGGTCCAGCCCTCGTCCGCGCGTTCGCGCAGGATCTGGAACATCATCTCGCCCTTGCGCATCGTCGAGGCGTTCTCGATCTCGAGCTCCTCGGCCATTGCCAGGAGATCCTTCGGGCTCTGCGCCTTCAGGTCGGACAGGTTCAGACGCTCGACGATATCGGCATCGGTCATGCATTCCTCCGGGCCGCGTTCGGCCGTCGCTTTCGCAGATTTCTGCGTGTGTCTTTCGGGAAGGTCCCACCAGAACAGGTGTTGAGAAGATGCCTATCCCCTCCCCCCCTCGAAGTCAATTCCTGGCCGGACACCGGGGGCCGGCCCGCTCTCTGAAAAAAATTTAGAAAGAAAAAGAAGAGATGATTTTGGTTAAGGGTAACCCGAGTCCGGTGGATCAAATGTTTCACGGAGCTCTGTCCACGGCGGATCTCTCTGTGGATAGATCTGCGGAGATCTGTCGGGCGGGCTTTGGGGGAATCGCCTTTCGGATCATGTAAATAAGGGCTATCAATCGTGTAAGCCCCGCTGGGGATAGATCTTTGAAAGATCTCAAGGGATCCGGTTCTCCACAGTGGGAAGTTATCAAAACCCACAGACTCAGGAATCACCACGACTCGGCGTAAGCCTCAGGAGATTTCCCCAGCCTTGAAACCGGGGGCGATTTTCCCCAGAAGCTTCCCCTGACAAAGACCCAAGACTGCGAACAGGTTTATCCCCATGAGTCTTCCGCTCGTCCTCGCCTCCGGCTCGCAGATCCGCGCCGATCTGCTGCGCGCCGCGGGCGTTCCCTTTGGAATAGAGGTGGCGCGCGTCGATGAATCGTCGATTCGCGACTCGCTGCTGGCGGAGGGCGCGCCGCCGCGTGACGTGGCGGACGCGCTGGCCGAGTACAAGGCGCGCAAGGTTTCCGACAAGAACCCCGGTGCACTGGTGCTGGGCTGTGACCAGGTGCTGAGCTGCAACGGCAAGCTCTACTCGAAGCCCAAGAGCCCCGAGGAGGCCCGCGTGCAGCTCATGGAGCTGCGGGACCAGCGGCTGCATCTTCTTTCGGCGGCGGTGATCTACGAGGGCGGCGAGCCGGTCTGGCGGCACGTCGGCGTGGCGCGGCTCAAGATGCGCGCCTTCTCCGAGGCCTATCTCGACGACTATATAGAGAGAAACTGGGAGAGCCTGCGCACATCGGTGGGCGGCTTCAAGCTGGAGGAGGAAGGCGTGCGTCTGTTCGCAAGCATCGAGGGCAGTCATTTCACCATTCTGGGCCTGCCCCTGCTGGAGCTTCTGGGGTTCCTGGAAGTGCGCGGGGTCATCGCAGGATGAGTGGCGAAAAGATCCCCCTGGCGGGCGTCATCGGCTCGCCCATAGCGCATTCGCGCTCGCCGCTGCTGCATGGGCACTGGCTGAAGACCTATGGTCTGCCGGGGCATTACATCCCGATGGACGTGCCGACGGCCAAGCTGCAGGAGACGCTGCGGCTGCTGCCTCAGATCGGCTTCGTCGGGGTGAACATCACCATTCCTCACAAGGAGCGGGTGATGGAGATCGCCGACGTGGTGTCGGACCGCGCGACGCTGATCGGCGCCGCGAACACGCTGACCTTCCGCGAGAACGGCACCATCTACGCCGACAATACCGACGGCTACGGCTTTATCGAGAACCTCAAGCAGAATGCGCCGGAGTGGCGGGCGGCAGCCGGTCCCGCCGTGGTGCTCGGCGCGGGCGGTGCGGCACGCGCGGTGATCACCGCGCTGCTCGAGGCCGGGGTGCCGAAACTCTATCTGTGCAACCGCACCCGCGTGCGGGCCGAGAAGCTGCGCGAGGATTTCGGCCAGCGCGTGCATGTCATCGACTGGGTGCATGCGGGCAATCTGCTGGAAGAGGCGAACACGGTGGTCAACACCAGCTCGCTCGGCATGGTCGGAAAGCCCGAACTGCGGGTGCCGCTGGACGGGCTGCGTCCGGGCACGCTGGTGACCGACATCGTCTACACGCCGCTGGAAACCCGGCTTCTGCGCATCGGGCGGGAGATGGGCTGCGTTTGCGTCGATGGTCTGGGCATGCTGCTGCACCAGGCGGTGCCGGGCTTCGAGCGCTGGTTCGGCAAGCGCCCTGTGGTGGATCAGGCGACCCGCGACGCGGTACTCTGATGCGCTTCCGTCTCGGCCTCACCGGCTCCATCGGCATGGGCAAGTCGCAGACCGCGGGTTTCTTCGCCGAGGCAGGCTGCCCTGTCTGGGACGCTGACGCGGCGGTGCACCGGCTCTATGGCAGGGGTGGCGCCGCGGTGGCGGCGATCGGCGCGGCGTTCCCGCAGGCCATCGTCGAAGGCGAGGTTTCACGTGAGGCTCTGCGCGGGATCATCGCGGCGGATCCCGGCGCGCTGAAGCGGATCGAGGCCATCGTGCATCCGCTGGTGCGGGCCGACCGCGCGGCCTTCGACAAGGCGCACCCCGAGGCGATCGGCGTCTTCGACATCCCCCTGCTCTACGAGACCGGCTCGGAAGCCGAATTCGACGCGGTGGTCTGCGTCACCATCCCCGAAGAGATCCAGCGCGAGCGGGTTCTGGCCCGCGGCACGATGAGCGCGGACGACCTCGACCGCATCCTTGCCCGGCAAATGCCGAACGCCGAGAAATGCGCCCGCGCGGATTACGTGATTACGACGGACACGCTGGACCATGCCCGCGCGCAGGTTCAGGATGTGCTGGAAGACATCGAAAGGCGGATCCATGCGTGAGATCGTACTCGACACCGAAACCACCGGCTTCGAGCCGGAACAGGGCGACCGCATCGTCGAGATCGGCGCGGTCGAGCTCTACAACCACGTGCCGACGGGCAAGGTCTACCACCAGTACATCAATCCCGAACGCGCGATGCCGCAGGAAGCCTTCGAGGTGCACGGGCTGGGCGACGACTTCCTGCGCGACAAGCCGGTGTTCGCCAAGATCGTCGACGAGTTCATCGCCTTCATCGGCACCGACGCCAAGCTGGTGATCCACAACGCCACATTCGACGTGAAATTCCTCAACGCAGAGCTGAAGTGGGCGAACCGACCACAACTTCCGAAAGATTGCGCCATCGACACGCTGATGATCGCGCGCAAGAAGTTCCCCGGCTCGCCCGCCTCGCTGGATGCGCTCTGCCGTCGCTTCGGCATCGACAACTCCAGCCGGACGCTGCACGGGGCGCTGCTCGACAGCGAGATCCTGGCCGAAGTCTATCTTGAACTGATTGGCGGCAAGCAGCCGGATCTGGTGCTGGCGCCCGTGTCCTCGGGCCGCAACAGCGCGGGCGGCGAGGAAGAGTGGCGTCCGCAACGGCGCGCGACACCGCTGCCGTCGCGGATCACCGAAGAAGAAAAGGCGGCTCACGCCGCCTTTGTCGAGAAACTCGGGGAAAAAGCGCTCTGGTCGCGGGGCTGAGGCCCCGCCACCCGGCCGGCGCTCAGGCGTCGAGCTTGCGCTCTTCGCCCGTTGCGGCGGTCGCTTGCTGCCGGCGCATGATCTCGTTGCGGTACAGGGCAACGAAGTCGATGGTTTCCAGGTTCAGCGGCGGGAAGCCCCCGTCGCGGGTCACGTCCGAGACGATGCGGCGCACGAAGGGGAAGAGCATCCGCGGGCATTCGATCAGCAGGAAGGGATGCAGCTGCTCTGCGGGCACGCCTTCGATGTTGAACACGCCGGCGTAGTCCAGTTCGAGCAGGAACAGCATGTCGGCGCTGGACTTCGACTTGGACTCGACCTTCAGCTTCAGAACGACTTCGTACTGGTTCTCGGCCGAGCGCTTCTTGGCGTCGAGGTTGACCTGCACCTGAACGTCGGGCTGGACCTCACCGCTCACGCCCTTCTGCGCGAGGATGTTCTCGAAGCTCATGTCGCGCACGAACTGCGCGAGCACGTTCATCTTCACCGCTGCCGGGGTCTGCTGCGCGTCCGCCGCGCCGTTTTCGCTGATTTCAGCCATGGAAAGCTCCTGTTGGATTTTCACCCGGAATAGCAGCCCCCGATTAACGGCTCAATGCTTAGTCCACCCTGACCCAGGGTGATTGGGTCTCTTGGAGCCGGGAATCTCGGTAAATTCCCCCTCGATCACATCATCTTGTGCGCGCGGGCCGGGCCGATAGGGCTCTGTCTGCGGCCGCGGTCCGTTCGACGGGCGGCCACCCATCTCGAAGCGCTGAACCTTGATGCGGCTCGAGACGTAGCGCATCACCGCGTCGCGGACCGCCGGGATCAGCAGGGCAAAGCCGCAGGCATCGGTGAAGAAGCCCGGCGTCAGCAGCAGCGCGCCCGAGAACAGGATCATCGCGCCATGCGCCAGCGGCCTGGTCGGATCCTGGAGCTGAGAGAAGGAGCTCTGCACATCGGTAAGCGCCCGCAGGCCCTCGCGCCGGACCAGTGCGGTGCCCAGAATGGCGGTCACCACGACGATCAGCAGCGTCGGCCAGAGCCCGATCAGCCCCCCGACCTGGATGAACAATGTGATCTCGATCAGCGGCACCGCGACGAATGCCAGAAATAGCCACATGGCCTCTCTCCTTTTCCGTGGCCGCGCACTGGTAGACTTGGCGCTGCCCAGTGCCTACATAGGAATGCGACAAAAGATTTTCCATGTTTTGCCCAAGAGGTGCCGATGAATATGCCGATCGTCCAGCTGCTGGTTCTTGCCGCGATCGCGATCTTCCTGATCCTGCGTCTGCGGAGCGTGCTGGGCACACGCGACGGGTTCGAGAAGCCTCCCGTGCAGGCATCTTCCCGGCGTGACGACAGCCGTCGCGACTTCGAGGTGATCGAGGGCGGACCGGACCATGACATCATCGACCATGCCCCCGAGGGCAGCCCCTCGGCCAAGGCGCTGGCCCGGATGAAGGCTGTCGAGCCGAGCTTCAACGTCGGCGAGTTCCTCGGCGGCGCGCGCGGTGCCTACGAGATGATCCTCATGGGTTTCGAGCGCGGCGAGGTTGAAGAACTGAAGCCGTTCCTTGCCGGGGATGTCTATGACAGCTTTGCCGAAGTGGTCGAAAGCCGCCGCCAGCAGGGCCTGACAATCGAGGCCGAATTCGTCGGCGTGCGCGAGATGTCCCTGGTCGAGGCGACCTTTGACGAGGTGAGCAAGCTGGCCGAGATCACCGTGCGCTACACCGGCGAGCTGACCTCGGTGGTGAAGGACGCGACCGGCACCGTGATCGAGGGCAGCCCGACGTCGGTGAAACGTCAGAAGGACGTCTGGACCTACGCCCGCAACATGGGTAGCGACGATCCGAACTGGCAGCTGGTCGCGACCGACGAATGAGGCGCGCGATCCGGGCGGCCGTGCTGACAGGAGCAATACTGGCAGGGACCATGGCCGCTGCGGAAAGCGACACCAGCTACGAGATCCTGAGCTTCGGCGATCTCGACGGATGGGCGACGGATGATCATTCCGCCGCCCTTTCGGTTTTTCTCAACACCTGCGGCGATATGACCGACCCGGACTGGCGCTCGCTCTGCGCGCTGGCCCGCGATGCCGGCGACCCGCGGGAGTTTTTCGAACTGTTTTTCCGCCCGGTGATGATCACCGGCGCGCCGGAAGACGCAGAGGAAGGCACCGGCGGGCTGTTCACCGGGTATTTCGAGCCTGAGATCGACGGCGCGTTGCAGCCCGATCCGCACTACAGCCACCCGATCTACCGACTGCCGCCCGAGATCGGCGAAACCGAGGGGCCATGGCTCACCCGGCGCGACATCGTCACCGGCGATGTGATGCAGGGCCGCGGGCTCGAGATCGCCTGGATCGCCGACCCGGTCGAGCTGTTCTTTCTGCAGGTGCAGGGCTCGGGCCGCATCCGCCTGCCTGATGGCCACCACCTGCGGGTCGGCTACGGCGGCGCCAACGGCCATCCCTACCGCTCGATCGGCAAGGAGCTGGTGGCGCGCGGGCTCTTCACGCTGCACGAGGTCTCGGCGCAGGTGATCAAGGCCTGGGTCCGCGCCAACCCCGAGGACGGGGCCGAGCTGCTGATGCACAACCCCTCCTACGTCTTCTTCCGTGAAGTGAACGAGGTGCCCGCCGAGCTGGGCCCGCTTGGCGCGATGAACCGCTCGATCACGCCGCTGCGGTCGATCGCCGTGGACCCGGCCTATGTGCCGTTGGGCGCGCCCGTGTGGATCGAGAAGGAGGGTGCTGAGCCCCTGCACCGCTTGATGATCGCGCAGGACACCGGATCGGCGATCAAGGGCCCGCAGCGCGCCGATGTCTTCATGGGCACCGGCGATGCGGCCGGGCGCAAGGCCGGCACGATGAAGGATCCGGGCCGCCTGGTGGTGCTGCTGCCGATCCAGCGCGCCTATGCGCTGCTGCCGGAGTCGGTGCTGTGAGCCGTCGCAAGCTGCGCCCCGACGAGGTCGAGCTCTGGGAGCTCGTCGCGCGCAGCGCCGAGAAGCTGCCGGGCCGCAAGGTGACCGCCGACATCCCTGCCCCGAAGCCGCTCAAGCTGCGCAAGCCGATGCTGCCCAGGGATCCGCTGCCCGATTTCGCGCTGGGCGTTCGCGCCCCGACGCCGCAGGAACGGCATGACTTCTATGCGTCGACCTCTGACCGGCTGTCGCAGGACCCGGTGCGGATGGATGCCAAGGCCTTTGGCCGACTCAAGCGCGGCAAGCTGCAACCGGAGGCGCGGCTCGACCTGCACGGCATGACGCTGGACCAGGCGCACCGCGAGCTGGCGGGCTTCATCCTTGGCACCCAGATGCGCGGCTTTCGCCTCGTTCTGGTGATCACCGGCAAGGGGATGCGCGAGGATCCGCACGACCCGATGCCGCGCCGTCGCGGTGTGCTGAAGACCCAGGTGCCGCAATGGCTGCGGATGCCGCCGCTCTCGGCCTGCGTGCTGCAGGTCTCGGAGGCGCATATCAAACACGGCGGCGGCGGCGCCTATTACGTCTATCTCAAGAAGCGGCGCTGAGGCGTCAGCCGAGGATCAGCTCGCCATGCTCGGCGAGGTAGATGCGCAACCAGGGGGTGAAGGACTCGGGCTCGGCGGCGATACGGGCGCGCAGCTCGGGCAGCGTCAGCCACAGGGTGTCCATCACCTCCTCGGCATTCGGCAGGGGCTCGATCCCTGCCCCGGCCTCGGCCACGAAGATGTCGACCAGCTCGTGCTCGGTCATGCCGCCGCCGACATCGGCGCGATACTCGACCTGGCCACGATGGAGCGGATTGAGTCCGCGCAGGCCCAGTTCCTCGTCCAGCCGCCGCAGCGCGCAGTCGCGCGGATCCTCGCTCCAATGCGGATGGGTGCAACAGGCATTCGCCCAAAGCCCCGGCGTGTGGTATTTCTCGAGCGCGCGGCGTTGCAGCAGGGTGCGGCCCTCGCGCATGACGAAGACCGAGACTGCCTTGTGGCGCAGCCCCTTGAAATGCACATCGAGCTTGTCCGCGGGAACCAGCGCTCCGTTGATCCATGCGGGAATGTCGTGGGCCATGCGGTGCCTCCATCTGAAGCGCTTGTTTCCTCGCTGCCCGTGCCAAGGTCAAGTCGCGGCATTTCGGGCATTCCGTCGCAGCGCATCGTGGCGCAGAGTAACCTAGAACGGTCCCCGGAGACGCGAAACTGGAGAATGGTATGTACAACAAGATGATACTTGGCATCGCGGCGGTGTTCATGGCGGCGTCCGCTCAGGCGGGTGATGCCGATGCGGGCAAGAAGCTCTTCGAACAGCGCTGCCGCGCCTGCCACATGATCCAAGCCGAGGACGGCACGCCGATCCAGAAAGGCGGCAAGACCGGGCCGAACCTCTACGGGGTCATCGGCCGCACGGCAGGCAGCGAGGACGGCTACCGCTACAAGGCGTCGATCGTCGAGGCCGGGCAAAAAGGGCTGGTCTGGGACGAGGCGAGCTTCACCGCCTACGTGCAGGACCCCTCGGGCTTCCTGCAGGAATATCTCGGCGATGGCGGCGCGCGCTCGGGCATGACCTTCAAGCTCAACAAGGGCATGGAAGATGTCTACGCCTACCTGGTCTCGGTGGCCGAGTAACACCGCGGGAATCACGGGCAGACGTGCAGGGGCGCCGCTAATCCGGCGCCCCTTTCCTTTTCCGCACCTCGCAACGCGCCCCGCAGAGCTGCGGACGGCATCGCGAAGACGCATGCACCGGGTCCTGAGCTGCGAAAAGGCCGGCACCTTTTGCGAGGTGCCGGCCCGGACATCAGACGCAGAGACGGTGTTGCCGCTCAGAAGGCGTTCGCCGCCGCAGCGGTGCGCTGCGTGGTCGTCACGCCGCTGTTGATGATGCTGAGCAGCGTCTGCAGGCCGGCCAGCGGGCTCTCGGTCGCGAGCACGACGTCATCGGGGTAGATCTGGAACTGCCGCGCGGCGAACAGCCCGTCTGCCGTGGTCATGTCGAAGGTGAAGACCACCTGCTGCATGTTCGGCCGGTTGGCCGAGGAACTCAGCTGCTTCGGGGTGTATTCGCGCAGCACCATCACGCCGGTGGGATCGGCGCGCACGTCGTAGAGGCCACCGATCAGCGACAGCGCCTCGAGCGCGTTGATGTCGTCCTTGGGGAAGGTCACCAGCGTCTGCCGCGACGAGGCGCCGATGCCGGTGAAGGTGCGGTAGTCCTCTTCGATGATCACCGAGTCACCGGGCATCAGCAGCGTGTTGTAGCGGCCGTCTTCCATCATCGTGCGGGCGGTGATCTCGTAGGTCGAGCCCTGCCGGATGAGCCGCACCAGCGGGTTCTTCAGCGTCGGGCTGACGCCCCCGGCGTCGGCGATCAGGCCGAAGATCTTGTAGTTGCGCGACGGCATCGGGTAGCTGCCGGGCTTGGCGACACCGCTGACCATCTCGATCGCGTTGCCACGGCCCTCGGTAAGGCTGACCTGCACCTGCGCGGTGGGAACGATCGCCTCGAGCTTCTCCTGGATGCGCTTGCGGGCCGACGCGGGGGTCATGCCACGGATGAAGACCTCGTCCACATAGGGCAGGAAGATCGCGCCATCGGCACCGACCTGCACGTTGGGCAGCACGGTGGATTTCTCGGCGGCGTTGGTCAGCAGCGAGTTTTCCTGGCTGTCCCAGATGCGGATGTCGACCAGGTCCCCGGCCTGGATCACGCTTTGCTCGGCCCCGGTCGCCGTGGCCAGCCACCGGTTCTCGAGCACCGAGCCGGTTTGCGGCCAGGCGGCGATCAGCGGCATGTTGGCGCGGGTGACCTCGACCACCTGGAAGCTGGGGTTGTCCTTGTCCGCCTGCTTGAGGATCTCGGATTGCACCGCGGCGCCGCGTGGCAGTGCACAGCCCGCCAGAAGAGCAAGGCTCGCGGCGAGGGCGATGAGGCTTCGCGATCGATTCAGCACGTTGGGCTCCGGGTCGTTCCAAGGGTTTCTAAAAATCTTATCAAGGGATAGACAGTTTCTTGACAGGGGAAAAGCCGCTTGCGCCCTGGGGGGGCCCGACTGGGCATTTCTTCGCGTGGCGTTGCGCGCTTGTTTGCAGGGGATGGATGGCGATGACGGTTTCGAAGCGCGGGCTCGACATTCTGCTCGCCGCGCTGCTGTTGCTTCTTCTGTCGCCGCTGATCCTTGGCATCGCCGCCGCGATCCTGATCCGCGATGGCCGGCCGGTGTTCTACCTGTCGGAGCGGATGAAGACGCCCGAGCAGGGCTTCCGGCTGTGGAAATTCCGCACCATGCGCCCCGATGTCGGCGATCGCGGCGTCTCGGGTGGTGACAAGATCACCCGTATCTCTGAAACGGGAAAATTTCTCAGGAGGCATCGGCTCGACGAGCTGCCGCAGCTCTGGAACATCCTGCGCGGCGATATCAGCTTCGTCGGACCGCGTCCGCCGCTGCGCCGCTACACCGAGATGTTCCCGGCGCTCTATGCCGAGGTGCTGCGCTCCCGGCCCGGTGTCACGGGGCTGGCCACCCTCGCCTTCCACCGCACCGAGGAGCGCCTGCTGGCGCCCTGCCGCGACGCCGACGAGACCGAGGCGGTCTACTGCCGGCGCTGCGTGCCGCGCAAGGCGCAGCTGGACCTGATCTACGCGCGCCGCCGGACCCTGTGCTACGACCTGAAACTGATGGCCGCGACGGTGATCAGGCGTATCGGGTTGCATTGACCGGTCAGCGGCGAAGCTGCTGCATGGTGGCATAGCCGGTGGTCTCGCCCAGCCATTGCTTCGAGGTGACGATCTCGCCCGAGCCGTCCACCAGGTAGCTGTCGGTGAAGGCGGTGCCCTGCCCGTCGCTGCACGCCGCCTGCATGACGGTGACCGAGGTGCGGATCACCCCCTGCGCGATGTCCGAGCTCTGGCCGGGCGTGACCGTGCAGGTGAAGGACAGTGCTTCGGTCACGTCCTCGGGGGTCAGGTAGCGCTGAACGTAGGTCGCCTGCCCCGCGCTGCGCCCGCGCAGCAGCCCCAGGAGCCGGTCTTCCTCGACCGACATCAGGTCGCCGCCGAGCCCGCGGGTCGCGGTGATCAGACCGTTGCGCAGCACGATGGCCTGACGATCGGCGGTGGCATAGGTGCGATGCGCGCCGTTGCGCTCGATCTCGACCGCCAGCGCTTCGGCCTCGCGATCAAGCACGGTGAAGCGGATCACCGGCCGATCGGTGGCGGCCAGAGCCTGGCCCACCTGCTGGTCGGTGATCGGTGTCTGCTCCTCGGCCCCGAAGCCGCCGAAGAGGCTTTCGTAGGCGCTTTCCAGCAGCGGGTCGCGGCGGTCGTCGTTGCCGCAGGCGGCGAGCGTGGCGATCAGCCCGGCCAGAAGCCCGGCGCGGCAGGTGGTCTTGAAGGTCATCGCCAGAATCGTCCCCAGGAAGCGGCCACGTCGGGCTCGTGATTTTCGCGGATGCGCTGGTAGAGCCGGTCGTCGATGGCGAGTTTCGCCCCGCCGTCCCGCTGCACCGAGCGGATGGTCATCGTGGTGTCGTTGCGCGACGGCTGGCCGGTGCCGATGGCCACCGGGATGCTGAACATCAGGCCCTTGTCGAACGAGCCCTCGCCGAAATCCTCGGACGAAACGTCGGTGACCGTGGCAAAGGCGCCGATGCGCCAGCCGTTGACGAACTCGCGGGTGAAGGTCAGCGTGGCGCCGGTGTCCCCCGCGATGTAGCGGCCGACATCAAGCTGCGCGTTGTAACCCTTGCCGAAGTCGTAATAGGCCGAGACGTGTCCGTTCACATGCGGGAAGCTGCGGGTGATGCCGCTGACCGGATCGGTGGTCTCGTTGCCTTGAAGGCCGAAAAGCATGTCGTAATCGCGGCGCTCGACGTAGTTCAACTCGGCCCCGAGCGCGAAACGGCTGTCCGACGGCTTCCACAGGAGCTCTGCCGACGCACCGGCGTACATCGGTTCGAGGTAGCCCAGCGTCAGCCGGCTGTAGAGCTGGGTGGCGGGCTTGCCGTAGAAGCCCAGCGTCAGGCGCGGGATGCGCGGGTCGGCTTCGCGGGCGTATTCGGCGTAGTCGGTGCGGACCCGCGGCAGCTGCGATTCCGAGACCCGCGTGACCTCGTCGAGGTTGCCGACGATCTTCTTGTTGATCGAGCCGCTGGCGATGATGTTCGGGGTGAACTGGAACTCGCCGCGCAGCGAGGCGCCGACATCGATGCGGAACGGTCCGTCCGGATCGAAGGTGGCATAGCCGAAATAGGGCGCGAGCGACCACAGGAAGCGCGGGTATTCCTCGAGATCCATCTTCGGGGTGTCGCGCGGAGCCTCGCCGAAACCGGTGCGCGCCAGCATCTGGTCCGCGGCCTCGTTCTCCAGCGCCTCGAGATCGGAACGGCGCAGGGTGACGGCAGAGGCGGGCATGCCCTTCTCGGAGGGAACGATCACGAATTCCTCGACCGAGGCGGGGAGGATGCGGCTCATCGCCCGCGCCGCGCGGCCGATTGCCTGCGCCGGGGCGCCGTAGGTCTCGTTGCGCAGGCGCAGCGTGGCGCGGCGCGGTTCCAGGTCGAACCCTTCCAGGCCGAGCTTCTCGCGTTCGAGGCTGCGCGCCAGACGATCCTGGGTCGAGGCCCGCGCCGAGACCAGATCGGAGGTCCAGCCCAGGTCGGCGATCTCTGCGGCGCTGCGCGGGCTCACCGGGTTCGGCGCGCTTTCCACGCCGCCGGGAACGCCAAGGGTCTTGGGGTTCATCGCGTAGGTCAGCTGTGCCGCGAGCGTGCTGCCATGGGCGTAGTAGACCGACAGCTGCGTGCCGCTCTTGAAGCGGTAGTCCATGCCGAGGTTGATCGGCGAGTTATGCTCGAAACCGGCTTGCGCGGTCTCGGTGACATACTCGTCGGACGAGTATTCGACCTTGAAGGTCAGCCGCTCGTTCGGTGACCAGGCGATGCCGCCGAAGGGCGCGATGTCGCCGCGGAACCAGCGGTCGGTGGTGGGCTGGCCGCCGGTGCCGAGGATCTCCTCGGAGCGCTCGCCGAAGCCCTCGAAGCCGTTGTAGCTGGCCAGTCGGCCCCAGCCGAGACCGCCGGTGACCTGAAGGCCGGGCCGCAGGGTCTTGGTGGCGACGAGGTATTCGCCGCTGTAGATGCCGGTGCCGATGAAATCCTGGAGCCCGACCACGACCGAGGGACGCCAGTCGCCCTCGGTGAGGATCTGGAACCGCAGATCGAAGCTGCGGTCGTAATAGACCCCGTCGGCCGAGGCGCGATGGTCGAAGTTCTCGATGCCGGTATAGCGGAAGGTGCCGACGAGCCGCGGTGCGATCTGGAAGCTGACCGAGCCGCGGTTGGCGGTGCCCATGCGGCCATAGGTCAGGGCCAGCGTCGCATCCGGCGCCATGTTGGCGTCGGGCATGTCGACGAGGCCGGGCAGGCCGTAGAGGTTGAAGCTCGGGACGGTCTCTGCCTGAACGGCTCCAGCCAGCGCCGTCGCCCCGGCCAGCAATGCCGCAATTCCCGCCCGTCTTGCCATCACGTCCTCACCTGCTCATGCGCTCGCGTGTTTTCCGAAAGTGCTAGAGCCAAATCCGCCGCCTGTCCATGGAGCTGCGTTCCGTAGGGTCCCGCCTGTGGGTTCTGCGGCACGGTTTTCAAACCGGGGCCGAGGCGGATTTTCAGAAGATTTCGATCTTTTAAGCCAGGGGTAACCGCGCCCGGCCTATCCCTGTGGCGGGGTGAATGGAAGGTGGTGGAATGGCCGTCGACAGCAATGTCGCGCCAGTCATCATCAAGCGGAAGAAGAAGGCCGGCGGCCATGGTCATCATGGCGGGGCCTGGAAAGTTGCCTACGCGGATTTCGTGACCGCGATGATGGCCTTCTTCATGCTGATGTGGCTGCTCAACGCGACGACCGAGAAACAGCGCAAGGGGCTTGCGGACTACTTCAACCCGACGATCGCCGTGGCCCGGATTTCGGGGGGTGGGGACGGGTTGATGGGTGGCGAGAGCACATTCTCGGAAAACGTGCTGCCGCGGATGGGCACCGGCTCCACCGCGCTCCAAGCCACAGAGAAGAACGCCGCGCGCGGCAGCGAAACCTCGGGGGAGTCCGACCCGAACGCCGCCGAGACCGCGCAGCTCGAGGAGTTGCGGGACCGGCTCACCGCGCGGCACGGCGAGAGCATGGTGGATGACGGGTTGATGCGCCACGTGGTGACGCGGGTCACCGACGAGGGGCTCGTGGTCGAGCTCTTCGAGACCGGGGAAGCCCGGCTCTTCGCGGCGGACGGCAGCCCGACCTTCCTGTTGCGGCGACTGGCGCAGATCATCGCCGGGGCCAGTCAGACGGTGCGCAACCCGATCGCCGTCGAGGGCCATGTGGCTGCATCGCCGATCGTCCTGGCGCAGGATCCGTCGTGGCAGGCCTCCTCGGACCACGCGGCGCGGATGCGCGAACTCTTGCAGGGTGAGGGCGTGCCCAAGGTGCGGATCGCGCGGGTCACCGCCCATGCCGACCGCGAACCCTCGCGCGGCAACCCGATGGATGTCCGCAATGGGCGGATCGAGGTGATCTTCCTGCGCCGGTGACCGGGCGCGGCGGAGTTGCACGCCGCGGCGTCGGACGTTCGGGTGTGGGCGATTTCCCAAGATTTTACCTATTAGCCCGCCGTTAAGCCAGCGCCCGTAGTGTCCGGAGGGACGGGAACAGGTGACAGCAGAAAGGCGCGCCCATGACCATCTCATCGTCTCTGAACGCCGGTGTCTCCGGGCTCACGGCCAACGCCAGCCGGCTGGCGGCGATTTCGGACAATATCGCCAATTCCTCCACCTACGGCTATCGCCGGGCAGAGACCGAGTTCAACTCGCTGGTGATGACCGATGGCGGGCGGTCCTACACCGCCGGCGGGGTCATGTCCTCGAACATGCGGGTGATCGACCAGAAGGGCTCGCTGGTCACCACCGGCAATGCCACCGATCTGGCGGTGCGGGGCAGGGGGATGCTGCCCGTGGTCGCTGGCCCGCAATATGATGCCAATCCCGCCGAGCCCGAGCTTCTGCTGACCTCCACGGGCTCGTTCCGCATCAACGAGGAAGGCTATCTCGCCAACGAGCTGGGCTATTACCTCATGGGCTGGCCGGCCGACATTGACGGCACCATCCCGAACTTCCCGCGTGACACCGTCGACGGGCTTGAACCGGTGCGCTTCAGTCTCAACCTTCAGGGCGATCCGACCACCTCTGTCGAGATGAGCCTGAACCTGCCCGCCACGGCCACCATGTCGGATTCCGACGGGGGCTCGGAAACCCTGTCGGTGGAATATTTCGACAACCTCGGGGTGTCGCAGAACATCTCCATGACCTTCACGCCAACGGTGCCAGCCACCGGCATGTCCAATGAATGGACCATCGTGATGACCGATTCCGCCTCGGCCGGGGCGGTGATCGGCGAGTATGTGGTCACCTTCGACGACACGCGCGCCGCGGGCGGCAAGATCAGCGCCGTGACCACCGTGTCGGGCGGCGCCTACAGTGGAACCACCGGCAAGATGACGGTGACCGTGGCCGGCGGGCCGATCGAATTCGACATCGGCGCCATCGGAGATAGCAACGGTCTGTCGCAGCTCTCCAACAGCTTCGCGCCGATTTCGATCACCAAGGACGGCTCCCCTGTCGGCAACATGGTCTCGGTCGAGGTCGATGAGAACGGCTATGTGAACGCGCTCTACGACAGCGGCGTTAGCAAGACCCTCTATCAGATCCCGCTGGCTGATCTGCCCAATCCGAACGGCATGATCCCGATGGACAACCAGACCTTCAAGCCGTCTCCGGAAAGCGGCTCGTATTTTCTCTGGGATGCGGGGGACGGGCCGACCGGCGACATCAAATCCTACGCGCGCGAGGAATCCACCACGGACGTTGCGCAGGAGCTGACCGACATGATCCAGACCCAGCGGGCCTATTCGTCGAACGCCAAGGTGATCCAGACGGTCGACGAGATGCTGCAGGAGACCACGAACATCAAGCGCTGAGCCGGCGCTGCGCGGGACCCCGCGCCGAGCCGATCGCGCTGCCCGGCGTCACGCCCGGCGCTGCGGAGCGCGGGCCGGTTGCGCCACGCAAGACCGATTTCCAGAGGAGCCAGGCCAATGTCCCTGACCGGTGCACTATCCAATGCGACAAGCGGGCTGACCGCAAACAGCCGGGCCGCCACGGTGGTCGCCTCGAACATCGCCAATGCCACCACCGAAAGCTACGGGCGGCGCGAGCTCGACACCGCCTCGCGCGGCAGCGGCAGCCATGGCGGCGTGGCGATCCTGGGCGTGCGGCGACTGGTCGATGCGGCGGTGCTCTCGGACCGGCGGCTGTCGGACGCGGGCGCGGGTTTCGCCACCGACATGCAGACATTTGCCGCGCGTTTCGAGGGTCTGGTCGGCGAAAGCGGCGCGCTGGGCTCGCTGACCGGGCGTCTCGCGGCTTTCGAGACGGCGCTGGTCTCGGCAGCCGCCGATCCGGCCTCGACGCAACGGCTGCAGACCCTGGCGCAGGCCGGTCTGGATTTCACCGACACGCTGAACGCGCTCAGCACTGAGCTGCAACAGGGCCGGGTCGAGGCGGACGCGGCCATCGGAGCGCAGGTGGATCAGCTCAACACCGGGCTGAACCGGGTCCGCTCGCTCAACGACGCGATCTCTGCCGAGGTGATCCGCGGCGGCGATGCCGCCTCGCTGATGGACGAGCGGCAGCGGGTCATCGACGAGCTGGCAGAGATCGTGCCGCTGCGCGTGGTGGACCGGCCGCTTGGGGCGCAGGCGCTCTATGCCGCCTCCGGCACGGTGCTGCTGGATCCGACGATCAACAGCGCCCCTGTCGACATCGGCTTCACCACGACCGGGGCGATCGATGCGGCGATGACCATGGCGGGGGGCGTGCTCTCGGGGCTGACGATCAATGGCGTGGCGATTTCCAGCAGCAACAGCGGCCCGCTCGGCGGCGGAACGCTTGGGGCGCAGTTGCAGATCCGCGATGGGCTTGCCCCTGATCTTCAGGCGGGGCTCGACGGGATCGCGCGTGACCTGATCGACCGGTTTGCGCCCGGCGGTCCCGATGGCACCCTGGCGAGCGGCGATCCGGGTTTGTTCACCGATGCCGGCTTGGCCTTCGATCCGCTCGACGAGGTGGGGTTGGCGGGGCGCGTCACGCTCAACGCATTGGTCGATCCAGAGGGGGACGGCAGCTGGCGCCTGCGCGACGGGCTCGGCGCAGCCTCTCAGGGACCGGTCGGAGATGCAACGCTGCTCACCGGCTACATGACGGCGATGGAAACCCTGACCGTGCCCGCCTCTGCCAGCCTCGGCACCGGCAGCAAGGGCTTTGCACAGCACGTGGCGGAGTTCCATTCGGCGCTGTCGCTGACCCGCGTAAGGGCCGAGGATGAGCTGAGCTTCACCCGCGCACGGAACACCGCACTGCGCGAGATCGAGCTGTCGAAAGGCGTCGACAGCGATGCCGAACTCCAGACGCTGATCCGCATCGAACAGAGCTACGCGGCCAACGCGCGGGTGATCAGCGTCGTCGATGAATTGTTGCAGCGGCTGCTGGCGATCTGAGGAGGACGAAGATGGACACGGTGGGAGATCTGGCGCGCAGCCTGGTTCTGGGCACGCATCACACGCGGCTCAACCGCGAACTCGACAAGCTTGGCGTGGAGATCGCCACCGGCTTCGTGCGCGATCCGGCGCGGCATCTGCAGGGCGACGTGACGGGGTTGGTGGCGCTCGACCGCGACCTGTCGCGGCTCGAAGCCTTCCGCATCAGCACGACCGAGGCCTCGGCACGGGCGGCGACCATGCAGACCACGCTGGAGGAGATCCAGAGCCGGGCCGAACTTCTGTCGCAGGTTCTGCTGTCGGCCGAGCTGACGCCGACGCAGGAAATGCGCGATACCTTTTCCGAGGAGGCGCGCAACGCCATGGGACAGGTGCTGGCCGGGCTCAACCGCAATATCGGTGGCCGTTTCCTGTTCTCGGGCACCGCCAATGACACGCCCGCGGTGGCAGGACTCGATGACATGCTGGCCGATCTGGGCCTCGCGCTATCCGGCCAGACCACGGCGTCTGACATCGACACGGCGTTGGATGCCTGGTTCGACAGTTCGGGCGGCGGCTTCGAGACGACGGGCTATCTTGGCAGCACCGAGGATCCCAGCCCGATCCGCATCGGCAGCGGCGAGCAGGTGGCGCTTGCGGTACGGGGCGACGATCCGGTGTTTCGCGCGCTGCTGAAATCGGTTGCGAAGGCGGCGCTGGCGACCGACGTCAGCCTGGGCCTCGCGCCGGAGGTGCAGACCGAGCTTCTGTCGCAAGCCGGGCGCGAGCTTCTGGGGCACCAGCAGGGACTGGTGGAGCTGCGAGCCGGCCTGGGGGCCAAGGAAGCGCGGATCGAGGAGGTGACCGCGCGCAACGCCGCCGAACGCACCGCCCTCAGCATGACACGGGTCGACCTTGTCGGGGCCGACAGCTTCGAGGCGGCGGCGCGCTACGAGAACGTGCGGGCGCAGCTCGAAAGCCTCTACGCGATCACGGCGCGCTCTTCGCAGCTCTCGCTCGTGGACTTCCTGTGATGCGCGCGTCGCTGCGCCGCCTGCTGCTGACCTGCGGCCTTGCGTTCTTGGCGCTGGGCATCGCGGGGCAGGCGGCCGCGCAGGCGGTGCGCATCAAGGACCTCGTCGAGCTGGATGGCGTTCGGTCCAACGATCTTGTGGGCTACGGGTTGGTGGTGGGTCTCAACGCCACGGGGGACGGGCTGCGCAATGCGCCCTTCACCGAAGAGATCATGCAGAACATCCTCGAGCGGCTGGGTGTGAACGTCACGGGCGAGCAATTCAGGCCGCGCAATGTCGCCGCGGTCTTCGTCACCGGGCGCTTGCCGCCTTTCGGGCGCGCCGGCAGCCAGATCGACGTGACGGTATCGGCCATCGGTGACGCCAGCAGCCTGCTTGGCGGGACGCTGATCATGACCCCGCTGAATGCCGCCGATGGGCAGATTTACGCGGTGGCGCAAGGCACTGTGATCGCCGGTGGCGCCGACGCCCAAGGCGCCGCGGCCCGGGTGGTGCAGGGTGTGCCGACCTCTGGGGTGATCCCCGCCGGCGCGCGGATCGAGCGCGAGGTGGATTTCGACTTCACCCAGCTGTCGACCCTGCGCCTGGCGCTGCGCGAGCCCGACTTCACGACCGCGGGCCGGATCGAGCGGGTGATCAACGGCGCGGTCGGGGCGGCGGCGGCGCAGATGCTCGATGCCGGCACGGTTGCAGTGGACCTGCGGCGCACCGGTGCCGGATCGCCGGCACGGGCGGTCGTGGCGATCGAGAACCTTCCGGTGGAGCCACAGCGGCGCGCGCGGGTGGTGGTTGACCAGCGCTCGGGCACCATTGTCATGGGCGAGGACGTGCGCATCTCGCGTGTCGCGGTGTCGCAGGGCAACCTGACGCTGCGCATCTCCGAAGCGCCGCTGGTGGTCCAGCCCAACCCCTTTGCAGAGGGCGAAACGATCGTCGTGCCACGCAGCACCGCGGATATCGTCGAGGAACCGGGCGTCGGCCTTGCCGAGGTGCCGGGGGGCACGTCGCTGTCCGAGGTGATCGCCGGGCTCAATGCCTTGGGGGTCTCGCCGCGCGACATGATCGACATCCTGAAGAGCATAAAGGCGGCGGGCGCGCTCCACGCGGAATTCGTTGTCATGTGAGGCGGGCAGGGCGGGTACACCCGTCCGGCCCAGGCGGAAATCCTGGGGTGAAGGAGTCACCGGATGCTCGGCATCATCGGCATATTGGTCATCTTCGGCATGGTCTTCGGCGGCTACCTTGCCGCCGGCGGCAAGATGGCGATCATCATCAAGTCGCTGCCCTTCGAAATGATGATGATTGGTGGCGCGGCGGCCGGGGCGTTCCTGCTCGGCAACGATGGGGGGGTGGTCAAGCACACCTTCAAGGACATCGGCAAGGTGTTCAAAGGCGTGAAATGGAAACCTCACGATTACAAGGAGTTGCTTTGCCTGCTCTTCGAGCTGATCAAGCTGGCGCGGCAGAGCCCGGTGGCGATCGAGGAGCATGTGGAATCTCCGGGAGAGTCGGCGATCTTCTCGAAATATCCGAAGATCCAGGGAGATAAGGTCGCCATCGAGCTGATTTGCGACACCATGCGCTCGATGTCGATGAACTATGACGACCCTCACCAGGTCGAAGAGGTGCTCGACAAGCGCATCGAGGCGCTGGAGGAGCATCGCATGCATTCCAGCCATGCGTTGCAGAGCATGGCGGATTCGCTGCCGGCGCTGGGCATCGTCGCGGCGGTGCTCGGGGTGATCAAGACCATGGCCTCGATTGACCAGCCGCCAGAAGTTCTGGGCAAGCTGATCGGCGGCGCGCTGGTCGGAACATTCCTCGGGGTCTTCCTCGCCTACGGGTTCATGGGGCCCTTTGCCAACAAGGTGAAATCGGTGGTCGAGGAGGATCTGCATTTCTACAAGCTGATCCGCGAGGTGCTGGTGGCGAACTTGCACAACCACGCGACCAACATCTGCATCGAGGTCGGTCGTCAGAACACCCCGGCGCATTTCCGACCCAGTTTCGTTGACCTCGAGGAGGCGCTGAAATCGGTCAAGCAGGAGGCGGCATGAGCAGGCTCCGCGCGCTGCGCCTTCCAATTCTCTGCGGTCTGCGCATTGGGCCGTTGCTGCTGCCCGGCGCGCTTACTGCGCAGCAGATTGAGATGCGTAGCGGCGAGCACGGTGGCTTCACCCGCCTGGTGCTTGATCTTCCGGCCGGTTTGGGCTGGCAAGGGGCGGCGACGGCCGAAGACCGCTACCGGGTCGATCTGGAGCGGGGCGGCTTCGACATCGGGCTGGGGGCAGTCTTCCACCGCATCGACCAGGCGCGCGTTGCCGAGGTCACCGCGCTGCCGGGTGGCACGGGGGTCGAGATCGTGCTGGCCTGCGACTGCGTGGTCGACAGCTCGGGTCATGAGGGGCGCATGGCGGTGTTCGACATCCGGCCGCGCCGCGCCGATGAACCGCTGCCGGGCATCGCGGCGGGGTCCGACGCGCCGCTCGTGCAAGCACCGGCTCTGGTGTCCGCGCCCCATCCCGATCCTGATCTTGCGCCGGCCGCCGGGCTTGATCTCGGTCTGTTGCCGGGTGCCTCGGATGCGGCGGGTGCCCGCGCGCTGCTGCCGAGCTTCGATCCTGGGCCCCGGCTCGCCGCCGAGTTGGCGACCCCGGAGGCGGATCGCGAGATTGCGGAAAGTTTCGGCCGGTCGCTTGCCGAGCAGCTTGCGCTTGGCGCCACGCAGGGGCTGCTCGAAGCCGATGGCCCGCGGCACAGCCTGCCGCAAGCGCGGCAGGACGCGGCGCAGGACGAGCCGGAACGCCACCCCTCCGCGAAGGCGCAGGACGGATCGGTGAGCGCCGAGCTTCTCTCCGGGTCGACTGCGCGCGGCTTCGGGGCGTCCTCGGTGCTGCGCATCGGCGGCCAGCGCGCCTGCCTCGACGATCGGCGGCTCGATTTGCCCGGCTGGTTCGGCGAGGGCGGCGAGGGTGCAGCACTCGCGCGGATCGGGACGCTGCGCGGGCGGCTTCTCGGCGAGTTCGACCGCATCGATGCGCAGGTGCAGCGGGAGCTTGCGCAGCTCTACATCGCGCTCGGCTTCGGCGCAGAGGCCCGCGCGCTGCTGCAGCTCGATGACGATCTGCCCGATCCGGTTCTGATGACCCTGGCGACACTGAGCGAGGGCGGCGGCGATCCTGCGGGAGTCTTTGCGGGCCAGAGCGAATGTCCGGGGCGCGCCGCGCTCTGGGGTGTGCTGGGGGCGAAGGGACTTCCGGTTGCGGCGGAGATCGCCACACCCGCGATCATGGCGGCCTTCGAGGAACTGCCGCTGGGCCTGCGCCGCCTGCTGGGACCGCGGCTTGCGGAACGTCTGCTCGAAGAGGGAGAGCCGGATGCCGCGCGCAACGTGCTGTCGCGTCTCGCGCGGGCGCTTGGGCGCAGCACCGAGGACATGCAACTGGTGGACGCGCGCCTCGCCCGCGCCAGCGGCAATCCGGATGCGGCGGCGACGCTGCTGTCCGGCTTGCTTGCGGCTCCGGGGGACCTCGGCGTTGCCGCCGCGGTGGAGAGCATCGATCTGGCCACCCACGAAGGACGGCCGGTGGCGCCGGGCATGGTCGATCTGACCGCGGCCTACAGCACCGAACGGCGCAGCACCGAGGCGCGCGATGAGCTCTGGCTGGCGCATATTCGCGCGGCCTGGGCCAATGGCGAGTTCGACCGTGCCTTTGCCGAGATCGGCACCCCCGAGGAGGTGCCGGCCGAAACGCGGAGTCATGCCCGGACCGAAGTTTTGTCTGCGCTGACCAGCGCGGCCGAGGACGGCAAATTCCTGCGGTATGCGCTCGATCCCGACAACCTTGCGCTGGCCCCGGCAGAGCCTGCGCTGGCCCTGACGATCGCGGACCGCCTGCTGGCGCTGGGACTGCCCGAGGCGGCGGGGCGCTGGATGTCCGGTCCCGCCCCGCCCGGAAAGGAACATGACTGGCGCCTGATGCAGGCACGCCGGGCGCTTGCGCAACAACAGCCTGAAGAGGCCGAGATCGCGCTGGTCGGCCTGCAGGGGGACGACGTGCTGCGGCTGCGCGCCGCCGCGCGCGAGGCGATGGGTGATTACGAGTTCGCTCGCGCCGCCTATGTGCAGTTGGGCGATGTCGGCAACGCGGCGCGGCTGGCCTGGCTCGCCGGCGATCTCGCGGCGGCGGCCAGCGGCAGCGACCCGGTTCTGGCAGACGCCGCGGCGCTCGCCAGCGGCGGCACCGCGCCGCCGGTGGCCGGTGCGCCTACGCTGACGCAGGGCAAGGAATTGGCCGACAGCGGTCAGGCCACGATCGACACAATCCGTGCGTTGCTGGCCGACAGGCCGGCACCGGAGATGTGATCGCCTGGGGCTGCGCTGACGGAAAGGAATTGGAAAGCGAATCCACCTAAACCGGTGGAGGTTCTGCAGGATGCGGAGTGACCGGTGTGAAACACAGCCTCGTCTTTCAGCGCGCACTGCGATCTTGGTCTGCGGCTAGGATGCCACTGCACGCGGTCTGCGTGAGGCGCCTTTTGTCGGTGCGCGGGTGGCTGACCCTGTCGCTGATCGGCTCGGTACTGGTGGTGCAGCCCGTGCAGGCGACGGTGGAAGACACGTCGCGCTGCGACCGGGCCGCAGCTCATGCCGCGCGCAAGCTCGGGGTGCCGCTGCCCGTGATGCGCGCCGTCACCCGGGTCGAAACAGGGCGCAGTCGCGACGGCGTGTTGCAGCCCTGGCCCTGGACGGTGAACCTCGGGGGGGACGGTTTCTGGTTCGACAGCCCGGCCGAGGCGCGCGCCTTTGCCGCCAGCCAGGTGGCGCGGGGTCGGCGCAACATGGATATCGGCTGCTTCCAGGTGAACCTGCGTTGGCATGGCGCGGCCTTCGGCTCCACCGACGAGATGTTCGATCCCGAGACAAACGCGCTTTATGCTGCCGGATTTCTCAAGCGCCTTCACGACGAGCAAGGCGACTGGGAACGTGCGGTGGCGGCCTATCACAGCCGTACGCCGGAATATGCGCAACGCTACATCGCCCGGTATCGCAGCGTACGCGCGGCGCTCTCCGAAGCGCCGCCACCCGAGCCCGGCAACGGCTTCCCGCTGCTATTGGGCGAGGGGGCCCGAAGCCCCGGCTCCCTGACACCGCTTGGCGGTCAGGCACGACCCTTCCTCGACCTGCGCGCCTCTGGCGGAGGCTGAGCCATGGCCGAGCCCGTAGCCGCCTCCAGCCTGTTCAAGCCCACGGTGCTGCTCGCCGTGGCGCTGATGGCGGTCATCGTCATGATGATCCTGCCGATGCCCTCGCTTGTCCTGGACCTCGGGCTTGCCGCCTCATTCGGGCTTGCGATCCTGATTTTCACCGTCACGCTCTTTATCGAGCGGCCGCTGGACTTCTCCTCTTTCCCGACGATCCTGCTGGGGTCGCTGATGCTGCGGCTGTCGCTCAACGTCAGCTCGACCAAGCTGATCATCGGGCAGGGGCACACCGGCACTGGGGCCGCCGGCGATGTGATCGAGGGGTTTGCCAATTTTGTCATGGGCGGCAGCGTGTTCCTCGGCCTCGTGGTCTTCGGCGTGCTGATGATCGTGAATTTCGCGGTGATCACCAAGGGGGCCGCGCGCATGGCCGAGGTCGGCGCGCGGTTCGCGCTCGATGCCATGCCGGGCAAGCAGTTGGCGATCGACAGCGACATGTCCGCCGGGGCCATCGACCACGCCGAGGCGAAGCTGCGGCGCGAGCGCGAGCAGCAGGAGACCACGTTTTTCGGTTCACTCGACGGCGCGTCGAAATTCGTCAAGGGCGATGCGGTCGCGGGGCTGCTGATCACGTTGCTAAACCTCGTCATGGGCATGATCATGGGGGTCTTCGTGCATGGCATGGCGCTGGGCAACGCCTTCGAAACCTACGCGATCCTGACCGTGGGGGACGGGCTCGTCTCGCAGATTCCGGCGGTGATCATCTCGATCGCCTCGGGGCTGCTGCTGGCGCGGGGCGGCGCGACGGGCGCGACCGATGTGGCGGTGGCCGCGCAGCTGGCGCGCCACCCGGCGGCGCTGGGCACGGTCGGCGTGTTGATGGCGCTTTTCGCGCTGGTGCCGGGGTTGCCGTTCGTGCCGTTCATCCTTGGCGCGGCGACGCTGGTCTTCCTGGCGCTGCGCATGGGTCAGCGGATGCGCGCCGCGGCGGCAAGCCCGGCCGAAGACTTGCCCGAAGGCCCGCCGCGTGATCGGCCGATCGGCGATGTCCTCGACCTCGATGAGATCCACCTCGAGTTCGCACCGGATCTGGTGACCATGGTGCTGGATCCGGGCACCGGGCTCGACATCCGCATCGCCAACATGCGCCGCCACGTGGCGGCAAGCTACGGGCTGATCCTGCCCGAGATCCGGCTCACCGACGCACCGGCGCGGGCCACCGGGGTCTATGTGATCCTCGTGCATGGGGTTGAAGTGGCGCGGGGCGAGTTGAACCCCGACCTGGTGCTGGCGCTGGTGCCCGATGACGCCCGCGCCCTGCCGGATGGACGGGATGTGCACGAGCCGGTCTACGGCGCCCCGGCCCGCTGGATCCGCCCCGAGGACCAGGACCGCGCGGCGCTCACCGGCGTCACCATCGTCACCCCCGCCGAGGTGCTCGCGACGCATCTGCTCGAGGTGATCAAGCGCAACTTCGGGCGGTTGCTGACGCTCAAGGCGTTGCGCCGATTGCTCGACGAGATGGTCTCGCTTTCCGACGCCGGCCGGGCCGAGGCGAACCGGAGGCTGCTCGACGAGCTGATTCCCGACAAGGTGCAGATCGACACGCTGCACGCGGTGCTGCGGCTGCTGCTCGAGGAGCAGGTGAGCATCCGCAACATGCCGCTGATCCTCGAAGCGGTGGCCGAGATGCGCGGTCAGCAGACCGCGCCCGAGGCGATCTGCGAACACGTGCGCCAGCGCCTCGGCTTCCAGCTGGTCGCGACCATGCGACGCGAGGACGGGACGATTCCCCTGATCCAGCTCGCGGCGGAATGGGAAGACACGTTCGCCAGCCACCAGGTCGACGGCGGCCGCGGCGTGCTCGATGTGGCGCTGCCGCCCGAAACCTTCGAGGCGCTGACCCGCGGCATTGCCGAGGAGGTGGGGAGCGCCGGCAGCCGCGGCATCTATCCGGCGCTGGTCACCTCCTCGCGCCGCCGCCGCTTCCTGCGCACGATCATGGCGGCCAAGGGCCTGTCGACGCCGGTCCTCTCCTTCGAGGAGATCGGGCTCGAGGCGCGCCCGGCGCTGGTCGGGCTGGTGGCCGCATGACCGGGCTCGGTGGGTTGATCGCGCTCGGCACGCAGTCGCTCTGGCTTGGTCTGCTGGTCTTCCTGCGGGTCGGAGCCGCGGTCTTCGCGCTGCCGGGACTGGGCGAACCCTGGGTGCCGCCGCGCCTGCGGCTGATGCTCGCCCTCCTGTTGAGCGTCGCGATCTTGCCCGCCGTTGCGATCCTCCTGCCACCGGGGCCCCCCACGCTGGCGCTGCTGGTGCAGGCGCTGGCCTGCGAAACCCTGATCGGGCTGTTTCTCGGGCTGATCCTGCGGCTCTTCGTGTTCGCGCTGCAGACCGCGGGCACCATCGCCTCGCAGGCCACCTCGCTGTCACAGCTGCTCGGCACCGTCGCGGCTGAGCCGATGCCGGCGCTTGGGCACGTGCTGAGTGTTGCCGCCCTGGCCCTGCTCATGGGCACCGGATTTCACGTCAAGGCCGCCGGCTATCTCATCCTGTCCTACCAGCTGATGCCGCCGATGACCCTGCCGGACGCGGCAATTCTGGCGCAGATCAGCCGGAACGAGGTCAGCCATGCCTTTGCCCTGGCCTTTTCGCTCGCCGCGCCTTTCGTCATCCTGTCGGCGCTCTACAACCTGACGCTCGGCTTCATCAACAAGGCGATGCCGCAACTCATGGTCGCCTTCGTCGGCGCGCCGGTGATCACCCTTGGAGCCATGGCGCTGATGGCCTTGGTCGCGCCGATGCTGCTGTCGGCCTGGCTGGCGCAGGTCGATGGGTTCCTCGCAAGTCCGTTTCGGTAGCGCCTCATGGCGGCGGAAGAGGGGTCCGAGAAAAGCCACGAGCCATCGCAGCGCAAGCTGGACGAGGCTCGCCGCAAGGGTGACATCGCGCGCGCACCGGATCTGCTCACCGCCGCGGGCTACATGGGGCTGCTGCTGGTCGCGCTGGCGGTCGGGCCCGGTGCGCTACAGGCCCTCGGCAGGGTGCTGGTTGCGCCGATCGACCAGCCCGACCGGCTGGTGACGCTGTTCTTCGACGACCCGTCGAGCGCGCCGGTCGGCGGGTTGATGGCCGCGGTGGTGCACGCGGTCTGGCCCTGGCTGCTGACCCCGACCCTCGCGGTGCTGCTGGCGCTCCTCGCGACCCGCGGCCTGGTCTTCACCCCCTCGAAGCTGATGCCCAAGCTTGAACGCCTGTCGCCGCTGGAGAACGCGCGCAACAAATACGGCCGCCGCGGGCTCTTCGAGTTCTCGAAAAGTTTCGGAAAGCTCTGTCTCTATTCCGCGGTTCTGGGCCTGTTCCTGTCGTCGCGGCTTGAAGAGATCGCCGCAAGCGTCACGCTCGACTCCGGCCCGGCGGCGCAATTCCTGGCAGGACTGATGCGAGACCTGCTCGGGCTGGCGGTTCTGGTGGCGCTGGCGCTCGGCATGCTCGATTTGATTTGGCAGAACGCCGAGCATCTGAGTCGCAACCGCATGTCCCAGAAAGAGTTGCGCGACGAGCAGAAGGAAGCCGAGGGCGACCCGATGTTCAAGCAGCAGCGGCGGCTCCGGGCGCAGGAAATCGCGCTCAGCCGGATGATCGCCGATTTGCCGCGCGCCGACGTCGTGATCACGAACCCGACTCATTACGCTGTCGCTCTGCGCTGGGATCGCACACCCGGTTCGGCCCCGATCTGCATCGCCAAGGGCCAGGACGAGATGGCCCGGCGGATTCGCGAGATCGCCGCCGAGCACGGGGTGCCGGTGCATTCCGACCCGGCCACCGCGCGCGCGCTCTACGCGACGACCGAAATCGGCGCGCAGATCGCCCCCGAGTTCTATCGACCCGTTGCCGCAGCAATCCGCTTTTCCGAAGAGATGCGCGCCCGCGCCCGCCGTGGGTGGCGGCGCGGGTCATGAACCGGTCGGAGGCCGATCTCCTGCGGGTCTCGGCGCTGTTGCGCGACCGCGCGCTGGCAGCCTACAGGCGCGATCTGGACGCCGAGACGAGTCTCCGCGCCGAGCGCGACCGCATCGACGCATTGCGCATGGCAGCCCTGGACGAAGGGCCGGCGATGGGCGCGCATCAGCTCCTGGGCATGGCGGCGCTTTGGCAGGGCGAGTTGCTGCGCCGACGTGCGGTGGTGCAGCTTGGCCTGGCAGAGGCCCGTGCCCGGCAGGGCTATAGCAGCAGGGCCGCGCGCGCTGCGTTTTCGCGGGACATGGCTGCACGCCAGATCGTCGATCGCAGCCGCGACGACCGGGTCGCACGGCAGCTTGCTGCCGAGGAGCGAGCGCTGGAAGCGCTGGCGGCGCTGCGCCTTTGGCAGCACGCTGGCGGCCGAGGCTGACCCGCGGAGATGTTAATTGTCCTGCCGAGCGATATCGGTGATCAGCACATCCTTGACCCGTGGGCCGAGAATGTTGCGCGCGGTCTCGAAAAGCACGCGACGCAGCGATTCCATGCGCGGGGTTTCGGTGAAATTGCCGTCAAAACCGCCGATGTTGGCGTGATCGAACAGCGTGCGCAGGAAGCCGTCGCGCAGCTTGGGCTCCGCGTCAAAGATACCGGCGGCGCTTCCGGCGGTAACCTCGAGCGAGATCGAGAGCACGACGAGGGCACCGACGCGTGCGTCTTCGACAACCGGAACGACGAACTGGTTGTTGAGCTTCACGTATTCCGTTTCTCCGCCATGGCCGTCACTCTCCGCTTCGGCATGATCCGGCCCGGCGTGATCCGCCGCGGGCGCATGGGGATCCGTGTCGTCGGAAGGTGCCGCACCCTCAT
The DNA here is from genome assembly GCF_015223355.1 of Salipiger mangrovisoli. GTDB lineage: Bacteria > Pseudomonadota > Alphaproteobacteria > Rhodobacterales > Rhodobacteraceae > Salipiger > Salipiger mangrovisoli. Next base: position 26,929 of record NZ_JADFFK010000002.1, on the reverse strand, counting down.
GCTCGGGTGCTCCCGCGGGCGCGGGGGCATGATCGGTCGATTTCCCGGAACCCGGGGCGAGGAAAATGCCCGCGCCGACGCCCGCGGCAGTGCCCAGAAGCGCGAGGAGGAGGGGAAGCAGCTTTTTCATACGCTTCTCTCAGAACGGAAGGATCGCATCGAGCGCCTGCTGACCGTAACGCGGCTGCTGCATGTCGCTGATCTGTCCGCGCCCGCCATAAGAAATCCGCGCCGAGGCGATCTTGTCATATGTGATCTCGTTCTGGCGCGAGATATCCTCGGGCCGGACATAGCCGGACACCAGCAATTCCCGCATCTCGAAATTGACGCGCACCTCCTGCAAGCCGGAGATTTCCAGCACGCCGTTGGGCAGCACCCTGGTGATCGTGGCGGCGACCCGCAGCGTGAGTTTCTCGTTGCGCTTCACCGAACCGTCGCCGCTGGAACTGCTGGAGCTGCTGATGTCCACCGCCGTGGCCAGCGAGGTGCCGTCGGTCATCGTCGCCTCGTGGCGTTGCGGATAGCCGAAGAACTCGGGGATCCCGAGGCTTTCAGAGCCGGAACGCGCGCGGTCGGTGGCGTTGGAAATCTCGGCCTGCTCGTCGATCTCGATCACCACGGTGAGGATGTCGCCGCTGCGCACGGCACGGCGGTCGCCGAGCAGCGAGCCGCGCGCGCCGCTCCAGAGCGAGGCATGGTCGGTGATCCGCAGCGGCAGCCCCGGATCGCTGGCGGAGGAATAAGCCATCGCGGCGTGTTCGGCGCCGTCTTCCTTGGGGGTGAAGCCCGGGGGTCTTCCGAAATGGTCGAGCCGCGTGCAGGCGGCGATGAGCAGCAGGCAAAACAGCAACGGGGCGCGATGTGTCATGGCTCACTCCGGTGAAACATCGACCTGACCGTCTGGGCGGATCGTGCCCACTAGAAGGCTGCGCGACGAGAGGTTCATCACGCGAATCCGTTCTCCGGCGCTGCCTCGGGACATGGCGCGCCCCTCGGTGACGATGCGCAGGCCGGCGTGTTCGTAGACCAGCTCGACGAGCTGGTTGCGGTCGATCAGGGCAGGCTCCGACAGCTGCGCGGCCAGCACCGGCTGGCCGGCGTAGACGGCGACCTGCGTCTCGCGGCCAATCACCGCCTGCAACGTCTCGGCCGCGCCGTCGGCGCTGCGCGGGTCAAGGCGCACGGCGTCTGGCGCGATGACCTCTTGCGCACGAATTGTCCGCGTCGCCATGACGCTTTCGGCCTGGGCCGGCCCGCCGGCGAGAAACAGGAGGAGCAGGGCCCACATCATGATCAGCGCACCTGGACCGTGGCCGCGAGCATCTGGTCCGCTGCCGTGATCACCTTAGAGTTCAGTTCGTAGCCGCGCTGCGCTTCGATCAGCTCGGTGATCTCGTAGATCGGATCGACGCTGCTCTCCTCGAGGTATCCCTGGCGCAGCCGTCCCAGCCCGTCCAGACCGGCGGTGCCCTGAAGCGGCGGGCCAGAGGCCTCGGTCTCGCTGAAGAGGTTGCTGCCGATCGCCTCCAGCCCGCGCGGATTGGTGAATCCGGTGAGAGTGAACTGACCCAGCAACTGCGCCGCGACCGTGCCGTCGAAATAGGCGTAGACCTCGCCCTGCGGGTTGATCGAGATGCTCTTGGCATCGTCGGGAATGGCGATCTCCGGCGCGACGGGCAGCCCTTCGGAGGTGACGATGAGCCCATCCGCGCTGCGCTTCAGCGCGCCATCTCGGGTATAGGCCGGGGTGCCCGAGGGCAGCGTGACCTCAAGATAGCCCTTACCCTCGATGGCGATGTCGAGATCGCCGCCGGTGGCGGAGGAGCTGCCCTGCGCCAAGTTGACCGAGACGGCGGCTGGTCGCACGCCTAGGCCAAGCTGTACACCGGTGGGCAGCATGGTTCCATCCGAGGCGCTGATGGTCCCGGCGCGGTGCAGCTGCTGATAGTGGAGATCGGCGAATTCGGCGCGGCGGGCGTTGTAGCCGGTGGTGCTCATGTTCGAGAGGTTGTGCGAGATCACCTCGACCCGCATCTGCTGGGCGCTCATGCCGGTGGCGGCGATTTTCAGGGCACGCATCGGCGAACCTCCGGATCGGTGAACGGGATCATGTGAACAGGGCCTTTATTGTTGTGCGCTGGCGCTCGTCCTCGCGATCGAGAAAGCCCTGCCCCATTTCATAGGCGCGCTGCACCTCGATCAGGCGGGCAAGCTGCAGGATCGGATCGACGTTCGAGGATTCCAGGGCGCCCTGGATGATCTTCGGGCTGTCGACCGGCTCGGTGGCGCCGGACGTGCGGAACAGCGTGGCGCCCTCACGCTCGAGTGCCTTGAGATCGCTTGGGCGGACGAGACCGATCTGTCCGATCGGGAGGCCGCCGCTGCTGAGCGTGCCGTCCCGCGCCACGGCGAGATCGTCGGCGCCGGGGGGCACGAAGACCGGCCCGCCGCCGGCACTGAGCACCGGGTTGCCGTCGTGGGTGACAAGGTCGCCCTGGGCATTGGTGGTGAAGGCACCGTTCCGGGTCAGCCGCTCACCAGCGGCGGTCTGCACGAGAAAGAAGCCCTCGCCTTCGATCGCCAGGTCGAGCGCGGCGCCGGTGCGGGTGATCGCACCCTGGACGAACGAGCTGTTGCGCACATGCGCGGCGCTCATCGAGACCGATCCGCCGCGATCGGTCGTGCGGATGAATTCCGAGAAAACCAGCCCCTGCTGGCGGTAGCCCGTGGTGTTCGCATTGGCGACATTGTTGGCGACGAGTTGCAGCTCGCGCAGCAAGCCGCTCTGGCGCGACAGGACGGTGTAGCCGGAGGTTTCCATCTCAGCCCCTCAGCCCCCGGTGATCATCGGCAGGACGCGGGACTGGAAGAAGGCCACCAGCGTCTCGGTCATGTAGCTCATCGAAACCCAGAAGGTGAGGACGATGGCCAGCAGCTTGGGCACGAAGGTCAGGGTCATTTCCTGAATCGAGGTCAGTGCCTGGAACAGTCCGACCGCCACACCCGCGACGAGCGCCGCAGAGAGAATTGGCAGGGACGTGACGGTCGCGACCCAGAGTCCCTGGCGCAGCGTGTCGAAGAAGATGGTTTCGTTCAGCATGGGTCAGACCGGCATCCGGAGAAGTTCCTGATAGGCCTCGACCACCTTGTTGCGCAGCGTCACTACGGTTTCGACGGCCAGCTCGGATTGCGCCAGGGCTTGGACCAGGGCGTGCGGATCGGCGTCGCCGGTCATCGCCGAGGTGGCCATGCTCTCGGCCTCGTCCAGGGTCGCGGCGAAGTCGCGGACCGCGCTGGCCAGCCGGGGCCCGGCCCCCTCTGCCCCGGGCTCCGGCTCGGTGGCGGGGCGCAGGGCGGCATATTGCTGTGCGGCAAAAAGCGATCGGACATCCATTCTGAATTCCTTTCACGGTGTTTCGGGTGGCGTGTGAGGCGCAGGTCACCTGCGCAGCAGGTCGAGCAGCGCCGAGGACATCTGGCGCGTCTGCTCGAACATCTTGAGGTTCGCCTCGTAGCTGCGCTGCGCCTCGCGGGCGTCGGCCAGTTCGATCAGCAGATCGACGTTGGAGCCGAGGTAATGGCCGGTACTGTCGGCGAGCGGATGGCCGGGATCGTAGATCTGCACGAGGTCCTTGCGGTCGAGCGCGACCCGGCCGGGCACGACGCGGGTCATCTCCGAGCTGGCGGCCTGCTCGGCATCGAAGGGGATGGTCTTGCGCCGGTAGCCCGGCGTGTCGGCGTTGGCGATATTCTCGGCAAGTGTCCGCAGCCGCATGGACTGGGCCTGCAAGCCGCTCGCGGTGACTGAAAGCGCGTTGGAAAAGGCACTCATCTCTCACCTCCCTGATCAGTTGCCGAGGCTGGCGCGCAGCAGCGTGAGGTTGGAACGATAGATGGCGAGCGCACGCTCATGGGCGCGCTGCGCATCGACCGCCTGCAGCATCTCGACCTCCAGCGACACGGTGTTGCCATTGGGATCCTCTGCCCGCCGCCGCTCAGTCAGGTCGTGGATATCGGCGCCGCCGGACCACCCGTCGCGCTGGCCACCCAGATGGGCGGGGCGCGTGGCACGCATCTGCAGGGGGGCATTGCGCAGGGTTTCGGCAAAGGCCGGCAGGTCGATCCCCCGGTAGTCCGGCGTATCGGCATTGGCGATGTTCTGTGCGCTTGCCGCCTGCGTGGCACCCGCGTGGCGGGCCATGGCAATGGCGGTGCGAAACACGTCCAGGGTCTGGAACATCGGGGCTTCTCCCTCGATTGGCTTCAACCAAGGCTTAACGGCGATTCGTTTAGAAAAGGTTTGAACCTGCGGAAGGGTCCTGCCGATGGAGTTGCCCGATGGAAGAGACTGAGATCGCCGCGCTGCGCCGGCGCATCGCGGCGGTCCAGCCGGTGCATGCGGTGGGCCGGGTGCGCTCGGTCGAAGGGACAGTGATCTGGGTGCGCGGTCTGGCGCATAGGGCGCGGATCGGGGATCGGCTGCGGCTGATGCGCGATGTCGGCCCGCTCGAGGGAGAGGTGCTGCGCATCCGCGAGGAGCTGGTCGCGATGCTGCCCGACGATGGCCTGGAGGGCGTGTCGCAGGGCGACCGCGTGGCGGTGCTCGGGGCACCGGGGCTGGCCCCCTCGGATAGCTGGATCGGCCGGGTGATCGACCCCTACGGGCTGCCGCTCGACGGTGCGCCGATCAGCCCCGGTCCGCGGCTGCGCTCGATCCGGGGCAGCCCGCCGCCCGCGGCGCGGCGGCGCGGGCTGGGCGCACGCCTGCCCACCGGGCTTGCCGCCTTCGACACCGTGCTGCCCATCGTGCGTGGCCAGAGGATCGGGCTCTTCGCAGGCTCCGGCGTGGGAAAGTCGCGACTTCTGGCGGCCCTGGCCCGGGGCATGTCGGCAGAGGTCGTTGTGCTGGCGCTGGTCGGCGAGCGTGGGCGGGAGCTGCATGACTTCGTGCACAACGTGCTGGGCCCGGAGGGCATGGCGCGCTCGGTGGTGGTGGCGGCAACCTCGGACCGTTCGCCCCTTGAGCGGCGGCGCTGCGCGATGGCGGCGATGACCGTGGCCGAGCATTTCCGCGACCAGGGACGCCAGGTGCTCTTCCTCGCCGATTCCGTCACCCGCTTCGCCGAGGCATACCGCGAGGTGGCCATTGCCGCGGGGGAATTGCCGGCACTTCGCGGCTTCCCCCCCTCGACGGCGCATCAGATCATGCGGCTGGCCGAACGTGCCGGACCGGGGTTGGCGGGAACCGGTGACATCACGGCGGTCTTTTCGGTTCTTGTGGCGGGCTCGGACATGGAGGAGCCCATCGCCGATATCCTGCGCGGTGTGCTCGATGGCCACACGGTGCTCAGCCGCGAGATCGCCGAGCGCGGGCGCTATCCGGCCATCGACATCCTGCGGTCGGTGTCGCGCAGCTTGCCCGAGGCGGCGAGCCCCGAAGAGAACGAGATCCTGATGAAGGTGCGGCACCTGCTCGGAGCCTATGCGAGATCGGAGGCGATGATCCGCGCTGGGCTCTATCGCGATGGCGAGGATCCGGTGCTGGATCAGGCGATTCGCATCTGGACGGAGTTGGACGGATTTTTTGCGGAATCGGCGCCGCAGGGGCCGGAAGCGGCGTTCGCGCGCCTGACCCTGCTGCTGCGGCGGTCCGGAGCTGGCCTAGCTGGCCCGCGCGGCACGCGGGGCAGGCAGGCAGGGTAGCGCTTGCGACTGGATCAGAGCGCGTCCCAGCGGGGCAGGTTCTGCAACAGCGTCAGTGCGATCTGCGCTGTCCCCGCGGCGCTGAAGCCCTTGACTTGTTCCTGCAGCAAGTAGGTCTGCGCGATGCGGTTCAACGTCTCCTCTTCGGCAAGCACCGCCAGATCGTCCGAACCGAACCGTGCGGACGCCTTGTCGCGGAAGATTTCGAGCTGCTGGTCGATATCGAGCTGTCCGAGCGAGTCCGGCAACCCCAGCGCTCCCTCGAAGACGGTGCGCAGCGGCTGGTTTCCCATGATCCGGAACCACTTGGTATCATCGGCGACTTCGGACGAGGCAATCTCTGGCAGGCTTCGACGCAGCGACAGCGCAAGGCGAAGGGCATTGTCCTGCTCGCCGACGGCGACCTCGAACTGCTGGGCGCGGAACTTGCCGATGATCTCTTCGGCAAAGCCGTCGAGCTGGGTGCGCGGGCCGCCGACACGGTCAAAGCCGAAGCCCCGCGCGAAGGCCTTGTAACGCTCGTCGGCAAGCTTGTTTGCCAGCGCATCGGCCGCGGTTGTTCCCTCTTCGAGGAGCTTTTGGACGAAATACTTGCTGTCGATGTCATCCTGAAGCCCGTAGGCTCCGAGCGCGACGCGCAGCAGGCGACGGTCCGAGACAAGCTCCTCGGCGCTGGTGACCTCGCCGATTTTTTCGGCAAAATAGGAGGTGTCGCGCAGCAGAGACGGGCTCTTGTCGAAGCTGGCGCGTTGGCTTTCGGCGGTGCTCTGCAAGAACTGCCAGGCGACAAGGCCGGTGCCGATGAGGATGGGTTGAAAGCTCATGCGCGCCCCGCTGCGAATAGCCGGTCCTCGCGCGGGATGAGCGCTCGGAGCGATTTCAGGCATTGGTAATACTGCTCTTCGAGAAGCGCTTCCGTGGCGCGGGTGAGCAGCGCCCGGCTGTCCGGATCGGTGAGGATCCGGCTCAACTCCTCGATGTTGCGCAGAAGCTGGGTCTTGGTTTCGCGCGCGGGCGCATCGCCGGTGAGCACCAGCTGGACCGCGTAGCACAGCCGGCGCACGGGGGTGCAGGCCTCGTCCGGATGGATCGCGTCCTTCAGTCGGAGGATGTTCGCGCCCGGCGTCATGATCGAGAGCTTGCTGCGCCGGTCGCCATTTTCGATCACCGCCCCGTTGATCAGCAGCCGCTCATGCGGGCTTAGCTTGAGAACAAGCCCGGTCATCGCAGGGGCACCATGGATGTGGTTTCCGGCCGGGCAGCGCTCTGCGCTGAGGGTCCGGCAGCCGGCACCGGGCGGGTGTTCAGCCCGGCAAGAATGGCCCTGTTCACCTCGATGAGCGGCGCAAGTTTGGCTTTTCGCGACAAGACCTTGGCGGTGTGATGCTGGACGAACTCGCACAGGTAGAAGATCTGTGCGCGCAGCTCCTGGGGCAACTTGTTGCCTTGGTCGGCCACGTCCACCGCAAGCGTGGTCCAGAGTTTGCGGTTGTCGTGCAAGGCAGCGACAAGCGCGGGATAGCTGCGCGGCCCGGCTTCGGCGGCGCTCTTGATGCGGTGGGTGACGCGCGCGATCAGGTCGTATTCGATGGCGCGGTCGGTGCGCGTGCTTGTGTTCGACTGCGCATAGGCGCGGCGAGCCATGAGATGTGCATTCATGACGAGGCCCTTCATCCTTGATCCGGTGCCGTCCGTTCTGGCGAATCTCCGGGGCCGGTTGCGCCGGCCCCGGAAAGGCTACGTCAGCGGAAGAGCGAGAGGAGCGATTGCGGTGCCTGGTTGGCGATCGACAGGGCTTGAACGCCAAGCTGTTGCTGCACCTGAAGCGCCTGGAGCCGGGCCGACGCCTCTTCCATATCCGCATCGACCAGCGTGCCGATGCCCGATCTCAGCGCATCGGTCAGGCTCGAGATGAAGGCCGTCTGCGTTTCGATCCGGCCTTGGGTCGAACCGAAGGCCGAGGCGGAATCGATCGCGGTCTGGATCAGGGCCTCGATCTGGTCGAGCGCCGAGTCCGCACCGGACTGCGTCGTCACGTCGACATTGCTGAGCTGCTCGAGCTTGCCGCCAATGGTGTTGCCCGCGGAGGCATTGACCGAGGACATGGTCACTGCGACCGTGTCGGTGGCATCTGTGACCGCCGAGGTGAAGGTCAGCGTGTCACCGGAGACGCTGATGTCGACCACATCGGTATCGAGGTCGTTGGCTGCCATGAAGCTCTTGAACGAGGCTTGCAAACCCTTGGCAACATCTGCGGCAGTGTCGCCCTCACGCGCAACATAGACAATCGACAGCGCCGAAACTTCGGTGGCGCTGGGGCCGGCTGCGGTGGTCTCGCGATAGTCGGTCTGGGTGAACTTCGAGTTGTCAGCATCGGTGCCGAAGACGTTCAGCGTGTAGGCGGTGCCGGCGGTGAAGCCGCTGTTGGTGGTGCCGATGTCGATCGTGTCGGTCTGCGTGCCGTTCAGCGTCACGCTGTCGACCGAGGCCGTGAGCGCGGTGGCGGCGACCGTGCCCGCGACCGCAGCGGCGCCGGTGCCGAGGTCCTGCTTGGTCACGCTGATGTCGGAGGCCGCCACGCCGGTAACCGACCGGTCGAGCGAGGCCAGCACGTTGATGCTCCCCGAGCCCTCGGTTTCATCGACGTTGGACAGCAGGTTCAGGCCGTTGAACTGCGCCGCGCTGACCACGGCGCCGATCTGACCGCGCAGCGCGTCGATATCTGCCTGGATCTTCACGCGGTCGACGTTTTCCTCCTGCGCGGCGACGATCTTGCCCTTCACGTCGGTCAGCAGTTCGGTCACCGTCTCGGCGGCCTGCCGCGCGACAGCCACGGTGGACTGGCCGAGGTTGAGGCTGTCGGAAATGCCCTTGAAGCCCTTCACGTCGGCTTCCATGACCTTGGAGATGGCCCAGACCGCCGCATTGTCCTTGGCGCTGGCGACGCTCTTGCCGGTAGAGATTTCACCCTGGGTGTTCGCCAGGTTCATGTTGATGGACTTGAGGGTTTGCAGCGCGACCATCGCGCCATTGTTCGTCAGGATGCTAGACATCGATTTTCGTCCTTGAATAAGGCGCTTTGCGCCATTCCTGTCACCGGAAGCCCCGTGATGGGGCAACCTCTTCGGACGTCGTTCTGACGAAGCAGACGGAGACCCTGTCCCCCTGCGCCACCCACTCCGGGATGCCGCGTCAGCCTAGGGGGCAAGACCTTAATCCAAGGCTAAGTCGCGGTTCGAATCCCGCCAGCTGGCCGGTGTTGTTTCTAGAGTTTGCGGTGAATTTTGCCGACCGGACCCTGCCCGATGCCGGTCTTCCGCCCGTTCGGACCGTAGGTGTCCATCCGTTGTGTCAGAGCCTGCCAATCCCCGAGGCGAGACCCGACCGCCGCAAGTCCCTGCATCGCGTGTTCGAGCAGTCGCTGGTTGTGGCGCAGTGCCGCGAGCAACGCGGGGGCACGACGCAATTGCTCGGGGTGCGCCTCGTAGGGTCCGAGGCAGGCGTGCTTCCTGAGCGCGAGTTCTGGCAACGCGTCGAAATTCCCGGCGAGCAGCGCGCGCCGTTCCAGCGCCAGAAGGTGCAACAGCGCCATGTGTGCCGATTTCCCCGCGGTGGGTGGCCGGCTCATCCCCCGGTTTGCGCGCGGAACGCCGCTTCGGGCAGAATTTGCACCCGCTCCGCCAGGCGCGCTGCGTATTCCTCGCGCAGGAATGAGGCAAATTGGTCTTCGCCGGTGCTGCCCCCGAATGTGCCCCGCGTCGCGAAGGCGCCGGAGAACTGCAGCATCTGCGACAGGAACAAGCGATTCATCAAGCTGTACTGCGTGGCGACAGTCTGGGCGGTCTGAAGGGGCATGAGGGTCTCCTCTGGAATCGGACAGCGGTCTGCCGGGATGTCTAAAATGACAGGGGTAAAGGTATTCTTAGCACCTGAGGGCCTAACCTGGCGGCGGTATCAGAAGCGGGGTCGACAGAATGTGCCCAGTTCCGATGGAAAGCCCCTTGTCCGGAGGCGGGATAAAACTGCCTCGCCCGGTGGGTGCGGTCTCTCCCGGCGGGGGGGATGTCGTGGTGGGCTATCCGGTCAAGGGGGATTTCCTTCATATCTTTCAGAAGTTGGCGGAGTCCGACCTCGCGGGTGAGCTTTGTCCCGTGGCCCCGGATCAACCGAGTCCTGGCACCGAGGCCGCTGCCGCATCCGATACCGAACCGTGTAGCGAGGGGGGGCAACCGGCGGAGACGACGGCGCAAGATGCGATCCTGGACGGGAGGTCTGAGGCACCCGCAGATGGTGTCGTGCCTCCCGGTCCGATCCTTGGTCAGCCGGTGCCCGAGGATGATCGGACACGCGTCGCGATACATCAAACGCAGGCACCACAGGCACAGGCAGGTGCGGATGCGGCGCATGAGCGCCCGATGCATCTGGAAGGTAGGGGTGTCGACGTTGCCCCGGTCTCCGATCCGGTGCCAAGGGCCGGGCAGGGTGGCCGCAGCGCGCCGCCTGAGCCGGGCGCAGCCGAGGGTGCGGGACGGGGTCCGAGCAGCGCCGGGGCCGCGGTTCCTGCGGGGGACCGCTCATCCTTACCGGGCGAGGAGATGACAGTTGGTCACGCGTCGAAGACCGGTCTTCAAGGCGACGGCACCGAGGATGCGATGCTTCGAGCCCCCAAACGTCGTGCGTCTTGGCCCCCCCGAGAGCAGATCGTGCCGCGTCCGCCCTCCAGGAACGCGTCTGCCAACTTTCGACAGGACGAGCCCGCCGCGCAGCCAAGTGCCTTGGCAACGTCGCGGAACGGCGCAGAGATCGCCGCGACCGGGCAACAAGCGCGGGCCGACGCGACACAATCAAGCCCCCCCCTGCAGGACGCAGGGCTTCCTGCAGGAGCGGGTGAGGGGAGGCTTGTCGCGCAGGGCGCGATTTCCCCACGCGCGTTTCCCCCTGCCGAGGGGGCGGCCGCCGCAACGGCACCCCGGGCAAATCCGGAATTGCCGCCGTCTGACGCGAAACCTGTGGACCGGATGGAATGGGGTTCCGGTGAGGCGGCTCGGCCCGGTGGTGTTCTCGAGCGCAGCGCAGCCGCTTGGTTCGCGCAAAGGGCTGGACCGCCAATGCCGCAGGTCACCGGAGCAACGCAACCGGTGCCTCGGACCAGCGGTCTTTCAGACGTTTCGGCGGATCGGCCGCGGGACCTCCCGGTGGCACCCTCGGTGGAGACTGCCTCTCAAACCGTCGAGCCGGCAACATCGCCTTGGCGAGAGATCTCGACCTCAAAGCCATCCGTGCCCGCGCGGCGCGGCCAGTTGCAGGAGTTCGATACCTCCCGGAAAGAGGTCGGGCAGCGGGACAATGGCGCGATCGCGGCCCATGCGTCAGCACGCAGGGCTCGGATCGCATCCGCGGCGTCCGGGCCGAACGTGGAGGACACAAGGGGGCAGGCAGCGTTACCCGGGACGGCTGCTCGTCAGGACGCTGCCATTCATGAAAGCTTCGTGCAGGCAGCCCCTGCGAGTGAAATCCCCGTGCGTGAAACCCCTGTGCGTGATGGCGCTGTGCCGGAGCTAATCGCCCGGAAGGCTTCGGCACAGGAGGCAAATCCGAGGGCGACCGTCGCCGGAAGTTTCGCACCGCGCACGGCGTCCGTCGTTGGCGACGTCGACACCGGACAGCGCGCTGCCAGCGCGCCGCGCGACGAGGACCGGGTGTTCACCGAGACGCGTGGCGACGTGCATTTGACAAACACGCGCATGGACCTCGCTCCTCAGAAAGACTCGCCGGTGCCTCCGCGCATGGCGCAGCTTTCACCGATCCGCCAGGTCGCAGAAGCGATCATCGCGGCGGACGGGGGGCAAGTCGATCTGCGGCTCGAACCAGAAGAACTGGGCCGGGTGCGATTTCATATCCAGCTTTCGGACCAGGGGGTCGTTCTGCACGTGAGCGCAGAGCGGCCCGAAACCCTGGAGATGATGCGTCGCCACGTGGACCAACTGGCGCGGCATCTCGCGGACGCGGGCTTGCAGGGGGGCAGTTTCAGCTTTTCCGGCGAACGGCGCAGCAGGCCCTTCACCTCGGTGCCGCGTGCTGGGGCGCCGGACAGCACCGCGGCTGCGCGTCCGGCCCATGCCGAAGCGGAACGGCCGCTGCCGCGGCCCGGGTCGTCGCAAGGACTGGATCTCAGGCTTTAGGACAACCCGCCACGACAGGAGGATGGAATGGATGTTTCAACGGTTACGACCGGGCTCACCGGCTCGGCGGCGGCGGAAACCAGCGCGGACACGGCGCCCCTGCAGTCGAGCGATTTCGAAACGTTCCTGAAGATGCTGACAACGCAAGCGCAAAACCAGGATCCTTTCAATCCTGTCGATGCGACGGAATACGCGTCACAGCTTGCCAGTTTCTCCGCCGTGGAACAGCAGGTCATGACGAACGCATTGCTGTCCGATCTCGTGGCGATGGCGAATGGGGGGGGATTCGAGCGGATGGCCTCCTGGATCGGGCTGGAAACCCTCACGCCGGGCGCGGCGTTTTTCGACGGTCAGGCGGTCGAGCTTGCCTTCGACCCAGCGGAGGACGGGGAGAGCGCGGTGCTCGTGTTGCGCGACGCCGACGGGGTGCTGCGCAACCGGATCAGCCTCGCCGCGGGGAGCGAGAGCTATATCTGGGAGGGCACCGACATGTCGGGCACGGTGCTGCCCGACGGCATTTACGACGCACAGGTCGAGATTTCCCGCGAGGGGAGCGTGACGGAAACGCGCGAAGCGCGGTCTTTCATGCGAATCGACGAGGTGAGCCGTAGCGGAGAGGACTTCGTGCTGACGCTGAACGGCGGTGGCCAGCTGGCCGCTTCGGCCGTGTCGGTCCTGCGCCGGCCGGACGGATGACCGAACGGGGCAGGACGCGGTCAGCTTCAGAAGATCGACAGGAGGATCAGGGTCAGCCCCGCCCCGGAAATCAGCCCGCCCAGACCCCAGCCAAGACGCCGTGTCCACTTCGCCTCCATCTCCTCGGCGAGTCCCTGGGTCTGCCGGATCAGCGCCTCTTCGACGAGCGCGGGCAGGCGCGGGCCAAAACGCGCCATCACCCGAGCAGTCTTGGCAAAGTCACGCAGTGCAGCGCGCGGACCGATCGAAGTCTTGATGTATTGCTCAACCACAGGTCGAGCAACGCTCCATATATTCATGTGAGGATTGAGTGAGCGGGCGACACCTTCGACCACGACCATTGTGCGTTGCAGCAGGATCAGCTCGGTGCGGGTCTGCATGCCGAAGCGTTCGGTCACCTCGAACAGATAGTTCAGCAGGCGCCCCATGGAGATGCGCGTCGAATCCATGCCGAAGATCGGCTCGCCGACCGCGCGCAGCGCACGGGCGAATTCATCGACGTCCCGGTCGGCGGGCACGTAGCCCGCCTCGAAATGCACCTCGGCGACGCGGCGGTAGTCGCGGCGGATGAAGCCGTAGAGAATCTCGGCGTAAACCCGGCGGGTGTACTCGTCGATATGACCCATGATGCCGAAATCATAGGCGATGATGTCGCCGTTGGGCGCCACCTTCAGATTGCCCTGGTGCATGTCCGCATGGAAGAAACCGTCGCGCAGCGCATGGTTGAGAAAGAGTTGCAGGACCCGCTCGCTCAGCGCGACGCGGTCGTGGCCGGCGGCGTCGATCGCCTCGTTGTCGCCGAGCGGCACGCCCTCTGCCCAGCTCATCGTCATCACCCGGCGCCCGGACAGGCCCCAGATCACCTCGGGCAGCTGGAAGCCTTCGTCATCGACCGTATTGGCCGCGAACTCGCTGGCCGAGGCGCTTTCGAGCCGCAGGTCCAGCTCGCCGTTCACCACGCCCTCGAAATGCGCGATGACGTCGCGGGGACGCAGGCGGCGCGAGGCGGGCGAGAGCAGGTTGATCGCGTCGGCGGCCAGCCAGAAGGCATCGATGTCCTTGCGGAAGGCGCGCTCGATTCCCGGCCGCAGCACCTTCACCGCGACGGTTTCGCCGGTTTCGGCAAGCCGCGCCTTGTGCACCTGCGCGATGGAGGCTGCGGCGACGGGCGGGCTGAACTCGGAAAACACCTCGTCGACCTTCACCCCGAGCTCGGATTCGATCTGGGTCTTGGCGGCCTCGATGGCAAAGGGCGGCAGCTTGTCCTGCAGCACGCGCAGCTGGTTGGCCAGTTCCTCGCCCACGACGTCCGGGCGGGTCGACAGCACCTGGCCGAACTTGATGTAGGCCGGGCCAAGCGCGGTGAGCGCGCGGGTCACCGGCGGCATCGACAGATCGCCCTCGTAGCCGAGCCACTTGAACGGCCAGGCGAGGATCCGCGCCGCGGCGCGCAGGGTCGGCGGAGCATCCACCGCGTCGAGTACCACGCGCATGGCGCCCGTGCGCTCGAAGGTGGCGCCGGTGCGAACCAGCCGCCAGATGTTGTGCGGACCTTTCATGTCAGATCTTCCAGCCCGAATGCAGGCAGGCGATCCCCATGCTCAGGTTGCGGTACTTGGCGTTCCCGAAGCCCGCCGCGCGCACCATCCCGAGGAAGGTCTCCTGGTCGGGGAACTTGCGGATCGATTCCACCAGGTACTGGTAGCTGTCGCGATCGCCCGCGATGACCTGTCCCATGCGCGGGATCAGGTTGAAGGAATACATGTCGTAGACCTTCTGCATCAGATCGTTGGGGATCTGGCTGAATTCGAGCACCATCAGCCGTCCGCCGGGTTTGAGCACGCGATAAGCCTCGTTGAGGGCCTCCTGCGGGCGGGTCACGTTCCGGATGCCGAAGGAAATCGTGTAGACGTCGAAGGTGTTGTCGGCGAAGGGCAGGGCCATCGCGTCTCCGACCACCCAGTCGAGCTGATCGGCCATGGCACCTGCCTCGGCGCGCTTGCGGCCTTCGACCAGCATCGGTTCCGTCAGGTCGCAGACCGTGGCGTGGCCGTGGCCCGCGCGCTTGAGGAAGCGGAAGGAGATGTCGCCGGTGCCGCCCGCCACGTCGAGCAGCTTCTGCCCGCGGCGCGGTGCCAGCCAGTCCATCATCGCGTCCTTCCAGATGCGGTGGATGCCGAAGGACATGGCGTCGTTCATCACGTCGTATTTCGACGCGACCGAGCCGAAGACGCCGCGCACGCGGCCGGCCTTCTCTTCCTCAGGGATGTCGGTGAACCCGAAGTGGGTGGTTTTTCCGGTCTCTTTGGTCATGGGCCTTGCCGTCCTGTGTCCGACACTCCTTATAGAGCCCGCGCGCCGCGCTGCAATGCGGCCAAGTGGAAAGGATCCGTGATGCCCGAACTTCCCGAGGTGGAAACTGTCCGTACGGGGCTTGCCCCGGTGATGGAAAACCAGGTGATCGCCAAGGCGCAGGTGAACCGGCCCGATCTGCGCTGGCCCTTTCCCGAACGCATGGCGGAGCGGCTGACCGGCGCGCGGGTGCTGCGGCTGCGGCGGCGGTCCAAGTACATTCTCGCGGATCTCGACACCGGGGAGACGCTCCTGATCCACCTGGGTATGTCGGGGCGCATGCTGGTCTCTGGCGACCCCCTGGGACGCTTCGTGCATGAGCACCCGGCTCCCGAGAAGCACGATCACGTGGTTTTCGAGATGGCGAACGGCGCGCGGATCACCTTCAATGACCCACGCCGGTTCGGGGCAATGGACCTGCTGGCAACCGCCACCGCCGAGGCGCATCCGCTGCTTTCGGCGATCGGGCCGGAACCCCTGGGCAATGAATTCAGCGAATCCCACCTGGTTGCGGCGCTGAAGGGGCGGACGATGCCGATCAAGACGGCGCTTCTGGATCAGAAGATTGTTGCGGGATTGGGGAATATCTACGTCTGCGAAGCGCTGTTCCGCGCCGGCATCCGGCCATCACGCCGCGTCAACCAAATCTCGGAAAAGCGCATCGCCGCGCTCGTGCCGATCATCCGGCAGGTGCTGACGGATGCCATCGCGGCGGGCGGTTCCTCGCTCAAGGATTTCCGTCAAGCCGATGGAGAACTTGGATATTTTCAACACAGCTTCGATGTCTACGGGCGTGAGGGGCAACCCTGCCGGAGCGATGGTTGCGCCAACATCGTTCACAGACTCGTACAATCCGGGCGCTCTTCCTTCTACTGCCCGAGCTGCCAAAGATAACTTGATTGCGAGGGTCAAGTTGGTAAGGCTGCGCGACAATGCCAACGGACGGGAGCCCGAAGACATGGCCTATGAGACGATTATCGTCGACGTAGAGGACGATGTTGCCACTATTACCCTGAACCGCCCGGATGCCCTGAATGCGCTGAACAGCCAACTGCTTGGCGAGCTTGCGCAGGCGCTGACCGAGGCGGATGCCAACGAGAAAGTGCGCTGCATCATCCTCACGGGCTCGGCCAAGGCCTTTGCCGCGGGGGCCGACATCAAGGAGATGTCGGAAAAGACCTTTGTCGAGATGTTCCTCGGCGACTTCTTCGAGCCGGCGACCGAGGCGGTCGCCAAGGTGCGCAAGCCGGTGATCGCTGCGGTGAGTGGCTACGCTCTGGGTGGCGGCTGCGAACTGGCGATGATGTGCGACTTCATCATCGCATCGGAGACCGCGAAGTTCGGCCAGCCCGAGATCAACCTTGGTGTCATCGCCGGGATCGGCGGCACCCAGCGCCTGCCGCGCTACGTGGGCAAGGCCAAGGCCATGGACATGCACCTGACGGGGCGGTTCATGGATGCCGAGGAAGCCGAGCGCTCGGGGCTGGTAAGCCGCGTCGTGCCGGTCAAGCAGCTGATGGACGAAGCGCAGAGCGCCGCGGCGAAGATCGCCGAGAAATCGATGCTGGCCTCGATCGCTGCCAAGCAGGCGGTGAACCGCGCCTTCGAGACAACGCTGGACGAGGGGCTGCTCTTCGAGCGGCGCCTGTTCCACTCGCTCTTCGCCACAGAGGACCAGAAGGAGGGCATGTCGGCCTTCCTCGAGAAGCGGACGCCGCAGTTCCGCGACCGCTGAACTGGACCCTATGGCGCCATTCGGGCCTGTCCCCGCGGGGGCAGGCCCTTTTCGTGCCGGTCAGGATTGCAGCGGGCCGCGGGCCTGACGGATGGCGGCCTGGATCGCGCGCCAGTTCTCGGCTTCCTGGGTCGCGCCCCTCTGCTCGTTCTCTCGAACCTTGGCGGCCGCCTCGGCCTCGGCCTTGCCACCATGGGCCCGGTAGAGCGCCTGGGCGGTCTGGTTGATCTGAATCGCGTTCATGGCTGATTCCTCCTTTCAGTCAGAAGCGGGCCGCGGCCAGTGCCGCGGGGAGGACAGGGTAGCCGATTCCCACCCCAATCCCCAAGTTTTGCCGTGAGCCCCTTTGCAACCGGCGGAAAATGGGCTATGCGCCGCCCCTACATGCGTGTGATGCCCGCTCAGGCAAGAATCGGTCCGGCGACGACAGATCCGGGTCTGGTGGATATTGCACGTCCGAAATTCAGACCCAGGCCTTGTCGGCACCAGGCAAGTCCACAGACAGATAGGACCGATCATCATGGCAAATTCGCCCCAGTCCAAGAAGCGCGCCCGTCAGAACGAGAAGCGCTACGCCGTCAACAAGGCACGCCGTTCGCGCATCCGCACCTACCTCCGCAAGGTCGAGGAAGCGATCGCGTCGGGCGACAAGGAAGCAGCCACCGCAGCCCTCGTCGCAGCTCAGCCCGAACTGATGCGCGGCGTGACCAAAGGTGTCTTCCACAAAAACACCGCATCGCGCAAAATGTCGCGCCTTTCCTCGCGCGTGAAGTCGCTCGCCTAATCACGTCAAGTGTACGGCTGAAATGACACACCTAAAAAGTGTGTGATCGAAAAGGCATCGCCATCGGTGGTGCCTTTTTTCATGACTCACACCATATTTTGAAGGCGGAGATTCTTTTTTCGGATTCCATTGAGTCAAGTTTGAAGTTCGGTTGCTGCCCTTCTCGGAACAGGAGTAATTTCATCGAGCGAGTCACATCGCTGGGGGGACAGGCAATCGGGGACATCACCACGGGTACTGTGGAAATGTTCCTGTCGCTTCGGTCGTCTGATCACAGGACGCCGAAAACGGGGTGATTTCATCCTGCCAGTCCATTTGTAAAATGGGTGAAGAGTGCACCTTGCGGGGTCGCTTCGGGATGCTGGGAGTCCCGGAGATACCTTATGCGTGCCAATTCACTGGGACAGAGAATCCTCTGCCTGACCCATGCCAATTGGCATGGGGCCGTATTTTGCTTCCCTGCGGTGGCTTCAATTTGGGCCCTTTTGTGTGTGTGGCCCTGAGGGACAGAGAAGAACCGGTGAAGAGACGGAGCGGGGATAAATGACGCAGGAACAATGGGGCGCGCTGCAAGACAGGCTGAGCGGCACGATCGGGGAAAACAACTACCGTACCTGGATCAAGCCCCTCGAGTACAAAGGTCTGGAAGCCGACGGGGTTGCGGTTTTCCTGGCACCGACGAATTTTATCGGCACCTATGTGTCGCAGAACTTCGGGGACCTGCTGCTGTCGCAGATCTCCACGCTGGACTCGCAGGTGCGCCGCCTGCAGTTCCGCGTCAGCAACGCGCCGCGCCCGGCGGCGGGTCGTCCGAGCCCGCGCCCGATGGCAGCGCAGCCGGAGCAGGCCGCTGCACAGCCGAGCCCTGCGCAGGCGGCAAACGGCCAGGCGGCGGGGGCGGATCTGCTGCCGAGCGCGCCGCTCGATGCGCGGTTTACCTTCGACAATTTCATCGTCGGCAAGCCGAACGAACTGGCCCATGCCGCCGCGCGCCGCGTGGCCGAGGCTGAAACCGTGACCTTCAACCCGCTGTTCCTTTACGGCGGTGTGGGCCTCGGCAAGACGCACCTGATGCACGCGATCACCTGGGAGCTGCGCAACCGCCGCCCCGATCTGAACGTGCTGTACCTTTCGGCGGAACAGTTCATGTACCGCTTCGTGCAGGCTCTGCGCGAGCGTCGCATGATGGACTTCAAGGAACTGTTCCGCTCGGTCGACGTGCTGATGGTCGATGACGTGCAGTTCATCGCCGGCAAGGACTCGACGCAGGAAGAGTTCTTCCACACCTTCAACGCGCTGGTCGACCAGAACAAGCAGATCGTCATCTCGGCCGACCGCGCGCCGGACGAGATAAAGGATCTCGAGAACCGCATCCGCTCGCGCCTGCAGTCCGGCCTTGTGGTCGACCTGCACCCGACGGATTACGAGCTGCGCCTCGGCATCCTCCAGTCCAAGGTCGACACCTACCGCAAGCAATATCCCTCGCTGCAGCTCGACAACGGCATCCTCGAGTTCCTTGCGCACCGCATCTCGACCAACGTGCGCGTGCTCGAAGGCGCTCTGACGCGGCTTTTCGCCTTCGCCTCGCTGGTCGGTCAGCCGATCACCATGGAGCTGACCCAGGACTGCCTCGCCGACGTGCTGCGCGCCTCGGACCGCAAGATCTCGATCGAGGAGATCCAGCGAAAGGTGGCGGACCACTACAACATCCGCTTGAGCGACCTCATCGGTCCCAAGCGCGTGCGCAACTTCGCGCGCCCGCGGCAGGTGGCCATGTACCTGTGCAAGCAGCTGACCGCGCGCTCGCTGCCCGAGATCGGCCGCCGGTTTGGCGGACGCGACCACACCACGGTCATGCACGGGGTGAAGCGGATCGAGGAACTGCGCATGCAGGACAGCCAGATCGCCGATGACATCGAACTGCTGCGCCGCGCGCTCGAGGCCTGAGGGCTGGGTCTGAGGACTGGGTCTGAGACCGCATGACCACATCTGGGAACGGGGCTGCCCTCGGGCGGCCCCGCGGCCTTGACGATGCAGGCAATCCATCGGATCAATCTGCAAAACACTTTGGAGTAGCTTCGCAGATCCGCCAAGCTGCCCCTTCGGCCAACCGAGGAACAGGGCGATGAAAGTCAGCATAGAACGGGCGACTCTTCTCAAGGCAGTCAGCCAGGCACAATCGGTGGTCGAACGCCGGAACACCATCCCGATCCTGGCCAACGTGCTGATCGAGGCCGAGGGCAATACCGCCAGCTTCCGCGCCACCGATCTCGACATCGAGGTGCTCGACCGCGCCCCCGCTGTCGTCGAGCAGGCCGGCGCCACCACCGTTTCCGCGGTGACCCTGCACGAGATCGTCCGCAAGCTGCCCGACGGCGCATTGGTGTTGCTGACCGCGGATGCCTCCGCCGGTCGGCTGACGGTGACCGCGGGCCGCTCGAACTTCAGCCTCGCGACGCTGCCGAAGGAAGACTTCCCGGTCATGGCCTCGTCGGAATACTCGTCGAATTTCACCGCCAAGGCCGAGGTGCTGCGCCGGCTCTTCGACAAGTCGAAGTTCGCCATCTCGACCGAAGAAACCCGCTACTACCTCAACGGCGTCTACATGCATGTCGCCGAAAGCGAGGAGGGCCAGGTGCTGCGCTGCGTCGCCACCGACGGTCACCGCCTTGCCCGCATCGACGCGCCGCTGCCCGCCGGCGCCGAGGCGATGCCCGGCGTGATCGTGCCGCGCAAGACCGTGGGCGAGCTGCGCAAGCTGCTCGACGAGGACGACATGGACATCGCCGTCTCGGTCTCCGAGACCAAGGTGCGTTTCGCCACCCCCGATATTTCGCTGACCTCCAAGGTCATCGACGGCACCTTCCCGGACTATTCGCGGGTCATCCCGATGAACAACACCCGCCGGCTCGAGGTCGACGCGGGCGAGTTCGCCAAGGCTGTGGACCGCGTGGCGACCGTCTCCTCCGAGCGCTCGCGCGCGGTGAAGCTGCAGCTCGACGAAGACCGGCTGGTGCTCTCGGTCAACGCGCCCGACAGCGGCGCCGCCGAGGAGGAGCTGGCCGTGGCCTATGGCGACGAGCCGCTGGAGATCGGCTTCAACGCGAAATACCTGCTGGAGATCGCCAGCCAGGTCGACCGCGAGAACGCCGTCTTCATGTTCAACTCCTCGGGCGATCCGACCCTGATGCGCGAAGGCACCGACACCTCGGCGGTCTACGTCGTCATGCCGATGCGGGTCTGACGCGCGCCGCGCCGACCTCGCGGTCGCGCCATGCGTACTTGAGGAACAATGAAGGGCAGGGGCGCGGCTTCTGCCCTTCATTGTTCCCCAAATACGCCCTTGCGACGCCTGCCGCCCTGCGACACAGCTGATCCCATGTCCCTGCATCTCACCCGCCTCACCCTGTCGCACTTCCGCTCGCACCGGGACGCCTCGGTCGAGGTGGATGCGCGGCCCGTCGCGCTCTACGGGCCCAATGGTGCGGGCAAGACCAATATCCTCGAGGCGGTCTCGCTGTTCTCGCCGGGGCGCGGGATGCGGCGGGCGTCGGCGCAGGAGATGGTGCGCCGTCCCGAGGCGCTGGGGTGGAAGATCGAGGGGCTGCTGCAGACCGGCGGCACCCTGCACGAGATCGCTTTCCGCTCCGAGGCCGGTGCCGCCCGTCAGGTGCAGATCGATGGCAAGGCCGCGCCGCAGGTGGCGCTGGGGCGGCTCGCGCGGGTGCTCTGGCTGGTTCCGGCGATGGACCGGCTGTGGATCGAGGGGCCGGAGGGGCGGCGGCGGTTCCTCGACCGGATGACTTTGAGCTTCTTTCCCGACCATGCCGATCTGAGCCTCGGCTACGAGAAGGCCATGCGCGA
This sequence comes from Salipiger mangrovisoli, assembly GCF_015223355.1. GTDB lineage: Bacteria > Pseudomonadota > Alphaproteobacteria > Rhodobacterales > Rhodobacteraceae > Salipiger > Salipiger mangrovisoli. The sequence continues at coordinate 5,613 of NZ_JADFFK010000002.1, read as the reverse complement.
GCGAAACCGGCTGTTGCGAGACCAGGTGCGGGACGGGTTCTGGTACGCGGCGCTGGAGGGGCAGATGGCCGAAACCGGGGCGGCTCTGCAGGCCAACCGCCGTGCCACGCTGGTACGGCTGGCCGAGGCGCAGGCCGGGGCGGAGACGCAGTTCCCGGCCGCCGAGCTTGAGCTGGTGGATGCCGAGACCGCCACGCCCGAAAGCACCGCAGGGCTGCGTGCCGCGCTCGAGGTTAGCCGGTCGCGCGACCTGGCGGCCGGGCGCACGCTTGTTGGCCCGCACCGCGCCGATCTGCGCGGCACCTTTGCGGCCAAGGGCGTGCCCGCCGAGGACTGCTCGACCGGCGAGCAGAAGGCGCTGCTGATCTCGCTGATCCTGAGCAATGCCCGTGCCCTGGCGCAGGAGACCGGCGCGGCGCCGATCCTGCTGCTCGACGAGGTGGCGGCGCATCTCGACGCGACCCGCCGCGCGGCGCTCTACGACGAGATCTGCGCGCTGGGGGCGCAGGCCTGGATGACCGGCACCGGGCCGGAGCTTTTCAGCGAGTTTGGCGCGCGGGCGCAGTATCTGGAAGTGACCGAGCGGGACGGGCAATCTTTGGTTGAAAACCGCGGCCTTTGACACCAAATCTTGTGTCAGCGGCGTGACAATCCTGCCTGAACACCGTATAAAACCAACAAAAATCATGAAGGATCGCGGCATGGCCGAACCGGCAAGCGCACAGCAGGAATACGGCGCGGATTCCATCAAAGTTCTCAAAGGCTTGGAGGCGGTCCGCAAACGCCCCGGCATGTATATCGGGGACACGGATGACGGCTCGGGCCTGCACCACATGGTCTATGAGGTCGTGGACAACGGCATCGATGAGGCTCTGGCGGGCCACGCGGACTTCGTCCGGGTGAAGATCCATGCCGACAACTCGGTGTCGGTGCGCGACAACGGTCGCGGCATTCCGGTTGACCTGCACGCCGAAGAGGGCGTCTCGGCGGCCGAGGTCATCATGACCCAGCTGCATGCGGGCGGGAAATTCGACCAGAACTCCTACAAGGTCTCGGGCGGTCTGCACGGCGTGGGCGTCTCGGTGGTGAACGCGCTGTCGGTCTGGCTGGAACTGCGCATCTGGCGGAACGGCAAGGAGCACTACGCGCGCTTCGAGCATGGCGACACCGTCGAGCACCTGCGTGTCGTCGGCGATGCCGAGGGCGAGCAGGGCACCGAGGTGCGCTTCCTGGCCTCCACGGGCACCTTCAGCAACCTCGAGTACAGCTTCGAGACGCTGGAAAAGCGCCTGCGCGAGCTGGCCTTCCTGAACTCGGGTGTGCGCATCATCCTCGAGGACGAGCGCCCGGCCGAGCCGCTGAAGACCGAGCTGCACTATGATGGCGGCGTGAAGGAATTCGTGAAGTATCTCGACCGCTCCAAGCAGCCGGTGATGTCCGACCCGATCTACATGACCGGCGAGAAGGACGGCATCGGCGTCGAGATCGCCATGTGGTGGAACGACAGCTACCACGAGAACGTGCTGCCCTTCACCAACAACATCCCCCAGCGCGACGGCGGCACCCATGTGGCGGGCTTCCGCGGCGCGCTGACGCGCACGATCAACAACTACGCGCAGGCCTCGGGCATCGCGAAGAAGGAGAAGGTCTCGTTCACCGGCGACGACGCGCGCGAGGGGCTGACCTGCGTGCTCTCGGTCAAGGTGCCGGACCCGAAGTTCAGCTCGCAGACCAAGGACAAGCTGGTGTCGTCCGAGGTGCGCCCGGCGGTCGAGAGCCTGATGAACGAGCGGCTTGCGGATTGGTTCGAGGAGAACCCCAACGAGGCCAAGCAGATCGTCGGCAAGATCGTCGAGGCGGCGCTGGCCCGCGAGGCCGCGCGCAAGGCGCGCGAGCTCACCCGCCGCAAGACCGCGATGGACGTGAACTATCTGGCCGGCAAGCTCAAGGACTGCTCCGAGAAGGATCCGTCCAAGACCGAACTTTTCATCGTCGAGGGTGACTCGGCAGGTGGTTCGGCGCAGACCGGGCGGGACCGGGGCACCCAGGCGATCCTGCCGCTGAAGGGCAAGATCCTCAACGTCGAGCGCGCGCGCTTCGACCGGATGCTCGGCAGCCAGGAGATCGGCAACCTGGTGATGGCGCTCGGCACCGGCATCGGCCGCGACGAGTTCAACATCAGCAAGCTGCGCTACCACAAGATCATCCTGATGACCGACGCCGACGTCGACGGTGCGCACATCCGGACGCTGCTGCTGACCTTCTTCTACCGGCAGATGCCGGAGCTGATCGAGGGCGGCTACCTCTATATCGCGCAGCCGCCCCTTTATAAGGTGACCCGCGGCAAGTCCGAAGTCTACGTGAAGGACCAGAACGCGCTCGACGAGTACCTGATCAACCAGGGGATTGACGGGGCAAGCCTCAAGCTCGCCAATGGCGAGGTGATCGCCGGGCAGGACCTCGTGCGGGTGATCGACGAGGCGCGCCAGCTCAAGCGCGTGATCGATGCCTTCCCGACGCATTACCCCCGCCACATCCTCGAGCAGACGGCGATTGCCGGCGGCTTCGTGCCGGGTGCGGTGGAATCGGATCTGCAGGGCGTGGCCGACAAGGTGGCGCAGCGGCTCGACTTGATCGCGCTCGAATACGAGAAGGGCTGGCAGGGCCGGATCACCCAGGATCGCGGCATTCGCCTGGCGCGAATCCTGCGCGGTGTCGAAGAGGTGCGCACGCTGGATGGCGCGATGCTGCGCTCGGGCGAGGCACGCCGCACCGGCAGCTTCACCCAGGCGCTTCAGGCGGTTTACAGCGCGCCGGCGGTGCTGGAGCGCAAGGATCGCCGCCAGGCCGTCTACGGGCCGATCGATCTGCTGAAGGCGATTCTCGAAGAGGGAGAGAAGGGACTCTCGCTTCAGCGCTACAAGGGACTGGGCGAGATGAACCCCGGCCAGCTCTGGGAAACCACGCTGGATCCCGATGCGCGCACCCTGCTGCAGGTCAAGATCGACGATATGGCCGAGGCAGACGATCTGTTCACCAAGCTGATGGGCGATGTGGTGGAGCCGCGCCGCGAGTTCATCCAGCAGAACGCCCTGAGCGTGGAAAACCTCGACTTCTGAGTCTCCGGGCGAGTGGAGACGGGAGCGGCGCGCAGGAGACTGCGCGCCGTTTGTCGTTTCGAGGGAATCGCCCGGCCCGATCCGTCGGTTGTGGCGTTACCGCCGCGCGAATCCCTCGAGCAGCATGGGGAAGTCCTCTTCGAGGGGGAATCCCTCGTAGCTGTGGGCTGCCGGGGTCTGCGCCCAGTCCAGTTTCTCGCTTGTCATCGTCTCGATGAAGGGATGGCTCCACGCGGGCACGTCGAACATCACCGGCCGCACGTTCACGAAGGCCTCGACCCCGGTGATCCGGGTGAACATCCAGCTGCCGCAGTCGGGGCACAGGTAGTGGTCAAGCTGCGGCCCCCTGATGCCGCCCTTCACGGGCTCGCCGGCAAGGACCCGCAGCCCGTCAGGCGGTACCATCATGGTGAGGGAGAAGGCGCTGGCGCTCATCTTCTGGCAGCCTCGGCAATGGCAGGCCGCGGTCATCATCGGAGGCTTGCTGACCTCGATCTGCACCGCGCCGCAGCGGCAACTGCCAATCTGGGGAAGGTCGGTCATGCTGGCTCCTCGATAGACGGTGGGTCGGACAAGAAAAAAGCCGGCGCTGCGGCCGGCTTTCCTGATTTCACTCGGTCCGCAGGTTCGCGGCCGATTCCTTGATGGCGTCGTACTGACCGCCGGGGCGGAATCGCCACAGGTAGTCCGGCATCACCGCTTCCGGGGCCACCGGGCTGATGCCGAGATCGGAAAGGCCCTTGGCACCGTCGCTCACCACGTTGTCACGCCGCAGCATCACCACCTGATCGCGGGTGATCGGTGCGGTGAACAGCCCGCCGGTGATCCGCTGCGCGAATTCCGACAGGCGACCGATCACCGAGGCGAGGCCATAGGGCAGGTTCACCAGCATCTTGCGCCGGCGAATGACGGTCAGCATCTCCTCGATGAAAGCGCGGAAGCTTTTCACCTCGGGCCCGCCCAGCTCGTAGACTCCGGGCGCCGCCGACCCGGCAAGGCCCTTCTCGGCCGCCTCTGCAACGTTGTCGACATAGACCGGCTGGAAGTTCCTGTCGGCCCCGACCAGCGCCAGCACCGGACCCATGCGTGACATCGCGGCAAAACGGTTGAAGAACTGGTCCTCCATCCCGAAGATCACCGAGGGGCGCAGGATCATCGCGCGGGGGAAGGCGGCAAGCACCGCCTCTTCGCCAAGCGCCTTGCTGCGGGCATAGCCGCTGGAACTTTCCTTGTCGGCCCCGATGGCCGAAACGTGCACCAGCGTGCCGACGCCCTGTTCCGCTGCGATCCGCGCGATGCGCTCGGCGCCTTCGACCTGCACCGCGTCGAAACTGTTCTTGCCGCGGGCGTCGAAGGTCCCGACGCAATTCATCACCGCGTCGGCGCCCTGCATCACGCTGCGCACGGAAGAATCGTCGCGGATGTTGCAGAACACCGGCTCGACCTGGCCGACCGAGCCGTAGGGCTTCACGAACAGCGCTTCGTTGGGGTGGCGGACGGCGACACGGACGCGCCAGCCGAGCTTGGCCATGCGGCGGGCGACATAGCGACCGACAAATCCGGATCCGCCGTAAATGGTGACGAGCTTGCTCATCTGGCTACTCCTGCTCCGAGGTTCTGAGACCTTGAATACCCACCCGTCCGACACCGGGCAAGGAGGCTCCGTAGGGTAAGTCGCACAAAATGAAAAATCTGCGTTGACACTCCCTGCGGACATATTTAAACGCCCCCTCACCACCTGTGCCCAGGTGGCGGAATTGGTAGACGCGCTGGTTTCAGGTACCAGTGACTTAACGGTCGTGGAGGTTCGAGTCCTCTCCTGGGCACCATAAAAACCCCGTGAAATCTTACGATTTCACGGGGGTTTTGGTTTTTTCGCCCTCCAGGATTGACCTTGCCGCGCGCGGCCTCCTCTTTGCCCCGGTTGTGCGCTGCCGTCCGACCGGCCCGGAGCGAAGGCTTCGATCGGAGCTGCCGGCGCAAGTGGACGCAGCGGTGGCTCTCCGGTCTTGGCCGTGCGACGGGGAGGGAGCCATTTACAGCGCCGCGCGTGTTCCGCCGCGCGCCGCCAAGCATGGCCTGGGATCAAGCGTTACATATAGAGAGCCTCCTGGTTCCCAGGTGAACGGGGTTCGGCGTGAGAGCGCAGGGACATCAGAGTTGTGCGCCGCCCCGGATAAGGCTGCCCCGCGCCGATAGAGCCCCGCGTTGACCATCGGTGTGGGGCTGGGCGCCAAGCGCGGCGCGTCTGGGCGTGTTTTTAGGCGAATCCCAGCCTCCATGCATTTTTTATGACGAAATCTGAAAAAAGGGGTTGCGGGTCCTACGAGGAGTACGTAAATAGCCCCTCACCGGCGGCGCTGAGGCGCACGACGGGACGCCAGACGGGGCGGCGGCGAGCGGAAACGCGGGGCCGGCGCAGACGAGGCGGAACAGACTTCGAGAGACGGGCAGGCGGGCGCGCCGGAAGTTAGGGCGCACTGGTCTGGTTTTG
>NZ_JADFFK010000029.1 GCF_015223355.1 Salipiger mangrovisoli | reverse complement strand
CCGCCGGGATCAATTTAGCGCGCATATAAATCAATGACTTACGGCATCGTTATGGCCAAATATCGGTAGTCGTGACATCAGAGAAAGCAGATGAATGCGCAAACGGAAGCATAAGTCTGCGCAAGGGGTGTCAAGGGCGAAACGTACCGCCTCGTGCCCCTGGGCTGCTCTCTGAAGGACGTTGATAGAGGCGCTGGGGCAGACGCTCCGGCGCCTTTCGCGTATGAAGGGGATGTGCGGTTCGTGGCATGAAGCGGGGGATCTGGCGGAGGGCCGTTGTGCCCTCCCTGTAAGAGCCTGAGCATGGCGCAGTGGGGCTGGCTTGCGATGGTGAGACCCTGGACACGAGGTCGCTTGGGAGCAGTGGGAACTCCGATGAAGACCATTAAGCCGACGCAAGCTGTCGCTACGATCCTCAGCCGATATCAGCGTCGGAAAAATTGTCAGGTGCCCGTCACAGCAACAGACGTCTACGCCGACGCCATTGCTCGCGTCTGTGGAGACGACGTTGACCTCGACCCGGTTGAAAGGGGCCTCATCCACCTCAAGCGCCAGAAGGTGATTTCCGGCCGAAGACTGGTCAAGCTTCTTGCTCGCCATCAGCGCGAGATCAGACCTGATTGACGCTTCCCAAGGGCTTCCTATGGTACTGGGCTCAACGCCAGATACGAATACACGAGGCGTCATCGCTCTTGGGAGCGAATGGTCTGCTTCAAGGGGCCATAGTCATTGCTCATGTCCGGCGCTGCATGATGATCTGCCCTGGCTCGAATGGGCGGAAAGCTGCCACTCGCTGCATCCCGCACGAACGGCGGCTCTGAGCATTTGTGGAAGTTCTGCATCACCACACGAGTCATTCGTCGAGCGCCAAAAGGATATTCTGGCCCAAGCCATCGGCTCGGCAGAGTTACCTTGCGACCAGAGGTCGGCAAAAGTGGAGGAGACAATTTCAGCCAACTGGCCGGCACGTGGATTCGAACGATGCGTGCTTCGGCCTCAAGGGCCGTAGTCTTGACCGCCCATGCTCGACACCCAGCTGCGAAGGAACTCGTCCCGCTTGATCCGGTCCAGGAATGTGAGCAGGCCCGGTCCCAGCCTTATCGGCAGGAAGCTTGCATTGCCGGCTGGGCGAACGTCCTCGAGGCCCAGCGGCTGCTCGCGCGACAGCAAAAGCGGAATCAGCGGTGTCTTCAGGTTGATGATCGACTGACCTTCTGCAGACAGCAGGAAGGCAACGAAACGCTCCGCCATCTCCGGCTCTGGCGCGGTTTTAGGGACCCAAGCGGTACGGGACATCACGAGGTTGTAGTCGTCCAAGAAATGCACGCCGATGTTCTCTTGTCCGGGCGCTGGATCGCGCTTCATCGCATAGGATCCTATGACATTGAGCGCCATGGAGAGTTTGCCTGCCGCGACGGCGTCGAGCATCTCTGACGTGCAACAGAAGCTCTGCGCATTCGCCCGAGCGAGGACTTCCGTCAGGCGCTGAGCCTGCACGCTCTGGATCGTGTCTTGCGTCGCGAAGAGATAACCGATGCCAGATCTGCGCAGGTCGTAGCCGCCGACCTCACCGCGCAACTTGCTTTCGTTCTCCCGGATGAAAGAGGCGAGATCTCGATGGCTGGTCGGCAGGTCTTCCTCGTCGAACTCGCGTTTGTCGTAGATGATCGCCGCCGGCTCCCAGGTGAAGCCGAACAATTGGGATCGCCAGCGCGCCCAGTCCGGCGGCAGGATCGCGTTGGGGAGTCGCAGGGTCCGGGCCAGCCCGCGGTTCACCAGTTCGACCTGCAAGTCCATCGCCGAGGAAATGATGACATCGGCACGCGTTTCGGGATCTGCGTCGCGAACTTCCCGGTAAAGGTCCACAGTCTGGTATTCGCGATAGGTGATCGTCCAGCCGGGGCTTTGCGCCTCGAAGGCATCCACGAGCGGCCGCATGGCACCGGGATCGGTGGCGGCGTGGATGACGAGTTCGCGCGCTGACACGGCGTTCGCCTGCATGGTGAGCAGCAGGCAGGCCAGAGCGACAACCAGCAGGCGCGGGAAGACGATTGTTGCCCGCAGCCCGCCAAGTACCGAACTGCCAAGTTGCAGGCGCGCACCATGGCCTTCGGCGACGGACCGCACGATGGCAAGACCCAGGCCCGATCCGGCTGTTTTGCTGTTGATCGAGGTAAACCGCTCGGTGGCCCGAACGAGGTCTGCGCGCGCAATACCGGGGCCGGCGTCCGAGACGGTGAGCCGGACCACCTGCGCATCCGCGTCGATCTCGATGAGGATCGTGTTTTCCTGACCGCCATGCCGCACGGCGTTGTCGATCAGGTTCCGCAACGCCTCACGGATCGAGATGGCGTCGCCCCTGATCGGCGCCTTTCCTTCCGGCAGGCCTGAATCGTCGAACGAGATGGACACCTGCCGCAAGCGACGTTCGCGCAGCAACTCGGCCAGCGTATCGCGCACCAGCATGCGCAGGTCCATGGGTTCGAGCTGGGCATCTTCGGAGCGGTGGATCACCATGGCATTGGCAAGAAGCTGGTTGGTCAGATGCACGGTCCGCTCGGCCTGCTTTTCCGCTTTGCCGAGGCGATCTCGCATCCTGTCGAACTCGTTCGCGTCCGCTGCCAAAGAGAGTTGCCCCTGCAGCGCGGACAGCGAGGTGCGGGTCTGATGAGCGACATCGGCGATGAAGCTCTCAGTCAGGTTCCGACTGCGCACCAGCTGCGCGATGAAGCTGTTGATTGCCCGAAAGAGGTCGGAAATCTCGAGAGGGGGGTCTCCCTCGATCGGGGAAAGATCCCGCGATGTGCGGGCCATCAGCGTGTCGGCAATCGCCCGGAGTGGTGCCAGTGAAGTTCGGATTGCCAGCCAGACAAAGCCCAGCCCGATCAGCGACACCGCGCCGAGGCCGATCATGCCATAGAGGAACAGCGTATCCCTCTGAGCCTTGCGGGCGTTGAGCGTTTGTCCGATCTGGACGAAGACCCACTCGCGCCCCCGGCTCGAAGTGATCTGGCGTCCCTGGTAGACAAAGCGGAAACCTTCGTCGAGCTTCGCGTCGTAGAACACGGGATCAATCGACGGCTGCAGGCTTTCGGGAACAGGCAGGTCCGGCGTGCCGGTTAACTCGCCGTAGTTGGGCGAGAAGACGCGATAGGCGACCCGGTCGTCGGCAGCGAGCGCGAGGATGTCCATGGCCGATTGCGGCAGGTCTACCGTGGGACCTGCCGAATTGTAGGACACGCGCTCGAGGACCGACAGGGCGGCGCCTGCAAGCAAGAGATCGTATGTCCGGTTTGCCGCGGCTCTCGAATAGTTCCAAAGCAGCACCGAGATCAGCAGCAGCAGAAGGACGAAGGCAGCCGCCATGCTGGCCAGCAGGCGGCGCTTCAGAGAGTGGCTGTGGCGGTCCTCAGTCGTCGTCGCTGACATAGGCCATGTACCCCAGGCCGCGCGCGGTCTTGATCACCAGCGGAGTGCCCTCGAGCTTGCGGCGCAGCCGGGTGACCAGCTGTTCCACGGCATTGAGGCTGGGAGTCTCTTCAAAGGTGTAGAGCTTGTCGGCGACCTCTTCCTTGGTCAGCATGCGCTCGAGGTTGTCGAGCATGATCTCCAGGAGCTGCACCTCGCGGGCCCGCAGTTCGAGTTGGTGGCCGTCGACGTGGGCCTGTTTGGCGGCGCGGTCAAAGCGGAAGCTTCCGGCGCTGAAGACATTGCTCGACGACCCCGCCCGGCGTCGGGCCAGAACCCGGCACCGCGCCGAAAGTTCTCGAAAGTCGAAGGGCTTTACCATGTAGTCATCGGCCCCTGCGTCGAGCCCGACGACGCGGTCATCGATCTCGCTGCGGGCCGTCAGCACGATGACCGGGGTCGCGTCGCCGCGCGAGCGCATCGAACGCAGGACATCGTAGCCGGAACGTCCGGGCAGGTTGATGTCGAGAAGCACAATGTCGAAAGAGGAGAAACGCAGAAGGTCATTGGCCTCGTCGCCGTTGGCCTCGCGGTCCACCGAATGACCTTCGCTTCGCAGGCGATCAAGGATCGTCTCCGCAAGCTCGTCGTTGTCTTCCACCAAGAGCATTCTCATGGCGAAGACATTAGCTGCCTGCGGCGCGCCCCGGAAGCACGCATCGCGCGACGGCGCGGCATGTCAGCGTCGTGTCAGTTTCGCGTCAGCATGGGCTCAGCCTTGCTCGCGCATAAGCGAGGTCTGCCCCTTGGGCCAACTTCTCTGGGAGGATACCATGAAAATCATCCATCTTTCGACCGCGCTTGCCTGCGCGCTCGGTTTTGCCGTTCCCGGTTTCGCACAGAGCGAGATCGATCACCCCGAATGCGTGGCCCCGGCCAACCCCGGCGGCGGCTTCGACCTGACCTGCCGCGTGGCACAGACCGGCCTTGCGCCGCATGTCTCGAGCCCGGTGCAGGTCAACTTCATGCCCGGCGGCATCGGCGCCGTGGCGTTCAACCAGTTCAATACCAACCGTGCCGATGACGGCAGCGCCATCGTCGCCTTCTCGACAGGCTCGCTGCTGAACATCATCACTGGCAAGTACGGCGCCTTCGACGAGAAGTCGGTGCGCTGGGTCGGCACCGCGGGCGCCGATTTCGGCGCGGTCGTGGTGCGCGCCGACAGTGACTACCAATCGCTGAAGGACGTGATGGACGACCTCAGCGCCGACCCGCAGAGCGTGGTCGTCGGTGCCGGCGGGTCGGTCGGCTCGCAGGATTGGATGAAGGGCGCGCTGCTGATGCGCGAAGCCGGCGGCACGCCGATGCAGATGCGCTACGTGGCCTTCGACGGCGGCGGCGATGCGATCGCGGCGCTGCTCGGCGGCTCGATCAAGGTCTACACCGGTGACGTCGGAGAGATGGTGCCCTATCTCGACAGCGGCGACATGCGTGTTCTCGCGGTGCTTTCGCCCGAGCGCCTGGAAGCGCCCTTCGACCAGCTCCCGACCGCCAAGGAACAGGGCTACGATGTCGAGTGGACCATCCTTCGCGGCTTCTACATGGGCGGCAAGACCTCGGACGAAGACTACCAGAAGTGGGTCGATGCCTTCGAAGCGGCCTATGCGACCGAAGAGTTCGCCCAGATCCAGCACGACAAGGGCTTGCTGCCGCTCAACATGTCCGGCGAAGAGCTGAGCGCCTCGATCGAGGGCCGCATGCAGACGCTGCGCGAGATCGCGACCGAAGCCGGCCTCATCCAGTAACCGTTCACGCAAGACGCGCAGGGCCGGATCCCATCGGGGTTCGGCCCTGACGCGGCTCGCCCACGCCAAAAAATAGGAGCCTGAAAATGGCCAACCGCATTTTCGCTGCGGTGCTTCTGGTCGTGACCCTCGGCTATGCGGTCATCGCCTTCACCGCGATCAAGGCGCCGTTCCAATACGACCCGCTCGGCCCGGAAAGCTGGCCGCGCATCCTGTCCATCGTCGCAATCCTTTGCCTGCTCGTTATCCTGTGGAAACCAGATGACGAAGCCTTCGATGTGACGCGCAAGGTCTGGTTCCGTCTGACCGCGGCCGTGGCGATGCTGTTCGGCTATGCCGAACTCTACGAGCCGCTTGGCTTCATCCTGTCGACGATCCTCTTCGGAACCATCCTGTCGGCCATGCTCGGAGCACCGCTCCTGCGTGCGCTTGGTTTCGGTGTAGCGGCGGGCGTGGCGGGCTGGCTGCTCTGCGTCACCCTCATGGACCTCAACCTTCCCGAGGGCGAGCTGATCGCACCGCTCTTCGAGACCCACCAGCAAGGAGAGAGCTGATGGATACGGTTCTGTCCGGTCTCGCGACCGGCTTCGCGGTCGCGCTCGACCCGTTCAACCTCATGCTGGTGATGGTCGGCTGTTTCGTCGGCACGCTGATCGGTGCGTTGCCCGGTCTCGGGCCTATCAACGGCGTCGCGATCCTTCTGCCCATCGCCTATGGGCTCGGTTTCCAGCCGGAGTCGGCGCTGATCCTGCTCGCCGGTATCTACTACGGCGCCGAATACGGCGGCCGCATCTCCTCGATCCTGCTCAATGTGCCGGGCGATGCTGGCGCGGTCATGACCACGCTCGACGGCAATCCCATGGCGCGCGCCGGACAGGCCGGCCGGGCGCTGTCGCTCTCGGCCGTGGCCTCCTTCGCGGGCGGTACTTTCGCGGTGATCCTGATGTCGCTCTTCGCCCCGGCGCTCGCGGGCTTTGCCGTGACCTTCGGCCCGGCGGATTACGTGGCGCTTATGGTCTTCGCCTTCGCCTCTCTCGCCTCGCTGGTCGGCAAGAGCACCGTCAAGACGCTGCTTGGCGCGACCATCGGCCTGATGCTGGCGACCATCGGTATCGATGCCAACACCGGTGTGCCGCGTTACACATTCGGCCTGCCGGACATCCTGGCCGGGATCGACTTCCTGATCGTCGTCGTTGGCCTCTTCGGCATGGCAGAGCTGCTGACCCTCGTCGAGCACCAGGCACGCGGCACGCTGAAATCGCTGCCGGTCGACAAGAGCTTCGTGAGCATGGCCGATCTCGCGGCGACCAAGTGGACCATCGCCCGTGCATCGGTGATCGGTTTCTTCATCGGCATCCTGCCCGGCACCGGCGCCTCGGTGGCCTCGGCGGTGGCCTACGGCACAGAAAAGCGGATCAGCGACAAGGACGGCACCTTCGGAACCGGCGACCCCCGTGGTCTCGCGGCCCCCGAAGCGGCGAACAACGCGGCGGCTGGCGGCTCGATGGTGCCGATGCTGACGCTCGGCATCCCCGGCTCGGGCACCACGGCGATCCTGCTCGGCGCGCTGCTGATGTTCAACATCCAGCCCGGCCCGATGATGTTCGCGCAGCGCCCGGAGGTGGCGTGGGGGCTCGTCGCCTCGATGTACATCGGCAACGTCGCGCTGCTGGTGATCAACCTGCCGCTGGTCGGGCTCTTCGCCCGGATGCTGACGATCCCGCAGCATTACCTGACGCCGCTGATCGCGATCCTTGCCTTCATCGGCATCTACACGATCGTCGGCAACCCGCATGACCTGTTCATGATCACCGGGCTCGGCGTCTTCGGCTGGTTCCTGCGCAAGCTCGATTTCTCGCTGGCGCCGATCGTCCTCGGCTTCGTGCTGGGCGGGCTCTTCGAGGACAACCTGCGCCGCGCATTGTCGATCTCGGGTGGGGACTGGAGCATCCTCGTATCGAACTGGAAGAGCCTGCTGCTCTACGCGCTTGCACTCCTTGTCGTGATCTTGCCGATCTGGCTCGGACGGCGCGCGCGTGCCAATGCGGTGCGTGAAGCCGAAACACACTAAGGGTCGCCATGCGGGTGTCACAGGAATTGAAAACGGCGGGGCTCACGGGCCTCGCTGCCCTCGGAGGGGCGGCCCTTGCCGCCCTTCTCGGCATTCCGGCGGGGGCGCTGGTGGGCGCCATGCTGGCGGTGGCCCTGATGGCGGCTCTTGGCCAGTCGGTCGCCGTGCCCCTGGTCGCGCGCGATCTGGCGTTTCTCGTTATCGGCATTTCGCTTGGTGCTGGCATCGACGCCTCGGTGGTGCCGCACCTTCCGGGCTGGTCGGTGAGCCTGATCGGCCTCGCGGTGGCGCTGGTTGCCACGCTGGCGGCGAGCAGCCTGCTGCTCTCGCGGGCCTTCGGATTGGATTGGCAGACTGCTGTTCTGGCCAGCTCTCCCGGCACCATGTCGAACGCGGTCGCGATCGCAGTCGAGGGCAAGGGGGATGCCTCGGCAGTGATGATGTTGCAGCTGATGCGGCTGATCATCCTTGTCACGCTGGTCCCGCCGCTCGCCGCCGTGGTCGGCGCTCCCGAAGGCACGGCGACCGGCGCGCCCGTGGTCATGCCGCTACCCGCACTGGCAGTGCTGCTGGGCATCGGATTGCCGCTGGGACGCCTTGCCGGCAAGCGCGGTATTTCCGCAGCATGCCTGCTGACCGGCATCCTTCTGAGCGGCATTGCCCATGGCGCGGGCTTGCTGCACGGCGTGGCACCCGCTTGGATGATCTTCCTCGGCTTCACGATGACCGGCGCGGTGCTCGGCACGCGGATCAGCAAGGTCGATCTTCGCTCCGTGGCACGGCTCGCGGGGGCCGGGATCGTTGTGGTCGGCATGGCGCTCGGTATGGCGGTTGTCTTCGCGCTGATCACGCAGGCGCTGACGGGGTTCCCTCTGGGTCAAATCCTGATCGCCTACGCGCCCGGCGGGGTCGAGGCTATGGCGGCCATCGGACTCGCGCTCGGGTATGACCCCGCCTTCGTGGCCGCCCATCACTTTGCCCGGATCCTGATCTTGCTGGTGCTGGTCCCGGTGTTCCTGTCCCTTGGAGCATCGCCCCCGCCACGCTCGGGCGGCGACGACCGGCGCAGAGGCCTGGGCGGCTGACTCCGGGTCAGCGTCCTGTCGGCCGTGGGGCAAAGGGAAGTCAGCTTCGCCGTGCAAGTGTCGCCAGGCAAAAAGGTTGCTAAATCTGTCCCGGCTCCCACCATTCTCGAATGGAACAAAAGGGCTCGAACAGGGCATGCGGCGGCGCAGTAATGGCGCAGGCATGGTTGCCGCCGGGCGTGCCGTCACTTCCGGCCCTCAGCCGACAACCGGCACCAGCTGAGCATGCTGAAGCGCGGTCATTCGAAGTTGCCGTTCGCTGCGGTTGCATGCCTCGACGGAGGTCAGAGGTCGACACTCGGACTTAGCCGCCATGGCCCATCCGCGGTTGTGCCGATGCCGACGGGATCAGTCTGTTGGCCCGGGCCTGGCATCGTCCCCGATCCAAAAAGAGTTTTGCGACCTGCCGTTCCTTCTCTACCCCTATAGGGCAGACATTGCCTCGCGAGGGAGAAGACATGCCGCTCAAGGACTTTCCGATCTGGACCCGCCCAAGGCACCATCTGGACGTCGAGGGGGGCGCAAGCAACCACGTGCATTGGGTCGAGCTCTTCTACGATCTCGTCCATGTGGTGACGATCTTCCTGCTCGGCAATTACCTGTCGCATCACCTCGACTGGGCCGGGTTCTGGACATACACCTTCCTCTTCATCGCGATCTTCTTCGCCTGGGCCGACAACTCGGTCTACAACTCGCTCTACATCTCGACCGACATCCCGCACCGCGTGGCCATGGCGGTGCAGATCGTCACCATGATGTTCATCGCCGCGGCGATCCCCGAGATCACCCACGGAGGCTGGCCGTTCTTCGCGCTCGGCTACGCGCTCAACCGGGCGCTCACCGCATGGCTCTACTGGCGGGCGCGGCATCTCGGGGCCGAGAGCACCTCGCTGGCCTCCGAGATGGGGCGAAACTTCTTCATCCTCGCCGGGGTCTTCGCGGTCTCGGCCTTCCTGCCGCGGCCGCTGGCCTACTGGGTGTTCGGCGCGGGGATCGTGATGATCCAGCTGCTCTATCTGCTGCCGGGCATCGGCACGCTGCGCTTCGAGCGCTTCCTGCCGCGGCTTGGCCACCTGTCGGAGCGCTTTGGTCTGCTGATGCTGATCCTGCTCGGCGAGGGGTTCTTCAAGCTCTGCGTCACGCTCGCGGACAAGGGCATCGACGAGGCCTATCCCGGGACGTTCTTCAACATTGCCATGGGTGGGCTGTCACTCTTTGCGCTGGCGTGGATCTACTTCGACAGCGCCGGCATGGCCAAGCTGAAGACACGCAAGGTGCCGCTGATGCTGTGCTACTGGTTTGCCCATATCGTGATCCTCTGGGCGGCGGTGACCATCGGCGTGGCCCTGGCGGGTGAGGTCTATGTCGGCTTTCTCGAGTCCTATCCGCCGGGCTACGGCGCGCTTGGCACGATCGGGCTGGCCGTGTTCCTGGCCGCGCTCTGGGTGCTGCAACTGCTGGTCGAGGGTCGCGACGAGACCCGGCGCTACCATAGCGGCGGTCTGCGGCTCTTCGGGGTGGCCATGGCGATCTTCATGTTCTTCATCCACGCCTACGTGCCGGCGATCATCGGCAACATTGGCTGGGGCATTGCGCTCTTTTCGCAGATCGGTGTGCCGCTCTACCGCGCGGTGCGCGACCTGCGCGCCACCCCGGCATCGTGAGCCACGGCAAGGAAGGCCTCCGGCGGCGGGCCTACCTGCTGCTTGAACACCCCGGGACCGGGCCGAGGCTGGCGCGTGTGCTCGACGTCGCGCTCATCCTGCTGATCATCGCCAACGTCATCGCCGTGGCGCTGGAGACCGTGCCGCGCATCTATGCCACGCATCACGCCAGCTTCCGCGCCTTCGACACGATCTCGGTCGCGATCTTCTCGGTCGAGTACATGCTGCGGGTCTGGGCCAGCGCCGAGCGTGAGCCCAGGCTGCCGCCCTGGCGTGCCCGGCTGCGCTACATGCGCAGCCCGATGGCGTTGATCGATCTCGGCGCGGTGCTGCCCTTCTTCATCGGGCTGCTTTTCACCTCGAACCTGCAGATGCTGCGCATCCTGCGGCTCTTCCGCATCTACAAGCTGACGCGCTATTCCCCGGCGCTTTCGGTGCTGATCTCGGTGATCCGCGAGGAAGCGGGTGCGCTGGTGGCCGCCTTCTCGATCCTGACGATCCTGCTCGTCTTCGCGGCGACCGGTGCCTATCTCGTCGAGCACGAGGCGCAGCCGTCGGAGTTCGGCTCGATCCCCGCCGCCATGTGGTGGGCGCTGGTGACGCTGACGACCGTGGGCTACGGCGACGTGACGCCGATCACACCTCTGGGCAAGGTTTTCGGCGGATTCATCACCGTGCTTGGCGTCGGCATGGCCGCGCTGCCCGCCGGTATCATCGCCAGCGGCCTTGCCGATCACCTGCACCGCCGCCGCGACCAGCTGCGCAACGAGTTCCGGCTGGCGCTGGAGGACGGCAAGATCGATCTCGAGGAAGGCCGCCAGATCGAGCGGCTGCGGCGCGAGCTCGGCATCAGCCGCGACATCGCCCATGCCATCCTCTCCGAGGTCCGGCTGCGGCAGGTGCCACGCGGGGAGTGCTGCTGCCCCGCCTGCGGCCATGTCTTCGACAGCCGCAAGCTGGCCAGCGTCAGGTCAGCCGAGCCGTCGAAGCCGGGCCTTCAACGCATCCACGACAAGCCGGAAGGCCGGTGAGCTGTGCCGCCGGTTCGGGTAGTAGAGGTGATACCCCGGCAGCGCAGGCGTCCAGTCTGCCAGCACCTGTATCAGCGCGCCTCGTGCCAGATCGTCCTCGACCTGGTCTCGCGGAAGATAGGCCAGACCTTGCCCGAGCAGCGCGCTTTTCCGGATCAACTCGAGGGTGTTGAAGCTGAGCGCGCCCTCGACCCGGACCCGCTTTGTCTCGCCGTTCTTTGCCAGCCGCCAGGCGTTGATCGTCTCGGATGATGGCAGGCGCAGGTTGATCGCCCGGTGCTCGACGAGGTCCTCGGGGGACTTCGGCATGGGATGCTGCGCGAGGTAGGCGGGAGCGCCGACGATCGCCATCGGGATGTCCGGGCTGATGCGCACCGAGATCATGTCCTTCGCCACCTGCTCGCCGAGCCGGACCCCGGCGTCGAACCTGTCGGCCACGACATCGACGAGCCCGTAGTCGACGATGACCTCGACGTTCACGTCGGGATAGTCCGGGAGCACCTCGGCCAGCGCCGGAATGAGAATGGTCTTCGCCGCATGTTCGACCGAGGTGATGCGGATATTCCCGGTCGGCGTGTCCCGGAACTCGCTCAACTCGGCGAGATCGCTGTCGATCTCGCGCAGCAACGGGCCAAGGCGGCGGACCAGCCTGTCGCCTGCGGGTGTCGGGGCGACGCTGCGCGTCGTGCGCGCCAGCAGCCGCAACCCGAGGCGATCCTCGAGCCGCCGCACGATCTGGCTCAGTGCGGATTGCGAGATGCCCAGCCGGGTGGCGGCCTTGGTGAAGCTGCCCTCTTCGGCCACGGTCACGAAGGCCGTCAGATCGGCAATATCCTCGCGCCGCATTTATCACCTCACTTATAGGTCCATGAAGAACTTACCGTCTAATCACTGAGCGGCTCAAGGGTCATATTGGCTCCATCACCAGCGGATCGGTTCGATCCCACCCCCAAAGGAGACGACCATGACCAAGATCACCTTCGCCAACAGCAACAACTCGAACGTCGAGATGTCGGCCGTCATCAACCTGCCCGAGGGCTTCGAAGAGGGCGCCAAATACCCGGCCATCGTCGTCTCGCACCCCGGCGGCGGCGTGAAGGAACAGACCGCCGGCACCTATGCCGCGGAACTCGCCAAGCAGGGCTTCGTGACCATCGCCTATGACGCCTCCTACCAGGGCGAGTCCGGCGGAAGCCTGCGCCAGCTCGAGAACCCCTACATCCGCACCGAGGATGTCAGCGCGGTCATCGATCACCTGACCACGCTGGAGTACGTCGACACCGATCGGATCGGTGCCATGGGGATCTGCGCGGGTGCCGGCTATACCGCCAACGCGGCGATCAACGATCACCGGATCAAGGCCGTCGGCACGGTCAGCGCGGTCAACATCGGCGCGATGTTCCGCAATGGCTGGGACAATGACGTGGCCGACGCCGACGCGCTGCCCTTCCTCGAGGCTGGCGCCGCCGCCCGCACTGCGGATGCACGGGCACTCGCCACCGGCGGTGACCTGGCGCAGATCCCGATGGCCCCGCTGAAGGAAGAAGACGCCCCCAACGAGGAGCTTCGTCAGGCCTGGGAGTATTACCACACCCAGCGCGCGCAATGCGCCACCGCCCCGGGCTACGGGCTGGCCCGCAGTCTGACCCAGCTGATCAGCTACGACGCCTACAACTTCGCCGAGGCCTTCCTGACCCAACCCCTGCAGATCGTGGCCGGCAGCGTGGCGGGCAGCAAGTGGATGAGTGACGACCTCTACGCCCGGGCCGCAAGCGGCGACAAGAAGTTCCACGTCGTCGAGGGCGCCAACCACATGGACCTCTACGACGGGGCGACATTCGTCGACGAGGCGGTCAGCGTGCTGGCGCCCTTCTTCCAGGAAAAGCTCGGCGCCTGAGCCGCCGCAGACGACGCGTGCCCCGCCCGGATCGCGGGCGGGGCAGCCTCTGCCAATTTGACACCCAAGGAGTTCAAACCATGGAAAGCGTGACATTTCAGAACCCCGACATGGCCTGGCACATCGCGGCGGACATTCATCTGCCGCCTGCCTTCGACGCGGCCAAGCGCTACCCGACGATCGTCAGCATCCACCCCTTCGGAAGCTGCAAGGAGCAGACCTCGGGCAGCGTCTACGGCAAGGCAATCGCCGCGCAGGGCTACGTCGTCATTGCCTTCGACGCGAGCTATCAGGGCGCGTCCGGTGGCAGCCCCCGCTGGACCGAGAGCCCGAGCCAGCGGGTCGAGGACGTCAGCCACGTGATCGACCACGCGGTGACGCTGCCTTTTGTCGATGCGGACCGGATCGGGGTCATCGGCGTCTGCGGCGGTGGCGGCTACGCGCTGAATGCCGCGTTGACCGAGAAACGGATCAAGGCCGTGGTCGGGATCACCCCGGTGAACCTCGGTCGCCTCTTCCGAGAGGGGTTCAGCGGGTTCGATCCGCTCGGCGCGCTGACCGCCATGGCCGCGCAGCGCAGCGCCGAGGCGCGCGGCGCAGAGCTGCAGGTCAACGAACTGCTGCCTGCCAGCCTTGAGGCTGCACGCGAGACCGGGATGACCGAGCGCGATGTCTTCGAGGCGACGGACTACTACAAGACGCCGCGCGGCCAGGCGACCGGGGGCGCGACACGCATGGTCTTCAGCCATGCCCAGAAGACCCTGTCATGGGATGCGTTTGCCTTCGCCGAGACGCTGATGACCCAGCCGATGATGGTGGTCATCGGCCAGAAGGTCGGCGCCTTTGGGGCCTATCGGGACGGCATGGAAATCTACGGCCGCGCGATGGCATCGGAGGACCGGCAACTGGTCGAACTGCAGGATTGGTCCCACTACGACCTCTACGACCGCGAAGAGCCGGTCGGCCTGGCGCTGGAGAAGATCATTCCGTTCTTCAGGAAGCATCTCGGCGAAGAAGACATCGCCGCTGCCAAAGCTGCCTGACGACAAGACCGCTCGGTCCTGCGCTGCGGGATCGAGCCGCTGAATGCGGAAAGTCTCGGTTACGGTCTTTTTGGTCGCCTCTGACCTGACTGCGCGGGGGCGGTATGTGTCGGCTTTGGGCTCCGAGCGGGCTTGCGGCAGGGCAGCGCGTTGCACGGCTGGCAGGTGGTCCGACAGGCTGATGCCGCGACGCAGCCTCCTCAGATCGGCCGCTCGCCGCGGCTGCGAAGCAATGCGTCCGACCATATGCGGTGGCGACCAACCCGCCCCATTCGCTAGGGTCAGCTCACGCCGGGCGATGAGGCACAGCAGCCAGCGCGATGACCATTGCTGTGCGCCGCCTTGAGCGATCAGATCAGGCGCGCGAGCCGGTAGGCGTCGAGAATGGCCGAATGCAGATCGCGCGAGGCCACCGCGTCGCCGATGCGGTGCAGGGCAAACCCCTGCCGTGCTGCGAGCGGGGCGGAGCCATCGGCGCGCTGCGCCAAGGCGTCGATATCGGTGGTGCCATGATTGGCCGAGGCATCGCGAAGCTCTTCATAGACATCGTCAAGCGGCGTCGTGCCATGTTCGACCACCACCGAGTCTGTACCGTGGACGAATTCCGCTCCGGAGTATGTGTTGCGAAAGACCGCCTCGACCCTGCCGCCCGTCCTGCGCACAGCAACGAGCCGTGCATCGGTCACCTGGGTGATGCCGAGCTCTGCAAAGCGTTTCCGGAAGCCGCTGCGGTCCTGGTAGGGCATCTCGATTGCCACCGCATCGTCGGGCGTCGCGAAGATGACCTGCTTTCCCTCGCGGCTCAATGCGAGGGCGCAGGACGCGGCAGCCTGGCGTCCGCTCCCGTCGTAGACGATCGCCGTGCCACCGGAGGGCATCTGGCCGCTGAGGACATCCCAGACCGAGAGGCAATGCTCCGCCCCCTCCAGCCAGTCGAGGTCGGGGATGCCCCCGGTCGCGACGATGACGGTGTCGGGGCTCTCGGCGAGGATGTCGGAGGCATCCGCGTAGGTGTTCAGGCGGATATCGACACCGAGACGCTGCAGCGCGCTTTCTCGCCAGTCGAGGATGCCCACGAGATCGGCGCGCTCCTTGACCCTCGTCGCGATCCTTAGCTGCCCGCCAAGCTGGGCGGCCGCCTCGAACAGCATGACGCTGTGCCCGCGCAGGGCGGAGACGCGGGCGGCTTCCATCCCGGCGGGGCCGCCGCCGATCACAACGACGCGTCCGGGGCTCGCGGCCTTGGGTATGTCGTGACCGAGAGTCAGTTCGCGCGTCGTGGCCGGGTTGTGAATGCAATGTGCCTTGCGGAACAGGCAGTAGGAGGCGCCGACACAGGGTCGGATCTCTTCCTCGAGCCCCGCCTCGAGCTTTCGGACGATGTGTGGATCGGCGAGATGGGCGCGGGTCATGCCGACCAGATCCACGAGGTTCTGGCGTATGGCATGGCGCGCCGTGGCAACATCCCGGATCCCGCCGGCGTGCAGCAGCGGAAGCCGGACCTCCTTGCGGAATGCCGCGACCGAGGCGAGGTAGGGCGCGCTTTTCTGGAACATCCCCGGCATGTTGTCCTCGGAAAGGGTTAGGTCGCTGTCCATCAGGCCATAGATGCAGTTGAAGAAATCCACGGTGCCTTCGCGCTCGAAGATCTGCGCGATGGTGATCGCATCCTCGAGCGTGAGACCGCCCTCGACACCCTCGTCGACGACCAGCCTGATGCCGACGGGAAGCGCGTCGCCCACCGCCCTGCGGATGGTCTCATGGGTCATCAGGGCAAAGCGGATGCGGTTCTCGAGACTGCCTCCGAAGCCGTCCGTGCGGTGGTTCGTCAGCGGTGAGAGAAACTGGCCGATCAGATGTCCGCCCGTCAGGGTTTCGAGCCCGTCGAGGCCGGCCACGGCAGCGCGCCGCGCTGCCTGTCCATATTCGGCAACAACCCTGTCGATATCGTCCCGGCTCATCTCGCGCGGGAAGGAGCGGTTGCGCGGTTCCCGCACGCGCGACGGCGCGAGTACCGGAAGCCAGTCGCCGGTGGCGAATTGCGCCCGGCGGCCAAGGTGCGAGATCTGGGTCATGACTGCTGCCCCGGCTTCGTGCACCTCCTCGGTGAGCTTCTGCAGGTCCGGGATCACCGCATCCGTTGAGAGGTTCAGCTGACCACCGCCCCAACTTGAGTCGCGCGAGACCATCGCGCTGCCGCCGATCATGGTCATCGCAATGCCGCCACGCGCTTTCTCGACGTGGTAGGCGCGATACCTTTCGGCGGGCATGCCCTTGTCGTCGAGCGCGGAGGCATGCGAGGTGCTGATCACGCGATTGCGCAGTGTCAGCCCTTTCAGCAGGAAAGGTTCGAGCAGCGGGTCCTTCGTGGTCATCGCGACAGCAGTGTCCGGCATTCGTCTGTTCCTCTCGAGCGGGGGAGGTCGCCAAACAGGCGGTATTCGTTCTCCTCGATGATGCGGGGGCGAAAGCTCATCGTGAAGGTTGAAAAAAAGCCGTCACGCTATACGATGAGCGTATGGAAGAATTCAGCCAGAGGTTCTCCTCCCTCAAGCCATTCCTGGTCTTCGAATGCGCGGCTCGAAGCGGCAGTTTCTCGGCCGCCGCCAAGGCGTTCAACATCTCGCAGCCCTCCGTCAGCCGCAACGTTGCGCAGCTCGAGCGGGAGATTGGCGTGGCGCTGTTCGAGCGGCGCTCGACAGGTGCGGAACTCACGGACGCGGGCCGCGAGCTCTTTCACGCGATCACCCAGGGCATGAGCACCATCCTGCGCACGATCAAGCAAATCGAACGCCGACGGCACGAGGAAGCCGGGGTCGTCAGCCTTTCGGTGTCAGGCTCCTTCGTGGCGCATTGGATGGCACCCCGCCTCGCCGCCTTCACCCAGGCCTTTCCCGATGTGCGCCTGCGCTTTCACCTGATTTCCGGCATGGTGCGGGGCTTGCCGGACGATGTCGATCTCGCGGTGCGCACCATGGACGCCTCGGACCAGGACGTCCGGAGCTGGGATTTCGTGCCGGAAATCGTTCTTCCGGTCTGCAGTCCCGGATATGCAGCGGCGCGCAAAAGCACGGGAAATGAAACGTTCCTGCACTTTTCCGACCATGCGCACGACATCTGGAATGACATGTCCGACCTTTGCCTGCCGGGGCAGCTGGAGGGCGACGTCTGCCACGAATTCGACGATTACTCGGTGCTCTTGCAGGCCGCGCTGGACGGGAGCGGGGTGGCGCTCGGCTGGCTCAGCGTGACGTCGAAACTGCTGCTTGACCGAAGGCTGGTCCCTGTCGGAGGCCGAGCGCATCGCACCGGGCGTGTCCATCGCCTTATAGACTGCGGCGCGGGCCCTTCGCGGGACATCGTGGCCGATATCGCGCAGTGGCTCGTGGAGCGGATGAAGGAGGATCTTGCGGCATTGGAGCCGATCCTGCCCGCAACAACTTGATCGTGAGCGCGGGGCGGCGAGCTCCGCTTGCGGGTGGTGCTGTGGCGCGCATATCGACCCCCGGTCATGCGGCTTGGATGTCCTACGGATTTGGCTTGTGCCGGGCGCGGTCGCGTATGCCGCTTGCGATGCGGTGAGCGTATTGCCCTTGGCACGGGGAAGCTGCGCGGTCCGGTCTGCGAGGGTCTACGTTCAAGTGTGCGGATGTGTGGTATAAGACGGTTTCCCGATCATCGCCGCTGCGGGTCCGGGACCGGCTCGCGCATTGGCGTAAGGTCTCGCGCCGCGCGACGGCCCCCGGCGAGGGCCAGATGCCGATGACCTTGCGTGACATGCCTCGGCGACGCCGGAAATCCGGGGGCAGGGGTGCCGGGGCGTGTATTCCACTGGGATCGAGGTCGCTCGCGAAAGGGTTGCCGCCGAGCACCGAGAACGGCAGAAACTTCGGGCAGCGGGCGCGATACGGCAGATCTTTTCACGCGATCCGTTAGATAAACAGAACGAGCGATCCGTCTGGGAGACACCCTGTCGGGCTGCCGGCCAGCAACGGAAAGAAGTGAGCATGAGCGTCCAAGACCAGTCCGACCTGGCGCTGCCACCGGGCAGCGCCGAACTGATGCCGCCGGAGGCTCTTGCCCGCCACCGCGCCTTCATGCGCCGAGAGGCGCCGAAGGTGGAAAGCGACTGGATGCAGGTGGACACCTACAAGGCCCGGATCGAGCCGGTGGATGCCTCGATGATCGACCGGCTGCACGAGCTGACGGTCAGCGTCTTCTGGCCGCATCGCGCCAGTGACATCGAACTGGTGCTCGGGCTGGGCACCGGCTACCTCGCGCTCGACGAGATCGGCCGACCGCTCAGTTCGGTGATGGGCTTCCCGAGCGGCGAGGATTTCACCATGCTCGGCATGATGGTCACCACGCCGCGCCTGCAGTCGCAGGGCACCGGCGGGCGGCTGCTGCGCCGGGTGATGACCGAACAGGCCGGGCGCGACCTGCGGCTTTCGGCGACGCGGCAGGGGTACCGTCTCTACGAGGGAGCCGGCTTCACGCCGGTGCGCCTCGTCTACCAGCATCAGGGGGTGGCGCGAGCGATCCGGCCCCCCGAGCCGGTGCAAGGCGTCTCCATCCGGCCGATGCAAGAAAGCGACCTGCCGGCAATCCGGGCGCTCGACACCCACGCCTATGGTGCGGAGCGCACCGCGATCCTCGACGCGCTTCTGGGGGTTTCGGACGTGCTGGTCGCCGAGCGCGGCGGGGCGATCGAGGGCTACGCGATGATGCGGAACTTCGGCAAGGGCCGGGTGATCGGCCCGCTCGTGGCCGAGCAGGACGGGGTCGCCATGCAGTTGGCCGCCGAATTCATCATGGCGCATGAGGGCGAGTTCCTGCGCCTCGACACGATCATCGAGAGCGAGCGCTTCGAGGCCTTCGTTTCTGCCGCGGGGCTCGGCGTCTACGACACGGTCACCGACATGCGCTACGGGCGCCTGCGCCGCGCGCAGAGCGGGCCGATGACCTACGGTCTGGCGATGCAGTCTCTGGGCTGAGCATCCAGACCACCGAAAGAGGGGCCCTGGAGCCCTCTTCGCGTTTTCAGGAAATCCGATCCTTCAGGCCGAAATACATGCCGACCAGCGGCAAGAACCACGGCTTGCCGGAATGCAGCGGCACCTTTGGCCAGTCGAGTCCCTGCAACGGGTTGGTGTCGGTCCGGCCCATCGCCATGTCGGCAAGGACCTGCCCCATCAGCGTCGAAAGCTGCGCGCCGTGGCCGGAGTAGCCCATGCCGTAGATCATGCCGTCGGCCTCGCCCGCGCGCGGGAAGCGGTCCTTGGTCATGCCGACCATGCCGCCCCAGCAATAGTCCAGCTCGACCTTGGCCATCTGCGGGAACATCTGCGCCAGTGCGGCGCGCAATACCTTGCCCGACTTTGCGTCCGAGTTCTGGTCCGAGGTCGCCGAGAAGCGCGCGCGCCCGCCGAAGATCATCCGCTTGTCCGGCGACAGGCGGAAGTAGTTGCCGATGTTCATCGATGTGACATAGGTGCGGTTGCCCGGCAGCGTCGCGGCGATCTCGGCATCGCTGAGCGGGCGGGTCGCCACGATGAAGGAACCGACGGAGATGATCCGCTTCTTGAAGAACCCCAGCGGGGCCGTCTCGACGCTGTTCGAATAGGCGTTGGTCGCGGCGATCACCCGCTCGGCGCGGATCGTGCCCTTGGGTGTCTCGATCAGCCAGCCGCTGTCCTCGCGTCTGCGCCCGGTGACCGGGGCGTCTTCCCAGATCTTCGCGCCGTGGCGGTGGGCGGCCTCGGCCAGACCCGTCACGTAGCGGCCCATGTGCATCATTGCCGACTTGCCGTAGAGCATCCCGCCGTGGAACTGGTCCGAGCCGATCTCGCCCTCCAACTCGTGCTGTTCAAGGAACCGCGTGTCGGCATCCACCTCGCGGTGGATCGTCTCGAAATTGGCACGCAGCCCCGCGACGTGGCTGGCCTTCGAGGCGAGCTTGAGCTTGCCCGAGCGGCGGAAGTCGCAGGCGATGCCTTCCTCGGCGATGACGTCCTCGATCATGTCGATCGACCGGTCGTAGGCCTGCCAGAGCGCCTTGGCCCGCTCCGCGCCGAGATGCGCCTTGGCCTCGCCGTAGCCATGGGCCATGCCGTTGTTGAGATGGCCGCCGTTGCGGCCCGAGCCGCCGAAGCCGACGTGACGGGCCTCGAGCACCGCGACGCTCACGCCCTCGCGGGCCAGCTTGCGGGCGGCGTTGAGGCCGGTGAACCCGGCCCCGATGACGACCACGTCGACCTTGCCCTCGACCGGTCCCGGCTGGGCCGAGGCAAAGGGGGTCGAGGTGGCGTGCCAGTAGGACTGATATTGCATCGCGGTGCTTTCGTTACAGCTTTGGTTACAGGCCGACGACGCCGGGAAGCCCGGAGATGTCCTTGATCTCGGTATAGCCGTAGAAGGGGTTCGCCGGCTCGTGGCCGCGGTTGACCCAGACCTTGTTCCTGATCCCCAGATCATGCGCGGTCATCAGGTCGTAGCGGAACGAGGAAGAGACGTGCAGCACGTCTTCCGGCCCGCAGCCCAGTTCGTCGAACATGTACTCGAAGGCGCGCATCTGCGGCTTGTAGGCCCGCGCGCTCTCGGCGGTGAACACATGCGCGATCGGCGCCCCGAGCTTGGCGATATTGTGCGGGATCTGGCTGTTCATCGAATTGGTGAGCGCCACCAGCGGGATGTGCGGGGCGATCTTGGCAAGGCCGGCTGGAACGTCGGGGTTGGGACCCCAGGTCGGCACGCGGTCATAGATCTTTGCCGCGATCTCGGGGTCGAAGGCGACGCCGTTGCGCTTGCAGGTGCGCTCCAGAGCGTTGTGAACCACCTCGGCATAGGGCTTCCACGTGCCCAGCACCTCGTCCAGCCGGTAGGCCGAGAAGTCGCGGATGAAGACCTCGATCTTCTCTGCCCCAAGCTGCTCGCCGTAGAAGTCGCGCGCGGCGCCTGCCATGTCGAAGTAGATCATCGTGCCGTGACAGTCGAAGGTGATGAATTTGGGGCGGAAGGTCATGTCGGTCTCCGGGGTGCGTGATACCGTCATCTTGACCCGCCCGCCGCCACAGCGCCTGCCGCGTTTCGCGCTCTCAGCGCAGGAAATTGCGTTTGGCGCGCGGGTCGCGGCACGGTCTGCCGCGCCACGTGCGCTTTCGGTGACCGGCGCGCGGCGCGGCGGGGCATTCTGCGGTCAATGTTCCCGAGACCAATACCGGAGACTCCCATGGCCCTGCTCGTACCCGTTGAAACCGCTCCCACTTTTGCGCCGAAGGAGGCCACCGCCGCGCCCGACCGCCTGATCGAGGGCGCGCCCGCCTACAAAACATGGGAGCTCGACACCGCGCTGGCCGAAGCCGCCAACTGGGGCAAGATCCGTACCGGCGTCTGGGAGGCGACCGAAGGCAAGACCATCTCGATCAAGGGCGAGACCTTCGAGTTCTGCCACATCCTCTCGGGGCGCTGCGAGATCGCCGAGGACGGCGGCAAGAGCCATGTCTTCGGGCCCGGCGACAGCTTCGTGATGAAGCCCGGCTTCACCGGCACCTGGAGCACGCTCGAGACGGTGCGCAAGATCTTCGTGATCGCCTCCTGATGCGGGCGGCGGAGATCCTCGAACGGCTCGTCGCCTTCCCCAGCGTCGTCGGCACCTCGAACACGGCGCTGATGGATTACGTCGCGCACTACCTTTCGGAGCACGGCGCGCGGGTCACCCGCGTGGTCGGCCCCGAGGGCGACCGCGAGAACCTCTTCGCCACGATCGGCGATCCCTCGCTGCCGGGCTACATCCTGTCGGGACACGTCGATGTCGTCCCGGCGCAGGAGCCGGGCTGGCTCGGGGATCCCTTCGTGCTGCGGCGGGACGGCGCGCGGCTGATCGGCCGCGGGGCCTGCGACATGAAAGGCTTCGATGCCGCCGTGCTCGCCGCCGTTCCCGAACTGGCCGCAATGCCGCTGCGGGCGCCGGTCCACATCGCGCTCTCCTACGACGAAGAGGCGGGCTGCCGCGGCGTGCGGCACCTGCTGGCGAAACTGCCGGAGCTTTGTGCCGCGCCGCTTGGCTGCATCGTCGGCGAACCCTCGGGGCTGGTGCCGGTGCTGGCGCACAAGGGCAAGGCGGCGCTGCGGCTGGTGGCGACGGGCGTTTCGGGCCATTCATCGCGTCCCGATCTGGGGCAGAACGCGATCCATGCGCTTGCGCCGGCACTTTGCGCCGCCGTCGCGCTGGCCGAGAGCCTGAAATCCGGGCCGCAGGACGCGCGCTTCGCGCCGGCCCATTCGACGGTGCAGATCGGCACCGTCGCGGGGGGACAGGCGCTCAACATCATCCCGGACCGCGCCGAGGCCTGCATCGAGGCGCGCGCCATCTGCGGTGTCGATCCGCGGCAGATCCTCGCGCCGCTGGCCGGGATCGGCGGCCTCGACGCCGAATGGCTGTCTGACTACCCGGCCCTGGCGCTCGACGCGGACCATCCGCTTACGGCCCTCGCCACAGAGATCTCGGGCCATGCGCCGCTTCAGGCCGTGTCATACGGCACCGAGGCCGGGCTTTTCCAGCAGGCGGGCGTGCCCGCGATCGTCTGCGGCCCGGGCGACATTGCGCGCGCGCACAAGCCCGAGGAATACCTCACGGAGCCGGAACTGGCCGGCGCGACCGAGATGGTCCTCGCGCTCGGCCGGCGGCTCTGCTGAGCGCGGCATATCCTGCGGCGGCCCGTGGTCGCCGCAGGGAAAACTGCCGTGCACGCAGCGGATCAGGGCGAACCTGCCGCCCGCCGTGCGCTAGCCTGACCCCGACACGTCAAGACACAGAGACCCCCGATGACCGCTGCCTCCCCACTCGCGGCCGATGCGCCCGAGATCATCCTCGCCCCGTTTTCGCCTGCCCACCTGACCGGTGCCCTGCGCCTCTCGCGCGAGGCAGGCTGGCCGCACCGTGCCGTCGACTGGGAGCTGACGCTCTCGGTCTCGCAGGGTGTCGTGGCCTTGCAGGGGGACGAGGTGGTGGGCACCGCGCTCTGCTCGCTCTTCGGCGAGGTGGCGACCATCAACATGATCATCGTCGATGCGCGGATGCGGGGCAGGGGGCTTGGCCGCAGGCTCATGCAGGCGGTGCTGGAGATCGGAGGTACGCGCGAATTGCGCCTTACCGCCACCGCCGACGGGCTGCCGCTTTACGAGAAGCTCGGCTTCGAGGCCACGGGCGAGGTCTTCCAGCATCAGGGCATCGCCAAGGCCGCCGCGCCCGAGTTGCCGGTTCAGCTGGTTGCCGGGGCGGACGCATCGGACCTTGCTGCGATGGACCGCGCTGCCAGCGGCATGGACCGCGCTGCCCTGATCGCGGCGATCACGGAGCGCGGCGAGCTACTTCGCGCCGAGCGCGGTTTCGCCATTCTGCGCGAGTTCGGACGCGGCAGGGTGCTGGGGCCGGTCGTGGCGCAGGACGCCGAGACCGCCCGCGCGCTGATCGCCACCGGGGCCACGCGCTGCGCCGGGCAATTCCTGCGCGTCGACCTGACCGATGCCGTGCTGGCGCCCCATGCCGAAGCGCTCGGCCTTGCCCATGCGGGTGGCGGCACCGCGATGAAGAAGGCGGCCCGGGCCGCCGCCGAGACCGATTTTACAACCTACGCCCTTGCCTCGCAGGCCCTGGGCTGACCTTCCGGAGAGCGTCATGCTGACCAATTCCCTCATCGAGCTGGACCGCCAGCACCTCGTCCACCCGGTCTCGTCCTTCCGCGGCCACGAGGCGCGCGGCGTGCGCGTGCTGCGCTCGGCCAAGGGCGCGACCGTCACCGATGCCGAGGGCCGCGAGCTGATCGACGGTTTCGCCGGCCTGTGGTGCGTCAACGCCGGTTACGGCCATGAGAGCGTCGTCGAGGCCGCCGCCGAGCAGATGCGCAGGCTGCCCTATGCCACCGGCTATTTCGACCTCGGGGCCGAGGCACCGATCCGGCTTGCCGCCGAGCTGGCCGAGCGCAGCCCCGGCGATCTCAACCACATCTATTTCAGCCTCGGCGGGTCTGACGCGGTGGACAGCACGATCCGATTCATCCGCTACTACTGGCACGCCAAGGGCCAGCCGCAGCGCGATCAGTTCATCTCGGTCGAGCAGGGCTACCACGGCTCCACCACCATGGGCGCCGGGCTGACCGCGCTGCCCGGCTTCCACGATGGCTTCGGCGTGCCCTACCAGTGGCAGCACAAGATCTCGTCGCATTACATCTACCGGAACCCGCTCAAGACCGAGCAGGAGATCGTCGATGCCTCGGTCGCCGAGCTGAAGGCCAAGGTCGCAGCGATCGGCGAGGACAAGGTCGCCGCCTTCTACGTCGAGCCGATCCAGGGATCGGGCGGGGTGCTTGTGCCGCCGAAGGGCTGGGTGAAGGCGATGCGCGACGCCTGCGCCGAGATGGACATCCTCTTCGTCGCCGACGAGGTCATCACCGGCTTCGGCCGCACCGGCCCGCTCTTTGCCTGCGAGGAAGAGGGCATCGTTCCGGACCTCATGACCACCGCAAAGGGGCTCACCTCAGGCTACGTGCCGATGGGCGCGGTCTTCATGCGTGACCATGTCTACGAGACCATCGCCGAGGGCGCGGGCGCCAAGGCCGTGGGCCACGGTTTCACCTACTCGGCGCATCCCGTGTCGGCCGCCGTCGCGCTGGAGGTGCTGCGTCTCTACGAGGGCGGGCTGCTGGAGAATGGCCGCAAGGCGGGGGCGCGGCTGATGGCCGGGCTCGAGACGCTGCGCGATCACCCGCTGGTCGGCGACGTGCGAGGCCGGGGGATGCTGGCCGCCGTCGAGCTGGTCACCGACAAGGAGAAGAAGACGCCGCTGCCCGCCGCCGTGCAGCCCGCCACCCGGCTCTTCGATCGGGCCTGGGAGCAGGGGCTCATCGTGCGCAGCTTCGCGCAGGGCATCTTCGGTTACGCGCCGCCGCTCTGCTGCACCGACGCGGAAATCGACGCCATCGTCGAGCGCACCCGCACCGTGCTCGACCTGACGCTGGAAGACCCGGAAATCCGCGCGGCCCTCGCCTGATGGCGCTGCTCTACCTCTCGACGGCGGATCGCGCCGAGGTCTGGAAGCCGCTCTTCGCGGCGGCGGGCGAGGAGATGATCGTGGGCGAGGCGGCGGTGACCGACCCCGCCGCGATCACCCATCTCGTCTGCTGGGTGCCGCCGCGGGATCTGCGGCGCTACCCGAACCTGCGGGTGGTGATCTCGACCGGGGCGGGCGTCGACCAGATGCCCGCCATGCCCGAGGGCGTGAGCCTCGTGCGCACGCTGGCGCCGGGCATCGAGGAGATGGTGCGCGACTGGGTGGTGATGGCCACGCTGATGCTGCACCGCGAGATGCCCGTTTACCTCGGCCAGCAGCGCGCGGCGGAGTGGACCACCCGCCCGGTGCCGCTCACGCGCGGCGCGCGGCTGGGGATCATGGGGCTGGGGCGCATCGGCCTTCTGGCCGCAGACACCCTGCGCGGCATGGGCTTCGACGTGGCCGGCTGGTCACGCTCGGGCCGCCCTGTCGAGGGGATCGAGGTCTTCGGGGCCGAGGGGATGGATGCCTTCCTTGCGCGGTCCGACATTCTGATCTGCCTGCTGCCGCTCACCGCCGGGACGCGCGGCCTGATGAATGCCGCCTTCTTCGCGAAGATGCCGCAGGGCGCGATGCTGGTCCACGCGGGCCGCGGCGCGCAGCTCGACATGGCGGCGCTGAAGGGCGCGCTCGATGCCGGGCAGCTGGCCTCGGCCATGCTCGACGTCACCGACCCCGAGCCGCTGCCCGCGGATCACTGGGCCTGGGCCGACCCGCGGCTGGTGATCACCCCGCACATCGCGGCCAACACCGACGCCGCCGAAGGCGCCCGGCACGTGCTGAACGTGCTGCGCGCCAGCCGGGCTGGGGAGCCGCTTCCGGGGCTCGTCGATCAGGCGCGGGGCTACTGAAACGCCGCTCCGGGGCACGGCGCGAAAATGCCGCGCCTCGGGGGAATACAGAAGAATATGCCGCCCCTCTGGCCGCTTTCGGAGTTTCCGAAGCGCCATTTCGGGGGAAGCTGAATGCAACAGGGACGCGACGACCCGACGGGACTACGCAGCATTTCCCCGAAAATCAGGGGAAAACGACGGAAACCAGCGTGGGTGGGTCAAAACCGCAGGTCAGGCAGAAAATTCTGCGAATGCCCCGCGTCCCGGCACGGATCATGGCGCCCCTCCCGCGCCGCTACATCGCAGAAAGGACTGCCGAGATGGCAACGACCACCGCCGTGAAACCGCTTACCGCCTTCAGCTACGTCACATTCGACGTGGTCGGCACGCTCATCGACTTCGAGGGGGCGATCAAGGAGGGCCTTGCGACCATCGCCGCCCGCGAAGGTGTGGACATCGACGGCGAAGCGGCACTCTCGGTCTACCGCGACGCGCGCTACGAGCCGGGCGCGGGGCTCTTCCCCGACGACCTGGGCCGCTGCTATTCGCGCATCGCCGCGGCCTTCGGCTTTCCCGACACCGAGGAATACCGTCAGCTGATGATCGACACGGTGGGCGAGGCGAAACCCTTCCCCGACAGTGTCGAGGCGATGGCGAAGCTCAAGGCGCGCTACAAGCTGATCGCGATGACCAACGCCCGCCGCTGGGCCTTCGAGAAATTCGCCGAGAAGCTGGGCCAGCCCTTCTGGGCGGGGTTCACCACCGATGACACCGGCTGCGAGAAGCCCAACCCCGACTACTTCCACCAGGTCTTTGCCCACGTGGAGAAGGACGGTGGCTCGAAGGACGACATCCTGCACACCGCGCAGAGCCAGTACCACGATATCGGCATCTCGCGCGAGCTCGGCATGACCAATGCCTGGATTCAGCGCCGACACGCGCAGAAGGGCTACGGCGGCACCATCGAGCCGAAGGAATTCACCGAGCCCGACTACCACTTCCACGCGCTGATCGAACTGGCCCTCGCGGCCGACGAGGCCTTCGGCGCGTAACCCCGCGAAGCATCTGGCCCGAGGCGGCACGAAGACCGTCCGGGCCCGTACAACCACCACAACAGGGAAGACTGTCATGACCAAGACCCCTACCAACTGGACCGGCCGCGATGACGCGATGGTCGAGCACATGATCCGCCGCGGCGCTTCGCGCCGGGATCTGCTGAAGATGCTTATGTCCTCGGGCGTCGCGGCCGCCGCGGGCGGCTCGCTGCTGCTGCGCGCCTCGGCCGCCGTCGCCGCGACCCCGGTCTCGGGTGGCTCGCTCAAGGCCGCAGGCTGGTCGTCCTCGACCGCCGACACGCTCGACCCGGCCAAGGCGTCGCTCTCCACCGATTACGTGCGCTGCTGCGCCTTCTACAACCGCCTGACCTTCCTCGACGAGGCCGGGCAGGCGCAGATGGAACTGGCTGACGCGGTCTCCTCCGACGACGCGCAGACCTGGGAAGTGAAGCTGAAGTCCGGCGTCACCTTCCACGATGGCAAGACGCTCTCGGCCGATGACGTGGTCTACTCGCTCAAGCGTCACCTCGACGAGGCGGTCGGCTCCAAGGTGAACTCGATCGCCAAGCAGATGACCGAGATCTCCAAGGTCGACGACCTGACCGTGAAGATCGTGCTCTCGGCGCCCAACGCCGACCTGCCGACCATCCTGGCGCTGCACCACTTCATGATCATCGCCGACGGCACCACGGATTTCTCCAAGGCCAACGGCACCGGCGCCTTCATCTGCGAAGCCTTCGAACCCGGCGTGCGCTCCGTCGCGGTGAAGAACCCCAACTACTTCAAGGCCGAGGGTCCGTATCTCGACAGCTTCGAGTTCTTCGCGATCCCCGACAACAACGCCCGCGTCAACGCGCTGCTCTCGGGTGACATCCAGCTCGCCGCTTCGGTCAACCCGCGCTCGATGCGGATGCTCGAGGGGCAGGAGCAGGTGATGACCTCGGTGACCACCGCGGGCAACTACACCAACCTCAACATCCGGCTTGACCTCGAACCCGGCGCCAAGGCCGATTTCGTCGAGGGCATGAAGTACCTCGTGAACCGCGAGATGATCCAGAAATCGGTGCTGCGCGGCTTTGCCGAGATCGGCAACGACCAGCCCGTGTCCGCGGCCAACCGCTACCACAACCCGAACCTCGCGCCGCGCGCCTTCGACCCGGAAAAGGCCAAGTACCACTTCGAGAAGGCGGGCCTGATGGGCACCGAGATCCCGATGGTCGCCTCCGATGCCGCCTCGTCGTCGGTCGACATGGCGACCGTGGTGCAACAAGCGGGCTCCGAGATCGGCATGAACCTCAAGGTCGACCGCGTGCCCTCCGATGGCTACTGGTCGAACTACTGGCTGAAGGCCCCAGTCCACTTCGGCAACATCAACCCGCGCCCGACGCCGGACATCCTCTTCTCGCTGCTCTACGCCTCGGACGCGCCGTGGAACGAGAGCCAGTACAAGTCCGAGAAGTTCGACAGCATGATGGTCGAGGCGCGCGGTGCCCTCGACGAGGAGAAGCGGACCGCGATGTATTGGGAGATGCAGGAGATGATCGCCAACGAAGCCGGCACCATCATTCCCGCCTACATCTCCAACGTCGACGCCGTGTCGAGCAAGCTTGGCGGCCTCAAGGCCAACCCGCTGGGCGGCATGATGGGCTACGCCTTCGCCGAATACGTCTGGCTCAACGCCTGATCTTCGCGCACACTCCGGGCCCGCGTCAGACGCGGGCCCGGTCTTCGACTTTTCCGACACCCCCGGCTGAAAGAGGTGCCCCACTTGCCCCAATCGCTCACGCCATGGTTCCTGGTGATACAGCGGCTCGGCATCGCCCTGCTGACGCTGGTCATCGTCTCCTTCGCCGTCTTCTTCGCCACCGAGCTGCTGCCCGGTGACGTCGCCGAGATCCTGCTGGGTCAGGCCGCCACCCCCGAGGCCGTCGCCGGCCTGCGCGAGGCGATGGGCCTGAACGAGCCCGCGCTGAACCGCTTCATCGGCTGGCTGGTCGGGCTGCTGGGCGGCGATCTGGGCACCTCCTACGTGAACAAGATGGAAGTGGTGGAGCTGATCTCGGGCCGACTGGGCAACTCGCTGAAGCTCGCCGGCGTGACGACGCTGATCTCGGTGCCGGTCGCGCTGGCGCTGGGGATCGGCGCGGCCATGTGGCGCGGCTCGCTTTTCGACCGGATCGTCTCGGTGCTGACCATCTCGGTGATCTCGGTGCCCGAGTTCATGGTGGCGACGCTCGCCGTGCTGATCTTCGCGGTCTGGCTCGGCTGGCTGCCGGCGCTGAGCTACGGCGCCGACGTCAGCTCGCTCTCGGCCATGCTCAAGGCCTACGCGATGCCGGTGATCACCCTCGCGTTCGTGGTCTCGGCGCAGATGATCCGCATGACACGTGCCGCGGTGATCGAGACGATCAACACCCCCTACGTCGAGATGGCGCTGCTCAAGGGCGCCTCGCGCAAGCGCATGGTGCTGGGTCACGCGCTGCCCAACGCGCTGGGGCCGATCGCCAACGCCGTGGCGCTGTCGCTGAGCTACCTCGTCGGCGGGGTGATCATCGTCGAGACGATCTTCAACTACCCCGGCGTCGCCAAGCTGATGGTCGATGCGGTCAGCACCCGCGACCTGCCGCTGATCCAGTCCTGCGCGATGATCTTCTGCGTCAGCTACCTGTCGCTGATCACCCTGGCGGACATGATTGCAATCCTTTCCAACCCGAGGCTGCGTCGATGATGGCTGAAGCTACCACCACCACCGCCAAGGACGCGCCGAAGCGCAAGGGGCCGGGCTACCGCTTCAACTGGGTCGGCAGGATCGGCCTCGCGATCATCCTCTTCTGGGCCGTGGTCGCTGTCGTCGGGCCGTCTCTGGCGCCGCATCCGCCGGGCGAGATCGTCGACTGGGACTACTTCGGCCCGGTGACCAAGGACTTCTGGATGGGCACCGACTACCTCGGGCGCGACATCTTCTCGCGCATCCTGATGGGCGCGCGCTACACCGTCGGCATCGCCCTCGCCGCGGTGACGCTGGCCTGCACGCTGGGGGTGATCCTCGGCATGGTGGCCGCCGTCGCCGGGGGCTGGTTCGACATGATCCTGTCGCGGCTGCTGGACGCCTTCAACGGCATCCCCTCGCTGCTCTTCGGCCTTGTGGTCGTCGCGGCCGTCGGCTCGTCGATCCCGGTGCTGATCTTCACCCTGACGGCGATCTACATGCCGGGCTCCTACCGCTTCGCCCGGGCGCTGGCTGTCAACGTCAACACGATGGATTTCGTCACCGTCGCCCGCGCCCGCGGCGAAAGCACACCCTACCTGATCCTGCGCGAGATCTTCCCCAACATCCTCGGCCCGGTGCTGGCCGACCTCGGCCTGCGCTTCGTCTTCATCGTGCTGGTGCTCTCGGGTCTGTCGTTTCTCGGGCTCGGCGTGCAGCCGCCCAACGCCGACTGGGGCGCGCTGGTGCGCGAGAACATCGAGGGGCTGAGCCTCGGCGCGCCGGCGGTGATCTTCCCCTCGATCGCCATCGCCTCGCTGACCATCTCGGTGAACATGTTCATCGACAACCTGCCCACCAAGATCCGCGACAGGAGCGAATGATGACCAACCCACTCGTTTCCGTCCGCGACCTGCGCATCGGCGCGACCACCGACGCCGGCCGCAAGGTCGAGATCATCAAGGGCGTCAGCTTCGACATCGCGCCCGGAGAGATCGTCGCGCTGATCGGCGAGAGCGGCTCGGGCAAGACCACCATCGCGCTCTCGCTCATGGGCCACACCCGCACCGGCTGCCGCATCAACGGCGGCAGCATCCGGCTCGGCAGCTCCGAGATCACCGCCATGTCCGAGCGCGCCCGCGCGCGGGTGCGCGGCACCGAGGTCTCCTACGTGCCGCAATCGGCCGCCGCGGCCTTCAACCCCTCGAAGCGGATCATGGACCAGGTGATCGAGATCGCCGCGATCCACGAGCTGATGCCGCGCGCCGAGGCCGAGAAAAAGGCGGTCGAACTCTTCCGCGCCCTCGCCCTGCCGGAGGCCGAGACCATCGGCAAGCGCTACCCGCACCAGGTCTCGGGCGGGCAGCTGCAGCGGCTCTCGGCGGCGATGGCGCTGATCGGCGATCCCAAGCTGGTGATCTTCGACGAGCCCACCACGGCGCTCGACGTGACCACCCAGATCGAGGTGCTGCGCGCCTTCAAGTCGGTGATGCAGCGGGGCGGGATCGCGGGCGTCTACGTCAGCCACGACCTCGCCGTCGTGGCGCAGATCGCCGATCGGATTATCGTGCTGAGGGGCGGCGAAATTCAGGAAGTCGGCAGCGCCGAGCAAATCCTGCACGCGCCGCAGCATTCCTATACCAAGCAGCTTCTGGCGGCCTTCGAGCCGGTGCCGCATCAACCCATTGCCCAGCCCGAACAGGCGGCCAAACCCAAGCCGATCCTCGAGGTCTTCGACCTCTGCGCCGGATACGGGCCGCTGCGTGACGGCGTGCCCTTTGCCAAGATCCTCAAGAACGTGAACTTCAAGCTCGAGCGCGGCCGCAACCTCGGGGTGATCGGCGAATCCGGATCGGGCAAGTCGACGCTGGCGCGGGCCATCGCGGGGATCCTGCCGGCCTATCGCGGGGGTGTAATGGTCGATGGCAAGGAGCTGAAGCCCGACCTGCAGAACCGGTCCAAGGACGACCTGCGGCGCATGCAGATGGTCTTTCAGCTGGCCGACACCGCGCTCAACCCGGCGCATTCCATCGGCGCCATCCTCGCCCGGCCGCTGACCTTCTACGAGAGGCTGCGCGGCAAGGCGCGCGAGGCGCGGGTGATCGAGCTGCTCGACATGGTGCACCTGCCCGCCGCCCTGCGGCACCGGTTGCCCGCAGAGCTCTCGGGCGGGCAGAAGCAGAGGGTGAACCTTGCCCGCGCGCTCGCCGCCAGCCCCGATCTGATCCTCTGCGACGAGATCACCTCGGCGCTCGACACGGTGGTGGCGGCGGCGATCCTCGAGCTGCTCAAGGAACTGCAGCGCGAGCTGGGGCTGAGCTACATGTTCATCAGCCACGATCTCTCGACGGTCGAGGCGATCTGCGACGACGTGCTGGTGATGTACAAGGGCGAGGTGGTCGAGGCGCTGCCCGCCGCGCGGATGTCGACCGAGGCGACGCATCCCTATTCGCGGCTGCTCATTTCCTCGGTACCGCAGCTCGACACCGGCTGGCTGGCCGGGCTCGAGCAGGACCCCGAGCTGGTGGCGCAATTCGCCAATCGCTGAGGACAGCGTGGCGCGGGTGCCGAGGCTCCCGCGCCGTGTCCCCATGACCCTGCGCCGCGCCCCTCAGACCTTGTCGGCGAAAAGGTGGGTCAGCGGCATCTGCGTCTTGGAGAACGGTGTCTTCATCACGACGAAGCTGAAGTATTTATCGATGCCGACGTTGCGGTCGATCAGCCCCTCGATGATCGTCTGGTAATCCGAGATCGAGGCGGTCACGAATTTCGCGAGGTAGTCGTAGCCGCCGGACACGAGGTGGCATTCGACGCAGCACTCGACCTTCTCCAGCGCCTCCTGGAAGCGCGCGAAATCGATCTGGCGATGGTTGCTCAGCGTGAACTCGGTGAAGACGGTCAGCGTCTCGCCGAGCTTTGCCATGTCGATCTGCGCCGCGTAGCCGGTGATGTAGCCTGCCTTTTGCAGCTTCTTGACCCGCATCAGGCAGGGCGAGGGCGACAGGTGCACGAGGTCCGCCAGCTCGACGTTGGTGATCCGGCCGTTCCGCTGCAACTCGGCGAGAATCTTCAGGTCGATCCGGTCGAGCTTGTAACGGGGGGTCATGGTCTTTTTTCCTCGGAGTCTGCGCGCCGTACGCTCCTTGTGAAGGGCAGAGCGGCCCCCAAGTCAACCGCATTCGACAGGAAATGCCGTGACGGGCCCGTGATCCGGCACATGCATCTGGGGGCACCATCGTAGAAGATTCCGGGACTACAGGAGAAGACCATGACCGCCCCCTTGCTGCACATCGAGACCCGGAACGACCTGCCCGAAACCGCCGATTGCGTGGTGATCGGGGCGGGCATCGTCGGCACCAGCGCCGCCTACTGGCTGGCGCGGGCGGGGATGAAGGTGGTGCTGCTCGAGAAGGGCCGCGTCGGCGCCGAGCAGTCGAGCCGCAACTGGGGCTGGTGCCGCCAGCAGAACCGCGACGCGCGCGAGCTGCCGCTTTCGACGAAGAGCCTCTCGCTCTGGGAGGAGATGGCCGGGGACATCGGCGAGGACCTCGGCTTCCGGCGCTGCGGGCTGCTCTACCTCTCGGACGATCAGGCCGAGCTCGACGGCTGGGCGCGCTGGGGCATCTTCGCCCGCGGCGAGGGGGTGGACACGCGGATGCTGAGCGCCGCCGAGGCGGCCGAGCGCGGCAGCGCGACCGGCAAGAGCTGGGCGGGCGGCGTCTGGTCGCCCACCGACGGGATCGCCGATCCGTCGCGCGCGGCACCGCTGATCGCCAGGGGCATCCTCAAGCACGGCGGCGCGGTGATCCAGAATTGCGCGGCGCGCGGCATCGAGACATCCGGCGGCACGGTCTCGGCGGTGATCACCGAGAAGGGCACGATTCGCACGAAACAGGTGGTGCTCTCGGGCGGGGCCTGGGCGGCGAGCTTCCTGCACCAGTCGGGCATCTTCTTCCCGCAGGCCTCGGTGCGCAGCTCGATCCTGTCGGTGGCCCCCGGCGCCGAAGGGCTGCCGCCGGCGCTGCACACTGCCGCCGTCTCGATCACCCGACGCGGCGACGGGGCGCACACGCTGGCGATCTCGGGGCGCAGCAACCTCGATCCCACGCCCGGCGCGATCCGCGGGGCCAAGCATTTCCTGCCGATGTTCGCCAAGCGCTGGCGCGCCCTGTCGCCGGGTGGCCTGCAGGCATGGAAGGCCGGCTTCGAGACGCGCGAGATCTGGGCGCTCGACCGCGAGACGCCGATGGAGCGGATGCGCATCCTCGATCCCAAGCCGTCCGAGGTCCTCGTGAATGAAACCCTCGCCCGCGCCCGCAAGCTGCTTCCCGCGCTCGAGAATGTGCCGGTGCAGGCCAAGTGGGCGGGCTATATCGACAGCACCCCCGACGGCGTGCCGGTGATCGATACGGACATCGGCATCCCCGGTCTGACGCTGGCGTCGGGCCTCTCGGGCCACGGTTTCGGCATCGGGCCGGGCGTCGGGCATCTGGTGGCGGACATGCTGACAGGGCGCGAGCCGATCACCGAGACGGCGCAGTACAAGCTGAGCCGTTTCGAGACCTCGCAATGGGGCAAGGTGGCGAAATTCTGACCTCACGCGGCGAACCTCTCGATCGACATCACCGCGATAGGCGTCGTGCTGGTGCCGGTCGCGATGAGCTCGGCCATGGTCTCGCCGACGCCGGGCCCGAGCTGGAAGCCGTGGCCGCAGAAGCCGAAGGCATGGAAGAGCCCCGGTGTGGTGCCAGAGGCGCCGATGACCGGAAGCATGTCCGACAGGTACCCCTCGCAGCCCGACCATTGCCGGATGATCGCCACGTCGGCGAGGGCGGGGCAGAGCTGCACCACCTTGGCGAGCTGCACCGTCAGCCCGGCGGGATCGTATTGCGCAAAGCCAGTCTCTGCCACCGGCACCCGAGGCACGCCGCCCCCGAAGACCACATTGCCGCGCTCGACCTGCCGCAGGTAGGCGCCGCTGTCCTGCGACCAGATGCCGACCACCGGCAGGATGCGGTGGGGCAGGGGTTCGGTCACACCCATCTGCGGGCCGTGTGCGGTCAGCGGCACCGGCTCGCCGAAGTGGTGGGCGATCTCGGCACCCCATGCCCCGGCGCAATTGACCAGCACATCGGCGCCGAAGGTACCCTGCGCGGTGCGGGCCTCGAAGCCGGCCTCCGTCTTCTCGATCCGCGGTACGCCGGCGTGGGCGATGATCTCGGCCCCGGCGCGGGCGGCTGCATCGGCAAAGGCGGGGGCGACCAGCCTCGGGTTGGCGCTGCCGTCGCGGGGCGAGAAGCTGGCGCCGATCGCCGAGGGGCCGAGGCCGGGAAAGCGGCGCCGGATCTCCGCCGGCTCCAGCTGGTCGAGCTCCAGTCCCCAGGGCCGCGCTGCCTCGGCAAAGCGCAGCATGTCGGCGCGCGAGGCCTCGTCGAAGATCAGCCGCAGGTGGCCGGTGGCGCGGAATTCGACGTCGCGGCCCAGCAGCTCCCCGGTGCGGTTCCACAGGTCGAGCGAGCGCTTCGCCAGCGGCAGCTGCTCGAGCGCCCGGCCGGTGCGGCGGATGTTGCCGAAAGAGGCGACGGTGGCCCCGGCACCGACATGGCCGCGCTCGATCAGCCGCACGCGGATGCCGCGCCGCGCCAGGAAGAAGGCCGTCGCGCTGCCCATCAATCCGCCGCCGAGTACGATCACCTGCATGACACATCCTTTCCGTCTCGCGGCAGGAAAGCCCGTCGCGGGCCTTGCGGTCAAAGACGGGATATGACGAGTGTCATAAGTCAGACCTATGGAGCGGCCCATGCGCGCACGTCAGCTTGAAGTCTTCACCGCGGTGATGCGGGCGGGCACGGTGACCGAGGCGGCGCGGATGCTGAATATCTCGCAGCCCGCGCTCAGCCAAGTGCTGCGCCACACCGAGGACGAGCTGGGTTTCGCGCTCTTCGACCGCGAGAAGGGGCGGCTGAAGCCCACGCCCGAGGCGCTCGAACTCTACCCCGAGGCCGAGCGGCTGTTCGGCGAATTGGAAGGGCTGCGCCGGATGACCGCGGATTTGCGGCAGGGTCGGGCCGGGCTGGTGCGGATCGGCTGCTCGACCCCGCCGGCCATGTCGCTGCTGCCGCGGGTCATGGCGGCCTTCCGGGCCCGGCACCCCGATATTGCGCTGCGCTGCAACGTGGCGCCGGTGCAATCGCTGCGCACCATGCTGCGCGAGGGCGACGCGGCGCTTGCGCTGGCGCTCACCGACCAGATGCCCGAGGACATCGAGGTCGAGGTCCTGGGCCGCACCGGGTTCTGCTGCCTGCTGCCGAAGGGCCATTCGCTCGCCGCGCGGGCAGCCATCGCGCTCGGGGACCTTGGCGAGGAATTCGTCATCTCCTACCGCTCCGCCACGCGCCCCTTCGACGAGCTGGACAAGGCGGCGCGCCGCCTGGGGCATCGCTTCGAGCCGCGGCTGGAAATCGACACCTCGATCTCGGCAGTCGGATTCGTGCAGGCGGGTCTGGGGATTGCCGTGGTCGATTCCCTGCTGCCCTGGGAGCAGTTCGACGGGATCGAGATCCGCCCGCTGGACGGAGCGCCCGCGCTTCCGCTGTCGCTGCTGACCCTGCGCGGCAAGTCCCTGTCGCGCGCCGAGGACCTCATGCGCGAACAGATCCGCGCGCTTCTGCCCGAGGGCCTCTCCCGCCCATAGGCTCGACTTATGGGTCCTGGCTGCATCCGACTTGGACCGCCGCTCCGTCCTCTGCTCGACTGGGGCAAACGGAACGAAAGGCGATGACCCATGGACGGCCAACTCCCGGCGGAAGACTGGAAAATCGGTGTCGATATCGGCGGCACCTTCATGGACTTCTGTGCGCTCGAGGCCCGCTCGGGGCGCATCGCCTCGCTCAAGGTGCTGACCACGCCCGACGATCCCGGCGCCGAGCTGCGCACCGGGCTTGATCTGCTGGCCGAGAGAGAGGGGCTGGATGCGTCGGCGGTCAGCCGCTTCGTGCATGGCACCACGGTGGGCATCAACACGATCATCCAGCGCAAGGGCGCGAAGCTCGCGATGTTCACCAACGCGGGTTTCGAGGACGTGATCGAGCTCGCGCGACTGCGGATGCCGGACATGTACTCGCTGTTCTGCCAGCGCCCCGATCCGCTGGTGACGCGCGACATGATCTTCGGCCTGCCGGTGCGGATGCGCGCCGACGGACGGCGGAGCGACGCTCCCGAGGGTGCCGTGGCCGAGGCCGTTACCCGGGCGAAGGCAGCGGGCGCGGAGGGGATCATCGTGGCGTTGCTGCACTCCTGGCGCGACAGCGCGCAGGAGGCCGAGATCCGGAAGCAAATCGAGGCCCTCGCGCCGGAGCTCTTCGTCTTTGCCTCCTCCGAGGTCTGGCCTGTGATCCGCGAGTACGAACGCACATCGACGGCGATCCTCA
This sequence comes from Salipiger mangrovisoli, assembly GCF_015223355.1. Taxonomy (GTDB): domain Bacteria; phylum Pseudomonadota; class Alphaproteobacteria; order Rhodobacterales; family Rhodobacteraceae; genus Salipiger; species Salipiger mangrovisoli. The sequence continues at coordinate 17,266 of NZ_JADFFK010000029.1, read as the reverse complement.
ACGGCTACGTCCACCCGCGCGTCTCGGGCTACCTCGAGGCGCTGGAGGCGCGGCTTTCCACGCAGGGCGTGCCCGCCCGCGCCATGCTGACCAAGTCGAACGGCGGCGTGATGACCGCTGGAGAGGGGCGCCGCGATTGCGTGTCGATGCTGCTCTCGGGCACCGCCTCGGGGGTGATCGGCGCGGCCTGGCTGGCGCGGCAGGCGGGCGAGAGCCGCATCCTGACGCTCGACATCGGAGGCACCTCGGCCGATTTCGCGCTGATCATCGACGGCGAGGTGCAATTCGGCTCGGACGAACTTGTGGGTGAATTCCCGCTGCACATCCCCTCGGTCTCGGTCAGCTCTATCGGGATCGGCGGTGGCTCCATCGCCTCGGTCGACGCGCATGGCGTGCTGCGCGTGGGGCCGGAGAGCGCGGGCTCGGTGCCCGGCCCGGCCTGCTACGGGCGCGGCGGCATCCGCGCCACGGTGACCGACGCCATGGCGGTCTGCGGTTGGCTGGGGCATTCGGAAATGGCCTATGGCCAGCTCGACATGCAGGTCGACCTGGCGCGCGAGGTCGTCGGCGCTCTGGCCGCGCAACTGGGGCGCGGCGTCGAGGAGACGGCGCAGGCGATCCTCGACATCGCGGTGTCGGAAATGTTCGTCGAGGTCGAGAAACTGTCGTCCCGCGCCGGGGTCGACCTGCGGGATTTCGCGCTGATGCCCTTCGGCGGCGGCGGTCCCATGCTGGGCGCCTTTCTCGCCCGCGAGCTGGGCATGCCGCGCGTCATGGCGCCGCGTCGCCCGGGCGTGGTCTCGGCGCTTGGCGGGCTGGTGGCGGACTTGAAGGGCGACTTCATCCGCACCGTCTTTGCCGATCTCGACGCGGCGCGGCTGCCGCTGCTGCAGGAGCAGTTCCGCGCGCTTTCCGAAGAGGGCCGCGCCTGGCTCGAGGCGCAGGGCCATGACGGCGCCATCGAGCTGAAGCTCTCGGCGGACATGCGCTACGCCGGGCAGAGCTACGAGATCGAGGTGGCGCTGGCGCCCGATTGGCTCTCGGACCTCGACCGGATCACCGGGGCCTTCCATGCCACCCACCGCCGCATCTACGACTTCGACGACCCCGAGGGTCGGATCGAGATGGTCAACCTGCGGCTCTCGGCCATCGGTGCCGGGCCCAAGCCCGATCTTGCCGAGCTGGCGCAGGTCGAGGCGGGCGATAGCCGCGAGGTGCAGGTGCATATCGGCGGCTGGCGCCCGGTGCCGCTGCACAGCCGCGCTGCGCTCGCCCCGGGGGCCACCTTCGACGGCCCTGCCATCGTCGCGCAGGAAGACACGACCTTTGCCATTCCGGCGGGCGCAAGGGTGCGTGTCGACGGCCATCTCAACATTCACCTGCAGTTCGAGGACTGACCCATGTTCGACAAGATGACCCTCCAGGTGCTCGCCAACCATGCCCGCGCCGCGGCCGAGAACATGGCCCATACGCTGCACCGCACCGCGCATTCCGCCTTCGTCAAGGAGACGCAGGACTTCACCGTCATGCTGATGGACCGCGCGGGCGATACCTTTGCCGTGCCGATGGAGCTGGGCGCGACCTGGTATCCGGGGCTGACCTACGGCCGCGCCATCGACATGGTGGAGGAAGAGTATCGGCCCGGCGACGTCGCCTTCACCAACGATCCCTATTCCGGCCACGTGGCGACCCACGCCCCCGACACCCACCTGTGGAAGCCGGTCTTCGCCGACGGCGAGATCGTCGCCTGGACCGGCGGGCACATCCACAACACCGACATGGGCGGCGCGGTGCCTGCCTCGCTGTCGCGCTCGCTGACCGAGATCCACCAGGAAGGCCTGCGCTTCCCGCCGATGAAACTGGTGCGTGAGGGGGTCTTCGACGAGCAGATCTTGAAGATCATGTCGACCAACGTGCGCAAGCCCGCGCTCAACATCGGCGATATCAAGGCGCTGGTCGGTGCGCTCGGCACCGGCGAGCGCAAGGTGCATGCGATGATCGAGCGTTTCGGCAAGCAGGGCTTCGTGCAGGGCGTCGCGGCGCTGTTGGATCAGGCCGAGGCGCAGGCGCGCTCGGTGCTGGCTGAAATCCCGGACGGCCAGTACGTCTTTGCCGATTACGCCGACGAGGACAGCGACGAGGCCAACCCCTGCCGTCTCAAGCTGACGCTGACCATCCGCGGCGAGGAGGCGGTGCTCGACTTCACCGGCTCCGATCCGCAGCTGGCCTCCTCGCTCAACGTGCCCTCGGGCGGCGATCCGCGGCACACGATGCTGCTCGTGGGCGTCTACTACGTGCTCTACACGCTGAACCCGCGCATCCTGCTGAACACCGGGCTGACGCGCCCCTTCACCTGCATCACTCCCGAGGGCACGGTGCTCAACCCGGTGTCGCCTGCGGCGGTGGGGATGCGCTCGCTGACCTGCGCGCGGCTGCGCTCGGTGATCTTCGGGGCCTTTGCTCAGGCGATCCCGGAGCGGATGCCCGCGGCACCTGCCGGCAACAACTGCATCGTCAACGTGATGACCCGCGACGAGCGCAGCCGGAAGACGGTGATCGCGGCGGTGAACCCGGTGGTCGGCGGCGGCGGCGGCATGCCGCATCGCGACGGCACCAACGGCTCTGGCGCGGATGCGGCCTATCTCAAGAACACCCCGATCGAGATCACCGAGACCGAGGTGCCGGTGGAATTCGTCAAATACGGGCTGGCGCGCGACACCGGCGGCGCCGGGCGCTGGCGCGGCGGGCTGGCGACCGAGATGGCCTTCCGCGTCTTCACTCCCGATAGCCGCATCACCGCGCGCAACCGCGACCGTTCGTTCTTCCGTCCGTGGGGCACGGGCGGTGGCCGGGCGGCGGGGCTCGCCGATATGGTGGTGAATCCCGGCACCCCCGATGAGCGGCGCATGGGCTCGAAGGACACCGCGATCCTGCAGCCGGGCGATGTGCTCGAGGTCCGCTCGGCGGGTGGCGGTGGGCGCGGCAACCCGGCGGAACGGGAACCCTGGCGTGTCGCCCGCGACGTGGCGCGGGGCTATGTCTCGGCCGAAGCCGCCGCGCGCGACTACGGCGTCATCCTGAAGGAAGGTGAGGTCGACGAAGAGGCGACGGAAGCTGCACGCGCTGCGATGCCGGCGCCTTCCGAGAGCTTCTTCCACTTTGGCCCCGAACGCGAGGGATACGAGGCGCGCTGGACCGCGGAGGCCTACGACCGGCTGACCGAAATCCTCGCTGCGCTGCCGATCCACTGGCGCTTCTTCACCAAGACCGAGATCTTCCGCCGGATCGAGGGCAGCGGCGCGGAGGCCGTGGAGGCGGCCTTCGAAGCCACCTGCGCGCGGTTCCCCGAATTGCCGCGCCCGGCGACCTACGCCGAGGCGGCGGAATGAGCGGCGGGCGGCTCGTCCGGCTGGCCGAGACCGCCCGCGCGACGGTCCGCTTCGACTTCGATGGCGAGGCGCTGACCGGGCTCGAGGGCGACACGGTGCTGACCGCGATCCTGCTGTCGCGCCGCGCGCTCCGCCAGGCCGAGTTCGGCCCCGAGGCGCGGGCGGGCTTCTGCCTGATGGGGGCCTGCCAGGATTGCTGGATATGGCGGGAGGAAGGGCCGCGCCTGCGCGCCTGCTCGACCCCGTTGCGCGAGGGGATGCGGCTGCGCAGCGCTCCGGGCGCGGCGCACTGGCCGGGCGGAACAGGGGGCACCGCATGACACGCGTGCTGATCGTCGGCGCCGGACCTGCTGGGATCCGCGCGGCCGAGGCCCTTGTGGAGGCGGGGCTGCATCCGGTGGTGGTGGACGAGGCCGCCCGTGCCGGGGGGCAGATCTACCGCCGCCCGCCCGAAGGCTTCACGCGCCCGCCGGATAAGCTCTACGGATCCGAGGCCGCGAAGGCGGTCGCGCTGCATGCCACCTTCGACCGGCTGGTGGCCGGGGGCAAGGTGACCTACCTGCCGCAACGCTCGGTGATGGCGCTTCGCGCTGGCGTGGCGCATGTGCTGGGCGAGGCGCGGCAGGAGGTTCCCTACGACCGGCTGATCCTCGCCACCGGCGCCACCGACCGGCTCGCCCCGGTGCCGGGCTGGCAGGCGGGCGGCGTCTACTCCCTGGGCGCGGCGCAGATCGCGCTCAAGGCGCAGGGCGTCGCGCTTGGCCGGAGCATCGTGCTGGCCGGCTCGGGGCCACTGCTGACCCTGCTCGCGGCGCAGCTTCTGGAAGCCGGGGCGGAAGTGGCGGCGGTGCTCGACACCGCGCCGATGCGAGCGCAGCTGCAGGGCGGACTGCGCATGGTGATGGCCCGCCCTCTGGTCACGCTGCGCGGCCTGCGGCTGCGCGCAGCGCTTGGCCGGCGTTACCATGCCGGCGTCTCTCTCACGCGGATCGAGACCGGCGAGGCCGGTCCGACGGCGGTGCACTGGCAGGATGCGCGCGGCAGCGCGCGCGAGACGTCCTGCGACATGGTGGGCCTTGGCTGGCACTTGCGCGCCGATGGTACGCTCGCGGATCTCGCCGGGGCCGCTTTCGACTGGAATTCCGCGTTCGCGCAATGGCTGCCCCGGGCCGATCCGCTGGGCCGCGCTGGCACGGGGCTCTATCTTGCCGGTGACGGGGTGCGCATCCTCGGGGCGGATGGGGCCGAGCTCGCCGGCCGCGCCGCCGCCATCGCCTGCCTTCAGGACCTCGGTCTGCCGCACCCCGACTCTGCCTCGATCCTGCGCCGACTGAAACGAATGCAGCGGTTTGCCGATGGGGTGGCGCAGGCCTTTCCCTGGCCCGCCGAGATGATCCGGACCCTGCCAGACACCACCACCGTCTGCCGTTGCGAGGGCATCTCGGCGGGCGACCTGCGAGCCACGCTCCCGCTTTCGGGGCCCGAGGCGAACCGGGCGAAGTCGCTCGCGCGGGTCGGCATGGGGCGTTGCCAGGGCCGCTATTGCCAGTTGTCGGGGGCAGAGATCATCGCAGCGGCGGCGGGCTTGGCACCGCGGGATGTGGGCCGCCTGCGCGCCCAACCCCCGGCCCGGCCCGCACCGATCGGTGCATGGCTCAAGGCAGAAGGGACGCGCGAGGCAGAATAATCTGCCAGCGGGACGCATCCCGCAGAGAATTCTGCCGCAGCCCTGCTTTCGGCAGCTTCCGCCGGGCGCGGGCGCGCAGATTGCGGGCAAGGAACGACAGGAGACGCCATGCCCGGCTTCGACATCCCGCTGCCCTGCGGACATTTCATCGCGGGTCGCTACGTGCCCGGTGACGCTGCCATCGAGGTGATCTCTCCCTCGACCGGCCAGCGCATCGGGGGGATCCCGTGCGCCGATGCCGCGCTGGTGGGCGAGGCGGTCGAGGCCGCGCGTGCGGCCCGCGCCGCGTCGAACTGGGGCGGCATCGCACCGCGCGAACGGCTGAAAGCGCTGCACGCCTGGGCGGACCTGATCGAAGCGGAGGCCGACACGCTGGCCTATCTCGAGGCGGTCTGTTCCTCGCGCCCGCTGGCACAGGCACGGGTCGGCGACGTCCTGGTCACCGCCGAGCAGATCCGCTTCTTCGCCGAATTCGCCGACAAGGAAGGCGGCGCGCTTGTGCCGACCTCGGACAGCGCCTTCGGCTTCATCGCCGACGAGCCCTACGGCGTTGTCGGTGCGATCACCCCGTGGAACTTCCCGATCTCCATGGCGGGCTGGAAGCTCGGTCCGGCGCTTGCGGCGGGCAATGCGGTGGTGCTGAAACCCTCAGAGATGACCCCCTACAGCGCTCTCTACCTAGCCGAGCTCTCGGTGCGGGCCGGTATCCCGGCCGGGCTGATCAACGTGGTGCTGGGCGACGGGCCGGTCACCGGCACCGCGATCACCGGCCATCCCGGCATCGACAAGGTGTCCTTCACCGGCTCGACCCGTGCCGGCGCGGCGATCATGGAGAACATCGCCCGCACCGGGATAAAGCCGATGACGCTGGAGCTGGGCGGCAAGAGCCCCATGGTGGTCTTCGCCGACGCCGATCTCGATCTGGCGGCGGACTGCCTCGAGCGGGGCATCCTGCCCAACGCCGGACAGTTCTGCGTCGCGGGCTCGCGCATCCTTGTCGAGCAGGGCATCGCCGGGGCGCTGGCCGAGCGGCTGAAGGAGCGCTTCGCCCGCCATCTGCCCGCCGACACGCTGGCCCCGGAAGCCGGCTTCTCGCCGATCATCTCGGCCGGGCAGATGGCGCGGATCGACGGCATCGTGCAGGCGGCGGCAGGGCAGGGGGGCGAGATCCTCTGTGGCGGCGCGCCTTTCGCGCGCGAGGGCAGCTACTACCAGCCGACGCTGATCGCCGGGGTCACGCAGGACAACCCGGCGGTGACCGAGGAAATCTTCGGACCCGTCGCCACCTTCCAGACCTTCGACGGCGAGGAAGAGGCCATGGCGCTGGCCGCGCATCCGACTTACGGGCTGGCCGCCGGCCTCTTCACCCGCGACGTCAGCCGGGCGCTGCGCCTGTCGCGGCGGCTCGAGGCCGGGACCGTCTGGATCAACCGCTATGGCCGCTCACGCGACCACATCCTGCCGACCGGCGGCTGGAAGGCCTCGGGCCTCGGCAAGGATCTCGGCCGCGAGGCCTACCTTGCAAACCGGCGCAGCAAGTCCGTACTGATCGACCTATGAATTGGGGAGCTTTCCATGAAGACCTATAACCTTGCCCTGATCCCCGGTGACGGGATCGGCGTTGACGTGACCGATGCCGCGATGAAAGTGCTGGGCGCCGTCGCAAAGGGGCGTTTCGCCTTCGAGACCACCTCCTTCCCGTGGTCCTGCGAGTATTACCTCAAACACGGCCGGATGATGCCCGAGGACGGCATCGAGACGCTGCGCGGCTTCGACGCGATCTACCTCGGCGCCGTGGGCTGGCCTGCGACGGTGCCGGACTCGGTGTCGCTGCACGGGCTGCTGCTGCCGATCCGCAAGGCCTTCAACCAGTACGCCAACATCCGCCCGCACCGGCTGCTCGCCGGGGTCGAGGGGCCGCTGAAGGCCGAGGGCTTCGATATCCTCTGCATCCGCGAGAACACCGAGGGCGAATACTCCGGCGCCGGTGGCCGCGTGCATGAGGGCAAGGACAACGAGGTGGCGGTCGAGACCTCGGTCTTCACCCGCGCCGGGGTCGAGCGCATCCTGCGCTTCGGTTTCGAGCAGGCGCGCAGCCGCCGGGGACATCTGACCTCGGTGACGAAATCCAACGCGCAGAAATACTCGATGGTGTTCTGGGACGAGGTGACGCGCGCGCTGGCCGCCGAGTATCCCGATGTCACCGTCAGCCACATGCACATCGACGCCATGGCCGCCAAGATGGTGATGGCGCCGCAGGATCTGGACGTGGTGGTCGCCTCGAACCTCTTCGGCGACATCCTCACCGACCTCGGCGCGGCGATCCAGGGCGGGCTGGGCTTTGCCGCCTCGGCGAACATCAACCCCGACCGCTCGGCGCCCTCGATGTTCGAGCCGGTGCATGGCTCGGCACCCGATATCGCCGGCAAGAACATCGCCAACCCGATCGCCGCGATCTGGTCGGTGGCGCAGATGCTCGACCACCTCGGCGAGGCCGAGGCCTCGGCCGCGGTGCTTTCCGCCATCGAGGCGGCGACCGCCAAGGGCATCGGCATTCGCCCCGGCCTGAACACCACCGATGAAATCACCGCGGCCGTCATCGCCGCCCTGGAGGCCTGAGCCATGACCCTTCACACCGCCTTCGCCGCCGACATCCGCGAAAGCCTGAGCGATCCCGACCTCTTCCGCGAGGCGGCGCTGATCAACGGGCAGTGGATCGCCCGCGCCGACATGGAGGTTTCCAACCCCGCCACCGGCGGCGTCCTGGGCCACATGCCGGACTGCACCGCCGATGAGACCACGCAAGCGATCCTTGCCGCAGAGCAGGCGATGAAGGCCTGGAAGAAGAAGACCCACGCCGAGCGTGCCGACCTCCTGATGGGCTGGTACCAGCTTATGCTCGACCATGCCGATGACCTTGCGCTGATCCTCACCGCCGAGCAGGGCAAGCCGCTGGCGGAAGCCAAGGGCGAGATCCTCTACGGTGCCTCCTTCGTGCGCTGGTTCGCCGAAGAGGCGCGGCGGATCAACGGCCACATCATCCCCAGCCCGGTGCCGGGCAAGAAGATCTTCGCGATGAAGGAACCGGTGGGCGTCTGCGCGATCATCACGCCGTGGAACTTCCCCAACGCGATGATCACCCGCAAGGTGGCACCCGGCCTCGCGGCGGGCTGCACCATGGTCATCAAGCCCTCGGACTTCACACCCTACTCGGCGCTGGCGCTCTGCGTGCTGGCCGAGCGCGCGGGCATTCCGGCGGGCGTGCTCAACGTGCTGACCGGCCGCCCCGAGGCGATTGGCGCGACGCTCACCGCCTCGCCGGTGGTGCGCAAGCTGTCGTTCACCGGATCCACGCGGGTCGGGGCGTTGCTGGCCGAGCAATGCGCGCCGACGCTGAAGAAGATGTCGCTGGAGCTCGGCGGCAACGCGCCCTTCATCGTCTTCGACGACGCCGATCTCGAGGCGGCGGTCGAGGGCGCCATGGCCAGCAAGTTCCGCAACGGCGGGCAGACCTGCGTCTGCGCCAACCGCATCCTCGTGCAGTCCGGCATTCACGATCGTTTCGTCGCCGCGCTGGCGGCGAAGGTCGACGCGCTGAAGGTTGGTGCAGGCACCGAGGAAGGCGCCCACATCGGCCCGATGATCAACGCCGCCGCGATCGCCAAGATCACCGCCCATGTCGAAGACGCGCTGGCCAAGGGTGCAACCCGCGCCACGGCGACCCGCGATCTGCCCGCGCAATTCGCTGACCCGGTGGTGCTGACCGGTGCCACGCAGGAGATGCGCCTCGCCTCCGAGGAGACCTTCGGCCCGGTCGCGCCGATCTTCCGCTTCGAGACAGAGGAGGAGGCGCTCGCGATCGCCAACGGCACGCCCTTCGGCCTTGCGGCGTATTTCTACACCACCGACATGGCCCGCGCTTTCCGCTTCGGCGAGGCGCTGGAGGCGGGGCTGGTAGGGCTGAACACCGGCGCGGTGAGCCACGCCGAGGCGCCCTTCGGCGGGGTGAAGGCCTCGGGCCTCGGTCGCGAAGGCGCGCAGGAGGGTATCGAGGAGTACCTGGAGACCAAGGCCTTCCACTTCGGCGGACTCTGAGTGCAGGGTCCCGTAATGCAAAAAGGCCCGCGCCGTTCGGCGCGGGCCCTTGTCGTCTTCGGGATGCGCGGAACAATCGTGGTATGGTCCGCCCACTCAAGCCATCCAATCCGATCACATGGCACCGCGACAGTGTTGCCTGTCGATCCCTTGTAAGTTCCGAAACCGGCGACACCGGATGGTCACGGCGCTGACTGATGAATGAACAAAGAGTTGTCGGGACTGCGCGCCTCAGCCTCCCGCCCGGCATGGGCTGGAAAAATCCCTTTTGGGCCGTGGAGCGGACCCTGATATCGCGTTGAATTTCAATGAATAAGGCCCGGCTGGACCTCATGGCGGCTCAGTAATTGTTTGCGCGCTGGCCAGAGGCTCCCGTCAGACGTTTTCCGACGTATGAACGTCGAAGGGGATGTTGACCCTTTGCGCACCGGCATCGGGACCGAGCCGCTTGGCCTTGACCATGGTTTCGATGATCTCTCGGGCGAAGCTTTCCAGCGGATAGGAGAGGGTCATCGTGATCGTCCCGTCGATCAGGGCCGCCTTGGTGACATCGAAGAGTTCGTAGGCGACACAGACGAACTCCTTGCCGGGCTTGCGCTCGCGCAGCGCCGCCACCGCGCCGGTGATGCCGCCACCGGAGACGAAAAGCCCGCACATGTCGGGATGTTCCTGGAACAGCTTTTCGGTCATCTCACGCGCGACCGCGGCGGACTCAAACGTGGGCAGCGGCTCAAGCAGGACGAAGTCGGAATTGTGCTCGCGGAAATAGGAGCGGAAGCCACTCTCGTTGATCTCCTGGTTGCGGTAGCGGTGGTTGCCGAGAAGGATGCCGATCTTGCCCGGCTTGTGGCAGCACTTGTGGAAGGCCCAACCGGCCATCCGGCCCTTCTTCCAATTGTCATGCCCGACGTAGCCGACGTTGCCGCGGGCCGAGAGCGGGCCAATCAGGGCGGAGACCGGCACGCCCTTCTCCATCAGCGATGAGATCGCGTCCGAGACCATCGGGTGCTCTGCGGCGACCACTCCCAGGGATTCCGACGTCTGGCCGAGCGCGGTGATTCTGCTGGCCACATGGTCCGGGGAGAGGTCGTCGAGATATTCCAGATCCAGTGAGATGTTTGCGCCTGCAAAGGCCTCTGCGGCGCGCATGAGGGCGTTCCCCAATCCGCGGTAGAACACCCTGTGGCCCTGCTGCAGGAGGATCGCCAAGCGGTGGGTCTCGCGCCCCTGGAAGACCGAGTTCTCGATCGTGCCAAGCCCATAGAAACCAATGTTTTCAGCGGCGTTCAGGACGATCTCGCGGGTGGATTGGCGCACGGATTCGGCACCGCTGATCACCCGGTTCACGGTGGCCACCGAGACCCCCGCCTCCCGTGCCAGATCCTTGATCGTGGGACGTGACATGACCTGCTCCATTTGTCTCATTTTGTTTCACCATGGCATCGGCATGAGACATATTGATACGAAATGCATCTGCATCAATTGGTACGATTGATCTGATTTATGTCAATCGGCAATGTTCAGGGACCAGCGGCGACGAGCCCTGGCAGATGCGGCAGAGGAGCCGTGTCACATGGAGGAGTTCACAGGTTTTCCGCGGCCCCACGCCGCGACGCATGTGCAGGGGCCGTAAGGCTTTTGCGCACCAGCCGAGTTGTCCGCCGGGACACCGCAAGAGGAGCGCGGGACCGGAGCCACGGACGTTGACTGCCGCCACAAGGCGGTGACGTACCCCAGGGAGGAACTACGCATGCAACTGACCAAGACCCTGAAAGCGACCGTCTGCGCCGCCGTTCTCGCAGCCACCGCCATTCCGGCCTCCGCGGCGAACATCGCGGTGATCGCCGGTTCGATCGAGGACGGGTTCTTCAACCTGATCAAGAAGGGCGTGGACGACGCGACCCTGATGGTCGAGGCGAACGGCGGCTCGGTGAACTACCTGCGCACGCCCAATTACGACAACTTCGGCCCCGATCTCGTGAACCTGATCAACCAGGCCGTTGCGCAGGGCGTCGACGGCATTGCAATCCCGGTCTGGGTCCCCGAGGCGCAGGTTCCCGCGCTGCAGGCCGCGGCCGAGAAGGGCATCAAGATCATGATGTACAACTCGGGCCAGGACGTGAAGGACGACGTCCACGGCATCAACTACTTCGGCTCGGACGAGTTCGTCGCGGGCAAGGCCGGCGGCGCCTACATGGCCGAGCAGGGCGCGAAGAAGATCCTCTGCCACATTCACACCCCGGGCGCGGTCAACCACGAAAGTCGCTGCGCCGGCGTCAAGGAAGGCGGCGAGGAGGGCGGCTCGGAGGTGATCATCCTGCGCACCCCGGCCAACCTCGATGGCGACATTACCGGCACCGCGGAATCCATCAAGTCCGAGCTGGTCGCCGACCAGTCGATCGACGCGGTGATCTCGTTGGCCGCCTGGTCCGCCGATGCCGCGACCAACGCCGTCGCCCAGATCGGCGCGCAGGACCGGGTGATGGTCGGCTCTTTCGACCTCAGCGAGTCCGCGCTGGACCGGATCAAGGCCGGCACCCAGAAGATGGCGATCGACCAGCAGCCCTACCTGCAGGGCTTCCTCGCCACCTCGATGCTCGCGGCCCACATCGACTTCGGCACCGAGCTGGCCACCGACCCGGTGCTGACCGGCCCGGCCATCGTCGATGCCTCGAACATCGACACCGCGCTCGCCGGTGTCTCGAAGGGCGCCCGCTAAGTCACCGCGACCTCGGTCCCGGGCCAGAAGGCCCGGGACGTCCCGCCCGGCGCTCGCGCACCCCGAGGGTGCCCGCGGAGACCGCATCTTTGCCAGAGAGAACCGTATGACCATGGAAACCACATCACAGACATCGAAACCCGCGCGGCCCGCCGCCACGCCGTCTTTTTCCATCGGCGCCCTGTTCCGCCGTCCCGAGGTTGGCGCCTTCATGGGCATGGTACTGGTCTTCGTCTTCTTCGCGTATTTCGGGTTTGACCGGAACTTCCTGTCGCCCTTCGGCACCTCGTCCTGGGTCAACATGGCATCGACCATCGGGATCATCGCCATTCCCATCGGCTTCCTGATGATCGCCGGAGAGCTCGACATCTCGATCGGGGCCATGGTGCCCGCCGCCAAGATGTCGATGGCCGTCGCCTGCGGCTTCTACGGGCTGCCCTTCGTCGTCGGCCTGCTGATCACCTTCGGCATCGCCTTCGTGGTCGGCTGGATCAACGGCATGCTGGTGACCCGCACCAAGGTGCCCTCGCTCATCGTCACCCTCGCCACGCTCTTCTCGGTCTCCGGGCTGACGCTCTTCCTGTCGTTGCTGCTGACGGACACCACGAGCCAGGCGCTGACCTCGCCGGCCTGGGCCAAGTTCCTCTTCGGCGACTATCACTTCTGGGGCTTCCAGTCCTCGGTCTTCTGGTGGATCGCCATCGCCGCGGCGCTCTACTACCTGCTGCACCTCTCGCCCTGGGGCAACTGGATCTTCGCGCTCGGCGGCGACAAGGAAAGCGCCCGCAACGCCGGCATCCCGATCGACAAGCTGAAGATCTCGCTGTTCATCCTGACCGCCATGGCCGCTGCCCTCTCGGGTGTCTGCGAGACGGTGCTGTCGAACTCGGCCACCACCACCACCAACTTCGCGCTGATCTTCAACTGCATCATCGCGGTGGTTGTCGGGGGGGTGCTTCTGACCGGCGGCTTCGGCACCGTGGCGGGCGTCTTCTTCGGCACCGCGACCCTCGCAATCGTCCAGCAGGGCATCGGCTACACGCCCTTCGACCGCAACCTCTCGTCGCTCATCATCGGTGTCATGCTGCTTATCGCGGTCCTGATGAACGACACCTTCCGCAACATGGCGACCTCGATGTCGACCTCGAAAAAGGGGAAGTGAGCGATGACCGCACCCGTTCTTGAAATGCGCAATGTCGACAAGAGCTTCGGCCCGATCGACGTTCTTCATGAAATCAGCCTCAAGGTGCATGCGGGGGAGGTGCTCTGCCTGCTCGGCGACAACGGCGCGGGCAAGTCCACCCTGATCCGCACCCTCTCGGGCGTGCACAAGCCCACCCGCGGCGAGATGCTGATGGACGGCGAGCCGGTGACCTTCACCAACCCCAAGCAGGCGCAGCAGATGGGCATCGCCACGGTGCACCAGTTCGGCGGCACCTACCCGCTGATGTCCGTGGGCCGGAACTTCTTCGTCGGGGCCGAACCGACAAAGGGCTGGGGGCCGTTCAAGGTCTTCGACCGCCAGAAGGCCAACGCCATCGCCGTGGATGCCGTGCAGAAGTTCGGCATCACCCGGATCACCGACGGCGACCGGCTGGTCGGCGGCCTGTCGGGCGGGGAGCGCCAGTCGCTGGCCATTGCCCGGGCCGTGCACTTCGGGGCGCGCGTGCTGATCCTCGACGAGCCGACCGCCGCGCTGGGGGTCAAGCAGGCCGCCCACGTGCTGCGCATCGTGAACGAGGCCAAGCGGCGCGGCCTCGCGGTGATCTTCATCACCCACCAGGTGATGCACGCCATGGCGGTGGGCGACCATTTCGCGGTGCTGATTCGCGGCGCCATCGCGGCGGACTTCCGCAAGGGCGACAAGTCGCGCGAGGAGATCGCGGACCTCATGGCCGGCGGCGAGTCCATGGCCGACCTCGAAGCGTCGATCGAAGGCTACATGGAGACTCACGAGGGGCATCCTCCGCCCGCCCACTGAGCCTTCTGGGGATGCGGAAACTCCCGAACCGCATCCCCAATGGTGACCCGGCCCCCGTGTCAGCCGGGTCACCCCCCAGAATTCCCACCCCAAAACCCCGTGGATTGAGAAAATGACCACCCGAATTGCCATCATCGGAGCGGGCCTCATGGGCGCCGACCATGCGAGGATCGTCGCCGAGGAACTGCCCGGCGCCGCGCTGCAGGTGGTCTGCGACATGGACGCCGCGCGGGCGAAGGCGGTGGCGGACCGGCTGGGCGCGCAGGACGCGGCCAGTGATCCAGAGGGGGTTATCGCCCGGTCCGACGTGGACGCGGTGATCATCGCCAGCCCCGATTTCACCCATGCGCCGCTCTCGCTCGCCTGCATCCGGGCTGGCAAGAAGGTGCTCTGCGAAAAACCGCTCTCGCAGTCGTCGCAGGAGTGCATCACGGTGATGGAGGCCGAGCAGGCCGCCGCCGCGCGCTTCGTGCAGCTGGGCTTCATGCGGCGCTTCGATCCCTCCTACGTCGAGATGACCGCGGCGTTGGCCGCCGGCGCGCTCGGCCGCCCGCTGATGATGCACAACTTCCACCGCAACCTCGAAACGCCCGCCGCCGAGTTCACCGGCGCCATGGCGATCACCAATTCCGCGCCGCACGAGTTCGATGTGGTGCGCCGTGTGCTGGGCACCGAATACACCTCGATTTCTGCCTTCCAACCGAAGCGCTCGGACGCGCTCGTCGCCCCTGTGGTCATGGTGCTGGAAACCGAAGGCGGCCAGCTGGTGACCATCGAGATCAACAACAATGCGGCCTATGGCTATGACGTGCGCGCCGAGTTGGTGGGTGAGGCTGCCAGCATCTCGATGAACCACGTCGCCTACACGCGGCTCGACCGCACGCAGACCCAATCCACCACTTTCGAGGCCGACTGGCGCGGGCGCTACTTCGATGCCTACCGCCAGCAGAACCGCGCCTTCCTGCGCTTCGTGCAGGGCGGGGCCTTCCCCGAGCAGGGGGCCTCGGCCTGGGACGGATACGCCGCGGCCGTGGTCGCCGAGGCGGGCGTCACCGCGCTGGCATCGGGCGTGAAGACCCCCGTGGCGATGATCGACCGTCCGGAGGTCTACGCATGAAGCTGGGTTTCGTCTCCGACAGCCTCGGCGGCATAGGCTTCACCGAGATGCTCGACCACGCGCAGCGCATGGGCGTCTCGTGCATCGAGGTGACCACCGGCGGCTGGTCCACCGCGCCGCATCTTAACCTGAACGACCTGCTGGCCAGCGCCGACAAGCGTCGCGCCTATCTCAGGGAATTCGAGGCGCGCGGGCTGGAGATCATCAGCCTCAACGCCAATGGCAATCCGCTGCACCCGACCGACCCGGCGCAGGGCGACTGCCTGAAGAACACCCTGCGGCTCGCCGGTGAGCTGGGGCTGGGGACCGTCTGCACCATGTCCGGCCTGCCCGAGGGCTGCGCCGGAGACCGGATGCCGAACTGGGTTGTGTCCTCCTGGCCGCCCGAGACGCAGGCGATCCTGCGCTACCAGTGGGAAGAGCGGCTGCTGCCGTTCTGGACCGAAGTCGTCGGGCTGGCACAGGCGGCGGGCGTCAGCCGTATCGCGCTCGAGCTGCATGGCAACCAATGCGTGCACAACGTGCCCTCGCTGCTGAAGCTGCGCGGCGAGATCGGGGCGCTGGTCGGTGCCAACCTCGACCCGTCGCACCTGATCTGGATGGGCGCGGATCCGCATGTGGCGGCCGAGGCTCTGGGCGAAGCGATCTATCACGTGCACGCCAAGGACACCTTTCTGAACGCGCCGGTGCAGGCCGTGTCGGGCCTGCTCGAAACCGGCTCGCTGATGGACATCCCGGCGCGGAGCTGGAGCTACATCACGCTCGGCTTCGGCCACGGCGAGGAATGGTGGCGGCAGTTCTGCTACCGCCTGAAGATGGCCGGCTATGACGGCTGGCTGTCGATCGAACATGAGGACGTTTTGCTGGGCAGCCTGGAAGGGCTGGGGAAATCCGTCGAGCTGCTGCAGCGGGTGATGCCCCGCGCGGTCTCGGATTTCAAACCGCAGGACATCTGAGGAACGACCCGCGCGCCGCAGCAGAGGCGGGCGCGCAAGACGGAGGAGACAGGTCACATGACCCTGAGGATCGGAGTTGTCGGCTACGGAACCGGTGGGCGTCACTTCCACGCACCGTTCATCGACGCCGCGGAGGGCTGCGCGCTCGCGGGCATCGTGGCGCGGGCGCCGGGCACCGTCGCCGCCGCCAACGCGGATTGGCCCGGCCTGCCGGTCTACCCGAGCCTTGCCGCGATGATCGAGGCCGGGGTCTGCGATGCGGTGACCATCTCGACCCCGCCGCACACCCGTCGCGAGCTGGTGCTGGAGGCCATCGAGGCGGGGTTGCACGTGGTCGCCGACAAGCCCTTCGCCCCCAGCGCCGAGGCCGCGCTGGAGCTTGACGCGGCTGCGCAGGCCAAGGGCATCACGCTCGGCGTCTATCAGAACCGGCGCTACGATGCGGACCTGCAAACGCTGGCCAAGGTGCTGCGCGACGAGACCCTCGGCCCGCTATGGCGCGTGCATTCGCGGATGGATTTCGACGATCCGGCAACGCTCGAGGCTGGCCCCACCGGCGGGCTGCTGCGCGATCTCGGCAGCCATCTCGTCGACCAGATGATCTGGCTGCTCGGTCCGGTCACCGAGGTCGATGCGCAGATGGATTTCCTCGATCTGCCCGAGGGGCCGACCGACGTGGGCTTCACCATCACGCTGCGACACGAGACCGGCACCCATTCCCACATCAACGCCAGCAAATGCAACTTCCTCAACCTGCGCGAGCTGCGCGCACTCGGCGGCAAGGGCAGCTTCGTGTCGCAGAGCACCGACGTGCAGGCGCAGCAGATCTTCGCCGGCAAGCGCCCGGCGGCGGACCCCGAGAACTGGGGCTTCGAGCCCGAGAGCAATTGGGGCGTTCTGCGCACCTCGGATGGCGCGCGCCAAGTGCCCTCCGAGCAGGGCCGCTACCACGACTACTACGCAGCCTTCGCGGCCGCGGTGCGGGAGGGCTCCGCGCCCCCGGTCACCGCCAAGCAAGGCGCCCGCACCCTCGCCGTACTCGACGCGGCACGGGAAAGCGCCACCAGCGGGCGCTCCGTCTCACTCATCTAGTCACCACACGCGCCCGGCCAGGGATCAACGGAGGGCCGGCGCGACACAGGACAGACATCCAGGAAAGGCCAAGCCGTGAAAATCGCACTCGACCCCTTCATGCACCGCCATCTCAGCCTCGAAGCGCTGCCGTCCAAGGTGGCAGAGCTGGGTTACGACTGGATCGAACTCAGCCCCCGCGGGGACTTTCTCGAATGGTTCAAGGCGCCGCGCGTCTTTCCGGACCGTAT
>NZ_JADFFK010000028.1 GCF_015223355.1 Salipiger mangrovisoli | reverse complement strand
GCTGCCATGGCAGACTCTCTCTCCATTAGAGAAAGAGTTGTTTTCTAATGGGCGTAGCACCTGGGGGTGGCGCGTACTGCTGTGAACTCAAGGGTCGTTGCGACAGGGTCCGCTATCTCAGTTTCACCATTTCTTCTCTGAAGGCTTCCGTTGGCGTGCGCCATCCGAGGCACTTCCGCGGTGTCGCATTCAGTCTCTCGCTGATCGCCTTCATCTGGGGCCTCGAAAGCGATGCGAGAGACGTATCGCGGGGCAGGAAGCGGCGGGCCCGTCCATTCAGGCTTTCCACCGAGCCTTTCTGCCAGGGCGCCTGCGGGTCGCAGAACCAGGCGGTTGTCCCGATGCCCGCCTCGAGCTTTCTCCAGTCGCGAAACTCGAAGCCGCGGTCGAAGGTGATCGACTTGCGTGCCGCCCGGGGCAGTGGCGTCATCACGTTCATCAAGCTGTTCATGAAGTGCGTGGAGCTGCGATCGTTGTTCCGGAACAGGACCGCGAAACGGGTCTTTCTCTCGACCAGCGTTGCGACGTTCATCGAGCCTTGCGCGCGCTCGAAGATCATCAGATCGCCTTCCCATTCTCCGAATGTTTCCCGTGTTTTGACGTACTCGGGTCGCTGATGGATCGAGCGTTCGGGCGGGAAGACCGGGTTGCGAGGCCGCCGTGCATACCGGGGCCTGCGTTTCTTGCGCCGGCTCGGCAGATGTCGCGCCAGCTCTTCGGCACGACCCTCGGGGCCATAGACATGGGCGTAGATGGTCTCGTGGCTGACGGTCACGGGCAGACCTTCGAAGCGAATCCGGCCGGCGATCTGCTCAGGTGACCAGCCAGCCTTGAGACGGTCGACAACGGCTTCGCGCAAATCCTCAAGCCGGATCAGCTTGCGCCTCCGGGCCCGGCGGTGGGAGGCTTTGCGCTGCGCGACCATGCCGTAGTAGCCATCGAGGTAGGCGACCTCGTCAGTGTCTGCAGCAAAGGCATTACGCTTGATCTCGCGGTAGACCGTCGAACGATGCCGACCGATCTCTGCGGCAATCGAGCTGACCGGCAGCTTTGCGTTTAGCAGGTCTTCGATCCTGCGCCGCTCACGCAGGTCCAACTCTTTGTGCGCCATCGTCCGTTCTTCTTGCTTTCCAGCAAGATAGGGGATTTGTCGCAACCCAGTTTAGAATGTGCCTGCCACACCTCTCCTTATCCAATAAGTATTATTATGTAAAATACAGGCCGCCGCAGGACGGGGGCATGCTCCGCCATCCCATCCTGCACGCATGGGACGTCTTCCCGCGCAGACCGAACGCTTTTGCGATCGCCGCGTGACGCCAGAACGAAGTACGGGGGGCAAGAGCGCCCCCCGTACGATGTGTGTCAGCAACCGAAATCAGACGAACAGGAAGTTGTCCGAGGTCAGCGTGATCTCCTCATCACTCAGCAGCGTGGCCAGGAGCTGGGCATCCGCGCCACCGAGGCCATCGGCATCATAGGACAGCGTGCCGGCCTCGGCATCCCAGAGCAACTGGTTGCCCGACAGCGGGTCGACGGGGTTGATCCCCGAGAAGTTGACCAGGCTCAGGCGGAACACATCCTCCGAGGCGTCGAAGTCGAGGATGGTGTCGCCCCCCTCTTCCGGTGTGACGAAGGCGAAGGTATCCGCCCCCGCACCGCCACTCAGGACATCCGCGCCGAGCCCGCCGTAGAGCACGTCGTCGCCAGCACCGCCCAGCAGCGTGTCGTCGCCGTCGCGGCCGATCAGCGTGTCGTCACCGAAGCCGCCGTCGAGCAGGTTGTCCTCGGCATTGCCGAGCAGCCGGTCGCCGAACGCCCCGCCCAGAACACCTTCGATGTTCACGTAGGTGTCGGTGCCTTCCCGGGCGCTGACGAACTGTGCCCCGGTGATCGACAGGTCCACCGTGACGCCGTCGCGGGCGGTGACGAAGTCGAGCAGGTCGAAGCCCTCGCCGCCGTCGACGGTGTCGTCGCCGATCCCGCCGGCCAGCGTGTCGTCGCCGGCGCCGCCAAGCAGCAGGTCATTGCCCTGCCCGCCGTGCAGCCAGTCATCGCCGATCCCGCCGTCGAGGACATCCTCGCCCTGGTTGCCGTAGAGGCTGTCCGCCCCCAGGCCGCCAACCAGCAGGTCGTTGCCCGCGCCACCGGTCAGCATGTCGTCGCCCAGCCCGCCGTCGAGCAGGTTGGCCTCGGCATTGCCGGTGAGGTGATCGCCGTCGAGCAGGTTGGCCTCGGCATTGCCGGTGAGGTGATCGCCGAACGCCCCGCCCAGAACACCTTCGATGTTCACGTAGGTGTCGGTGCCTTCATGCTCGCTGACGAGCTGTGCCGCGGTGTTCGACAGGTCCACCGTGACGCCGTCGCGGGCGGTGACGAAGTCGAGCAGGTCGAAGCCCTCGCCGCCGTCGACGGTGTCGTCGCCGAGCCCGCCGGCCAGCGTGTCGTCGCCTTCGCCGCCGAGCACCAGGTCATTGCCCTGCCCGCCGTGCAGCCAGTCGTCGCCGAGCCCGCCGTCGAGGATATCCTCGCCCTGGTTGCCGTAGAGGCTGTCCGCCCCCAGGCCGCCCAGCAGCGTGTCGTTGCCCGCACGGCCTTCAAGGACGTTGTCGACATCGTCGCCGATCAGCAGGTCCCCGAAGGCGCTGCCCGAGAGGTTCTCGATCCCGGTCAGATAGTCGCGGCCGTGGCCGGTGTTCTGCGGCCCGGTGGCGGAGAGGGTGACCCGGACGCCCATGGTCGCGCCTTCGTAGTCTGCCGTGTCGACCCCTTCCCCGCCGATGAGGAAGTCGTCGCCCGCGCCGCTGACCAGCGTGTCGTCGCCGCCGAGCGCGCGGACGACGTTGCCGTCCGCCGTCGCCTCGAGCCGCTCGCCGGCCTCGGTGCCGATGATCTCGGCGGCCTCGAAGGTGCCGTCGATGGTCACCGTGTAGGTCTGCACGACCGACAGGCCGCCGGTATCGGTGACGGTGTAGCGCGCCACGATGACCGCCTGCTCGCCTTCCAGAAGATCCGCATAGGCGGTCGGATCGACGCTCAGCGTGCCATCCACGACGCTCACGCCCTCGGGCAGATCGGTGCCCGCGTTGCCGGTCGCTGCGCCGTTCACCGTGAAGGTGAGCGCGGTGATCGCCAGCGTGTCGAGATCGTAATCGGCGTCGATGTCGCTGACCGCACTCAGCAGATCGAAGCTGACCGCATCGGTCACATCGTCCTGCGTGCTGTCCGAGGGCGCCGGGTCGTCGGCGACCGGGGCCTCGTTGACATTGATCACCGCCGCCGTCGGTGCGGTCACGATCTCCTCTTCGGTGCCGCCGAGATCGGTGTAGACGACACGGAAGCTGATCTGATGACCGACGTCGTCGCGATCCAGCACATAGGCGAAGTCCTCCGGACCGGTGACGGTCTGCACCACCTCGCCGTCGCGCAGCCATTCCATCGAGGTCGGCGCCTCCGGCAGGCCGTCGGCATCGTCGATCACACCTGCGATGGTCAGCGTGTCGCCGACCTGCGCGTCGGTGGTGTCACGCCCGTCGGCCGTGTTGACGATCTGCACGCTCTCCACCGGCGCATCGTTGACCGGCTGCACGTTGATCGTCGTGGTGGCCGAAACGCCGGGGTTGCCGTCGCTGTCGGTCGCGGTGATCTCGACGTGGCGGGCCGCGTCGGTCGGCACGTCGGAGTCGTTGACGTAGCGCACCGAGCGCACCGCCAGCTGGAAGTAGGTCGGGTCGAGCCCGCCTGCCGCCGCGGTGAGCGTCAGCTGGTGGGTGTTGTTGCCCACCACCGTGATCCCCAGCGCCGCGAAGGTGGCGACCTGCGCCGGAGAAATCGACAGGCGCTCGTCGCTGCCGTTGACCGCGTCGGTCAGGGTCAGCACCACCTGGTCGGTGTTGCCCTCCTGGTCGATCAGCTCGGCATCCGAGGCGGCGATGGCGATGCCCGGCGCGTTCTCGACATAGCTGACCTGGTAGTCGCGGCCCTCGACGCTGCCGTTGAGATCGACCACCGTCGACCATTCCACCGCGAAGGTGAAGACCACCGGTGCCGAGGCCGTCTCGGCGCCATCCACGACCTGCACGACCACTTCCCGCGCGCCGGCAAAGGCGTTGGGGTTGGTGTTCTCGTAGCGCAGGCTTTCCAGCGCTTCCTCGTAGTCGGCCAAGCTGCCGGTGCCCGAGATGATCAGCGGATCATCGAGGGTGCCGGTGCCGGTGATGGTCAGCTCGGTGCCGCTGGAGGCGGTGAAGCCCGCGCCCCCGGTCGAGGTGATGGTCTCGTAGATCGTGCCGAAGGCGTTATCCAGCGTGGTGCCGGGGTTGAGCAGCGCGATGGCGCCCTCGATGGTGTCGCCGGTGTCGACGTCGCTCAGGCTCACGCCGGCGTCGCCGAACAGCGCCGCCGCCTCGCCGCGGGCGTAGAAGGTGCCCGTGCCGTCCACCGTGACCACCGGCGCGTCGTTGACGTCGGTGACCTGAAGCGTGACCTGCCCCGAGGCGGTCGAGAAGGCGCTTTCGCCGCCGCGGTTCGCGGCGTTCCCGGCGCCGGCAACCGCCGCGACCACGTCGCCGCTTTCGCCGCTCGCCTGGTCCCAGGCGTAATAGTCGAGCGTCGCGGTGGTGCCGTTCATCTCGTCGGGCACGAAGCGCAGCAGATCGTCCGAGGCCAGCAGCAGCACCTCGCCCTCGGCGAGGCTGATCGTGTTCCAGCTGTCGCCGCCGTCGAGGCTGTACTGCCAGTCGCCCGAGCCATTGCCGTCGACGCCGGTGCCGTGGATCGCCATGCCCGAAAGCGTGCCGTTGTCGGCGGCGTGATCGCCGGTGTCGACGTCGGTGACGGTGGCCGCCGAGAGCAGGGAGCCCACGGTCTGGCCAGCGTTGGCGACCTCATCCTCGGTGATCGAGGTCGCCTCGACATCGCCGTCGCCGAGCACCGGCGCATCGTTGGACGGGGTCACGGTGAGCGCCACCGAACCGGTGCCGATCAGGGCCGTGCCCGCGCCTTCGAGGCCGTTGTCGGAGACCGACAGCGACAGCGTGTCGCTGCCGTGGAAGTCCGCCTCCGGGCTGTAGGCCAGCCCGGTCAGCGCCGCGTTGAGCGCGGCCAGCGTGCCCGAGACGGTGAGCGATGCGCTCTCGCCATTGGAGCCGGCATCGAAGCTCAGCCCCTCGGCATCGTCGAAGGCCAGCGTGCCGTTGCTCACCGAGACGGTCAGCGTCAGCACCGCGTCGGCCGCGGTTTCGGTGGCGCGCTCGGAGACGTCGACATCCTCCAGCGACAGGCCGGCGATGGTCAGCGTGCCGTCCTCGGCGAGGGTCTGCGCCGGTGTCGCGCTGGTGACCACCGGGGCGTCGTTGACGTCGGTGACCTCAAGCGTGACCTGCCCCGAGGCGGTCGAGAAGGCGCTCTCGCCGCCGCGGTTCGCGGCGTTCCCGGCGCCGGCAACCGCCGCGACCACGTCGCCGCTTTCGCCGCTCGCCTGGTCCCAGGCGTAATAGTCGAGCGTCGCGGTGGTGCCGTTCATCTCGTCGGGCACGAAGCGCAGCAGATCGTCCGAGGCCAGCAGCAGCACCTCGCCCTCGGCGAGGCTGATGGTGTTCCAGCTGTCGCCGCCGTCGAGGCTGTACTGCCAGTCGCCGCCGCCGGCCCCGTCGAAGCCGGCGCCATGGATCGCCATGCCCGACAGCGTGCCGTTGTCGGCGCTGTGCGCACCGGTGTCGACGTCGCTGATGCTGGCGTCGGAGAGCAGCGCCGCCACGGTCTGGCCGGCGGTCTCGGTGGCATCCTCGGTGATCGAGGTGGCCTCGACGGCGCCCTCGCTCAGCACCGGCGCATCGTTGCGCGGGTCGAGGTCGATGGTCAGCGTCGCCGGGGTGGCGTCGAGATCGACGCCGCCGTTGGCGGTGCCGCCGTCATCCTGCACCTGGAAGGTGAAGCTTGCCGCCGCCGCGCCGCTGGCGTCCTGCGCCGGGGCGTAGCTGAGCAGGCCGTCCGCGATCTGCGCGCGGCTCACCGAGGTGCCGGCCTCGATCGCTGCGCCGTCCAGCAGCAGCGTGCCGCTTGCCGGCAGGGTGCTGATCACCACCGCCGCCAGATCGTCGGCGCCGCCGTCGAGCGGATCGCTGAAGCCGAAGTCCCCGACCGCGAAGACATAGGCGGTGTCTTCGGCGCCGCTGACCGTGCTGTCGATGCCGACCGGCGCGTCGTTGACCGCCACCGGGGTGAGGGTGGTCTCGGCGCTGAGGCCGACGTTGCCGTCGGTGTCGACGGTCTCGACGGTCACGCTGCGTGCCGACGTGTCGGGATCATCGTCGGTGTTGACGTAGCGCACGCCGCGCAGCGCCACCTGGAAGCTGGTCGATGCAGCCCCCCCGACGGCTTCGAAGGTCACATAGGTGGCCTGCGAAAGCCCGCCCAGACCGCTGACGCCGTCGGTGGCGGCGATGGTGATGCCGCGCGCATCCAGCCAGGCGAGGACCGTGTCGGAGACCGTGAGATACTCCAGCATGGTCTCGCCGTCGTTGTCCGGCGTGTCCTGCAGGGTGACGGTCAGGGTCTGGGTGAGCCCGTCCTGATCGAGGATCTGCGCATCCGAGGTGGCGATGGCCACCGAGGGCGACTGCTCGATGTAGCTGATCACATGGTCGGTGCCCGCTGCCGCGCCGTTGAGGTCGACATAGGGCGCCCAGATCACGCCGATGGTGACGGTGGCCGAATGACCGGCGACCGCGCTGGCCGAGGTCACCTCGGTCTCGCCGCTGTAGAAGCTCAGCGCCGCGCCCGCGGTCACCCCGTCGAGCGGCGTGCTGGCGGTGAAGTGCCGGCCGTCCTCGACGCTGGCCACGGTGGCGCCGGTGTCGACGCCATCGAGGAAGATGCGCTGGCCAACGGCGATGTCGTCATTGTCCTCGGTGAGCGCAACCGAGGCGGCATTGGAGGTCTGACCCTCGGCATCGGTGACGGTGATCACCGCCTCGCGGGTGCCGACATAGGCGTTGGGGTTGCTGTTGTCGTAGCTGATGCCGCGCAGCACCGTCTCGTAGACCGCATGCGAGGCCGTGCCGGTGATGCTGACCACCGAGCCGCTGGCATCGGTGGTGATCTCCACCGTCAGCCCCGCCTCGGTGGCGGCCGCCTGCGCCGCCGCGCTGAGCGACAGCGTCTCGAAGTTGGTGCCGAACTGGTTGTCGAACACGCCCTCGGTCAGCTCCACGGTGGCCGAGGCGAGCTCGGTGCCGTCGAGGTCGGAGAGCGTCAGGCTCGGGGCGATGAGCACCGCCTCGCCGCGCGCCGAGAAGCGCACGTCGCTGTCGTTGCCCGCGCCGGTCAACACCAGCGCCGAGTCCGCGCCTGCGCCATCGAGGAAGTCACCGGCGGTGAGCGCCGGGGTCTCGCCGGTGGCCAGCGCCGTCAGGACCACCCATTCGCCGCCGTCGATCTGCGCGGCGCTCCAGCCGTCGAAGCTCTGCGCGGCGAACAGCGCGGCGATCTCGGCGGCGGTGCTGCCGGCCGCGATCTCGAGGCTGACGCCATCGAAGTCCAGCGTCTGCGCGCTGCCGGTCGGACGGAAGCTGATCAGCGCCGTGGCCGGGGTTTCGGCATCGCCCTGGGTGAAGGACGGGCCGCTGGCGTCGACGATCGGCGCGTCATTGGTCGCCGCGGCGTCGAGCGTGGTGGTCTCGGAGGCCAGCGTGCTGCCCTCCTCGTCCGCCAGGCTGTAGCTCAGCGTCGCCGCCGCGCCGGTCTGGTTCGGCGCGGTGGTGTAATAGACGCCATTGTCCAGCAGCCAGCCTTGCAGCGAGTCGGCGCTGGCCCCCGACAGGGTGAGCGTGCCGCTGTGGTTGCCGGTGACGGTGATGCCGGCATCGGCCAGCACCTGCGCCGGGGCACCGCTGATCGCCAGCGTGCCGCTGTCGACGGTGAGCGTGAAGCTGACCGCGGCGCTGTCGGGATCGCCCAGCACGAGGCTGTCGAGCAGGTCGAGCCGGGTGGCGCTGTCCTCGGTCACCGAGGTCGTGCCGACGATGCCCGACAGGGTCGGCAGGTCGTTGGCGCCGGTGATCTCGATGCTCAGCACGGCGGTGTCGCTCAGCAGCGTCTGGTCGGAGACGGTGTAGTTGAACGCCTCGACCAGCGGCGTCGCGCCGATGTTCAGCGCCTGCACCGAGGCATTGTCCTGATCCAGCTCGTAGCTGTAGGCGCCGGTCGCCATATCGACGGTGAGCGTGCCGTAAAGGCCGGTGATCACCAGGCTGCCGTCGCTTTGCGCCGCCGGGCGGCCGATGCCTTCGCGGTCACCGGCCCGCAGCGAGGTCACGCTCAGCAGGTCGCCGTCGTTGAGGTCGCTGTCGTTGGCCAGCAGATCGCCGGTCAGCGGCATCGCGGTGCCGGGGGTGGCGTTCTCGGCGCCCGAGGCCTCGGTGATCGCGGCGCTGTCGTTGCCCGCAACCGGGGCGGCGGCGGAAAGATCGACCTTGCGCGGTGCCGAGACCACCGTTTCTTCGGTGCCCTGGTCGTCGGTGTAGCTGGCCACCAGGCGCAGGAACATGCCGCTGTCGGCCTCGGTCAGCGTGTAGCTGCCGTAGCTGGCGCCACCGATGTCGCTGTAGGAGCCTTCGGCGCTGTCGGCGCGCTGCCACTGGTAGCTCGGGGCGGCATCGATCAGCCCGTCGCCGTCGGCCAGCGTCGAGGTCCAGACCGAGCCCACGGCCACGCCGGCCGAGATGAGGCTCACCGCGCCTTCGTCGTTGACGTTGGCCACGCTCACCGCGTCCGAAACCGGGTTCTCGGAGGCGCCGCCCGCATCGGTGTAGAAGGCCTGCACGCGCACGTCGCGGCCGGCCTCGGCATCGCCGGGGGTGAAGCTGGCTTCGGTGGCACCGATGATGTCGGTCCAGACACCGTCGATCGACACCTGCCACTGGTAGGTGACATCCCCGGCGCCCAGGCCATCGGCATCGGTCGGCAGGCTGGCGGTCAGCTCCGCGTCCTCCTCGGGGGTGCCCGAGATGCCGAGGCTGCCGGCGGCGTTGGCGCTCCAGGCCGAGATGTTCTCGCCGCTGGCCGCCACGTCGTTCACCGCCAGGGTGAAGCTGGTCTCGGCGGTGCTGCCGCCGGTGTCCTCGGTGCCGCGGATGACGATGTCGAGGCTGGCGAATTCGCCCACGAGGGTGCCCGAGAGGATCAACCGGCCGGTGTCCGCGGGGTCTTCCTCCAGCGTCAGCCCGATCTCCGCAACATCGACCAGGCCGTCGGCGGTCTGCACCAGCGCGGCGTAGCTGATCCCGTCCAGCGTCGGCGTGCCGTCGGCCTGCCCGTCGGGATCGGTGAACGGCTTGGCGAAGGTCATGGAGACGACGCCGCCGTCGCCGACCACCGCGGCGCTCTGGTCGGCAAGTCCGCCCGAGACCAGCGCAAGCGGATCGTTGGGCTCGCCGGCCACGGTCAGATCGAAGCTGACCTCGGCAAAGGCGCTGCCATCGGTGGCGGTGACGGTGACCGACACAGTGCCGGTGCCCGCCGGCGGGTTGCCGGTGAAGGTGGCGGTGGCGGCATCGAAGCTCAGCCACTCCGGCAGCGCCTCGCCGTTCGCGAGCTCGGCGCTGTAGGTCAGGCCGCCGTCGCTGTCGGACATGTAGTCGAAGGCGCCCGCGGCGAGCGTGTAGCTGCCCGCGCCGGCCCCGTTGCTGAAGGCGACCGCGGCGGGCACCGCGCCCGCGACCGCGGCCAGGCCGTCTTCGGCGCTGTCGTTGTAGACCACCAGCTGGAACTGGCTGCTGGCGATGCCGCCGGAGACCGCGTCCAGGGCCTGGATCTCGATCACCGTGTTGAGCGGCACGGTGCCATCGCCCGACAGCGTCAGCGTGTCGGCATCGAAGGCAATCCCCGGCGCGGTGGCAATGTTGATCTGGGTGTAGACCCGTGCCTCGGTCTCGGGATCGATGCTGACCATATAGGCGGCATAGGTCAGCGGATCACCATCGGGATCGCTG
The DNA here is from genome assembly GCF_015223355.1 of Salipiger mangrovisoli. Lineage (GTDB taxonomy): Bacteria > Pseudomonadota > Alphaproteobacteria > Rhodobacterales > Rhodobacteraceae > Salipiger > Salipiger mangrovisoli. Next base: position 55,951 of record NZ_JADFFK010000028.1, on the reverse strand, counting down.
AAGGTGCCGGTCGGGACCTCGTAGCTCCAGCCCGCGCCCTGGGTGTCGACGGTGATGTCGTCGATCACGTCCTGCGCCACCACGTCGTCGCCGGAGCGGACTTCGAAGGCCGCCTCCGTGAGGTCGGCCTGTGCGCCGCCCTCTTTCGCGCGCAGCACCAGCGTGCCGCCGTCGTTCGACACGACCTCGTAGCCGTCGAAGCTGCCGCTGGCGAGGCCCGCGGCGATCTCGGCGGCGGTCACCGCGTCGCCGGCGGTGATCTCGGTGCCGTCGATGGTGAAGCTGGCGCCGCCATGCGCGCCGCTGAAGTCGAGGGTGACGACCTGCGCCACGCCGTCGATGCCGTCGGTGACAGCCACATTGCTGGCCAGCGAGGTGACATTGGCGAAATCGGCGGTGGTCAGATCGGTCAGGTTGCCGGTGCTCGCGGCGGTCAGCGTGACGCTGCCGTCGCCGTTGTCGACCACGGTCCAGTTGCTGAAGCTCTCGCCGGCGAAGGCGGCGGCCACATCGATGGCGCCTTCGTCCCCGTCGAGCGTGACGCTGGTGCCGTCGAAATCGATCTGCGTGGTGCCGGCGGCGTCGGTGAAGGTCACCGTGACGACCTCGGGGGTCGCCGCGGCATAGGCGGTCACCGTGGGCGTGTCGTCGATCGCGGCCGGGGCCACTTCGGCGGTCTCCAGCGCGGCGTCGGTGATCGACGGATCGCCCGCGACGTCGCTGTCGAGCGTGATGGTGAGCGTGCCATCCGAGTAGCTTGCGGCATAGCCGTCGATGGCGTCGATCGCGGCGGCGAGCGTGGTGCCATTCGTGGCCGCCGCCACGTCGATCACCACCGGCTCGCCGGCGCTCAGCGTCAGGGTCAGCGTTGCCGCATTGCCCGCGTCGGTGTCGAGGATGTCGATGGTGACGCTGCTCGGGGTCTCCGAATATGCGCCGGTGTCCGTGCTGGTGACGAGCGGAGCGCTGCCACTGTCGTTGAGCGCGCCGCCGGTGATGGCCTCATCGGCGTTGCCGGTGATCACCAGCGTCGCGGTCTCGCTGTCGTAGGCGGCCGAGTACCCGGCGTCGGTGAACGCGCTGATGGCGTTGAGCGTCTCGGGGAAGCTCCCCCAGTCGGGGGCCTCGGACAAGCCGCTGAGGGTCAGCGTGCCGTTGCTCGAGGTCAGGGTGAACTCCGCCACGTCGCCGACGGCCTGACCGCTCACGTCGAAGGTGAGGGTCGGCAGCGTCTCGCTGTGCGCCACCGGGGTGCCGGCGGTGCCCAGTTCCCCTGCCGGGGTGCCTTCGTCGAGCAGCACCGGACCGGAGATGTCATCGCCCGCCGCGGCGGTGATGGTCAGCGCGCCATCGGCCCATGCGGCGGTAAAGCCGGCATCGCTGAAGGTGCTGTCACCGTTGAGAATGCCGGCAAGCGTGCTGCCGTCGATGGCGGCCGAGACGTCGATGTTGATCGCGCCATTCTCGGAGCTGTTGAAGGCCAGCGTGCCGGCGGTCGCGGCTTCTTCGTTCGCAACGTCGAACACCACCGTCGAGAGCACCTCGGCAGTGCCGTCGGTGTCGACCGACACCTCCGAAGCGATGGTGCTGGCGGTGACCGCGAAGTCGGCGGCGGTGACATCGGTCTGGTTGCCGCCGGTCCGGGCGGTCAGGGTGACGGTGTCGCTATAGGTGCCGTCGACCACGGCGTCCCACGCGCCGGTGCCGGTGACCGCCTCGGCCACGGCCGCGGCGATCTCCGATGCGGTCAGACCGGTGACGGTGATCTCCACGCCGTCGAAGGTGATCGTGTCGACCCCCGCCACGGCCTGAAACTGCACCGCGGCGGTCTCGGCGGTCTCGGTCACGCCGGCGGTGTCGATGCGGACGGTATAGGAGCCGCCGTCGATCTCGATCGTGTCGCCATCGGTGAAGTCGCTGCGGGCGCCCTCGGCCTTGGCGGTCAGGGTGAGGCTGCTGCCGTCGGCGGCGGCCGCATAGCCCGACGCGCCGTCTGCGGTGATGGCGGTGCCCGCCGCGCTGGCGACATCGGCGCCGCTGGCGTTATCGCCCAGGGTGACCTCATTGCCATCAAAGACGATGGTCTGGCCGCCCAGCATGCCCGAGAAGGTGACGCTGGTCACCTCGGAGGGCGCATCCACCGCGGTCCAGCCCAGCGGGGTCACGACCACCGGGGCCTGGTTGCCGGTGCCCGACAGGGTGAGGGTAAAGCTGTCGGAGACCGACGCACCGTCCGCGTCGGTGGCCGTGACCTCGATGTCCAGGCTGGCGTCGCTCCAGCCGGCGGGCGGGTTGCCCGAGAAGGTGCGGCTGGCCTCGTCGAAGCTCAGCCAGGACGGCAGATCCGCCCCGTCGACCAGCGTGGCGGCATAGGTCAGCCCGGTTCCCTCGGCGTCGAAGACGGTGGCGGCGGGCAGCTGGTAGACCCAGCTGCCCTCGCCCTCGAAGCTCTGGTCGGCAATCGCCGCCGTGATCACCGGCGTGTCGTTGGCGCCGGTCAGGCTGACGCTGAGCTCCTGAGTGCTCGAGGCCCCCTGCTCGTCGGCCACCCGCAGCGTGAACACGTCATTGGCAACCTGCCCCTCGGAGAGGGCGTTGATCGCGGTCCAATGGGTGGGCGCGTAGCTCCAGGTGTTGGTCGCGGTATCGAGGGTGAGCACGCCATAGCGCCCCTCGAGCGTCCAGACGCCATCGCTCAGCGTGCCGCCGCGGATCGAGAACGCAAGCGCCTCGCTGTCGACGTCGGTGGCGGTGAGGTTCTGGCTCAGGCTGCCGGTGACCACGAGGTCCGCCAGCGCGCTGTCGGCGGCGGCGGTCTCGGTGATCGACACCGGGGTGAGGGTCGAGGTGAACACCGGCGCATCGTTCACCGCGGCGACGTCGCCGCCGATGGTGACCGTGGTCTCGCTGAACGGGCCGTCGGCGGCGGGCGCCGAGGCGTCGGTGACGGCGGTGGCGGCGCCATCGGTGTAATCGCCGGCATAGCTGCCATCGAGCGCATAGACGGTCAGCGCCGGCACGTCGCCATTGTAATCGGCCGCCGGCACGAAGCGCAGGCGGGCGCCCGCGTCGAGGGTCAGCGCCGCGTCGAGGCTCACCGCGGGCAGATCGAACCAGCTGCTGCCGCCATCGGTGCTGTACTGCCAGCTGCCTTCGCCGTCGGTGGCATTGGCGGTGATGGCGATGCCGGCCAGCCCGTCACCGGCGTCGGCATCCGAGGCGATCGGCGCGAGCAGCGCATCAACGGTGGCACCGGGGCGGTCGGTGGAATCTTCCTGCACGCTGGGCATGTCGACGCTGGCCGCGGCCAGCACGATGCGGTCGTTGACCGCCGTCACGTCGATCTGCACCGATTGCGCCGTGCCCGAGGTGGCGCCCGCGTCATCGACGGCGACGACGCTGAACGCATCCAGCGTGCCGTTCTCGTCGGCGCCCGGCGTCCAATAGGCGTTGAGCGTGTCGGTGATCCGGTCGTTGCTGCCGACCGCCCAGGCGGTGGCGGTCTCGAGGCTGGTGCCGATCAGCAGCGTGCCGCTGGTCACCGCGGTGACCGAGAAGGCGACGACGGTCCCGTCGGAATCCGCCTCGTCGGCCTGCGCCGCCAGAGCGGCATAGGTGATCTCGAGCTGGGTGTCCTCGAGCGTGCTGTCGACCACGGCAATGTCGGTCAGCGTCGGCGCGGCGTTCGACGGCGGCACTTCGGCCACCGAGTCCGCCAGGTCGGCGGCGCTCGCCGAGAACACATAGGCAAAGGAGAAGGTCTTGGATTCGCCGGCGGCGAAATCGCCGAGGTCGAAGCCCATGCCGATGACGGAGTCGCTGTTGCTGCTGCCGTCGCCATCCACGCCCGACAGGTAACTGGCCGGGTCATTGCTCCACGGGCGGGTCACGCCGGTGTTATGGGTGAACGTGCTGTCCGAATAGATGCCGATCACGCGGCCGCTGACCGGCCCGGTCGCAAGCACGATGTCCTCGGCATCGATGCCCTCGGCGCCGCGGTCGTTCGCCGTGTTGGTGGTCGATCCCGCCAGGCCGTTGGAATCCACATCCGGGTCGGTGAACCGCGCGTAGTCGACATCGTAGACGGTGCCGTCGGTGGCGTTGGTCACCGTCACCGACATGGTAATGACCTGGGAATCGGCGCTGGCCAGCGTGTAGGTCTGCTCGACGATCAGCCCGCCGAATTCGCTGCGGTAGGTGACCGAGCCCCAGGTGTTGCCGCCCTCGGTGGTCAAATCGGTCGACACCAGCACGGTGCCCGCGGTCGCGGCGCCGCCGCTGGAGGCGTTGTTCTCGGAATAGAGCGTGCCCCCGATGGAGAGGGTGAAGCCTTCGTAGGGGGAGCCGGGGGTCAGCGAGTCCGCGGTGCTGAGGAAGTTGCCCTCGCCCTCGGGATCGTACTGGATGCCCGGCGAGGTGTTGCCGCCGTAGCCCAGCGTGCCGTCGTCGGAATAGCCGAACCGCACGTAGCGGTTCTGCAGGATGCCGCTGGCCAGCACGCCCTCGAACTCGGGCAGCTCCAGCGCCACGGAGCGCGGCGCGCCCGAAGTCACCGACAGATCCCACGAGCCGCCAAGCGCCGCGGCGCCCACCGGGCCCTCGGCGGCGGCCACCGCGGCGCCGGTCAGCTCGGCAAGGCGGGCCACGAAGGCCCGGCCGGTCTCGCCGGCGCCGGTGCGGCAGCCATAGAGCAGGATGTCGCCGCCGCCGAGCGCGCCCCCAAGCGCGGCCAGCGTGTCGGCGTAGTGATCAAGAACCGCGATGTCGAAAACCCGGCCGCCGAAAACCAGCGCGCCGGGGGTGCCGTGAGTGATGACATGGACGGTGTCGACCGGCGCGCGCGTGCTCAGCGCATCGGCCATCGCCTGCAGAGGGTCAGAGGTCTCGCCAATTTGAACAACCTCGCATTTATTTTTCAAAATATTCGAGATTATATCGAGATCAGAAGCGCCAGAATCAATAAATGCAATCTGGGTTTTATCGCAAGAGATATTCGACATTTTGACTCTCCACAGGTAAACAGCAGGGTCGCCGAAACTGCTCGGACCCCGGGAATTCTTCTTGGTATTTTGACAAGACAGCACAGATCAGCCGTCTCTCTCCGCATATCAATGCAAGAGAAAGAGCATCCCTCCGGATACGCCGGACGGCATCTCGTTTGCTGGATTTTTCGATATTATCCTCGCGGCCCGCCCCTTGAGCCCGAGGTCTTGCCCCTTACCATTTAACACTTTACGCGACCACACACGGCAATCGTTAACTTTGATTAACGACCGGTTACCGCCTCGTCAACAATTGCAATCCTGAGAAAGATCACTTTTTGCATTCCAACCTTCGCATGTTATAGGGTCCAAACAACCTTTAATTGTGTAACCTGACGAAACAGTAAGGGGTGCCTCAAAGTCCGGATCATTCTGCCACACAAAAGACATATTCTTTTTACGAGATATCTAAAATACAGAATTAAATTTCCAAGTTGATTCGACATCGAAGGGACTTCGCGAGAAATGTCGCGCAGGCGACATTTCTTGGCATCGGTTTCCGACAGTACCCCCGAATGTCGAATAGGCGACACATCGAATATTTCGCAAATCCACCTCTCCCCCTTTACGGGATGACATTTTGCCCTTAGGGAATCCCGCGTTCCCGTAAAAATTAACGTTGTGTTAAGATCTCATGCCCGGAGCTGCCCCCGCGCCAGTCCAGACTGCCGCCCCGATCCCCGCTGCGCGCCCTCATCCGCCGTCTCCCTCGCCGCAGGGCGGCACGCTCTGGCTGCATGTGGGCACCCATAAGACCGGCACCACCTCGATCCAGCGCGCGCTGCGGTTGCGTGAAGGAGCGCTGCGCGAGGCCGGGCTGCGGCTCTATCCGCAGGAGAACGCCTGGGGGCTGGCCAATCTGTTCATCCGTGCCGGGCTGCGCACCACGCCGCGGGTCGCGGAGATGACGCAGGTGCCGGATCTGGCCGGGTTCCGCCACGAGCTCGCGGCCGAGCACTGGCAGCTCGGCGGTGCCGACATGGTCGCCAGCAGCGAGGAGTTCTGCCTGCTGCGCGAGACCATAGAGGCGCATGCGCTGCTGTCGACGCTGGGCCAGAAGTTCGCCCGCATCGTGCCGATCCTGGTGCTGCGCAACGACGCCGACTGGCGCGCCTCGCGCCGCGACCAATTGAGCAAGAGCGGCATGTGGGAGCTGCAAAAGGCGCTGCCCGATGCCGCCAGCACCGATGGCGAATGGTATTACGACCGCGCCGCGCTGCTCGCCTTCTGGCGCGCCATCGGCCCGGTCCAGGTGATCGATTACGATGCGGCGCTGGCGACGCAGGGCTCGATCCTTCCGCCCTTCGCCGCGGCGATCGAGCAGCCGGGACTGTTCGACGACCTCGATCTGCGCCTCAATCGCCGCAGCACCAGCTGACCCGGCGCGCCGCCGTGCCAGAGCGGCGGGCGCGCCCCCTGCCCCTCAGCCCCACCACACCCCGCTTTCCAGCACCCGCCGCACGACCCCGGTCTGGCCGCGCACGCCCATGCGGGCGAAGACCTGCTTGGAGGTGCTGCGCGCGGTCTCCGGCGTCCAGCCCAGCTCCTCGGCCGCCTCGGCAAGGCTGAGCCCGTCACAGAGGCAGGCCGCCAGCCGCGCCTCGCTGCGGCTCAGACCGAAGCCGGCGGCGAGCCGTCCCGGCGGCAGGCCGCGCGCCGAGAGCCCGTGGCGCAGCCGGCCGACCAGCCGGGTCTCGCCGCCGCAGCTCTCGGGCGCCAGCCACAGCTCCACCGCCGGCTCGGCCGCCAGCATCACCCGCCGCGCCCGGCCCTGGGCTGCCGCCGCCAGCGCCTGGCGCAGCTCCTGCGCGGCGGGCTCCGAGAGCGACAGCCGCCCGTCCGGGCGCAGCGCGATGCCGGCCTCGGTCTCGAGCCAGCCCGCCAGCCCCTCGGCCAGCTCCAGCACCTGCCCCGAGGGCGCCAGCAGCAGCCAGCCCGCCCCCAGCGCCGCCGCCAGCTGGCGGTCGCGCGCGGCGCGGGTGCGCGCGGCCTCGAGCTGCCGCCAGCCGGTGAGCGCGACGCCGAGATAGGGGGTGAGATTGGCCAGCTGCAGCCCGTCCACCGCGCGGAAATCCTCGCCGCGGCGGCGCAGCGCGATCAGCACCCGCGCCTCGCGGCCGATGCGCCAGCGCAGCGCCCGCAGCGGCGGCCCGCCCGCGCCGCCGGGCAGATCCACCTGCGAGTAGACCCGGCCGCTGCGCATGCGCTCGACCACGCTTTCCTCGACCCCCTCCCAGGCCAGGCCGACCTGCCAGCCCTCTGCCGGACGGCCCGGAAAGGCGAGGCGCAGCAGCGCGCTCTCGGCATGGGTGGCGGCGGCGAGCCGGGCGAGGAATCCCTGCCACAGCGCCTCGCCCGAGGTTTCCGGCGCCTCGGGGTCGCTGCCCAAGGATGCGGCAAACAGCGCCGCGAGGATCTCTTTTTCGTCCGCCATCCGCAATTTCTTCCCGATTTACCCCCCATATGGGGGGTTAACGCCGCGGATCGCAAGGCTAGCTCTCGGCAACAGTACAGTTCTGACCAGAGGCCCCCCGATGGACACCAAGACCCTCACCCACCTGCAGCGCCTGGAAGCGGAGAGCATTCACATCCTGCGCGAGGTCGTCGCCGAGGCCGAGAACCCGGTCATGCTCTACAGCGTCGGCAAGGACAGCGCCGTGATGCTGCACCTGGCGAAAAAGGCCTTCTACCCCTCGCCGCCGCCCTTCCCGCTCTTGCATGTCGACACCACCTGGAAGTTCCAGGACATGTACAAGCTGCGCGACAAGGCCGCCAAGGATGCCGGCATGGAGCTGCTGGTCTACCAGAACCCCGAGGCCAAGGAGCGCGGCATCAACCCCTTCGACCACGGCGGTCTGCACACCGACATGTGGAAGACCGAGGGTCTGAAGCAGGCGCTCGACAAATACGGTTTCGACGTGGCCTTCGGCGGCGCCCGCCGCGACGAGGAGAAATCCCGCGCCAAGGAGCGCGTCTTCTCCTTCCGCTCGGCCAACCACCGCTGGGATCCGAAGAACCAGCGCCCGGAGCTCTGGCGGCTCTACAACGCCCGCAAGACCAAGGGCGAGAGCGTGCGGGTCTTCCCGATCTCCAACTGGACCGAGCTCGACATCTGGCAGTACATCCATCTCGAGAACATCGAGATCGTGCCGCTGTATTTCTCGCAGCCGCGCCCGACGGTGGAACGCGACGGGCTGCTGCTGATGGTCGATGACGCGCGTTTCCCGCTGAAGGACGGCGAAGAGCCGGTCATGCGCTCGATCCGCTTCCGCACGCTCGGCTGCTACCCGCTGACCGGCGCCGTGGAGAGCGAGGCGCAGACCCTGCCCGAGGTGATCCAGGAGATGCTGCTGACCACCACCTCGGAACGCCAGGGCCGGGCGATCGACCACGACCAGGCCGCCTCGATGGAGAAGAAGAAGCAGGAAGGCTATTTCTGAGCGCCGCGCGCCGGAGCCCACCCTCCCCTTCCAGCCCCAGTTTTCAGGGACATGCCATGACCACCCAGGACCCCATCTACAAGACCGACGCGCTGATCGCCGAGGACATCGACGCCTATCTCGAGGCGCATCAGCACAAGACCATGCTGCGCTTCATCACCTGCGGCTCCGTCGATGACGGCAAGTCGACGCTGATCGGCCGCCTGCTCTACGACAGCAAGATGATCTTCGAGGATCAGCTCGCCGCGCTGGAGTCGGATTCCAAGCGTTCCGGCACGCAGGGCGAGGAGATCGACTTCGCGCTGCTGGTCGACGGGCTTGCCGCCGAGCGCGAGCAGGGCATCACCATCGACGTCGCCTACCGCTTCTTCGCCACCGAGAAGCGCAAGTTCATCGTCGCCGACACCCCGGGCCACGAGCAGTACACCCGCAACATGGTGACCGGCGCCTCGACCGCCGATCTCGCGGTGATCCTGATCGACGCGCGCAAGGGCGTGCTGACCCAGACCCGCCGCCACAGCTACCTGGTGAAGCTGCTCGGCATCCGCCACGTGGTGCTGGCGGTGAACAAGATGGATCTCGTCGGCTACGAGCAGGAGACCTTCGAGCGCATCGTCGCCGACTACCGCGCCTTCGCCGAGAGCATCGGCATCGAGGAGTTCACCCCGATCCCGATCTCGGGCTTCAAGGGCGACAACATCACCGGCCCCAGCGCCAACACCGCCTGGTACCAGGGCCCGGCGCTGCTGCCGCTGCTCGAAGAGGTCGAGGTCGAGGACACCCGCGACCAGGCCGGCCCGTTCCGCATGCAGGTGCAATGGGTGAACCGCCCCAACCTCGACTTCCGCGGCTTTGCCGGGATGATCGCCTCGGGCCAGCTGCGCCCCGGCGACGCGGTGCGGGTGCTGCCCTCGGGCAAGACCTCGACCGTGGCGCGCATCGTGTCGCTGGACGGCGACAAGGATCTCGCCGTCGCCGGCGAGTCGGTCACCATCACCCTCGCCGACGAGATCGACTGCTCGCGCGGTCAGGTGATCGTGGCGTCGCAATCGCCGCTCGAGGTCGCCGACCAGTTCGAGAGCACGATCATCTGGATGGACGAGAACGAGCTGGTGCCGGGCCGCGCCTACTGGCTGAAGGTCGGCACGCAGACCGTCTCGGCCACCGTCGCCGAGCCCAAGTACGAGGTCAACGTCAACACCCAGGAGCACCTGGCGAGCAAGACGCTGGATCTCAACGCCATCGGCGTCGCGAACATCACCACCGACCGCGAGATCCCCTTCGCGCCCTATGCCGAGAACCGCGACCTCGGCGGCTTCATCCTGATCGACAAGATCACCAATCACACCGTCGCCGCGGGCCTGCTGCATTTCGCGCTGCGCCGGGCGCAGAACGTGCATTGGCAGGCCACCGACATCGGCCGCGAGCACCACGCCTCGATGAAGCACCAGAAGCCGGCCGTGCTCTGGCTCACCGGCCTGTCGGGCTCGGGCAAGTCGACCATCGCCAATATCGTCGAGAAGAAGCTGGCGCGGATGAACCGCCACACCTTCCTTCTGGACGGTGACAACGTCCGCCACGGGCTGAACAAGGACCTCGGCTTCACCGAGGCCGACCGGGTCGAGAACATCCGCCGCGTCGGCGAGGTGGCCAAGCTGATGACCGATGCGGGCCTCATCGTGATCACCGCCTTCATCTCGCCGTTCCGCTCGGAGCGCGACATGGTGCGCGGCATGATGCAGCCGGGCGAATTCGTCGAGGTCTTCGTCGACACGCCGCTGGAAGTGGCCGAGAGCCGCGACGTGAAGGGGCTCTACGCCAAGGCGCGCTCGGGCCAGCTGAAGAACTTCACCGGCATCGACAGCCCCTACGAGCACCCCGAGGCCCCCGAGCTGCGCATCGACACCACCGAGATGACGCCCGAGGAAGCGGCGGATCTGATCATCGCGCGGCTGATCCCGTAAGCGGGAACGTTTTCGAGCAACACTGGCCCCGGCGCGCAGACGCCGGGGCTTTTTTGCGGCCTGAGAAAAAAGAGAAGCCTCAATGATCGCCCTGCCACGACCCGGACAGGCAGCGCTTGTGATCGGCGCAGCGGCCTACGGCCTCGCCGCTCATAGCGCAAATGCCGACGCCTACCTCTGCCACTTTGTTCAGAGCTGCGATGATGACGGGCTGGCGCCGCATTGCACGCTGGCAAGCCTGGGACGAGAGTATCAGATCGGAGCCCTCGTCGATCTCGGCCCTGCGGCGGAGGGCGCACGATCCTACGCCGGGCTTTACGAGGGCAAGCATCCGTTTCTCCTGACACTCTCTGCCGACGGCCAGGCGCGCCTGACCGAGCATCGCAACATGTCCCGAAGGGACGGCACCGCCACATCCTTCCGGGGCGCGTGCCAAGAGGTCGAAAGGTAGCGCACCGCCCGCAAGAACCTGCCGCACACGCATGTGTGAGGCTCGGCCCAGAAAAGGCCTGTGATAGGCTCTGAATAGAGGCCATAGGCACGGCCCGATCCAGCAAGGAGCCTCCGGCTTGAGTTACGACCCGCTTCTGGCAGAAATCCGCTTTGGCTGCGGCCTGTCCCCGGCGCATGCGCCGCCGGGATCCTCGCAGGAGATGCTGGAACGCCTCGCCGGACCGGACCAGGCGGGGGAGCTCTGGCCGATCGACGGCCCCGAGGTTCTGATGGAGCGGCAGCAGACCTTCGGAGAGCTTCAGCGTCGGCGCCGGGAGGCCAAGGGCAATCTCCAGGAGATCAAGAGCCTCACGGAAGACCTCAAGGCGCTGCGCAAGACAAACCGCGAGACGCAACAGCTCTGGCTCGGCCGCAACCTGCAGCGGCGGATCGGGACCCGCGACGGTTTCCGCGAACGCCTCGCCTTCTTCTGGGGCGATCATTTCACCGCCATGGGCCGAACCGCCGGACTGCGCGGCGGCACCTCGCCCTATATCGAGGGCGCAATCCGACCGCATCTTGCGGGACACTTTGCCGACATGCTCAAGGCGGTGACGACCGCGCCGCTGATGCTCCACTATCTCGATCAGGCAACAGCGCTCGGCCCCAGCAGCGCAGCGGCGGCGAGGAAGAAAAAGGCTGGCGCGGGGCTCAACGAGAACCTCGCGCGCGAGCTTATGGAGCTGCACACGATTGGCACCGGCGGCCCCTACGGACAGGCGGATGTCGTCCAACTGGCCCGGCTGCTGACCGGCCTCAGTTTTACCCCCAAGAAAGGCTTCGTCTTCCGCCCGGACTATGCCGAACCGGGACCGGAGACTGTGCTTGGTACGCGTTACGGAGGAGAGAAGCCCGCCCAAGTGGACGACGTCCTGGAGCTTCTGGACGATCTCGCGAGCCACCCCGCGACAGCGCAACACCTATCGTGGAAACTGGCGGTGCATTTCGTTTCTGACACGCCAGACCCGAAGCTGGTCGAGGCCATGGCCGCGCGCTACCGCGAGACGGGTGGCCAACTGCTGGCGGTCTACGAAGCCATGCTGACGCACCCCGCGGCTTGGCAGGGGCCGGGCAACGTGAAGCCGCCGGTGGATTTCATCGGCTCCAGCCTGCGCGCGCTCGCTGTCGCCGAACTGCCCGTGGACCGGGCCAAGAGGATGGAGAGGTTCTTTGTCCGCCCGCTACGGATGATGGGCCAAGCCTGGGAGGCCCCGGACGGGCCGAACGGCTGGCCTGAAGAAGATGCCTCCTGGATCACCCCTCTGGCGCTCTCTGCCCGGCTGCAATGGGCGATCACCGCCCCAGGACAGCTGACCGGCGCCCTGCCCGACCCGCGGCAATTCCTGACCGCCGCGCTCGGCGAGCGTGCCCCCGAGAGCCTGCGTTTCGCGGCCAGCGCCGCCGAAGGGCGGCGCGAGGGCATCGCCCTGATCCTCTCCTCCCCTAGTTTCCAAAGGATGTGATGCGCCATGGACCGGATGACCCGAAATGGCAGAAAGACGGGCGCATGAGCGCCGGGGGACTGAACCGGCGCGCCTTCCTGGGGCGCGGCCTGGCGCTCGGCTGCTCGGCGGCGGCGAGCCCGCTGCTCTCGACGGTGACCTTCGCCTCGGCACCCTGGGACGCGCGGCTGGTGGTGATCATCCTGCGCGGTGGCATGGACGGGCTCGGCGTGCTGCAGCCCTGGGGAGACCCCGCCTTCGCCGCGCTGCGCCCCGGCATGGAGGCGCTGCGCCCGGGCAGCCCCGAGGGCGCCCATGATCTCGACGGTTTCTTCGCCCTGCACCCGGCGATGACCCCGCTGCTGCCGCTCTGGCGCTCGGGCGAGCTCGGCTTCGTGCAGGCCGTCTCGACCCCCTACCGCGACAAGCGCAGCCATTTCGACGGGCAGGACATGCTCGAGGCCGGCACCGCCGAGATGCTGCCCAGATTTCGCGACGGCTGGCTCAACCGCATGCTGCAGCAGGTCCCGGGACTCGAGGGCGAAACCGCCTATACCGTCGGCGTGCCCGAGATGCTGCTGACCCGCGGGCCCGCCCACGTGATGCACTGGTCGCCCGACGCGGCGCTCGATCTCACCCCGCAGGCGCAGCGCCTGCTGGAGATGGTGATGCACGACGATCCGCTGTTCCGCGACAGCCTCGCCGATGCGGTCAGCCTGGCGCAGGCCAAGACGGACTCGAAGGCGCAGCAGAAGGGCGCCAAGCCGTCCGCCGGTCACCAGCAGCTGGCCGCCTACGCCGCCGACAAGCTGCGGGGCGACAGCCGCGTCGCGGCATTCTCGCTAGGCGGCTGGGACACCCATAACCGCCAGGATCAGACCCTGGCGCCGGCGCTCACCCGCCTCTCGGACGTGCTGCTGACGCTGCGCGCGGACCTCGGGCCGGTCTGGGAGCGGACCGCGGTCCTGGCGATGACCGAGTTCGGCCGCACCGCGCGGCTCAACGGCACCGAGGGAACCGACCATGGCACCGCCGGCACGATGCTCTTCGCCGGCGGTGCACTGCGCGGCGGCCAGGGGCATGGCCGTTGGCCCGGGCTGGCCGAGGCCGACCTCTACCAGCGCCGGGATCTCATGCCGCTCAGCGACGTGCGGCTGCACGCCGCCGCGGTCATGCAGGGTCTCTTCGGGCTGAACCGCGACGTGCTCGAAGGGGCGGTCTTCCCCGGGATCGACATGTCGGGGCCGAGCCGGCTGGTGCTGTAAATCCGCTCAGACCACCGACGCCCCGTGTCTCGTCTGAAGGCCTCCCCCTCCTCACCCGCCGGGCCCTGCTCTCGGCGCGTTCACGTCTCTGTGCATGGGCTGAGGGAAACTTTCCCGACCGCCACCCCGTGTCTCCTCCGGTGCGACCACTGATGAGAGAGGAGATCACCAATGGCCCACCTTGCGTCTTCCTACCGGTCTTTCGAGACCTTCCTGTCCCAGGCTGATGCCTTCTGGACCGTCGACTTCACCGCCCTGAACAGCTCCGGCGTCAAGGCCACCGCGGTCCTTGCGATGACCACCGAGGAGGATGGCAGCGCTTATCTCAACGTGGCCATAGCGGCCAGCGGGATGACCCCGTCGCAGACCCATGCGCAGCATATCCACGGGCTTTTCGACGACGCGGGCAACCCGATCGACTCGACCGCCCCCACGCTCGCCGATGACGCCGATGCCGACGGCATGGTCGAGGTGCTCGAGGGACTCGGCCAATACGGCGACGTGCTGCTGCCGCTGGTCTCGGCCGCGGATGGTGCCATGCCCATGGCCGACAGCACCGGCATGCTGGCCTTCGTCCAGAGCTACGAGCTGGGCGATGACGACAATTTCTTCAGCCCGGTGTCGATGACCGATTACACCGCCGAGGACCTCATGCCGCTGACCCTGCGCGAGATCGTGCTGCACGGGGTGCAGGTGCCTGACGGCATCGGCGAAGGCACCGGCGGCGAGGTCGACGGCGGCAGCAACGGCTATACCGGCATCCTGCCCGCCGCCGCCGGCGACATCGAGAGCGCCAGCCTCGAGGAGGCCCTGGGCCTCTTCGCCGCGCAGCGCGCCATGGCCTCGGTGCGCAGCACGCTGACCGAGGGCGACGACAGTTTCAACGCCGGCCCCGGCGATGACTTCATCGACGCCCGTGGCGGGAATGACAGCATCGCCGCCGGCGCCGACAATGACACGGTCTCCGGCGGCATGGGCCGCGACGTGCTGCATGGCGGCGCGGGGGAGGACCTCGTCGACGCCTCGGAGGAGGACGACAACCAGGCCGATGCCGCCGATGGGGGTGCCGCGGGCAGCCTGATGCTCTCGGACTACGACAACGGCCTCGCCGGGGGCGCGGGCAATGACGTGATCCACGGCCGCGCCGGCGACGACATCATCACCGGCGATGATGACAGCCGCGTCTCGGAAGCGCTTGGGCTGACTTTCGACCCCGAGGCCGATGGCGCCGATACGATCTACGGCGGCGCGGGCAACGACGAGATCCACACCGGCAGCTGGGCCGACGGCGACCAGGGCCTGGTCAATGCCTCCACCGGCATGATGTCCGACTGGGCCTCGGGCGGCATGGGCAATGACATCCTGCGCGGTGCTGGCGGCGATGACACGCTCTACGGCGACCAGGGGTCCGACAATATCGGCGGCGGCGGCGGCGATGACATGATCTACGGCGATTTCGCCACCAGCGGCAGCGCCGAGGCGGAAAGCGGCCAGGTCATCCGACTCTACCAGGCCGCCTTCGACCGCGCGCCCGACGCCGGCGGTTTCTACAACTGGACAGAGCGGCTGGAGACCGGCGAGCTCACGCTCGGGCAGGTCGCCGCGGGCTTCACCGGCAGCGCCGAGTTCGCCCGCGACTACGGCGGGCTGGGCAACGAGGCCTATGTGGACGCGCTCTACATGAACGTGCTCGACCGCGGCGCCGACGCCCGGGGGCTGGCCAATTGGACCGCCCGTCTCGACGGCGGCATGAGCCGGGCCGAGGTGCTGCTCGGCTTCTCCGAAAGCCCCGAGTTCCGCAAGTCGATGGCCGATGACATCACCGACTGGGTGATGGAGCAGGGCACCGACGACGTGCTGATGGGCGATGGCGGGGCGAACACGCTCTCGGGCGGGCTGCTCTCGGACCGCTTCGTCTTTGCCGCCGAGGCGGGCAGCAGCCATGATGTGACCGATCTCGAGAGTTGGGACATGCTCGACTTCAGCGCCTTCGGCTACGGCAGCGCGGGCGCGGCCATGGACCAGATGACCGAGGTCGGCGACGACCTGGTGTTCATCGACCAGGATGTCACGGTTACGCTGCACGACACGGCGATGGCCGATCTGAACGCAGGCATGGTGCTGGTCTGAGGCAGAGCGGGCCCTCCGGCCCGCGCCACCCTCCAAGGGATCGCGGCCCCGCCGCGGTCCCTTTTTCATGCCCGGCCTAGGCTAGCCCCGCCCGAACCGCCGCCTGGCCTCTTCGTAGATCACCCGGTCGAGCCGGGTCAGCCGCTCGAGCTCGGCGTCGATCTCTGGGGTGATCTCCTCGGGCACGACCTCTTCCATATCCGGGTGGCTGGCCCGGTCCCGCGCCGAGAGCGCCCAGGGCAGCGGCTGCGGCATCGCGATGCCGAGCCGCGCGGTGACCTCGGAGAACAGCCCCGGCATGTCCTCGGTGAAGCCGATCGTGTCGAACTCCGCGAGCCGCTCCAGCGCCAGCGGCAGCGCCTCCTCGTCCGGCAGCGCCATCTCGCCGCGCGGGCCGACCCAATGCCGGCCGATCAGGCTGCGGGCGTAATAGTTGTCGATGTCGGAGGGGATGCCCTCGGTGCGGTGGCGCAGGAACTCCAGCAGCCCCTTCTCCTTGGCCAGCCGCGGCCCTTTCAGATTGCGTGCCTCGACCACCCGCCAGGCATGCGCCCGCCAGAAGTAGTAGAGCGACAGCACCCGCGCCTTGGGCTCGCGCAGCACGGTGATCGTGTAGCGCGGCGCGGGGATGAGCTGGAGCCGCTGGTAATCCATATGCGCCGAGACATAGCGGAAGGCCGCCAGCTCTTCCGGGCCGAACCTGTCGATATTGCGCAGCCGCTCGGGGCAGACCGCCTCGGGGCGGAACTGCGGGAGCAGGAAACGATGCAGCGAGGTGCCCCCGGTCTTTGGGAAATGGAACAGCACGACGCGCTCGTCGATCACCGGCACCGGAGCCGCCGGCGCCAGCGATCCGCCGCGGCCGATCAGCCGCCACGCCCTGTTTCGCAGCGAAACAAATCTGCCCATCCGGCCCACGCTCGTCACTCCCTGCCCTGCGCCTTGACCCAGCCGAGGAAGGCGGCGTCGGCGCGGCCGAGCCGCGGCCGGCCGGTGTCGTCCCACCAGCTGCGCCAGCGCGCGGCCAGCGCATGCACGTCCTCGCCGGGGCGCAGCGCGCGGGCGGCGTCGAGCGCCTCTTCCGAAAGCTGCGGGCCGCTGCCGGCGGCGCGCGCCGGGCGCATCCGCTCGATGACGATCATGTCGCCCGGCGCCTCGCGCAGCACGTAATCGGGCAGGTTGGCCTCGGCGATCATCTTGCGCAGCGCCGCGCGGAACACCCGCACCGGCGCGGTCGAGCCCGACTTCTTGTGCAGGATGGCGACCGAGACCTGCCAGCTCGCCTGCCGCCCGCAATGCTTCCTCGCCAGCTCGTAGAGACGCCGCTCGAGCGGCTTGCGCAGGCGGAAGTAGTCGCGGCTGAGGGTCAGCACGGATTTGGCCAGCACCGCGCGGTAGAGCCAGTCCGACAGCGTCACCGTCACCGAGATCATCCGCCCGCCGCGGGCGCGGCGCACGATCTCCCAGCTCTCGATCAGCCCGAAGCCGCGGGTGGTCTCCAGCCCGCCGGTCTCGAGGTTGGTGGTGATGCGCGTGCCGGCGAGCCGCTCGAAGGCCTCCTTGAGCCGCACATAGGCATCGCCCGAGGTGTCGCGGTTGGTGGCCACCAGCAGGTCATGCGCGGTCAGCTGCAAGCTGCGCGAGACCTCGCGCCCGGCGTTGAGCCCGGCCATCAGCTGGCTGACGCAATAGATCAGGATGTCCTTGTCGTGGATCGTCGCCCGGCCCTTGACCGAGGGGGTCACCTCGATCGTCGCGCCATTGTGCGCGTAGCTCAGCACCCGCCGGTCGGGCCGCGTCGAGAGCGAGAAGATCGGGTGCTCCATCGAGCCGAGGTCGTCCTTCGGCGCCGGATCGAAGATGTCGCAGACGAAGAAATCCGCCGCGCCGGTCACCGGGTCCGGACTGCCCTGGCCCGGAATGTCTGTCGCTGCGCTCATGCCTGCCTGCCCCTGCCCTGTCCCCGGATTTTCCAGCGGATCTGCGCCCGCCCGCTATCGGGGTTTCAGTGACACCGACCCTAGATTCAACCACCGCCCCCGTCCAGTCCGAGTTCGGGGGATCGGAGTCGCCGCGCCGGGGGTTCAGAGTCGGGCAAACGTGGTATCGGAATCGCCCCTGTCGCAGGTCGTCAGGATTTATCCTTTTGCATCAGTCGATTATCTTGATGCTTCCAGACCCGTAACAAATAAACTAACAGAAAATAACAACAGGCTGGGCAAGAAGCTGCCGGATGTCGCCCCGGAAGCCCCGCCGCAACCCCGCGAATCTGCAAAGAAATCCGGATCGTGTGCAGCTTTTGCTTTCATGTGCCGCGTTTGTGAGTATCATGCCGAAAACGCCACACATATAAGGCAGAGCAGGGACATGAAGCCCGAGAGCAAGACCGAGCTCCCCCCCTATTTCAACATCGATCCCGACGCCGCGCTGACCAGCCTCGGACAGCCTTTCGAGACCGCCGGCTTTGCCGCCATCTCGCAGGCCTGCGCCGCCGGGCGCAACGACCTCGCCGGGCGCGGGCTGGAGGAGCACGGCGGGCGCAGCCTGCGACTGTTCTCGACCTGGGAGATCACCCGCTATCTCATCCCCGTCGCCATGGGCCATTTCCGCCGGGTGCTGAAGCAGAACCCCGAGCTGCCGCAGGGCCGCTCGGAGACCGAGGGCGGCGCCAAGTGGTTCACCTTCGAGGAGGTGCTGCGGCTGCGCGCGCATTTCGCCGCCGGCGGCTCGAAGACCAAGAACTACCTGCCCTGGCGCCCCGAGGGTCTGCCCGCCAAGATGGTCGCAGTGGCGAACTTCAAGGGCGGCGTCGGCAAGACCTCGACCTGCGCGCATCTGGCGATGTCGGCGGCGCTCGACGGCTACAGGGTGCTGGTCATCGACCTCGACAGCCAGGGCTCGATGACCTCGATCTTCGGCGGCAAGGTCGAGGACGAATGGCAGACGGTCTTCCCGCTGCTGGCGCGCCACTACGGCCGCCACCTGCGCAGCGAGAACCAGCGCCGGCTCGACCGCGGCGAGGCGCCGGTGCCGCTCGACGAGACGCTGACCGAGGCGCTCGAGGTGCGCGCGCCGGATCTCGTGCAGAAGACCCATTGGCCGAACATCGACCTCATCGGCGCGCAGCTCAACCTCTACTGGGCCGAGTTCCAGATCCCGGTCTGGCGCATGCAGGCGCGCGGCTGGAAGCTCTGGGACGCGCTGACCGAGAGCCTCGAGGAGGACGGTCTGCTCGACCAGTACGACGTGATCTTCCTCGATACCCCCCCTGCCCTCGGCTACCTGACGATCAACGGGCTCGCCGCCGCCGACATCCTGCTGGTGCCGCTCGGCGCGTCCTTCCTCGAGTTCGACTCCACCGGCCGCTTCTTCGACATGCTGCATTCGACCTTCTCCTCGATCGAGGAGGCCGAGAACATGGCGGCGCGGGCGCTGGGGCGCGACGGGCTGAACTTCCAATGGGACGCGGTGCGCGCGGTGATCACCCGCTACGACGGCACCCAGCAGGCCGAGCTGGCGGCGCTGATGCAGGCCTATCTCGGCCCGGTGCTCTCGCCGCACCGGCAGGATTTCACCGCGCTCATCGGCCAGGCCGGCGAGCAGGTGCGCGGCATCTACGAGGCCGATTACCGCGACTTCAACCGCGAGACCTACGCCCGCGGCCGCGAGACCTTCGACGCCACCTACGCGGCTCTGAAGCAGCTGCTGCTGGGCAGCTGGCGGCGCGACGAACAGGCCCTGAGGGCGGCCGAATGAGACTCTGTTTCGCAGCGAAACATTTTTCCGCGCGGCGGGGTCACCCCGTCTTAACCATGTTCGGGTCGGCTCTGTGCCGGACCCTTTCCTGACAGGAGCAGACGGATGGCCAAGCGCAAGAGACTGAGCCCGCTCGGACCCGAGGGCGGTCTTGGCGGAACGGGCGAGACGGGCGGCGAGACCGCCGCGGCGCCCGAGACCAAGTCGATGTTCTCGGCGCCGCCGCGGCGGGCCGCGCCGATCGCCGATGTCGCCGCCGGGGCCGCCGCCAGCGCCGCGCTCGAGGAGCTCTCGGAGCGCTGGGAGAGCGCCCGGCGCGAGGGCAAGCTGGTGCTGGAGCTGCCGCTCGGGCAGATCGAGATGAACCACCTGGTGCGCGACCGCCTGGCCGAGGACCCCGAAGAGGCAGAAGCCCTGCGCGAGAGCCTGCGGGCGCGCGGCCAGCAGACCCCGATCGAGGTGGTGTCCCTGCCCGGCCGCGCCGCCTACGGGCTGCTCTCGGGCTGGCGCCGCTGCCGGGCGCTGGCGGCGCTGCACGCCGAGACCGGCGAGCCGCGCTTCGGCACGGTGCAGGCGCTGCTGCGCCGCCCCGAGGACGGCCATGCCGCCTATGTGGCGATGATCGAGGAGAACGAGATCCGCGCCAACCTCAGCCATTACGAGCGCGCCCGCATCGTGGTGAAGGCCGCCGAGCGCGGCGTCTTCGCCTCCGAGAAGGAGGCGCTGGCGGTGCTCTTTGCCGCCGTGCCGCGGGCGCGGCGCTCGAAGATCGGCTCGTTCATCGGCATCGTGAAGAGCCTCGACCGGGCGCTGCGCTTCCCCGAGGCGCTGAGCGAGCGCGCCGGGCTCGACCTGGCGCAGCAGCTGCGCGAGCGCCCGCGCCTGGCGCAGGAGATCGCGCAGGCGCTGAAGGCCGCGCCGCCCGCCGATGCCGGGGCCGAACGCGCCCTGCTGACGCGCTGCATGAGCGCCGCCCCTGCCCCGGAGAAAGAGGCTCAAACCCCGGTGTCAGAGCCGAAATCCCCCGCCGAGATCCTGGCCCGCTGGCCGGGTCTGACGCTGCGCCGCCGCGGCGCGCGGCTCGAACTAGACGGGCCCGCGGCCGATGCCGATCTGGGCGCCGATCTGGCCGCCTGGCTGGCGGCGCGGATGGGGGGGTGAGGTCCATGCTCGGCATGCTTTGCGAAAATGTTTCGCTGCGAAACATTTTCGCAGGCGGCGGTGCTTTGGCGCGCGAGGATCGGACGCAGGCAGCGCGGCCCCGCATGCTTGCGCCGAGGCGTTCCGCCGCCTAAGCCCTACCAACGGTTTCAAGGAGACGATTTTTGCTGCTCGCCCGGGTTTATCGCATCTTCCTGCGCTACGCGGAGATGAACATCGAGCTGGATCGTCCAGGCGCGAAGCTGCGCGACGAGACCGGCGCGTCTTACGGTGAGATCACCCGCATCGCCCTGCGCCGCCACCGCATCCACGTGGAAGGCTGGGCCGAGGCGGCGCGCATCGGCCTCGCGGTGAACAGCACCCGCGCCTGGGTGGTGCCCGATCTGGTGCAGGCGGGCAGCGCGCGGCGCGGATTTGCGCTCGATATCCCCTGCGAGACCGGTCCGATCACGCTGGTCGCCGAGCGCGGCGAGGGGCAGGAGCCGCTGCGCCAGACTCTGCCCGGCTTCTCGCGCGAGGCGCTTCTGCGCGCGCGGGCGCCGATGGCGCTGCGCTTTGTCACCACGCTGGCGCAGCTGGCCCCGGTCATCCACCGCTGGAAGCGTCAGGGCGATCTGGGCGCGCGCGAGGTGGTGAAGGAGCGGCTGGGGCTGGTGCCGCGCTCGGATGCGGCAGAGATGCTGCCTGCGCTGCTGCCCGAGACGCCCCCGGCCGCCGCGCCCGAGCGTGCCGCGACGCTGATCCTGCCGGTCTACAACGCCTTCCATCTGCTGCCCGAGGCGCTGGAGCGCATCGCCCGGCACTCCGGCAGCGCCTGGCGGCTGCTGCTGATCGACGACGCCTCGCCCGACCCGCAGGTCCGTCCCTTCCTGCGCGACTGGGCTGCCGCGCGGCCGCAGGTCACCCTGCTGGAGAACAATGAGAACCTGGGCTTCATCGGCACCGTCAACCGCGGTTTTGCCGAGGTGCTGAAGCGCTGGCCCGAGGACCCGGTGGTGCTGGTCAATTCCGACGCCATGGTGCCGCCGGGCTGGCTGCCGCGGCTGTTGGCGCCGCTCGCCGATCCCGAGGTCGCCTCGGTGACGCCGATGTCCAACGACGCCGAGATCTTCACCGTGCCGGTGATCTGCCAGCGGGGCGATCTGGCTCCCGGCGATGTCGACGCGCTCGACGCGGTGGCGGCGGGCTTCGATCCAAAGGCCGGGCTGGCCGAGGCGCCCACCGGCGTCGGCTTCTGCATGGCGCTGGCCCCCGCGTTTCTCGCCCGCATCCCGCAGTTCGACCCGATTTTCGGCCGCGGCTATGGCGAAGAGAATGACTGGTGCCGCAAGGCGGTGGCGATGGGCGGTCGGCACCTCTGCGCACCGAACCTCTTTGTCGAACACCGCGGTGGGCAATCCTTCGGCAGTGCCGACAAGCAGCGCCTGCTCGAGCGCAACCTGCGGGTGCTTTCGGGACGCTATCCGGGCTATGACGCCGAGGTGCAGGAGTTCATCCGCCGCGACCCGCTCAACACGCCGCGCTTGGCGCTGGGGTTGGTGCTGGCGGCGCGGCGGCAGCAGGGCGCGGTGCCGGTCTATCTCGCCCATGCCCTGGGGGGCGGCGCGGAAAGCTACCTGCAGGACCGGATCGCCGCCGAGACCAGGGCGGGCCAGTCGGCGCTGGTGCTGCGGGTCGGGCAGGGGCATCGCTGGAAGCTCGAGCTTTATGGCCCCACCGGCCTGACCCAGGGGCTGACCAACGATTGGGATCTGGTCGAAAAGCTGGTGGCGCTGCTGCCCGAGCGGCGCATCGTCTATTCCTGCGGCGTGCATGAGCGCGATGCCTCGGAATTGCCGGAGCGTCTGCTGGCGCTGGCGGCGCGGACGGACGGGCAGGGCGCGCATCCGGTCGAGATCCTGATGCATGATTTCTTCCCCGTCAGCCCCTCCTACACGCTGCTCGGCGCCGATGGCGTCTACCGCGGCGTGCCGGTGGCGGGCGGCGCGCTGGAGGAGGATCCGGCGCATGTCTACGAACGCCCCGGCGGCGTCATGGCCTCGCTGCGCGACTGGCAGGCGGCCTGGGGCCGGGTGATGGATGCCGCCGAGCGCGTGGTGGTGTTCTCCGGCTCCAGCCGCGATATCGTGGCGCAGGCCTACCCGCAGGCCGCCCCCCGCATCGAGGTGCGCCCGCACCAGTTGCCCGCCACGCCGCCCCGCATCGCGCCGGGTCGGGGCGAGGGCGGCGTGCCGGTGATCGGGGTGCTGGGCAATATCGGCGTGCAGAAGGGCGCGGCGCTGCTGCAGGGGCTGAGCCGCGAGCTGGCCCGCTCGGGCGCCGCCCGGCTGGTGGTGCTGGGCCACATCGACCCAAGCTACAAACTCGCCTCCCCGAGCCTCGTGCATGGCAGCTACGAGCTGCGCGACCTGCCGGGTCTGGTGGCGCGCTACGGCATCTCGAGCTGGTTCATGCCCTCGATCTGGCCCGAGACCTTTTCCTTCACCACCCATGAGATGCTGGCCACCGGCCTGCCGGTGGTGAGCTTCGATCTCGGCGCCCAGGGGGAGGCGGTGGCGCGGGCGCTGGCGCAGGGCGCGCCCGGCGCGCTCTTGCGGGTGCCGCAGGGGCCGCGTATGGATCCCGCCGATCTGCTGGCGGCGCTGCAGCGTCGGGGGGAGGCGCGCGGATCGGAATGGAGCAGCAAGGGGATCACGTCGTGAAGAGCTTCCTGAAAAAGCGGATCAGCAAGATCAACGTACCGGCCACCCCCCTGGAGCTCCTGTCGCGCCCAGGCGGGCACGAGCGCCGGCTGCGTGAGATCTATGGCGACGAGGCGGCTTATCGCGGAATCGGGCCGGTGTTTGACAAACCTCTGGTGATCGTCGGTTTTACCAACCGCTCGGGCTCGAACCTGCTGGTGGATTACGTCCGTCAGGCGGGCCGGGCGAATGGCGGCGGTGAATACCTCAATCACGATGTGCTTGAGGCCAAGCAGGAGGAGCATGGGTTCAAGTGCTTTCCCGACTACCTGCGCCATCTCCAGAAGACCCAGTGCAAGCCGGGGCAGAGTCTGATGCTCAAGGCGTCCTGGGACCAGCTGGCGATGCTGGTGCGGCTCAACGTGCCGGCGATGTTTCCCGCGGTGACGGTGCTGCACACCCATCGCAACGATCTACTGGCGCAGGCAGTGTCTTATTCCATCGCGCTGCAGACCGGGCGATGGACCAGCCTGCAGGACAAGTCCGAGGTTGAACCAGACTTCGAGTTCGACAAGATCCTGAGCGCGATCGAGAGCTTCCAGAAAGCGAACCTGCTGATCGACTTGATCTGCCGCACGCATGGTTTTTTGCGGTTCCAGATCAGCTACGAGATCGAGACGCGCAGCCCCGAGGCGGTCGGTCGGATGCTGCGGCGGGCCGGGTTGGCGCAGCCGGATTGGCAACCGGGTCCGCCGAAGTTGAAGAAGCAGCGTGATGCGCGCAACGCCGCCTTCGAGACTCGCTTCCTCGAGCAGTTCCGCGGGGTCTGCGGCAGCGCCTAGCTATGAAGTATCGAAAGGTTGTTCGCCCGTTGCGGGGTTAGGCTGAAATCGTCACACTCCAGCCCGTAACACGTAAGGATGAACAACCCGTATCAGGATGCCCGCCTCACCGTCTATGGTCGAGAACAGGTCGTGGCTCGTGTAGCCGCGGTCAAGGCGCTGCCGAGGAGGTACAGGCCTTTGGCGTGTCCGTCCGCACGGTGCGCAACGCCGACCTGCCGCGCTGGCTTGACCATTCAACACCTCAGGGCGCTCAGGGCGCTACCTCCGCTCTTGGCGATGAACAACCTTATGAGGAACCACACCTAGCGGTTCAGGATCTCGGCGTGGTAGCGCCAGAGCAGCAGTAGCCCGAGGGTCAGGCTGATCAGGGCGATGCTGAGCACGTAGACAGGTGAGGCGTAATTGGCGTCATAAGTTGGGTAGAACCCCTTGCGCATGATGCCGATGACATGCACCAGCGGGTTGTACCACAGGTAGCCTTGGTAGAGATGGGGAATGGTCTCAAAGAGGTAGAAGATGCCAGAGACCAGGAACAGTGGCCTGGTCACGATACCCCAGGCCTGTTGCGCCATCGGAAAGCGCGTGAAGACATAACAGGTCAGCGTACCGAGCCCGAGCCCGAGCAAGGCTGCCAGAGCGAAGGATTGGAAGATGTGCAGGAAATCCAGCGTCACCCGGGTATCGTAGAGCAACATAATGCCGCCGAAGATGATGTAGCTGACCAACAGCTTGGTCATCACCCCGAGGATGAAGCGCCCGGCGATGGCATCGAGGAAGGTCACCGTAGGATAGGCCAGCAGCGGCTTTGAAAAGTTCAGCGAACTGGCGATCTTTCCCTGTAGCTCGGTATACATGACAAAGGGCAGCATGCCGGTGGCATAGAACATCGGGAAGTTCACCCCCAGCGCCGGGCTGCGCAGGAAGGCCGAGAAGGCCAGCGACAGCATCACGATACCGCCGATCGGCTCGAGGATGGCCCAGATGTAGCCGCCCGGCGAGCGACCGTAGCTGGTCGCCATCTCGCGCAGGATCAGCGCCGCGACCGAGCGCGGGCCGGGAAACGAGCGCCGACCCGAGACGGTCTCCGGAGCGGGCATCTGGGGCGGCGGTGCAAAACCTTCGGTGCTCATGCAGGGGCCTTTGGGAAACTGGTATCTTGTGCGTTGGAGGTGTATTAGCATCGCCATGAGGTAAATGACATTCCCATGGGGCTCGTTTGACACAACCCGCCAAGGACAAGGCCGCGCAACCGCAGCCGCAGCAGGGGGGACAAGCTCCTGCACAGCCGACTTCAGCCAAGTCCAGCCCCGCCGAGCAGAAAGCCGTGCCGCGCCCCTCGGTGGTGCCCGCGCCCGAGAAGGCTCCGGGGCTGAAACCGGCGGCGGGACAGCCTGCAGCCACCTCGCGCCCGCCCGCAGGCGCGGCGAAGCCGCGGCGCCGGCACAAGCTGATCCTGCTGAGCTTTCTGGGCTGCGTCGTGCTGCCGGGCATTCTCACCGCGCTCTATCTATGGCTGGTGGCGGCGGATCAATACGCCTCGAAGGTCGGCTTCACCGTGCGCCAGGAGGATGCCGCCTCGGCGATAGACCTTTTGGGCGGCCTGTCGAATCTATCGAGTTCGAGCTCCTCGGACACCGACATCCTCTACGAGTTCATCCAGAGCCAGAAGCTGGTCGCCGATATCGACCGCAAGATCGACCTGCACGCGATCTGGACCCCGGACGACTGGGATCCGGTCTTCCGCCTGGCCGATGACGCCCCGATCGAGCAACTGCTGGCCTATTGGGAGAAGATGGTGCGCATCTCCTACAGCTCGGGGCTGATCGAGGTCGAGGTGCGCGCCTTCCGCCCCGAGGATGCGACGCTGATCGCCCAGACCCTGCTCGACGAGAGCTCGGACGTGATCAACGAGCTCAGCGCCGTCGCCCGCGCCGATGCGATCAGCTATTCGCGCGACGAGTTGGATGAGGCGGTGGAGCGGCTCAAGGAGGCACGCGAGACCGTCACCCGCTTCCGCAACGAGACCCAGATCATCGACCCGCAGATCGACCTGCAGAGCCAGGCCGGGCTGCTGAGCAACCTGCAGGCCCAGGAAGCCGAGCAGATCATCGAGCTCGACCTGCTGCGCGAGACCTCGCAGCAGAGCGACCCGCGCGTCGCCCAGGCCGAGCGCCGGCTCGAGGTGATCCGCGCGCGCATCTCCGCCGAGCGCCAGAAGCTCGGCTTCGAGGGCACGGGGCAGGGGGGCAAGGTCTTCGCCGACCTGGTGGGCGATTACGAGCGGCTCTCGGTCGACCGCGAGTTCGCCGAACGCGCCTATCTCTCGGCGCTCGCCGCCTATGACAGCGCGCTCGCCGATGCCAAGCGCAAGAGCCGCTACCTGGCCGCCTACATGCAGCCGACCAGCGCCGAGACCGCGGAATACCCGCAGCGCATCACCCTGCTGATGGTGGTCACGCTGTTCCTCTTCCTGCTCTGGTCGACCGCGGTGCTGGTGGCCTATTCGGTCAAGGACCGCCGCTGAGGGCGCGCCGGGAGATGATCCGCTTCGAGAACGTCAGCAAGACCTTCGTCATGGAAGGCAAGCGCAAGACCATCATGGAGAATGTCTCCATGACCTTCCCCAGCGGTCGCTCGGTGGGGCTCTTGGGACGCAATGGCGCGGGCAAGTCGACGCTGCTGAAGATGATCGCCGGCACCGAGCCGGTGACCTCGGGCAAGATCAGCTCCTCGGGCTCGATCTCCTGGCCGGTGGGCTTTGCCGGCTCCTTCCACAGCGAGCTCAGCGGCGCGCAGAACTGCCGCTTTATCGGGAGAATCTACGGCGTCGACACCGACGAACTGATTGCCTTCGTCGAGGATTTCGCCGGGCTCGGCGTGCATTTCCACCTGCCGCTGAAGACTTATTCCTCGGGGATGAAGTCGCGCCTCGCCTTCGGTGCCTCGATGGGCATCGCCTTTGACACCTACCTCGTGGACGAGATCACCGCGGTGGGCGACGCTTCCTTCAAGGCGCGCAGCGACGCGCTCTTCAAGCAACGCATGCGCCACGCCGGATCGGTGGTGGTGAGCCATTCGATGGGGCAGATCCGCCAGCTTTGCGACGCGGTGGTGGTGCTGGAAGACGGTCATCTGACCTTTTACGACGATGTCAATCAGGGCATCCGCGATCATGAGGACAACATGAAGCGCCGCGGCTGAGGCGTCGCTGATGACTATTGAGAAAATCCTTTGCTAGAGACTATTCCGCCGCTCAAACGCGTCCCAGCGCTGCCGCGAGATAGAGGCTGGCGGTGGTCAGCCGGGTTTGCCGGTGCAGCCCCAGCCGGCGGAAGGCCAGCGGCCGGGCAAGGCCGGGGCGCGGCGGCGCGGCGCAGAGTTCGGCGACCAGCGCGCGGTTCTCCGGGGTGAGCAGCCCGCCCACCTTGTCGAGCGCCGCGAGGTTGGCGGCGATCCAGCCGGCGTAGGTCCGGCCCAGCACCTGCTTCGCCCGCGCCAGCCGCGGCGCCAGCCCGCGGTGCGCGCCCATGGCGTTCTGCCGGTGCTGGCGGTAGTCCAGCACCCGCGCGCGGTCGATCACCACCTCGCCGCCGGCGCCGCTGACCAGCTGGTAGAGCCACCAGTCATGGTAGGGGATGCCCGCGGGCACCCCGGCGCGGCGCACCAGCTCCAGCGCCCCGGCGCTGAGCACGGCGCTGTGGCCGCTGACCACGTTCTGCGTCAGCGCGTTGCGAAAGCAGGGTCTGCCGCGGGGGATGCGCGAGCGGCCGATGCGGCGCAGCGCGCCGTCGGTGTGGAAGCTCTGCGCGCCGTAGAGCGTGACCGGCCCGGCCTGTCTGAGCGCGCCGAGCGCCAGCGTCAGCTTTCCGGGCAGCCAGACGTCATCCTGGTCCGACAGCGCCACCGGCCCGGCGGGCAGCTCGGGATGGCACAGCAGCGACAGGAAGTTCGCCGCATGGCCGCGCTGCGGCCCCGCGACGATGCGCACCTCGCGGCGCGGGGCTTCGGCGGCGCGGAAGCTTTCCAGAATCTCCAGCGTGGCATCGCTCGAGCCGTCGTCGCTGGCCCAGAGATCCCAGGCGTCATGGGTCTGCGCCAAGTACGACTCGAGCTGTTCCTGCAGATGCGTCGCACCGTTCCACGTGGCCAGCAGGATGGTGATCCGGGTCTGCCCCGAAGGGGGCGGGGGGGGGCGCATTGTCGGTCTCTCTGCCGGGGCTCTTGCCCTAGGTCATGCCGGAGCGCGGCGGGGGGCGCAACCGCGCGCGGCAGTTCTCGACAATGCCAGACATTTTGCGCGGATTTCAGGGCACGGCGTTAACCACGTGGCGAGGGTGGCGGAGGCATAGCTGGAGACACGCCGGGCAGGACGCAGGACGCGAGATGGGACAGCTCAGCCATGTGACGACGCAGTTTTCCGGGCCCGATCTGGACCCTGCGGGCGCGGCGCAGATGATGGGGCTATCGGCGCTGCTGGCCTGGCCTGCGGAGGGCGGTCTGCGGCTCTACAGCGCCGGGGCCGGGCTGCTGGGCTGGAGCGCGGAGCTGGGGATCACTGCGGTCCAGAGCTATGCAGGCTCTACTTCCGGGCTCTCCGCGCCGCGCCAGCTGCTGGTCGCCGAGATTGGCGGCGCGGAGTTTTTGCTGGTTCCGGGCGGTGCCGGCGCGGGGATCGAGGGCTGGCGGATCGGTGCGGACAGCGCGCTCACGGAGCGGGTCTCGCTGCGTTACGGCGATAGCGCGGCGCGGGCGTTGGCGGATCTGGCGGTGCTGAGCGGGCAGGGTGGCGGCGCGGATCTTCTGGTCAGCGCGGCGCGGCAGGGCGCCGGGATCGAGGTCTGGCAGACCGGCTCCGAGGGTGTGCTGCGTGCTGTGGCTTCGGCTGGGGACGTCGGGGCGGTTTCGGCGCTGGTGGCGACGGAGTTTGGCGCACAGAGCCGGGTTTTGGCGCTCTCACCCGAGGAAAACAGTCTCTACTCCTGGAGAATTTTGCCCTCCGGCGCGCTGAGTGATCTGCGTCAGCTTCGAGTGTACGACGGGCTTTTTCTCGACACGCCGACCCGGCTCGAACTGGTGACGCTGGCCGGGCAGAGCTACGCGCTGATCGGCTCGGGCTCGGGGCATTTGGCGGTGGTGGCGCTGGCGGCTGATGGCGGCATGTGGGTGACTGATCTTGTTGGCGACGATCTGGACATGCGCTTCGCCGGAGTCACCGCGCTGGCCAGCCTCGTGGTCGATGGGCAGCTCTATCTGGTGGCGGGCGGCAGCGACGACGGGGTCAGCCTGCTGACCCTGCTGCCCGGCGGGCGGCTGCTGCACCTTGCAACGCTGGCCGATGACGCGGGCATGGCGCTGAGCGACCCCGTCGCTCTGGCGCTGGCACGCAGCGGCAGCGGAGCGGGCACCGCGCTCGAGATCTACGTCGCCGGCGGCTGGCCCGAGGGGGCGCCCGGTGCCGGGGGCGGGATCAGCCTGCTGCGCGCGGAGCTGGGGCAGATCGGCGCGCGGCAGCAGCTCGGCTCCGGGGCGGACAACTGGCAGGGCGGCGCTGGCAATGACCAGGTCGCGGGCGGGGCAGGCGACGACACTCTGCGCGGCGGCGCGGGCGACGACGTGCTGATCGACGGGCCGGGCGCGGACCGGCTGAGCGGCGGCGCCGGGGCAGATGTCTTCGTGATTGGCGGCGACGGGGAGCTCGACCGGATTCTCGACTTCGAGCCGGGGGTGGACCGGCTCGATCTGTCGGGCATGGGGCGGTTCTACACGGTGGCGGCGCTCGATATCACTCCCAGCGCGAACGGCGCGCAGATCAGGATCGGTGCGGAGGTGCTGCAGGTGACCAACGCTGCGGGCAGCCCGCTCTCGGCGGCGGATTTCGATATCGGGGAACTGTACGACCTGTGGCATCTGGACACCAGCCCGATCTCCGAACCGCAGCCGGTGGAGGAGGTCCCGGAAGAGGAAGAAGAGCCCGGATCAGTGCCTGAACCGCCGGAGGAGACACCGGAAGAGGCGCCTGGAGAAACGCCTGGAGAAACGCCGACTGCCGCCGGCAGCCTGCTGATCGGCGGGCCGGGGGACGATGTGCTGAGCGGCGCGGTGAGCGATCCGGGCTTCGATCCGGTCGCGGGATCGGTCTACCGGCTCTACCGCGCCACGCTGGACCGCGCGCCCGATGCTGCGGGCCTGTGGAACTGGAGCGCGCGGCTGCTCTCGGGCGAGCGCGACCTCGTCTCGGTGGCGGCGGGCTTCACCGGCGCGCCGGAGTTCCGCCAAGCCTACGGCGCCCCCGATGACGCCGGTTTCGTGACGCTGCTCTATCGCAACGTGCTGGACCGGGAGCCCGAGCCGCAGGGGCTGTCCAACTGGACCGCGCGGCTCGAGACGGGGATGAGCCGCGAGCAGGTGGTCCTGGGGTTTTCCGAAAGCGCCGAGTTCATCGCCGCCAGCGCCGCCGGGGCGGCCGGGCACAGCCGCGAGGCGCTGCAGCAGGGCTGGGCGGACGATGTCTTCCGGCTCTACCAGGCGGTTCTGGACCGCGCCCCCGACCTGCCGGGCCTGCTGAACTGGAGCGCCCGGCTGGCGCAGGGACGGCCGTTTCCCGAGGTGGTCGAGGGGTTCACCGCCAGCGCCGAGTTCCGCCAGAGCTACGGCACGCTCGACGCGGCGGGCTTCGTCGCGCAGCTCTACCGCAACGTGCTGGGCCGCGAGGGCGACGCGTCGGGGCAGGCCAACTGGACCGCGCGGCTTGAGGCGGGGATGAGCCAGGCCGAGGTGGTGCGCGGCTTTTCCCAAAGCACCGAGTTCACCGCCCGCAGCGCCCCGGACCTGCTGGCCTTCATGCGCGGGGCCGGCGAGGACGACCTGCTCGACGGTGGCGGTGGCACCAACCTGCTGGTCGGCGGCATGCTTTCAGACATTTTCGTCTTCCGTGCCGCGGCGCGGGGCCAGCACGAGGTGGCCGACCTCGAACGCTGGGACTGGCTGCGCTTCGAGGGCTTCGGCTACGCATCCGCCGCCGAGATCCGCGCGCAGATGGTGCAGGTCGGGCACGGGGTGCTGTTTTCCGACCAGGGCAGCAGCGTCTTCCTGCACGGGATCACGCAATCTGCTATTCATGACGACATGCTGCTGTTCTAGCGTCCGGCCCCGCGGGGCCGGGGCCTCGGGGAGGGAGGCGCTGGAAGGGCCGGGAAAGACCAGAAAGACCCAGAAATAAAAGTTTTTCGTAATTTCCGAGGAGAGGCAAAAGGCACATGTCGAGCCAGACCCCTACCGTTTTCGAACAGCAGATGCTGGAGTATATCAACCGCGCGCGTCTCGATCCCTCGGGCGAGTTCGACGCGCTGATCGCGAATGCCGATACCGGCACCGGGGTGCAGTCCAACATCACCTCGGCGCTGAGCTACTTCGGGGTCAATCTCGATCTCTTCCGCGCGCAGCTCGCCGCCTATGACGCGGTGGCGCCGCTGGCCTGGAACAGCGCCCTGGCCGAGGCCGCCGAGGGTCATTCGCAGCTGATGATCGACACGCAGACCCAAGAGCACCAGATCGGCGACGAGCCGGTGCTGCGCGACCGGGTGGTGGCGGCGGGCTACGCGGGCTGGTCGCGGCTGCGCGAGAACATCTTCGCCTATGCCGACGATCCGCTGCATGGCCATGCCAGCTTCTACGTCGACTGGGGCGCCGGTCCCGGCGGCATGCAGGATCCGGCCGGGCACCGGGAGTCGATCCTCGCCGCGTCGGTGACCGAGATCGGCATCGGCGCGCTGGCCTCTTCCGGCGGCAAGGTCGGCCCCTATGTGGTGACCCAGGATTTCGGCAACCGCGCGGCCTATCAGGCGCAGCTTCTGGGCGTGGTGATCGACGATGCCGACGGCGATGATTTCTACGACATGGGCGAGGGGCTGGGCGGGATCACCGTGACCGCCACCGGCGCAGCCGGCACCTATGTCACCACCAGCTGGGCCGCGGGCGGCTACCAGATGGTGCTGCCGGATGGGGTCTACGAGGTCAGCTTCTCGGGCGCGGGGATTTCCGGAGAGTTGAGCTACAGCGTCACCATGGAGGGCGCGAACCTCAAGCTCGACGCCATTGCGGACGAGGCGGTCGCGGGCGATCTCATCTCTTCGGCGACGCTGCTCCAGGGTACGCCGGCGGACGAGCTGCTGCAGGGCCTCGGCGAGATTGACCAGACCCTGATCGGCGGTGGCGGGTTTGACACGCTGCTCGGCGGTGGCGGCGATGACCTGCTCTTCGGCGATCAGGCGTTCGAGGGCCCGGCGGAGGGCGACACGGTCTACCGGCTCTACCTAGCCACGCTGGACCGCGCCCCGAACCTCGAAGGCTACGGCAACTGGTCGGCGCGGCTCGAGAGCGGTGCGAAGACGCTGGAGGAGGTCGCGAGCGGCTTCACCGACAGCGCCGAGTTCCAGAAAACCTACGGTGCGCTCGACAACGAAGGCTTCGTCACCCTGCTCTACAACAATGTGTTGGACCGCGCTCCCGATGCCACCGGACTGGCAAACTGGACCGCGCGGCTCGACAATGGTTCCTGGAGCCGCCCCGAGGTGGTGCTCGGCTTCTCGCAGAGCGCCGAGTTTATCGCCAAGACCGCGATGGATGCGGCGGCCTACGGCATCCATCACGCCTTGTCCGAGGGCGGTGCGGCCTCCTGGGGCGACGATGTCTTCCGGCTCTATCAGGCGACGCTGGACCGCGCCCCGGATGTCACCGGCTTCGACAACTGGAGCGGCCGGCTCGCCGACGGGCGGGCCTATCTCGGGGTGGTCGACGGCTTCGTGCAGAGCGCCGAGTTCCAGAAAACCTACGGCGCGCTCGACAATGGAGCTTTCGTGGACCTGCTCTACAACAACGTGTTGGGCCGCGATGCGGATGCCACCGGGCTCGCCAACTGGACGGCACGCCTGGACGGCGGGATGAGCCGGTCCGAGGTGGTGCAGGGCTTTGCACAGAGCGCCGAGTTCATCGCCGGCACCGAGGCGGATTACGAGGCCTGGATGCGGGGCCAGGGCATCGATGACGTGCTCGATGGCGGCACCGGCGACGACGTGCTGGTCGGCGGGCTGCATGCGGATCTCTTTCTCTTCGCCAGCGGCGGCAGCGCCACGATTGCCGATTTCGAGGCTTGGGACACGCTGCGCCTCGAGGGCTTCGGCTTTGCCGACACCGCCGCGGCGCGGGCGGCCTTCGTGCAGGACGGCGACGACCTGCTGCTGACCGCGGGCGGATCGGACCTGGTGCTGCTGGGCACCGATCTCGACCTGATGACCGGGGTGCGGCTCGAGCTGGCCTGAGGGCCTGAGCCGAAAACAGTCTCTGATCCGGGCGGTCTCGCCCGGATCGACCCTTTCTCTCTAGGCATCTCCAAGCGGCGCCCGGGCCGTTGCGCTTCGCGCGCGCGGCGGCGCAGGATTCGCTTAAGGGCGCTGCGCTTACCCTGCCTGCCATGAGCCTCCGCGAGGGGGCGCCGCGCAGGGAGCCGCCGCATGTCCGATCTGTCCGCCAACCTCTCGCTGCCCTATCTCGCCCCGGCGCAGGCGCAGAAACACGTCACCCACAACGAGGCGCTGCTGCGGCTCGACGCGCTGGTGCAGTTGGCGGTGCAGAGCCGCACGCTTCCCGATCCTCCCGCCGCGCCCGCGCCGGGCGCGCGCTACCTGCTGCCCGCGGGGGCGGGCGGTGCCTGGTCGGGGCAGGCCGGGGCGCTGGCCTTCTGGGACGGCACGGCCTGGCAGTTCCTCGCGCCGGGACCGGGCTGGCGGGCCTTCGTGCTCGACGAGGCGGCGGCGCTGGTCTGGCACGGGGGCGACTGGCAGGAGATGCCGTTGCCGACGCAGGGCCAGATGCTTGAGCTCGGGCTAAATACCGCGCCCGACGCGGTGAACCGGCTGGCGGTGGCCTCGGAGGCGACGCTGCTCAGCCACGCCGGCGCCGGGCACCAGCTGAAGATCAACAAGGCGGCGGCGGGCGACACCGCCAGCCTGCTCTTCCAGACCGGCTGGTCGGGCCGCGCCGAGATGGGCTGCGCCGGGGATGATGATTTCGCGGTGAAGGTCTCGGAGGATGGCGCGGGCTGGCGGACCGGGCTGAGCCTGTCGGCGGCCACGGGGGTGGCGCATCTGCCGCAGGGCGCGCGGGTCGATGGCGCGCTCTCCGGCTCAGGCGTGCTCGGCACGGTCGGCCAGCTTGCGGGGGAGAGTATCGGCGCGCTGCTTGAGCAGGGCTCGGGGGCGGAGGGAGCTTACCTGCGGCTGGCTGATGGTACGCAGCTCTGCTGGCACACGCTGACCAGCAGCGCCGCGGGGGTGGTCAGCTGGAGCTACCCGGCGGCGTTTGCCGCGCCGCCTGTAGTGAGTGGCAGCTGTGCCTCGGGGGCGGCGCAACTGCTCTCGGTGGGGGCGGTTGCGGCGGGCAGTGCCGAGATCTCGGCCTGGGACCTCATCGGCGCGCGG
Organism: Salipiger mangrovisoli; assembly: GCF_015223355.1. Lineage (GTDB taxonomy): Bacteria > Pseudomonadota > Alphaproteobacteria > Rhodobacterales > Rhodobacteraceae > Salipiger > Salipiger mangrovisoli. Next base: position 21,258 of record NZ_JADFFK010000028.1, on the reverse strand, counting down.
GTCGCCACCGCCTGCGCGGTGCTTGCGGTGGGCCGCTGGGTCTGACGTCGCGGGCTCACCCGGCCCGCCGCGCGTCGAGCTCGGCGAGGATCTCGCGCAGCCGCGCGCCGTAGCGACCGGCGATGGCATCGACCGAGAAATTCTCCCGGATGTGGGAATAGGCCGCCTCGGCCTTGTCCCGGCTGGCCTGCGGGTTGTCGCGGGCGGCGCGCAGTTGGCGCGCCGCCTCGGCGACCGAGGGCTCGGCCCAGAGCGAGCCGTCGCGCACGAAGATGTAGTCGCCCTGCTCGAGCGGCACCTCCTCGTAGCCGACCAGCCAGGCGGTTTCGTCCGAGCAGAAGTCCATGTTGCCGGAATAGGCGGTGCAGATCACCGGCACCTTCAGCGCCATGGCCTCGATCATGCCAAAGCCCCAGCCCTCGGACTTGTGCAGCGAGATGTAGCAATCCGAGCCGGCCTTGAGCTGCAAGAGGTCGCGGTAGCTCAGTGTCTCGTTCATCACCACGATGCGCGGATCGCCGGCGATGATCTCGTCGACGCGGCTCCAGAGCGCCACCTGCACCGGGTCGAAGACCTTGGTGCGGTTCTGCGTCTTCACCACCAGCCGCGCCTCGGGCACACCGGCAAAGGCCTGCTGGAAGGCCTCGAGCACCGCCACCGGGTTCTTGCGCTGCACGAAGGAGAAGCTGTCGAAGGCGACGAGGCAGACGTGGTGGCTGGCGTCGAAGCCGAAGCGCGCCTCGACGAAGGCGCGGGCGGCGGCGCGGGTGATGTCGGGGTGTTCCTCGTAGCACATGCCGACGTTGACCACCGGCTTGCCCTCGGCGCCGGGCTTGTAGATCCGCAGCCCGTAGTCGGTGGAGACCCAGATCTCGTCGAGCAGCGACATGCCGAGGTAGTGGCAATAGGCCGGCATGTCGAGTTCCCAGAAGAAATAGCCGATGTTGTAGGCGCCCGAGAAGACATCGGGCTGGTAGGCATAGGCCAGCGGGATGGATTCCGCGTTCAGATGCAGCAGGTTGATCCGGGCCGGGCCATAATCCTCGACCAGCGTCTCCGAGCTGAAGCCCTCGGGGGCCGGGTTGTCGAGGTCGAAGTCGACGCCGCGCACCTCGAGCCCGGTGGCGCGCAGGATCTCGGCCGAGAGCCGCGTGGCCTGGCCGAGGCCCGAGGCCTTGGCCAGCGGGCCGATCAGCTGCACGTCGACCTCGGGCCGGGCGGGGTCGGGCAGCGGCATGGCGGCGGCCTCGAAACGGTTGCCGTCCCGGTCGAAGGTCAGGAAGGCGCGGCTGCCGAGATCGAAGTACTTGCGGCGCAGCGCCGCGGCGTAGCGGGCGCGGGGCAGGGCGATGGGCCCTGCCGCCTCGTCTTCGCGCAGCGCGGCGAGGAAAAGCTCAAGCTCCGAGGCGCCGCCGTCCTCGCCGGGGGCGAGCAGCGCGTCGATCTGCTCCTGCGGGATGTAGCGCAAGAGATCGGGGCGCTGCGCCGCCTGCAGCAGCAGGATCAGCACCAGGGTCTTGCGCCCCTCGGCGCTGTCGATGTCGAGGAACTTCAGCTTCGGGTTCTCGGCGTAAAAGCGCAGGGCAAACTGGCTCAGCGGGAAGGCGGTCAGCCGCCGCGCGGGCGGCACCTCGCGTAGCGCCTCGATGACCTGCGGCGGCACCAGGCAATCCTCGAAGTAGAGCGTCGCCACGTCCTGATGCACCCACCAGAACAGCACGTCGAGATAGGCGTCGCGGTCGTTGAGGTTGAGCCGCCCTAGCATGTCGGGCCGGCCCATGAGCCGCCACCACATGACGCGGCTGAGGGTGTTGGTCTGCCCGCCCATGGTCTGCGGCGCGTTGAGATAGGCGATCTGCCCGGCCGAGAGCGGGATGCGGTGGTTCTCGCCGCTGCGATAGGCGCTCAGGTACCAATAAAGGTAGTGATCCTGGCACTCGACCCCCGGTTCCACGGGGAAGTGCTCGTTCAGCCGATAGCGGTAACGCACGTAGTCGAGATAGGCGGGCTGGCCGCTCTTCGGGATATCGGGGACCAGCCGATCGGTGGTCAGGAGATTGCCGTGGCGGCTCAGCGCGGGCCGCGGCTCGGGCGCGGAGGACAAGGCCCCGGCGGCGGGGGTCTCATCGAGCAGCGCGCGCATGGCCGCCAGCTCGCGCTTCAACGCGAAGCGGCAGCGGGTTGCCAAGTCGGCCCCGGCGCCCGGCGCGGCGTCCTCGATCTTGAGCTGCAGCCGTCCCAGTTCGATCCCCTCCGGCCCTTCGATGCGCAGGCGCAGCGCGCCGCCGGCCTCGGCGATCTTCTGGTGGTGGATTTCCGACAGGCGGAACTGGAAGCCGCAGGTCGTCTCGCCGCCGGTCACGTCGCGCACGTCTTCGCGCAACTCGTCGGCGACGCGGGCGTCGATCAGGGTGTTGCCGGCATAGAGTCCCACCGGCACCCGGCCCTTCTTGCTGTCCTGGCGGATCACCCAACCGCGCAGCACGCTGTCGTCGGACAGCCCGTCGAGATTGCCGCGGAAGGCGCCATGGTACTGGTGGCCATCGGGCGGCGGCGGTGGCCCCTTCAGCACCCGGCGGGCGGTGCTGCGCAGCTTGGTGATCAGCGGGAATCCGGCGGTGCTCATCGGGCTGTCCTTCCGCGCCGGCTCAGGAGAGTGCGTCGTAGTCGGATTTGGCCATCATCGCGGCAAGCGCGCGGATGTCGGTCTTGGCCTCCCAGCCAAGCGTCTCGCGCGCCTTGGAGGCATCGCCGATCAGCAGCTCGACCTCGGCGGGGCGGTAGAACTTGGGGTTCACCTTCATCACCTGCTTGCCGCTCTTGCGGTCGGTGGCGGTCTCGGCCTCGCCCGTGCCCTCCCAGGCCAGATCCATGCCCAGCTCCTCGGCGGCATAGGTGAAGAAGTCGCGGATCGTCGTGGTCACCCCGGTGGCCAGCACGTAATCGTCGGCCACCTCCTGCTGCAGCATGCGCCACATGCCCTCGACGTAATCGCCGGCAAAGCCCCAGTCGCGCTTGGCGTCCATGTTGCCGAGCTCGACCGGCGCCGCGCCGCCGCGGGCCAGCGCCGCGAGGCCGAGGGTGATCTTGCGGGTGACGAATTCGGCGCCGCGCAGCGGGCTTTCGTGGTTGAACAGGATCCCCGAGCTGGCGTGCAGGCCGAAGCTCTCGCGGTAGTTCTTGGTGATGTAATGGCCGTAGACCTTGGCCACGCCATAGGGCGAGCGCGGGTAGAGCGGCGTGGTCTCGCGCTGCGGCACCTCCTGCACCAGGCCGAACATCTCGGAGGTCGAGGCCTGGTAGAAGCGCGTCTCGGGGCGCAGGCTGCGCAGCGTGTCGAGCACCCGCACCACGCCCATGGCATCGACGTCGGAGGTGTAGATCGGCAGCTCCCAGGAGGCTCCGACAAAGCTCTGCGCCGCGAGGTTGTAGAACTCGTCCATCGCCACCGCCCGGATGGTGCGGAAGACGTTGTTCTGCTCGGTCAGGTCGAATTCGTGCAGCGTGACCTTGTCGGCGATCCCCAGGGTCTCGAGCCGCAAGTTCTCGGCATGGGAGCTGCGCCGCACCCCGCCATGCACCTCGTAGCCCTTCTCGAGCAGGAGCTTCGCGAGATAGGCGCCGTCCTGGCCGGTGATGCCGGTGATGAATGCTGTCTTCATAAGGTCCTGCCTCTGGAAATGCCTTTGTCCGAGCGGTAAGCGCCGCCTTCTTGGTCCCGATCCTACGCGGGATCCCGTGCGGGATGCAGGACAAGTCCTTCGATTTGATAGAGGCCCGGTGGGGGGGGATCAAGCGCACAGGGCCAGCACCGTACCCCGGGGGCAAGGTGCTACATGCAAGACACGGCCTGGGGGTGACCCGCGGAGGGATCAGCCGCGCCGCAGCCGGGACAGCACCGCGTTCAGGCGCTGGCGCAGCGGCCAGCGCGGGGTGACAGCGAGAAGCGTGAGGCCGAGCTGGCGCTCGTCGGGTCCGGCGCCCTCCAGCAGCGGGGTGCCGAAGAGGTCGAAGGCGAGGGTGAGCGCGGTGCTTTCCGCTCCCGACGTGTGGCGCGGCGTCGGCAGCAGCAGGGTGACAGGTGCGGTGCTGGTGAGAACGCGCTGCAGAACCGGCTCGCCGGGGCTGAGCAGGCGCAGCGTGCCGGGGCGCTCCGGGCTGGCGCAAAAGGCCCGCAGGCTCAGGCGCAAGGGCACCGGCTCGGGGAAATGTCCGGCGGAGATCTGCAGCGTGGCGCGCGGGCTGCGGGTCCAAGCCGCGCCTGCGTCCGCGGGGTCTTCGGGATGCCAGCCGCGGCCAAGGCGGATGCCGGTGCTCAGCTCGCGCCCCTCCATGGGCTGCTCGAAACGGCTGTTTGACGGTAGCAGCATGGCGCTTATCCCTCCGGTGTCAGGCTGAGGTCGAAGAGCCCGAGCCCGGCCAGGCCGCGCTCCTGTCCGAGCTCGAGATCCGCCGGGGTGGCTGAGGAGAGCGGCTCGATCAGCAGCACTGCGGGGGCCGCTTGGAGGTCGGCTTCTTGCAACGTGAGCTCAAGCTCTACCGGGGTGCTGCTTTGCCAGCGCGGCTCGGCCAGCAGCCTGCCGTTGCAGGAGACCCGCGCGCCCGAGGGGTGCTCGGGGCTGGCCACCGGGCGCAGGCTGAGCGTGAGGCGCTGCGCCGGGGCGCCGGGCAGGATCGGCAGGAAGAGCGCCAGTTGCGGCGCGTGCGATCCGGCGCCCCAGGCGGCACTGGCGTGGAGGCCCGGGGCGAGCAGGGCGCGCTGCGTCGCGAGGCCGAGGTCGATCTCCTGCGGCAGCAGGCCAAAGCTCCAGTCCTGCGGGTTGGGAAGGATATAGAGCGGGTTGCAAAGCTCGGGGTCGAGCAACTGCGCGAAGCCGAGGCCGAGGTCGGGGGGCAGCTCGAGCACCAGCGGCAGTTCGCCCGCCCCATCGAGTGCGCTTGCCGGCAGGCGCAGCAGCAGGTCGCCGGGCAGGCCGGCGCCGGTGAGCGGCGCGGCATAGAGGCAGGTCTCGCCGCAATGGACGCGCAATTCGGCAGCCCCTCCGTCGGGTCGCGTGCCGTTGAGGCCGAGGTGCAGCAGGAGTGCTTCCTGCCTGGGGCGCAGCGCGCGGTCTCCGCGCAGCCAGAGTTCGGCGCGCGGCGCGGAGGTCCGACGCAGCCCCTCCTCTGGTGCCTGCCAGCCGGCGCCGAAGCGGATCTTCTGGAGGGAGGCCTCGGTCCCAGCCTGGGCGATCTCGCCGGCGAGCAGCGGTGGCAGGGGGTGGTCAGTGAGCTCAGGCGGGGGTGCCTTCGGCGGGCTCTGCAACGCGCGTTGGTATGCTACGGCGGTGGCGCGGGCGTAGCCCTCCCAGGACATGTGCCGTGCGACATGGGTGCGCAGCGCGTCGGCGCGGGGGCCTGCCTCCGGGTCGGCCAGCGTCGCCGCCAGCGCCGCGCGCAGGCTCTCGGGCGCGCCCGGGTCGCAGTAGCGCGCGAGATCGCCGAAATACTCGCGCTCCGAGGAGCGCTCCGAGAGCACCAGCGGCACCCCCGCCGCCGCCGCCTCGAGCGCCGCGAGCGAGGCGCCCTCGGCCCAGCTTGGCAGCACGAAGGCGCGGGCACCTGCCAGAGCCGAGCGCAGCATCTCGCCGCCGGGCTCGAGGCGCCCGGGGCGGATCAGCCGCTCCCCCAGCTCGGCGCGGATCCGCGCGGCATAGCCCGGATCGCCGTCATGGCCGACCAGCACCAGATCGAGCGGTAGATCGCGCAGCGCCCGGGCGAGGCTGAGCTGGTTCTTGCGCGGCTCGACGCGGCCGATGCAGATCACGTAATCGCCGGCTCCCGGTCCATTTTCGGGGGACAGATGCGCCTGCCGGAAGAGCGCCGGATCGCCGCCCCACCAGAGCGCCGCGTCGACCGGGTTGTGGACCAGGCTGGCGCGCTCGGGCGGCACCTCGGCGCCGATCGCCGCCAGCGCCGCGCGCTCGGCCTCGCTGAGGAAGATCACGTGGTCGCAGAGCGCCAGCATCTCGCGCACCATGGCATGATAGCCCGGCGCGATCTCGTGGTGGTGGCCGCGCGTGCGCAGCTGGTGGCGCAGCGCGGCTCGGGTCTGCGGCGGCAGGTCGGGCTGCTGCAGGGGCTCCCAGAGCGGCATCTCGCTGAAATCGAGGTAGATCGGTGAGAACACCACCCGCTTGCCCGCCGCCTTGAGCTGGCGCAGCGCCGCCAGCGCGCTCTCGGGCGGCCAGACGTTGAACAGATGCACCGTCTCCTCGGCGATCTGCGCCGGGCCCTGGTAGAGCGCGGCCCGCGCCGGCTGGCCGATCTGCCGCAGCGCCTCGGCGCTGCGCGGCACCCGCACGCTGGGACCTCCGAGCGTGCGGTCCTCGCCGCCATGCAGCAGCAGCTGCACGGGGGAGGAGGTGGCGGCGGGGGCGGGAGCGGGACCCGGCGGGGAGATGTCGGCCATGGGTGCCTTCGAGCGTGGGGTTTCCAAGGTTGTTGCAGAGAGCGTCTGGGACGGCAAGCGCCTGCCCCGGCGCTGTGGCCCCGCTGCCGCGGCCCCGGCCCGGCGCATCGCGGAACTGGCAAAGCCGGGCGGCGGCGGATAGCTAGGGGGAGACGGGCGGGTCCGATACGGGTCCGATACAGATCCGATACGGGCCAGGCGGAAGACGGAGCAACTCTTGAGGCGATTTCGGGCAGCGCTGCGCATAGGAAGGAGCCCCTTCTTCGACCGTGACTGGTACGCCCGGCGCTACCTTCCCGGACAGCGCCTTGGCAGCGCGGCGCGGCACTACCTGGTGCAGGGCGCCGCCGCGGGGCACGATCCGGGGCCGGAGTTCAGCACCCGCGGCTATCTTGCGGCCCATCCCGATGTCGCCGCCGCCGGGATGAACCCGCTGCTGCATTACGAGCGCTACGGCCGGGCCGAGGGGCGCGAGGTGCTGCCGCCGCTCGGGCCGGTCGCGGCACCTGGACGGGGCGGGGACTACGCGGTGATCGTGCATGCCTACCACCCCGAGGTCTTCGACGAGCTGAACCGGGCGCTCGGCGCCTTTCCCGAAGGCGCCGATATCTACGTCAGCTACCCGCGCGGCTCGGACAGCCACGACGCCGCGGGGATCCGCGCCGCCTTTCCGCGGGCGGTGCCGGTGGCGGTGGACAACCTTGGGCAGGATGTGGGCGCCTTTCTGCAGGTGCTCGAGAGGATCGATCGGGGCCGCTACCGCTTCTATTGCAAGCTGCATTCGAAGATGGGCGACAAGCTGCCCGAGCTCTGGCGCGGGGCGCTGCTGCAGGGCACGGTGGGCAGCGCGGCGCGCGTCGCCGCGTTCGAGGCGGCCTTCCGCGACCACCCCGAGGTGCTGCTCGGCGGCGCGCGCGAGCTTTTCCTGCACGGGCCGAGCTACCTGCTGGACAATGAAGCGCAGCTGGCGCCGCTGCTGCGGCGGGCCGGGGTTCCCGTGGCGGCGCTGGAGGAGAGCTGGGGCTTTTTCGGCGGCACCTTCTGCTGGCTGCGCGCCGAGCTGGCAGCGCGGCTCATGGGCTGCCTGCGCTCGGAGGATTTCGCGCCGGGTGAGGTGCGCCGCGACGGCCAGCTGGCGCATGCCGGCGAGCGGCTGACGGGGCTGCTGGCGCAGGCCATGGGCGGGCAAGTGGCGCTGGCCTCCTGCCTCGAACCCGAGGCGCCGGTCGAGGTGCTGGCCGGGCTGCCGCCCGAGGCGCCGCGCCGCAACATCCCGATGACCGAGCTTCTGGGCGGGCTGGGCACGCGCTGGATCGCCCCCGCGGTGGCGGCGATGGCGGCCGGGCAGGCGCCGGGGCTCGGCGCGGAGCAACCCGCCCGCCCCGAGGCGCGCGCTGCGGCCCCGGTGGGCGACTATGCCATCCTCACCCCGACCGGCGACCGGCCCGAGGCTTTCGCGCAATGCCTGCGCCTGGTGGCGCGGCAGAGCGTCCTGCCCAGGGAATGGATCGTGGTGGACGACGGCGCACGCCCGCTCACCGAGGATATCGCGCTGCCGGACTGGGCGCGCTACCTGCGCCGCCCGCGGACAGCGGAGGATCCGCCGCACACGCTGCCCTGCAACGTGCTGGCAGGGCTGGAGCAGCTGACCGCCGAGCGGGTGCTGATCTTCGAGGACGACGACTGGTACTCGCCGCTCTACGCCGAATTCCTGCTGCCCTGGCTCGACAGTTTCGATCTCGTGGGGCTCAACCTGATCCGCTATTACCACCTGCGCGGGCAGGCCTGGAAACATGGCTTCCAGCCGGCCCATACCGCCTTTGCCCAGAGCGGTTTCCGCCGCGGTCCGGCCTCGGAGTACCTGGCGCGGGTCTGCCGCTCGGAGAATGATGAGATCCGCCAGCAGGGGCTGATCGACCGCCACTGGTGGCACGGTTTCGAGGGGCGGAAATACCTGATCCAGGACCACCCGGCGCTGCACCTGGGGCTGAAGGGAGGCCCCGGCCGGCCCGGCCTCGCCTCGGGCCACGACCGCGCCGAGGTGGATTACATCCCCGACCCGGACGGGACCTACCTGGCCGGGGTGCTGGGGCCGGACCGGGTGTTTTACGAATAGCCCGGCCGCTTGTTCCTGGGTGGGTTGGCCCGATCCCGTGCCTGGATCGTGCCATTTCTCATGAAGCCTGTCGGCTGAGCCCTCGGGTGCCGGTGTGCCGGAAAGACTGCTGGCACCCCGGATCGAACGTGTACCTCTCCCGGTCTCTCGCGCGTGTCACCTGCGTTTCAAACTGCTGAGCAGCCGGATCGGGGCCGTAACGCGCCAAGATGTGCTGGCCAGCAATGCGTCGACCCGGTTGCGTTGATCGGCCTCTCCCTGGCGGGCGGCAACGAGTTCGCGCTGGAGTTGTGCGCTTTGCGTGCGTTCTGTCGTGAGTTTGTCTCCGGTCTTGAGCACCATCTCGCTGAGGCGGGTGATCTCCCCGATGCGCTCTTCGACAGTCTCCTTGAGGGCCCGGATTTCCTCGTCGCGCTTGTGGAGGTCGTCCTCTCCCTGGCGGGCGGCAACGAGTTCGCGCTGGAGTTGCGCGCTTTGCGTGCGTTCTGTCGTGAGTTTGTCTCCGGTCTTGAGCACCATCTCGCTGAGGCGGGTGATCTCCCCGATGCGCTCTTCGACAGTCTCCTTGAGGGTCCGGATTTCCTCGTCGCGCTTGTGGAGATCGGCCTCAAAACGCTGCGTCGACTTGTTGAGGCGCTCAGTCATCTCGCGGTTCTCTTCGAACCACTGTTCGGCTTCAAGACCGCGTTGCCGGAGTTGTCCTTCGAGGTCCCCGATGCGCGTGCTGGTCTCCTCCTGCAGCGCGCGGAGCCTCTCTTCGCGGCTGCTGAGCACGGCCTCAAGGCGCTGCCGGTCTTCTTCGATCCGGAGCTTCGAGGCTTTGAGCGCCTTAACCGTCTCCGACAGTTGCTCGGCTTCGAGGCTGCGCCCTTGCAACTTCTCTTCCATCTCGCCAAGTTGAACGCCGAGCGATATGCGCGTGCTGTTGCTCTCTTCCAGCGCGTTCATGAAGGTTGTCAGCGGACCGATGGCACCATCGAGCTGGCCTCTCAGGGAGTCGAGCTTGGCATAATCTCCCGGCGCACTCACGCCATCGACCCAGCTTTCGAGGATCTCGAACGTCTCGCGAACGATATTGGCAACCTGTGGCGATCGCCGCACGTCTTCAGGCTTGCGGGTCTGGTGACGCAGCCCCTCTGTGAGGAAGGCATCGATGGTTTGCTGCACGGCAGGTGTCTTGCGATGCAGAATAAAGCCGGTCGCGGCCTCGATCTTCGTGATCTGCGCCCGCCAATTTTCCAGCAAAGCCAGGTAGTTCGTGAAGGCTCGCGGAGCGTTGCGGGTTGCAGCCTCGGCGTCGAGGACATGGCGCAGCCAGATCAGTAGCCCCATCTCCACCAGGATCGGGTGGCGCGCGGCGATCGACTGCGCCGTCTCAAGGGGGTTGCGGTGGGTGTGGATGTAGACCGGCTGATAGCCCGCGCGCTCGAAGGCTTCGCGCCAAAACGGAACGAACCGACAGATCCGGGGGTCCTTGAGGAGCGGAATGCGGGCACCGGAGAATTCCGTCTCAAGGAGCTCAACAGCCTCTTCGAGAAAACTGTCACGTACCTGGTCCGGAACGGATGTCAGGGCGAGCGGCGAGATGTCATGCCAGCTGGAGCCGAGTTCTGCGAGAAGCTTGTCATTGAACGATTTCACCCGGGAGGATTCGAAATACCCCACAGCATTGCCGTCATTCGCCGGCATGAGGTGTTCGGGCAGGCTCGCGCCCAGGTGGCTCAGCACGCCGGTCAGGGCAGAGGTTCCGCTGCGATGCGGGCCGAGCACAACCAAGATGACTGGCTTGCGCTTTTTCGTCTCGAGCTTGTCTTTCATGTACTTCGCAATTCCTAATCTTCACGAGGTTGGTTTCAACTCGCGAAAGGGGCTGAGGAGCTCCGGCTGCGAGTGTACCGTTCTGTGGCATGACTGAAGATGGCATGGCAGCCGGGCGCGCGTCTCAGGGATCTGCCTGCGTCGCGCCGAATGGGCGGCCGCCGCGTGTTTCGGGTCGCACTCCTCCGTGCATTCCTGGCAACGGGCACAATGGCGTCCGGCTGCGTCTCATGCGAGCGGCATTGGAACAGTCCGGGAGCCCGCCTTCGGGTCATCAAGACACCTATCTTGTTATCCTCCCAGACCGTCAAGACTGCTATGCCACCTGGCGCGCCCTCGACCGTCCTTAGAGTTTCCGCGCTTGCAGCAGGCTCACGGGCTGGTGTCGTGAACTGATTTGAGTAGGTCTGCCGGACTTTGTTCCCGATAGTACCATGCGGTCTTTCTTCGTTGTGGTCTCTACGCCACGCCTCCAGCTTTTCGAGGACATCTTCAGGGTTCATGAACCAGTGGCCGCCCGAAACCGCCTGTTCAAAACCTCGATGAAGGCATTGTCCGTGGGTTTTTGGGGGGCGCGAGCAGTCTGGCAAGACGTGCTGTGCTACCCGACGCACCCTCTAGATATGGTCGCCCGATACAGGTAGAGATACAGGGATAGATGCTGGATCACGTTGTGGCGGGAAACCAGTGCAAAATGGGGCGCGTCACGCGGGGAGAGAGAGCATGGCAGACACCCACCTTCATGATTGCAGGCTTGTGCATGTCTCTGCGTCCGAAAACGTGGTGCAGGGGCTGTGCGACGAGTTTGACTGCAGCGGCTATGTTCTTGAGGGGCAGCACGGGTTAAACCTGCTTGTTTCAAAGGCGGATGCAGAAAGACTGCATGACCATCTTGATTCTCATGCCTTCATTCACGAGTTTCCGGTCCGCGCAAAAAATCTCCCGAAGGGGCTGAAACGCCTCGCGCGTAAGACAAAGACGGAATCTTTCGGAAAGGTCGACGATTGGACGAGCGGCGACAAGATCTGGGGCTGGTTCCCACTTGACCGACTGGAAGGGCGAAAGCTGTTTGTCTATCAGGGCGAGACGCTCTTCGCCGAAACGGAAGCCAATATCTTCCGCCCGGATCTGTACGAAGCTGGCGTGGATGAAGGAATTGCCGGATTTGTCTGCGCGTGTCCTGTCTTCGCGCCGGACGGACCAAGGGTAACGATCCGCAATGCCGCCGGAAAGGTTCTGGCGGCAATCGCCCCACCCGCAAGGGAGGCGAGAGCACCGTCCGCCAAGCCGATAGAAGCTGCGGCTTCTCAGGGAATAGAGCGAGGCCCGGGCACCGCACTCGCATTGAATGCGGTCCCGGAACCAGACGAGTCCGGACATTACAGCGTACACCTGAACCGGTTCTCCCTGGATTATTTCGTGTCTACGGGCACTTCGAACCGAATGATCGTTTTCTCACCGGGCTTCCTGAACAAGAACCGATTTCCCTATCCGTATTTTCAGAGAATGAAGTGGGCGCGGCACTTCGATGACACATGTGTCTTCCTAACGGACCCGACATTGCTTTTGGGAGATACCCAGATTGGCTGGTTTGTAGGTGACCAGGAGACCCACTACCTTCCGGCCGTGGCAGAATACATCGGGAAACTGGCGCAATCGCGCTCCATCCCCGCCGAGAACGTAATCTTCTTTGGGTCGAGTGCCGGTGGATTCTCATCGATTGGCTTCGCGGCACATTTGCGCGGAGCACGGGCCCTAGCAGCCAACCCACAGACAAACGGGTTGAAACTGCATAGCCCGTCACAGCTGGCAAATACGCTGAGATCCTGTCTGCAGATAACGGATGTGAGCGACGCATATCGAAACCATGCCGAGCGGTTCGTACTGTCCGAGATGTTTCGAAAACTCGGCCATGTGCCCCGGATCACCATCTGGCAGAACTTTTACGATCGCTACCACGTCGAGCATCACCTCCTGCCATTCATGAACGAGATCAAAGACCTAAGCCCGACGAAATCTATCGATGTCGTCATGGCGGCAAGGCCGGAAGACGGTCATGATCCGCCGGACTTGCCGATCATTCAGCACTTGTTCCGGTGAAGAGATGGAACAAGTGATTATTCATGGAGGCTAAGTGAGTTAATCAATCCCCCGCGGTAGATTTATTATCTAATTTTGGGTCTTTTTGTCTCTGTACTTGCGTAAGGACTGTTCCTCGCGAGACCCTTTTTCTAGGGCGTTTTCATTTCGCGCCCACTTGATCCTCCGCTTGGAAATTTTTGCGGGGTTCCCAGCCAGAACGACATGTGTCTCATCGAAGCGCTTTGTTACGACAGAACACGAAGCTACAATGCATTCGTCAGGAATTGTAACGTTTTTTGTTATGTATGCTTTTTCCCCGATCCAAACATGGTCTCCGATAAAGATCCCGTCCGAGTTGTCTAAATATTCTCCGGTATCTGCATCAAAAATCAGGTGAGGAGCCTCTCCGCATCTGATGGTAATGTTGGACGAAAGCATGCAATCTCTCCCGATGTGCAGTTTGTTGTCCGAGTTGTACGCGTAAACTGCGCAAGCCGGGGCGGTAGATACAAGCGGTCCAATTTTTACCGAAACGCGGTGCGCTTTCACAATGTGATTGCCGATATATATATGGGGTTTTGCTAGGGCCGTGTTTTCTCCAATGATTAAAGTATTGCTGTCTCCATTTATGGTGATTGTGGCTGAAGATCTTCTTTTGCTTTCTCCAATCGTGATGGTATTGTTTGAGCCCAAAATTCTTCCAGACAGTTCGAACCCTTCTGGGCAAATAATCTTATTGTTTTCTCCCAAGTCCTCAATCATTCTCTTATTCCTGATGCTCGCAAGTTTCTGCTGCGACTATTTTACCTCAACACTAAAATGTAGGTCAATCCTGACCGACATTATTTGCTGTCTTGACGACTAAAATGCGGTCTCTACACTCGCAAAATTAAAGGCCCCCGCAAGAAGGCCTTTCGCATTTCGGGGATCAAGATTTGCATTTTATAGGATTGTCGACATGACCGGTATGTTATCCGCACTCGTGCCTCTCCCGGAGCCGATCATCTGAGAAATGTCGGAAAGCCGCTCAAGATCATCCAAGCATCTGCGATCCGACACTTCGTAAAATGTCATACGCGTCCAGAGGGCCGCGCCGAAAATTGCGGTGTCCTCTGGGCATACGTGTATAGTTCTTAGAAGGAGAACGCAAACTCTGATGCAAGATGGGCTCGTGTGTGTGGCGTGAGCTCTCCCCAGATATGTCTTATGTCATCCATTTCATCGGCGCTAAAAACTGAATTTCCTGTCAGAAGGGGGTATCCTGTATCGGAAAATCCGTCTCCTAGGCTTGCTTCCAAGGCTTGGTTCTCTTTTTTAAGAAAATCCTCAACTTCGACAAACTCATCTCGGGTGAGGCGGAATTTCACCCCCTTGATGTGTTTGATTTTCTCACAGTCTTGATCGAGCGCAGAGAGGTCGAGGCCTTCGCTTCCTGCAGCCTTTGATTTGACCGCATTTAGCGATCCGAGTAGACGTGTGGCTGCGTTTGAAATTCCAGCATTGAAGCGTCGTCCTTCAAATTTAAAGACGTCGTCTTCAAAAATTCTCCTGAAGAAGTGGCCAGGTACTTTGTTTTCCTCATCGCTCACCATTTTGTAGGAGTAGAACTCTATGTCGCGAAAGCTACTTTTCATGCGATTGACCGCTGGACTTCTGGCGCAAGTCCCCAAAAAAGTACTTGGGCTGACCAAAGGTTTTCCTCGATTTATCAAGAATGGTATCGCACTGCAAAGCAGAGAGTATGGCGGCCGAAGGTAATATATTACTGCTACGTCGCCGCCTTCGTCGGATACTGTATCCGCCAGAGCACGGAGAGATTCCTCGTGAAATGTATCGATGCACTCTGCTGAAAGTATGCAGCCGCGGCCAGGGATCGATGAGAATGACCTGATTTGTTCTCTGAAAACTTTTCTGTCAGTTTTGACGTCAATTCCCAATTGACTGACTCTCGCTATATTTTGCGAGATTTTTTCATCATTTGCAAAGGCAATGAAGAATGCCATGTTAGAGTCTATTTCGCGACCCGAGCTCGATGTGAAGCTGGCAAGGCTGTAGCCTCTTTCTGAGATTTCTTTCTTATTAAGCCTCAGGGCCTGTTGGATGGCGGTGCTACCGGCCTTACTGCTTCCTGCATGAAGAAAAACTGTCATCTTCTATCCGTTCTCAGTGATATGCCGATTTATCGAGCTGAGCTCGTCATGGGCGTTTGAATTTCTGCGCTGCCTGCCTTGCCGCTTCCGCAATGGGTAAGTTGTCGGCATGCTTTCCATATCTTCGGAGATCCACTCGGTGGTTCGGGTGATCTCCTACCATCTTGGAAATTTCTGGGCTGGTCTGGGGCGTCTTTATAGAGCACTCTACGGTGGGGTCACACCTTCTGGTGAATATCATCTATTTTGATCTGCCAGCGGCGCTCGCTGCGATCTGCGAAGTTGTCGATGGGATCGCCGAAGATGACAGTGCAGTCATTGCCGATGGCCTTGGAGACCATTTCATCGTCCTTGGCGTAGAAGTTGCTAGGCGCGAGAATGGTCTTGCGCGTGCCCGGTTTCTGGAAGGCGGCGAGGTACATTTGGCTGCCCACCGGCCCGACAAGGTGCTGCGCTTCCGCGGCGGTGCGGATCTGTTCGCTGAGGGGCAGGGTTTCGGGATGTATGATTTCGAAACCCTTCTCCTTCAGAAGGGCCTCTACCTCGGCCTCGTTGGTGAGCGGGCGTTCCGAGATAAGGCTTCGGGAGAGGTAGATCTTGCGGCTCGGTTTGGCTGTCGAGACGGCGTTCGAGATGCGTTGCCAGACTTCGCCTTGCCGCCTGGAGACCCAGCGATGGGAGCGTATCGCGGGATCGGGGATCCAGAGCCGTTCGACCGTGACGCCATCAAACGGAATATGGGTGATGCGCTGGGGGTCGATCCCGGCAAGCTGGAGGAACTCGGTCTGATAGCTGCGGAGGGCGGGCTCGAAGACCAGAAGGGGCATCTGATCGAAGATCTCGGGGTACTCGAACAGGGCCCAGGTCCGAGACAGACCTTCCAGGAGTGTGTGTCCAAAATGCGGTTGCAGGCTGCCAAGAAGATAGTGGTCGCCCTGCAGGGTCTGCGGAGCCACGCCTTTTTCAAGACGCCAGACGTCGTTGTGCAGGGGGGTCAGTAGGTTTCTCGGCAGCAGCCGTTCGCCGTTCCAGACTCCGAAGGAGGCGTCGCAGACCGCACCGTCGCGGGTCAGAACCAGCTGGCCCTTGTCGTGGCCTTCTATGAAGGTGGCGGAGATCGCCCCGCCGAAGCAGGCTGCGCCGTGCAGCTTCGACAGACCGATCGCGGGGCACCAGCTTTGCTGTGACCAGCGCCGGGGTACCCAGTTTTGCAAGGACACGCCGTTGGGCAGCTTGTCCGTCTGCATGTCCTCGGTATTCTCGGAACGCTCCATGCGATCGAGCACTTGCAGGAGGCCGGCGTCATCGGCGGCCTCAGAGATCTGTTCGACCTCGGTCCGGGCGTCGGTGCTGGAGCGCTTCAGGGCGTCGAGGTCCGTTGCCAGGGGAAGGTCGGCGCGGCCCACCTGCTGACCCTTGCAGGCACGGGCGCTGATCACCTCAAGTTGGCCGTCTTGGGTGCGCCCGTACCGCGGGCCCGCACCGTGGCTGAACATCCTCGAGAAACTGCTGTCCCGCATCGAGGACTGGTCATCGAAGATCGGCATCCAGTCGATGCCGTGCCTGCGGAGTGCGTAGTTCAGGCTGAGTTGGTCGCGCTTGCTGTGGGCCTGTATCTCGGACCACCACAGATCGGTGACTTGAGCGACACGAGGATCGGTCATGTCAAAAATCATGAAGTTGCTTTCGATCAATCGCTCTTCCGCGAGGCCGGGTTCGGTTTCCTCGTATTTTCTCATCTGTTCGCGGATAACCTCGGCATCGTCGAGGCCGTGCTGGATGGCAACCTCGGCTTCCTCTTGGACAGTTGCGCGGATGGGGTGCGGAATAGCCGCGACGCTGAGGCCTTCTTCCTGCATCCGGGTGATGAGCCGGTCGATCGGCGCGGTCAGTTGCAGGTTCCCGTCGATCCAGATGATCGTGTCGTAGTCAGGTAGGAGGTGCGCAAGGTTCGTTTTCACGAACCGGGCGATCCGTCGCACATCGGGATGCTCGTAGGGCACAGTGCGGACGTCATAGAGACCATAGCCATCGGGCAGGGGCGCATTGCTGAAGCAGATGTAGTCGATATCGTCGGACAGGCTCTCGTGGATGATCAGCGGATCGAAGCCGCCCGTGATGGCGGTGACCATGGCGATGCGGTTCTTGGGCTTGGCGGCGCGGCTCGCGACGATTGCGTCGATGTCGATCCGCTTCGGCTCCCAAGGGGGCGAAACGCGGTCTCGAGGGTAGTAGTGCCGCAGGTCATACGCCCGGTCGACGAAGGGCATGACATTGGTGTAGCCGAGCGCCTCGGGGATGTGCCCCAGGAGCCGCTCGATGGCATGGGCGGTGGTCTTGTCGGTCTGACCCAGCTCGGGATCGAAATCGTCGTAGCTGAATCCATTGTCGAGCAGCGGAGCGATGGCTTTCGTTCGGATCCAGAAGAAGGAACCTGCCGGGAAGTCGGGTACATCTTCTGGATTCGGCTGGGCGATCCCGAGTCGGTCGCAAAGTTCCTGGACGTTCGACAGGTTCAACCCCCAAGAGGGTTGATCGCGCAGGTTCCCGTGGTAGGGCGGGAAACAGCCGCCAACTGAAGGGGTGTCCGCGAAGCAATTGAGAACTTGGTTCGTGATATTCCTGTTGCCGCACGTGTGGTGCAGCAGGTATCGCCGCCAGGCCGACTGGCCGGGGTTATGTAGCGATTTTTTCGAATGCATGTGGAGCAGAAGGTCATATTGCAGAAGCTCTGCGCCGAACCCGGCAAGCATCGGAGCGATGTCGCGGCCAATGTTCTCAAACTCGCGCACGAAGACTTTCCGGCATCCCACGAGGCTCTGACGCGCCCGCTCGGAAATCTCCTCCACCACGTAGGTTCCCACGGGAAGAGAGATGAATACATCGTAGGGTGCGGTGATGTTGGAGACATAGCCGGCCATCTCTTCGAGTAGGCTGTCGTAGAAGATGTGCATATGCACTGCGATGCTCAGATCGAAGCCCTGCGTCAGAGGGGTATAGGTGTCATACTCCAGAGGGAAGTCGAATCTCGAGCTGTACTCGGAAACGCTGAACCTTCGAAAGAACTGACTAGCGATCTGCTGCCTGTTGTTAGGTAAATTGTCCAAGGCGGCACCGGTGGAAAGGAAATGCGATACGGCCGTATCTCCTTCCTTTATTTGGTCAGCATATTTTTTAACGTACCACTCAGGATCGAAGTCCTTAATTAACTCGGATCTGTGATTAGGGCTGCGCTTCTCGAAGCGACCAGAGTTCCGATAGTGACTCAGCGGATCTATCCCCGCCTTCGCAACGTCTTTGTATTTTTCCAGATACCATGGCCTGTCGAAGAACATATTGTTCTTCGACAGGAACTTTACTATGGGAAGTTCGTTCTTTGGTGTTTCCCAAGATACTTCTGGAAGATCCGCTCGAGAGAAGGCTGGATGGGGAATTCTCCCCAAGTAGCTACCGATCAATATGTAGTGGTCTAATGGGTCAACCTTTAAACCAAGGGATTTTGATTTGGTGACATCCGGATATCTTGCCTCGTAATATTTAGCGTCAAAAACCCCGGCTTCGACGATTTTATCTTTAACTTCTTTATGTACCATGGGCTGGGTCTCTTCTTGGAATCTTCAGCCGCATGGCTTAGATGGATTTTGATCGCATATTCTTGGATTTCGAGTCGCTCTTAATTCTCATGAGAGCGGGGGTAAAGAGCGATTTTGAAGGCACTTTTTGACAAGGGATCCGCGGGCTCACCCCCGCAGCAGCCCCATCAGGTAGCGTCCGTAGTCGTTCTTGGCATAGCGCTCGGCCTGGCGGGCCAGCTGCTCGCGGTCGATCCAGCCCTGGTCGAAGGCGATCTCCTCGGGGCAGCCGGCCTGCTGGCCCTGGCGCTTCTCCAGCGTGCGCACGAAATTGCCCGCGTCCAGCAGGGATCCATGGGTGCCGGTGTCGAGCCAGGCGTAGCCGCGGCCCATGCGTTTGACGTCGAGCATGCCCTCGTGCAGGTACATCTCCAAGAGCGTGGTGATCTCCAGCTCGCCGCGCGGCGAGGGTTGCACCTGCCTGGCGCGCTCCGGTGCCGATCCGTCGAGGAAGTAGAGCCCGGTGACCGCGTAGTTCGACGGCGGCACCTCGGGTTTCTCGATGATCGAGGTGGCGCGGCCATCCTTGTCGAAATCCACCACGCCGTAGCGCTCGGGATCGGCGACGCGGTAGCCGAAGACCGTGCCGCCGCTCTCGCGGGCATCGGCCTCGGCCATCATCTCGGGCAGCCCGTGGCCGTAGAAGATATTGTCGCCCAGCACCAGCGCCGAGGGCGCGCCGTCCAGGAAGTCCTCGGCCAGCAGGTAGGCCTGCGCCAGCCCGTCGGGGCTCGGCTGGACCACGTAGCTGAGCGAGATGCCCCACTGGCTGCCGTCGCCGAGGGTGCGCTGGAACTGCGCCTGGTCCTGCGGTGTGGTGATCAGGCAGATCTCGCGGATGCCGGCGAGCATCAGCACCGAGAGCGGATAGTAGATCATCGGCTTGTCATAGACCGGCAGCAGCTGCTTCGACACGCCGATGGTGATCGGGTAGAGCCGGGTTCCGGAGCCGCCTGCGAGGATGATACCTTTACGCGTCGCCATTTTACACTTTGCCTCAAGTCGGGAGTAAATCTGTGAGGGGCAGCCCCCGGACCCGCGGTCCGAGGGCGGGCTTGGTCATGCCGGGGTCTTTTCCGACGGGCTGCCTGTCCCGAGCCGCTGGCCGACGCCCTTGCGGGCCTGCAGCGGGCGCCACCAGGCCTCGTTGTCGAGGTACCATTGCACGGTCTTCTCGAGCCCTTCCTCGACGGTCACCGAGGGGCGCCAGCCGAGCTCCTCGCGGATGCGGCTGGGGTCGATGGCGTAGCGCGCGTCATGACCGGGGCGGTCGGTAACGAAGGTGATCTGGTCGGCGTAGGAGCCGCTCTCCTTCGGGCGCTTGGCGTCGAGGATGGCGCAGAGCGTCTTGACCAGCGCGAGGTTGCTGCGCTCGTTCTCGCCGCCGATGTTGTAGCTGCGGCCCAGTTCGCCCTTCTCCACCACCAGCAGCAGCGCATCGGCGTGGTCCTCGACGTAGAGCCAGTCGCGGATGTTCTCGCCAGTGCCGTAGATCGGCAGCTCCTTGCCCGCGAGCGCGTTGAGGATCACCACCGGGATCAGCTTTTCCGGGAAGTGGTAGGGCCCGTAGTTGTTCGAGCAGTTGGTCAGCACCACCGGCAGCCCGTAGGTCTCGTGCCAGGCGCGCACCAGGTGGTCTGAGCTGGCCTTCGAGGCCGAGTAGGGCGAGCGCGGATCGTAGGACGTCTCTTCGGTGAACTGCACCGCGGGATCGTCCGGCAGCGAGCCGAAGACCTCGTCGGTGGAGATGTGGTGGAAGCGGAAGCCCGCGGGCTTGCCCTCGGCCAGCCAGTAGGCGCGGGCGGCTTCCAGCATGTTGTAGGTGCCGGTGATATTGGTCTCGATGAAATCGCCGGGACCGTCGATCGAGCGGTCGACGTGGCTCTCGGCGGCGAGATGCATCACCGCGTCGGGTTTGTGGGCCGCGAAGATCCGGTCGAGCGCGGCGCGGTCACGGATGTCGGCCTGTTCGAAGGCATAGGCCGGGCTCTGCGCCGCCTCGGCGACATTGTCGAGGCAGGCGGCATAGGTCAGCGCGTCGAGGTTCACCACCTCGTGCCCGCGGGCGATGGCGAGGCGCACCACCGCCGATCCGATGAAGCCGGCACCGCCGGTGATCAGGAGTTTCATGCCGGCGTTCCTTCATAGATGAACGGACTGTCGAAATCCTTCAGGAGGGGCGCGGCGGCATCCTTCTCCGACAGCACGGCGGCGCCGGTATCAACGCCCCAGTCGATGCCGATCTCGGGATCGTCGAAGCGCACCGCGCCGTCGCAGTCCGGGGCGTAGTAATCGGTGCATTTGTAGATGATCTCGGTGTCGGGCTCGAGCGTGATGAAGCCGTGCAGGAAACCCGCGGGGATCATCAGCTGGCGGCCGTTCTCGAAGCTGAGTTCCTCGCCGACCCATTGGCCATAGGTGGGCGAGCCCTTGCGGATGTCGACGGCGACGTCGAACAGCCGACCGCGGCCGCAGCGCACCAGCTTGGCCTGGGCATGCGGCGGCGCCTGGAAGTGCAGCCCGCGCACTGTGCCGGTCTCGCGCGACAGCGAGTGGTTGTCCTGCACGAACGCATAGTCGAGCCCGGCCTCGGCCATGCGCGCGGCGTTCCAGCTTTCCGAGAAGAAACCGCGATGATCGCCAAACCGGCGGGGGGTGAGGATCAGAACACCGGAGAGGGCGGTTTCTTCAATCTGTAACATTGCTATTAACTTTGTCGTTGCCTGCCTATCTGCTGGACTGTCTATAGGGGAACGACGACAGAAAAAAGAGAATAGCCCTGGGCTTCGCTCAAACCGTAAGCGGGGTGCCGCTTTGATAATCGAGTGCAGCCCTCATGGCAGGGCCGTGCCCCTTGCAAAGTCGCGCCCCTCGGCTTCATAACCCCCCGCAAAATGTATCAACTAGGACGACCCTCATGAAAATCGCAATGATCGGCACCGGCTACGTGGGGCTTGTCTCCGGGGTCTGTTTCTCGGATTTCGGCCACGAGGTGGTCTGCGTCGACAA
>NZ_JADFFK010000027.1 GCF_015223355.1 Salipiger mangrovisoli | reverse complement strand
TGCGCATCTACACCACGCATCGCCCGGCCTCGCCGGAATATTTGCCGTGAAACAAGGGGTTGACAGCGATCATGAGAGCAGGGTGCTGAAAAACTTCGAGTGCCGCCATTTCGACGCGAAAGCGCGTCAATTTTCAGGGTCTCTCGTCGATCTGGTGAAAAGGCGGCGCACCGGGGTCTGACGAGCGAGGCGAGAAGCGTGCTCCTCAGACCTTTTTCAGCACCCTGGTAGGGTGGGGGACCTCTCCGACGGTCTAGGTCAATCCCGAAGGCCTGCGGTCGCAATCAACGCCGGCATGATGTTCTGCTAGGCGTACGGCCCAGCGAGAGTCTTGCTTAACTGCAGATTTCCGAAGCCTAATTTCGGCAAGAAGCGCGGATACAGTTCAACTGGGTAGCACTTGGCGGTTGGGGCTATTGAGCAACGAATTGGCGCTTATCCGTATCCAGGGCGGCTCTCATTTGCAGTTTCAGCCCAGCTTCCAATGTGCCTCGGTGATGCCGAGTTTGCGGATCCGCGAGTAGAGCGTGGTCTGGCGAAGGCCGAGCAGCTCGGCCGCGCCGCCGGGGCCCGCCACGCGGCCTTCGGTATGTGTCAGGCAGGCGATGAGATTCGCGGTTTCCGCCGCGCGCATCTCCTGGTCGGTCAGGATCCGCCGCGCGGCCTTGCCCGATGGTGCGCCTTGGGGCGATTCCAGCCCCTCGATCCGCAGCTTGCTGCCGGTCGAGACGATCAGCGCGCGCTCGATAACATTTTCCAGCTCGCGAACGTTGCCCGGCCAGTGATAGCTTTCGAGCTGGCGGATCGCGCCGGTGGTGATCGTCGGCTCAGCGCGTTTCGTACGGCGGCAGGCCAGCGACAGGAAATGCGCGGCAAGCAGGGGGATGTCCTCGATCCGTTCCCTGAGGGGGGTGAGCGCGATCGGGAACACGTTCAGGAAGAAATAGAGATCCTCACGGAAGTGCCCTGAAAGGACCTCGCGGGTCAGGTCGCGGGTGGTGCAGGCTATGATGCGGATGTTCACCTTGCGCGCGCGATCATCGCCGACCCGTACGATGCTCTGATCGCGCAGGGCGTTCAGCAGCCGCCCTTGGAATTCCATCGGCAGGTCAGAGACCTCTTCGAGAAACAGAGTACCGCCGTTGGCAAGTTCGAGCCGGCCCGCCTTGTCGGTGCCGCGCCCGTTGACGCGCACCTGACCGAAAAGTTCGCGGTCGATGTTTTCGGGAAGGGCAGCGCAGTTCAGCCGGATCATCGATCGGTGCCGCCTATCCGAGGCCCGGTGCAGGGCGTCGGCGATCAGCGACTTGCCGGTTCCGCTCTCGCCGGTGATCAAGACGTTGGCATCGGTCGGTGCCACGAGTTCCAGCTGCTTCAGCGTGCGCTGGGTGGCGGGAGCCTGCCCCACCACGTCGTAGTAGGAACGGGCCGAGCTGATCTCTTCCTGCAGGTAGGCGTTTTCCTGCTCCAGCCGGTCGCGCAGCGCATCGACCTCGGCCATCGCCTCGCGCAGGCGACGCTCGTTCTCCTTGCGCTCCGAGATGTCGCGGAAGATCACCACCGCGCCCGCCAACACCTGCCCGTCGTAGATCGGTGTGGAGACATATTCGACCTGGAGGGGCCGCCCGTCCTTGCGCCAGAAAACCTCGTCCTCGACGCGGCTGACGCGCTCGTTGCGGAAGGAATGGTAGATCGGGCAGTCGCGGTGGTCGTAGTGATCGCCATTCAGGTGGCGGTGGTGAATGATCGCATGGGTGTCGTGGCCCAGCAGGTCCTCGGCCGACCAACCCAGCATCTCCTGCGCGGCCCGGTTGACGAAGGTGGTCTGCCCGTCGGCATTGATCCCGTAGATTCCTTCGCCTGCGGCATCCAGGATCAGCTGGTTGTGGCGCTCGAGTTCGGAAAAGAAGCTCTGCGTACGTTTCCACTCCAGCAGGCCCGAGCGGTGGAGGTTTCCGGCTTCGGTCATGTTCTGCCGCGCCTGCTGTTCGTCGAGCGAGATCAGCGCAATGAGCAGCCGCACACCGTCGGCCCCGTCAAAATAGGTTCCGGCCAGTTCGCAGGGATGGGGATCGCCCGCAGGGAGGCGCAGTGAGAAGGCGCGGGTCCAGTGGTGGCCGAAATGCTGCACCGCATCGGCGAAGACCACGAGGTCCCCGGCATTCCCCTCGATGCAGCTGAGGAAGGCGTCGCCGACGAGCGGCCGACCGAGAAGCCTTTGCGCGTCGGGGTTCGCGGCGCAGATCCGGTCTGAACCGGGATCAACCGAAACTGCCGGCCAGGGCCAGTAGCCGAGGATCGAATCGGAAGAGAAATCTTTCATGTACCGACGATACCGCAACGCAGAAAAAGAGATACGAAAATTCGTAAATTACGAAAATTCATAAAATTTCCAACCGAAAGTGAAATGGATTATCCATTAAAATATACGTTTATGTAAATATTCAATCGGGCGAATTGAGTGTTACCAGGCTCAGCCACTTCCGTATCATCGAGGTATGACACACGGCCAACCTCAATAGGCCGGGCACCAGCACGGGAGATGAAACGAATGAAGAGTCTGGGCAATCCCTTCGACCACAAATCAGACCTCCGCCACGGGGCCGGGTGCAGCTGCTCCGCCTGCGGCACCTCGGCGGGCAGCACCGAAACGCCCGAGAGTTCCGACGCGATGCTTGAACGCGCGGTCGAAAGCGCCGTGGTCCGCTCCATGTTCGGCCAGAGCGAACTGAACCGCCGGTCGTTCATGGGCATGGTCGGAGGCACCACCTTCGCCGCGGCGCTTGCCTCGGTCTTCCCGATCGACAAGGCCAAGGCGGCCATTCTCGACACGCTCGGCACCCCCGAGAAGACGGATCTCAACATCGGTTTCGTTCCGATCACTTGCGCGACGCCGATCATCATGGCGCAACCGCTCGGCTTCTACGAGAAATACGGGTTGAATGCGCAGGTCATCAAGACCGCCGGCTGGGCGGTGGCGCGCGATAAGTCGCTGGCCGGCGAGTATGACGCCAGCCACATGCTGACCCCGATGCCGCTGGCGATGACGCTGGGCGCGGGCTCGACCGCCAGCCCCTACATCATGCCCGCTGTCGAGAACATCAACGGCCAGGCGATCGTCCTGCACAACGACCACAAGGACAAGCGCGATCCCAAGCAGTGGAAGGGGTTCACCTTCGGCGTGCCGTTCGAATACTCGATGCACAACTTTCTGCTGCGCTATTACGTGGCCGAGCACGGGCTCGACCCGGATGTCGACATCCAGATCCGCGTCGTGCCGCCGCCCGAGATGGTCGCCAACCTCAGCGCTGGCAACCTCGACGGCTACCTCTCGCCTGACCCGTTCAACCAGCGCGCGGTCTGGGAGGGCATCGGCTTCATCCACACGCTCACCAAGGAGATTTGGGAGGGTCACCCCTGCTGCGCATTCGCTGCGCCGTTGTCCTTCGCGCAGGAATTGCCCAACACCTACGGGGCGCTGCTGAAGTCCATCATCGACGCGACGCAATACGCCCGCGATCCGGGGAACCGCAAGGAAATCGCCGAGGCGATCAGCCCCACAAACTACCTCAACCAACCGGTTCCCGTGGTCGAGCAAGTGCTGACCGGCACCTACGCGGATGGACTGGGAGAGGTCATGCAGGTGCCCGACCGCATCGACTTCGACCCCTTCCCCTGGCACTCGATGGGCGTCTGGATTCTGACGCAGATGAAGCGCTGGGGCTATATCGAGGGCGACGTGGACTACCGGCAGGTGGCCGAGCAGGTCTACCTGGCCGCCGACTGCAAGAAGATCATGAACGATCTCGGTTACGAGGCGCCGGACGTCACCTACACGTCGCACACGATCATGGGCAAGACTTTCGATCCGGCGGATCCGGAAGGCTACGTGAAATCCTTTGCCATCGGCAAAGGCTGACGCATGGTGCTCTCTCTGAACCAAAAGGCGGTGCTCCTTTCGCTCCTCCTCCTGGTGGTCGGCCTCCTCGTATGGGAGGCCGCCATTCCCGCCCAGAAACCGTTGTCCGAGATGACCGAATACGAGCGGCTTACCGGCGGCGGTGCGCAGAAGGCCGGTGTGCCCCCGCCGAGCCAGGTCATCGCCAAGGCTTGGGAACAGCTGTCGAACCCGTTTTATGACGCGGGTCCGAACGACAAGGGCATCGGCATCCAGATCGGCTACTCGATCTACCGCGTGCTGACTGGCTACCTCCTCGCCGCGCTCGTCGCCCTGCCGCTGGGGTTTCTCATCGGGATGTCCCCGGTGGCCTACAGGGCGCTCAACCCGTTCATACAGGTGCTGAGGCCGATCTCGCCGCTGGCCTGGATGCCCTTGGCGCTGTTCATCATCCAGGACAGCGAGGCCTCGGCCATCTTCGTGATCTTCATCTGCTCGATCTGGCCGATGCTGATCAACACGGCTTTCGGCGTGGCCGGGGTCCGCTCGGATTGGGTGAATGTGGCTCGGACGCATGAGCTGAGCGCGCTCCGGACCGCCTTCACGGTGATCCTGCCGGCCGCCGCGCCGACGATCATCACGGGCATGCGCATCTCGATCGGGATCGCTTGGCTGGTGATCGTCGCGGCCGAGATGCTCGTGGGTGGAACCGGCATCGGCTACTATGTCTGGAACGAGTGGAACAACCTCGATCTGACCTCCGTCATCTTCTCGATCCTCATGATCGGCATCGTTGGTATGTTGCTGGATTCAGCCTTCGGACTGCTCCAGCGGGCGGTGACCTATGCAGAATGATCTCGGCCAGCGCGGCGACAGGCGCACCCGCATTTGCCCAAACATTGCGAGGCAGACGACATGACCAAACCGTTTCTCTCGGTAGAGCGCCTGACCCAGAAGTTCCCGGACGGGAAGGGCGGTGAGACCATCGTTTTCGAGGATGCCACCTTCGGCGTCGAGAAGGGCGAATTCGTCTGCATCCTCGGACACTCCGGCTGCGGCAAGTCCACGATCATGAACATCCTCGCGGGACTGGCGGAGCCGACCTCGGGCGTGGTGAAGATGGACGGGTTCGAGGTTTCAGGCCCCAGCCTCGACCGAGGCGTCGTGTTCCAGAACTATTCTCTGCTGCCCTGGCTTTCGGCATTGAGCAACGTCACCTTCGGCGTTCGGGCGCGTCATCCGGAGTGGAGCAAGGCACAGGTCGCCGAGCATTCGACGAAATACCTCGCAATGGTGGGGCTGGAGGGCGATGCGATCCACCGCAAGCCGGCGCAGCTTTCGGGCGGGATGCGGCAGCGCGTCTCGATCGCGCGGGCCTTTGCCAACCACCCCAAGCTGCTCCTGCTCGACGAGCCTTTCGGAGCGCTCGATGCGCTCACGCGGGGCACGATCCAGGACGAGCTGCTGAAGATCTGGGGTGGCACCCAGCAGACGGTGTTCATGATCACCCATGACATCGACGAGGCTATCCTGCTAGCGGACCGCATCCTGTTAATGACGAACGGTCCGCGCGCCCGCGTCGCGGAGTCTGTCGAGATCACCATCCCGCGGCCCCGCAACCGCACCGATATCGTCGAGCATCCGAACTACTACGCGATCCGCAACCATCTCGTGCAGTTCCTGGGGCGTCGCTCGAAAGAGCTGGCCGGTCAAGCCTCGGGCGGTGGGCCGCAATCGCCCGAGACGGTGCGGATCGACCTTTCCGGAGACGCCCCGGACAGCAAGCCCGAAGACAACCCGATGCTGCGCGCCGCAGCCCAATGAAGACCGCGGCCCGCGCGCCGCACTATCCAAGGAAAGACCCATGAAAGACAGTTTCGAGGTTCCCAAGATGATGACCAAGGAAGACGTCACCATGATGATCCTCTCGGCCAAGAAGCAGGCCGGGATCACCTGGGAGGAAATCGCGGACAAGATCGGCATGTCGCCGGTCTGGACCCATTCCGCCTGCATGGGCATGAACGCCATGCCGGCCGACAAGGCCGCAGCGTTGGTCACGGCGCTGTCGCTTCCGCAGGAGGCCGCGGGCGTGCTCGCCGAGAGCCCGACGAAGGTCTGGGAGCAGACCGTGCCGACCGACCCCTGCATCTACCGCCTCTATGAGATCGTCGGTGTCTACGGCCCCACGATCAAGGCGCTGATCCACGAGAAGTTCGGAGACGGCATCATGTCCGCGATCGACTTCGACATGTCGGTGACCCGCGTTCCCAACCCCAAGGGAGATCGCGTCAAGATCGAGATGTCGGGAAAGTATCTCGGCTACAATTCCTGGTAAGTACCCTTTCGGGGCGGGGCCCCTATCGCTCCGTCCCGCGTTCTCTTCGGAGGAAGACCATGTCTCGCCCGCCCTTGCCGCCCTTCACCAAGGAAACCGCGCATCAGAAGGTCCGCATGGCCGAGGATGCCTGGAACACGCGCGACCCGGACCGCGTGGTTCTCGCCTATACCGAGGACAGCAGGTGGCGGAACCGGTCGGACTTCCTGCAGGGCCGCAGCGAGATCCACGCCTTCCTGACGCGGAAATGGCAGAAGGAATGCGAGTACCGACTGGTGAAGTCTCTTTGGGCGTTCTCCGGCAGCCGCATCGCGGTGCGCTTCGTCTATGAATGGCACGACGCCGGGGGGCACTGGTTCCGCTCCCATGGCAACGAGAACTGGCTGTTCTCGGAGGATGGGCTCATGGCCGAGCGACACGCTTCGATCAACGATGTACCGCTGGCGTCTTCCGCCGACCGGCTCCTGCTCTGGCCCCAGGGGCCGAGGCCGGAAGAGATCTGCGTGCCGGCCGGCCTTTTCTGACCCGGACGCTTTCCTTTAGAGCAGAGTTTTTGCGCCACCCAACAGATTCCTTGATCGAACCAAGGCTCTGGTCGCCCTCGTCGCTGCACATCACAACCCCACCCTGAATGCCTTCGCGCAGCGACTGCGCAACGCCGGAAAACCGCACAAGGTCATCAGCACGCTCGCGCCTAGGGGACAGGGTCCGCTTGCAGGGCGCGGGCGATCTGCTGGGCGAATTTCGCCGAGGCGACGGGCAGGGTGCGCCCGCGCATCTGGCCGAGCAGCAGCAGCCCGGGCTCGATGTCGTCTCGATGGATCGGGCGCACCACCAGGCCGGAGCCGGAAACGGCGGGAATGCCGATGGGGATTTGGAAGCCGATGATCTGTTCGTAGAGCGCATACTGGCGCATCAGCTCGAAGCTGTCGGCCTCGACCACCGGGCGCAGCGACAGCGACCGCCCGTGGGTCGCCTGCTCGAGCAGGTGGCGCACGCCGTATTCCGGCGAGGGGATGATGTGACGCTCGGCGAGGCAGTCGCGCAGTCGCAGCTCCTCGCGCCCGGCCAGCGGATGGGTCTCGGAGAGCACGGCGCAGACCGGCTGCTCGGTGGCCTGGATCACCTCGAAATCCACTAGGTGGACCGGCTCGAAGACCAGCGCGAGGTCGGTGGCGAAGGTGCTGAGCTCGTGCTCGGCCTGGGCGCGGTCGCGGATGCGGATCGAGAAGGTGACGCCAGGGTGCTCGGCGCGGTAGCGCGCAACCTCGCGGGGCAGGAAGACCGGGTTCAGCGCCTGCGAGCAGGCAATGGAGACGTGGCCCCGCCGCTCGCCGCTCAGGTCGGCGATGAGGCTGCGTATGCGAGCCAGATCGCCGACCTGAGCCTGGATATGCTGCATCAGCAGCTCGCCCGCCGGGTTCAGCCGCACGCCGCGTGGCAGGCGTTCGAAGATCGGTGCACCGAACTCCTCCTCGAAGCTCTGGATGCGTCGGTTGAGGGCGGAACTGGTGATGTTCATGTCTTCGGCGGCGCGGCGGATAGAACCGGCGCGGGCTACGTCGCGGATCATTAGGAGGGTGACGAGATGGCGCATGGGGCTCTACTGCTGCAAATTTTGCATCGGATCGCTGAAATCATAGCAGTGGAAATCAGCACTGCACAGCGGCACGATGCGCGCAGAAGGTCTGGCCCTGCACGTCGCAGAGTCCGGCCGGAATGTTGCTGAAACCCTGCGCCCCTTGCGGAGACGCCGAGACTCATGCGCGAATTTGTGAACAATTTGCATGCGCTTGCGCTTGCGCGTGCGGAGACCCGGCCGGGTCGCGCGCCTCTCGTTGCGAGAGCTCGCAGAGGCAGGCGCGCAATCGAGGCGCGTATTGCGCCGTCAGGGATCGAGGCTGACGTGGGCCGAGACGATGCGCCAGCCCTCCGGTCGGCGCATCCAGACCTGGCTCTGCGCGCCGTGCCGCCCCGATCCGAGGCGGCGGTATTCGCAGGTGGCAGTTCCGAAGTCGGCGGAGAAGGCGGTGATACGCACCTCGCTCAGCTCGCGCGCGATGTCCGACACGTCGCGGGCCTTGCGGAAGCTGGCGATCTGGGCGTGGCCGTAGAGACCGCCGCCGGGCGCCAACCGCACGGCGCGCGGGTCCTCCCAGAAGAAGCCGGTCAGGCGCTCGACATCATTGGCCCCGAGCGCGGCCTCATAGGCCTCGAACTCCGCACGGATCTCCCTCTCCACGGACGCCCTGTCGAAATCCTCCATCGCTTCGGCCCCTCGCCTGTACCGGTGCCGCGCCGGGCCCCCGTCAGAAAGGAATGCCAAAAATGAACAAGGTGCAACTGGCCGCGGACCCGGCTCCGCTGATTTTCGACCGGGACCGGGCCGCGCTGATCGTCATCGACATGCAGCGCGACTTTCTCGAGCCGGGCGGTTTCGGGGAAACGCTGGGCAACGACGTCTCGCTGCTGCAGGCGGCGGTTGGACCCTGCGGACGGGCGCTCGAGGCCGCGCGGGCCTCGGGCATGCTGGTCATCCACACGCGCGAGGGCCATCGGCCCGACCTTTCGGACGCGCCGCCCGCGAAGATCCAGCGCGGCGTGCCGAGCAGGCGCATCGGCGATCCCGGCCCGATGGGCCGCATCCTCGTGCGCGGAGAGCCGGGGCATGACATCGTGGCCGAGCTCGCCCCGCTGGCGGGCGAGGTGGTGCTCGACAAGCCGGGGAAGGGGGCCTTCCACCAGACCGACCTCGCGCAAATCCTCGGCAACAACGGCATCGACACGTTGATCGTCTGCGGCGTCACCACCGAGGTCTGCGTGCACACCACCATCCGCGAAGGCAATGACCGGGGCTACCGCTGTGTGGCCCTCGGCGACGCCTGCGCCTCCTACTTTCCCGAGTTCCACCGCGTCGGCCTCGAGATGATCAAGGCCCAAGGCGGGATCTTTGGCTGGGTCAGCGACGCCGCGAGCTTCGCGAACGCAATAACCGCCGGTGAACAGGCGGCCTGAGACGACCCGGCGGGCAGGAGCATCGACGGGAATCTTCCGACAGGAGAGAGACAATATGGACAAAACGACAGTGAAGCTCTGGACCCCGGGCGACTGGAACGCCCTCTTCGGTCTGGGAACCAACGTGCTGGTCAACCTGCTGGTGATGACCGGCCTGCTGAAATACGTGGTCGGCCTGCCCGACGAGCTGACCTTCGGGCGCATCCTGCCCGCGGTCGGGCTGATGCTGTTCCTTGGAAACATGTACTATGCCTGGATGGGGCTGCGGCTGGCGAAGAAGGAGGGGCGGGCGGATGTCTGCGCCCTGCCTTCGGGTCCCTCGGTGCCGCACATGTTCATCGTGGTCTTCGTGATCATGCTGCCGATCCTCGGTCAGACCGGCGATCCGGTGAAGGCCTGGGAGGCCGGGCTCGCCTGGGTTTTCCTGCAGGGCTTCATCCTGATCGGCGGGTCGTTCCTCGCCCCGATGATCCGCCGGATCACGCCGCGCGCGGCGCTGCTCGGCACGCTGGCGGGCGTCTCCATCGCCTTCATCGCGATGCGCCCGGCGACCGAGATTTTCATGACCTCGATCATCGGTCTCACCTGCCTTGCCATCATCCTCGTCAGCTGGTTCGGCGGGGTGAAATACCCGCGCGGCATACCGGCGGGGCTTGTCGCCATCATCGTCGGCATGCTCATCGCCTGGGGCGCGGCGGCGCTGCGTATGCCCGAAATCGGCGGCATGAACGCGGGCGCGCTGGCGGAGAGCCTTTCGCATTTCGGCTTCTCGATCCCGATCCCGGCCATTGACCACGTGTTCTCGGGTTTCGAGTTCCTCGGTTTCATCCTCGTGACCGCGATCCCCTTCGGTGTCTATGACCTCGTCGAGGCGATGGACAACGTGGAGAGCGCCGAGGCGGCCGGCGACGTCTATTCGACCACCGAGGCGATCTCGGCCGAGGGGATGATCTCGCTGATCGGCACGGTGCTGGGTTCGCCCTTCGCCAACGCCGTCTACATCGGCCATCCCGGCTGGAAGGCCATGGGAGGTCGGATCGGCTATTCCGCCGCGACGGGGGTCTTCGTGCTGGTCCTGGCGTGGTTCGGGGTCCTCGCGGTCTTCCTCAACCTCGTGCCGGTGGTGGCGATCGCGCCGATCCTACTTTACATCGGGATGCTGATCGGTGCGCAGGCCTTCCAGACTTCGCCGATGAAACACGCGCCGGCAATCATCCTCGGCATGGTGCCGCACCTTGCCGCCTGGGCGAAGACGCTGATCGACGGCGCGCTCGGTGCCGCCGGGGCGCAGGTCACGCCGGAGCTGGTGGCGGGCATGGCGCAGAACGGCGTGCTCTACCAGGGCCTCGGCGTGCTCGGCAGCGGTGCGATCCTCACCGGGCTGGTGCTGGCGGCCATCGGGGTCTTCGTGATCGAGCGCAACTTCACCTGGGCGGCGGCCTTTGCCGGGGCGGGGGCGGTGCTGACCTTCTTCGGCTTCATGCACGGGCCCGAGGTCGGTTTCGGCGTGACGCCGGGCGTGGCACTGGCCTACGCGGTGGTGGCGGTCTTCCTCTATCTCTGCCCGAAACTGGAGGCGAAGGACACGTCGGCGGACGGTGTCGAGCCCGCCGCCGAAGCGCAACCGGCCGAATGACCGGGATGGGCTACGACGCCTATATCGACGCGGTGTCGGCCGCGATGGACCTGCCGATCGGGCCGGACCATCGTCCCGGCACCGCCCGGTTCCTCGCGATCGCCGTCGAGATGGCAGCGATCCTCGAGACGGTCGACCTGGACGACGCCGAGCTGGTCCTCGCGCCGGTCTTCCGACTTCCCGATCTTCCGGAGGACGCGGATGCGTGACCTGCAATGGGCCATGGGACATGAGATCGCCGCAGGCGTGAGCCGCGGCGATCTGCGTGCCAGGACGGTTGCCGAGGCGGCGCTGAAACGCATCGCCCTGCTGAACCCCGAGCTGAACGCCTTCACCGCGGTGACCGGCGAACGCGCGCTTGCCGAGGCCGATGCTGTCGATGCCGCGATCACCGCGGGCCGGCAGCCGGGGCCGCTGGCAGGGGTGCCCTTTGCGGTAAAGAACCTCTTCGACGTCGAGGGCCTGCCGACTCTGGCCGGATCGCGGATCAACCGCGACCGCGCCGCCGCACGAACCGATGCGGCGCTGATCCGGCGTCTGCGTGGGGCGGGGGCGGTGCTGGTGGGCACGCTTGGGATGGGCGAATATGCCTATGATTTCACGGGTGAAAACAGCCATGAGGGCGCCTGCCGAAATCCACACGACCTTGCCCGGATGACAGGCGGCTCCTCCTCCGGTTGCGGCGCGGCCACAGCGGCGGGCCTCGCGCCCGTATCGCTGGGCTCGGACACAAATGGATCGCTGCGTGTGCCAGCCTCGCTCTGCGGAGTGTTCAGCCTCAAGCCTACTTATGGGCGGCTCACCCGCGCCGGAACCTTCTCCTTCGTCGACAGCCTCGATCATCTTGGCCCCTTCGCGCGCTCTGTCACTGATCTCGCACTGTCCTACGACGCGATGCAGGGGCCGGACCCGGAGGACCATGGATGCGCGGGCCGACCCGTCGAGGCGGCGCTGCCCGGCCTCCAAACCGGGATCGAGGGTCTCCGCTTCGCGTGTCCGGGGGGTTGGCTCTCGGCGCAGGCCGGGCCGCTGGCCCGCGTTGCGGCGGCAACGGTCGCCCACGTGCTCAAGTCCGAGGGCGGCAGGCAGGTGCATGGCATCGACCTCGACGGCGCAGAGGCCGGGCGTGCCGCGGCCTACCTGATCACCAATTCCGAAAGCGCGGCCTTCCATCTCGACCGGCTGCGTGCCCGCGCGGACGAGTTCGATCCCGATACGCGCGACCGGTTCCTCGCGGGTGCGCTTCTGCCCGCGGCCTGGGTCAGCCGGGCCCAGCGGGTGCGTGCCTGGTGGCTTGCTCGGGCCATGGAGGCCTTTGTACGCATCGACGCGCTGATCGTTCCCGCAACCCCTGTGTCCGCGCCGCTGCGCGGCGACAAGACGCTGTATTTCGGGGGTGAAGAGAGGCCGCTCCGGCCCAATCTGGGGCTGCTGGCGCAGCCGTTCTCCTGCATCGGCCTGCCAGTGGCGACCGTGCCCGTCTTCCTGCCCGGAGAGCTGCCGATCGGGGTGCAGGTCATCGTGCCGCCCTGGAAGGAGGCGCTGGCCCTGCGGATTGCCCGCGCCCTCGAGATTTCGGGTGTCGGCTGCGCGCGGCCCCCGGTGTTCCGCGACGTGGCGTGACCGCGCCGTCCTGCCAGCTCCGAGGCTGGCCCCGCGAAGGCAGATGGCGGCCGGGAAACCCTGGCCGCCATCGCGCTTCGCCGTTCCGGCGAGGGGTCACTTCACCGGCGCGCTCGCGGCCTCGCGTGACCGCGCCGCCGCCAGGTGGTCGAGGTAGCTCCGCCAGTCTCCATGCTCCGAGACGTCCTCGGCGCCCTCGACGCCGATGCCCTCGCAGATGAAGCCTACCTCGACGCTGCCGTCCTGCAGTTGCACCTTGCCAAGACCAAGCGGCGCCGGAATGCCTTCGAGGAACGCACCGACGCTCGCCACCGGAAGCGCCCAGAGTTCGCCCGCGATGGCGCGCCCGCCAATCTCCTGTCGGCTCAGCCCCGGACGCTTCGGCGGGCCACCGGCGAGGTCGTAGAGCTTGTAGGAGGGCGTGGTGAGGCAGGCCTTCAGGAAACGACCGCCGAGCGAGACCAGCTCGCCATTGAGCGCCATGCCCGACATATGCGCGCCGCAGACGAAAACCGGAAGTTCCCCGGCGCGGGACTCCCCGGACGGCAGAGGGCGCGGAGGCCGTGC
The DNA here is from genome assembly GCF_015223355.1 of Salipiger mangrovisoli. Classification (GTDB taxonomy): domain Bacteria; phylum Pseudomonadota; class Alphaproteobacteria; order Rhodobacterales; family Rhodobacteraceae; genus Salipiger; species Salipiger mangrovisoli. The sequence continues at coordinate 64,703 of NZ_JADFFK010000027.1, read as the reverse complement.
CCAGCCGGTCGCGCCGAGCGTGCCCTGCTCGATCAGCGTCGCCGCGGCGGCGAGGCTGGCGTCGGCACCGGCCCGGCCGAGGAAGGTCACGCTTGCCGGACGCCCGTCGGCGCGCAGCCCGCAGGGCACCGCGATGCCGCTCATATCGAGCAGGTTCACGAAGTTGGTGTAGGTGCCGAGCAGCGAGTTGGGTCCGATTGGATCCGCGGTGATTTCCGCCACCGTGACGAAGCGCGGCATGGTCGGCACGCAGAGCATGTCGATCCCCGTCATGAGCTCGGCGCAGGTCTTGCGCAGATCGGCAAGGCGGTATTGCGCACGGAAGGCATCGACCGCGCTCAGGTTCAGCCCCGACGAGATGATCTGGCGGGTGACCGGGTGCAGCGTCTCGGGCTTCTCGGTGAGGCGCGCGCCGAGGGCGGCGGTGCGCTCAGCGACCCAGGCACCCTCATAGAGCAGCCGGGCGACCTCGTAGAAGGGCTCGAAATCGAGCTCGACCACCTCGGCGCCGGTGGTGCGCAGCTGCGTCAGTGTCGCGTGGAAGCTGGCGTCCTGCACGCTGTCGCCGTCGGTCACGAGCGATGCGCGGGTCGGGACCGCGATCTTCAGGCGCGGCGGAACCGGCGAAAGGCTCGGGGCGGGCAGGCCACGGGAATAGGCGTCCTCGGGGTCCTCGGCCTGGGCGAGGGCGAAGACCTCGAAGGCGTCGCTGACGGTGAGCGCGAAGATCGAGATCGTGTCGAGCGTGCGGCAGGCGGGGATCATCCCGCTCGATGAAAGCGCGCCCAGAGTCGGTTTGAGTCCGACGATGCCGTTGAGCGCCGCCGGGACGCGGCCGGAGCCCGCCGTGTCGGTGCCCAGAGAGAAACACGCGAAGCCCTGCGCGACCGCGACCGCCGAGCCGGAAGAGGAGCCGCCCGGCACGATCTCGGGGTCGAGCGCGTTGCGCGGCACGGGATAGGGGGTGCGGACCCCGACGAGGCCGGTGGCGAACTGGTCGAGATTGGCCTTGCCGAGGCAGATCGCCCCAGCCGAAAGGAGCCGCTCGACCACGAAGGCATCGCGCTCGGCGACGTAGGAAAAGTCGGGGCAGGCGGCGGTGGTCGGCATGCCCGCCACGTCAATATTGTCCTTGGCGACGAAGGGGATGCCCCAGAGCGGCTTGCCCTCGCGCGGTCCAAGCACCCGGGCCGCCGCCAGCGCGGCCTCGCGGGCGTCATGGATCAGGATCCCGGGATCGCCGATCGCATCGAGACGGGCATAGGCCAACGCGATCACGTCCTCAGGGCGCTGCCCGGCGTCATAGGCGGCGCGCAGGGCTGGCAGGGTGAAAGGGAGATCTTCTGTCATCTTGGGTCCTTCGGCCTCGGGGATGGGACGGGGGCGACCGCGCGGCTCAGGCCGCCGCGGTCGGGATCGGGACCTGCGGTGCGGCTTCGAGCAGCTCGCGGGTGTAGGGGTGGGACGGGCTGTCCATGACCTGCTCGACCGGGCCGGCATCGACGATCTCGCCGCCCTTCATCACGATCACATGGTCGCAGAGCATGCGCACCACGTTGAGGTCATGCGACACGAAGAGGTAGCTCATGCCGAGCCGGGCGCGAAGGTCGGCGAGAAGGTTCAGCGCCACCGCCTGGATGGACACGTCGAGCGCCGCGGTGGGCTCGTCGAGGATCAGGAAGTCGGGCTCGGTGGCAATGGCGCGGGCGATGCCGACGCGCGCCTTCTGGCCGCCCGAGAGCTGGTGCGGGAACCGGTCGAGCAGGTGCTCGGGCAGGCCGGTGACGCTGGCAAGTTCCTCGACCCGCGCCGCCAGCGCCGCGCCGCGCAGGTCGGTCATCCGCTTCAGCGGCTCGGCGATCGACTGGCGCGAGGTGTGGCGCGGGTTGAGGCTGTCGGTGGCGTCCTGAAAGACCATCTGGATCTTGCCGCGCAGAGGGTTCCGGGCGAAATCCGCGGCGGGCATCTGCGCCAGGTCTTCGCCGCGGTAAAGCAGCTGGCCCGAGGTGGGATCGAGCAGCCGGACCAGCATCGCGGACGTCGTGGACTTTCCACAGCCGGACTCGCCGACGAGCCCGACCGACTGGCCCTCGCGGATGGTGAAGGAGATGTCCCTGACCGCATGCACGGGGCCGGATTTGCCCTGGTAGGTCTTGGTCAGGTTGCGCACTTCCAGAAGCGGCGTCTCGGCGACCACATGCGGGGCGAGCGGGCGGCGTTCTTCCTGCGGCAGCAGCTCGCGGATGGTCACGCCGCGTCGGGGCGTCGCATCGACCAGCTTGCGGGTGTAGGGGTGCTGCGGCGCGCTCAGCAGAAGTTGCGGAGCGCCTTCCTCGACGATCTGCCCGTCCTTCATCACCACGATCCGGTCGCAGTATTCCGAGGCCAGCCCGAGGTCATGGGTGATCAGGATCGACGACATGCCGCGCGCGGTCACCAGTTCATCCACCAGGTCCATCACCGCCTTCTGCGTGGTGATGTCGAGCCCGGTGGTCGGCTCGTCCATGATCATCAGCTTGGGATCACAGGCGAGCGCAATGGCGCAGACCACGCGTTGGCACATGCCGCCAGAGAGCTCGAAGGGATAGGCGTCGTAGCGCGCCTCGGCATCGCGAATCTTCACCGCCTCGAGCGCGGCGATGGCCTTTTGCCTTGCGTCCTGCCGGGTGGCGCGGGCGTGCTGGCGCAGCACGTCCTCGATCTGGTGGCCGACCTTGCGGATCGGGTTGAGCGCGGCGCGTGGGTTCTGGAATATCATCGAAATCTCGCGCCCCCGCAGGTCGCGCATGTCGCGTTCGGCGGCCTTGCGCAGATCGATCCCGGAATAGACCGCATCGCCGGCCTTGATCCTTCCGTTGGCGTCGAGGATGCGCATCAGCGCGTAGGAGGTCACGGATTTGCCCGAGCCGCTCTCGCCGACGATGCCGAGCCTTTCGCCTCTGGCGAGCTCGAAGCTGATGCCCCGGACGGCGCTCACCTCGCCCTTGCGGGTGCGGAAAGCGACCTGGAGGTCCTTGATGCTGAGCATGTGCGGGTCCTTGTTGCTGGGGCTGGTCGCGGAGGCACCGCCCCAGCACCCCCGGAGTATTTCGGGAAAGATGAATGGCGGCGGCGCGGGTCAGCTTCGGCGGCGAGGGTCGACGATGTCGCGCAGCCCGTCGCCCATCAGGTTGAAGGTGAAGACAGCGAGCATCAGCCACAGGCCCGGGAAGAGCGCGAGCCACCATTCGCCCGAGACGATGTAGTTCGCCCCCTCGGCCACCATGATCCCCCATTCCGGGGTCGGCGGGCGTACCCCGAGACCGATGAACGACAGGCCCGCGGCGTTGAGGATCGCCCAGCCGAGGTTGAGCGAGACCTGCACCATCATCGGCGGCAGGGCGTTGGGGAAGATGTGCAGCGCCAGAACCCTCGTGTCGGAGTTCCCGGCGAGCTTGGCGGCCTGGGTGAAGCCAGCGTCGCGGCGGATGTTCACTTCGGCCCGCACCAGGCGCGCGTAGAAGGGAATGTTGATGATCGCCGTCGCGTAGATGATGTTGGCCACCGAGTTGCCGAGCGCGGCGACGATGCCCATCGCCAGCACGAAGAGCGGGAAGGCCATGATCGTATCGAGCACCCGGCTCAGCACCGTGTCGATCCAGCCGCCGCGATAGCCGGCGATGGCCCCTAGGACCGAGCCGAAGACGAAGCTCAGCGCCACCGCCGCGACCGAGATCACCAGGTCGAGCCGCGTCGCCACGATGACCCGGCTAAACACGTCGCGCCCGAGGTTGTCGGTGCCGAACCAATGTGCGGCCGAGGGGGGCTGGAGCGTCGCGCTGGCGTCGGTGGCCAGCGGATCGTAGGGCACGATCGAGGGGCCGATGAGGGCCGAGATCAGCAGCCCGGCGAACATCGCGAACGACAGGCCGGTGACCGGGTTCTCGCGCAGCACCCAGAGGATGTGGCGCAGGGTGCCGGAGCCTTTCTTGGCCCGGGCGGGCGTTGCATTTTCCACTGTCACGTCGGTCATTTGGCAGAAGTCCCGAAGCGCGGATCGATCACCGAATAGGCGAGATCGATGATGAGGTTGAGCAGCACGAAGAGCAGCGCCATCGACAGCACGAAGCCCTGCACCGCGGCGTAATCCGAGACCACCAGTGCCTCGACCGCGTAGGAGCCGATGCCGGGCCAGGCAAAGACCTTTTCGACCAGCACGTTGGCACCAAGCACGAAGGAGAAGACCATGCCGAGCGTGGTGACCACCGGCAGCAGCGCGTTGCGGAAGGCGTAGCCGTAGAGCACCTTGCGCGGCGCGAGCCCCGCCGCGCGGGCGGTGCGCACGTAGTCGGCCGAGAGCGCCGAGAGCATGGCCGCGCGGGTCATCCGGGCGATCGGGGCGAGAGTGAAGAGCGCCAGCGTCAGCCCCGGCAGGATCAGCTGCTTGAGCGCGCCGAACCAGGTCTCCCAATCGCCGGCGAGGGCCGCGTCTATCAGGAAGAAGCCGGTGACATGCGGTGGGTCGAGGTAGATGAAGTCGAGCCGTCCGAGCGGCGAAGGTGCGATGCCGAGCAGGTAGTAGAAGACATAGACCAGCACGATGCCGGTGAAGAAGGTCGGTAGGCTGACCCCGGCGGTGACCAGCAGGCGGCAGAGCTGGTCGACCCAGCTGCCGGGTCGGGTCGCCGCCAGCACGCCAAGCGGGATCGCGACGGCGCAGGAGAGGATCAGCGCAAAGAGCGTCAGTTCCAGCGAGGCGGGCAGGCGGCTCGCTAGCTCCTCGATCACCGGCTGGCCGGTCGAGACCGACTGGCCGAGATCACCGCGCGCGAGCTGCCCGAGATAGAGCCCGAACTGCGTCACCAGCGGCTTGTCGAGGCCGAGCGAGGTGCGGACCTGCTCGATCGACTCCTCGGTGGCCATGGCCCCGGCGAACTGCGCCGCCGGGTCGCCCGGCAGGGCGCGCGTGAGCAGAAAGGAGATCACGATCACCCCGAAGAGCACCGGGATGGCCTGGGCGATGCGAAGTCCGATGGCCGTGCCGCGCGCACCCATGGCTCAGGCGCTCGCGGGGCTAAGGCTGCGGATGTCGAGCTGGCGGTGGAACCAGAACTCGTAGCCCGAGGCGCCGTTCACCGCGACGTTCAGCGCTGGCTGGTAGAGCGGGATGCGCGGCAGGTCCTCGAAGGCGATCTCGAACATGCGCTTGATCTTCGGCGCATACTCGGGGTCGTCCATCGCCATATGCAGCGTCTCGTTGGTGAGCTGCTCGACCTCCTCGTTAAAGTAGTTCGACGAGTTGAACAGGTGATCTTTCTGGTAGGCCCAGAAGAAGTAGTAGTCGGGCGTGTTGAGCCAGCCGCCGAAATTCTCGAGATGCATCGGCAGCCGCTTCTCGACCAGCGCAGCGGTGCGCCAGTTGGCGCCGGGAATCTTGTCGAGCTGGACAGTGATGCCGATCTTGGCGACCGCCTCCTGGATCAGCAAAGCGGCGGGTTCCATCCAAGAGGCGAGGTCGGTGGAAATCGACAGCGTGGTCTCGAAGCCGTCCGGGTAGGCCGAGGCCGCCATGAACTCCTGTGCCGTGGCGAGGTCGGTGTCATAGGGCGACTTGCGCGGCCAGGCGGTGTCGGTGATCTCGGCCGAGCCGCCCCAGAGCGGCGCGCCGCGACCATAGGCGGCGGCCTTGAAGATCGCCTCGTAGGGCACGATGGCAGCGATGGCCTTGCGCACGTTCGCGTCCTGGAAGGGCTCGAAATTGGTGTTGAGGCAAAGCGCGTGGATGCAGTTCTCGACGGGCGTGGAATAGACCGTCAGCTTCTCGGCCAATTCTGCCGCATCCTTGTCGGGGATGTCGAAGGCCACCTGCACGTCGCCGCGTTCAACCAGCGCGCGCTGGGTCGCCGCCGAGGGCACCTCGCGCATGATGACGCGGGCGTAGGAGGGTACAGGACCGCCGACCCAGGCCTCGTTCCGCTCGTAGACAACCTGCTGGCCGGGGTCCCAGCGGGTCACCTTGTAGGCGCCCGAGCCGATGGTGTTCTTGTGCAGGTATTCCATCGCCCAGGGGTCGTCCGCCGTGGCGTTCGCCTTTGCTAGGGTCGCGTTGATGATGAAGGGCACCGGCACGGCAAGGTCCGGCAGCGACAGTTTCGACGGGCGGTCGAGCTTGACCACAAAGGTCTTCGCATCCACCGCCTCGAACTGCTCAGGGCGCTCCAGCCCGCCGGCTTTCATCTGCACCGTCGGGAAGCCGCCGACCGTCACCGCGCGGTCAAACGACCACTTCACGTCCTCTGCGGTCACCGGGCTGCCGTCCTGGAAGGATGCCTCCTTGAGTGTGAAGGTGATGGTCATACCGTCGTCCGAGATCGTCCAGCTTTCGGCCAGCTCGGGCTCGAGGGTCGCGTAATCGTAGCTGAGGCCCCCGCCCGGCGCTTCCTTGGTGCCGAAAGTGACCAGCCGGTCGTAGCAGTTGATCGCAACTGCGTAGCTGGCGCGGTTGGTCCCGGTGCGGTGCAGGTCCAGCGAGTTGATCGTCTGCGCGGTGACCGCGACCAGCGTGTCGCCCGCACCGGCGGCGGCGGGCAGCGCGTGAATGAAGGGCATGGCCGTGATTGCGGCGCCAGTCTTCAGGAAATTTCGACGTGTTGTGCTCATTTCGGGGGCTCTTCCTGCTGAGATGCCAATGTCCCGGTTAGGTTGGTGTATCTGCCGTGTTGCGCAAAGTGCTATGATTTCACAGGTACGGTGCATTTTTTGCACCGCATAAAATGTGTGAAAAAATGAAGCATTTTCAGACCTTTGCCCTGATTGAGGCCGTCGCCAGATCGGGATCGATGCGCAAGGCGGCCGAGGACATGAACCTCACGGCCTCGGCGCTGAACCGGCGCATCCGCGGCTTCGAGGCGGAGTTCGGCTCGCCCATCTTCGAGCGCATTCCCGGCGGCGTGCGACTGAACCCGGCGGGCGAGATGGTGCTGCACCACTACCGCATGTCCAAGTCGGATTTTTCACGGGTACAGAGCCAGGTCGCCGATCTCTCGGGAGAGCGGCGCGGGCATGTCCGGATCGCCTGCTCGCAGGCGCTGCTGCCCTATTTCCTGCCCGAGCAGATCGCCAAATACCGGGCGGAGCATCCGGGCGTCACCTTCACCGTCAAGGTGCGCGACCGGGCGCAGGCCGAGCAGGAACTGGCAAGCTATGCCTCCGACATTGCCCTGGTGTTCGAGCCGGTATACCTCGTCGATTTCGAAGTGCTGGAACTGGTGCCGCAGCAGGTTCATGCCATCCTAAGGAGCGACGACCCCTTGGCGGCACGCAAGGAGTTGCGTCTCTGGGAATGCCTCGACGCGCCGAGCGTGGCGCCTGACGCCAAATACGGGGTGCGGCACCTCCTGGAATTCGCCGCGCGCCGGCTCGGCAGGAGCTTGAGCCCGATCCTCGAGACCGAGAGTTTCGAGCTCATCCGGCACTACGTCCTGCACGAGCGCGCCATCGGCTTCCAGATCCCAATCGGACTTCAGGCGCCGCTGGACGGGCGTCTTGCCTTCCGGCCGATCTCGAAAAAGGATGTCTCCCCCGGCAGCCTCATCCTGGGCCAACTGCGCGGCCGGACGCTGCCGGTCGCCTCGGCCCGCTTTGCGATGCAGCTCGCCGCCGCGCTGCACAGGGAATGACTCAGGTGTCCCGTCGACCGGCCGGCGCATGCGCAGCATGCTGCCGGGAGGGGGCCGTTCTTGATCCGCTCGATGACCTGATCTCGAAGCTGCGGATGCCGGATCAGCTTGCGCTGGCGGGCGCGCTGACTACTGGCATTTCCGATGCACGGCCGCGCCATTAGATAACGATTTTTTCTAATGGGAGTCGCACTTGAGGGTAGCGCGCACCCGCTACATACATTGTTTCGCATAAGGATAATTATGTTATTTATTGCGGTTGCTTATTGCAGTAAGCAGCCCGAGTCCGGGCAAATGCTACCGAGGTGCTCGCGCTCCACGACGCGACGCGTCTAGCAAACTTTACCACACGGATTGCCGTGACCTATCTACCGGGGCTCGCGTCAACCACGATCTCGCCATAGTTTGCCCCGGTCATCACTGGATACCTCCGAGGCAGACGTACTTGAGCTCGAGAAAGTCATCGAGCCCGTGATGCGAGCCCTCACGACCGAGACCGGACATCTTGACCCCGCCGAAAGGTGCCTCCGCAGTCGAGATCAGGCCGGTATTCACCCCTACCATTCCGTATTCCAAGGCCTCAGAGACACGGAATATCCGGGCGACGTCGCGCGCGTAGAAATAGGAGGCGAGCCCGAAGTCGGTGGCATTTGCCGCCGCAATGGCCTCGGCTTCCTCTTTGAAACGGAACAGCGGCGCCAGGGGACCGAAGGTCTCTTCCCGCGCTACCGCCATGTCGGCGGTCGCATTGGCTATGACGGTCGGCTCGTAGAAGGTGCCCCCAAGGGGGTGGCGCGCCCCGCCGGTGAGAACGCGCGCGCCGTGCGCTTTCGCATCGGCTACATGCTGCTCGACCTTCGCCACAGCGGCCGCATCGATCAGCGGGCCAAGCTCGACCCCGGCCTCGAAACCATTGCCGGTGCGAAGACCGGCCACCGCCTTGGCAAGCTTCTTCGCGAAGTCCTCGTAGACCGCCTCCTGAACGTAAATCCGGTTGGCGCACACGCAGGTCTGGCCGTTGTTGCGGAACTTCGCGATCAGCGCGCCCTCAACAGCGGCGTCTAGATCGGCGTCATCGAAAACGATGAAAGGCGCATTGCCGCCAAGTTCGAGGCCCAGTTTCTTGATCGACGGGGCGGATTGCGCGTAAAGCTGCGCGCCAACCTCGGTGGAACCGGTGAAGGTGATCTTGCGCACGAACGGGTTGGAGGTGAGTTCGACGCCGATCTGCGAAGCGGATCCGGTAATGACGCTAAACAGGCCCGATGGCAGCCCCGCCCGCTCCGCTAGGACCGCAAGCGCAATGGCGGAGTAAGGCGTCTGTGACGCCGGCTTGAGGACCATGGCGCAGCCTGCGGCAAAAGCCGGCCCGGCCTTACGGGTGATCATCGCGTTCGGGAAGTTCCACGGGGTAATCGCGCCGACCACGCCGATGGGCTGCTTCATGACCATCAGGCGCTTGTCTGGCTGGTGCCCCGGAATGGTCTCGCCGTAGATGCGGCGCGCCTCCTCGGCGAACCATTCGATGAAGCTCGCGCCGTATGTGATCTCTCCCGCCGCCTCGGGCAGCGGCTTGCCCTGTTCAAGCGTCAGGATGTTGGCGAGCGTCTCGCGATGCTCCAGCATCAGCTCGAACCACACCCGGAGCAGGGTCGAACGGTCCTTAGCGGTGCGCCGGGCCCAGTCCTTCTGCGCCGCCTCCGCGGCAGAGATTGCCCGCTGCGTGTCGGTCCGCCCAAGGTTGGGAACATAGCCGATCAGCGCACCGTCGGCGGGATCGTGAACGGCAATGCCGTTCGCAGGATCGGTCTCGATCCACTCCCCGGCCACGAGGTTGGCGTCGCGAAGGAGTCCGGAGGCGCGCAGGCTCGCAAGGCAAATCCGTTTCATATCTGGGGGTCTCCGGAGGTCAGAAGAAAGTCCATCATCTCGGCGAGCTGGCCGTCGAGCATATGTCGTCCGGCGTGCGTCCCGAGGCCGAGTTCCTGCGCGCGGTCAAGCAGCGCAGTCGTTTCGGGCTGCATGATCACCTCGGCAACGGTCGCCCCTGCGAGCAGCTCTGCGGGCTCGAACGGCAACGGGTCCTCGGGCTTCAGCCCAAGCGACGTGCCGTTAATCGCCAAGTCGTGGCCGGTCGGTCCGTCGCCGACAGCAGCCTCGAGGCCGGGGAAGGCGCGCGTGAGGCGGGTCACCAGGTCCTGCGCCTTGGCGCGGGAACGGTTGGCGACGGTGAGACAGGCCGGTCCGCGCGCCGCGAGCGAAAAGGCGATGGCGCTTGCCGCCCCACCGGCGCCGGCAAGAAAGATCCGCTTTCCAGAAATCTCGGTCCCTGTTGAGGAGAGCCCGCGCATGAAGCCTTCGCCGTCCAGCAGGTCCCCGTGCAATCGCCCGTCAGCACCGCGCCGCACGACATTCACGCTCGACGCAATTTCTGCCCTCTGGGACAGGCTGTCGCAGAGGGCAGGCATCGCCGTCTTGTGCGGCACGGTGACCACCAGTCCGGCCAGATTGCGGATCGAGCGGAGTCCCTCCACGGTCGCCGCAAGGTCGCCGGGCGCGACCTCTGCCGGCACCATCACGGCGTCAATGCCCGCCTCCGACATGCGCGCGTTCAGCGCCTCCGGCGTGCGGACATGAGCCACCGGATCAGCAAGGATCACCAAGGTTTTTGTATGTCCTGAAATCATTCCCGACCTCACACCAGCAGCGACATCGGCGCTTCGATCGCCGACTTGAAAGCGGCGAGCCATTCGGCCCCGAGCGCGCCGTCCACGCTTCGGTGATCCACCGAAAGTGTTACGCTCATCACCGGCGCCAACACGATCTGATCGCCGCGACCGACTGGACGCCGTTCCGCCGCACCGACAGCGAGAATGCAGCTTTGCGGAGGGTTGATGATCGCCGAGAACTTCTTGACGCCGAACATTCCAAGGTTGGAAATCGAGAAGCCACCGCCCTGATACTCTTCTGGCTTCAGCTTGCCATCTCGCGCTTTTGCGACAAGGGCCTTCATCTCCGACGACACGGAGCCAAGGCTCAGCCGGTCCGCCCCGCGCACCACCGGGGTGATCAACCCGCCCTCCGTCGCGACGGCAACCGAAATGTCGATGGAATTGAGCTTCAGTACTGCCTCTTCCGTCCAGATGGCGTTGACGCCCGGCACCTTCGCCATCGCATGGGCAACCGCCTTGATGATGAAGTCGTTAACCGAGATCCTGTCTTCCCGCGCTCGATCGGCGTTCACTTGTTCCCTGAGAGTCAGCAACGCCTCGAGATCGCAATCCGCCTCTAGATAGAAGTGCGGGACGGTGGTCTTCGATTCCACGAGCCGTCTTGCGATTGTGCGCCGCATGCCGCTGTGCGGTATTTCCTCGTAGGTGCCGATACCCGGGGGGATGGCCGGTGCCGGGGATTCAAGCACACCCGGAACAGCCGCCGCAGCCGGCACCGGCTGCTCCGCCGCTCGCAGCACATCGACCCGGACGATCCGACCCTGCGGACCCGAGCCAGCAAGGCCTTCCAGCGGGATGCCCTTCATGTCCGCCAGACGGCGGGCGAGCGGTGAGGCCTTGATCTTGCTGCCGTTCTTCGCAGGCGGCGCCGGGTCCACCGCAGCGGGCACATCAGGGGCCGGTTGTGCGGACGCCTCTACGGTCGTCTGGGTCACAATCGACGCGGCATCCTCACCCTCACCGAGAAGCACTAGGATCACCTGGTTCACATCAGCCCGGTCACCCTCTCCGACGAGGATCTTGCCGACCCTGCCTTCGCCATCGGCTTCGAGTTCCATCGTCGCCTTGTCGGTCTCGATCTCGGCGAGCAGGTCGCCCTTCGCGACCACGTCCCCTTCGTTGACCAGCCAGCGGGCGATCAGCCCGTCTTCCATGCCGGCCGACAAGGACGGCAGCGTGATATCCTTGGGCATTTCTATCCTCCTTATTCGGCCGCCAGCGGCAGGCCCTGATCGGCCATCAGTTCGCGCAGCGCGGCTTCGATATCTTGCGGCCGGGCACAGGCCGCTGCTTCGAGAACTTTGGAGATGCTGGGCGAGGCCTCTGCGCCGTGGACCCGCTTCACCGGTTGATCGAGCGCGTCGAAGCACCGGCGCTGGATTTCATCGGCCAGCCAGCCGCCATAGGATGTGCCTGACGCCCCCTGCTCGACGATGAGCGCGTTCCCGGTTTTCTCGATGGATGCCTCGATCATCTCCCAGTCGATGCCCGCGCGGTCGAGGCTGCGCAGGTCGATCACCTCGGCGTCGATTTCCAACCGTTCGACTGCCTCGCGGGTCTTTTCGACCATGGCCAGATAGGTCAAGATAGTCGCCCGTTGGCCCTCCCGCACCAGCCGCGCCTTCCCCAGCGGGATGCAGTAATCGAGATCCTCTGCCGGGGCCGTGCCCTTGGAGGCATAGAGGTCGACATGTTCGATCACCAGAACCGGGTCGTCGCACAACAGGGCCGAGTTCATCAAGCCGATGTAGTCGAAGGGGGTCGAGGGCGCGACGATGCGCCATCCCGGGGCCGTCGCGAAAAGACCCGCGGGATCCATCGAGTGCTGCGAGCCGTAGCCCGTTCCCATAGCGATCTTGGTACGCAGGACGACCGGCATCGAGCTGTCGCCGCCGAACATGTGGCGGGCCTTGCCGATCTGGTTGAACACCTGGTCCGCGGCAACCCACATGAAATCGGGATACATGAACTCGATGACCGGGCGCACGCGGCCATCGGCGGCCATACCCCCGGCGATCCCGGTGAAGGCATTCTCGGAGATCGGCGTACCGAGGCAGCGGTCGGGGAACTGGCTCGACAGCCCGCGGGTCGCGCCGTTGGTGCCGCCCTTCAGGCGGTGTACGTCTTCCCCCATGACCACGACACGTTCATCTTCCGACATCCTGCGGGCCATGACGTCGGCCACGACATCGATGAATTTCACATTGTCCTTTAGCACCCCGTCGAAGCTTTGCTCTTCCTCGAAACGCACGCCCTCGAACTCGGAAAGATCGCCGCGCAGCCCGAAGTCCCGGAAATCCTCCTCGGGCCAGAGAGCGGGAATGATGCGCCGCTTGCCATCGACTTCCTCGATGAGTTCGCCGGCGATGCTCTCCATCATCTCGACCGAACGCGCCCGCAGTTCCTCGACCGCCTGCGACCCGATCACCTGCCGTTCTTCGAGACCCTGCGCAAGCGCGTCGAGCGGATCTCGCCCGCGCCATTCCTGCTCCTCCTCCTTGGAACGGTACCCAAAGGCCGATCCCGGCATCGCGCCGTTCTGGTGGAAGTAGCGGTAGACATCCGCCTCGATGATCACCGGCCCGTCGCCGCGGCGCATGATTTCGTTCGCCTCCTGCGCCGCAAGATAGACCGACACCGTATCCATGCCATCGACCTTGAGAGAGGGTATTCCGAACGCCAGTCCACGCGCAGACAGGCGCACCTCGGCGGTCACCTCCTCGATGTTCGTAGACACCGCATACCGGTTGTTCTCGACAAAGAAGCACAGCGGGAGTTTCCATGCCGCCGCGATGTTCATCGTCTCGAGGACAGAACCTATGTTGATCGCCCCGTCTCCGAAGTAGGTGTAGACCACGTCGCCTGTTCCGGCCTTCTTGTGCGCCCATGCCGCTCCTGCAGCCATGGGGACGCCGCCGCCGACAATGGCGTTAGTTCCAAGGTTGCCCGACTCCGCCCAGCGAAGGTGCATCGAGCCGCCCCTCCCTTTGCAGAAGCCATCTGACAGTCCGAGGATCTCCGAGAGCGTGCGCTTCGAGAGGCGTCGAATCTGGTCACCGAAGGCCGCTTCGGGATTGATCCCGTCGGGCGCCACGTAGGACAGGGTCTTGGCGAGGAACTGGTGATGGGCCCGGTGCGAGCCGTTGACCTGGTCCGAGCCCCTCATCGCCAGCACAGAGCCGACGGCGCCACCCTCCTGCCCGATCGCGGAATGCGCCGGCCCGTGCACCAGCCCCTGCCCCGCCAAATCGAGGACCTTCTCCTCGAAAGCGCGCACAAGGTGGAGCTGCGCGAGCATGGTTCGGCCGAGCGTCGGATCAAGCGCGGAACGCTCATCTGGGGTCGCCGCGATCTCTTTCCAGAACGCTTTCGGCGTAAGATCGGAGTAATTCGGCATGAAAGACGTCCTTTACAGATAGGTGTAGGAAGACCAGCCGCCATCGGCGACGAGCGTCTGGCCGGTGACGTAGCCGGAGGCCGGCGAGGCAAGGAAAAGGGCCGCGCTGGCGATCTCCTCGGGTCGGCCCAACCGGCCGGAGGGCACGCGATTGAGAATTGCATCGAGATCGAGGCGGCCTTCCGCCGCCAGGCTTTCGGTCAGCGCTGTCCGCACATAGCCAGGCCCGATCGCATTGACGCGGATGCCCAGAGAGGCCCATTCGATAGCGAGCACCTTGGTCAGCGCTACGACTCCCGCCTTGGAGGCGCAGTAGGCGGCCCGTGCCGGGGCCGCCACGACACCGTACATGGAAGCGGTGTTCACGATGCTGCCGCCGCCCGTTTCGGCCATGACCCGCCCGGCGGCCTGTGCCACCAGGAAAGCACCGGTGAGGTTGATGTCGAGCGTACGGCGCCACTTGTCCTCGGTCAGATCAAGGCTTGGCGAGTTTCCCGACACGCCAGCGTTGTTCATGACCACGTCGAGCCGGCCGGTAAGGCCGCAGGCGAGCTCACAGACCTCGGCTACAGCGTCAGCATCGGTGATCGACCCCTGCACCGGCACAGCACTTTCCGCGTGCAGGACATTCAGTCGCGCGGTCGCGGTGTCGAGCCCCGACCGGTCGAGGTCGAACAGCACGACCCGCGCCCCGGCCGCGGCAAGCGCCTCGGCCATCGCAAGGCCGAGCCCGGCGGCGGCGCCGGTGACCAGGGCCGTCTGGCCGGTGAAATCGAAGTGAGGTTGCATTCTGGGCTCCTCGAAAGGTCCCGCTACGTTGCCGCGCGGGTCGGAAATAGGGGGGTGTGAATTAAGGCGGCGGGCCGTCAGGCCATGTGGACCCCGCCATTCACCTGGATCGTTTCGCCAGTCACGAAACTGGCCGCAGGGCTACAGAGAAAACCGATGACCGATGCGATCTCCGAGGCTTTCCCAAGCCGCGCCAGCGGTGTCTGGCGCAGGGTCTCGTCGCCGCGCGTTGCAATTAGTTGCTGGGTCATCGGAGTATCGATGACGCCGGGCGCCACCGTGTTCACGCGGGTGTCCGGGGCCAACTCCTTCGCAAGCGACCGGCCCATCGAGATCATCGCCCCCTTTGTTGCGGCATAATGCGCGTTGGCCACCGCCCCGCGCATAGCCGCAAGCGACCCGAGAAAGACGACCGAGGAGTCCGGCCTGAAGAAGGGCACGGCCCGGCGGGTAAGGTAGAAGACACCATCGAGGTTGATCGAAAGTGTGCGCCGCCACTGCGCATCGCTCATCTCGGCGAAGGGCTCGGCTAGGTAAATTCCGGCGGACGGCACGAGGAAATCGATGCCACCGATATCTGCTGCGGTCTGAACGATGCGGTCGGCGTCCTCGGGATTTGCCGTGTCCACCGCGAGGCTGGCGATCCTGCCCGACCGACCCCGCGCACGCAGGTCTTCCGCAAAGGCGTCTAGAGCCGCACCATCTAGATCCGCCAGCACGAGGTCAGCCCCAGCATCGCAAAACAGGTCGGCCACCGCTCGCCCAATGCCGCCGTTGGCGCCGGTGAGGACAATGCAGCGGCCAGAGAAGTCGAAGATCATTGCAGCGACTCCGCCAGATCGTCGCGATAGGCCGCGATATGCGCGTATTGCACGACCTCGACGATGTGGCCCTCGGGATCGCGCAGGAACGACAGATAGGTGCCCGGACGTACTTCGATGCGCCCGGGTCCGGTCATCTCCTGCGCGCCATGTGCAATCGCACTGGCGACCACCGCCTCGAAGTCATCGACGATGAAGGTGATGTAGCTGGCATCGTGACGGTCCAGGATATGGTCGCTTTGCGCGGGCCATGGCTCGGGCGGTCGCTCCGGCGCAAGCAACTTCAGGCGCTCGCCCCAGGGCGTCTGCATGCGGACAACTCGGTAGGCCTGCGCACTGAGCGCCGCCTCGTTGGCCTTGCCCGCCGGCACCGTCACATCGGCGACCAGCGACAGCCCGAACGCCGCTTCATAGAATGCCATCATCAATGGCAAGTCTCGAACAACGAGGCCCACTTCCAGGGGTGCTGTCATCTTCATTTCTTTCTCCTCCCTGACTGCGTCAGACTGCGAGCCATTCCTCGGTGACGTCCGGGCGCTCGTTCAGTGCCTGCGGCGTGCCGGCAAAAACCACTTGGCCATGCCCCATGACGCAGATCCGGTGTGATACAGTCATCGCGATGGTGAGCTTCTGCTCGACCAGCACGACCGAGACGCCCTTTTCGTTGATGTCCCGGATCACCTCGCCCACCACCGCGACGATCTTGGGTGCAAGGCCCTCCGTCGGCTCGTCAATCAGCATGACCAGCGGGTTGCCGAGCAGCGACCGGCACATGGTGAGCATCTGCTGCTCGCCCCCGGAAAGGCTGCCGGCGCGGGTGTTGCGGCGCTCCTTGAGGCGCGGGAAATAGGTGAACATCTGGTCCACGGCCCACTTCGTCGCGCCTGCCGGTCCCGCCTGACGGCCCATCTCAAGGTTCTCGTCCACCGACAGGTTGAGGAAAATCTCACGCTCCTCAGGGACATAGCTAAGCCCGCGGCGGCAGATGTGAAAGCTCCGCTCACCGGCGATCTCTGCTCCGTCCAGCTGCACCCGCCCTGCTGAGGGCGGCACCAATCCCATGATGGATTTCAGCGTCGTCGACCGGCCCGATCCGTTGCGCCCCAGCAGGCTCACCACCTCGCCTCTGGCAACGTTGAAACTCACTCCATGCAGGATATGGCTCTTGCCGTAGTGTGCATTGAGGTTTTCAACCTTGAGAATGGGATTGCTCATGCCGCCTCCTCGCCGAGATAGGCTTCCTTGACGCGGGCGTTGCCGCGGATTTCGTCCGGTGTCCCGGTCGCGATGATCTCGCCGTAGACGAGCACGCTGATGCGGTGGGCCAGCGAGAACACCACGCTCATGTCGTGCTCGACGATCAGCAGCGTCCGGCCCTGGGTAATCTCCCGGATGAGCCCGGAGGTATAGTCCGTCTCTTCGTGGGACATGCCTGCCATGGGCTCATCCAGAAGGATCACCTTCGGGTCCGAGGCCAGGGTCATCCCGATCTCGAGCGATCGCTGCTCGGAGTAGGACAGCTGGCTCGCAAGATCGCTTCCCCGTGCGGAAAGGCGGATCTTCTCGAGCAGTTCATCGACCTCTTCGTTCACGACGCGCAGACGCGCAGCGGAACGCCAAAAGACGAACTGGAGGTTGTGCTTGCGCATCACCGCCAGGCGCAGGTTCTCGCGGACCGAGACACCGGGAAAAATGTTGGTGATCTGGAAGGATCTGGCGAGACCTCGGCGGTTAACCTCTGCAGGTTTCAGGCCGCCGATGCTGTTGCCCTGCAGCAGAATCTTTCCCTTGCTCGGAGCAAACTGCCCAGAACACAGGTGAAAAAGTGTCGACTTGCCGGCACCGTTGGGCCCGATGACCGCGTGTCGCTCGCCCGCCATGACATTCAGCGTGGCGCCACGGATGATATGCGCTTCGCCAAAGGACTTGTGAACGTCCTGAAGGGACAGGATCGGATCGCTCATGCCTCAGCCTCCTTGCGCGCCGCAAGGCGGCGGTTGATGGTAACAACAAGCGCGATGCCGACCGCCATCAGTCCCAGGCCAAAGCCCCAAGGCTGGATGGAGAGTGGCGACCAGTCCATCGAGAACAAGGTGATGTCGGGCCAGCCAGCGGCCGCTACGTTTGCCCGGTACTCGTTCGAAAGAAGCCGCTGCAGGAACTCGATCAGGAAGATTGCGCCGATCGCGGCCACTGCGACGGCCCCGAGCCGCAGGCAGATGTCCCCCAGAAGCCGCAGGATGCCAGCGCGTGTTGGTGCCGAAAACCGGTCGACGATCTCGCCGACGATGCCGCGCGGCATGAACATCATGACCAGTACGAAGATGATGCCCTGATACAGCAGCCAGACCCGCGTCAGATCAGATGTGACATGGCCGAAGAAGGTCATCACCGCCCCGCCGATGGCTGGTCCGAGGAACACCCGTACACCGCCGATGAAGCTGTTCAGCACGACCGCGGTGGAGATGTGCGACTCCAGCACGACGTAGTTGGCGGCCTCGATGTTCAGCGACTGCAGCGCCCCCGCGATACCGGCGAACATGGCCGACACCGCGAAGATCAGTGTGCCGAGCGCGTGGGTGTTGTAGCCTAGGAAGCGCAGACGGTGGGCATTCTCCCGAAGCCCAAGCGCGAGGCTTCCCAGCGGCGTCTTCGAAAAGAGGTAGAGCGCGGCGATCGACAGCAGGGTCCATGCTAGGGTCAGGAAATAGACCTCGGTGATTGACCCGAAGGAGAAACCCCATGCCGGCATGCGGAAGGACGACACGCCAGCCTCACCGCCGAACATCGCCTTCATGTGCGGTGCGAGTGCATGGAGCAACTCTGCCAGCGCTAGGGTGATCATGGCGAAGTAGACGCCGGTCCGCTTGGTGGAGAAATAGCCCGCGACAAGACCGCTGACCAGGCCGGTCCCGGCACCGACGAGCGGCAGCAGCGGTGTTGGCAGCAGCCCTTCGCCACCGAAGGCATTCATCGCATGCACGGCGGCAAATGCACCGACGCCGAAGTAGGCGGCATGGCCGAAGCTCAACATGCCCGCGCGACCGCAGAGAAGGCCGAACGCCATGGCAAACAACGCGGCGATTAGCATCTGAATGGCGGCGTTCAGGAAAGAGCCGGAAACCAGCCAAGGCATCGCCAGCAGCAAACAGACGACGACGGCGAGAGAGATTGGTCCGAGTTTCATCGAGTTATTCCTTTTCACCCATCAGACCCGAGGGTCGGACAACCAGCACCAGTAGCATGATGAAGAAGGGGATCGTGGCGGCGAGGCTCGACAACCGGGTGGTCAGGAGTCCACCAATGTCCTGCGCCCAAGCCCCGAGGCCGACGAGGGCAAGCGCATCCGCCAGCATGAAGTTGCTCCCGACCGCGAGCGAGTTGGTGATGCCGATGAGCAGGGATGCCGCCATGGCGCCGCCCATCGAGCCGAGCCCGCCGACAACGACCACTACGAAGACCATCACGCCAAGTTCGAGGGCCATGTTAGGGTTCGTCGTGTAGAAGGCCCCTGCGACTGCCCCGGCCAGGCCCGCGAGCGCGGCGCCGAAGCCGAAAACTCCCATGAAGACCAAGGGCACATTGTGGCCGAGGGCCTCGACCATCTGCGGGCGGTAGATGGCGGAGCGCACTACGATCCCCACCCGAGTGCGGGTCAGGAGGAGGTAAATCGCGATGAACATCGCGAGCGCGATGCCGCCCATGAAGAGCCGGTAGAACGGGTAGTCGATGCCGCTCAGGGAGAAGGCGGCGAAATTGAGTTCGACGGGCACACGATAGTCGATCGCGAACTTGCCGTAGGCCATCTTGATGATCTCGGCGATCACAACGGACAAACCAAAGGTCACCAGCAACTCGTGGGCGTGGCCGTGCGCATGCACGTGGCGCAAGATGTAGCGCTCGACCAGGATACCGATGCCGGCCACCAGGAGCGGAGACAGGATGATGGCGATCCAGAAGCCGGTCAGGGGCTCCAGCGTGTAGGCAAAATAGGCACCCAGCATGTAAAACGAGGCATGCGCGAAGTTCAGTACGCCCATCATGCCGAAGATCAGCGTCAGGCCCGCCGACACCATGAAGAGCAGAAGGCCGTAGATCGTGCCATTCAGCAAAGCGAAGATTATCTGGTCCAAAACGAGCCCCATTCCTTTTTTAATGGCAGGCGGGCTCATGGCCGGGGCTTGAGCCCCGCCCATGATCAGGTTTCAGTTCATGATGTGGAGAGGTCCGGTCAGCCCGGACGTTTCATCTCGCAGCTGTCCTGCAGCGGCTGCTCGGCGTCCTGCGCTGAAATGACCTTGACCGGCGAGAAGCCGAACTCGGTGCCATCGGCCTTGTAGACCGCGTCGCGGGTCACTTCCTGGACCACCATCGGAAGGCTAGCCTGGTGGTCACCCGCACGCATGGAAACCACGCCCATCGGGGTTTCCACGGTGGCTTGCTCGAGCGCCAGCGCGAGGGCCGTCGCATCCACCCCATCCTCGGTCGGCTCGACCTGGGCCAGCGCTTCGCCGAGCAGCTGGATACCGAAGACCGCTGCGGGCTCGACGTAGGAAGGATAGTGCCCCGTCTTGGACTTGTAGTCCTCCATGAAGGCGCTGCTGGCCTCGGCGTTCACCTCGGCGTTGAAAGGCGTTGAGACAAAGTGCCCCTCGGCCACCGCGCCAGCATTTCCGATATTGCCCGGCTGATCGAGGAAGGCCGTTCCGAAGCGTGCGTCGAGACCCGCGCCGCTGGCGGCCTTCATGAGCAGTAGCAGGTCGTTCGACCAGTTTCCGGTGATCACCGTGTCGGCACCGCTCTGCTGGATCCGCGCGACGTAGGGCGCGAAATCCTGAATCTTGTTCACCTCGTGCAGGGTCTCTTCGACGACCTCGAAGCCGAGTGCGCTTGCCGCTGCGACTGTGTTGTCCTGAACATCGATGCCCCAGGAGTAGTTCTGGTTGATGGCGTAGACATTTGTGCCGAGCGCACCGGCTTCCTTCATGCCGTCGAGAACCGTGTTGACGCGGATCGCGGCGTTCGGGCTCATGCGGAAATGATAGAAGTGGCACTTGGAACCGGTGAGCTCCATCGCTTCGGCTCCGAGGTTGATATAAAGGACCTCATCGCCAGCGTTGCGCAGATTGTTCTTGCGGACGTCTTCGGTGATCTGTCCAGCCACGGCCGAGGACGAGCCTTGGATGATAATGTCCGCGCCATCTGCGATTGCGGCGCGCACGCGGTCGGCAGCCCCGACCGGGCCACCCTGGTTGTCGTACTCGAGGACCTCGATCGGCGCACCGCCAAAGCCACCCGCTTCGTTGATCTTGGAAATTCCGTAGAGCACCGCATCCCTATAAAGCAGGCCGGTGGACGCCTGCGGCCCCGACAGAGTTTCCACGAGACCGATTTTGAGCGCCTCGGCCTGAGCCGTCCCGGCCGCCATCACGAGCGCGAGCGCGGCGGTGCCGCGGGCATATGAGCGAAATGCCATGCTGTCCTCCCTAGACATCTGTTGAGCCGCGGCAGATGCCTCCCAGCGCCGCGACCCAGCGGTGATCGCACGAATGGCCTTACCAGTCAACAACTGGGCAGACCAATTTCATACTAGCCAGAAAAATTCGGTATCATTTGGCATAAAATCACCACTTTTAACAGAAAAATAATACTTTAACTTGTCAGACCAGATGCCTAGAATGACTTCAGGAGGATCACATGACCGAGTCAGAATCTGCAGCAGTGGCCAGCGCATCGTCGCAATCTGCGCAAAGGAATCGCCATCTCCCGGATGAGATCGCCCGAGGTCTTCAGGCGCAGATTGCAGCGGGTGATCTCAGCGTCGGAGACCGACTACCCTCGGAGCGCGAGCTCTGCAGCATGTATTCGGTCAGTCGCGCCGTGGTACGCGAGGCACTCTCGCAGCTGAAGTCCGAAGGGCTTGTAGCAGCACGCGCGGGCAGCGGCGTCTACGTGACCCAGCAGGACGCAACCAATGCCTTCCGGCTACAGAGCTTCTCTCTCCTGGATGACACAGCCCTCGCCCAGGCAATGGAGCTTCTCATCACCGTCGAAACGGCGGCGACAAGGATCGCGGCACGGCATCGGACCGAAGAGGACCTGAAGTCGATAAAGCGCGCGCTGATCGGCATGGAATATGCAGTGGCAAACGACATGCTGGGCGACGAGGAAGACTACCGCTTCCATCAAGCCATCGTGGAAGCAACCCACAATCCTAATTTTATTTCTCTAAGCAAGCATCTTGAAGCAAGCGCGCGCAGCGTCATCCGGCGCGCCCGTATCAATACTAGAACTAATCGCCCAGATCTTTTGGAAGCAGTTCAGGACGAGCACAAGAAGATTTTCCAGGCAATCGAGCTTGGCGATGAAGCGGCTGCGAGCCTCGCCGCGGAACAACACCTCTCGAATGCCGCGGCGCGAATCCAGATCTACACTGCGTCAGAAAAAGGCACGTAGCCCGCGAGCCTATTTCTAGCCGCCACCTTGAAGATCCTCCGCTGGCGTTCGTCAAGCTGTGCAACTCTAACCTTTGTGTCGGTGTCGATCGTGACGAGTCTGGCCAGGCTCCGACCATGCATACAGGAAAGATCTGAGTCCACCCCCCTATCCTGACCATTTGAGGGCGGTAATGGACGGATAAGGTCGAACTATGTTATATGGCTTGCATTTTTTTGACGGAAGCAGCGCGAGTTCAGGCATATGCCACCGAGGTGCTCGCGCGCCACGACGCGACTCGCTTGGCGAGCGATATAGCCCGGATTGCAATAACATATCCTCCAGGACCTGCGCCGATCATGATAACGTCGCAATCAGCCTCGGGCATCACTGAATACGTCCGCAGCGAACGCAATTGAGCTCGAGAAAGTCATCGAGCCCGTGATGTCACACAGACCAATGGCCCGGATCTTCTGGAAGCGGTTCAGGACGAAAAGTGAAGTTCTTCCAGGCAATCGAGCCTGGTGATGTAGAGGCTGCGGGCTTTCCCGAGAAACAGCACCTCTCGAACGCCGTGGCACGAATCCGGATCTACACCGCGTCAGAAATGGCACGCAGCCGACGGGTCCGTTTCTTGCAGCCACCTTGAAGCACCAGAGGAGCTCGGCGGCGAAGGGCTCTGGCCAGAACGGAAACCCCAGCCAACAACCCTAGGCGTCTGCGACGAAGGTCCACGGTATGCAACCGCGGGCCGTTCTTGTCCCTTCCCGCGTGGCCTGCGCCTCGATGGCACGCGCAGACAGCATCCGCCCCCCGATCGGGGCGCGTGCCGGACCTCTCGGGCTTTAGGCCGTCAGGGCTCTGGTCGTGCGAAAGATCACCTCGACCCCGCGCGCCAGCTGGTCGTAGTCCGTCCATTCCTCGGGGGTGTGCGACACGCCGTTGCGGCTCGGCACGAAAACGAGGCCAACCGGCGCAATCCTCGACAGGACCATGGCGTCGTGCCCTGCCCCGCTCGGCATCGGGCGCCAGGCGAACGCGCAATCTTCGGCCGCGGCTATCATTGCACTGCGGATGTCTTCGGACATCGGCGTCTCGGGAACCGAAAGCAGCTCCGAGACCGTAACGCCGAAGCCGGATGCCTCGAGGGCGGCGAGCCGTTCGCGAACCGCCGTCTTGAGGCCTGCGACCGTCGCGGCCCTGTCCGCGCGCAGGTCGACGCTGAAGGTTGCCGCCTCGGGAATGACATTGGCGCCCCCGGGCTGAATCTCGATCTGGCCCACCGTGATGACCGCTCGCGGATCGATCTTCGAACAGAGGTCCGGCAGCTCTGCGATGACCCCGGCGGCGGCCACCAGCGCATCGCGGCGCCCGGCCATCGGGGTCGTACCGGCGTGCCCGGCGGTGCCGGTGATCGTCACCTCAAGCTGTGACAATGCCACGATCGAGGTGACGACGCCCACGGCATCGCCGGTCTGCTCGAGCACCGGGCCCTGTTCGATGTGCAGCTCGAGGAAGGCATGGATCCCGCCCTCGGGGATCACTGCGTCGGGCGCATTCTCCAGTGCGAGGCCGAAGCCGGACATTGCCTCGTCAAGCGCAACGCCCTTCCCATCGACCATGCCCGCGAGCGCGTCCCCGTCGACCTGCCCGGTGAGGATGCGCGAGCCGAGCAGGCCGCCGCCGAAGCGCGCGCCCTCTTCCTCGATCATCACGATCACCTCGACCGAGCGGCGGGGACGGTGGCCTTGCTCCTGCAGGCAGAACGCGGTTTCGATGCCAGCGACGACCCCAGCGGGTCCGTCGAAGGCCCCGCCGTTCGGAACGCTGTCGATATGGGATCCGACGAGGACCGGAGGCAGCGACGGCTCGCTGCCCTCGAGGCGTCCGATGAGATTGCCGACGCTGTCGATCCGCGTGCTCAGCCCCGCCGCCTGCATCCGGCCGACAAGGTAATCCAGAGCCGCGCGATGCTGCGCGCTGTAGGTTAGCCGGGTCGTGCCCTTGCCGGGGCTGGCAGTAAACGCGGCCAGCGCCTCGATCATCTCGCGGATGCGGGTTTCGCGCGCGTGCATGACCATCACAGGAGCCCCGCGAAGATACCGGCGAGCAGCACCGACACGATCGTCACGGTCACGAAGCCCGCGACGAGCATCGGTGGCAACATGTGCGCCGAGAGCACTTCGCGTTCGTCTTCCTTGTCGGACAGCGCGTTCACCACCTCGTTGGTGATCACGTAGTCAGCCGGAAAGCCGTAGAGCGCCGTGAGCGAGCACGCGAAAGCCATCGCCGGAGTGCTGCCGAGCAGCTTTCCAGCGATGAAGGAGAAAACGTACATGCCCGCCACGCCGATGATGATCGCGCCGAACATCGGGCCCGCAAGGTCAAGGAGCATCTCGGGTGTCGCGCGGTTCAGACCGCCGAGAATGAACAGCATCAGGACCATGATGACGAAGCCGAAGGAGTTCGCGAGTTGCAGCGGCTGCCGCTCCAGAAAGCCCACCGACGAGGCGAGCACACCGGCCACGAGGCACAGCACGAAGGGACTGATGTCGAAATAGGGCTTCACCACCTGTGAGGCCCCCCAGGCGAGGAAGGCCACGAGGCCAAGACGGAACAGCTTGAAATAGACGGTGTTGTACTCCGCCGGAAGCTTGGCGAAGAGGGCAGGCACCGAGGCGGCCTTCGCCGGAGCGACCTGCGCCACCTTGGCCGCGCCGGTCCACTGGCCGCTGCGGTAGAGGCCGAGCACCCGACGTCCCTCGCGCTGCAGCATCCAGGAGGTGAGCGGATAGCCGATGAAGCCCTGCATCACGTAGATCAGGATGGCGAGCACCGCGAGGCTCTCGAAGCCGGCATTGGCCGCGGCTTCGGACATGATCAACGAGGAGACCACCCCGCCGGTCAGTGGCGGCGTCACGACGACGAGGGTCTCGAAGTCGAGGAAGAGCCGGCCGACGGTGAACAGCATCGCGGCGATGCCGGCAATCCCCAGCAGAGCGATGACCACCGTGCGCCATTGCCGCTTGAGCTCGCCGACCGAGAGCAGCGTGCCCATGTTGGTGATGAGCAGATACATCGACAGGTAGACGATCGGAGTGCCGAAACCGGCGACTTGTACGATATCCTGCGGGAAGAAGGTCCAGTACCCGACAAGGAACAGCACGGCGCAGACGAAGATTGACGGCAGTCGCGATCGGGTCCGGGTGGCGGCGACGTCGCCGACGAAGAGTATCAACGTCAGCAATGCAAAGGCGGCGAGTTGGGGCATTCTGGTCTCGATTCAAGTCTGGCAGGTGCAACGATTGACGGATCGTTACATCCAAATGGATGTATTTCGCAAGGAGTGCTATGCTTGCTGCCAAGAAAACGAAAGATTGCAACCATGCCGGGCGCCAAGACCGCAGACGCCTCTCCCTAAAGCCAAGATGGTGAAACCGTGCGATACGAAACTGACGACATCCTGCGCGAGACGTTTGCGTCCGACCTGCGATACCTGATGGTGGTGAGCTACATTGTTCTCTCCAACAACCAGATTTCTAACCGCTTTTTCGAGAAGACCTACCGCATGCCTGTGCATGCTTGGTCGGCGCTTTACGCGGTGGTTCGCTTTCCGGGGCTCCTTGCGAAAGACATTCAGCTGCTCTTCCCCCGCCCGCAGAACTCGGTCAGCCGCGCGGTCTCCCTGCTGCGCGAGCGCGGCTGGATCACCGTCGAAACCAGCGACGAGGACACGCGGGCAAAGCAGCTCTTCCCGACCGAGCAAGGGAGGCGGGTCCTCGAAGAGATCGAGGGGCGGGTCCTGAAACGCCAAGAAGAGATCTTTGGCGCTCTGACGCATCAAGAACGCGACCTGTTCCTGCAGCTTTGCCGCAAGCTGATCCTCGGCGGAGGGCTTGCTGACTCAGCGGCACTCTCTGCCGACGGTGTGCAGTGAACCCGCCCGGGTTCCGAGCGCGTGCGTCGCGGTACCGCATGCGCCCGGTTTTCCGTTCTTCGCGCGGTCGGTAACTGTGCGCAGGATGGCAACCCATGCCGCGGGTTTGGTCATGCACCCCTGGCCTGACGCACCATGCGGACCAGCAGGAAGGCCGAGCAGGCTAGCATCCCCACCGCGATCGGCGATTTGAACAGGAACAGTGCATCCCCACCCGAGGCGGTGAAAGCGCCGCGAACCAGCCCCTCCAGCGTCGGCGCCAGCAGGAAGCCGATCACGAAGGGCAGGATCGAGATCCGCAGCCGCCGCAGCGCGTAGCCGATCAGCGCGAAGGCCCCGGCGGTCAACAGCCCGAGGTAGCCGCCGTCCTGCACGTAGGCCGCGGTGAGCGATACCGACAGGATCACCGGCAGCATGAGCTCCTTGGGGATGCGCACGAGATGGCCGAGAAAGCCCATGAGCACCCCGCCCAACGTCCAGTTAAAGAGGTTCGCCATCACCATCATCGTGAACATGCCGAAGGCCATGACGAGGTTGGTGTTGAGGATCGTGTCAAAGCCCTCGATCTCCTGGATCGGGGTGAACTGGAACACCTGCGGGCCGAAGGAGAAGTCGCCGATCGTCTCCACCGCAAGGATGATGAAGACGGCCGCGAAGTTGCCGGGAATGCCGAGGCTCATCACCGGGATGAGGTTGGCGCCGGAGACGGCGGAATTCGCCGCCTCGGTTGCCACCACCCCATCGGGCGTGCCCTGCCCGAAGGCCTCGGGCGTCTTCGAGCGCCGCTTGGCCGTGTCATAGCTCAGCGTCGCGGCAGTGGTGGTGCCGATCCCGGGCAGCGCGCCGATCACCGTGCCGATTGTTGCAGAGCGCAGAATGCCGGGCAGCATCCGCGCTCGCTCGGCCCATGTGAGCCGAGGGCCCATCTCGGGCCTGGTGGGCGGCGGCGCGTCGACCTTGCGGGCGTCATGCATCTCCTCGATCGAGATCAGCACCTCCGAGATCACCAGCACCCCCAGCACCGCCGAGGTCAGCGGCAGGCCATTGCCAAGCTCGGGAATGCCGAAGGTCAGCCGCGGACCGTTGCCCGACATGGTCGAGCCGACGAGCGAGACGAACATGCCCAGAAGCCCGCCGATCAGCCCCTTCAGCGGCGCCCTGCCGACCACCGCCGCCATGAAGCAGAGCGACAGGATGATCAGCGCCGACTTCTCCGGCAGGCCGAGGATGCGCTCGACCGCCACGGCGATGGCCGGAGCCGCGATGAACAGCACGATGTCCGAAAAGTTGTCGCCCATGACAGAGGCGAAATGCGCGGTCTGGATCGCCTTGCGGCCCTGGCCCTTGCGCGCCATCGGGTAGCCGTCGAGCGTGGTGAGGAAGGCATCAGGCGTGCCCGGCGTCTTGAACAGGATCGCCGGCACCGCGCCGCCCACCGTGGCGCCCTTCATGATGCCTAGCAGACAGCCGAGCACCGGGTAGAGCGCGTCGTTGCCGTAACCGAAGATCGACACGAGGATGGGCAGCGCGATTGCCATGGCGAAGGGTCCCGACATGCCGGGCACCGCGCCGATGAGGATGCCGACCAGAACCCCGACCAGCACCATCAGCGCTGGCAGGCTCTGCAGGGCACCGTCGGCGCCCATGAACACGGAAGTTACGCCGAGGCCGACGTATTGTAGGAAAAGGTCCATGAAGAGGGGTCCTTAGAGGTCGGCGTTCGGGGGCAGCTGGATATTGTCCAGAAGGCCGTCGAAGATCAGGATCATCACCGCGACCGCAGCGGCGGCGATCAGCACGTGACGTTTCCGCAACCGGTGGCAGGTGGTCCGGATGAAGCCGCAGGTCATCAGCGTGCCGCCGACGAAAAATCCCGAGACGTCGAAGGGGAAGCTCGCCGAAGCCGCCCGGTAGCCGCTGAAATCGGTGAGACCCAGAGCGTTGGTCAGCCCGACCAGCGCCGGGCCGGTCCAGTTCATCACGAGCAGGCTCGCGGCGGTCAGCAGCAGTGCGCGTCCGAGAAATCCCAGGTTGCCCAGAGTGACGCGCCCCACCTCCTCGCCGCCCGACCCACGCTTCGCGCCGAGTTGGCTCAGGATCAGCAGCGCTGCGAGCGGCACCATGAGACCCACCAGCAGGATGGGAAAGAAGCTGTCACCGGGCACCGTACGCCCGGTGAGATTGGTCTGCAGAAAGCCACTGCCGATGTCCCGGGGAAACCAGACCAGCAGGCACAGCGCCACAAAAGCCAGCGTGCCGAGACCGATCCAGAGGTTCCAGCGCCCGACAGGGGGCCGGCATTCCGCGGTTTCCCCGGGACGGCCGGTCATTGCGCAAAGGCCTTCATCATCTCGATGTTGGAGGCGTAGGTGGCGAGGATCTGCTCGCGCAGCGCGTCGCCCTGCGTCACGATCGGCGCGGGCGGATACTGCTTTTCGATGAACTGGCGGGTTTCGCTCTCAGGGTCGGCGAGGATCTCGGCCACCACGGCGCCGATCTCGTCCCGGATCTCGTCCGGCAGCCCGTCCGGCGCGGTGATGATGTATTGGTAGCCGAGGTTCAGATCGATCCCCATGTCCTTCAGCGTAGGCTTCGCCGGGTCGAGCGCGACCGGCGTCGCCTCGGCCGAGGCGAGGATCTTCAGCACGCCGGCTTCGACCAGCGGCTTCTGCACGCCGCCGCCCCAGCCCACGTTGGCATCCATCGACACCAGCGCGTTGAGCGCGCCCTTGCCGCCCTGCGTGCGCAGGTGGTTGACGCTGATGTCCAGCCCGCGCGCCACCAGTTCGGCACCGGCCTCGACCTGCGTGCCCCAGTTCGCCCAGACGATCTGCTCACCTCCCGCGGCCGCGGCCTGCAGGTCCTCTAGGGTCTCCCAGCCGCTGTCGGCGCGCGCCAGAACGGCCATTTGCGAGCCCGCGGTGGTGGTGATGTAGGTGAAATCCTCGGGCGAGAGGTTATCGCTGTTCATCGGCGCGAAGTCGTAGGTGGTGGTGATTGCAAAGCCGAGCGTCTGCCCGTCCGGCGCCTCGGACTTGAGCTGCGCCGACATCACCGTGCCGTCCTCGCCAGCCTTGTTTTCGGGCACGACCTTCCAGCCGCGCCGCGCCTCGATTTCCTTCGCGAGCGTGCGGCCCTGCACATCGGTGCCTCCACCGGCGCCGTAGCCGATCCACAGGCGGATCGGCCCGTCGGGTTGCCATTCGGCGAAGGCGGGGCTGGCGAGGGCCAGCATCGAGACGGCGATCAGAAGCGATTTTTTCATGTCTATCTCCACTGTTGTGTTTAGGCTTTTCGTTAGGGTCAGAATCCGGTCTTGCCCTCGACCAGTTCCATCGGCCGGTGGCCGCGCGGCAGCTCGAAGCGCTGCACGATCTGCAACCGGCCGTCGCGGTCGTATTCGCTCGCGTCCCAGATCATCCCGACATGTGGCGCGGCGAGGTCGAGCTGTTCGCAGGCGTGACGCGACAGCAGCTCGGCGCTGGCGCTGTGCCGGACCTGCGCGGTGCGGATGCCAAAGCGTTCCCACAGCAGGCGGTGGTACGAGGCGCCGTGCAGGGTCTCGGACCCCTCGACCGGCTGCTCCACGTGATACTCGCAGCGCATGAAGAAAGAGCTGTAGGCGGGCGAGGCCCCCGACACCCAGACGAGTCGGTCGATGCGCATGACCTCCTCCGCCTCGAAGCCGGTGAGCAGCGCCCCGTATTCGGCCGTCAGCACCCGCTGTACCCGCACGACGCGGGTGAAGGGCATCATCTCTTCGCCCGTCGCGGGATCGCGGAACCGGTAGACGTGGACCTCGGGGACCTGGTGGTCGAGGTCGGCGATGAAACTGCCGAGCTTGCGGCGGCGGATGATCAGCCCCTGCTCGACCAGCTGCGCCAGCGCCTTCTGGACCGTCGACAAGCCGACCGGAAGCGCCTCGCTGATCTCGGTCTCTTTGGGCAGGTGACCGCCCGGCATGTAGGTGCCGGAATGGATGCAGGCGGCGAAGGCCTCGGCCAGGCGCTGGTACTTCACGCCGGTCTCGGGGGTTGCCTCCCACTGCGCCGCCAGGGGCGCCAGGGACAGTTTGCTGATCGGGTCACTCATACAACGACGGTAGTAATGTGCCTTAGGGCTTGTCAACTACGTAGTTAATAACCTAGACTAAAAACCTAGGAAGTTATAGGGAAGGCAGGACGGCATGACGGAAACTTGGGCAATTGCCTCCGGACACCCCACCGCGACCCGCGCCGCCGAGCGCATCCTCCGGGCGGGCGGCAATGCAGTGGACGCCGGGGTCGCCGCGGGGCTGACGCTCGGCGTGGTCCAGCCCGACCTCGTCTCGATTGCCGGTGTCGCGCCCATCGTCATGTTCGACGCCGCAACGGGCCAGGTCACCAGCCAGGACGGCGTCGGAGGCTGGCCCGCCGCCGCCGATGTCGAGGCAATGCACCAGGCACACGGCGTGCACGTGCCCGAGGGCCTCCTGCGCACCGTCATCCCCGCCGCTCCCGCAAGCTGGATCCGCGCACTGTCCGAAAAGGGCACCCTGCGCTTCGCCGACATCGCCGAGGAGGCCCTGAAGGCCGCCCGCGACGGCTTCGAAGTCTACCCGCTCTTTGCCGACTTCGTTGCCTCCAGGCAGGAAAAATACGCCCGCTTCCCCTCCACCGCCGAGATCTTCCTGCCCGGCGGCCGTCCGCCCGTGGTCGGCGAGCGTTTTGTCCAGCGCGACCTTGCCTGGACACTGGAGCAGATGATCGCCGCCGAGGCCGCCTGTCCCGGTGACCGCCGGGCGGGACTGGCCGCCGCGCGTGCCGCCTTCTACGAGGGGCCCATCGCCGAGCGCATCGTCGCTTTCCACCAGGCAAACGGCGGCCTGCTCACTGCGGCCGACCTCGCCGGCTACGAGGTCCGCGAGGAGCCGACGGTGCCCGTGCGGTTCCGGGGCGCCGAGGTGCATTGCTGCGGCGCGTGGTGCCAGGGCATCTCGATGGCCGAGACCCTGGCGATGATCGAGGCCGCCGGCCCCGGCGCGGCCATCCGCGACGGCGCGCTCGACCTGCATTTCCTGATCGAGGTGCTCAAGCGCGTCTTCGCCGACCGCGAGGCTTTCGTTACCGACCCCGATCACATGGCGGTCCGCCCCGACGCGCTGCTCGCCCCCGCGTTCCTCGCCGATCGGCTTTCTGGAATCGGCGCGCACTCCAACCCGCTCCCCGCCCCCGGCATCCCTGCGACCCCAAGCGGCGCTCCCGCGGTCTTCCACGTCGGCTGCGCCGACACCTCGCATGTCAGCGTCATCGACGGCGCGGGAAACATCTTCTCGGCCACGCCGAGCGATCCCAGCTACGACACGCAGGTGATCCCCGGCACCGGTCTTTCGGTGTCCTCGCGCGGGTCGCAGTCGCGATCGATCCCCGGCCACCTCAACGCCCTCGCGCCGGGCAAGCGGCCGCGGCTCACGCCCAACCCGATCCTCGCGCTGAAGGACGGCAAGCCCTGGCTCGCCATGGGCACCCCCGGCGGCGACGTACAGGTCCAGGCCATGACGCAGGTGCTGCTGAACATGCTCGATCTCGGCATGGCGCCCGAAGACGCCGTGCGCGCGCCTCGCGTCGCCACCTATGCTTTCCCCGGCAGCTTCGCGCCGCATGACGTGCACCCCAACAAGGTGCTCTACGAGGCCGATCTCGACGCCGCCCAGATCGACGAATTGACCAAGCGCGGGCACGACCTCGAGGCCTGGCCGCAGGAAACATGGATGGCCGGGGGTATCTGCATCGCCCTGCGCGGCCCCGATGGCCCCCTCGCCATCGCCGACACCCGCCGCGCCGGGACCGCCGCCACCGGCACCGCCCCCGAACCGCGGGCCGACCTCGCCCGCATCGCGGATCCCGCCACACCGCTGGCCGAAGCCTACGCGCTCTGCGATGCCGCCATTCCCAACGGGCTGTTCACCGCGATGCGCTTCCACGCCGAGGCGATGGAGGTCGAGCGGCTCTATTCCACCCTGCCCGAGGTCTATCCGGTGAGCGGCCGCAAACCCAAGCGCGCCACCGCCTGGGGCGAGAAGGTGCTGATGCGCCGCGAGGTCAACACCGGGTTCGGACCCCGGGACATCGCCTGGGCGTTCTCGGACCACGAGACCATCCTCGGCCTCGGGCTGCAGGCGGTGCTAAATGTTCCTGTGGTTGCGGAGGACCGCGTGCTTGGGACGATCAACTACCTGCGCGACGCCCCGGCGTTTTCCGCCGAAGAAATCGCCCGTGGCCGCAGGTGCGCCCAAGCCCTCGCCCGTCGCGGAAAGCTGGAATAGCCTCGCGGGAGACTTTCGCTCGCTTGGCCACAGCGGCACCGACCATTTGAGTCTCTCGCTACAGCTTGGGGTGCGTTTATAACCGGTCGGCTCGACGTACCCGCCGCGGATCGAACAACGCATTCTCTAGGCAGCGACAGGTGTCACCAAGCACCAGGAGGGGAACAGACGTTGATCGGCGGGCCACGACATGGACGTTCTAGACAAACGCCCTGCATTGGGGCGGCAGAATGAATACACCGCGCGGATAAGGCCAAATTATGTAGCTTGTTTTGAGTAAGTAGAGCTGGCAGATCACTTGTTCTCACCCCGAACAGACCGCAAGCTCCCATATCCATGACACTACCCGCGCAGCTCCCTGCGCCCTGCGCCCCATCCGAGAGGCGGTCAGCTTGGACGCGCTTTGGGCGGAGCCTAGACCTTCGGCGAGCTGGACGACAGGCCTCGGCGGCGAACGCCCGGCCTGCCACGGCAGCAGCGACACAGAACACCCCTCTGCGCGGCACACCATCGCCGTTGGAGGAACTCCAAATTGCAGTCCGTGGCAGCAACGTGCATGAGGTAGTGGCCGCGCGCCGCCCAATCCAAATACCGGAGTCACCCCATGCCTCAGGACCTGCCAGCAGCCACCGGCCCGATCGGCCTTGATCACTCGGGGCACTTCGCGGCCGATGCGGATGCGGCGCGCGCCGAACTCGAGGCGCTTGGGTTCACGGTCACACCCTTCTCCGCGCAGGTGCAGCCGGACCCGGTGTCGGGGGCGCAGGCGCTGACCGGGACGGGAAACATCTGCGTGATGCTGCCCGAGGGCTATCTCGAGTTTCTCGTCCACACCGCCGACACGCCGCTCGGGCTGGAATTCCTCGCTGCGCTCGAGCGCCGCGCCGGGCTGCATCTCGCGGCCTTCGCGGTGCCCGATGCCGCTGCGCACCATGCGCATCTGGACGCCCTCGGCGCCCCGATGCGACCACTTGTGCATTTCAAACGCGAGGTCGCCACGCAGAGCGGCCACGAGACCGCGGCCTTTACCGTTGCCCGGCTCGCCGCCGGCACCATGCCCGAGGGGCGGGTGCAGTTCCTGACCCATCACAATGCCCCGGCGCTCTGGCAACCGCGCTGGATGCGCCATGCCAATGGCGCGGCCTCGCTCGAGGCGATCCTCGTCTCGGCCCCGGACCCGGAGGAGACCGCCGCCCGCTTTGTGCGCTGCCTCGGCCGGGCGGCGGAGCCCTTCGGGGCGGGCCTGCGCATCGCGCTCGACCGCGGCGCGCTCGACATCCTGCCCGAGGCCGCGGCGACGGCGCTTGTCGGTTCCGCGGTCGAGCTGGGGCGGTCGGTCTTCGTCGGCCTGCGGATTGCCATGCGCGACCCGGCGGCACTGGCGGACAGGCCCGGTGCGAGATGGGTGGACGGCGCGCTCACCCTGCCCTTCGGGCCCGCTCTTGGGGCCGGTGTCTGGATCTTCGAACCCACCTGACCGCGCCACGCCACCGGCGCGGCGACGCATGCCGCCGCCCGGCCCGGGCCCTGCCGCGCTTCAGGCCGTATAGAGCTGCGCGAAGGCGTTGCGGACGTTCTCGGTCACCGCCTCGAGGCGCCGCTCGATGTGCCCACGCATCTCGGCCTGCGCCGCCTCGGGATCGCGTCGCTTCACCGCCTTCAGGATGCGCATGTGCGGCTCGGTGGTGACCACTTCCGGCCCGGTTCTCTCTGAGAGGGTCTTGAGGTCGATCAGCCGGATGTAGCGGATCCGGCCGTAGATGTTCTCGAGCATCCGGATCATCTCGGCATTGCCCGAGAGCGCGGCCAGCCGCAGGTGGAAGTCCTCGTCCAGTTGCACCAGTTCGACGGCGGACTTGCCGGGCTGGTACTCCGCGCCCGCGCCGAGCAGGTAGCGCTCGAGCGCCTCGACATCGGCGGACTTTGCGCGCAGCGCCGCGAGGCGCGTCGCCTCGCATTCGATCGCCGCCCGCGCCTCGTAGAGATCCATGATCTCGGCCGAGGTCAGCGAGCGGCAGAAGAACCCCTGCCCGCTGCGGAAGGTCAGGAACCCCTCGGCCACGAGCCGGTTCAGCGCCTCGCGCAGCGGCGTGCGGCTGGTTTCCAGACGTTTGGCCAGCTCGGTCTCGTTCAATCTCGAATCGGGTTTGAACTCGTAGCTGGCGGCCATCTCCTTCAGCAGGGTATAGGCGCGCTCAACTGAGCCACTGTTTTTACTTATGTTTTCCAAGTTGTTATTCCTGGACCTTGAGCCTTGCCGTCATCTTAGCAGCCGCCACAAAAAAAACAATTGATTTGCACTCCGATATGCGTGCTAACCTGTATACAGCAAAGAACGCGGATATGAATGCTGAACCGGGAGAGTGTTTTGGGAGATGTGATGAACGGCGCGCAGGTCATCCTGAAGATGTTGGAACTGCATGGGGTGACGCACGTCTTCGGCCTACCGGGCGAGACCACGATCGGCTGGTACAAGGAATGGCAGAGCAGCTCCGACATCGAATACGTGCTGACGCGTGACGAGCGCACCGCCTCCTACGCCGCCGAGGCCTATGCCAAGATCACCGGCCGTCCCGCCGTGCTCGAGGCGCCGAGCCCGGGGGTCACCCATTGCACGCCGGGCATCACCGAGGCCTTCCTGTCCTCGGTGCCGGTGATCTTCTTCAGCTCGGACATCCCGGTGAACCAGGACAAGAAGCACGGGCTGACCGGGGTCGACCAGACCGCGATGTACGAGAGCATCTGCAAGGAATCTTTCTATCTCACCAACGTGAAGGACATCCCCTTCCTGCTGCGCCGGGCCTTCCGCGTCGCCACCTCGGGCCGTCCGGCCCCGGTGCACATCCGCGTGCCGATCAACGTCTTTCACGACGAGGCCGAGATCGCCGATCTTTATGCCGACAGCGACTACAGCCGCTACCCGGCGCACCGCCCGGTCGCCGACCACGGCAAGATCCGCAAGGCGATCGACGTGCTTCTGGCGGCGAAGAAGCCGGCGATCGTCTGCGGTCAGGGCGCGCTCATCTCGCGCGCCGGCGAGGCGGTGCTGGCGCTGGCCGAGTTGCTGCAGATCCCCGTCGGCACCACCACCCCCGGCAAGGGCACGATCCCCGAGACTCACCCGCTGGCCCTGCGCGTCGTCGGGGCGCGCGGCGGAATGGAGTATTCCAACACCTACGTGAAGGAGGCCGACTGCATCTTCTTCGTCGGCTCCAACACCGACTCGAGCGGCACAAACCACTGGAAGCTCTACGGCGATCCGGCCGAGACCACCTTCCTGCAGCTCGACGTCGCCGAGGCGCATGTCGGCAACAACTACCCGCTGAAGGTCGGCATGGTCGGCGATGCCCGCGCGACGCTCGAGTACATGGTCGAGCTCATCCGCGCCGAGCACCCGGGCCTTTCGCGCCCGACGCTCGATCTGACCGAGATGAAGCGCACCGCGCTCGACGCCGTGTTCAACTCCAACATCGAGATGCCCGAGGGCACCGTCTCGCCAGTCAAGCTGACGCAGGCGCTCGACAAGCTGCTGCCGCCGAACGCCATCGTCACCGCCGAGCCGGGCGTCGCCGCGATCTACCCCTCGGCGCTGCTGTCGGTGCGCGAGGCCGGACGGCGCTACATCACCAACTACTCGATGGGCGCGCTCGGCTATTCCGTCCCCGCCGGGATCGGCGCGGCCTTCGCCAATGACGGGCCGGTGATCTCGTTCACCGGCGACGGCTCGCTGGCCTTCGTGCTCGGCGATTTCGAGACCATCAAGCGCAGCGGCAAGAACATCACCGTGATCCTGACCCGCAACGACAATTACGGCTGGATCCGCGGCGAGGCGATCCTGCTCGACGACGTCGACGCGCCCTGGACCACCGACTTCGGCGCGGTGGACTACGTGAAGGTCGCCGAGGGCTTCGGCTTCCGGACCGCGCGCATCACCTCCGAGGACCAGATCGAGGCCACGCTGGCCGAGGCCATCGCCCATCCCGGCGCCAGCTTCATCGAGATGCGGGTGCCCTCGCAGGACAAGATCGTGCCCTTCGTTCCGCCGTGGATCGAGGCCGCGAAGGAAAAGAAGCTCCCCTACTTCTACTGATCCGGCACCCAGCCCCAAGCCACAAGACCGGACTGCCATTCCCCCAACAGGAGACTCCCCATGAAACTACTGGATGTGACGAAGCTCTTCGCCGCGGCCGCGACCCTGACGGCCGCGCTGCATGGCCCTGCCCAGGCGGCCGAGTACCCGAGCAAGGACATCATGCACATCATGCCCTGGAGCGCCGGCGGCGGCACCGACACCGTGATGCGCAGCTTCCTCAGCTTCGCCGAGGAGCCGCTCGGCGTCGGCGTCAACACCCAGAACATCACCGGCGCGCAGAGCGGCGTCGGCACGCTGCGCCTGATGAAGTCGCGCCCCGACGGCTACACCATCGGCTCGCTCACCTGGGACAGCGTGATCACCGTGCCCTACAACGAGCTTGTCCCCGGCTATGACACCGAGCAGCTCGCCTATCTCGGCGCGGTCACCGTCCACCCGACGGCGATCATCGTGCGCGCCGACGCGCCCTTCACCACGCTCGACGAGTTCGTCGCGGCGGCAAAGGCGGCCCCCGGCACTCTGAAGATCTCCAACGTCGGCATCGGCGGCGTCTGGCACCTGCCGGCGCTCGATTTCGCCAAGCAGGCCGAGATCGACGTGCAGCACGTGCCCTATCCCAAGGGCTCGGGCCCGCAGATGGAGGGGCTGCTCTCGGGCGAGACCGACGCCGCCTCGACCAGCATCTCGGCCGCCTATCCCGCGATCCAGTCCGGCCAGGCCCGCGTGCTGGCGGTGATGGCCGACGCGCGTTCGGACGAGTTCCCCGACGTGCCGACCTTCAAGGAAAGCGGCTATGACGTGGTCTGGGGCGGCTTCCGCCTGCTCGCCACGCAGGCCGAGGTGGATGCCGAGCAGCGCGCCGCGCTAGAGGCCGCCTTCGCCAAGGTCTTCGACAATCCCGAGTTCCAGAAGGTCGCCGCGGACACCGGCATGGGCGCGGTCTGGATGAATGCCGAGGACACCGCCGCCTACGTCAAGGCCTCGCAGGAAAAGGCCTTTGCGCTGACCGACGAGCTGGTGGCCGACGGTCTTCTGAGCAAGTAATCCCCCCCCCTCGGGGCCCGCCACCGCGCGGGCCCCGCTTTTTCGTTTCGATGCGCCGCCGCGCGGACCCGGTTCCCTGCGGCACGCGCCTTGCGCCCCCGCGCAAGACAAAGGACCCCTCCGATGTCCACTTCCTCCTCTCCGCGGTCCGCCCGGCAGATCCTCTTTGCGCTGCTGCTGCTCGCCGGGAACACCGTCTACGCCAGCCAGATCCTGCAGATGAGCCGCCCCTTCGCCACCGGCGAGCCCGGGCCGTCCTTCCTGCCCTCGCTGCTCTGCGGCTTCGTCTATGTCGCGGTGGTCTGCATCCTCGGCGCCGAGCTGCGCAAGCCCGCCGCCGCCGCCGAGGGCTCCGACCACGTGCCCCGCGTCGGCCTGCTCGGCCCGGTGCTGGCCATCGCGCTGACCGCCGGCTTCATCCTCGGGTTCTTCTACGTCGGCTACCTGCCCGCGGCCTTCGTCTACACCGCGCTGATCGCCGGCTGCTTCAATTTCGAGGAAAACGGCAAGCTGCGCCGGGCGGCGCTGATCGGCGTCGCGACCGGGCTCTGCGTCACCCTCTTCGGCTGGCTCTTCTTCGTCCAGCTCTTCGACCTCTACCTGCCGCTCTGGGAGTTCTGAGATGGCCGCGCAAATCGTCGACGGTTTCCTCATGCTGTTGCATCCGGTGACCTTCCTTTACCTCATCGGCGGCTTCCTCCTCGGCCTCCTCTTCGGCGCCATCCCCGGGCTGACCGCGACGCTGGCCATCGCGCTGCTGTTGCCCTTCACCTTCAGCATGGACGTCGCCGACGCGCTGGTCATGGTGGCGGGGATCTACATGGCCGGGCTCTACGCGGGCTCGATCACCGGCATCACGCTGAACATCCCCGGCGCCCCCTCGGGCGCGATCACCACGGTCGACGGCCACGCGCTGATGAAGCGCGGCGAGGGCGCGCAGGCCCTCGGCATGAGCGCCTTCGCCTCGACCATCGGCGGGCTGACCGGCGTCGTCATCCTGATCGCGCTCGCCAAGCCGGTGAGCAGCGTGGCGCTGCTCTTCCAGACCCCGGACAAGTTCTCGCTGGTGCTGCTGGCCATCGTCACCGTGACCATCGTCTCGCAGGGCTCGCTGCTGAAATCCGCCACCGCCATGGCGATCGGCCTGATGATCGCCACGGTCGGCATCGACCCGATGCTGCCCGAGGGCCGGTTCGACTTCGGCAGCTACAACCTGATCGAGGGCGTCAACCTCCTGCCCGCCGTCATCGGGCTCTTCGCCGTCTGCGAGCTGATCGCACAGGCCGGGATGCCCGCCCGGCTGAGCCAGGCGCAGGCCGTGGCCGACCTGCCCGCGCCGCGCCGTCGCGACTTCCTGCCGAGCCGCGCGCGGATCCGCGAGGTCGGGCTCTTCGCCATGCTGCGCAGCTCGGTGCTCGGCGTGCTGATCGGCATGCTGCCCGGCGGCGGCGCCTCTATGGCCTCGTTCATCGCCTATGCCGAGGCCAAGCGCAGCGCGAAGAAGCCCGAAGAGTTCGGCAAGGGCTCCTACGAGGGGCTTTCCGCCTCGGAGGCGGCGAACAACGGCGTCTGCGGCGGCGCGATCATTCCGCTGCTGACCATGGGCATTCCCGGCGACGCGGTGACCGCGATCATCTTCGGCGTGCTGCTGCTGCATGGGCTCGTGCCGGGACCGACGCTGCTGTCGGACAACTTCATGGTGGTCTCGCCGATGTTCGCGGCGCTCTTCGTCGCCTCGCTGCTAATCTTCGTGTCGGTTCTGCTTTTCGGCCCGGTCTACCTGCGCCTCTCGCGGATCAACCGCGGCGTGCTCTATGCCTTCATCGGGATGATCTCGATGGTCGGCGTCTACGCTTCGACCTTCTCGATCTTCCAGATGTGGGTGGCGCTGGCCATCGGCGTGCTTGCCATGCTGCTGCGGGTCTGCGGCTACCCGGTGGTCCCGGCGCTGATGGGGGTCATCCTCGGCCCCTACTTCGAGGAGTTCCTGCGCCGGTCGCTGATCGTCTCCAAGGGAGACCCCAGCATCTTCGTGACCAGCCCGATCAGCCTCGTGCTGCTGCTGCTGACGCTCGGCTTCATCTGGATGCTGCGGATAGGTCCGGCGCGGAAGGCTAAGGCTGGGGCGTAGATCTCGCAGCCGTCGACCGATGGCCGTACTTGCGCCCAACGACGGCTCAGAGACATGGTAGACGCAGTATTATCCCGCGATGCCCCGGCCGTTTTTCAGACGACGCCCGAATCTCAGTCAGCGACCGGAGCAGGTCGAGTGAATTTTCTTCAACGTAAGGACCATTCGCGCGACAGAACCATGAAATCTACGCGGACTTCCGCTCGACAATTTCAAAGCCGAGGTCGATGATCGCGGGTCCGCTGCGGTCGCCGCGCAGAGGTCCCAGCATGGCTTGCGCCGCGGCCCGGCCAAAGGCGGCAAGATCGACGCGCACCGTGGTGATCGGCGGCTCGACCGCGTCGGCGAACGGCTGGTCGCCAAAACCGAGCACCGCTATCTGCCCTGGCACGTCGAGCCCGCGTGCCCGCGCCTCGATCATCACTCCATGTGCCAGAAGGTCCGAAGAGCAATGCACCAGGCCGCCAGTAAAACCCTGTTCGAGCAGGCGGAGCAGCCCGGCGCGGCCATTCGCCAGCGTCGCCGTCGCATCGAAGAAGGCGCGGTAGACCCGACCACCGCCGCCACGTTCCCATTCGCGCACAAAGGCGTCACCACGACGCTGCGCCCGCTCGTCGCCGGCAGAGACCACGCCAACCTGCGCAAAGCCTTTTCGACGCGCATATTCGGCGGCGGCACGGCCGGTCTCCGCATGGTTGAAACCGACGCAGAAATCAATCGGGCTATCGGTGATATCCCAGACCTCGACCACCGGGATCTCGGCAGCAAGCAACATCCGGCGTGCCTGCGCGCTGTGGTGGATTCCGGTGAGGAACATCGCGTCGGGGCGGCGTGACAGGTGCGCGGCGATCAGCTTTTCCTCTTCCTCGGCGTTGAACCCCGTCTCGGACAGCAGGATCTCATAGCCCTCGCGGCGCATCTCCTCGGAGAAGGCCTTCACCATCGAGGAATAGACGATGTTGGTGATTGAGGGCACCAACGCCGAGATCAGCATCGACTTGCTGGAGGCCAGCGCCCCGGCCAGCGCGTTTGGCACAAACCCTGTCTGGGCGATCGCCTCCTGGATCTTGGCCAGCGTCGCGGGGGAGACCTTGGAGGGATCCGACAGCGCGCGCGACACCGTCACCTGGCTCACGCCGGCCAACCGTCCCACCGTTTCCATGGTGACGCCGCGGCCCTGCCCTTTCCGGGCCGCCCGCGGCTTTTTCGCTTGATCGTCATTCATCGCGCGCATCTTTGATCCAGCCGGTGGCGGGCGCAAGCCTCAGACGGGCTCTTCCGCGATCTGCCGGTTCTTTCTCGCCATAAGCACCGCCCCTGCCACCGAGCCGATGATCAGCACCCAGAGGATCACCGCGATCCAGCTCTTGGTAAAGAAGATGGTCACATCGCCGAAGCTCTCGAGGCTCTTGACGAAGTAGACCTCCGCCGACGGCCCGAGGATGAAGCCGATGATGAAGGGCGCCACCTCAAGCCGCAGCTTGGTGAAGAGCCAGCCCAGCACCCCGAAGATCAGCAGCGTCCAGACGTCGAACATGATGCCGTAGTTGATCGTGTAGGCTCCGATCACGCACATCATCAGGATCACCGGGAACAGGATGTGCTTAGGGATCGTGACCACAAGGGCGAAGTAGCGGATCGCGAAGTACATCATCGCGAACATGGCGATGTTGGCGATCAGCATGGCGATGATCATCGCGTCCCACGTTCCGGGGTTGTTGCCGATGAACAGCGGGCCGACCTGCACGCCCTGAAGGGTGAAGGCGCCGATCAGCAGAGCGGTGGTGGAATCCCCGGGGATGCCCAGCGACAGCAGCGGCACCAGCGCACCGCCGGTCAGCCCGTTGTTGCCCGCCTCCGAGGCGATGATGCCGCCGGGCTCGCCCTTGCCGAAGCGCTCGGGCGTCTTCGAGAAGGTCTTGGCATTGGTGTAGCTGATGATTGAGGCCGCCGAGCCGCCGACACCCGGCAGGATGCCGATGAAGGTGCCGATCAGCGAGGAGCGCACAAGGTTGATGCTCTGGCCTTTGAAGATGCCGAAGGAGAACCGCGAGTGCTTACCGACGTTGATGTCCTTGGACGAGTGGCCTTTTGGCACGCCGATCTCGGCTTGCTCGAGGATCGCGGCGAAACCGAAAAGACCGATCAGCACCGGCAGCAGCGAGAAGCCGCTCTCCAGCCAGTATTCGGTGCCCGGCGGCACCAGCCGCAGGTTGCCGTTGCCGCCATCCGAAATGTCATAGGTGCCGATCAGTGCCACGAAGATCCCCAGCACGCCCGAGAAGATGCCCAGCAGCATGTCCGAGGACAGCGCCGCCATGACGGTGAGGGCGAAGAAGATGATCAGGAACTTTTCGACGTAGGAGAACTTGATGGCGAAATCGGCCAGCGTCGGCGCGAAGAGATCGAGCACGAGCAGCGAGATGAGACCGCCGACCAGCGAGGCGACGATGCCGATGCGCAGCGCCTTCTCGCCCTCGCCCTTCTGCGCCATGGGATAGCCGTCGAAGGTTGTGGTGATCGAGCTCGGCGTGCCGGGAATGCCCAGCAGGATGGCGGGCACGAGGCCCCCCGAGATGCCGCCGACGTAGAGCCCGAGCAGCAGCGCCAGCCCGTTCTCGAGGCCCAGCGAATAGGTCAGCGGCAGGCAGACGGCGACGGCCATGGTGGCGGTCATGCCGGGGATCGCCCCGAAGATGATGCCGACAAGCGTGCCGCCGACGATCAGCGAGACGAAAAGCGGGGTAAGGATCTCGAACATGGGCCGAACCTCAGGGCAGAGTCAGGAAGAGGGGATAGGTGAACAGCCACCACACGAAGGTGGGGCCCACCACCGCGACGATCAGCAGCGGCAGGATTTGCCGCAGGCTCCGTTCGTGCATGAACAGGATGCCGGTCGCCAGCACGTAGGGGATCGAGCACAGCAGGAAGCCCATGCCCGTGTTGGGCCAGATGTCGCCCACCGGAACCATCAGCGAGAAATACAGCAGCGTCAGCGCCAGCGCGCCGAGGAACCGCGGCTTGTCCATTGCCGACCACGAGGCGCGCCAGTAGCTGCCCGCCGCGGCGATGCGCGCGCGGTCGCGGATCACGATGGCAAGGCCGAGCAGGCCGAGGACGATCGCGATGAGGGTGGGAAAGATCAGGTGTGACGTGTCGAAGTCGATGGTCACACGGGTAAGGTCGCCCATTGGGTCCTCCCTATGGGTGGCAAGCGTCAGAGCGCCCGGCCAGGGCTATGCCCGGCCGGGTCTTCGGGATCCGGCGGATCAGGAGCCCGAGGTGATGTCGTCAATCACCTGCTTGTAGGTGTCGCGCTTCTTGGTCAGGTGCTCGCGCGCCTCCTCCGAAGGCAGGAAGTCGGGAATGAAGAAAGAGGCCTTTTGGCGTTCCTGAATGGCACCCTCGGAATAGATCTCGGTCAGCGCCGTGTCGATGGCGGTGATGATCTCGGGGTCCATGTCCTTGTTGAACAGCAGGAAGAACTCCTTGTCGAAGGTGAAGTCTTCGGACCCGTCCAGCGTCACGCTGGTCTCGGGGCTGGCATAGCTCAGCATGTCGGCGCGAGTGGTCCCGCCCATGCCGGCCTCGGGGGCCTGCTCCAGCGTCTCGGGGCGCGCGGTGATCCAGACGAAGCGCATGGCCTTCTCGTCCGAGGGATCAAGCTGGGTGAACTGTTCGTTGGCCTGGATCGAGCCGTTGATCACATCGGCCAGATCATCCCACATCGCCTGGTTCTTGTCGGACTGCGAGCCGGTGTTGACCGCGACGATGTTCGCCTCGGACCCCGGCGCGCGCACCCGCGCGGCGTTCTTCATCGCGGTGAAGCCGATCTCGGACACGCCGCCCGGCTGGATCGCGACGCGCACCCGCGTGCCCGCCTCGGCAGCGGCAAAGATGTCTTCCATCGACTGGTACGGGCTGTCGGCGGGCACCAGGTAGGCATTGCCCGGGTTGATCGCCACGGTGGGGCCGACGAGGTAGTCGGCGAACGGATCGGCGTAGCCGGTCACGCCATAGAGGTTCCCCAGAAAGCTCTGATCGTGGAACATCATGATGGTGGTGCCGCGCTTATCGCGACCCAGTGCCTTGAAGCCCTCGGAGGCCCCCACCGCATCGACCTTGATATTGATGCCCAGCTTTTCCGCAAGCGCCTCGGCGACGATGGCGGAGTTCTGGTAGGTGTCACCGCCGGTCGAGGTCGATCCGATCACCATGCGCATGTTGCGCGGCAGGTTCTGCGCCTCGGCGGCAAGCGGCGCTGCGACCATGGCCGCCGAGACGGCGGCAAGAAGTGTTCTGCGGGTAAATGTCATCAAGTCCTCCCTGTGGCCGGGTTGCGGCCCTTTGGTTCCCCTTGGGCGTCTCCAATCTCGCCCCGCGCCATGCAAGCGCATACATAAAGAAAGACCACATTCACACCTGACATGTCAAGACCTCGCAATAGCGATGAATACAGGCCGAAACGC
Source organism: Salipiger mangrovisoli (assembly GCF_015223355.1). Taxonomy (GTDB): domain Bacteria; phylum Pseudomonadota; class Alphaproteobacteria; order Rhodobacterales; family Rhodobacteraceae; genus Salipiger; species Salipiger mangrovisoli. The sequence goes on along the minus strand of NZ_JADFFK010000027.1, from coordinate 20,893 downwards.
CCATAGGATTACTTGACGATGTGAGATGTATTCGCATACATCAATCACAGACCACCGCGATGAACTGGAGGAGAATCATGTCGCAAGGACACCGCAAGACCCCGGCCGATCTGCGCAGCGCGCGCTGGTTCGCGCCTGACGATCTGCGCAGCTTCGGCCACCGCTCGCGGATGATGCAGCTGGGCTATTCCGAAGGCGAGTTCCGCGACAAGCCGATCATCGGCATCCTCAACACCTGGTCCGAGCTGAATTCCTGCCACAGCCACTTCCCCGAGCGCGTCAAGGACGTGAAGCGCGGCGTGCTTCAGGCGGGCGGCTTCCCGGTCGAGATGCCGGCGCTTTCCGTGGATGAGAGCTTCAACAAGCCGACCTCCATGCTCTACCGCAATATGCTGGCGATGGAGACCGAAGAGCAGATCCGCGCCCACCCGCTCGACGGCGTGGTGCTGATGGGCGGCTGCGACAAGACCACACCGGGGCTCGTCATGGGGGCGATCTCGGCAGGCGTGCCGTTCATCTTCCTGCCCGCCGGTCCGATGCTGCGCGGCAATTACGCGGGCAAGATCCTCGGCTCCGGCTCGGATGCCTGGAAATACTGGGACGAGCGCCGCGCCGGCAATATCACCGATGAGGAATGGCTCGGGCTGCAGGGCGGCATCGCGCGCTCGGCGGGCACCTGCATGACCATGGGCACCGCCTCGACGATGACCGCGATCACCGATGCCATGGGCCTCACGCTGCCCGGCGCCTCGTCGATCCCCGCCGCCGACTCCGGCCACCAGCGCATGGGCGCCGACTGCGGCCGCCGGGTGGTGGAAATGGTCTGGGAGGACATGACCCCCGAGACGATCATCACCCCCGCCTCGGTGCAGAACGCCGCCAAGGTCGCCATGGCCACCGGCTGTTCGACCAATGCCGTGGTGCACCTCATCGCCATGGCGCGCCGCGCCGGGGTCGATCTGACGCTCGATCACCTCGACGCGCTTGGCCGTGTCACGCCGCTGATCGCCAATGTCCGCCCCTCGGGCAAGGACTACCTGATGGAGGACTTCTTCTACGCCGGCGGCCTGCGGGCGCTGATGAAGCAGATGCAGGACATGCTCGACCTCAGCTGCGTCACCGTCACCGGCCGCTCGCTGGGCGCGGAGATCGCCAGCGCCGAGGTCTACAATGACGACGTGATCCGCCCGCTGTCGAACCCGGTCTACCACGAGGGCTCGCTGGCGCTGCTGCGCGGCAATCTCTGTCCCGATGGCGCGGTCATCAAGCCCGCCGCCTGCGATCCCAAGTACCACGTTCACGAGGGCCCGGCGCTGGTCTTCGACAGCTACCCCGAGATGAAGAAAGCGGTGGACGACGAGACCCTCGATGTCACCCCCGATCACGTGATGGTGCTGCGCAACGCCGGCCCGCAGGGCGGTCCGGGCTTCCCCGAGTGGGGCATGCTGCCGATCCCCAAGGCGCTGATCAAGCAGGGCCACCGCGACATGCTGCGGATTTCCGACGCGCGCATGTCGGGCACCTCCTACGGCGCCTGCGTGCTGCACGTCGCGCCGGAAAGCTTCGTCGGCGGGCCGCTGGCGCTGCTGAAGACCGGCGACATCGTGCGGCTCGACCTGCCGAACCGCAGCCTCGACATGCTGGTGGACGAGGAAGAGATCGCCCGCCGCAAGGCTGCATGGACGCCGCCGGAGCCGCGCTTCGAACGGGGCTGGGGCTACATGTTCTCGCGCCACGTGACGCAGGCCGACAAGGGCTGCGACTTCGACTACCTCGAGCGCGACTTCGGCCGCGCCGCCGGTGAGCCCGACATTTTCTGAGGAGACCCTGATGCTTGATCTCGATACCGCCCTCGCCGGCATTTCCGGCATCCTCGTCACCCCCTACGACGAGGCGGGCGAGATTGCCCCGGCCAAGCTTTCGCCGATCATCGACCGCGCGCTCGGCGCCGGGCTGCACATGCCCGTGGTCAACGGCAACACCGGCGAGTTCTACGCGCTGACCACCGACGAGGCGATCACCATGGCCCGCGAGGTCTGCGCCATGGTGGACGGCCGCGCCCCGGTGCTGGCCGGCATCGGCCGCGGCATCCGCGATGCCTGCGCGCTGGCACGCGCCAGCGCCGAGGCCGGTGCCACCGCGCTGATGATCCACCAGCCGCCCGATCCCTTCGTCGCGCCGCGCGGCACGGTGGATTACGTCAAGGCGATCGCCGACGCCTCGGGCGGGCTGCCGATGATGCTCTACCTGCGCAACGACGCGATCGGCACCGGCGCCATCGCCGATCTTTGCGCCGTGCCGGGGGTGAAGGGCGTGAAATGGGCCACCCCGAACCCGCAGAAGCTCGCCGCCGCCAAGGCCGCCTGCGATCCCTCGATCACCTGGGTCGGCGGGCTCGCCGAGGTCTGGGCGCCGACCTTCTACGCGGTGGGCGCGCGCGGCTTCACCTCGGGGCTGATCAACGTCTGGCCCGAGCGCTCGCTGGCGATCCATGCCGCGCTCGAGGCGTCGGACTACGTCGAGGCCAACCGCCTGATCGGCGAGATGCAGGCCTTCGAGGACATCCGCGCCGAAGAGCTGAACGGCACCAATGTGACCGGCGTGAAGGCCGCGCTACAGGCCACCGGCCTTGATTGCGGCGCCACGCGCCCGCCCTCGGCCTGGCCGCTGACCCCGGCGCAGCAGGACAAGCTGCAGGTCTTCCTCAAGACCAACGGCCTGATCTGATCCCCGGGGCGCCGCCCGGCGCCCCTCTCCCAAGCTTCCCTCTGCCCCCGAAAGGACCTTTCCCCATGGACGGCACGACCCCGATCTTCACCCCGCACGGCAAGCACCTGATCGCAGGTGAGTGGATCGCCACCGAGGCGGAATTCTCCTCGGAACCCGCGACCGGCCCGGTGCATGCGTTCTCTGTCGGCACCCCCGAGCTGGTCGATCAGGCCTGCAAGGCCGCGGAAGACGCCTTTTGGACCTATGGCTACACCAGCCGCGAGACCCGTGCGAAATTCCTCGAGGCCATCGCCGACGAGATCGAGGCGCGCGGCGAGGCGATCACCGAGATCGGCACGCAGGAAACCGGCCTGCCCGAGGCGCGCCTGCAGGGTGAGCGCGGCCGCACCACCGGCCAGCTTCGCCTCTTCGCCGAGCACATCCGCAAGGGCGACTACCTCGACGTCCGCGTCGATGCCGCCCTGCCCGACCGCCAGCCGCTGCCGCGCCCCGAGCTGCGCATGGTCCAGCGCCCGATCGGTCCGGTTGCGGTGTTCGGCGCCTCGAACTTCCCGCTCGCCTTCTCCACCGCCGGCGGCGACACCGCCGCCGCGCTGGCCGCTGGCTGCCCGGTCGTGGTCAAGGGCCACTCCGCCCACCCCGGCACCGGCGAAATCGTCGCCGAGGCCATCGCCGCCGCCATCGAGAGCTGCGGCATGCCCAAGGGTGTCTTCTCGCTGATCCAGGGCGGCAACCGCCAGGTCGGCCAGGCGCTGGTGCAGCACCCGCTGATCAACGCCGTCGGCTTCACTGGCTCGCTCGGCGGCGGCCGTGCCCTCTTTGATCTCTGCGCGCAGCGCGAGGTGCCGATCCCCTTCTTCGGCGAGCTGGGCTCGGTGAACCCGATGTTCGTGCTGCCCGCGGCCACCAAGGCGCGCGGCGCCGAGATCGGCACCGGCTGGGCCGGCTCGCTGACCATGGGCGCCGGCCAGTTCTGCACCAACCCCGGCATCGCCGTGGTCGGCACCGGCGCCGAGGGCGATGCCTTTGTCGAGGCCGCCCGCGCGGCGCTGGAAAAGGCCGCGCCGCAGACCATGCTCACCGAGGGCATCGCGGGCGCCTACCGCGCGGGCAAGGACCGGTTCGATGGCCGCAACGCGGTGCGCCCGCTGCTGACCACCGAGAGCGGCCCGCGGTCGGCCGCGCCGAACCTCTACGAGACCGACGCCGCGAACTACCTGCAGGATCACGCGCTGGGGGAAGAGGTCTTCGGGCCGCTCGGCCTCGTGGTGCGGGTCTCGGGCCTCGACGAGATGGTCACGCTCGCCAAGGGCTTCGAGGGCCAGCTCACCGCGACCCTGCACATGGACGACGCGGATGCCGAAGCGGCGCGCAGGCTGCTGCCGGTGCTCGAGCGCAAGGCCGGCCGGGTGCTGGCCAACGGCTTCCCCACCGGCGTCGAGGTCTGCGACGCGATGGTGCACGGCGGGCCCTATCCGGCCTCGACCAACTTCGGCGCGACCTCGGTCGGCACGCTGTCGATCCGCCGCTTCCTGCGGCCGGTCTGCTACCAGAACATCCCGGGCGCGGTGCTGCCCGAGGATCTCGCCTGACGCGAACCCCGCCCGGTCCCGGCCCATGCGGCCGCGGACCGGGACCCCGATTGACTTGGAGGAGACCTCGATGAACCCCGAAACCCGTGACATCCTGATGGATGTGTCCGTCGCGACGCTGGCCACCGCGCTCTACAAGCGGGGCCTGCGCAACCAGGTGATCCAGGGCGTGCACCCGCTCGGCTGGAAGGGCAAGAACATGGTTGGCCCTGCCTTCACCCTGCGCTACATGCCCGCCCGCGAGGACCGCAACCAGCTCAGCGAATTCCGCAACCCCGAGCACCCGCAGCGGGTGGCGATCGAGACCTGCCCCGAGGGCCATGTGCTGGTGATGGACAGCCGCAAGCAGGCCAACGCCGCCTCTGCCGGTGACATCCTGATCACCCGGCTCATGGTGCGCGGCGGCGCCGGCGTGGTGACCGACGGCGGCTTCCGCGATGCCGCGGTGATCGCCGGGCTCGACATTCCCGCCTACCACACGCGCCCCTCGAGCCCGACCAACCTGACCAACAACGAAGCCATCGCGATCAACGAGCCGATCGGCTGCGGCGATGCCCCGGTGTTTCCCGGCGACGTCATCGTCGGCGACGCCGACTGCGTCATCGTGATCCCTGCAGAGATCGCCGACGAGGTCGCCGCCGAGGCCCGGGAGATGACCGCCTACGAGGATTTCGTCGTCGAGCAGGTCAAGGCGGGCGAGCCGATCATCGGGCTCTACCCGCGTGTCAACGAAGAGAAATACGGGCCGCTCTTCCAGGACTGGCGCGCAAAGGCGGGTCGCTGAGCCGTCTTCCTGCCCCCGAAGCAGACGCGCCCGGAGCATCGCTGCGGGCGCTTTCGTCTCCGGTGCCCGGATGTCTCAGGCGACCCGATCCGGAACCTTGCCGCTGCCGAACCAGGCATCGAGGTTGTCCAGAACCCGGTCGCCCATCGCCCGGCGGGTGACCTCGGTTGCCGAGCCCACATGCGGCAGCAGCACCGTGTTCGGCAGGTCGATCAGCGCCTGCGGCACCTGCGGCTCGTATTCGAACACATCCAGCCCGGCCGCGCCGAGCTTGCCGGTCGACAGCGCCGCGATGAGCGCGGCCTCGTCCACCACGGTCCCGCGCGCGACGTTGACCAGAATACCCTGCCGCCCCAGCGCCTCGATCACCGCTGCATCGACAAGGCCCGCGGTCTCTGCGCCGCCCGGCACGATCACCACCAGCGCGTCGCAGGCCTCGGCCAGCGCCAGCGCATCGGGATAGTGGGCATAGGGCAGATCGCGCGGCCTGCGGGTGCAATAGGCGACCTCGAGCTTCATCGCGGTGAGCCTCTCGGCAATCGCCTGCCCGATCCGGCCGAGCCCGAGCAGGCCGATCTTCCGCCCCCGCAGCGAGAAGGTCAGCGGATAGGGTTTCTGCGGCCAGTGCCCGGCGCGCAGGTAGGCATCGGCCTGCGGCAGCTGCCGCGACGTGGCGATCAGCAGGCCGAGCGCAAAGTCGGCAACCTCTTCGGTCAGCACGTCGGGCGTGTTGGTCACCACGATCCCGCGCGCCTGCGCCGCGGCCACGTCGATGCTGTCGTAGCCGACGCCGAACTTGGCGATGATTTCCAGCGCGGGGAAGCGATCCATCACCGCGGCATCGACCTTGCCGGTGCCGGCGACGGCCATGGCCCGCACCTCGCCGTCGCGGCCGGTCCGATCGGGTCCGGTGAGCTGGTACCCGTCGAGGCGTCCCTCGCTGGTGGCGAAGGCGCGGGGCATGTAGAGCACGGGTCTGGTCATGGTCACCTCAGAAAATGTCGGGCTCACCGGCGGCGCGGCCGAAGTCGCGCTCGAGGTAGTCGAAGTCGCAGCCCTTGTCGGCTTGCGTCACGTGGCGCGAGAACATGTAGCCCCAGCCCCGTTCGAAGCGCGGCTCCGGCGGCGTCCATGCGGACTTGCGGCGGGCGATCTCTTCCTCGTCCACCAGCATGTCGAGGCTGCGGTTCGGCAGGTCCAGTCGCACGATGTCGCCGGTTTTCAGCAGCGCCAGCGGCCCGCCGACGAAGCTTTCCGGGGCGACGTGCAGCACGCAGGCGCCGTAGGAGGTGCCCGACATCCGCGCGTCGGAGATGCGCAGCATGTCGCGGTGGCCCTGCTTGATCAGCGCCTTGGGGATCGGCAGCATGCCCCATTCCGGCATTCCGGGCCCGCCGAGAGGGCCGGCGTTGCGCAGCACCATCACGTGGTCGGGGGTGACCTCGAGCGTCTCGTCGTCCACCGCCGCCTTCATCTCGGGGTAGCTGTCGAAGACCAGCGCCGGGCCCTCATGGACATGGTACTTGGAATCGCAGGCGGCGGGCTTGATGACCGCGCCATCGGGGCAGAGGTTGCCGCGCAGCAAGGCCAGCGAGCCCTCGTGGTAGACCGGGTTCGACAGCGGGCGGATCACGTCGTCATTGTAGACCTCGGCGGTCTTCAGCGCCTCGGAGAGCGGCTTGCCGGTCACCCCGACCGCCGAGGTGTCGAGCCGTTCCTCGATCTGCTTCATCAGCGCCAGCAGGCCGCCTGCGTAGTAGAAATCCTCCATCAGGTAGTCCTTGCCCGAGGGGCGGACGTTGGCGATCAGCGGTGTCACCCGGCCGAGCGCGTCGAGATCGTCGAGCGTCAGATCGACCCCGGCGCGGCGCGCCATGGCGATGAGGTGCACCACGGCGTTGGTCGAACAGCCGGTGGCCATGGCGACGATGGCGGCGTTGCGCACGGCGGCGGGGGTCACCACCTTGGCGGGGGTCAGGTCTTCCCAGACCATCTCGACGATGCGCCGGCCGCAGCTCGAGCCCATGCGCTGGTGGCCGCTGTCCGCCGCCGGGATCGACGAGGCGCCGGGCAGCGTGAGGCCCATGGCGTCGGCGATCGCGGTCATCGTCGAGGCGGTGCCCATGGTCATGCAGGTGCCGACCGAGCGCGCGATGCCGCCCTGGATCCCGAGCCATTCCTCGTCGGTCACATTGCCCGCCCGGCGCTCGTCCCAGTGTTTCCAGCCGTCCGAGCCCGAGCCCAGAATGCGGCCCTTGTAGTGCCCGCGCAGCATCGGCCCGGCGGGCAGGTAGATCATCGGCACGCCGGCGGTGATCGCGCCCATCACCAACCCCGGCGTGGTCTTGTCGCAGCCGCCCATCAGCACGACGCCGTCCAGCGGGTGGGCGCGGATCTGCTCTTCGGTCTCCATCGCCAGCATATTGCGGTAGAGCATCGAGGTCGGCTTGGTGAAGCTCTCGTCCACCGACAGCGCCGGCATCTCGACCGGGAAGCCCCCGGCGGCGAGGACGCCGCGCTTCACGTCCTTCACCCGCTCGGGGAAGTGGCCGTGGCAGGAGTTCAGCTCGGACCAGGTGTTGAGGATGCCGATGATCGGCTTGCCGCGGAAATCCTCTTCGGCGTAGCCCAGCTGCATCATCCGCGAGCGGTGGCCGAAGCTGCGCAGATCGTCAGGCGCGAACCAGCGCGAGGACCGCAGGGTGTCGGGGGTTTTTACGTGCTTGGTCATGGGGGTCTCGCTTACTGGCCGCGCAGGCGGCTCACCGTCGTGCGGGTGGAAATCTGTTCGGGATCGGTGATCAGTTCGATCACCGTGGGGCCTGCGTGCTCGAAGGCGGCAAGCAGCGCGGGCCGGAACTCTGCGGTCTTGGTCACCCGCGCATGGGCCGCGCCGAGGCCCTCGGCGATCTTGCCGATATCCGAGCTCACGATGTCGGTGCCCGAGATGCGGGAGGGATGTTCGCGCTCCTGATGCATGCGGATCGTGCCGTAGGTGCCGTTGTTGAAGACCAGCACGATGGGCCGGCCGCCGTGCTGCACGGCGGTGGCGATCTCCATGCCCGACATCATGAAGCCGCCGTCGCCGACAAAGGCGATGGCCTGCCGCTGCGGGTCCTCGAGCGAGGCGGCGACGGCGGCGGGCACCGCGTAGCCCATCGAGCCGCAGGTCGAGCCGATCTGCCGCCCCGGTCGGGCGTAGCGCAGGAAGCGCTGCGCCCAGCCGGTGTGGTTGCCCGCGTCGAGCGTGATGACCGCATCCGCCGGGATGAGGTCGCGCACCTCGGCCATGGCCTGCCCCATGTCGAGCGGGAAGTCATGCGGCGGCGGCTCGGAATCCGCGAGGTATTCATCGCGCAGCGCCGCGCGCCAGCCGTCCTCTGCCGGGGTGGCGGGCTGCGCGGTCAGCGCCGCGAGCGCCGCATCGGGGCCCGAGACCGCCGAGAGCGCGGGCGAATAGACCCGGCCGATCTCATTCGCGTCGACATGGATATGCACCAGCGTCTGCGCCGGGGTCGGCACCGAGAGTGTCGCGTAGGTCTTGGTGGTGATCTCTCCGAGCCGCGCGCCGATGACCAGCAGCAGATCGGCCTCGGCGAGCCGCTTGACGAGGCTCGGGGCGACGCCGGTGCCGAAGTCGCCGACATAGACATCCGAGCGGTGGTCGATCAGGTCCTGACGGCGGAAACTGGTCGCCACCGGCAGGCGGTTGGCCGTGGCGAACTCCAGCAGCGCCGCCGCGCCCGCGTCGGTCCAGCCGGGGCCGCCGGCCAGCAGCAGCGGGCGCTTCGCCTGCGCCAGCGCCGCCATTACCGCCGCCGCGTCGTCGGCGGTCAGGGCCGGGACGCTGGGGCGGTAGGGGCGCGCGTCGGCCACGCGCACCACGTCGGTCAGCATGTCCTCGGGCAGCGCCAGCACCACCGGGCCGGGGCGGCCCGAGGTGGCGACGCGGAAGGCCCGCGCCATGTATTCGGGGATGCGCGCCGCGCTGTCGATCTGCGCCGCCCATTTCGCCACCGGGGCGAACATCTGGCGGTAGTCGATTTCCTGAAAGCTCTCGCGGTCCATGGTGTCGCGCCCGACCTGACCGACCAGCAGGATCATCGGGGTCGAGTCCTGATAGGCGATATGCACGCCCACCGCCGCCTGACAGGCGCCTGGCCCGCGGGTCACCATGCAGATGCCGGGCCTGCCGGTGAGCTTGCCATAGGCCTCGGCCATGTCCGCCGCCCCCGCCTCGTGCCGGGCGTTGTAGAGCGTGAAACGCTCGCGCACGTCGTGCAGCGCGTCGAGCACCTCGAGATAGCTCTCTCCCGGCACGCAATAGGCGCAGTCCGCGCCATGGATCAGCAGCTGATCCACCAGCACCTTGCCTCCGGTGCGCGCCTCGATGTCAGACATGGTCTCTCCTCCCAACTACGCGTCTCAGGGCCGTTCACACGGCAGGCCCCTCGCCAGCCCTCGGGCCAACTCTAGGGCCAACTCTCGGGCCGCCCTCAGGGCAGCTCTTCAGCCGCCCTCGGGCAGGATTGCAGGCCAGATTTCAGGCCCGCCCTCTTGGCAACCCTCTGGCCAGCCCTCAGGGCAGCACGATGCAGGCCGGGTCGATCTGACGCCCCTCGTCATGGGCGCGGATGTTCCCGGCCCAATGCCGCACCATGCGGTCGAAATTGTCTAAGGTGCGCCCCGCCACATGCGGCAGCGTCACGGTATTGGGCAGCTCGAGCAGCAGGTTCGGGCCGGTCACCGGCTCGGTCTCGAAAACGTCGAGCCCCGCCGCCCCGAGCTGACCCGACCGCAACGCCGCGACCAGCGCCGCCTCGTCCACCAGCCCGCCGCGCGAGGTGTTGATCAGCACCGCACCGGGCTTCATCGCCGCGAGGGTCTCGGCCCGGATCAGGTGCTTCGACTCCGCGGTCAGCGGCAGGTGGAGCGAGATCACATCGGCCCAGCCAAGCAGCTCGTCCAGCGGCAGGAACTGAGCATCGAGCGCCGCATCGGCCCCCGAGCGCCTGGTATAGGCGATCTCGCAGCCGAAGCCCTTGAGGCGCTTCAGCACCTCCTGCCCGATGGCCCCCATGCCGATCAGCCCGACACGGCAGGCCCCGAGGTCGCGCGCCTCGCGCCAGAGGTCGGGCTGGTCCCAGCTGCCGCCGCGAAACGCCGCCTGCACCTGCGGCAGCCGCCGCAGCGTGGCCAGCATCAGCGCCAGCGTGGCCTCGGCGACCGAAGGCGCATTCATCCCCGGCGAGCGCGCGACGGTGACGCCGCAGGCGCGGGCGGCATCGAGCGGGATACCGTCGATACCCGTGCCCCACTGATGCACCAGCTCCAGCGCCTCCGCCTCGACCAGCAGCTCGGCAGGAAACCGCAGCCCCCGGGTCACCGCGTAGCGCGCGCCGGCGAGCGCCGCGCGCAAGTCGGCGCTCTCGACGCTGCTGACGAAGCGCAGATCGAATCCTTCGCAAAGCTCTTCGATCCGCGCCCGCATGCCGGGGCTGGCTGGCTCAAGAACGGCAACCGGCCCGATGGCCATCAGTTGCGGCCCTTGATGAGTTCGCGCATCATCTCGATCTCTTCGCCGGTGAGATCGGTGAGCGGCGCGCGCACATGGCCGGTCTCGAACCCGCGCAGCGCCACGCCGGCCTTGATCGCCGAGACGGCATAGCCCGACTTGCGGTCGCGGATCTTGGCGAAGGGGTAGTAGAAGTCGCGCAGCAGCTGCTCGCATTTCGCGTCATCGCCTGCCAGGAACGCGCCATGGAATTCCAGAGCGGTCTCGGGGACGAAATTGAACACGGCCGAGGAATAGGTCGGCATGCCCGCGCCGCGATAGGCCTGGGCGAAAAGCTCGTGCGTCGGCATGCCGCCGATGTAGGACAGGCGGTCGCCGAGGCGGACGGTGATGCGGCGCACGGTGTCGATGTCGCCGGTGCCATCCTTGAAGCCGATCAGGTTCGGGCATTCGTCGGCCAGCTGCTCGAGCGTCTCGGCCGAGATCTGCGACTGGCCGCGGTTGTAGACGATCACCGCCATGTTGGTCGCCTTGCAGACCGCGCGGATGCGGTTGGCAACGCCGTCCTGCGGGCCCTCGGTCAGGTAGTGCGGCAGCAGCAGGATGCCGTCGCCGCCCGCCGCCTCGATCTCGCGCGCGAGGTCACAGGCCATGCGCACGCCGTAGCCGCAGCCCGCGATCACCGGCGCATCGCCCGCGACTTCGCGCGCCGCGCGCACCACCTGGACGATCTCTTCGGGGGTCAGCGAGAACATCTCGCCGGTGCCGCCCGCGACGATGAGGCCGGCGACCTTGTGCGGCTTGAGCCACTCGAGATGCGCCTGGAAGGGCTTCGGTGCGAAACGGTCGTCGGCATCGAAGGGGGTGACAGGGAAGGACAGAAGCCCGTGGCGGATGATCTCGCGCAGCGCGTCGGGTGCGATCATTGTGTGTTTCTCCTCACTGGAACGGGGATGGGTGCCGCATCGCGGCACCCGTGTTGGGGATTACTGCCAATCGACGGGCAGCAGCCCGTCCGGCAGGTTCTGGAAGCTCACGGGGCGCAGGAAGCGGCGGATCGCCATCGTGCCCACCGAGGTTGCGCCGAAGTTGGTCGAGGCCGGGTAGGGCCCGCCATGGACCATCGCGTCGGAAACCTCGACGCCCGTGGGGAAGCCGTTGGCCAGCACGCGGCCGGCCTTGCGCTCGAGCACCGGCATCAGGTCTCGGGCCAGCGCGGTGTCACCCTCGTCAAGGTGCAGCGTCACGGTCAGCTGGCCGACGAAGCTTTTCGCGACGGCGATCATCTCGGCCGCGTCCTTCACGGTGACAATCAGGCCGAGCGGGCCGAAGACCTCTTCGGACAGCGCGTGGTTGCCGATCCAGTCGGCGCCGCTGACGATGTAGAGGTAGGGGGTCGCGTCGCGCATGTCGCAGACCGAGGTCAGGATCTCGCGCACACCCGCACCGCTGCCGATCCGCGCCGCGCCGTCACGGTAGGCCTTGGCGATGCCGTCGGTCAGCATGACCTGCGCACCGACCTTTGCCAGCGCCTCCTTGGCGGCATTGGCCAGTGTCTCGGCCTGCTCCTCGAGCACCACGGCGATGCCGGGGTTGGTGCAGAACTGGCCCGCACCCATGGCGAGCGAGCCTGCCCAGCCTGCGCCGATTGCCGCGCCGCGCGCGGACATCGCCTCGGGCAGCAGGAACATCGGGTTGACGCTGCCGAGCTCGCCGAAGAAGGGGATCGGCTCGGGGCGCTGCGCGCAGAGGTCAAAGAGCGCGCGGCCACCGGCGAGCGAGCCGGTGAAGCCCACGGCCTTGATCAGCGGGTGCTGCACCAGCGCCGTGCCGACGTCGCGCTTGCCGCCCTGCACGAGGCTAAAGACGCCACCCGGCAGGCCGCATTTCTCGATCGCCGCCTTGACTGCCTCGGCCACAATCTCGCCGGTGCCGGGGTGGGCGGAGTGACCCTTGACCACGACCGGGCAGCCTGCTGCCAGCGCCGAGGCGGTGTCGCCGCCGGCAGTCGAGAAGGCGAGCGGGAAGTTCGAGGCGCCGAACACGGCCACCGGCCCGATTGGGCGCTGCGTCATCTTGATATCGGGACGCGGCAGCGGCGCGCGGTCGGGCAGCGCCACGTCGTGACGGCGGTCGAGATAGGTGCCCGCGCGGATGTGGCTTGCGAAGAGGCGCAGCTGGCCGGTGGTGCGGCCGCGCTCGCCCTGAAGGCGCGCCTCGGGCAGGCCGGTTTCCTGCGTGCCGATCTGGGTGATCGCGTCGCCGCGGGCCTCGATCTCGTCCGCGATCGTCTCGAGGAAGCGCGCTCGGGTCTCGGCATCGGTGTAGCCGTAGGTCCAGAAGGCCTCTTCCGCGGCCTCGACCGCGGCATTCACCAGCGCCGGGGTGCCGACGCCGAAATCATGCGCCGCGCCATGCGCCGGCTCCGAGCGGAACGTCGTCTCGGCCGTGACCCATTCGCCCGCGATCAGGTGCTTGCCATGCGGGACGAACCCGTTTGCCATGCCGTCCATATCCTTGACCTCCTGTTGCTGGGTGACCGGGCTCCCTGCCCCGCACCGCCTGTTGCTCCCTGTCCCGGAGCGGCGCGAATCGGGCGCCGGCTGCGCAGACACCAACCGGCTAAGGGGCGATGCATCCGCGTCACGAGACTTGTCATGCACTAATATTTTAGTTTATCAGTATGGTCAACCGGTCCGCAAATGCGGTTATCTGACCTGAAGACACGGAAAGATACGGAAGTCTGAATGAAGACCCCTACGATGAGCCTCGCCTTCGACATGATGCGCCATGACAGCTCCATGGGCCGCCAGATGGCGTCCTCGCGGATCTATGACGATCTGCGCCAGCGCATCCTGTCGCTGGACCTCCCGCCGGGCACGGCGCTCACCCGCGCCGACCTTGCCCGGGAATACGAGGTGAGCCAGACGCCGCTGCGCGACGCGATGCAGCGGCTCGACCAGGACGGGCTGATCCGCATCTACCCGCAGTCGAAGACGCTGGTGACCCGCATCAACCTTGCGCAGATCCGCGAGGCGCTGTTCCTGCGCCAGGCGCTCGAGACCGAGGTGACCATCAAGCTCACCTCCGTGCCGGCGCCCGAGACCATGGCGCAGCTGCGCGAGATCATCGCCATGCAGCGCGAGGTCGCCCCGAAGGCGACGATGCTGCGTCGCTTCCAGGAACTCGACGAGTATTTCCACTACGTGATGTTCGAGGGCGCGGGCCATCCGAACCTGCACGGGCTGCTGCGCGCCCAGACCGGCGACCTCGACCGCGTGCGACGTCTGCAGACCCATTCCGCCGAGCGCCTCGCCACGATCATCGACGGGCACGAGCGCATCGTCGCGGCAATCGAATCGGGCGACGTCGACCGGGCGATCCGCGAGATCCGCTTCCACACCCACAAGCCCGACGACTGGGCCGAGGAATACCGCGTCCTGCACAAGGACTACTTCACCTGACCACCCGCCCGACCCGGGCACCCCCACAGCCAGCAGAAAAGGAGCGCGGACCACCCCGGTCCGCGAAGGGAGAGATCATGTCCAACGCACTTGCCGAGACCAGGGGCCTGCACGTCGTCGCGCAGACACCGTTCCTTGACGACGGATCGGTCGACTACGCCAGCATCGACACGCTGTCCGCCTTCTACTACCGCCACGGCGCGCAGGGCCTGACCGTGCTCGGCGTCTCGGGCGAGGCGCAGAAGCTGACCGTGGACGAGACCATCGCCGTCGCCGCGCGCTACGTCGCCGCCGCGGATGGCCACCGGATCATCGCCGGCGTGTCGCACCCGAACCTTGCCACGCTGGTCGAGGTCACCGCGCAGGTGATGGCCGAGGGGGCCGACGCGGTGATGATCTGCCCGCCCACGGGGATCCGCACCGACGAGGACCTGCTGCGCTACTTCGACGCCGTCTACGCGCGGATCGGCGACGTGCCGACCGTGCTGCAGGACTTCCCCGCCGCCTCGGGCGTCGTGATGTCGGTGCCCGCGATGGACCGCCTGCTGCTCGAATTCCCGCAGATCGGCGTCATCAAAGAAGAAGACTTCCCCTCCCCCACCAAGATCACCCGGATGCGCGCCGAGTTCTCGCGCCCGGTGCGGATCCTGACCGGCAACAACGGCCAATTCCTCGTGCAGGAGATGGAGCGCGGCGCCGACGGGCCGATGGCGGGCTTCTCCTATCCCGAGATGCTCTCGGGGGTCTACGACCTGATGACCGAGGGCAAGCGGGCCGAGGCGCATGACCTCTTCAACCGCTTCCTGCCGCTGCTGAAGCACGAGGCGCAGGGGCAATGGGGCATTGCGCTGCGCAAGGAGATGATGCGCCGGCGCGGCGCGCTGACCTCGAGCGCGCTGCGCGGACCGGGGCCGAAGCTGACCGAGGCCGACCTTGCCGAGCTCGATTTCCTGACCAGCCGCATGGACCTGCCGCAGGATTGAGCGCGCCTTGCGAGCAAGACGGGCGCGGCCGCCGGGCCGCGCCCCTCGATCAGGCCCTCGATCAGGACTGCGCCGGCGTGAAGAACGGCACGGGGGTCATCAGCTGGTTGACCTGCGAGACGAGGTACGCCGCCTCGGCGCTCTTCACCAGATAGGCCTGCCACTCGGGATCCGACGCCAGCGCCGCACGCTTCGCGGCCCGGTCTGCAGCATCCGCGTAGTACCAGATATGCACGTAGGAGTTCACGTCGCCGGTCTCGACTGCGGCGTAGACGACCGGGTCGCCGAGGTGCCGGCGCTGGATGTCGTAGCCGTGCTCACCGTAGAGCGCGAGGTGTTTGCGGATCGTTCCGGGACGGCAGGTATAGGTTCGATGGTCGTAAATCATGAGATTTCTTTCATTACTTACAGGGTCTTGCCACGTCATCGCCAGCGCCTTCCGAAGGAGGCTTGCCAGCTTCACGAGTATTCATATAGTAATGTATTAGTTGGTAGCGATGCAAGTTCGCCCGACGATTCCGGCCGTAGGAGGCCCGGGCCCATGGGAGGAAGCACTGAGCGCACCGTGGCGGGGGCCGAAAGGCCGGGACACAACAGTTCGGGACGGCATCCGCCAGTTCCAGGTCTTGGAGGAGACACACTATGAAACGCACTCTCATCGGCGCGGTTGCCGCCATCACCTCGGCCCTCGTGCCGCTTGCCGCCCTGGCGGAATACCCGGAGCGTGACGTGCGCATGGTCGTGCCGTGGGGCGCGGGCGGCGGCACCGATGGCATCGTGCGCAAGGTGACCACACTGGCCGAGGAGTCCTTCGGCGGCACGATCTACGTCGAGAACATCGAGGGCGGCAACTCGGCCACCGGCGTCGGCCAGGTGATGTCCGCGAAGGGCGACGGCTACACGCTCGGCGCACTGACCTACGACAGCATCGTGACCGTTCCGTGGCAGGGCATGCTGCCGAGTTACAAGATGGACAAGCTCGACCTGATCGCCCGCATCACCAGCGAGGCGGATGCGATCATCGTCGACGCCAACTCCGACTACCAGTCGCTCGACGACCTGCTCGCCGCTGCCAAGGAAAACCCGGGCAAGGTGCGCATCGGCGTGCAGAACCTCGGCGGCCGCGTGCACCTGACGCTGCTGCAGCTGCAGAAGCTGACCGACACCGAGTTCAAGATCGTCTCCTACCCGGGCGGCGCAGCCCCCCAGAAGGAAGCGCTGCTGTCCGACGAGGTCGACGTGGTGATGACCTCGCTCGGCGACTTCGCGAACCTGATCGAGGACGGCACCGCGCGTGGCCTGGTGGAATTCTCGGACGCCAAGAACCCGACCTATGACGTCCCGACCGCCCAAGAAGCCGGCGTCGAGCTGCTGAACGGCTCGTTCATCGTCATCGCCGCGCCCGCGGGCACCCCCGAGGACGTCGTGGCCAAGGTCGAGGCCGCCTACGAGCAGGCTTACAACTCGGCCGAATTCCAGGACTGGCTCGCCACCATCGGCGTGACCCCGAACTGGCTTGCCGGTGACGAACTCGACGCCTGGGCCGACGAGACCGCGCAGGGCCTCTTCACCGAGATGGACGCGCTGGTCGAGGCTGGCATCCTGTCGAAGTAACCTTCACACTCAATCATGAATGGCGGCACCGGAGCCTGCTCTGGTGCCGCCCCCTATCCGGAGACCACGATGGCCGACCGCGCGCCCCTTCTCAGGACGGGTGTCCTGCTACCCTTCTTCTTCCTGATCGTCACGACCGTCTACCTGGCCGCGGCCTTCAACATTCACTCGCAATTCGCGGGTGATGGCGAAATGAGCCCGCGTTCCGTGCCGATCCTCGCCGCGTTCGTGATGTATGTCGCGTTGGCCGTGGTCTTCTTCAACGAGTTCCGCAAGCCCACCGCCGACGGTCCCGCGGGCGAGATGCTGCGCCCGCTCCTCGTCATCGTCGCGACCGCCGGCTACATCGCGCTGTTCCGCCCGCTCGGCTACTGGCTCTCGACGCTGGCCTTCAGCTCGGTGCTCTTCGCGATCTTCCACTACCAGATCCGCAAGCCGCATCTCTTCGCCCTCTATGCCATCGGCGTGACGGTCCTGTTCTACGGGCTCTTCGCGGGCGTCTTCGGCGTGCGCCTGCCCACCATCACCGAGGGTTTCTTCTGATGGACATTTTCGTCGACGTTCTAAGCGGGATGACGGCCCTAGCCGATCCCTACGTCCTGCTGTTCATGATCGGGGGCTTCCTAGTCGGCACGTTCTTCGGTGCGATGCCAGGGCTGACCTCAGTGCTGGCCATCGCGCTGCTCCTGCCGATCACCTATACCATCGACGTCGTGCCAGCGCTGGTGATGTGCGCCTCGATCTTCATGGCGGGCATGTACTCGGGCTCGATCACCGCGACCACGATCAACATCCCCGGCGCGCCCTCATCCATGATGACCGCGGTCGAGGGCAACGTGCTGATGAAGAAGGGCTTCGGCGCCAACGCGCTCGGTCACGCCGCGCTCGGCTCGATGATCGGCGGCGCCATTGGGGCCGTGCTTCTGATGGCCTTCATGCCGGTGGCCGCGGAGATCTCGCTGCTGATCCGGACCCCGGGCAAGTTCTCACTGGTGCTCTTCGCGCTGGTGGTGATCGTGATCGTGGACAAGGGCAACATCGCCAAGGGCATCGTCGCCACCGTGCTGGGCGTGATGATCGCCACCGTCGGGATCGACGTGCTGCAACCGATCCCGCGCTTCAACTTCGGCACCGAGTTGTTGGTCGAGGGCATCGACATCATGCCGCTCGTGATCGGCGCCTTCGCGATCTCCGAAGTGCTGATGCAGTCCGAAAGCTGGAAGGACGGGCTCAGCTCGACGCTGGAAAAGGCCAAGAACATCAAGATCCGCCGCCGCGACTTCCTGCCGCCGCGCTCCGAGATCCGCGAGATCGGCCTGATGGCCTACCTGCGCGCGTCGCTGATCGGCTACGGCATCGGCATCCTCCCGGGCGCCGGTGGGTCGATGGCCGCCTTCGTCTCCTACGCGATGGCCCGCTCGTCGTCGAAGAAGCCGCATGAATACGGCAACGGCTCGCGCGAGGGCATCGCCGCAGCCGAGGCCGCCAACAACTCGATGTGCGGCGGGGCCTTCGTGCCAATGCTGATGTTCGGCATCCCCGGCGATCCTACTACCGCGATCGTTCTGGGCGTGCTGGTGATCAACGGCCTCCAGCCGGGACCGCGCCTGCTCGAGAACCAGGCCGAGCTGCTTGGGCCGATGCTGGGCTCGCTGTTCTTCTCAGCGCTGATCCTCATCCCGCTGACCCTCTGGCTCTTCGGCCCGTGGTTCATCAAGATCGTGTCGATCCCCAAGGGCCTGCTCTACACCGGCATCGCCGTGGTGGCTCTGGTGGGCAGCTACGTGGCGACCTACTCGATCTTCCAGATGTCGCTCGCGGTGATCTTCGGCGTGCTGGCGTATTTCATGCGCAAGCAGAACTACTCGACCGTGTCGATGTTGCTGGGATTCATTCTTGGCCCAGACCTTGAGGAATACCTACGCCGCTCGCTGTCGCTGAGCGACGGCAACCCGGTGGTGTTCCTGACCAACCCCGACAGCCTGTTCTTCCTCGCGCTGACCGGGCTCTTCGTCTGGGCCATCCTGATCCGTAAGCCCAAGAAGGGTTTAGCGGAAATGGGCAGCGACATCTAAGCCACCCCCAAATCTGGGATAGTGCCCCACTTCCCGGCCGGGAAGTGGGGCATTTTTCTGTCGTAAGTGAGGAAGACGTGGACCGTCTCTCCGCCAACAGCCAAAGCCGATCTGATGCCCACTGCTCGCCGCGACGGTAAGTCAGGGCTACAACCATGAAATCATGTCCTTGGGCGCCCTCGTCCACAGGTTCATTCGGAACCCCACCCCCACTCGGATAAGACCAAAATGAGTATCCTCGCACTGCGCCGCCTGTCGTGAAAGAGGCTGCTCTCGCGTGTCGTGCAACCAGCTACAAGGCGTCAAGTCGGATCACTATTAGGGGCAGCGCTCCCTGCCTCAAGGAAATGGGCCCCGCACTGCGGGGCCCATCCTCTGTGTCATTCCGCGTGCGCGTCGATCAGGGCCTTGAGGATCTCTTCCTCCTCGCCCGTCAGGTCCGACAGCGGCGCGCGAACCGGGCCTGCGTCGAAGCCGACCAGCCGCACGCCCGCCTTGATCGCCGCGACCGCGTAGCCCTTGCGGCGCGCGCGCAGCTCCATGAACGGGTAGAAGAAGCTGTTGAGGATCGCTTCGCAAGTGGTCCGGTCCCCGGCCCGTAGCGCGGCGTAGAACTTGTTTGCCAGCGCCGGCACGAAGTTGAACACCGCCGAGCTGTAGGTGGTGAAGCCCGCACCGAGGTAGGCCTCGGCAAACAGCTCCGCCGTCGGCATGCCGCCGAGGTAGGTCAGCCGGTCGCCCATCTTGGCGGTGATCTGCCGCACCAGGCCGATGTCGCCGGTGCCGTCCTTGAAGCCGACGAGGTTCGGGCAGGCGTCGCAGAGCTGCGCCAACGTGTCGGCCTGCAGCACCGCGTTGTCGCGGTTGTAGACCATGACCCCCATGCCGGTGGCGTCGCAGACCGCCTTGACGTGGGCGTAGAGCCCTTCCTGCGGCGCGTCGATCAGGTAGTGCGGCAGCAGCAGGATGCCGTCGCCGCCCGCCGCCTCGACCGAGCGCGCGATGCCCTTGGCGATCTCGGTGCCATAGCCACAGCCCGAGACGATCGCGGTCTTGCCGGCGCTTTCCTTGGCGGCCCTGACGATGGCGGGGATCTCGTCCGGGGTCAGCGAGAAGAACTCGCCCGTGCCGCCCGCGGCAAAGAGCACCGGCGCGTCGAAGCCCGACAGCCACTCGACGTGCTTCTGGTAGGGGTCGGCGGCAAACTTGTTGTCGGCGTCGAACGGCGTGACGGGGAACGACAGCAGGCCGGAGCCGAGGGCTTGCTTGATCTGTTTCGGGTCCATTCATAATTCCTTTCAATGGGATGCAAGGATGTATGCGCATGGCTGCGGCCATGCGCTTCAGGGAGTTGCCTTGCCGGGGTCAGCGCAGATCGCCGGGCAGCAGCGCGGCGGGCAGGTTCTGGTAGCTGACCGGGCGCAGGAAGCGGCGGATCGAGAGGGTGCCGACCGAGGTCGCGCCGAAGTTGGTCGAGGCCGGGTAAGGTCCACCGTGCACCATTGCGTCGCAGACCTCGACGCCGGTCGGGAAGCCGTTGACCAGCACCCGGCCGGCCTTGCGCTCGAGCACCGGCATCAGCCGCTGCGCGAGGGCGGTGTCGCCCGCGTCCATGTGGATCGCGGCGGTGAGCTGGCCCTCGAAGCCCTTGGCGAGCGTCTCCATCTCCTCGGCGCCGGAGACCCGCACCACGAGCCCGAGCGGGCCGAAGACCTCCTCGCCAAGCGCATGATCCTGCAGGTAATTCGCCGCATCCGTCTCGAAGAGATTGGGCAGCGCATTGCGGCCCTCGCTGGCGGTGGTCAGCACCGGCTTGACGGCATTGCGGCCGTCAAAGCGCGATTTACCGTCCTTATACGCTTTCGCGATACCCTCGGTGAGCATGCATTGGGCGGACGCGCCCTTAAGCGCATCGGCGGCGGCGGCGACAAAGGCGTCGCCCTCGGGGCCCGTCTCCACCACGGCGATGCCGGGGTTGGTGCAGAACTGGCCGGCGCCCATCGTCAGCGAGCCGGCCCAGCCGGTGCCGATCTCGGCGCCGCGCGCCTTCACGGCCTGAGGAAGGAGGAACATCGGGTTGACCGAGCCCAGCTCGCCGAAGAAGGGGATCGGCACCTCGCGCTGCGCGCAGAGGTC
>NZ_JADFFK010000026.1 GCF_015223355.1 Salipiger mangrovisoli | reverse complement strand
GCTCCAGAGCCGAGGCCGCCATGACCGAACATTTCGAAACCGCAATCTCCGTCCTCATCCGCGCCGGAGTGACGTGAAAAACACCCGCAAAAACCGCCCCGGGGCTCGGCCGAGGCGGCGAACGGCGCGGTCGGACCCTGCCGGGGTCGCGCGGGAAACACGCGAAGCTTGCCGGTTCAATCGCCCGTCCCCATCCCTGGAACGGCACCGGCGCAGCGGAGTGCCCGCTGCCGATGTTGGGCCGGCAGAGCGCCGCTCCCATCTTGGGCCTGCAAGGCGTTTGAACCGCGCCGGGTTTGCCGAAAGGCCGATTGCGTTTGGTTGCGCGGCCGTGTCTTCACGCTTCCAGCGTCGCCGAGATGTTTGCCTTTGTTTCCGCTGGCGGGCCGTTGATCTTCTCTGCGAGAGCGGTGTCCTTGCTGTCGCCAAGGCTGCCGACCGAAGGGTCGATGATGCGCCATGTCTACGCCATTGGGTCACGCAGAATGGCGAAGGCTCGCCCAGCCCCTCGGTGTCGCGAATGGACGGGGATCGCGAGCCCCGCTCGTTGTGATTGACCACTCCCCAGGCTTTCGAGGGGTCCCGTTCATGGGCCGCCGGGCCACGGACATCCAGGACGAAACCGGTCTGCGCTGACGTGCCGGCGCGCCAGCCGAGGATCTTGCAAGGGACGCCGACCTGCCCGTTCTCCTCGAACACATGGCGGATCTCGGGTCGCAGGATGGCATCGCGGCGGGCATGGACGAGCGGGCCGGATCACCCGGCTTCGCCAGGTGATCGCGGTCGGAGTACGGGGGCAGCACCGCGCGGATCGGGCCGCCAGTGTCGCTCGGACCAGGGGCGCGTGGCTGGCTTGCCCGCGTGCGTATCCCGATGCGCCTCGATGCAATCCATCACCACCGCGACCGGCGGTCGCGCTTCGCCATGGCGACATGCGTCGAGGCTTTGCGAAGAATTTCATTTGCCTGACGTAGCTTTCGGCTCGCCCGCTCGGGCGCCGTCATCCTCTTGCCCAAGTCGCCAAGAACGTCCGCGAGCCCGCCGCTGTCGACCTCGGCCTTTGTGGACCCGGAGGTTTGGCGTCTTCGCCGAGCAGCCGATCATCGCGACAGTCGACGTGATCGCTTTCCAGTCAGAGCTGTGCGGGCCGATGCCACCTCAAACCCTCCGCACCGCGCTTTCGCAGACCTGAGGGGGGGCTTGTTCACTGTCTTTGCGCACGATGCCCAATGTTCCTCGGGGGTTGCAGCCCGCGGCAAGCTTGGAGCGGTTCACCGTGGGTCCTCGGCGCAGCGCGGGGAAAACCCCGGAGCCCCCGTCCAAAGCGACAGGGCTTCAGCCGCGCCGCCCTCCGCTCGAGGTCAGGAAATCATAGGCGACGAGGCCGATCGTCAGAACCGACACCGCAATGAGATCCGGGCTTGGCACCTTGACGATCAGGACCAGAACGAAGCCGGCAAGGGCAAGGAAGGCAATCAGCGCGAGAAGACGGTTCATCTCGTTCTCCATGGTCTGAGGTCATTGGTCGGCCCATGCGTGGAGCCAGCGGGCCGTGCGTAGGAGCCGCGCGTCATTGCCGCGCGCCCCCACCAGCTGGACCCCCATCGGCAGGCCGTTTTCCGCGGTCAGGATGGGGACGGTGACCGCAGGCGTTCCCATCAGCGTCCAAAGGCCGTTGAAGATGGGGTCCCCGGTCGAGCCAAGGCCCTCCGGAGCCGGTCCCGGCGCGGCGGGGCAGAGGATCGCATCGCAGCGCTCGAAGACCTCGGCGAGGCCCGCGTGCAGCACCTTGGCCCAATCCAGCGCAGCGAGGTAGTCGCGGGCACGGATATCGTCGCCTTCGGCCAAGGCCGCGCGGGTGCTTGGTCCCAGCAGCGCGGCCCCGTCGCGGCCATAGCGATGGAAGTTGCGCGCCATCTCGGCGAGGTTGATGCACCGGCGATGCGACGCGGCGCTGTCGAACTGCCGCGGCAGCTCGACCTCGAAGACCTGATCGCCGAGCGCCGCGCACAGCTCGTCAAAGGCGGCGCGGAGTTGCGGCTCGGCGATGTCCCAGCCCGGAGGCCGCAGGAAGGCAAGGACAGGGAGGAGAGGCGGGGCCGAGAGGGTGGTTTCCAGCAGCCGTGGTGGCGGGGCGAGGGTGGTGGCGCTGTCGGCCTCGTCGTGGCCGAAGAGCACCTCGGCCAGCAGCGCGGCACCTGCGGGATCGCCTGCAAAGACGCCGACCGTATCGAGCGACTGCGACTGCAGCAGCACCCCGCGGCGGGGGATGGCGCCGAAGGTCGGCTTGTAGCCGGTGACCCCGCAGAACGAGGCGGGGCGGATCACCGAGCCGCCGGTCTGCGTGCCGAGGGCCAGCGGCACCATGCCGTCGGCCACCGCTGCCGCAGAACCCGCAGACGAGCCGCCGGGCGTGTGGGCCGGGTTGTGCGGGTTGCGCGTTGCCGACGGGTCCATGAAGGCCAGCTCGGTGCTCACGGTCTTGCCCAGGATCACCGCCCCCGCCTGCCGCAGCCGCTCGACCACGAAGGCATCGCGCAGCGGCACCCGCCCGGCATCGACCGCGCAGCCGTTCTCGGTGGGGATCCGCGCCGTGTCGATCACGTCCTTCACGCCGACCGGAAGGCCGTGCAGCGGCCCGATGGGCTTGCCCGAGGCGCGGTGCGCGTCGAGCTGCCGTGCCTGCGCGCGGGCGAACTCGGGGTCGTGCCAGGCCCAGGCGCCGACCTCGTGCTCGCGCGCCTCGATGCGGGCGATGCAGGCCTCGGTCAGCTCGAGCGCCGAGAGCGCGCCCGAGGCGAGCCGGTCCCGCAATTCCACCGCCCCGAGCGACATCAGGAGCGGCCCTGCGCCCTGTCGCTGCCTTGCCCGATCAGCTGCCATAGAATTTCTCCGGAAGGTAGTAGACGATCTGCGGGAAGAGATACATCAGGATCATGGAAACGAAGACGCAAAGAAGGAACGGCATCACGCCCGCGAAGATCTGTGTCAGCCGTACCTCGGGCGGGGCGATGCCCTTGAGGTAGTAGGCCGACATCGCCATCGGCGGCGTCAGGAAGCTGGTCTGCAGGTTCAGCGCGACGAGGATGCCGAAGAACAGCGGGTCGATCTCGAAGAAGCGCAGCAGCGGCAGGAAGATCGGCACGAAGATGATGATGATCTCGGACCATTCCAGCGGCCAGCCGAGCAGGAAGATGATCAGCTGCGCCATGATCAGGAACTGGATCGGCGTGAGGTTCATCCCCTGCACGAATTCCGAGATCACCTGCTCGCCGCCAAGATAGGAAAACACCGCCGAGAAGGTGTAGGAGCCGACGAAGAGCCAGCAGACCATCGCCGTGGTGCGCGCGGTGAGATAGACGCTCTCGCGCAGGCGCCGCCAGGTCATGGCGCGGTAGATTACCGCCAGGAAAATCCCGCCGAGGGCGCCGATCGAGGCCGCCTCTGTGGGGGTCGCGAGGCCGAAGAGGATCGAGCCCAGCACCGCGAGGATCAGGAAGGCCAGCGGCAGGAAGGAGGTGACGATCATGAAGATCAGCCGGCTCATCGGGATGTCGGGCACCTCGTCGTCGGTCGGCCTTGGGGCCGAGGACGGCTGCAGGATCGAGCGGCCGACCACATAGACGAGGTAGAGCCCGACCAGCGTGAGACCGGGCAGCAGCGCCCCGGCATAGAGCCGGACGATCGAGACGTTCGCCGCCGCCGCGTAGACGATCAGCATGATCGACGGCGGGATCAGGATGCCGAGCGTGCCGCCGGCGCAGATGATGCCGCTGGCAAAGGACGGGTTGTAGCGCGCCTTGAGCATCGCTGGCAGCGCCAGCAGGCCCATCAGCGTGACCACAGCGCCGACGATGCCGGTGGCCGTGGCGAAAAGCGCGCAGGTGATCAGCGCCGCCACCCCCATCGAGCCGGGGATGTTCTTGGACGCGATGTTGAGCGTGGTGAACAGCCGGTCGACGATGTTGGCCCGTTCGACGATGTAGCCCATGAACAGGAACAATGGCACCGCCGTCAGCACCTCGTTCGACATCACCGTGAAGGTCTGGTTGACGAAGAGGTCGAATATCCGGTTGTTGAAGAAGCCCTCTATCCAAGTGCTCCACTGGTCCCAGGTTCCGGCGGCCTCGTCGAGCCGGTCGAAGGCGCGCCACATCCGACGCGCGTCGAAATAGGCGTAGTAGCCAAAGCCGATGCCCATGGCCATCAGCGTGAAGGCGATGGGAAAGCCGAGGAACACGAAGCAGATGAACAGCCCCAGCATCATCAGGGCGATTTGCGGGTCGGTCATATGTGGTTGTCCTTCTCGGCCGCGCTGGCCTGTTGCATCAGCAGGTCCTCGGTCTCCCTCACGTCTTCCTCCGCCTCGATCCACGCGTTGGTGCGGATGGCGATGATGCAGCGCATGACCTGGGCGATCCCCTGCACGAACAGCAGGACGCCGGCGACCACGATGACCGTCTTGAACTGGTAGATCGGGACGCCCGCCGGGCTGTTCACCGAGACCTCGCCGTACTGCCAGGACCGCGCCGCGTATTTCCAGCCGGCGAAGATCAGCGCGAGCACGCCGGGGAAGAAGAAGAGGATGTAGAGCAGCAGGTCGATCGCGCCCTGCGTGCGCGGCTGCCACAGCCGGTAGAGGAAGTCGCCCCGGACATGCCCCCCGCGAGACAGCGTGTAGGCCCCGCCCATCATGAAGAGCGCGCCGTACATGATGAACGACACGTCGAGCGCCCAGGCGGTCGGGCTGTTGAGCACGTAGCGCACGAACACCTCGTAGCCGGTGCCCACCGACATCAGAATGATCAGCCAGGCAAAGGCCTTGCCGAACCAGGCCGACAGGTTGTCGGCAAAACGGATGAAACCGATCATGCGGCCCTCCTTGCGGATCTTGGCGGCCCGGGCCGAGAGTGACCAGGGCCGCCTTGTTCTCTTCAGATGCCGTTCAGAGCTTCAGCCGGCCGGGGAAGTAGTGCTCGTAGGCGAGCGCGTAATCCGGTGCGTTCATCAGCTCGTAGAAGGTGACCTGCTCGACCCAGGCGCGCTGGCTGTCGAGGCACTTCTTCATGAAGGGGTCGGTCTCGAGATCGGTGATCAGCCCGTCCCAGGCCTTGATCTGCGCGTCGAGAATGTCCTTCGAGGTGCGGTGCACCTTCACCCCGGCCTCGTCCTGCAGCCACTTCAGATCGGCCGAGTAACGCCGCATCGCCTTGGCGGTGTTGGCGGTCGAGACGGCTTCGACCGAATGCACGAGGATGGCCCGCAGGTCCGGTTCGAGGTCTTCCATCGTCAGCTTGTTGAACAGGAATTCGAAGCTTTCAGAGGCCTGGTGGTAGGACGACAGATAGTAGTTCTTGGCCACGTCCTGCGCGCCAAAGTCCTTGTCCGACGACGGGTTGTTGAACTCGAAGGCGTCGATCACCCCGCGCTCCATCGCCGGGACGATCTCGCCGCCGGGCAACTGGGCGACGGACATGCCCATCGCCTGCATGAGGTCGGCGGCAAGCCCGACGGTGCGGTACTTGAAGCCCTTGAGGTCGGCGGCGGTGTTCACCTCTCCCTTGAACCAGCCGAAGGGCTGGGCAAACATCGGGAAGCCGAGGTAGCCCTCGACGTCGAGCCCCATGATGTCCTGCGTCAGCTCGCGGTAGAGCTCGGCGCCGCCGCCCTCGTAGAACCAGCTGAGCATGGTCGTCGCCGAGCCGCCGAACACCGGGCCGGTGCCGAAGAGCGACGCCGCCTTGTGCTTGCCGTACCAGTAGACCGGCACCGAATGCGCCGCGTCCAGCAGCCCGTCGTTGATCGCGTCGAGAACCTGAAATGCCCCGACGACCGCGCCCGCGGGCAGCAGGTCGATCTTCAGACGTCCGCCGGCCATCGCTTCAACGCGATTGACGTAGTCCTGCGCGAACTCCTGCCAGATGTTGGACGCCGACCACGAAGTCTGCATCTTCAGCACCAGCGGTGCCTGTGCCAGCACGGCGGGCGCGGCGAGCGTGCTGCCTGCCATCGCGCCCCCGGCGAGTGCTGTCCTTTTCAAGAACGACCGGCGGCCGATCTTCAGTGCTTCCGTCATCTTTCTTCCTCCCTTGATGATGTTTCCGGTCTTCTGCGTGGCGCGGTCTGCAGACCGTTGCCGCGCGGTCCGGGCGTCCTGTCGCGACGCCCGCCCCTTTCGGCGACCCGCCCCTCCCTCCGTGGCATCCTCCCTCCCAAGAGGATTGCCGGGGGCGCGGCACCGGTGTCCTGATCTGCTTCTTTCCTTCTCTCCTTCTCCTCCTGCGGTCGCGCGCCGGTCAGACCGGCCCGCTTGGAACAAGCACGAAATCGAATTCCGAGCGCCAGCGTGTCTCGCCCTCGTCCATCGGCTCGAAGCTGGCGATCAGCGAGGATTTTACTCCGAAGACCGCATCAGAGGACAAATATGCGTCCCCAGCGACGAAACTATGGGTCACGACGGTCTCGTAGCCTTCTGCCGAAACGATGAAATGCATGTGCGCAGGCCGGTAGGGGTGACGTCCGAGCCCAGCGAGCAGCTGGCCAACCGGCCCGTCATCCGGGATCGGATATGACACCGGCCGGATGCCACGGAACCGGTAGTGCCCATCCGCCCCCGTGGTGAACACCCCGCGGTTGTTGAAGGCAGGCTGGAGTCCGGGCTGCTGGACGTCGTAGAAGCCGTCCTCGTTGTCACACCAGACGTCGAGCGTCGCCCCCTCGACCGGTGTGCCGTCCAGGGTGAGCACCCGGCCCTCGAAGAGGCAGCGCTCGCCGCCGCCGTCCAGCGAAATGTCCGTGCCCATCTCGTAGCGTGGCGCACCGTCGACGTGGAAGGGCCCCAGCACCGTGTTCTCGGTCGCGCCGGGCGGGCGCCGGTTGTTGATCGCATCGACCAGCATCGAGGCTCCGAGCACGTCCGAAAGCAGGATGAACTCCTGCCGCGTGTCGTCGCAGATCTGCCCCGTCCGGGTCAGGAAACCGATCGCCGCTTCCCATTCAGCCTGCGTGAGGTGCACGTCCTTGATGAAGTCATGAAGGTGACGGACCAGCGCGCGCATGACTTCGGCGAGCCGGGCGTCCGCCTCCGCGCCGATCCGGGCATTGACCGTCTCGGCAGAGGTGTCCTCGGAAAAATGGCCGCTCAAGCCCTCGTGCTGCATCGGATATCTCCTGGATCGGTGGCCACCGGGCGCGTGCCGGCAAGGGCCCCGCGCAGCAGGTCGTTCAGCCCCGCGGGGGTCAGCGCGCGGGGATTGGGGTAGGGTTTCGCAAGGGCAATCTCGACGGCGCGCGGCACGTCGGTTTCGGCAAGCCCGAGATCCGCCAGCGCCAGCGGCGCCCCGATGTCTGCGGCGAAATCCCATAGTCCGCCACCAAGGTCGCCACCGAAGAGCTGCGCTGCCTCGGCGAGCTGCCCCGTCGCCGCCGCCGCGTTGAATCCCGCGCTGTGCGGCAGGAGGATCGCGTGGGTCTCGGCGTGGGGCAGGCCGAACGAGCCGCCGAGCACGTGGCAGAGCTTGTGGTGCAGTGACATGGCGACCGAGCCCAGCACCGTCCCGCAGAGCCAGGAGCCGTAGAGCGCTCGGCTGCGCGCCGCGAGATCATGCGGTGCCGTGGTGATGACCGGCAGCGCCACCTTCAGTGCGCGCAGACCTTCCAGCGCCATGAGCGAGGTGACCGGGTTGGCATCCGGTGCATAAAGGCCCTCGATCGCATGGGCCATGGCGTTGAGCCCGCTGGCAACGCTCATGGCCACCGGCAGGCCGAGCGTCAGCTCCGGGTCGTAGATCACCGTCTCCGGCCGGATCCTCGGGTCGCGCAGGGTGGTCTTCACCCCGTCTTCGGTCTGGCCCAGGATGTCGGTGACCTCCGATCCGGCGTAGGTCGTGGCGATCACCAGTTGCGGCGCGTCGTTGCGCCAGGCAATCGCCTTGCCGAGCCCGATGGTCGACCCGCCACCCAGCGCCAACACGCAATCCGCGCCGCTCTGGTCATAGGCGGCCATCGCGGCCTCTGTCACCTGGGTTGGCGTGTGCATGGCGGCCGCGGTGAAGCACCCCGCGGCGCGGGGACCCAACCGCCGCGCCAGCGCGGCAAGGTCCGCGGCCTGGGCGGGGGTCGACAGCAGCAGGGCGCGGGATCGGCCGAGCGCCTCGACTTCCGCGCCTGCCTCACCGATCGCCCCGGCGCCGAAGACCACCCGCCCCGGCGTGCCTTGGTATCGAAACGCCCTCATCGCTGCCCCTCCTTGCGCAGCTGGCCCCGTGGCCTGCGCCGGCGGAGCTCCGACCCGAGCAGGAAGATGATGATCAACAAGGTCAGCGCGAGGATCGCGCCGCTGATCGGGCGTTCGACGAAGGTCATCAGGTCGCCGCGCGAGAGCATGAGCGAGCGCCGGAAGTTCTGTTCCAGCAGCGGCCCGAGCACGAGGCCGAGCAGCAGCGGCGCGGTGGGAAAGCCGTGACGGCGCATCACGTAGCCGCCCAGGCCGAAGACCGTGGCGACCGCGACGTCGAAGACCGAGCTTCGGATCGAGAAGACGCCGACGCAGATGAACACCAAAATCGCGGGATAGAGCGCCGCGTAGGGAATGCGCAGGATGCGCACCCAGAGGCCGATCAGCGGCAGGTTGAGGAACAGCAGGACGACATTGCCGATCAGGAAGCTGACGATCAGCCCCCAGAACAGGTCCGGGTGGTCGCGGATCAGCTGTGGCCCGGGCACGATGCCGTGGATGATCAGCGCGCCGAGCATGATCGCGACGATGGCATCGCCGGGAATGCCGAGGCTCAACGTCGGCACAAAGGCGGTCTGGGCGGCGGAATTGTTGGCCGACTCCGGGGCGACGATGCCCTCGAGCGCGCCCTTTCCGAAACGATCGGGGGTCTTCGAGGTGCGCTTCTCGACGGCATAGGCCACGAAGGTTGCCAGCGCCGCCCCGGTGCCGGGCAGGATGCCGAGGATCGCGCCGATGGAACTGCCGCGCAGCGCCGGGAAGATCGCGCCCCGCGCCTCGCGCGCGGTGGGCAGCATGTCCCGCATCCGGATCCGCGCGACCTGAGCGTCTCGCGCGCCGATCCGCCCGACGTTGGCCAGCACCTCGGCGATCCCGAAGAGCCCGGTGGTCACCACCACGAGGTTCACCCCGTCGGCCAGCGACAGCAGTCCGAAGGTCATGCGGTCGACCCCGGAGTTGGGGTCGGTGCCAACCATGGCCAGCAGCAGCCCGAAGAGCGCCATGGCCAGCGATTTGCCCTTGGAGGCATTGCCCACCATCGCCGCGGCGAGCAGCCCGAGGACGATGAGCGAGGCGTATTCCGGCGAGCCGAAGCTCAGCGCGACGCTTGCCAGGAGCGGCGTGAAGGAGGCGACGACGATCAGCCCGAAGATGCCCCCGAAAAAGGACGACAGCGTCGCGGTGAAGAGCGCGACCCCGGCCCGGCCCGACTTGGCGAGCGGGTTGCCATCGAGACAGGTGACCGCCGCACCCGCGGTACCGGGCAGGTTGAGCAGGATCGCGGCGGTCGAGCCGCCATACATCGAGCCGTAGTAGATCCCCGCCAGCATGACGATGGCGTCCGTCTGCGGCACGTAGAAGGTCAGCGGCAGCAGCATCCCGACCGTGGCCAGCGGACCCAGCCCCGGCAACACGCCAATGAACATGCCCACCGTCACGCCCAGCACACAGTAGCCAAGGGTCGAGAGGTTCAGCATGACCGACAGGCCGAGCGCGATATTGTCCACGAAGGTCACGGCCTCACCACGTCACCAGGGTCATCGGGAGCTTCAGCAGGACGACGAAGACCAGCGCGCAGAACCCCGCGACCAGAGCCGCAAGCACCGCGACCTGCCAGAGTCGCAGGCTGCCGTCCGCCATGGCCGCAAGCAGGATGCAGGCGAGAATCCCCGGCACCGCGCCCGCCACCGGCGTGAGCAGGGCGAAGGCCAGAAGCCCCGCCGTGACGAAGAGCAGCACGCGGTAGGGGACGGGCTCGGCGCTCAGGTCGTCGCCCTCTTCTCGGCGCATCACGACGCTTTCGATCGCGATAAGACCCCCGGCCAGCAAGATCAGGACACTGACGATCATCGGGAAGGCTCCCGGACCGATGTTGCGCATCTCTCCCAGGCTGTACCTCGACGCCAGCACGACGCCGGTCAGGCCGAGCGCCATGACGGCGACAGCCACCGAAGCGTCGCGCCAGTCGATGGCTGCGAGCTTGTTTGGCAAGGTTCCTCCCCTTCTCCCGAGGTCAATGCTCGGTGTACTTCGGCGCTGTGTCAATTGCTTTGTTGTTCATATATGTGAACTGTTCATATTCTTGTTTACAGCTCGTCGCCGGCGCGCCTATCACAAATGCAAAAGCGTTCACTGGGAGGAGAACCAACGATGACACGCTTGATGACCGCAGCCGCCCTGGGGCTGGTGTTTGCGACAGCCGGAGCCGCCACGGCCCAGGACTGGCCGAAGCGGGCCGTGGACATGGTCGTGGCCTATGGCGCGGGGGGCGGAACCGACACGATTGCCCGCCAGCTTGCGGAGCCCATGTCGGCGAGCCTCGGCCAGCCGGTCGTGGTCAAGAACCTGGCCGGGGCAGGGGGGACGATCGGCGCGGCCGCCGTCGCCGGGGCGGAACCCGATGGCTACACGCTCTACATGATGGCCGCCGGGCACAGCGTGGCCGCCGCGATGTACAAGGAACTGCCCTACGATCCAGCCGAGGATTTCGTCGGCGTTTCGGGCATTGCCACCATGCCGCTGGTGCTGATCACCCGGCCTGAGTCGGAGATCGACAGCGTCGCCAAGCTCGTCGAGATGGCAAAGGCCGATCCGGGCGGGTTGACGATCGCCTCGGTGGGCGTCGGCTCGACGCAGCATCTCACCGCGGCGCTGATCGCCTCGGAACTGGGCATCGAGCTGCTGGAAATCCCCTATGCCAAGACCCCCGAGGGGTTGGCCGCGGTGATGTCCGGCGAGGTTGACATGATGGTCGAGGTCGCCTCGACCGTGATCGGCCAGATCGGCTCGGGGGATCTGCGGGGCATCGGCGTCACCTCGCCCGAGCCCCATCCCGCGATCCCCGAGGTCGGGAGTTTCACAGAGGCGGGCTATGATCTCGATGTATCAACCTGGTATGGCGTCGCCGCACCCGCCGGGACCGACGCGGCGATCCTGAGCGCCGCAAGCGCCGCCGTGGCTGAGGCGACCCGCTCGGATGCCTTCGCCAAGTCGCTGGAGGAGGGCGGCTTCATCCTGGCCCCATCGTCGCCTGAAGCTTTCACCCAGACCTTCCGCGACGCCGTGGGCGTCTGGAAGGCGGTCCGCGAAGAGGCGGGCATCGCGCAGAACTGACGCCCGCAAACCACAAGCGCGCCGGCCCGCCCACCGGCCGGCGCCACAAGGAAAGGTACGAAACTCCATGCAATTGCTCGTGATCTGCGGAAGTCTGAGAACGGGGTCCTTCAACCGCGCGGTCTGCAACACGCTGCCCGAGCTGGCGCCTGAAGGCTGCGAGATCCTCCAGGCGCCGGACTTCGGTGCGATCCCCATCTACAACGCCGACGCGCAGGGCGCGGACGGGTTCCCGCAGGAGGTCGTCGAGCTTGCGGAGATGATCGCGCGGGCCGACGGCGTGGTGATCGTCAGCCCGGAGTACAACTTCTCGGTTCCGGGCGGGCTCAAGAACACGATCGACTGGATCTCGCGGCTGCCGGATCAGCCTTTCAAGGGGAAGCAGGTCGCTCTGCAATCGGCGGCGGGCGGGATGCTCGGCGGCGCGCGCATGCAGTATCACCTGCGCCAGATCATGGTGTTCCTCGAGGCGAAGGTCTTCACCAAGCCCGAGGTCTTCGTCGCCTTCGCGAAGTCCAAGGTCGACGAGAGCGGCACACGGATCGCCGATGAGACAACGCGCGAGATGATCCGCGCCCAGCTTGCTGCATTCGCGGCGGAAATCGGCGGCTGAGGCATGGAGGTCACGTGGAACACACCCCCGACAAGCGCGTGCCGCGCATGAGTTCCGGCACCGGCGACGCCGAGGTCGCGCCGTCGTTCCGGCGGTCGCCCGCCCCCCCCGGCGATGTCAAATCCGCGTTGCGGGTGATCCAGGTGCTCGACCTGCTCGGGCAATGGGGCAGCGCGCGCACGCATGTACAGATCGCCGAAGAGCTGAACATTCCCAAGAGCAGCCTGACCCAGGTGCTGAAGACGCTGCTGCGCCATGATTACCTGTCCTTCGACGCGGAGGGCCGGGGGTATCTTCTGGGTCCGGCGATCACCGACCTTGCGGGCCGGTCGCGGGCCAAGCGGGATCTCGCGGAAGCCGCGGTGCCGGTGCTCGAATGGATCACCGAGCAGACCGGGGAAAGCTCGGCGTTGAACCTGCGCGAGGGGGACAACCATCGGGTGGCAGCCACGGTGCTCAGCCCGCACCGGATCGTCGCGCACCTCAGGCTCGGCGACCGGGCGCCCTTGCATGCCACCTCGGGCGGGCAGGTCATCCTGGCCCATCTGTCAGAGCCCATGCGCGAGGAATACCTCGCGCGTGCGCGCTACCAGCGGTTTGCCCGCAACTCGCTGCTGAGTGCCGAGGCCGTACGCGAGAAGCTGCGGGCGATTGCTGCCGCGGGCTATGCCACGGTCGAAGAGGAATATACGCCGGGCATCGGCGGCATCGCGCGGGTCATCCTGTCGCCACAGGGCCGGCCGCTGGCCTCGCTCAGCGTCACGGTGCCGGCCGAACGGATGACCGACGAGTTGCGCGCCAAGGCGCTTGACGTGATCGACCGGGCGGCGACCTCGCTCAAGCACCGGGCCGGGCTGACCTGACATGCCACAGGCGAAACCGTTTCACCCCCCATTTCCCGTGTCCGATTGCAGGAGGATCCGATGAACACAGCCCTATCCAAGGCGACGCGCCAGCGCGAGGACATGCAGGATCTGCGGGACCTGGTCGAGAACTGGGTGATTTGGCGCGATGCGGGCTTTTGGGAAAAGTTCCGCACCGTCTGGCACGACGACGGGCGGATGATGGCGACCTGGACGCAGGGCACGGCGGACGAGTTCATCGCGATGAACCGGGCGGGCTGGGACAAGGGGGTGAGCATCCTGCACTTCCTTGGCGGCTCGAACATCGAGATCGCCGGGAACCGGGCGATCACCCAGACCAAGATGACCATCTCGCAGCGTGCCGAGGTGCATGGCGTGCAGGTTGACGTGGTCTGCACCGGGCGCTTCCATGATTTCTGGGAAAGACGCGAAGGGCGTTGGGGGCTCTGCCTGCGCCAGCCGATCTACGAGAAGGACCGGATGGACCCGGTCGATCCCGCCGCGCGGCTCGAGCTCGATCCCGAGGTGCTGGCCCGCTATCCGACGGGCTATTGCCACCTTGCCTACCTGCAGTCCTCGATCGGCTATCCGGTCAAGACCGACATGCCCGGACTGAGGGGAGAGAAAGTGGCGGCGCTTTATGCCTGCGGCGAAAGCTGGCTCGCCGGTCGGCCGATCGAGTGGGAAGGACATGTCTGGGGACGCTGAGAGGAGCGGCGTCCCCGCCGCACTTTGTTGAAGCCATGGCGCCCGTTGCAGGGTGCCGAAGGGAGGAGAAGATGAAAGCCTACGTGATTGCCGGCCTCGCTGCCGGATTTATCGGCCATGGCCAGATGGTGCTTGCCCAGGCCGATCCCCCTGCGCCCGCCGCTCCGGCGACGGTCGCGCCTGCCGAGGGGCCGCTGCAGGGCCGCCCGGAAACGCCCGGCGCACAGGCGCTGGCGATCCAGACGCCGATGCCCCTGCCGACTGCCGAGGGCGACCTGCCGCTCGACCTGATCAAGGTCCCCGAGGGCTTCAAGGTCGAGGTCTTCGCCAGCGGGGTGAACAATGCCCGCGCGCTGCGCGTCACCGAGGCGGGGACAGTGATCGTCTCGAACTGGGAGGGCAACGCGGTCTGGGCGATCCCCAGCGGCGGCGCGCCGAAGATGATCTACGAGAACCTCGACTGGCCGAACGGCATCGCGCTGCACGGCGGCGATCTCTACATCGCCGAGCACCAGCGGATCGTGAAGGCGGCGGACATCGATGCGAACCTCGACAGCCCGCCGGAGCTGCAAGAGATCTACACCGATCTGGGCGAGCCCCGGCCGCACGGCTGGCGCTACCTTGCCGTCGGGCCGGACGAGAACCTCTACGTCACCAATTCCGCGCCCTGCAACATCTGCGCGATCGACGCGGGATTTGGCGAGATCCGCAAGGTCAGCCTCGACGGCAGAAGTGCCGAGACGATCCTGCGGGGGATGCGCAACTCGGTGGGCTTCGACTTCCACCCCGAGACCGGCGAGCTATATTTCACCGACAACCAGCGGGACTGGCTCAGTGAAGACCTGCCCGAGGACGAGCTCAACCGGCTGACGAAACCGGGCGAGCAGCATTTCGGCTTCCCGTTCTGCCACAACGGCACCTTCACCGATCCGGAATTCGGCTGGGGCTATTCCTGCGCGGATTTCGAGGCGCCGATCGCCCTGCTCGGGCCGCACAGCGCGCCGCTCGGGATGCGCTTCTACACCGGGGACATGTTCCCCGCCGACTACGCCGGGCAGATCTTCATCGCCCGTCACGGGCCGTGGAACCGGACCGAGAAGATCGGCGGCGATGTGGTCGTGGCCTATCTCGACGACGCCGGCAACGTGACCCGGATCGAGCCCTTCCTGACCGGGCTCATCCAGGACAATGAATACGTGGGTCGCCCGGTCGATGTCGAGGTCATGGCGGACGGCTCGCTGCTGGTCTCGGACGACTGGAACGGGGCGGTCTACCGGGTCAGCTATGGCGAGTAGGGCCGGCGCGGCCGTGCTCGGGGCGCTTCTGCTTGGGCCGATGCAACACGCATCGGCCCAGGAGGGTTTCCTGGCCGTGCAGGAGCAATGTGTCGCCTGTCACGGCTCAGGGGATTCCACCACGGCCGAGGTGCCCTCTCTCGGGGGCATCGACTCCTATTACGCGCTCCTGCAACTGGTCGCCTTTCGCTCGGGCAACCGCGCCGGTGATGCCATGCAGGCGCTGACGTCCGAGATGACCGACAACGACCTGCGAGCCGCCGCGGCATGGATCGCCGGCCTGCCGCCACCGCAGGTGCCGGCACCGGGCACGGGGGCGGGATCGGACGCGGGCGCGCTGGCACAGGACCACCGCTGCAACACCTGCCACGGCGCGGACTTTCGCGGGGGCAAACAGATCCCTCCGCTGAGGAACCAGCGCGCGGATTACCTGCGCAAGGCTCTGCTCGATTTCAGGGCCGAGCGGCGTCTGGGCAGTCGCGCCGCCATGGTCGAGATCGCTCAGGCGCTGACGGAGGAAGAGGTCGATCTTCTCGCAGATTACCTGGCAACGCTGCCCTAGCGCGGTGTCTCCCGGCGGCGCGCACCCGGCGGAAACCGGAAAGAGACGGCACGGTCGCCATGGGACATGTGGTCTTCGTGTCAGTTGCGACATTGCGATTGGGGCAAGTTGAGAGGAGCTGACGGTGCCTGGCTGGCCGCCGGTCAACGCCCAGATCCTCCGTGGGCGCAGCAGCGGCGCTTCGGCCCGGCTCTCCTGCATCCACGCAGCCGCGCTCCAATTGTCTGCGGTTGCGCAAAGCGGGAAGAGCCCTCCGCGAGGACGGGCATGGGTTGCGGAACGGCGCAAGGTCCTTGAGCCTTGGGACTGCGACGTCTCTCATGAAGCCGGCACCGTGGCGTCGGCGCAGCCCCGCCAAGGCCGCGCGCGGGCCACGTCGGTTGAAACCGAGCATCTCGCGTGTCGTGTCGGCCAAATCCTAGACACTCGCCTTCGGGTCCGCCCCTTCGACAATCCCGAGCAGATCAGCGGCGTTCAGGTCGGTCACTGCACCCCCCTCGGCGTCGGGGACGGCGCAGCAGGGCCGGGCATATCGCGCGACCCGCGCCTGCGCAAAGCGGGCGTTGGGATTTCGGCGTAGAAGACGCCGAGGTGGCTCTCGTCCTCGACCACGAGGGCGTTGGTCGGCGCACAGCCGGTGGTCTCGACGATGATCATCCGCGCCGCGGGCTGGTGACGAAGGCGTTGAAATTCCGGGCCGCCGGTTGCGTCTCAGCGTCATCGGTCAGCATGACGATATCCGAGCCACCGCGGGGAGGTAGACCTCGGTGTCCGGCGCCGTGACCGGCGACGCGGGTCATCAGCGACGTGCCGCCCTCGGAGGCGAAGCGGCCATGGAGCGCGGGGCTGATGGAGATTCCCAGTGTAGATGCGGAGGTGCCTAGCTGTGAAGTCTCGGAAGGTTGTTCACCCGCTGCCCAGTGGGCGTAGCCCGCGGCCTCTCGGTCTCGTGGTCATTCGGCGGGCGGGCCGGGCGGTCATCCTTTCAGTCCAATATTCGCCAGACCCTGCGTGACGGGGCGCTGCGCGAGCAGGAACCCCAGCACCAAAGGCGCGATGGCTTGCACGGCCCCGGCCATCAGCGGCCCGACATCGTCGCCGTTATCCGCGTCGAGGAAGAACAGGATGCCGCGCGACGGAGTGGCGATCTGCGGATCGCTGGCAGCGATCATCGGTCAGAAGTGGTCGTCTCGATGCGCAGTCACCGAGAGGATCGCGGCAACGTGGAGCGGGGCCGGGAACGCGGCGAAGAGCGACCCGTGCCCGCTGAACCGCAGGTGCGCCAGCGGGTAGGCGCAGGGCGCCGAGACCGGCAGTTGCAGCACGAGGATGCCGCCGGTGACAACCACGCCGTTGATCAGATAGCACGGGATCTCGGTCCGGATCAGCGCCAGCCGGTGGTTGGCCAGCCTCGGCGCCTTCGGCAGCGGGGCAATCGAGAGGGTGAAGACCTCTGGCTGCGGCTTGAACGAGACCGCGACCGTTCACGCAACGGGCAGCAGCGCCAGCGCCGCGCCGAGCGCCAGGGGACCAAGAAGGATCATGCGTTTCATCGGCAGTGTTCCTTGCGCTCGACGGCACAGACCTGCAGTGCGGTGAGCGGCAGAGCGAGGAAAAACACCGCGTGGAAGACGCCGGCATGGCCCGCCTTGAAGTGGACGAAGCCTTCCCGGTAGGGCGCTTAGACGATGGTGTCCGAGGCAAAGGCCGGGCCGCCCTTGGTCAGCGTCGCGACCGCCTCGAACTGGCGAAAGGCGTTGGCCGCGAAGGTCACCACCACGAAGAGCGTGGTCGGTCCCGGCATCGGCTTGGAGACCAGGCAGAAGCGCCACCAGCAGCCCATCCCGACCGAGACCGGGATGACGATCGCCACATAGGTCAGCGTGTTGAGGATGCGTTGCTCCTCGGCCGCGAGCCAAAGAGCTGGGCGAAATTGTCGAGACCCACAAGTCCTTGTCCCCTGCGCCGATCCGCCAGTCGGTGAAGGCGAGCACGAAGACCACGCCCACCGGCGCGAAGATGATCAGCAGCGCAGCCCCCGAGGTGGTGCGCACTTGCAGCAGGGTCTCCTCGAAGGCGGCGCTGTTGAGCGTGCCACGGCGCGTCCCCTTCGGGTCGATCCGAAGTCCCTCGGGCCGGATGCTGATCGTGTCCCGCGCGCCGCGCGGGTGCAGCGCCGGTGCCTCGACGCCGGGAGCGAGGATGTGCATCCAATGCGCCCCGACGAAGCTGGCGACCTCACGGCTGGCGGGGCGATGGCAGATATCGGCAGGCGGCGCGCATTGCGCGCTGCGCCCGCCGATCATCACCGGCGATCGACAGCACGTCGGCCCGGTCGTGGGTCAGCAGCAGGAAGGGTTGGCCGGTGCGCCAGTTCACCTCGCGGATTGCCCCGCAGGTGCTGTGGCGCAGCGCGGTGTCGAGGTTCTTCAGCGGCGCGTCGAGCAGGAAGGCCGCGGGATCGCGCACCAGCGCCGGTGCCAGCGCAACGTGCTGCTGCTGCCCGCCACAGAGCTGATCTGGCTTGCAGTCGAGCAGTGCGCCGAGCCGCAGCATGAGCGCAATTTCAAGCGTGCGGGCCTCGATCTCGGACGCCGCGGCGCGGGTCTGGGTGCTGAAAAGCGCCGCACCGGGCAGTCGTGCGGGAACCGTCCGCAGCAGGGAGGCAATATTCTGGCGCACGGTCAGATGCGGGGAGTGCGCGCTTTCCGATCCACGTAAGAGACCGCTCATTTCATGCGCCCCCGAGCACCGGCAAGCTGGATAGCTTCAGGGCGCGCGCGGTCTCGACCGCCTCGTCGGGGCTTCGGGTCTGGTGCGCGCCCTCCAGCGGTGCGGCCCCGGAAACCCGGTGCTGAGCGAAATTGCCACAAAGGGGTTGGCCTTGGCCAGATCGAATCCGGCAAGAAGACCGATGGGCAGGCCGCCAGCGGCGAGGACACCCTTGCAGGTTGCTGCCACGACACCGGAACGGCCGGCGCAGATCACCAGCGTCTGCATCTGGCGCCGGCGTATCGCCAGCGCACCGGGCCCAGGCATCCGGACCAAGCGTGCGCCCGACTGCACGGATCGTGCCATCGGCGGCTCGGGAGAGGATTCCGGGCGTCGCGGCAGTCTCTGACCAATGCAGACTTTCTTCCGAGGGTGATCGATAAATGACTCGGCTCGAGGACAGCTCTCTCTCCTGCGCAGAACTTGTCGGCGCTCCAGAATCGCGTCTTCGCGTCCGGTTTCGTGACCATGGAGTCTCTGGGAAGGCGCTGACCGAGGAGTTCGGCGTGTCGGTGAAGGCCGCCGCCGCGGTCCGCCTGGCGCCGCGGCCCGGATTCCGGATTTTCATCACCGGCATCCGCACGGCGGTGCTGTTCGATGCCGACGCGCATGAGGTCGATCTGATCGGTGACCGACTGTTGGGCCGGGACGGACCGGCCTCGGGCGAAGAGGTGATCCTCCGGCGCCCGGACCTGCAGGACGATTTTGGGCTGATCGCCCGTTCAGCCGTCGACGAGCTTGGCAGTGTGATGGATTTCAACACGTCGAAGATCGCGGCGAAGCAGGCCGAGATCGCCTCGGCTTCTGCTGCCTATCCGCTGCCGGCCCGCAGCACGTTCCGGCGCACCGCCGTCGCGACGATTGCCCCATCTGGCCGGTTCCAGGCGGTGTTCACCGGGGCACCGGCCGCCAAGCGCGCCACAGGAGGCGGGAAGGGGAACTGCGCTCCCTCAAGGGCCATTTCTGCCGTCTTCCGGCGCGCCCGGATCGCCGGGCAGCGCAATGTCGCGACCTTGGTCCATCGCGGTACGGAGGAGCGCCAGCGTGGCCCGATGAATGCGCCGCAGCCGGTCCCCTTGGGTTTCGGTGCCGCGCAGCGGGCCGGGAATCTCGAGCCCAAGCGGCAGGTTGGCGGGCAGAACGCGCAGAAGCGAGACCAGGTCGATTTCGCCGTCGCCCGGCAGAAGGCGCTCGCGGCGGGCCGTGTCCAGCAGCGCCTCGGTGCTGTAGGAGGGGCAAACCGGCGCATCACACAGATGTGCGAAGGGCAGGCGCGCCGCGGGGATCTGCGCCAGTTGCGCCAGGGATGAACCGGAGCGGTCGAAATGCAGGCTGTCTACAAGGATGCCGGGCAGCGGACCTGCCTCCTGCACCACCCGCCAGCAGGTCGCGAGGTCGGGAACCGCGGTCCAGGGAAAAAACTCCAGCACGGCGCGAAGACCGCGTGCGTGGCAGGCTTCGGCCAGGTCGGCCAGGCGCGCCGCAAGGCGCGATAGGTCGCTGTCGTAAGGGGCGGCAATCACGTGGCGCGCCTGCAGTTCCGCCCCGGTGTCCAGCACGGGCAGCACGTCTTCGACGCGGAATTCCGGTGTCAGCCGCAGGAACTCGACGTCGGCGACCTCGAGCCCCGTGGCAGCGAGGGCATGCCGCGTCGCGCGCCTCTCGTGTGTGCTTGCAAGCGGGTAGCCGGGGCTGTCCTCCGTCACCCGCAGAAGGCGAAGGCCGACGCCATCGAAGCCGGCGCTTGCGGCTGCCTCGATCAGGGCAGGCGGGGCGAGGTCGATGGCGGTGAGATGGGCGACGGTCAGCTTGCGGTTCATGGCCGCCCCTCCGCAGCGTCGCGCCCGGCTATGAAGCCAAAGGTCATCGCCGGCCCGAGGTTGATGCCGCCCGCCGGGTAGGCCCCGCCGAAGACGCTCGCCATGTCGGTGCCCGCAGCCCAGAGGCCGGGGATCGGCGCCCCATTGGCGTTCAGCACCTGCGCGCGGCCATTGGTGGCAAGCCCGGCGAAGGTGCCGAAGCTGCCCGGCACCACCTCGACGGCAAAAAATGGCGCGCGGGCGATGGGTGCAACGCAGGGGTTCGGCTGCTGCTCAGGGTCGCCCTGGAGGCGCATGTAGGGGCTGGTGCCGCGGTGGAAAAGCGGGTCCTCGCCGCTGGCGGCGTGGCGGTTCCATTCGGCGACCGTGGCCTCCAGGCCCGCCGGGTCGATGCCGCAGGCCCGCGCCAGATCGGGCAGGGAAGCGCCGGTTTTCAGATAGCCGCGCCGCACCCAGTGTCGCCACGGAGCGGGCTGCGGACGGACCACGCCCAGACCGAAACGGCGCAGGAAGCGATGGTCGCAGACCAGCCAGGACCGCGCGGGCGCGTCTTCGGGCAGCGCGGCAAGCAGCGCTTCGACGTAGTCGTGGTAGCCCAGTCCCTCGTTGCAGAAGCGCCTGCCGCTCGCCAGGACGCCGATCACGCCGGGCTTGCCGCGCTCGATGATGTGGGGAAACTGACCGATGCGCCCGTCCGGCCAGCGCACCACCGAAACGGGACAGAGCGCGGCTGGCCCTGCCAGATCGGTGCGCAACTGGCCGCCGACGGCCCGCGCCATGGCAATCCCGTCGCCGGTTGCCTCGGCCACCGCCAGCGTCCGGTGTTCGGCGTCGCGGGCGAAGGTCCGAGCGCGCAGCGCCGGGTCATGGCCATAGCCGCCGGTGGCCAGCACGACTCCGCGACGGCACAGCAGGCGCGATCCGTCCGCCAGTCGAACGCCGCCGATCTTCTCCTCCTGCCGCAGCAGTTCCGCGACGACGGCGCCAGGGCGAAGTTCGACGCCGAGGTCGAGCGCCGAGCGGATGAGCCGGGCGACCAGCGCATTGCCGTTGCGCAGGTCCATGCCGCGCCCGTATAGCACCAGGTCGCGGGCGTGGCGCAGCACGCGGCGGGTGGCGTGCAGGAAGGCCGGACGTGAGCGTGTCATGGTCATGAAGGCACGCAGGTCTGGCCCGGCCTGGATCGTCATGCCGAAAAAGGTCGTCTCGCGCGGGGGCTTGCGCAGCAATAAGATTGTCTGTCCAAGCCGCCGCCCGTCGAAGGGCTTGGCGATGACCGATCGCCCGCCGGTGCCTGCGCCGGGCAGGTGGCCGTAGGTGTCGGGGATGGCGCTGCCGGGCTCGAACTCGAGCGCGGTGCGGGAGTCAAAGAAGGCCACCATCTCGGGCGCGGCAGCAAGGAAGGCATCCACCCTTTCGGGATCGAAGTGGGTGCCGAGCACGGCCTGCAGGTAGGTCCGGGGGGCGTCGGCGAGTTCATCAATGCCCGCGCGGCGGACGACGGGATTGCACGGCGCCCAGATCCACCCGCCCGACCAGGCGGTGGTCCCGCCAAGCACATCTGCCTTTTCCAGCACGGTCACCGACAACCCATGCGCCGCCGCGGTCACCGCCGCCGCAAGCCCTCCGGCACCGGAGCCGATCACCAAGAGATCGACTGTCCGGGTCATCGCGTCTGGCGTCGTCGCGTCTTGGGTCATCCCGTCCTCCTCCACCCGGATGACCCTGCTTACCCTTGTGGAGGGTATTAACGTCAATGACCATATATGCGATGAAGATAACATCAGGTTATTCAGGAGGCGTCGATGCGCGAAATCACCCTGCGGCAGGTCGAGGTCATCCGGGCGGTGATGCTCCGTGGCACGATCAGCGGCGCCGCGGAACTGCTCGGTGTCTCGGCGCCGGGCATCTCTCGGCTGGTTAAGCACACCGAAGAGGCGCTGGGGCTGCGGCTCTTCGAGCGCAAGGCCGGGCTCTTCGTGCCTTCGGTCGAGGCGGGAAAGATCTTCGACCAGGTCCGCGAGGTCTACAAGGGTGTCGAGAACCTGCAGAGCGCGATCAACTCGCTGCAAAAGGGCGAGGAGGTGCAGCTGTCCTTCGCCTCTGCGCCGTCCGTCGCGCAGTTCATCGCGGCGCGCGCGATCCAGACCATTCGCTCCCGGTACCCGGATCTCTATATTGACCTGAACATTCTCAAGATCGAGGAAACCACCGACTACCTGCTGCTCGAACGCGGGGAATTCGTGATCATGAGCTCCGCCGTCGACAACCCCGGTGTCCAGAGCGAGAAGATCGCGCATGGGAGGGTCGTGGCGATCTTGCCCGAGGGCCATGCGCTGGCCGAGCGCGACGTGATCTCGGTGCACGATCTTGCCAAGGAGCCGCTGATCGGCATCGACCCCGGCGATCCCTACGGCC
Organism: Salipiger mangrovisoli; assembly: GCF_015223355.1. Classification (GTDB taxonomy): domain Bacteria; phylum Pseudomonadota; class Alphaproteobacteria; order Rhodobacterales; family Rhodobacteraceae; genus Salipiger; species Salipiger mangrovisoli. The sequence goes on along the minus strand of NZ_JADFFK010000026.1, from coordinate 59,247 downwards.
GCATCGTCTCGCGTCCGTTCCGCGAGGCGGGGATCGAACTGCGCCATTCCATGCGCGGCCGTTTCGCGCAGACCATCGTCAGCCTTGTCCGCCACGGGCTCGGCGTCGCGCTGATCGACGAATTCTCTGTGGCAGAGGTGTACTTGCCGGGTGTCGTTCGCAAGCCGATCATCGAGGAGACGGCGATCGATATCTACGCGGTCACGAAGAAGGACCGGGTGCTCTCGAATTTCGCCGAGTACAGCATTCGACAGTTCCGCAAGGAGCTGAACGACGCGGGGCGAAAATGGGAAGAGAGCAACAGGTAAATTAACATAAGGTTACTCAACGTCCAAAATTGATATTTGACGTTACGCCCAGGGGAGGCCCAAAAAGGTGTCAACGGACGTGGGGAGGTTCACGTTCGGGACCTTTTGACGGGAGGAAACCATGAAGCGTTTTGTCTTTGGCGCCGCGTCGGCGCTTGTCCTTGCCGCGACCGCAGTCGCCGCGCAGGACTACCCCAGCAAGGAAATCCAGGGCATCATCCAATGGGGTGCCGGTGGCTCCACCGATACCGTGATGCGCTCGGTCACGCCGCACGCAGAGGACGTGCTTGGCGGCACGGTCGTCATGCAGAACGTCACCGGCGGCGTCGGTGCCATCGCGCTGAACCAGGTGGCGGGGCAGGCGGCCGACGGCTACACTCTGCTGATGGGCGCGGAAAACCCATTGCTCTACAAGGTGATGGGCCTCGGAGACAAGGACTACTCGGACTTCACGCCGATCAACATCCTGGCCCGCGGCACTCCGATCCTGGTGGCCAATCCCGATGCGCCCTTCGACGACTATCCAGGCATGCTCGCCTACATCAGGGAGAACCCCGGCGAACTGCGTCTCGGCGCGACCGGACCGGGCGGGCTGCCTTCCGTGGTGACGGCCATGATCAACACGGTCGAAGGCGAGATGGAGGTGATCTCGGTGCCCTACGACGGGGACGGCCCGGCGCTGACCGCGCTGCAGGGCGGTGCGATCGACGTCATGCCCGCGGTCCTGGGGGCTGCGATCGAAGGCATCCGCGCCGGCAACATGAAGCCGCTCGCCGTCTTCGATGTCGCGGCCAGCGACAGGCTGCCCGAGGTGCCCCCGGTGACCGATTTCAACGAGGGCTACAAAACCTACCTGCCCTGGGGTCCGTTCTTCGGTGTCTTCGTCAAGAAGGGCACGCCGGATGATGTCGTCGCCAAGCTGGTCGACGCCTATGCGGCAGGCGCCGAGACCGCCGAGTTCAAGGACCTGATGGAAAACCGCGGTTTCTCCATGCTCTCGATCTCTGGAGCCGAGGCCACGGAGTTTCTCGCCAAGTGGCAACAGGGCACCACCTGGCTGCTTCAGGACGCGGGTCTGACAAAGACCTCGCCGGAAGAGTTCGGCATCGCCCGTCCCTGAAACGGATCGGGGAACCGGCACCAGCCGGGCCTGGATCGCGCTGGCGCCGCACTTCTGCACCGGGAGTGCGGCGCTTTTCCTATCGACGTCCAAGACGACCCCAGGGAGGAGAGTCCCATGTCCCGAATTGAAACGGAACACCACGACGGCACGTCCGACGCTACGCCGGGCGGGTATGAGGGGCAGCGCCGCCCCGGCGAGCTGGTCTTCGGCGCGCTGATGGTGATCGGCAGTCTCGTGCTGCTGTGGAATGCCTACGGGATCTCGGGCTTCGAGGCGCTTTCCGCCCCCGGAACCGTGCCCATGGCGACAACCGCCGTCATGGTGGTGACCTCTGCCATCATCTTCCTGCGCGACCTGCGTCTGCCGCGCGTGGCGGGCGAAAGCGTGGCGAAGGACATTCTTCCGGGCGTCGTGCTGATCATCGCGCTGATGCTCGTGGCCTACGGGTTCCTGCTCAAGCCGCTTGGCTTCCTGCCGACGTCGGCGCTCTTCCTGATCGCCGCGCTCAAGCTGCTTGCCCGGCGCGGGTGGCTCTGGACCGCCTTCGTCGCGCTCGGAAGCCTGCTGCTGGTCTGGATCGTCTTCCGCATCGTCTTCACGGTGCTGATGCCTGCGGGCATCGTGCCCGAGGCCGAGGTGATCCAGGCCGTCCGCAATCTCTTCGCGGGAGGCCAGTGATGGACACGCTTCTTGCCTTCCTGACCGTCTTCACCCAGCCCGAGCTTTTGCTGCTGGTGGGGCTCGGCACCTTCGCGGGCGTCTACGTCGGCGCCATTCCGGGGCTCTCGGTGACCATGGCGGTCTCGATCCTGATCTCCTTTACGTTCTCCTGGGACGTCTACCCGGCGATCTCGCTGATGATCGGTATCTTCATGGGCGGCGTCTACGGCGGCTCGCGGACGGCGATCCTGCTCAACATCCCCGGCGCGCCCTCGGCGATCGCCACGGCGCTTGACGGCTATCCCATGGCGCAGCGCGGCGAGGCGGGCACGGCGATCGGCGTGACCACGGTCATGTCCTTCTTCGGCGGCTTCATCGGCATCGCGGTGCTGGCGCTCGCGGCGCCGCTGGTGTCGGATTTCGCGCTGAAATTCCAGCCGCGGGATTACATGCTGCTGGCCGTGCTCGGCATCCTGCTGGTGGGGTCGCTCTCGTCGGGCAGCCTGGTGAAGGGCATCTTCGCCGGCGCGCTCGGCATCGCCATCGGTGCGGTGGGGCGCGACCCGCTGACCTTCACCGAACGCTTCACCTTCGATCTGACCATCATGCAGAGCGGCATCAGCTTCATCGCGGTGATGATCGGCATGTTCGGCGTCTCGGAGGCGCTCATGCAACTGCACCACGTGGACAAGACCGCGGTGCGGCAGAAGATCACCCGCATCGTTCCCTCCTTCGGAACCATCCGCAAACACCTGCCCCTGTCGCTGCAGACCTCGACCATCGGGGTGATCATCGGCGCGCTTCCGGGCACCGGCGGCGACATCGCGGCGCTCATGGCCTATGACCACGCGAAGCGGGTGACGAAAAAGCCCGAGCGTCCCTTTGGTCAGGGCGCGATGGAAGGTCTGGTTGCGCCGGAGACCGCCAACAATGCGGCCGTCGGCGGGGCGTTCATCCCGATGATGACGCTGGGCATTCCCGGCGACGCGGTGACCGCAATCATGATCGGCGCGCTGTTCATCCACGGTCTGAATCCCGGCCCGATGCTGATGATCGACCAACCCGACATGTTCTGGTTCATCGTCGGCGCGCTGGTGATGGCCAATTTCTTCATGCTGCTCTTCGGCCTGACCGGGATCAAGCTCTTCACCAGGATCGTCGAGATGCCGCGCGGGGTGCTCATCCCGCTCATCATGCTGCTGTCAATCGTCGGCGCCTACGCGGTGAACAACTCGATCAGCGATATCTACTGGATGCTGGGCTTCGGCTTCTTTGGCTACTTCATGCGTCACTACGGCTACCCGCTGGGGCCGGTGATCCTCGGCGTGATCCTGTCGCGGCTGCTCGACGACAACTGGCGCCGGGCCATAATCTCGGAGCGCGAGGACCTCGGTCGGTTCTTCCACGGCATCTTCACCAGCCCTCTGTCGCTGGTGCTGTTCATCGCGGTGATCTTGATCTTCGTGTCGCAGACGCCGCTCTGGGCCCGCGCGAAAGCCAAGCTGTTTGGCGATCCCGCCGAAAGGGTGCAGCAATGACCACACTCAAGAGCCTCAAGCTCGGGCTCATCGGCGACAATATCGCGCGCTCGCGCTCGCCCCTTCTGCACCGCCTCGCCGGGCAGCAGAACGGCGTCGAAGTGACCTATGACCGGCTGGTCCCGAGGGAGATGGACCTCGGCTTCGACGAGATCTGCGATGGCTGCGCGCGGCAGGGCTATCGCGGGATCAACGTGACCTATCCCTACAAGGAGAGCGCCGCGAGGCGGGTCGAGGTGGATGATCCGCTTGTGCGGGCCATCGGGGCGGTCAACACGGTGATCTTCGGTGAGCCCCGCCCCAAGGGCTTCAACACCGACTATTCCGGCTTCATGGCGGCCTATCGGCGCGTGATCGGCGAAGCCGCCACCGGCACGGCGCTGATGATCGGCACCGGCGGGGTCGGCCGCGCGGTGGCCTTCGGGTTGGCGGGGCTAGGCACGCGCAGCCTTCGCCTTGTCGACCGCGATCCCGCCAAGGCCGAGGCGCTGGCCGAGGCGCTGAAGTCCGTCGCACCGGACATGGAAATCAGCATCTGGCTCAGTGCCGACAAGGCGGCAGAGGGGTGCAGCGGCCTGATCAATTGCACCCCCGTAGGCATGGTCGGCCATGAGGGAACGCCGCTGGCACCCGCTGCAATGAACGGCGCATCCTGGGCCTTCGATGCGGTCTACACACCGGCGGACACGCAGTTTCTGCAAGATGCCGCGGCAGCAGGGCTGAAGGTGATCTCGGGGTGGGAGCTCTACTTTTTCCAAGGGGTCCACGCCTGGCGGCTCTTCTCGGGCCTGGGGTTGGACGCGGTGGCACTGCGCTCTGCGCTCCTCGAAATCGGAGAAGCTCTATGAAAACCTGCATCGCAACGGTCTCGATCTCGGGCACGCTCTCCGAGAAGCTCGAGGCAATCTCGGCGGCAGGTTTCGACGGGATCGAGATCTTCGAGCAGGACTTCATCACCGACAGCGGCAGCGCGCGGGATGTCGGCAAGCGCATCCGCGACCAGGGGTTGAGCATCGACCTCTTCCAGCCCTTCCGCGACTTCGAGGGGCTGCCGGGCGCGCTGAGGGCCAAGGCCATCGACCGCGCTGAGCGCAAGTTCGACCTGATGCAGGAACTGGGTGCCGAGCTGATGCTGGTGTGTTCCTCGGTCCACCCCAAGGCGCTTGGCGGCATCGAGCGGGCGGCCGAGGACCTGCGTGCGCTCGGCGAGCGGGCGGCCGCCCGCGGGCTGCGGATCGGCTACGAGGCATTGGCCTGGGGTCGTTTCGTCAACGACCACCGTGACGCCTGGGAGATCGTGCGCCGTGCCGACCACCCGAACCTCGGGATCATCCTCGACAGTTTCCACACGCTTGGCCGGAACCTCGACCCCACGTCGATCCGGCAGATCCCCGGCGATCGCATCTTCTTCGTGCAGATGGCCGACGCGCCCCGGATCGACATGGACCTGCTCTACTGGTCGCGCCACTTCCGCAACATGCCGGGTGAGGGCGATTTGCCGGTCACCGACTTCCTGCGCGCGGTGCTGGCGGCGGGCTACACCGGACCGGTCAGCCTCGAGATCTTCAACGACCAGTTCCGCGGTGGCAGCCCGCGCACCATCGCGCGTGACGGCTATCGGTCCCTGGTGACGCTGCTCGACGACGTCCGGCGCGCGGAGCCCGAGGTGCGGGCCGATCTGCCGGTGATCCCGCCGCGGCAGCGGCTCGAGGGCACGGCTTTCGTCGAGTTCGCGACGCGCGGTGCCGAGGGTGACACGTTGCGCAGCCAGCTCACCGCGCTCGGTTTCGTCGAGACCGGCCGCCATCTCGCCAAGGCGATCACCCTCTGGCAGCAGGGCGACATCCGTATCGTGCTGAACGAAGAAGAGGGCGACTTCGCGGGATCCGCCTTCAACATGCACGGCACCTCGGTCTGCGACATCGGCATCTCCGTCGCCTCCTCGGCCGAGACCCTGGCGCGGGCCACGGCGCTTGGCGCGACCGGCTTCGCGCAGTCACCCGCTGTGGGACAGCTCGACATCCCGGCAATCCGCGGCCTCGGCGGCGGCCTGCTGCATTTCCTAGATGAGCGCCATGCCTCTGTCTGGCGCGACGAATTCGGCGTCGACCGCTCCGGCCCTCGGGGCGCCGGGCTGGTGTCGGTCGACCACATCGCGCAAACAATGACCTACGACGAGATGCTGAGCTGGTCGCTCTTCTACAGCTCGCTTCTGGGGATGTCCAAGGCGCCCATGGTCGATGTGATCGACCCCGACGGGCTGGTGCGCAGCCAGGCGCTGGCGGCCCCCGACGGCGCCTTCCGGGTCACGCTCAACGGCGCCGAGACGCACCGGACCGTGGCGGGCTCCTTCCTGGCGTCGAGCTTCGGCGCGCCGGTCCAGCATATCGCCTTCGCGACCGAGGACATGTTCGCCACCGCACGCGCCTTCGCCGCGGCCGGGTTCGAGGCGCTGCCTATTCCCGGCAACTACTACCACGACCTCGCCGCCCGCTTCGACATCGCGCCGGCAGAGCTGGCACGGATGCAGCGTCACAACATCCTCTACGACGAGGACGAGACCGGGACGTTCCGCCAGCTCTACAGCCGCCCGGCGGCGGGCGGGCTGTTTTTCGAGATCGTCGAGCGGACCGGCGGCTACTCCGGTTACGGCGCGCCCAACTCGCCATTCCGGATCGCGGCGCAGAAACGGCTCGCCCCGCCGAAGGGATTGCCACGGGACTGAAGCGCGATCCGGGTCCTGCCTCATCCAACCTCATACGCATTTCATTGACCGGCCTTGCGAAACACTTCCGCTCGAGGTCGCGGCAGCCGGTCCGACATCGAGGCATTGGTCGGCAGCGACGACGAGGCGATCACGCGCCCGTTCAAGGCAGCGGGCATCCATCGCGGCGGCCCATGGCGTAGTTTCCGGGCTGCCAAATACATCGGGCGGAGCGGGCCGGCTCGTCCAAAAGCCGCCGCCTCCGCGGACCCATCAAGAACATCCTTTCGGCCGAGGCTGAGGCCAAGGTCCGCGCGGAGCCCGCAGTACCCCGGAACATCGCCTTGGCTGGTGTTGGAAAAAACCCGCATGGCCAGCACCCTGTCGGTGGCCACCCATGCAAGGTGTCTGTGAGCAAGCGGCGCGAAGCATTGGGTCGTCGATGCGCCTTCCAGCCGACGGGGCATCCGATGATCGCGGCGGGGCGCGGGCAGGCCGAATACGGTGCAGGCCTCGAGCTGGCCAACGGTCATGCCTCGGCTTTAGCTGTCTATCTGGCACCGAGCGGGCATGTGGCTCATGAACGGGGGCCCTGCTCGGCAGGGCGCCTACGGCGCAATGTTGCGACTTCAAATGCGGCAGAGACCTGGGGGGGTTCGCCGCCTTCGCGTGACCCAGCGCCTGTCGCGTTGGCCATCTGCGGCGCACATCGCGTTCGATACGGGACACACCCACAAGGTAGCCTGACCCGAAGCCGGACGGCCCCGCTTGCTTGCAAAGGTCGCGCGAAAGCGGTTTCGGTGGCGCGGGGGCTGCGAAGTTTCGCGCCCCGGCTTGTCCCTGGGTCAACATGCGGCTATTTCGCGACGCGACTGCCCGTGTGTCGACCAACCGACACATCGGGACGCGACGCAGACTCTGGGGAGGAGCAGGTTCATGCTCGACGAGACCACGATCGCCGAAATGCTCGGCCAGCATTACGACCTTGCGCCTTCGCTGGAGGCCGCCGAGCGTCTGGCGGATGTCTACGCCAGCATGAGCCGCGTTGTCAGCCCCGCCGACTGGGCGATCCACGCGCCCTATGTCGAAGCGATCAACAAGCTCAAGAAAGAGCGCAACGCGGTCATTCTTGCCCACAACTACATGACCGCGCAGATCTACCACGGCATCGCCGACGTGGTCGGTGACAGCCTGCAACTGGCCATCGAGGCAACCCGTGTGAAGGCCGATGTCATCGTGCAATGCGGGGTGCATTTCATGGCCGAGACCTCGAAGATCCTCAGCCCCGAGAAGACCGTGCTGATGCCCGACATGGACGCCGGCTGCTCGCTCGCGGAAAGCATCACCCCCGAGGGCATCGCCGAGATGCGCCGCCGCTATCCCGGCGCGCCGGTGGTCACCTACGTGAACACCTCGGCCGCGGTGAAGGCGGCCTCAGACATCTGCTGCACCTCGTCGAATGCCGCGCAGATCGTCGCTGCGCTGGATGCCGAGACGGTCATCATGACGCCCGACAAGTACCTGGCGCAGAACGTCGCCAAACAGGTGCCGCAGAAAAATATCGTCTGGTACGACGGCTCCTGCATCGTGCACGAGCGCTTCACCGCCGCCGAGCTGCGCGACTTCCGCAGCTGGCAGCCCGACACCCGGATCATCGCCCATCCCGAGTGCCCGCCCGACGTGGTGGCCGAGGCCGATTTCTCGGGGTCGACCGCCGGGATCATCGACTACGTCACCCGCGAGCAGCCGCAGAAGGCGATGCTGGTCACCGAATGCTCGATGGCTTCGAACATCTCGGACGCGCTGCCGGGGATCGAGTTCGTCGGCCCCTGCAACATGTGCCCCTACATGAAGATGATCACGCTGGAAAAGGTGCTCTGGTCGCTGCACAGCATGGAGGGCGCGGTCGAGGTCGATGCCTCGGTCGCCGAGGAGGCGCGCCGCGCGGTGCAGCGGATGATCGACCTGTCGAAGCGCGCGGCGGCCTGACCCGGTGACCGATGTCGCGACCGACCGCGTGGTCATCCTCGGCGCGGGTCTGGCCGCGCTCTACGCGGCGCTGGCACTGGCACCGCGCCCGGTGCTGCTGGTCTCGCCCGACCCGCTGGGCACCGGCGCAAGCTCGGCCTGGGCGCAGGGCGGCGTCGCCGCCGCCATGGCCCGGCCCGACAGCCCCGAGGCCCATGCCGCCGACACGCTGCGTGCCGGCGCCGGGATCGTCGATCCCGAGGTGGCGCATTCCGTCACGCGCGAGGCGCGGGACCACATCCTGAACCTGACCGATCTCGGCGCCCCCTTCGACCGCGACGCGGCGGGGGGCTACCTGCTCTCGCGCGAGGCGGCGCATGGCTTTGCCCGCGTGGTGCGGGTGCGCGGCGATCAGGCCGGCGCCGAGATCATGCGCGCGTTGGTGGCGCAGGTGCGGCAGGCAGCCTCGGTGCAGGTGCTCGAGGGCTGGCTGGCCACCGGGCTGCGCAGCGCCGAAGGCCGGGTCACAGGTGTCGAGCTGGCGCCCTCCGACGGCGGCGCGCCCGTGGCGGTGACCACCCCGGCTGTGCTGCTGGCAGGCGGCGGCTCGGGCGGGCTCTACGCGCTGACCACCAACCCCGCGCGCATCCGCGGGCAGGTCGCAGGGCTGGCCGCGCGGGCCGGGGCGGTGATGGCCGACATGGAGTTCGTGCAGTTCCACCCCACCGCCATGGACATCGGCCTCGATCCCGCGCCGCTCGCAACCGAGGCGCTGCGCGGCGAGGGGGCGGTGCTGGTCAACCGGCTGGGCCAGCGCTTCATGGAAGGCCAGCACCCCGACCTCGAACTTGCCCCGCGCGACGTGGTCGCCCGCGCCGTCTACGCGCAGAGCCGGTCCGGCCTGCGCCCGATGCTCGACACCCGCGACGCGCTCGGCCCCCGGATCCGCGAGGACTTCCCGGGCGTCGCCGCCGCCAGTATCCGCGCGGGGATCGACCCGGTCACCCAGCCCATCCCCGTCGCCGCCGCTGCACATTACCATATGGGCGGGATCGCGACCGATGCCGCCGGGCGCGCCTCGCTCGCCGGGCTCTGGGCCTGCGGCGAATGCGCCTCGACCGGACTGCACGGCGCGAACCGGCTGGCCTCGAACGGGCTCTTGGAGGCGCTGGTCTACGCCCGCCGCTGCGCGTCGGACATCGCCGGGGAACTTGGCGAGCTCCGGGACGCACCGCCGCTCGCCCTGCCGCAGACCGGCCCTGCCGAGGCGCCCGACCCGCAGCTCGTGGACCGCCTGCGCGATGCCATGACCGCCGGCGCCGGGGTGATCCGCACGGCAGAGGGCCTCGCCGCCTGCCTGCGCGAGATTGCCGTGATCGAGGCCGCGCAGCCGGGCTGCACACCGCTGCGCAACATGACCGCCACCGCGACGCTGATCGCCGCCGCCGCGCTCACCCGCCGCGAGAGCCGCGGCGCGCATTTCCGCTCGGATGCCGGCGAAGACGCGCCCGAGACCGGCAGCCGCAGCCGCATCACCCTTACGGAGGCCATGGCCCTCCGCGACACGCTCCAGAAGGAACCCGCCTGATGTCCCTGCCTCCGCTGCCCGACATGATCCTCGACCCGCTGGTGCGCGCTGCGCTGATGGAGGACCTCGGCACCTACGGCGACCTGACCACCCGCACGGTGATCCCGGCGGGCACCCGCTACCGCGCGCAGCTGCGTGCGCGCGAGGCGGGGGTGGTCTCGGGCATGCAGATCGCCCGCATGGCGTTTCACATGGTCGACCCGGCGCTGGAGCTGACCCTTCACAAGCCCGACGGCAGCCCCATCGCCCCCGGCGACGTGCTGATGGAGATCGAGGGCGAGGCCGCCTCGATCCTCACCGCCGAGCGCGTGGCGCTGAACTTCGCCGGGCGGCTCTCGGGCATCGCCACGATCACCGCCGGTTTCGTGGCGCAGACGCAGGGCACCAAGGTGCGCATCACCTGCACCCGCAAGACCACGCCGGGGCTGCGCCTCGTCGAGAAACAGGCAGTGCTGCACGGCGGCGGCTTCAACCACCGCTTTTCGCTGTCGGATGCGATCCTGGTGAAGGACAACCACATCGCCGCGGCCGGGGGCATCCGGCCGGTGCTGCAGGCGATCAAGGGGCAGGCCTCGCACATGGTGCGGGTCGAGATAGAGGTCGATACGCTGGACCAGCTTGTCGAGGTTCTGGACGAGGGCGGGGCGGATGTGGTGCTGCTCGACAACATGGATACCGGCACGCTGCGCGAGGCAGTCACTGTGAATGCCGGTCGGTTGGTGCTCGAGGCCTCGGGCAACATGAAGCTGGAGCGCATCGCCGAGGTCGCCGCGACCGGGGTCGACTACATCTCGGCCGGGGCGCTGACCCATTCGGCGCGGACACTCGATCTGGGCCTCGATTTCTGAGCGACGAGAGGGTGTCTTTCGGCCCGCGTTTCGCAGAGACCAGGGCAGGGGGGCAGCCACGCCGGTGACCATTCGCTGATGTGCGCGCTGGCACCACCTGTGCATCGGTTCGTTCCGGGCTGGTCCTTGCACGGAGAGCCCCGATCTCGACGTGGCCCGAAGCAGTGCGTCTGGGACGTCAGTCGGGCTTCGGCAGCGCGCGAAAAGTCACGCTTGCGCCTTCCAAGTGCTGTTGCGCAGCTTCACCGACAAGGCCCGCGGTTGACCGCAATTTCAAGAGCCGACCCGAGCGGGACAGGCATGAAGATGCGCTTGCTGCTGGACCTCGCCCGGCGCTCGCAGGTTCTTCACGGGCGATGACGCGTGGCCCGGGAGCTTGCTCAAGCGGCGGCCCATCGCGGCAAGGGCCCGTCGCCACACCACGCGGAGACGCGCAGCGGTGGAGAAAGCTGTACGGGCTGGAAGGTGCTTTGTTGCCGTATTTCCGATGCTTCCGGTCCGGAGCCGGCGGTCAATGGCCCAGCCTGTCGATTTAGCGTGGCGTCGCTGGAGCAGAGGGTCGGGCCTTACCGAAAAAGGCCGGCTGTCGAAGCTCCCGCCCGCGAAGCCGATCGGCTATTTCCTCGCCTGTCCCGGCCAGGCTCGCCACGCTCCGGCCCAGGGCCTGAGACGCGCTGCGGTCAGCGCCGATGAGCCAATCACAAGCGCGCACAGCAAGGTCTTCGACACGCTCCCCATCGTCCCTTCGATCAGCATCGCGTGTGCCACGCTGCCGACCACGACGACGGCGGCCGCCGTGCAATGCGCAAGCCGCCACGCCTGCGGACGCAGGGAACGTCTTTTTCTGACGCCCGCCAGGAGCGCCGCTGCGACCAGAGCCCACATCGCCACGACACCAAAGACCGAGAACAGGGTCGGCGCGGTGAAGGTCAAGGCATCCAGCATGTCGGGCGGACTCGCGATCCCAAGGCCGGCGACATGCATGGCCACGGCCAGCACCAGGGCCACGCCGGTCCACCGATGGACCCGTCGCCCAGCCCGCAACGGCAATCCGGGCAGCATCCCGGTGGCGAGCAAGGGCTGCACCAGCAGCAGGCACAGCGCAACCACGCCCGCGAAGCCTGCCGCAACATAGACCGGGGTTCGATACTGCAGGTACGAGCTCCCAGCAGCGACGAACAGCGCCGTTGCGATGACGGCGATGATCGCGGCCCAGCCGAGGATTGCGCGGCAGACGACTGCCAGTGTCACGCGGGTTCCAGCACGAAATGTGCCGAAAGACTCGTGTCACGCGCACTGGCCATGACCGGGCGGAGAAAGACTGTCCTGAAGCCGCCGCTGTCATAGGCGAGGTGCCCATGCGGTTGTCCGAAGATCGGTACAATTTGCGGCATATCGAGCTGGAATATGCCGTCCGCGTTGGTCAGGGTCGCGCCGTGGCTTCGGACCTCGCTCTCGCGTCCCTCGACGGTGTGCGCCCAGATCTGGATCCGAATACCCTTCAGGGGCGTGCCGTCACCCGCGCGGCGTACGGTTCCGGACATCGTGAAGCCGCCGCCGCCGATCCGGTCCACTACGGGAGCACCCGGCAGGTAATTGTTCGCACCGCCGCGCATGGATTTGGTCGGAGCGAGACCCTGTACGCGGGCAGGCGATGTCAGGCCGGGACCAGCGGCCAACAGGGCCGCAGCCCCCGCTGCCACAAACCTTCGGCGTACCATTGGAACTTGCGACATTGGTGAGCCTCCCTTCGACAGAGCGCGTGGCCACGCAGGAGTGTACCGCAATTTCGGGTCGAGACCTCGTTTTTTGGGTCCCGCCGCACGGTCTTGTGACCAACCCAGAGGTCGTGTCTCGCGGCGTGGAATGGCGGACCGAGACATGCCACTCCCTGTCGACACACGCCGCAGACGTCCGGCCCTCGCGCGTGGTTCTGCACAGGGCGTGCGTACGGCAATGAAGGGCTCGCAGCGGCCATGTGATCGCGCCACCGCTGGCTGCGTGCCGGAGGGCCGCTTCACGGGATGTCCGCGAGTCCGAGCAAGCCCCCCGCGAGCGTCGCAGCGCCAGGCACGTGTGTCACGCCGGGCTTTGGCCGGAAAACCGCGAAACCGGCGGCCTCGCCACCACACGCATTACCCCGGTCCGGATCAGGTGGATGGCGAACCGGAAGGTAAGGTCCGAGATCCCCCCGACCACCGCCTCGGCGACGGCCTTCCGGGCCCCGGTAGGCCTCAGTCGCCCCGGCGAGGCTGGGCCACGGGCGCGCCCGCGGTTTCGCCTTGTCTTGTGGCAATGTCGTATCGGTCATCGTGCCGCTCCGGGCCGGTCGGCCGGTTGTGGGTCTTCTCGCCCGCATCCCGGCACATCTGGAGGGAGGTCGGGCCGTGCGGTATGCGCTCCGCGCAGACGCCGCGCCAGCCGGTCAAGCGCGGGGGGGCGAAAGACCGAATTACCGGAGCATCGTGACTAAGCCGCAGAGCGCGCCGCAGTGGCTTCACAACGCATCCTCGCTCAGTCGAAGCCTCGTCCTGATCGATACGCGATGTATCGCGCGGCCGTATTGCCGGCCCAAAGGCCCGTTCAGAAGATCCCGTCGGTACGGCAATTGATATGGATCTCGGGGACTGAAGCCGTGTTCGACAGGCCAATCGCTTCCATCACCAGATGCGCGACCTCCTCGGGCTGGGTCATCTGCTCCGCGGGGCGGCTGCCGGCCGAAGCGGTTTCGCCCATTTCGGTCGCCACCAGCCCCGGACAGACCGCGGTGGCGCGGATGCCGTGGTCCCAGCCCTCGTAGCGGAGCGCATGGGCAAGTCCGACTGCCGCGAACTTGCTGACCGAATAGAGACCCGATCCGGCCGAGGCGACGCGCTTGCCCGAAAGCGAGCCGAGAATGACAACGCGACCGCGACCGCCCGCCTTGAGCGCTTCCCAGCCCGCCATCGCAAGCCGGCGCGGTGCGCGCAGATTGACCTCCAGCAGGGTATCGACCTCACCTTCCGACGCCTCGACGATGCTGCTCGAGGTGAAGAGCCCGGCGCTCGCCACGATGGCATCGATACGGCCATGCCTGGCGATCACGGCCTCGGCCCAACGCGCTTCGGCGGCGCGCTCGGTCGCGTCATAGGCGAAGGTGTCGAGCCGTTCGGGAACCATGCCCTCCGGCACTGCGGAGAGGTCGCGCAGACCAAGGCTCACGTGCCAGCCGCGCGCCTGAGCGGCGCGCGCGATTTCGGCACCGATGCCGCGGCTTCCGCCGCTGAGCAGCATCACGGGACAGTCGGTCATCTGTCGTCCTTTCGGTCAGTAGGCCAGCGATGGCAGCCAGAGCGTCAGCGCCGGGAACAGGATCAGGATCAGCAGCGTCGCGAGGTCCATCAGCAGGAACCACCAGATGCCGCGGAAGATCTCGGGCAGGGTCACCGCGTTGTTGAGCGCGCCGTTGATCATGTAGACATTGAGCCCGATCGGCGGCGTGACAAGGCCGATCTCCAGCAGCTTGACAATGATGATGCCGAACCAGATCGCGTCGATCCCGGTGGTTTGCACCAGCGGCACGAGGATCGGCAGCGTCAGCAGCAGCAGGCCGATGGAGTCGATCAGCATCCCGAGAACCAGGTAGATCACCGTCACCGCGAAGAGGATCCACCAGACCTCGCTGCTGACCGAGAGGATCGCGTTGGAGAAGGCTGTCGGCAGGCCCGAGAGCGCGAGGAAGCGGGTGAAGAACAGCGAGCCGATCAGGATGATGAAGATCGACCCGGTGGAGACCACCGCCTGCGTCACCGCCTCGATCACCGCGGCGCGGGTGAGCTTGCCGCGCACCGCTCCGATCACTGCCGCGAAGAAGGCGCCGAGCGCGCCCGCCTCGGTGGGCGAGAAGGCGCCCGAGAAGATGCCGCCCAGCACGAGCAGGATCAGCGTCGGCAGCGGCCAGACGTCGCGCAGCGCCTCGCGGCGTTCCGCCTCGGTCGGCGGCGGCGGGGTTTCCCCGGCCAGAGAGGGGTTCAGCTTCACGCGGGTGACGATCATCGCCATGTAGATCAGCGCCGAGAGGATGCCGGGGATGAACCCCGCCATGAAGAGCTGGCCGACCGAGACCTGCGCGTAGACGCCGTAGAGGATCAGCAGGACAGAGGGCGGGATCAGCGAGCCGAGGGTGCCCGAAGCGGCGATGGTGCCGGTGGCGAGTCCCTTGTCGTAGCCCTGTTTCAGCATCTCGGGCACCGCCATGCGCGACATGGCCGAGGCGGTGGCGACCGAAGAGCCCGAGGCCGCGGCGAAGAAGGCGCAGGCCCCGACCGAGGTGATCGCAAGCCCGCCCGGCAGCCGCGCGAGATAGAGCCGCAGCGACAGGAAGAGCCCGCGTGTCATGTCGGTCGAGGAACACAGGAAGCCCATCAGCAGGAACATCGGGGCGGCTGAAAGCTCCCATTGTCCGACGTAGTCGAAGGGCGTGGCCGAGATCATTCCCCAGGCGACGTTCATGTTGAACATCTGCGAGATGCCGACGATCGACACCAGGCCGAGCGCCAGGCCGATCGGCACGCGCAGCGCGATCAGCACGAGGGCGATGACGGTGCCGAGGATACCGATATCGAGATTGCTCATGGGTTCAGGTCCTCTCGGCGGTTACAGCGCGCGCCGCAGCGTCACGGATTTCAGCAGGTTCGACAGCACCGCCAGCCAGATGCCGGCGAAGCCCAGTGGCAGCGCCCAGCGGGCGGGCCAGATGTAGAAGGTGAAGTTGCTCATCGCCTCTTCGGCGCGGGAGGTCGCGCCGATCGCGTCCTGCGCGGATTGCCAGAACAGCATCCCGAAGAAGACCAGCCCCAGCCCGCAGGCCAGCACGTAGAGCGCAAGCTGCACGCCCTGCGGCAGCATCTTGGCGAAGAGATCGACCCGGATGTGCTCGCCGCGCAATTCGACGTAGCCGAGCGACAGGAAGACGATCACCACCATGTAGTAGTAGGAGACGATCTCGAGCGTGCCGATCAGCCGGCCGTCGAAGAAGTACCGCAGCGCCACGTCGGCGGTGATATGGGCCATCATCAGCAACATGAAGGCGCAGGCGAGCGCCATGACGGCGCGGTTGGTCCAGCGGATCAGGGCGTGCATCGAGGCACCTCCTTGGGGCGTGCGGAAACAGGGGCCCGACAAGGGGCCCCTGGCAGGTCGGATGCGGGGGAGTTACTTGACGCCGTAAGTCGCCGGATCGACGTCGCCGTAGATCTCGGACATGGCAAGCGCGGTCAGCGCATCCTCGTCCGAGGTGTCGACCTCGGCCAGAAGCGCGGCCCACTTGTCCATCGTGGCGCGGAACTCGTCGATCACCGTTTTGGCGTTGGTTAGCCCGTAGGTTTCCGTTGCCTCGTCGTAGACGCCTGCCAGCGTCTCGGCGCGGAAGTCCTCGACCGAGGCGAGCAGGTCGGCCTCGGGCTGGTAGACGTTGCCGCCCTTGTCCTTGGCGGTCTCGAGTGCCGCCTCTGCCTGCGCGGTGTAGTTGATGATCATCCGCGCCATGGAGCGGGCCGAGGCCTGCATGAACACGCTGCGCTGATCGGCGGTCAGGCCGGACCAGAAGCCGGGGTTGAATCCCCAGTTCGGCCCCGACCAGTACATGCCGGTGGGCAGCAGGGTCGTGTGCTCGGCCACTTCCAGAAGCGAACGGTCCACGAGGTCATTGGCCGCGTTGGTCGCGCAGTCGAGCGTGCCGCGCTCGATCCCGGTGTACATCTCGGACGAGGGCACGTTCACCGGAATGCCCCCGGCAGCCTCGACCCAGGCCGAGACGGCCGAGCCCGCGGTACGGATGCGCTTGCCCTTCAGCTCGGCGAGGGTGCGCACCGGCTCGGCGCACATCAGGATGTAGGGCGGGGTGGCATAGGCGCCGAGATAGACGATGCCCTGATCGTCCCACTCGGCCAGCTGCGCGGCGTTGTGCATCGAGAAATCGGTCACGGCGAAGATCGCGACGAGCGGGTCGGAGTAGTTGAAGCCAAGCTCCTGCACCGCGTTGGCCACCGGCAGATCCGAGGGCGTGTAGATGGCGGCGTGGTGGCCGACCTGCACGACGTTGTCGCGGATGCCCTGCATCGAGGCGCGCGGGGCCAGCAGCACGGTGCCGGTGAAGACCTGCGGGGCAAGCTCGCCGCCGGACAGGTCTTTCACGATCTCGGCCCATTCGGTGTAGCCGTATTTGGCCAGCGGATGCTGCGCGTCGTAGAAGGTGTTGGCGATGAAATCCGTCGCCAGGGCAGGGCTTGCGAGCACGCCGGCGAGCAGCGTGGTGGTCAGGAACTTCTTCATGTCTCTCTCCGAGTTGGTCGGCGGGCGGCTCGGGCCGCCCGCGCTTGGGGAAGTCTTTGCAGGGGATTAGAGGCTTGCCGCCTTCTTGATCGCGCGGCCGCCCTGCATGATGAGCGGCATGTGGGCGCCCTGCCCGGTCAGCAGGTCGAGGTTCTGCAGCGGGTTGCCCTCGACCGCGATGATGTCGGCATGGGCACCGGGAGCGATGACGCCGACCTCGCCTTCCATGCGCAGCACCTTGGCCGCGTCGACGGTGGCCGAGCGGATCACCGCGTCGGCGGGGATGTAGCGGCCGCGCAGCGGGAATTCGCCCGACTGCTCGGTCTGCATGCCGCCCAGCAGGTCCGAGCCGTATCCCATGGTCACGCCCGCCTCGTGCAGCTTCACCACGCGCTCGAGGCCCGCCTCGCGCACGTCGGCGACCTTGGCCACCGACTCCGGCGGCAGACCGAACTCGGCGCCCTTGCGGGCCAGCAGGTCGTAGGTGATGTTGGTCGGCACGACGAAGGCCCCCTCGCGGGCGACGCGCTTGATGGTCTCGTCACCGATCAGGTTGCCGTGCTCGATGCAGGTGATGCCGCAGTCGAGTGCCCGCACGATGGCCTCGTCGGCATAGAGGTGCGCAGCGACGTAGGTTCCAAAGCCATTGGCGACCTCGACCAGCGCGGTCAGTTCGTCGACCGAGTAGACGAGGTAGCCGATCGGGTCCGAGGGCGAGGAGACGCCGCCGTCCGCCATCACCTTGAGGAACTGCGCGCCCCCCTTCAGCTCTTCGCGCGCGGCGCGCAGAAGCTCGGGTTTGCCGTCGCAGATCCGCCCCAGCGTGCCGAGCGCCTGCGCGTACCAGCTGACGTCGCGGTTGTCATAGGGGCCGCGGTAGTCGGTGTGGCCGCCGGTCTGGCTCAGCGCCTTGCCGCAGATCACCAGCCGAGGGGCGGTGAAGTGACCTTCTTCCACCGCCTGTTGCAGCCCTCGATCGGCGCCGCCGAGGTCGCGCACGGTGGTGAAGCCGCGCAGGATCATGTTCTTCATCAGCGTCGAGGCCCGCGCCGCCACCAGCGAGGAGGGGAGCGAGGCATTGAGCCCGAGGTTCGCGGTCGAGGCGATGGTGTGCACGTGACAGTCGATGAGGCCGGGCATCACGGTCAACCCGTCGAGGTCCAGCTCTTCCCCGGCGGTGAAGCCGACGCAGGCGCCGACCTCGCGGATGCGGCCGTCTTCGATGGCGATCTGCATCGGGTCGGTGGGTTCTAGCGCGGTGCCGTCGACGATGCGGGCGTTCTTGATCAGCAGGGAGGTCATCTTGGTCATCCTTTCGGGTGTCAGATCAGCGCCGGCGCGAGGGTCTGCGCGACGAGGGTCATGTCCGCCATGTCGTCGGGGCTGTAGGCGTCGCGCGCGTCGTTCAGCGACAGCACGCCGACGCAGCGCCCGGCCCAGAGCACCGGGGCGCAGGCGCAGGCCTCGCAGCCCTTCGACAGGATCAGCTCGGCGTCGGGAAAGGCCCAGCGGACATCCTCGGCGGAATTGCCCAGCCAGCTTTGCCCGCCGTCGAGCACGACCTTGCCCCATTCGGTCAGCCCCATCGGCTTCAGCGCGCCGGTCGGGTAGTCCTTCTCCGAGCTGTGCATCCGCATGACGTTGCCGGTGCCCGGCAGGTTCCGCAGCACGGTCAGGAAGCGGAAGCCGAAGCGAACGCGGCAGGTCTCCTCGACAGCGCGGAAGAGCGTGTGGGGCTGGTTCAGCTGCGCCTGCGCGCGCAGCAGGGGCGCGAGATCGAGCGCGCGGGTAGCGGGGGAGGTCATTGTCTTATCCGTAGAAGAAGTTCGGGAGCCAGAGCGCGATGCCGGGGAAGACCGCCAGCAGCGCGACCCCCACCAGCATCAGCACGAAGAAGGGCAGCGCGGCGCGGGCGACGTAGCTGATCGAGCGCCCCGAGATGCCCTGAAGCACGAAGAGGTTGAAGCCGACCGGCGGGGTCACCTGCGCCATCTCGACCATCAGCACGAGGTAGACGCCGAACCAGATCGGGTCGAAGCCCGCCTGCAGCGCAAGCGGCAGCGAGATCGGCAGGCTCATCACCACGATCGAGGTGCCGTCGAGGAAGAAGCCGAGCCCGAGGTAGAAGAGCGAGAGCACCACCAGTAGTCCCCAGGGCGGCAGGTCGAGCGACGCGATGCCGTCCGCCACGTCCGCCGGGATGTGCAGGTAGCCGATGGCGGTCGACATGAAGGCGGCGGTGATCAGGATCGAGCAGACCATGGTCGAGGTGCGCAGCGCGCCCATCAGCGTGTCGCGCAGCAGCGTGAGCGACAGCTGGCGGGTCACGGCGGCGATGGCGATGGCGGCGATGACGCCCACGGCGGCGGCCTCGGAAGGGGTGGCGATGCCGGTGTAGATCGAGCCGAGCACGATGGTCATCAGCACCACCAGCGGCGCGAGATCCCAGAGCGCGCGCAGGAAGTCCATCGCGCTGCGGCGCTCGCGCGTGGCCGGCACCAGGCCGGGGTCCAACTTCGCCCGCAGCATGATGTAGCCTGAGTAGAGCGCGGTGATCATCAGCCCCGGCAGAACACCGGCGGCAAAGAGGCGCGAGATCGACTGCTCGGCGAGGATGCCGTAGACGATCATCACGATCGACGGCGGGATCAGCAGCCCGAGGCTGCCCGCGCCCGCCAGCGAGCCCAGCGACAGCCGGTCGTCATAGCCGCGCTGGCCCAGTTCTCGCGTGGTGATGCGGCCCACCGTGGCGGTGGTGGCGGGCGACGAGCCCGAGACCGCGGCGAAGAGCGTGCAGCCGAGCACGTTGGTGTGCAGCAGGCGGCCGGGGATGTAGTCGACGAAGGGCGACAGGCCGCGGAACAGCCGGGTCGAGATGTCGGTGCGGAAGATGATCTCTCCCATCCAGATGAACATCGGGATGGCCGAGAGCTCCCAGCTGGTGGAATAGCGGTAGATGATGCCCGCGGCGATCGAGCCGATCCGCGACAGGTCCATCCCGTGCAGGAAGAACAGCGCCGAGGTGGCGACCAGCGCCAGCGAGATGAAGACCCAGACCCCAAGGCCAAGGAACAGCAGAAGGAAGGCCAGCGTCGCGGCCGCGGTCAGGAGCGTGTCCATGTGATCTCTCCGTATGGGGCGGCTTATTCGACCGGGGTCGCCAGCGGCGTGCGGGGGGCGGGCGACGGGTGCCCGGTGAGGTGGCGCAGCCCGTGCGACAGCGCGGCCAGCGCAAAGAGCCCGAGCCCCAGCATGAGCGCGCCCTCGGGAATCCAGGTCGGCACCGCGGCGACCGACGAGGACACGGTGCCCCGCGACCAGGCCCGCGCGACGCGGATCCAGAACATCCAGGCCAGCCCCGCTGAAAGCGCGCAGGCCACCAGCGCGGCCCCGGCGGTCATCAGCTGCTGCGCCCGCTCCGGCAGGCGGTCGAGCACCAGCCTCACGCGGATCAGGTCGCCCTGTTCCAGCACGTAGCCCAGCGACCAGATCACGCAGACGCTGATCGCGTAGCCGACGAATTCGTCCAGCACGAAGGTCGAGGTGGCGAAGAAGCTGCGCAGGATGATCTCATAGGCGATGTGGCCCACCATGTAGATCAGCGCGCATGCGGCGATCACGGCGGCCAGTCGCGACAGGGCGAAAACGCCTGAATAGAAGCGGGTCATGCGAAGCTCCGGGGAAAGCGAAAGAAATGCGCGGGCGGCAACAGGAGCCACCCGCGCCAGTCGGGGAGAAATCAGCGGGACTCGTAGGCGCCCATGATGGTCTGCGCGCGCTCGCCGGTGTCCGCGATCCACTGGTCGATGAAGGGCTGCGCCGCGTCGGTCAGCGCCTGCGAGAACTCGGCGGGGATCTCCTCGGTCACCGTCATGCCGTTCTCGCGCATCGTGTCGAAGTCCTTGGCAGTGGCTTCCGTCAGCAGGCCCCAGCCGAAGTCCTCGGCCTCGGCGGCGGCTTCCTTCACGGCGGCCTGCTGCTCTTCGCTCAGGTCGTCCCAGGCATCGAGGTTGAGGTGGATCGCCTGCAGCGACGAGGCGTAGTTGACGTTGGTGAAGTCCGATTGCAGTTCCCACATCTGCACGCCGACGCCGCCGTTCGGCGAGGTCAGCACGGCGTCGATGGCGTTGGTCGAGAGCTGCGCGGGCACGTCGGCCCAGGAGATCTGGATCGGGAAGGCACCGGCGTTCTTGATGGTCTCGGTCGAGGCGACGTCATAGGTCCGCACCTTCACGCCCTCGAGGTCGGCGAGCGAGGTGAAGGCCTTGTTGCACCAGAGGCCGGACGACGGCCAGGGCGTTGCCAGCAGCAGCATCTGGTTGTTGTCCTCGAGCACCTTCTCGTACTCGGGCTTTGCCAGCTCGTAGAGGTCATGCACGTCGGCCGATGTCGGCGCGAGGAAGGGCAGCGACGAGAGCTGGAAGATCGGGTCGATGCCGGTCCAGAACACGAAGGCCGAGGAGGCTGCCTGCAGCGCGCCATCGCCCACCGCATCGAAATGGTCGACGCTCTTGTAGCCGAGTGCTGCGCCGTGGTGGACGGTCACTTCGACCTCGCCGCCGGTCTTCTCGGCAACGGCCTTTGCGAAGAAGTCGGCGGTCTGGCCCTGCAGCGAGCCCGCTGGGTATTCGCTGGAGAGGTCCCAGGTGGTGGCCAGCGCCGGCGCGGCGGCGAGGCCAAGGCCCGCGACGGTTCCAAGAAGCGTTCTGATGGTCATGTGGTCTTCCCTGTTGCGGCCCGTAGGACCGGGCGATTCCTCCAGCCTGTTCGTCGGGCATCGCGGCACTTACGAACAGTATTGTCCGCATCATGCGGTCAGCGCTGTTCGTAAATCAACTGTAGAGGTGCAAAAAAATGCATCGCAGAGGGAAAAAATCGGCGAATGGCGCGATCGACTGCGCAAGCCATTGATAAAGCGAGGCCTTGGCTGTGCTGAATTTACGAGCAACATTGTCCGGAAGTTCGGCTGGAACCGCAGATTACGCCTTCCGCGCGATCCTCTTCCACAGATCGACCAGCTTGATGGCGGTCTGCGGATCGGAATCGAAGCTCTGGTGCATGGCGATTCCGCGCAGCACCGAGAGGTGCAGCTGCACCTTCAGATCGGCCTCGGCATCGTCGACGTCGCCGCCGACAAGCCGCACGGTGATCCGGTCGCGCTTGCGGATCCAGGTCACGAGGATGTCGCGCAGCGCGTGGCCGAGCTCATTGTCCTGTCGTGCCGCCAGCATCAGTTCCATGGCCGCGATGTAGCGACCATCGGCGAAGATGTTCGCCCAAAGCGCGTCGATCAGCTCATCGACCGAAAGCTGCTCCTTGTCCGGATCCAGCCCGAAGGGGTAGCCGTCGCGCCAGTCGCCCACCAGCTTTTCGAAGGCGGCGACCAGCATGTCGTTGCGGGTCGGGAACTGGTGGGTCAGCGCACCGCGAGAAACTTGCGCCTTCTGAGCGATCAATGTGGTGGAGATCTGTTCGTAGCCTACTTCGACAAGCGCCTGAAGCGTGGCTTCGCAGACCTTGTTGCGGGTCTCCTGCGAGCGTTCGGCCTGTGTGCGACGTGGGCGTGCGACAGGGGGCGATTTGGCCTCGGCGCTCATGCTGTGTCCCGTGCTCGTGAAGTTACGAACTGGTCTACCTGTTTTTGAAGGCCATGCCAACGGCGATGGCAGAATAGCCGCTGCTGTTGGCGATTTTGCGGGTTTCGCGCACAAAAAACGCAAGGGTTTGCCTATGGGGCTGCCCGGACGGCGCGTCTTTCCACCGGCATCGCGGAGTGTGGCCTGCTGCCGGTGCGGGAGATGCGGCCGATCTAAAAAAACTGCGCGGCGAAATCCGGGGATGCCCTGTCGCGCCGGCCAAGCGCTCCAGCGACGAATTCGTTCCGGCGGGCGATATCGAGCTGAAACTCTGTTTCGGCCCCGGTTTTTGCGGCCTGCACCACGATGGTACGTTCGATCCCGGCCTCGGACGTCGGCGGCAATGTCACTGTGCCCAGCTGCGGGAGGCGCTCTGCATTGCCTTCGCATGACTGTCGCGACTTGCGCGCCGCCCTCCCTGTGTGCCCTCGGCTGTTGGCGTTGATCGCGCACAGCAGCGCGTCCACGGCCTCGTCGCCGATACGCGAGCGGATCGTATCCTGCAGCGGAGCGGTTACATCGCGGAACTGAAGCAGGTCGTCGTGCGGGCTTCCGTGCCACATCTTGTCGATGAGGTTCACGTTGGCCGGCACACTGTGGTTAGGGTCAGGACCCTTTGATTTGGTTGGGCGAACATGCCTCATCGTTCGGAAACGAGCGGTGAGCATGTCAGTTCTCTTCTGGGTGAACGATGCCGGATGGCGGGTCTGGAGCCTTGCCTTCCGAAGTCGGATGGCAAGCCCCGAGTTGATGACGGGCGTGTCCTGAGCGGGATAGTCATTCCTCAATCGCAATGGCTTGCGGTGGCCAGATGCCCCGAAGGAGGCTGGCTCCACAAGGCGCTCTCCACCGCGTTGGACGCGGTGGAGGTGGGCGGCCAAACGCCACCGGTTCGAAAGAGACCACGAACGGGGGCGTCATCGCCCGGATTGCGGCGGGGCTGGCGGCCGAGCACGGTGAGGATACGACCGTGGTGATCGACGCAACTCATCTGAAGGCCCATCGTACGGCGTCCAGCCTCGGCGTCAAAATGGGGGGCGTGGGCGTCTGATCGGCCGAACCAAAGGCAGCAGGAACACAAGGCTGCACGCCTTCTGCGACAGCCAAGGGCGGCCCATCGACCGGTTCCCGACTGCCGGCCCCGTCAGTAACCACATCGGGGCGCGTGCGCTGGTCAGCGGGCCGCCCGACGTGAAGCGGCTGCTCGGAGATCGTGGCCAGGCTGCCGACTTGTTCAGAGACGCCCTGCAGGGCAAGAGGATGCGTCCTTGCATCCCGTCCCGGAAGAAACGGAAGACGCCCGTCCGGCACGACAAGCGCAGGTACAAGCGGCGCAACCGGATCGAAATCAGTTTCGGCGGACTCAAGGGATGGCGGAGTGTTGCGACCCTTTGTGACCGCTGCCAACAAACCCTCTTCACAGGAATCGCACTCGCCGCGACCATTACCTTCTGCCTTTGAGAGTGAACGAGTGCTGACCCTGGGCAAGGCCTCGGGGAGCGAAAACCCGAAGAGTTCCCGATGCGACGCAGACATCTCAACGGCGCTCATGCGATTCCGGAACGGGTAGGTCGGTCCCCTCCCGACCGCGCTCATAGAGGGTCACTGCGACCTTCCGCGCGTGGCGTTGTTGGCACATGGATGGCGGACGTCAGGTCCGGGGCACATCGAGGCCCGCGGCACGCATCGAGATCGTCTCCAACGGATGCCGGACCCCGACGTTGCAGAGCCCTTTTCGGGCTGAACGCGCCTCGAGCCGGGCCTGGGCGCGCAGCAGGGACTTGCGCACTCTTTGGGTCTTGTTCGCGAAGGGTGTGACCGGGGTGCCGAGCGTGACGCTCGATGGCGGCACCGCAGCGGGCGCATCCTGCTGCCAGGTCGCTTGAAGGTGCGCGGCCAATTCGGCCTCCATCTGGTCGGGCGCGGGCAAATCGGCGCTGCGAGCAAGGCATATGAACCTGCCGTTGCCGTCGTAGCAGGTCAGTGCCGATGATGATTTCACAAAGGTCTGCAGCCCCTCCGCCACCTCCACAAGAAGGCTTCCGAATTCGGGCGTCGTTGTGCTGCGATAAATCTCCTCGAAGTCGTCGAGCCGGGCCCCGAAGATGCGGCTGCGTTCGATGTCGCGGCGCGGCAGCTGCGCGAGATAATTTCCAAGCGAGAACGGGTCGATCATCTGACCGGTGCCGAGGATGGTGACACTCTGTGATGCGGAGAAGGGATGCGCCCCGCGGGGCCTGCCGAAAGTGCTCAGCCGGCGGCGGTCGCACCGGAACATCCCGGGCGCGTCGCGCAGCCGTTCGGCGACACGCAGGCGTCCCCTGAGCGCCCGCGTATTCAGCGTCTTGACGATGTAGTCATTGGCGCCGGCGGCGAATGCGGCCTCGATGCTGCCCCCGTCGGTGCGGGCCGTGAGCATGATGACCGGGGTCAGCGTGTAGCGGGGGAGGCTGCGCACCTGTCGGCACAGCTCGATCCCGTCCATGCCCGGCATTTCGATGTCGAGCAGCAGGCAGTCAAAGGGCTGTTCCGAGCCCTGCAACATGCTCAGGGCCGCTGATCCCGAGGCCGCGCTCCTAACCACCATGTCGGTGTCAACGAGCAGCGGAATCAGATCTCGCATCACTGGGCTGTCATCGACGGCGAGCAGTCGCATGAAATGGTCCTCTTCGGTCAGTGGAGACAGGGCGGTGTCTTCAGGGCTCGCGGCAGCACGACCGGGCGGGCCGGATTACAGTACCGCTGCAAGCAGCGCGACCCAGCCCAAGGTGCCAAGGCAGGCTGCCGGAGCGATCCACCAGCCGGAGCAGAATACGCGGGGGGTGCTGTCCTTGTGGGTCGGGTCCATTGCGTGGGAGCGGAAATCGGCATCTCCCGCGGCTTCGTCACCTGCTGCAGGGGCAGCGCAGCGGTTCGCTGCGCCGCGCTGCCCGGCGGGCAATTGCGCCCAGGTCGTTCGGCAGCGGTCGCGAGCGGCATAGGTCAGGGTCCATGATGGCCGGGAGGGCTTCGGGCGCGGGTCCATGGGGCAGGCCTCTCGGTTGGAAACTGGGGGATCACTGGGAATTTGGGGGGCCTGCCCCGCCGAAGGGGGTGGGGGAGCGGGGCAGGCCGGTTTCAGCTGTTGTTCCGTGAGTGGGGTCAGCTGAAATCTTCTTCGCCGGGGCCGGAGAGGCCGCCGAGCAGGTCTCCGCCGAGCAGGGATCCATCGTCGCTCAGGCCATCCGTCAGCCCTCCGAGCAGGGACTCGCCGCTACCGAGCAGGCCTTCGTCGCCCAGAAGTCCGCTGTCACCCAGCAAGCCGTTCTCGCCGAGGATACCGTCCAGCGGGGTCTCGCCGCCGAGAAGGCTTTCGGTGGAGCCGCCATCGATGAGTTCGCCGAGGAGCTCGTCCACGCCGCCGCCACCGCTTCCGTCGCCGTCACCGAGCAGTCCCGTGCCGGTCAGCTCGCCGACAAGCCCGTCATCGCCGGTGATCTCGCCGAGCGCGCCATCGTTGCCGACCAATTCACCGAGCAGACCGTCGGAACCAGTGACCTCTCCAAGTGCGCCTGAATTGCCGGTGAGGTCGCCAAGCAGGCCGTCATCGGCGATCACCGGGTCGAGCACTCCCTCGCCGCTGTCGAGCAGTCCTCCGAGAACATCTTCGGTGCCACCATCGAGCAGTCCGCCAAGCAGGTCCTCGTCACCATCGGCGGCATCTCCGTCACCGAGCAGTCCCGTGCCGGTCAGCTCGCCGACAAACCCGTCTTCGCCGGTGATCTCGCCGAGCGCGCCGTCGTCGCCGACCAGCTCACCGAGCAGACCGTCGGACCCCGTGACCTCGCCAAGCGCGCCGGTGTTGCCGGTGAGCTCGCCGAGCAGGCCGTCATCGGCGATCACCGGGTCGAGCAGACCCTCGCCGCTGTCGAGGACGCCAGAGAGCAATCCGTCTTCGCCAAGTACGCCGTCAAGCAGCTCACCGGTGCCCGGTGTCCCGTCGGATGTGCCATCCGTGTCGCCGAGCAATCCGGTTCCGGTCAGCTCGCCGACAAGCCCGTCGCTGCCGGTAATCTCGGCAAGCGCGCCATCGTTGCCGGCCAGCTCGCCCAGCAGGCCCTGCGAGCCTGTGACCTCGCCGAGGGCGCCGCTATTCCCGGTGGCGTCTCCCAGAAGGCCGTCGTCGGAAACAAGTCCGTCGGCAATCCCGGTTTCCGAGCTGATGGTGCCGTCGCCGAGCAGGGGCTGGCCGATCAGGGTTTCGAAGGGCTCACTGAGCTCGGATTGAGGTCCGAGCAGTTCGCCGAGCAGGCCCTCAGACCCCGTCACCTCGCCGAGCACCCCGTCATTTCCAGTGACATCTCCAAGCAGGCCCTCGTCGGCGACCAGCGGGTCGAGGAAGCCCTGCGTGCCCACTCCATCGGTGCCATCCGTGGGATCGGTTCCGTCTGTCCCGTCGGTCGGGTCAGTGCCGTCCGTTCCGTCGGTCGGGTCGGTGCCGTCGGTTCCATCGGTCGGGTCGGTGCCGTCTGTCCCGTCGGTCGGGTCGGTGCCGTCCGTTCCGTCGGTCGGGTCGGTGCCGTCTGTCCCGTCGGTCGGGTCAGTGCCGTCGGTTCCATCGGTCGGGTCAGTGCCGTCGGTTCCATCGGTCGGGTCAGTGCCATCCGTTCCATCGGTCGGGTCGGTACCGTCGGTGCCATCGGTCGGATCGGTGCCGTCAGTTCCATCAGTCGGATCGGTGGCGTCGGTTCCATCGGTCGGATCGGTGCCGTCTGTTCCGTCGGTCGGGTCGGTGCCGTCTGTTCCGTCGGTCGGATCGGTGCCGTCGGTTCCATCGGTCGGGTCGGTGCCGTCGGTTCCGTCGGTCGGATCGGTGCCGTCGGTTCCATCAGTCGGGTCGGTGCCGTCGGTTCCGTCAGTCGGGTCGGTTCCGTCTGTTCCATCGGTCGGGTCGGTGCCGTCGGTTCCGTCGGTCGGATCGGTGCCGTCGGTTCCATCGGTCGGGTCGGTGCCGTCCGTTCCGTCGGTCGGGTCGGTGCCGTCTGTCCCGTCGGTCGGATCAGTGCCGTCGGTTGGGTCCTTCTTGGAGCCTCCGCCCCCGCCACTCGCCAGGGCGATGCCAAGAGCGCCGATGCCCGCTGCGGCGAGCGCGGCCTGTTCTTCCATGCTCATTCCGAGGCCGGCAGCCCCTTCGCCCTCGACCGCCGCCTCTTCAGAATCGCCAAGGATCAGGCTGTGCAGCGAATTGTTTTCTGCCGGCGTGTAATAATCATTGATGATCACCCGGTCGCCGTTCTTCAACTCGACGATCAGCGTCTTTCCTTGCCGCGTGTAGCGCGCAATGTCCGCGGAGACAGCATCGATGCGGATGCCGATTTCCTGACCTGCCTGAATAACCGTTTCAGCCATCTTTCAACCCTTGCAATATCACCCGCGCATTCGGTGCGGGGTCGTGAAAATAGAAGTACACTATTTGGTATGTATCAAAACATACGAAAGTATCGTCAGTCAACATACTATTGTCGTTTGGTTGGGTTGGAGAATTTTCACCGCGTTTCCAGGGCCTATTGCGCTTCCAGGGCGACATTGGGCGGGAAATTGGAAACAAAAGTAACGTAAATTACGGCGAATTGATGGAAAAATGCCTCTTTCGGCGCGCCGCGTTCTGGTCATGAGTGGTCGCTGGAATCATGAAGTCCCGGGTGATACATACGATAGTATGTGATTCAGTTGCTCGGACCCGAGACTTTTGTAGCGGACGGGGCGCAATCGCATCACAAGTGTCTATAATCACACCCTGGGCACGACTTGCTCGCCAGGCCGCAGGAGGGAACGCGATGACAGGAGAACGCCGTGTGCCGTCGCCGGAAAGCGGCGCGGAAGAGGATGTCTCGGTCTATCGGCCGGTGGTGCAGGTGATCGCCCGGCTCATCGCCACCGACCGCCGCGCGGCATTGCTGGCCAGCGAGGCGGGGCAGATCCTGTTGGCCAATGCCCCGGCCAAGGCGCTCGGACTTGACGCGGCGCGGCTTCGTTCGGTGCTTGACTGGCCCGAGATCAGCGCGCGTGCGCGGCGTGCCGGCAGCGCCCGGGTTGCGGTGACGCTGATGGGGCAGGAGCTGGAGGGCGAACTTGTCGCGCTGCCGGTCGGCCCCGCGACGGGCCTGTTCCTGCGGCTGTCGGACAGCGAGGACGAGGCGACATGGCTGCGGAACCGGGCGCGGGCGGCGACGCTGCTGCGCGTGGCGCATGACCTGCGGACGCCGATCCAGTCGCTGCTGGCCTCGGCGGAGGCGCTGGTCACCGGAGCGACCGCCGGTTCCGGGGCGCTGGCCGGCCTGCGCCGCGCGGCGGATCTGTCGTTGGCGCATGTCAGCAACGTGCTCTCGGTGCTGCGCGGCGAGCAGCGCGGCAGCGGGCTGCAGCCCGACGCCGCCTTCTCTCCGGCGGCCGAGGTGGAAGCGCTGGTGGCGATGCTGCAGCCGCTGGCCGCGCAGCGCGGCGCTGAACTCAGGCTACACGCCGGGTCCGCCGGGCCGGAGCAGGTCCACGGACCGGTGCGCTTCGTGCGGGCCCTGTTCCAGAACATGCTCGACAACGCGGTGAAACACGGCGGCGCCAAGATCGAGGCAGAGCTGTGGCTGACGCCTCTGCCGAAGCTTGGCCCGGACGGGGAGCCATTGTTGGAGATCAGGTTCGAGGTGCGCGACCTCGGTGGCGGCCTGCCGCCCGCGCAGCGCGCGCGGCTGCAGGAGGCGCTTGGCCACGTGGCGGCTGGGAATATGTCAGCGCTGGTCCCGGCCACGCCGGCAGATGCACGCCCGGCTCAAAGGCGTTCCGGCGGCCTAGAGGTGCTCGCGCATGCATTGATGCAACTGGGCGGCACGCTGGAAATCGAGGACAGGGCCGATACGGCCAAAGACGGCGCGGAAGTCATCGGCACGATATTGCGGGCGCGTTTCAGGTTGCCGACAGCGATCGACATCCCCGAGCCGGAACCCGAAGCCGACGCGGAGCGGGCGCTGGTCGGGGCGCGGATCCTGGTGATAGAGGACAGTCCCGCAAGTCGAAGCTGGCTCTGCCAGGTTCTGCGCAATGCCGGTGCAGAGGTGCAGGAGGCAGGGCGCGGCGCAGAGGCGCTGGAGTTGCTTCGCTTGGCCGAAGGCGGCCCGGCCGATATCGTGCTCTCGGATGTCACGCTGCCCGAGTTCCACGGCGTCGAGCTGGCGCGGCGCATCAGGGCGGGCGTGAGACAGGGCCTCTTCCCGGCGGCGCTGCGGATCGTCGGGCTCACCGCACATGTGGATACCCGGATCCGCGCGGCTTGCCTGAAGGCGGGTATGGTCGAGGTGCTGGAAAAGCCGATCCGACCCGGGCAGCTCTGCGCGGCGCTGGCGGCCCTGCGCGGCGGAGCTTCCGATCCCCTCGATGCGCCATTGGCGGACCCGGCGGACGGCGCGGCGGAAACGCGGGAACCGGTGATTTCGCTGGAGGTGGTCTCGGAACTCGCGCGCGAGCTGGGCCGCGACCGGGCACTGGCCTTCATGGCGCGGGCGCTCGCCGAGGCCGAGCAGGCAATGGCGCTGCTGCGCGGAGGGCTCAATGCCGCATCGGGATGTGCCCTGCATGCCGCCACCGGCGCCTGCGGCCTGACGGGGCTTGCCCTGGCGGAGCGGCGGCTGCGTGTGCTCGAAGATGCGGTGAAGGCGGGGCAGGGTGCCGCCGAGGCCGAGATGTCCGCCTTGGCCGAAGCGCTTGAGCGCACCGCCGCGGCGCTGCGCGACCCGCCGTTCTGAGGCCCGAGGAGTGGTGCTGGCGGAGCGCCGCGTTCCTTGCCATATTGAGGCCTGATATGGACTTGCGGTGCGGTCCGCGCCCTCCGCAGAGTCCGTGCCCGAAGGATAGAGAGACATGACCAGCAAGAGTGCGGATCCGGTTCGCATCCTCATCGCCGACGACCACGCCATGGTCCTCGAGATGTTTGCGCAGTTCATCGAGAACCTCGACGACGTGAGCGCGTCGACGGCGCCGGATCTCGATACGGCGTTGTCGGCGATCGACCGCGACGGGCCCTACGATCTGGTACTGCTTGATCTCAACATGCCGGGCATGAACGGGCTCGAGGGGCTGGGCCGCGCGATCAGCCGCAATGGCGGCAAGCCCGTGGCGCTGCTGACCAGCAATCCGCCGGCGCACCTGGTGCCCGAGGTCCTGGCGCTGGGGGGGGCGGGCTTCGTGCTCAAGACCACCTCGCTCAAGGCCTTTGCCAACGAGATCCGCTTCATGGCGGCGGGCGGGCGCTACATCCCGGTCGAGTTGATCGAGAGGCAGCGCGTTGCCCCGCGCGAGCCGCGAACGGCGGCGCAGCTGTCCGAGCGCGAGAACGACGTGCTGGCCGAACTGGCCGAGGGCAAGTCCAACCGCGACATCGGGGCAGCGCTGGGGCTGAAGGAGGCGACGGTCAAGATGCATGTGAAATCCATCTGCTCGAAGCTGGAGGCCAGCAACCGCACGCAGGCGGTGATCGTCGCACGCGATATGAACATCATCTGAGCCCGGTGGAGCGTGGCGGAACTGCCGCAACCCACGCGCGACTCTCCAAAGTATGTATTCTTCGGTTAAGGAGTCTCCTAACCTACGCGCGAGCCTTGGCTTTGTCCGGGCGATGATGCGAGGTGAAATACATGCGAAAGCCGGTCATCGTGTTTGCCGGGGCGGTCTATCCGGGGCAGTTCGGCCATCTGTGTGACTACCTGCGGCAAGCCAGGCTGGCCGAGACCTATTTCCTGACCACCCCCGGCCACCGCGCGCGCAACGCCCATCGTGGCGAGCACATTCTGGAGTTCGCGCCCGACGGGCCCGTGGTGGGGCCGCAGAACTACTATTATACCGCCAAGCTCGAGCGCTCGGCGCGGATCGGGCGAGGGCTGCTGCGTGCGGTGCAGCAGTTCGAGGAAAAGAAGAAGATCGACGTGATCCTCGCGCATTCGCTCTGGGGCGCACCGCATTTTCTCTATGGCGAGACCGGGGCCGCGATCGTCAGCTACATCGAATTCCCCAGCTACCGTGCCCACGGCTGGAGCAGCGACTACCCGCCGGACCAGTCGCAGCGCATGGGCGACAAGAACCTCGAGATGTTGAATTTCCACCAGGCGCTGCGCAGCGATCTGGTGATCTGCCCCAGCCAGCACGCCAAGCGGATGTTCCCCGAGGCGCTGCAGGCCAATATCGAAGTGCAGCTCGAGGGCTTCGCCTTCGAGGATGAGACGGCCGCCCCGCGAGAAGGAGCCCGGCCTTTCACGATCGGGTTCTCGGCGCGCGACCTGTCCAGTTCGAAGGGGTTCGAGGTCTTCGTGCGGCTGGCCGACAAGCTGGTGGCGCGCGGCTTGCAGGCCGAGTTCGTGGCGCTTGGCGGCGCGGAAGGCAGCACCTACGGCTACGAGCAGCAATGGGTGGCGCGCAAGTACGGTGGTGCCGTGGCCAGCTTCCGCGATCACCTGCTGCAGGTTTATCCGCGGGCCGCCGAGGTGATCCAATTTCCCGGCAAACTCCCCTACGAGGCGTTCGCGCAGCGGCTCTCGGACATCGACCTCTTTCTCTACCCGCTGCAGTTCGGCGTCGCCAACTGGGGTCTGGTCGAGATCCTCGGTCGCGGCGGCTGCGTGCTGGCGCCCGACCGGGGGTATGCGGCCGAACTGATCCTTGACGACATCAACGGGCGGCTGCTGCCCGATGACGACGACGCCTGGATCACAGAGATCGAGGCGCTGGCCCAGGATCCGGCGCGGCGCTTCCGCTACGGCCAGAAGGCGCGCTATCTCGCGCGCCTTCACTACAGCCTGCCCGCCGTCGCGCCGCGCTACATGGGTCTGTTCCGGCAGGCCATGGCAAATCGGGACGCGCGGACCAAGGACGCGGGGGGCTAGCGCTGCCGAACGGCCTCAGAACCGGGCGCTGAACGATAGGCCGAAGGCCTGCGTCTCGTCACCGGGCTCCTTGCGCAGCGGCTGCGCCAGAAAGAGCGACACGGGAATTTCGGCGACGTCAAAGGTCAGCGACAGCCCGGCCGAGCTGCGCAGGTGGCGGGCGTCGTCGATCTGCCCGTCCAGCGTGTCGTCCAGTCCCCAGGCCGCGCCGGTCTCGACGAAGACACCGCCGCGCAGCGGTAGCGACAGGACCGTGCCGAAATTGCGCTGCAGCTCGAGCGAGGCGACGAAATAGCTGTTGCCGCCCAGCATGTCGTCGCCGTCGCGCGGGCCGATGCCGCGCGGCGCGAAGCCTCGGAACGTGTCGGCACCGGGGAAATACCGGTCGGTGGCACGGGTGTTGTTGTCGTTCAGCCCGGTCACGTTTCCGCCGCGCAGCGTGGTCAGCAACGCAAGCTCGGGCGCCAGCGGGGAACGTGCGCGCAACTCTGCGCGGCTGTCGGATATCACATCCTCGGTGCCGAGGTTCCACAGGTACTGCTGCAGCTCGACGGAATAGGCGGGGCGTGCCCAGTCTTCGTCAAGGACCAACTCCGCGCTGGCACCGAAGGTCAGCGCGAGCCGGGCGTAGGGCGCCGAGATGCCATCGGTCTCCTCGCGCTGCAGCAGCAGACTGGCATCGCTCTCGACGTCGTACATGCGGTAGTCGCGCCAGCCAAGCCCGGCCTCGAGCCGGAGGACCTCGGTCGGGGTCCAGGCGAGGTAGGGCTCGACGC
The DNA here is from genome assembly GCF_015223355.1 of Salipiger mangrovisoli. Taxonomy (GTDB): domain Bacteria; phylum Pseudomonadota; class Alphaproteobacteria; order Rhodobacterales; family Rhodobacteraceae; genus Salipiger; species Salipiger mangrovisoli. The sequence goes on along the minus strand of NZ_JADFFK010000026.1, from coordinate 25,881 downwards.
GGTAACCGCCGTCCGAATAGCTGCGGTCGTCATAGTTGGTCTCGCGCCAGATCGCGTCGAGCCCGATGTCCAGCGTCTCTCCGAACTGGTCCGCACGATAGAGATGGCCCTGGAGCTCGCGCACCTGCCTGTTGAAGGAGAGCTGAACGGAACCGAAAGTGCCCGGCAGCAGGTCGTATTGCTCGTAGGAAGCTTCGGCCAGAAATCCGTCCTGCATGATGTAGGAGAGCGCACCCTCGATCCGTCCCGGGCGGGTGTCGATCTCGGTCACGTCGATGACCAGCGTCGAGCCCTCGCCGCGCAGCTGCACCCGCTCGAACACGCCGGTGAGCATCAGGCAATCCTCGATCGCGCGCAGGTCGTAGTCCTGGTAATCGGCGCCGGGCAGGGCACTGCAGGTGGCGCGGATGTCGTCCTCGGGGATGAAGCGGGCCCCGCGCACCTCGACCTCGCGGTAGACCCGGGCCTGGCTGGGGGCGGCAAGGGTAAGCAGCACGAGAGCCAGCGCCGAGGCGCAGGAGAGCAGGCGATGGCGGCGCAGCGCGACAAGGCCGTGCGGCGGGGCAGGACGCCGGGGCGCGCGCAGCACGCCGTCTTGCAGATGAGGGGTCATTGATTGCCTTCTGTCAGCGCAGCCGGGCGTTCAGCAGCGGGCGGGTCAGATAGCTGAGCACCGAACGGTCGCCGCTCTCGATATCAACCTGTGCCACCATGCCGGGGCGGATGAAAAATTTCTCGCCGTAGCGCTCGAGGTAGTTCTGTTCGGTGCCGACCATAACCCGGTAGAAGTCCTGCGGCCCCTGTTTGGTCTCTTCTTCCACCGTGTCCTCTGAGATTTGCATCACCGTGCCACGCAGATCCCCGTAGGTGGAAAAGTCGTAGGCGGTGATCTTCACGCTTGCTGCCATGCCGGGCGCCACGAAGGCGACGTCGCGGGGCAGTACCTTTGTCTCGATCACCAGCTGATCATCGATCGGGGTGATCTCCATGATCGGCTCGCCGGGCTGCACCACGCCGCCGAGCGTGGTGATGGCGATGTTGTTGACCCTGCCCTCGACCGGCGAGCGCACATCGGTCCGCTGCAGCTCGTCGCGTTTCTGCACCACCTCTTCCTGCAGCGTCGCGAGCTTGGCGCGGCGCTGCGCCAGATCCTTGTAGGCGTCCTGGACATACGCATTGCGCGCCTCGCCGATGCGGCCGTCGAGTTCGGCCTTCTTCTGCTGCAGCTGCAGCAGGTCGATGCGGCTGACCGAGCCGCGCTCGGCGAGCGGGGCGGTGATGGCGATCTGCTCCTCTATGGCGTTGCGCTCGCTTTCGAGCGCGGTGAGCGACGCCTCGAGCTTGGTGCGGCGCGCGGTGAACAGGCGCAACTCGGTGCGCTCGGCCTCGTTCGGGGTGTCTCCGAAGTCCAGTTCGGGATGTTCCAGCACCTCGGCTTCGAGCCGGGCCACCTCGGCGGTGAGTGCGGTGATCTGCGATTGCGTGGCCATGAACGCCGATTGCGAACGCGTGGGGTCGAGCCGGGCCAGCACCTGACCCTGCTTGACGATGTCGCCTTCGCGCACCGCCAGCTCGGAGAGGATGCCCCCCTCGAGGCTCTGGATGGTCTGCATGCGCCGCGCCGGGATCACGCGGCCGTCGCCGCGGGTGACCTCGTTGACCTGGGCCACGGCCGACCAGCCTATCGCCGCGAGCACGCTGAGCACGACGACCTGTATGGTGAGCCGCGACTTTGCGAGGGTCTGGCGGCGGAAGCTGCCATCGACATGGCTTGGGTCAAAATACTCGGGAGAATTCATCAGACCGCCTTCACCTTGGCATTCTGCACGGTGCGGGCGCGGGCGGCGTTGAGGATCTGCGCCAGGTCACCATCGCGCGCCACCTTGCCGTCCTTCAGTACGAGCGTGCGCTGGGTCAGCGCCAGTAGCTCGCGCTTGTGGGTCGAGATGATCACCGTGCGCCCCTCGAGCCAGGTCTTGAGGTGTGCGATCACCCGCGCCTCGGTGATGTGGTCGAGCGCCGCGGTTGGTTCGTCGAGCAGTACCACGCGCGGATCCTGCAGCAACACGCGGGCAAGGCCGATCGACTGGCGCTGCCCGCCAGAGACGTTTCCGTTGCCGCTCAGCTGCAGGTCGAGCCCGCGCACATGGCGCCGCACGAAGCTGCCGAGCCCCACGGCATCCAGCGCGGCAAGAAGCTCGTCATCGCTGTGCAGACCGTGGTCGAGCAGAAGGTTGTCACGCAGCGTGCCCTGGAACAGCGCCACCGACTGCGGCAGGTAGCCGATCTGTCGGCGCCGATCGAGCGGGTCGATCTGCCCAAGTGCCAGATCGTCGAGCAGGATGCTGCCCTGCTGGGCGTCGATGTAGCCCGCCATCAGCCGCAGGAAGGTGGATTTGCCGGCGCCATTGCCCCCGAGCAGCGCAATGCGCTCGCCCGCGTCGATGCGGAGCTCGGGGATGTGCAGGACCGGCGGCGCTGCCGGGTCGTGACGGAAGGCGACATCCTCGATCCGGTAGCCGCCCTGGATGTCGCTGGCGCGGACGAAGTGGCGGTCGGCAGGGCGTTCGACCGGCAGCGCCATGATGCGGTCAAGCCCTTCGAGCGCGGCGCGGACCTGCTGCCAGCGCGCCAGCAGCCCCGCAACCTGGCTCATCGGCGTCAGCGTGCGGCTCGACAGCATGGTGCAGGCGATGAGGCTGCCGACGGTCAGCTCGCCGGCGCTGATCAGGTAGACGCCGGTGATGATCACCCCGGCGTAGGCAAATTTCTGCACGCCGCCGACCATCTGGGTCATCAGCGTCGTCAGGCGGCGGGTGTTGACCGAGGTGTTGGCCATGGTCGCGGAGAGCTGCGCATGGGCGCGCTGCAGCCGGGTCTCGGCACGGGCGGCCTTCACCGTCTCGAGGTTCGAGATGGTCTCGAGCAGCAGCCCGTTCAGCGCCGCGGCCTCGCGGGTGTTCTCGCGCGAAGCGCGGGCGAGGCGGGATTGCATCAGCAGTCCCGGCACAACGGTCATCGCGACGCCGGCGAGGGTGACGAGGGCGATCGGCCCGCCGATGAACCAGATCACCGCCACGAAGATCAGCACGAAGGGGATGTCGCAGAGCGCGGTGACCGTGCCCGAGGTGAAGAATTCTCGGACCGTGGCGAAGTCTCGGACCTGATTGGCAAACACCCCGGTCGAGGCGGGCTGATGCGCCAGCCGCATGTTGGCGACCTTGTCGAAGAGCTGCGCCGAGAGCCGCAGGTCGAGGTCGCGGCCCGAGACATCGACCAGCGCGGCGCGGGTGATGCGCAGCACCAGCTCGAGCACGATCGCGAGCCCGACGCCCGAGGCGAGGATCCACAGCGTGTCGAAGGCATTGCTCGGCACGACCCGGTCGTAGACCTGCATCGAGAAGAGCGCGGTGGCGATGGCCAGAAGGTTGGCGGCGAAAGAGGCGATTACGACATCGCGATAGACCCACCAGTTGCGCAGGACCGGGCCGAGGATCCAGTGGCGGCGGTCGGGGGCCTTTTCGTCGAGCCGGTCCGAGGTGACGTCGATCGGCTTCGACACCAGCACTCGCCCGTCATGCAGCGCCTCGAGCTCGCGCCAGCCCCAGACCGCGCGGCCGCCGTCGGCCTCTGGCAGCACCACGGTCGCGCTGACCTTGCTCAGCTTCTCGAGCACCACGGTGCGCCCGCAGCGCAGGAACAGCAGGACCGGAAGGCTGTGCGCCGGGAAGGAGGAGAGTGGCTCTCGGCTGACCCGGCAGCTCATGTTGACGCGCCGCAGCGCCGCCGCCGCGGTGTCGAGCGACATGGTGCCATCCTCGGGCAGGGGCAGCCCATCGGTGAGCCGCACTGCCGAGGTCGAGACCCCCTGGCTACGGCACAGCTCGATGAGCCCTGAGACAAGCGGGTCGGTCTGCGGTCGATCGGACATGCGGCTTCTCCAGAACTCGTCAATCAGGTCACGTCGTTAGGTCCGGCTGGCTTCGAGGATAAGCGTGCCCAGGACACCCAGGTCATGCGCCGCCTCGTATTCGGTTCGTTTGCGGTCTTCGTAGGTCTCTACCTGCTCGATCTGTGCATCGTAGAGATCGCGCCCGGTGGTCAGCACGTCGATCAGATCGCGCTGACCGGCGGTGAACTGTTCCTCGTAAGTGTCGAGCACGCGGCGCGATTCCTCGAGTTGCCCGGCGCGGGCGGCTTCGGTCGCGCGCAGGGCGTTCAGCTGTTGAAGCGAGGTCTGCGCCACATTGGTGAGCTGGCGCTCGACCCCCTGAAGATTGAATTTCGCCGCGGCGAAGTCGCGCTGCGAGATCTGCAGGCTGCGTCCGCCGACCGTCGAGGCGTTGAGGTCGACACCGGCGGCAATGCCGAGCGCGGTGCGGGTGCGCCCGCCGTTGAGATCGGTGCGACCCTCGGCCTGCAGGCTGATCGTCGGCAGCCGGGCGGCCTTGGTGCGCTGGACCTCGGCCTCGGCCTCGGCGGCGCTGGCCTGGCTTGCAACGTAATCTGGGGCGATACGCACGGCTTGCCGGATCTGCTCCATGCTGCCGTAGCGGCGGGCGTAGCCGAGCGACGGCGGCGCGGCAACGCCGCTTGGGTTGCGCCCGGTCAAAAAGCCGATTTGCGACAGGCTGAGCGCGCGGTCCGAGCGCAGCGTGGCGAGCCGATCTTCGGCGCGGGCGATTTCGAGCCGGGCCCGCGCGACCTCGCCGTTGTCCCCCAGCCCGGCGCGGGCGCGATCTTCGGCCTGCCGCGCGAGACGCCCGGCATAGTCGGCGTATTCGTTGGTCAGCGCGATCTTGCGATCGGCGATCTCGACATCAAGGAAGGCCTCGGCGACATCGAGCGTCAGCGCCTCGACCGCCATCTTGAGGTCGGAGATCGAGCGTACCCTGGCCTGGGTCGCGGATTTGATCTGGCTGCGGATGAGCCCCCAGTCATAGAGCACCTGGGATATCGTCAGGGTGATCCCGGGGCCGTTGGCATCAGTGGTGTTGCTGTCGGCAGAGACATTGACGCTGGGATAATAGGCGTCGCGCGCTTCCTGTATGCCTATTGTTCGGCTGGCCACCACCTGGCGCTTCGCGGTCACCGTCGGGTCGAGCTCTGTGGCGAGCCCCAGCGCCTGCGTCAGGGTCATCTGCGCCGCAAGCGGGCCGGGCGCGAGGCATAGGACCAGCACTGCGCCAGCGCCGAAACGGCTCAGGAGCCCGCGAAGGCCGGAAGGTCGGTAAAGTTTCATAGCTCGCTTTCAATGGGATCGTTTTGCAGGAGCTCCGGTACGCTGGCGACGGCCACGAGGTCGGCTCCCATGTCGAGATGAATGTCGTCCACGGGGACAAGACCCTCGGTTGCGTCCGGCAGTGCCGTATCGGTGTCGCCTTCAGAAGCTGTGGCGGCGGGTTGCAGCAATTCCGCGAGTTCATCGTCGAGCGCCGCGTCACCGGAAGATGGCCCGAGCAGGTCGGCGATCTCGTCGTCGCCGATCGTTGCGCTTGTGACCGACGCGCTCGAGGTTTCGTTGGGCTGGTCGGAGGCGGAGCCGCTGTCCGATCCGGAGGCGTCGGAGAGCAGCGAGAGGCCGCCGAGTCCCGACGCGATTCCCAGCCCGAGAGGCCATGTCGGGCCGGGGTCTATTTCGGGCTCACCGGCCATGGATTCGGCAAAGGAAAGCGCGGAGCCACTCGCAAGATCCAGCTCGGATATTCCCGTTGATTCTGCACTGGTCGCGTCAGGAATATCGTTTACGGCACCAGCCAATCCCAATGACTCGGCATCCGGTTCAGGGGCGAGAAGGCCAGATACCAGCGTCGTGCCGTCGTCATCAACGAGAGAACTGAACTCCCCATCGGGTCCTGAGACAAAGAAATTCTCTATATTCAACGCTTGACCGTCCTGAAAAGATATCTCCAGGTCAGGTCCGGACTTCAGATATCCGGAAATGCCACCACTTGTTTCCGTGAGGCTGATTTCCATGGATTCCCGCAAGGTTAGATGCGAAGTCACAACCCGCGACGCCCCAGAATTTCCAGACAGGGCGCGCGCCAACACTTCTATTGCCATACCACACACTCCTCACCGAATGGACGGCAGCGTCTATCCCCACAATCTCCTCATTTGGTTGACACCTTGAAACGGTATCAGCACGAGTTTCCACGCATTCTGATTGAGACAGGGTCGTGAAGCACTGCTCAATGCGGAAACATGTACTTGCTATGCATCTTTATTTCTGCCGCAATCAACCGCTGGGTGCAACGCCTTTTTGCACTCCCGGAAGCCGAATGTAAGTAATTCAGATTTCGGAATGCCTCGGCAGTTCCTGGAATTTTGGCATACAAGTTTGGCTTAAATTTGGCGCGCCGTGCACTATTGAACCGCGGGCGGCCAATGGGATTAGATCAGCTGTTCTCGCTGTCCAGCCCGTCGCTGTCGCCACTCAGAAGGCCGGAAAGCAGGCCGTCTCCGCTGCTGCTCTCGAACAGCCCGGCAAGGGTGCCGTCGATCGCGGTGTCACCGAGAAGGCTGTCGTCGCCCTCCGCCACCGGCTCCATCGTATCGCCTTCGCTGTCGCCAAAGTTGAGCAGGGAGTCAAAGGCTCCCTGGGAGCTGGAAAAGAGATCACCATCGACCGAGCTTCCAAGAATTTCGGTCAGAAGGGCATCGACCTCGGCGCTGTCCTCGACATCCATAGCCGCGGCGTCGACGACGCCCTCGTCGACGAGGGTGCCGCTGAGACCGTCTTCGATGCCAAGTCCGGCAAGCAGCGCGCTGGTGCCGTCGTCAAGGGTGCTGCCCTCCGCGTCATCGGGCGAGAGCGCGAAGGGATCATCCTCGCCGAGGAGCCCGTCGAGCACGCTGTCCATCTGCTGATCGTCCGCTTCGGAGAGGAGCAGCGAGTCGAGAAAGTCGTCCTCCGATGTCTGATCTTCCGTCGCGCCGGAGAGTCCCAGCATCCCGCCCAGAAGACCCTCGTCGCCCGCGACGAGCTCGAGGGTGCTGTCGAGCAGCCCGTCTTCCCCGGCGATGGTGTCGAGGGCACCGGTGACGATGCCGCTGTCGCCGGTGAGCGTGTCGAGGAGACCCTCGTCGCCCGTGACGAGGTCGAGGGTGCTGTCGAGGAGGCCGTCCTCCCCGGCGATGGTGTCGAGGGCGCCGGTGACGATGCCGCTGTCGCCGGTGAGCGTGTCGATGAGACCCTCGTCGCCCGTGACGAGGTCGAGGGTGCTGTCGAGCAGCCCGTCCTCCCCGGTGACGGTGTCGAGGGCACCGGTGACGATGCCGCTGTCGCCGGTGAGCGTGTCGAGAAGGCCCTCGTCGCCGGTGACGAGGTCGAGGGTGCTGTCGAGGAGGCCGTCCTCCCCGGCGACGGTGTCGACGGCACCGGTGACGATGCCGCTGTCGCCTGTGAGCGTGTCGAGAAGGCCCTCGTCGCCCGTGACGAGGTCGAGGGCGCTGTCGAGGAGGCCGTCCTCCCCGGTGACGGTGTCGAGGGCGCCGGTGACGATGCCGCTGTCGCCGGGGAGCGTGTCGTGAGCCGGGTCCGCGTCCCTGTCGGTGCCCGTTGCACCGTCGTCGGACCCTGCTGTGGCGAGCTGCGAGTCGACCTCCGCAGAACCAGCGACGGAGGGGGAGCTTTCGGAGGTCTGCTGCGCGACCGGCGCAGTGGCCTGCACGAGGGGTGGTGCGACGGGGGCGGTTGCCGCGGGGCCGGAATCCGCCGTCGCAGTTCCTTCGGCAGGACGGTCTCCTGCCGCGGGCGTCGAAGAGGGCGCGGGCTGCGTTGCGAAAACGTCCGAAGGAATCGCCGCGGCGCTGGCGGTGCCGCTCGTCCGATCAGCCTCTGGCTGAGCGGTCGTGAACACGCTTGCGGAGTCGCCTGCATCTGGCGCGTCGCCCAGCGTGTCTGATGCCGTTTCAGGGCTGACTTGCCCTTGCGCTGCCTCGAAGAGGTTTCTCGCGGAGCCGTTGTCGGGCTCCTGCAACGACGTGTTTTCGGCGTCGCCCTGGGTGTCATGCTGGGAGCCAGCCTCGGCCTGTGCCGCGAGGCCCATCCCAATAGCCGCCGCATTGGCCGCTGTGGCGATCTGTGCGAAGTCGGTACGGAGGTTCTGGGTCTGGTTGTGCCGCGGCGCGAGAGGTTGCTCGACGGCTGTCTCTGTCGACAGTCGCTGCTCGCCGCTGCGGTCCTTGCCTTTCACTTCAGACACCAGGGTCTCTCCTAAAGTGTGGCTTGCGGCGATGTCTGCTGTGCCGCATGCCTTCGAAATGCACCAGATTTTCTCCGATAAGCGCCTTTGGCGCGGGAGAGTCTCCCTCCAGATTTCCCCACACTACAGGAAATAACATCACAAAGTCTATAACCCAAAGTATGTAACCTGTCCATGACGCGGAGAAGTCGATCACACATATCGATCAAACCGAACTCTTGCTCGATGCGCGCAGGGGCGAAGATGTCTTGCTCCGGAAACACGGCGTGAGACGCGCATCAAGCGGACGGCTTTCCCCTATCGCAATGCAGGCCTTCTGGGGCGTGCCGTGGAGGTTCTCAGCTCGCTGGTCTGACTTTGCAATCTCCGTGGGCGCCGCCGATCACGCACGGCACAGCTTCCTTTGCCGTGTGCTCGGAGCAGCCTTGCGGCGTTGCGGCAAGGTTTGAGGTGTCCGGGCAATTTCTCACCCAGCACGTCTTGCAGTGCACATGCGGCGCGCCCGAAATGAACTGGCGCTTGTGCGGTGCGGAGGCCGGGTGGGGAGGTCGCAGAGCGTAGATCTGCGGTTCCAGGATCAGGACGGCATTTCCAGATCGTTATTCTCGGCGCCGTCCATCTGAGCGCTGTCGATGGTCTTGAAACGCGGCTTGTGCGGTGGAAACTTGGCGCGGTCCTCTTCGAGCAGACCTGCGTCCGTGATAATGAGGTCAATGGAATTGATCGGTACCGTGCGGTGTAGGGCGCAGGACATGAACCGGCTGCTGTCGGCGATGAGCACGACCTCTCTTGCGGCGGCGGCCATCGCCCGCTTCATGTGCCCGAGTTCCAGATTTGTTTCCGAAGTGCCATTCTCATCGATCGCTGTGGCCGACGTGAAGAAGATATCGCAATGGATGTTCTTCAGGAAACTCAGCCCGGGTTCCCCCAAAAGGCTGAAAGAGCCGACACGACATGCGCCTCCTGGCACGATCAGGGTGATGTTGTCGCGGTAGGTCAGCTGCTTGGCCACGTAGAGATCATTGGTGATGACGGTCAGTGGAAACTCGATCTTCGCGACCTCGTCGGCCAGGCGATGACAAATGACGGCCCCGGTATCGATCAAGAGGGACTGGCCCGGCTCGATGAGCGTGAGCGCCTCGCGCACTATGGCCAGCTTTTCCTCGACCGCTGTGCGCTGCGACAGATCGGTGGACGGCTCGTAGCTCGAGCGCGAACGGATTGCCACCGCGCCGCCATGGGTGCGCCGCACGAGACCCTCGCCTGCCAGGACATCCAGGTCGCGACGAATGGTCGATACTGAAATCCCCAGCATCCGAGCCAGATCCTGACCGGATCCCGCTTGGTTCTCCTTGAACCAGTCGATGAGATGTTGCCGACGCTCTGCCGGCAGCATTTCTTCATTCAATGTGTCCTCTGACTTGCGCAAGGGGACCTCCTAATCTGGCATTTGGTCGGTTTGACGTCACCATCGGTATCTAACTGCGTCATAGCAGGCTAGGTAACCAAAGGACGATCTGCGGGAAAACGGCGAGAATGACTGTTCCGAGACACAGCAGCAGGAAGAAGGGCATCGTTGCGCGCACGGTTTCGCCAAGCGATCGCTGCGTGAGGCCCTGCAGAACAAAGAGGTTCAATCCTACCGGCGGGGTCAGGGCGCTCATTTCTATCATGATGACGAGGTAGATGCCAAACCACAGCGGGTCGAAGCCAGCCTGCACTATGAGCGGAACCGCGATGGGTACCGTCATCACGGTCATCGAGGTGCCGTCGAGGAACATGCCCAGCACGATATAAAGGCCCGCGAGGATCAGCAGAACGCCATAGGGCGACAGGTCGAGCGACGAGATGGTTTGCGTGATCTGATTCGGCAACTGCAGGAAAGCGATGGCTGCCGACAGGAAAGAGGATGCGGCGATCAGCATGAGGATCATGGCCGAGACGCGGATGGTCGCGGCCAGGCTGTCACGCATGAGTTTGAGCGTGAATTGACCGGTGACGATGGTGATCACGATGGCCCCGAACACGCCGACCGCGGCTGCCTCCGAGGGGGTCGCGATGCCGGAGTAGATCGATCCCAGCACGACAAACATGAGCAGCATGATCGGCAGCAGCTCGACAAAGCCGCGTGCGATCGCGCGGGCGTCCACCTTACCTTCGTAGCGCGGGGCGCGTTCGGGGTGCAGCAGCGAGACAAGCGCGATGTAGCCCGCATAGAGCGCTGCCATCATCAGGCCGGGAAGCAAGCCGCCGGCAAAGAGCTTGGCGATCGAGACTTCGGCCAGGACCCCGTAGACGATCATGGCAATCGAAGGTGGGATCAGTAGCCCGAAGGAGCCCGCTCCGGCCAGCGATCCTGCGGCGAGGCGCAGGTCGTAGCCGCGCGCCTGCAGTTCGGGGATGGTGATCTTGCCCACCGTCGCCGTTGTGGCGGTGGATGAGCCGGAGATCGCGGCGAAGACCGTGCAGCCGAAGACGTTGGTGTGCAGCAGGCCGCCCGGGATGCGCGCCACCATGGGTGCGAGACCGCGGAACAGCCGCTGCGAGATGTCGGTTCGGAAGATGATGTCCCCCATCCACATGAAGATCGGGATGGCGGCAAGCTCCCACGAGATGGCGGAGGAGGAGATCACCTTGGTGGCAATGGTCCCGATGCGGGCCGCGCTGAAGTCGAGCACGAAGTACATTGCCGAGGCCCCGACCAGCATCAGGCCCGAGAAAATCCACGCGCCGGAGCCGAGGAAGAGAACGAGCAGCAGAAGGATGACCGCGGCGGAAAACGTAATGGACATGGACTCTTCCGATCAGAGGGTCAGGGCGCGTTCTTCGGCGTGACCGACCAAGACGAGCCGGAGCGCGCGTACGAGCATTTGCAGGAGCAGCAGGACAAGACCCACGAAGAAGAAGCTCTCGGGGATCCAGAGCGGGATCGGGATCAGGTGTTCGCTGACCGAACCGCGCTCGAAAAGTTTCGCCACCGTCTTCCACTGGTGGATGGCGAGGAACCACATGATGGCGGCGGAGGAGCCGAGGGCGAAGGCCTCCACGATCCAGCGCACCGGGCCGGAGAGCATGTCGGTGAGGGCTGTCACACGGATCATTGCACCCTCTTCCAGCGCCCAGGGCGCAGCGAGGAAAGTGATCGCGGCAACGCCGAAGCCCACGAGAACATCGGCCATATAGGTCGAGGTGGAGAACATCCGCATGCAGATCTCGAGCAGGATGAGCAGGGTCATCGCGACCAGAAGGATCGCCGAGACGACGGCTGCTGTCCTGTTGAGGATCGTCGACAGCCGCGCGATGGAGGCAAGCCAGGCCGGATCGTCGTTGCGGTCGGGGTGGTGGTGCTCTTCGATCTCGGGGAGTTCAGGCTTCTCTACGGGACTCACTGCAGGCTCCATGGTTTGTCATTCCTGGGGGCTCCGCGCCCCGCCGTGCGGGATGCGGAGGAGAGGAGGGATCAGCCTTGCTGGGACTTCAGTTCCTCGAAGCGGGCTAGGATGCGTTCGCCGCGCTCGCCGGTCTCGGCCAGCCAATTCTCGCGCACCTGAACACCGGCCTCTTTCAGGAAGTCGAAGACCTCCTGAGGCACGTCCGCGCTGCGGGTGATGTTCATGCCGTTCTCGGCCATCTTTGTGTAGGCCTTGTCGATCGAGGCGCTGATGATGTCCCAGTTGTAGGCGTCGCAGGCCTCGATGGTCTCGAGCATGGCGGCCTGAACGTCTTCGGGAAGGGCATCGAACTCGTCCTTGTTCACGTGGCACATGAACAGCCCCATGGCGTAGCTGAGTTCGGTGAAGTCGCTCAGGTAGTCCCAGATCGACAGCTGGATCGCGCCATCCGCGGAGGTGAGCACCGCATCGAGGCCGCCGGTCGACAGCTGCGGGATCAGGTCGGACCAGGCCACCTGCAGCGGAGCCGCGCCCGCGTTCTTGAGGGTCTGGGTGCCGTTCACGTCGTAGGTGCGCACGCGCAGGCCCTTGAGCGCATCTTCCGAGGTGATCGGCATCTTGGCGTGGATGCCCGAGGGCGCGTTCGGCATGGCCCAGAGCAGCACCATGTTGTTCTCTTCGAAGACCTTCGCATATTCCTCGCGGGCGGCCTGCCAAAGCAAGTAGGCCTCGTCGAGGTCCGAGGCGATGAAGGGCAGCGAGGACAGGTTGAACAGGGGGTCAATGCCGCCGAGTTGCGTCATCAGCGTGACCGCTGCCTGCACGCCGCCATCCTGCACGGCATCGAAATGGTCAATCGACTTGTAGCCGAGGGCGCCGCCGCCCTGGTAGTTGATGGTAAGCTTGTCGCCGACCTTCTTGCTGACTTCCTCCACAAAGAAATTGCACGCCTGGCCAGACAGGGACGTGGCGCCGTACTCATCGGACATGTCCCAGCGGACGTTGGCGAGGGCGGGGCCGGTCAACGCGACGAGCGCGCCGGTAGCGGTGGCGGTGCGCATGAACGCGCGACGAGTGAATGTCATGGTAAAGCTCCCTGCGATTGCTATCGTTTCGGGCGGATACGTTCGCCGCACCGATCATTGAGGCGTGCACAATGATGCGTGTATGCAGGCACATCCCGCGGCATGTCGTCAAGAAACTTTCACGTTCTCGCAGCGATTCGCGTTATGGTTGCGTGTTTCTGAGAGTTATCGACAATAGCGCACAAGATATGAGCAATAACTCCCACATAGAACTGCACCTGAAAGATTTTCATTCACATTCATCCACAAATGAGCAACGTTTGGTCCTGCAACGGGAATTCTTCACGATTCTTCTAAACCACACAGGACCAAGGCAGCAGTCCATGCCGTCGATGATCGAAATTGCAGTGCAGGGCTCCGGTCGCCGCCCCGCAAAGACCGCAGTCGGCGCCCGCCTTCGGCCGGGCGCAATCGGGGCGCAGGCGACCCGAGAGGGCTGGTCGGACCGCGGAATGCGTGGCGTCGGGATCGGCAGTCTTTACCCTGTTTTGACGCATTGTGACCGAAATCTATTCCAAGCTTCACAAACCGATCAAATCGGGCGCGGGCCGGCACATGCGGGTCTCATGCATGACTCCGCGGCGAAGGCCCGTCCCGCGACGCCAGTAACCGGCGTCCTCGCGCGCCGCTCCGCGGTGCGACATATTCCAGAAATGGGCCGCGCATGCGGCCTGAACCAAAGGTAGGAAGGCAGAAATGGCCTGGAGAATTGGCGTAGATTCCGGAGGCACGTTCACCGACGTGTGCCTCTTCGATGAAGACAGCGGCAAGGTCGAAATCTGGAAGGTCTCGTCCACGCCCGACGATCCTTCGCGCGGCATTACCACGGGTGTGGTCGAGGGGCTCGATCAGGTCGGCAAGACCGCCAAAGACTTGTCCTTCCTCGGTCACGGCACAACCGTTGCCACCAATGCGCTGATCGAGCTGCGCGGCGTGAAAACCGGTCTTATCGTCTCCGATGGCTTCCGCGACCTGCTGGAAATCGGCCGGCAGAAACGCCCGAACCTCTATGACATGAATGCCGAGAAACCCGAACAGCTGGTCTCGCGCGATCTGCGTCGCGAAGTGCCCGAGCGCATGAAGTACGACGGCACTGTTGATGTGCCGCTCGACGAGGCCGCACTTCGCGCCGAGCTGCGCGAACTTGCCGGCCAGGACATCAAGTCGCTGGCCGTGTGCTTCCTCTATGGTTTCCTCAACACCGAACATGAAGAACTCGCGAAGCGCGTGATCGCGGAGGAGCTGCCGGATGTTTTCGTCTCGACCTCCCACGATGTCGCCCCCGAGTTCCGGGAGTTCGAGCGTTTGTCGACGACTGTGGTCAATGCCTACCTCGGGCCGGTCATGCAGCGCTATATCCGGCGCCTGAAGGAGAACCTCGCCGAGATCGGTCTGGAAATCGCGCCTCAGCTCACCCAGTCGAACGGCGGCGTGATCGGCTTCGACACTGCCGCGAACCTGCCGGTGCGCACCGTGCTGTCCGGTCCCTCCACCGGCGTGGTTGCCGCGCAAGCCATCGGCAAGATGTCGGGCTTCGACAACATCATCACCTTCGACGTGGGCGGCACCTCCTCCGACGTGGCGCTTCTGCAGAACGGTGTCTGCCAGCTCACCGGCGAGGCCGATGTGCATGGCTACCCGATCAAGGCCCCGATGCTCGACATTCACACCGTGGGGGCGGGCGGCGGCTCCATCGCCCATGTCGATACCGGTGGCCTGCTGAAGGTCGGTCCGCGCTCGGCCGGAGCCCATCCGGGTCCGGTCTGCTACGGCCTCGGCTCCACCGAGCCGACCGTGACCGACGCCAACATCGTGTTGCAGACGCTGAACCCCGTCGAGATCCTCGGTGGCCGCATGAAGGTGCGCCGAGATCTGGCCGTCGAGTCCGTGCAGCGCCTCGCCGACAAGCTTGGCCTGAGCGTGATGGAAACCGCGCAGGGTATCATCTCGGTCGTGACCGCTAATATGGCGAAGGCAATCCGAGTGATTTCCGTACAGCGCGGCCACGACCCGCGCGACTACGCGCTGATGGCCTTCGGCGGGGCGGGCCCGCTCCACGCCGCACGTCTGGCTCGCGAGCTCGACATGGGCAAGGTGATCGTGCCGCTGACCCCGGGGACGCTCTGTGCGCTCGGACTGCTGCTCACCGACCTGCGCGCCGACTTCGCGATTTCACGCCTGTTGCCGCTCGACGACAGCGCTCTTGCCTCCATCGATGCGGGCTTTGCTGACCTCACGGGGCAGGCGGGGGCATGGTTCGATGCCGAAGAGATCTCCGGGGACCGCCGCGTGATGACGCGGACCGCGGACATGCGCTACATGGGCCAGAACTACGAGCTTTCCGTCGCCGTGCCTGCCGGTCCGATCACGTCCGAGACCTTCAAGGCGCTCGAGGAAGGCTTCGAGGCCGCGCACCGCCAACGCTTCGGCTTCGTCGCGGAAGGCGAGCAGATACAGCTTGTCACCCTGCGTCTCGAAGCGGCCGGTGTCGTTAAAAAGGCCGAGTTCAAGCCGCAGCCGGTCGAAGGCCCCGATGCCTCGGCCGCGCAGATCGACACCCGCGACGTCTATATGGCCGAAGCTGGCGACTTCGTGGCCTGCGCGGTCTATGCGCGCGACAGGCTGCGCCCAGGAAATATCATCCAGGGTCCCGCAATCGTTGAACAAATGGATACGACCACGGTCATCCTGCCAGACATGTCGGGCACCGTGGACACCTATCTCAACCTGATCCTGGAGGTGAAGGCATGACCGCGACCGAAAAAACGACTATCGATCCGATCACGGTCGAGGTGATCGGATCGGCACTTCAGAGCATCGTCGAGGAAATGGGTGAGGCGCTGGTGCGCGCGTCCTACTCCACCAACATCAAGGAGCGGCGCGACTGCTCCACCGCGCTCTTCGACCACCGCGGCAACACCCTGTGTCAAGCCGAGCACATCCCGATGCACCTCGGCTCCTTCCTCGGCGTGATCCCTGCGATCCAGACGCGCTTCGACATGGCCGACATCAAGCCCGGCGACGTGTTCATGGCCAACGACGCCTATGCGGGCGGGGCCACGCACCTGCCAGATATCGTGCTGGCAGAACCGATCTTCGTCGACGGCACGCTGGTGGCATGGGCGGTCAACACCGCGCACCATTCGGACTTCGCCGACCGTGGTCACGAGCATATCTATCAGGAAGGTATCCGCATCCCGCCGGTCCGCCTCTACCGCGAGGGCGTGCTCAACAACGACCTGCAGGAGATGTTCCTGCTCAATTGCCAGGTGCCGCGCGAGCGCATCTCGGACCTGCGCGCCCAGATGTCCGCGAACCGGCTCTGCGTGCAGCGGATGACCGACCTCTGCGTCAAATACGGTACCGCGAAAGTGCTCGCCGCCGGTGACGCGCTGCAGGACTACGCCGAGCGCAAGATGCGTGCGGCGATCGAGACGATCCCCGACGGCACCTACAGCTTCGAAGACCAGTTCGACAGCAACCAATGGTCCGGCGCAATGACCTTCAAGGTCGACATCACCGTCACCGGAGACGAGATGCTGCTGGCGTTCGATGGCCCGCCGCAGGTGCGCGGCGGCCTGAACCTGATCTATACCTCGCTTCTGGCAGCGGCCTATTTCACGGTGAAATCCGTGCTTGACCCAACCGTCCTGCCGAACGCGGGTCTGGCGCGTCCGCTCACCGTGACGGCGCCCAAGGGCTCGATCCTCAACTGTGCCCATCCGGCGGCGGTCGAGGGGCGGATCGCGGCGTCGCAGCGTGTGACCGACCTGGTCTACGGCGCGCTTGCCAAGGCGCTCCCGGGCAAGGTCATGGCGGCCGGCAACGGCTGCTGTACCGGCGCGATCTTCAACGGCGCCGACGAGCACGGCAACATGTGGGTCTACCTCGAGACGATCGGTGGCGGTGGCGGCGCACGCCCCGGCGCGGACGGGCTCTCGGGCATCCATGTCGGCCTGACCAACACCTCGAACCTGCCGGTCGAGGCGCTGGAGCTGGAATACCCGCTCACGTTGCTGCGCTACGAGCTCGTGGACGACAGCGCGGGCCTGGGCCAGTTCCGCGGTGGCATGGGAGTCCGTCGCGTCTACCGTGCCGAGAAGGCCTGCCGCTTCACCGTCGAGAGTTCCCGCGTGGGGTCGCAGCCCTGGGGTCTCGACGGCGGCCATAGTGCCAAGGGCACCACGCTCGACTTCGGCGACGAACGCACGAGTTTCGCGGGGATGGTCGACCTGAAGCCCGGGCAGATCGTGTCGATCACCACCCCGGGTGGCGGCGGCTACGGTGATCCGGCGAAACGCCCCGAAGAATCCGTCCTGCGCGACGTCGCAGAGGGCCGCATCAGCGCCGCGGTCGCCAGGGCGACCTTCGGCCTCGGCGCCTGACGGGCCTCGCAGCGCATCGAGGGGCGGTCACGGAAGATGATCCGTGGCCGTCCCGCCGACACGCCGCGACCAATTTCCTCCTGAGCAAAGAATTTATGATGATTAACAGTGAAACCAGAGGGTTCGTCCCCTCGCTGAACACGGTCGTGAGCGAGTCCGAACTTCCGGCCGAAACTGATGTGGTGGTCATCGGCGGCGGGACGGCGGGCGTGTCGACCGCACTTTTCCTCGCGGAGAAGGGCGTCCGTGTCACCCTGTGCGAAAAGGGCGAAATTGCCGCCGAGCAGTCGTCGCGCAACTGGGGCTGGACCCGCCAGATGGGCCGTGATCCGCTCGAGATGCCGCTGACGATCCAGAGCCTCAACCTCTGGCGCACGCTCAAGGACCGTTTCGGGATCGAAGCGGGCTACAAGGAAACCGGCATCGTCTACGTGTGCAAGAAGGACTGGGAAGTCAAACAGGCCGAGGGCTGGGCCAGGACCGGCAAGGAACACGGTCTGCCCCTGCGTGAACTGACCGCCCGCGAGATCGCGGACATCGTTCCGGGAATTGCGCCGGGGCAAAACTACGGCCTGCACACGGCGACGGATGGGCGTGCGGAACCGGCGCTTGCGGTCCCTGCCTTTGCCGACGCCGCCCGCCGGCTGGGGGCAAAGATCGTCACCCGATGCGCGGTGCGCGGTTTCGAGAAGACCGGCGGCGCGGTCTCTGCGGTGGTGACCGAAAAGGGCACAATCAAATGTTCTGCCGTGGTGGTTGCCGGAGGAGTCTGGACCCGCCCCTTCCTGTTGAACATGGGTGTGCACCTGCCGCAACTGAACATCATTGCCGCCGCTGCGCGCGTCGAAGCGGTCTCGGGAAATCTTCACAACGGCCCTGACTTCCCCATGGGCGGCGCAGCCTTTGGCCTGCGCAAGCGGATGGACGGCGGCTATACCGTGGGTCCGCGCAATATCAACATCGCTCCGATCACGCCGGACAGCTTCCGTCTGTTCACCGACTTTCTGCCCGTGTTCCTAAAGAGCTGGCGAGAGCTGAGTCTGCGCTTCGGCAAGGACTTCTTCGAAGAACTCATGTCGCGCAAGCGCTGGAGCCTCGACCAGATGACGCCCTTCGAAGCTGTACGGGTGTTGAATCCTGAACCTTCGGACTGGATGCTCGACCGCGCCCTGAAAGGGATGCGCGAGACCTTGCCTGCCCTGCGCGATGCGCGGGTGACCCATGCCTGGGGCGGCGCGATCGACGCCACGGCTGACGGTGTCCCGGTGATCGACGGGGTCGAACAGGTCCCGGGCCTCTACATCGCGGCGGGCCTCTCGGGCCATGGCTTCGGGGCGGGTCCCGCAGTTGGCCAGCTGATGGCGGAACTGGTGGCGGGGGACCGTCCGACCGTTGATCCGACACCCTTCAGATACAACCGCTTCCGCTCCACGAAGCGCTTTGCCGCATGGGAGCCCAAGCAGGCCTACGCCTGAGCGCCGGATCCGCGCGCCGGGCTCCTCACGAACCGACCAGACCAAGGATGGAAGGACTATCCATGACCTATTCGCCAAGCGAAACCCGCTACGAAAAGATGACCTACAACACCTGCGGCACAAGCGGGCTGAAACTTCCGGCGATCTCGCTGGGTCTTTGGCACAACTTCGGCCACGACACGCCGCATGACACCAAGCGCGCGATTTGCCAGACCGCCTTTGACCTCGGCATCACCCACTTCGATCTGGCCAACAACTACGGCCCGCCCGCAGGCTCCGCCGAAGAGGCGTTCGGGGAGATCCTGCGCACCGACTTCAAGGGCTATCGGGACGAGCTTTTGATTTCGTCCAAGGCAGGCTGGGATATGTGGCCCGGGCCTTATGGGGACGGCGGATCGCGCAAGTACCTGATGGCGTCCTGCGACCAGTCGCTGAAGCGTCTCGGCGTCGACTACGTCGATATCTTCTACTCGCACCGTTTCGATGCGAACACGCCGCTCGAGGAAACCATGGGCGCGCTGGACAGCATCGTGCGTCAGGGCAAGGCGCTTTATGTCGGCATTTCCAGCTACAATTCGGAAATGACGCGCAAGGCTGCCGCGATCCTGAAGGATCTCGGAACGCCCTGCTTGATCCACCAGCCGAGCTACAACATGCTCAACCGCTGGATCGAACGCGACGGCCTGAAGGATACGCTGGCCGAGCTCGGCATGGGCTCCATCGTCTTCACGCCGCTGGCGCAGGGGATGCTGACCAACAAGTACCTGAAGGGCGTGCCCGAAAACAGCCGTGTCGCCCGAGGAACGACGCTGAGCGAAGGTTTCCTGTCCGAGGCAAACATCGAGAACATCCGCCAGCTGAACCGGATTGCTGAGGGCCGTGGCCAGACACTGGCGCAGATGGCGATCGCGTGGTGCCTGCGGGGCGGGGCGATTACCTCTGCCCTGATCGGCGCGTCCAAGGCGCAGCAGGTCATCGACTGTGTCGGCGCGCTGGAGAACCTCGAATTCACCGCAGAGGAATTGGCCGAGATCGACCGCTACGCCGTCGAGGGTGACATCAACCTCTGGGCCGGTGCCACCAACAGCTGACCGGAAATTTCCCGCTTGAGCCGCGCCCCCTCCGATCGAGGGGGCGCGGCCATCATCGGATTGAACGTCCGCCCAAGCGCCCTTGGCCCCGCTCAAAAAGATCGCGCCAAGGACGGCCACGGGTCGCGATGCATCTTCGACCCCGCAGGGCAGATCCTCCAGCCCCGGAACCGCGCAGGCAAAGGCTTCGACCATCTGTGTGTGCTTGTCGCGGGGTGGCAGAATTTCGCGCCGGCCCAGGCTGCCGTGCAGGTTCAGGCTGGTATCACCCAGCCAGGCTGTGCCCGCGTCGGCAGGCGGACTGAACGGGGTTAGCAGTTCGGCAGTGCCTTTCGTCCCGGTCAGTTCGAGCGATTGAACAGGCGACAATTGCGTCGACACGCGGAAGTTCAGCTGATGGCCTTTGCCGAAATGCGCGATGTCGTTGGCTCCGCGGTCGGTGCCGATAGCGGATCCCGGTCGACCAGCGTTATTGCTTGGTTGGTTCTGCATCAAAGGAGGAACGCCCTGCGATCCTGGGCTCGGCACACGTCAGGTCGGGGCAGGCAGCGGACCTGGCTCGGGTGAGTTCAGGTCTCAAAAGGTGAAGTTCGCGCGAAGCGAAACCTTCGAGCATTTCCAAGCCCTATCGCTGCGGCCAGCCGAATTTCTTGGTCATTCATTCCGAAAAATCCCTGCGAGCCAAGCGGCGGATCACGGCGCTGCAGGCTCGTCTCGCGAGTGGGGAATTCCTCATACATCTTGGACGAATGGCCCCGGAATGGCATTTGATCATCAGGAAAACTCCGGGCCACCTGCGAGAATGGAGGCCAAGTCGCCGATGATCCCGATCTCCTGCATCTGGGCCACGTTGAACCGCATGAGGCCGCCGCAGCCCTGAGACACGCTGAAGGCATTGCCGGGGGCAAGTACAATCCCGTCCTCCCAGGCCGCGCGCGTCAGGGCCGCCCCATCGACGCCGTTCGGCAGGCGGCACCAGAGGAAGACCCCGGCCTCGGGCCTGTGCCAGGGCGTAATGCCGATGGCTTTCAGCTGGGGGATAAGCGCGTTCATCGCCCCTGCGAGCCGGGTTCGCATGCCTTGGACATGCCGCCGGTAGCTGCCTTCCTTCAACAGGTGCAGCACCAGCTCGGCCGACATGGCACCACCGCCGAAGGAGGTGGCGAGCTTCAGGTCCACAAGCGCGTCGACCCACTCCGGCCGGGCCGCGATGTAGCCGCAGCGGATCGAGGCAGAGAGCGTCTTGGAAAAGCTGCCGATCTGGATCACGTGCTGCAGCCCGTCGAAGGCCGCCAGGCGCGGGGCAGGGCGCTCCTCGAAATCGGCGAAGATGTCGTCCTCGACGATCAGCAGATCATGCGCCTCGGCCAGCCGTAGGATGCGGTGACAGGCGACGGGCGACAGCACCGTGCCGGTCGGGTTGTGGGGGCCGGAATTGGTGATGTAGAGCCGCGGGCGATGCTCTTTGAGCGCGGCCTCGAAGGCGTCGAGGTCGGGCCCGGCTGGCGTGCGCGGCACGCCAATGGCCTCGACACGATGCGCGCGGAAGAGCGCGAGGAAGTTGAAATAGCACGGATCGTCGATCAGCACCCGATCGCCGGGTTCGAGGAGCAGTCGGCATACGAGATCGAGCGCCTGCGTCCCGCTCTCGGTCAGCATAATCTGGTCCGGGTGCGCCTCGACGCCACTGTCGGCCATCCGCACGGCCAGAAGGCCTCGCAGCTCGGGCAGACCGAGCGGCGTGCCGTATTCGGTGAGGCTGGCCTCGGGGGCGCGGGCAAGGCTGCGCAGGGCGCGCCGGATCTCCTCCTGAGGCATCCAGCTGCTCGGCAGCCAGCCGCAGCCCGGGTTGGAGCGGATGCGGCGACTGTCGAGGGCCTGCCGGGTGATGCGCAGCGGGTCGATCTCGCGGGCGAGGGCCGGGCCGCTGTCGCTCAGCGAGAAGGGCGGCAGATGCCCGGCCACGTAAAACCCGGAGCCGCGGCGCGATTGCACGATCCCCTCGGCGACAAGGCGGTCGTAGGCCTCGACTACGGTCGAGCGGGACACCCCCAACTGATCGGCAAGCTGCCGGATCGAGGGCAGCTTCGTGCCCGGCGCGGCCTTGCGACCTGCGATCCGCGTGCGCAGGGTCTCCATGACCTGCTCGACAAGGGTCTGGCCGTCGGTCCGGGAAAGCGTCAGCCCATCCATGTGTACTGCCCATTCAATCAATACAGTTTGGACAAACTGTATGGCATTGTCCCTGTCGGAACCAGAGCCCTGGCGGCAATCTGATTGGACTGTTCAGCCCTTGAGGATCCCATGCCCCGCTTGTCCGTTGCCATCCTTGCGCTCTGCCTCTTCGCGGTGACCTTCGCCGTCAACCTGCAGGCGCCGCTCTATCCGGCCTATGTCGCATCAAGCGGGTTTGGCGCCATGGCGGCGACCGTGGCCTTTGCCGCCTATGTTGCTGGCCTGATGCCGACCCTGATCTTCCTGGGGGGGCTGTCGGACAGGATCGGGCGAAAGGTGCCGCTGATTTGCGCCCTCCTGCTGAGCGGTGGCGCGACGCTACTGCTCGCTCTGTCTCCGGGATGGGTGCAGCTGGTCATCGCGCGGGGGCTTCTCGGCGCCGGGACCGGGCTCGCCACGACGTCGGGCACCGCCTACATGATTGAGCTGATGGGCGAGGCACGCGCAAAACAGGCGGCGCTGAGGGTGACCTCGGCCACCTCCCTGGGCTTCGGCGGTGGCGCGCTTGCCACTGGCCTGAGCCTGATAGCGCAGGGTCCGAGCTTTGCCCCCGCGAGCTTCTGGCTGCTGCTGCTCGCCGTTCCGGTGCTGGTCCTGGCTAGCCTGTCCCTGCCGCGCGCATGGGTGCCGCGACATGTGTCGATGCTCCGCTTGCCGGTCTTTCCGGCAGGCAGCGCGCCCTATGGCATCGCAATGGGGCTGAGCTGGGCCTCCACCGGCATGACCATCGCCGTGGTGCCGCTGCTGCTCGACCGGCATGGGCTGGGCGCCTGGTCCGGGCCGGTAATCTTTCTCGCGCTCTTTGTCGGGTTTCTCTGCCAGCCTCTGGCACGTCGCATGAGCAATCCACGCGCCCTGCGCCTGGGTCTTTGCCTGATCCCGCTCGGCTTTTCCGGTCTGCTTGCCGGCGCGGCGCTACAGTCGATCCCGCTGATCCTACTGGGCACGGCGCTCACGAGTGCGTCCAGCTATGGCTTCACCTATCTCTCCTCCCTGTCGGAGGTATCCATGCTGGCCCCTGAGAACCGCGCGCGCGCCACGGCGGGGCTCTTCGTCTACGCCTATTGCGGCTTCTCCATCCCGGTGATTGCGGCCGGCGGCCTCGCGGATTGGATCGGCCTTGTGCCGGCGATGGCCGTCTTCTTTGCCATGCAACTGACATGCCTCGCGGCGCTTGGCCCCATAAGGCGGCTCCGGCACGAAAGGCTGGCCAGAGCCAACGCATGATCCTCTCAACGCCCCGCGATCATGCGCCGCTTGGCCTTGCGGCAAAGCGGCCGGTCCGGGCGATCGCGCGGCGAACCGGCTTCTCGCGGATTGCGGTGATCGGAGCTTTTTTGCCAAATGACCGACACTTGGCGTCCACATAAGGTCATGCCCCGCTTCTTCCTGACAGCCAGCTTGAGAAGACGCGCATCGCGGGGGTCGCCCGCCGGTCAGACGGCCAGGCGAGGTAGTATCGGCCTGCGGGCACGGTAACGCCGAAAGGCTGCGCGAGGCGTCCCTGCGCGATGTAGCTTTCGAACATCGCCACCGGCAGCAGCGCCGCCCCCGCGCCCGAAGCCGCGAGTTCGGCCAATGCGACGGAACTGTCGAAGACCGGACCGGTCACCGGCGGGCAGGCCGTGCCGGCCGCCTCGAACCATCCTGCCCATTCGGCGCTCCGATAGCTGCGCAGCAGGGTAATCTGCGCCAGATCGGCCGGGTGCTGCAGACGCGCGGCCACCGCGGGTGCGCAGAGCGGCGCCAGAGGAGCCTCCATCAGCGGGATCACCTCGTGCCCCGTCCAGCCACCCGTGCCGAAGCGGATCGCCATGTCGAGCCCTTCGCGCAGGATCTCCACGCGGTTGTTGTTGGTCGAGATGCGCAGGTCGATTTCCGGATGCGCCTGACGGAACAGCTCGAGCCGCGGCATCAGCCAGCCAAGGGCGAAGGTCGTGTTGACCCCGACCTTCAACACTTCGATATCGCGGCGACCGCCCAGCCGGTCCAAGACGCGGGCCATCGCATCGAATCCATGCTCGAGAACCGGGAAAAGCATGCGCCCCTCGTCGGTCGGCACGAGCCCCTGCGAGGTCCGCTGGAACAGGGTCGCTCCCAGCAGGTCCTCGAGCCGCGCGACCTGGTGGCTTACCGCAGCCTGGGTGACGCGCAACTCGATAGCGGCCTTGGTGAAACTGCCTTGCCGCATGGCGACTTCAAAGACCCGCAGGGCATTGAGTGGCAGGTCGGGGCGGTCCATCGCAATACCTCAGCTTATGGGAAGGTATAAGATTTGTCGTTTGAGGCCCGCGTGCAAGGAGAAATATACAGCTCCCATGACCTGACCTGATGTCTTCGACCGGGCGCCTCGGGTGCCCCCACCTCAAAAAAGGATACTCTGATGCGGTTCACCGCTTCCGTCCTGTCGCGCGCCGCGGCAGTGCTCACTCTCGGCCTGTCTCTGGGTTCGGCGTCGCTTGCCCAGACGCCCATCGATACGCTCGCGGACACCGTCGCGCAGGTCGAGGCGCGCCTCGGCGCGCGCGTCGGCGTGTCGCTTGTCGACACCGCGTCGGAGCTGTCGTGGCTTCACCGCGAAGACGAACACTTCCTGATGAACAGCACCGTGAAGACACCGATCTGCGGCGCTGTGCTTGCCCGTCGCGATGCTGGTGAATTGTCATTGTCCGAGACCCTGCGCGTGGCGCAGGAGGACATCCTGTCCTATGCGCCGGTCACCGAAAAACAGGTCGGGGCAGAGATGACCCTCTCTGACCTCTGCCTCGCCGCGCTCGACATGAGCGACAACACGGCGGCAAACATGCTGATCGGTCACCTCGGGGGTCCGCAAGCGGTGACCGAGTTTCTCCGGGGCGCTGGAGATGAGGTTAGCCGGCTCGACCGGTACGAGCCCGAACTGAACACCTTCGCGCCCGGAGACCCGCGCGACACGACCACCCCGACCGCGATGACCGCGACACTGCGGCGGCTGCTGCTCGGAGATGTGTTGTCCGCCAACTCCCGCGACCAACTGGCGGAATGGATGAGCCATGGTGGCGTGACCGGCAACTTGCTGCGTGCGGATGCGCCGGATGGTTGGCAGATCCTCGACAAGTCCGGCAGCGGCAGTCACACGCGCAACATCATCGCTATGATCACACCCGAAGGCGGCACGCCCTGGGTCGTCACCATCTTCGTCTCCGGGTCCGATGCGGATTTCGACACGCGCAACGCCGCCCTTCAGGAGATCGGCAGCGCGGTGATGGCGGTGATCCGGAACTGAAGGCGGACTGCCCCGGGCCACTGTCCGGGGCAGTTCCAGTCGCGATCAGGTCGATGGCCCGGCGGGCGGTTTCCATCTGTCCCGTTGCTCGCGGTGGCCGCGCCTGCGAGCGCGGCGCAGCGGGGCTCTTCCGCGAGCGTTGTTCGGGCTTCGCCCGAGGCGCAGCCAAGGCCGATGATCCACAGAGCGACGGCGGCGTTCGGGCGCTTGGTCGCTACGGTCGTGACATTCGAGATCGATAAAAGCCTCAAGGTTCTCGGCAATTTGTGTGCTTTCTGCGGACCCAGCATGTAGGAATTCGATCCCTTTGGATGGCACCCAGAACGCTTCGAACGTCGACTTTTTCAACAATATCTCCGCGGAGATGGCGCTCCATGCGATCACTCGATTGATCCTTTGAAGAAAACAAAAACAAACCAAGGGCTTGACCGGAAGATTCGAGATCTCTGGCGCTGAAAGGCGGGGCAGACCGCACCTGTTTCCATTAGGTCATCAGGCGCGTCCAAGCGCCCAGAACATCGCTTGTTTTCACTGCCGCGGGAGCCCACGCCTTTCGCGTTCTCAGGTGAGCTACGGAAGATGCTGCGCCGTGGCCATGCAACCGGTAGAGACAGGGGATGGTCTTGCGACAGCGCAGGGAGCAAAATTCAGGTGGATACTAGACCCTCGGGATAGTGCCCCGCGGCGTGGTGTAGGAAGCCGCGAGCGTCGCTGATCGCGAGGCTGGCGGTCATCGTCGATCTTCG
>NZ_JADFFK010000025.1 GCF_015223355.1 Salipiger mangrovisoli | reverse complement strand
CCAGCTCGTCGCGCAGCTGCTGGCGCTCCGCTTCCCAGCCGCCACCGTCGGAGACGGCGCCATCTTTTTCCGCTTCGGTCATATTTTTTCGTTTATTACACGTCATGAGTGTTTACGCGATAAATTGCGCCGAACGCAACAGGCGTAATCTCATTAGGAGAAAAGACTACGCATCGGCGGTCTCTCATCGCGCCTCGTGCCGGTGAAAGACCCTTCCGACGCCATGGTCTTGCCGTTCATGGCCCGCGAGGCGACGCGGGCCAGCCTCGGGCCGCTTTGGCCCGATCCCGCAAGGCACGGATCACCACGTTGATCTGCGGATGTAAGCCTCCATGCGCGGGGGCCCATGTGGTTATGGACAGCGACCACCTCCCGGAGCGATCCGCCAGCACCCGTTGGGCGCTGCGCCTCTCTGCCGAAGATCACGGACGCCGGCGTCGCGGCCTGCGTCGATCTCGAGCGTGCGAAGGGCACGCTCGGTGGCTCGGAGGTCAACATCAAGCTGAGGCGTCTCGGCGGCGTCGCACATGTCCTCGCGTCGCGCGGGGCCGCCGGGCTGCGCAAGAATCGAGTCCGCGCGGCTCAGCCGCCCGTTGCCGCGACATCGTTCTTTAACAGGTGAAATGCCCGATCATGCCGGACAGCAACGCCATCTCGGCGGCGGCGGTGCATCTGGAGATAGGGATGCTGCCGATGCAGGAGCCGCTCACCGGGTTCGTGCTGGCGGCATGGAACCTGCGCCAAGATGGCGGTGCTCCACAAGAATTTCCGCCCCCCGAGCACCATCGGCAGCGTCTATGCCGGATGCCTTGTCACCGACGCTTGGATCGGCGTTCGCGCCGCCGTTGTCGCGATGGCCTCGGGCACAAGCCGGGTCTTCGGGCGGAACACGATCGTGCGCGATCACGATAATCCGGTCACCCAAAGGCGTCATCGTTGCGGACATCTGGGGACAAGGCCCGGTTGGGCAAGGCGGGTACTCGGATGCGCCGTGTCGTTGGACAAGGCCCCTTTCCGGGCGTTCGGGCGCTGCCGCGCCCATCGGGACCAGGCCTCCGGGCATTTCGAACCACGAGCGACCTGCTCAGGCGCGGCAATATCTCCGCGTGGCGGGCGATTGAACGGTCCAGCCGGAGGGTGCCTCGAGAGGCATCCCTCTCCTGGCGGCGCTCCGACAGGAGGGGCACGCGGACCACCTAAGCGCATCGCGGCGCACGCCAACGCGGTCGGCATCGGTGGTGGTGCAGAACGAGCTGCGCCGCATGGCGAATCTGGCGGATTTGGTGCCGTGCCGTGTCAATGAGGGTTATTCCGACCGAGGTTCCGGCGCTGCTGCCTTGGTCCGACGGCAAGCCGCGTCTTTTGGAGCGCCGGAGCAAACCTGCCCTATGCCGCACCGGATTCTCGCCGAGGGATTCATATAACTAAGTGAATTAAAGTACTTTATCTTCAGAGTGCAGCCCGCAGAAGCCGCGCATTTCTGGGCGGGCGGGGGCGCCGCCAAGTCGTGCAAGCTCAGGGAGCGTCGGGACTGAATGCCAATGCACCATAAGTTTGCACACCCAGTTGATTCGGCGGCTGTGCTGCGCAAAAATATCATATGTATTTCAGATGCTTGCCGTGGGGCGTTCTTCACCGCAAGGCATAAGCATGCACAGTTGACACATAAGCATGCAGGGCGGCGGCCAAAAAAGGGCCCGCACTGCGAGCCCTGAAACGTCCATACCCGTATTGGCCTGCCGCTAGTCGTCCAGCACCATCTCCATGAGTTTGTCGCTGTCGATCATGTCGCGATAGCTTGGTGCGGTGAAGGGGCACAGGCCCTGAGGCAGTCGGGAGTTCTGGGCGTAGGCCTCGGAGAACATTTTGACCGTGGCGCTCTTCTGGCCATGAAGTCTGCACAAGCCGAGGGCGCGGATCAGCAACTCGATGACGAGGCCCCACCTGGAGGCGCAGGCAAAATCGAGGCGCTGCAGAAAATCGACGTCAACAAGCTCTTCGACATCGATATCGGCGCGTTCGGCATAGGTGTATACGAGCTTGTTCAGTTCGATCATGTCCGGATCCCTTGTCGGATCAGCGAACCTGCCCAGGTAAATCTCATCGAAATG
The DNA here is from genome assembly GCF_015223355.1 of Salipiger mangrovisoli. Taxonomy (GTDB): domain Bacteria; phylum Pseudomonadota; class Alphaproteobacteria; order Rhodobacterales; family Rhodobacteraceae; genus Salipiger; species Salipiger mangrovisoli. Next base: position 79,712 of record NZ_JADFFK010000025.1, on the reverse strand, counting down.
GATGTGGGAGAGGAGATGGGCGATCTGCTCTTCAGAGTTCACATGCTTGGCCAGAATCGGCACGCCTGACAGGATGAGCATCAACGGCCATTCCGGTTCCTTCATCAGCGCCTTGAAACGGTCGAGGAGCTTTTCGTTGGACTTTGCGCCCGACGTAAAGGCGTGTTGGCATTCGTCGTAGTAGAGGCCGATGACGCCCTGTTCGCGGCATTGATGGCGAACCATGTTCCAGAGTTCACCCTGGGTGCGCCGGGGGTTCGCGGGGTAACCGAGAGCTTCGAGCGTCTTGTGACCCAGATCCTTCCAAGTGATCGACCCATCCAGCTTGCAGTAGATAATCTTGCCAACCTTCCCGTTGGGCATTTCCGTCATGCTTGCGTTGAATTTCTCCACAAGCCGGACGGTCTCCGAGGTCTTGCCGACCCGCGATTCCCCAGTCACCAGCAAGCCGCGTGCTTCGAAATGCCCGCCGATGGAGGCCTTGACATAGTAGTCGTGCAGGCAGTTTTCGAAAGCTTCGCGGAGCTTTGCCGCACGCGGGAAGGTATAATGGCCGCGCTGCAGGGCAACCGATGCGTTGACGCGGTTCTGGTCGATGAAACCCATGGGTATCCTTGAATTGCTGGACGTCGTTGAGATGGCGGTAGTTACGAGAGCTCGCCCTTCTGGTCGGGGCGGCCGAGCCTGACAGGAGTTTCTGAAGACGGTTTCTCCGCCTTGGGCTTCGATGTCCTGGCTGGTATTACGGGCGTAGAGGTCGGCTCCGCAGGCTCGTGATCGATGAGGCTTGCACCGCCGAGTGGCAGGATCCCCGGGCCCGAGATCGCGGTGGCCAGAGTACCTGGGGCGACCGTGTCGATCGGCACGTGCGTGGTGACCAGCCGAGATGAGGCAAACAGGCTCTTGGCCTTCTTGCAGGTTTCGGCCTGAGTGACATAGCTCCTCGGCAAACGCCGTTCGACGCCGATTTTCTTGAGCTGATCATGTCTCTCGAGGCGAACCTTTGCGATCCGGTCTTCGTAGAGTGTTGTCACCTCGGGGTTTTCACGCCGGTAGTGCGTCATCAGCTCCAGGAACTCGGATGCGGTCAGATCGGCGAAGACGGTCGTCTGTAGTGCAAGCTTGTATGTCTTTGGATCACGCGGGATCACTGCGGTCGCAAAGCTCAGATCGTCCGGATCGATATAAACGGTGACCTTGCCCTGGTGGTGTTCGCGGGCGGCCTGGAATTCGTCTGACCCATAGAAGAGGCCTTCAAGCACCCGCACACCCTCATCGTTGGGCTGCAACTTGAATGGCCAGCCCAAGTGGACGCGACGGAGATCTTCATCCAAAAGACGAAATGTCTCCCTGGTCTCATTCAGTTCTTTATAGACCTCGGCCGGTCGCCGCCCTCCCATCCCGACGCCCGTGTGTTTCAAGGACGGGTACTCGTCGATGAAAAACCTGGTCAGGATTTCATAGAGGAGATCGATGTCAAGGACGCCTGATTTTTTGGCGTCATATCCGGGTAGCTCTCCTGCTTTGCGACCCGTGTAGCCGTGGAGCAGTTTCAGCAAGACGGATTCGGTTGTGCCGAACATGCGCTCGACATAGGGCTTGTCAGCTGATGCGTAGGCCCGCACATCTGTATTCGCCGATGCAATCCCCATAAGTGCGGACTTGACCTCGGCGTTCCGCAGGCCGGTACCATTATCGTTGCGCACCATGCCGAGGCCCATGGCGGGCATAGCCTCGCCCTCGCAACCGTAGATGCGCCTCTCGCGGGTCTTGTCGCGCGTGGCCATCCGCAGAAGCTGCATCGTGGCTTCCGCTTTTGGCTGGGCGCTGACAACCCAGGCCAGCGGCATGCGTGTTGCGACATCGATCATGACAAGGATGCTGAGACGGCTGCGGATCTCGTCATCCGCCCATTCCATAGCCTTCTTCATATCTTCAGACAGCGTATGCCAATAGCCTTTGGCCTTGGCCGAGGTAATCAGAGACGCCCGACATTCGTCCATCTCGCAGAATTCGCCGATCATGAGCGCCCGCACGTCAGAACTGCCGCGGCCTCGCTTGTTGCGCGCGTGGCGCTCGCCCTTCGTCGCGACCATGTATTCGGTCGGCGTGAGCAGCTCCTTGCGGTGACGAAGAACGGATTGATGGGATGGGACCGGGAGCGCGGGGAGGTCGTTGAACGCCCGCTGCCGGTTTTCCCTGTTGATCAGCGCTGCAAGGTAGCCATGCACGTTCGCCACCGACGGTCCCTTGAGATCCAGGCCGATCTCCTCCCAGGCCTCTGTCATGAGTTCTTTCAGACGCAAGGGCAGACGCGGTGTCTCGTTGCCTTTGAGGTGGTCAAGTGTTGCCAGCCCAGCGATGACATCATCACCGTCCTGGAGACCCTGATAGATCCCGTAGTATTTCTTCAGCGTCCGCCCTTTGTAGAGAAACCAGCTCTTCTGCCGGCCGCCCTTCAAGGTGGCTGCACCCAAATGCACACGCTCGCCGAAAAAGGCCTGGACGAGCGTGCGCAAGAACTTCCTGTTCGCGGGGTCGTTCAAGGCGCCGATGGAAATCCGGAAGTCCTCATCGCCCTCGACAATGGTCCGGTGCCGATGGAGCTCGTCGATCGCCCTGCATACCGCGTAGTGGAAGCGGCCATAGGTCTGTTGCTCATCAGAGAGTTGGGCCGCGACGCTCAGCCCACCCAGCCTGAGCTTGGCACTTCCCTCCGGCAACAACTGGGAAGGGGCGATAGTCACGGCGCCGGATTTCATCAATTCGACGAAAGACGAGAACCCAAGGATACTCATCTGGTCGCCCATCGGGTCCGCCAGCTCATAGCCTTGCGAACCGACCTTGCGGAGCAGGAGGTCGCGCCCCTGGACCACGATTTCGGTTCCGGCTTCGAAGTTGTAGCGAGGCGCGATCGTCATGACGCAACCTCGATGCGCGACCATTCCGCGACCACATGGTCAAGGTTTGCGGTCAAGGCGCCACGCGCGATCAGGCGGTAGCAGGATTTAAAGACCGTCTTCTGCGGCAAATCGAGCAGCGGAAAAAGATCACGCATCAGCCAGAGTGAACGATGGTTGCAGGCCGTCCAGAGCACGATATCGTCGATTTCAGGATCGGGTGTCTGGATGGCCTCATGCAGCCGGAACAGGTTCTCCCGTCGCTGCCGTGAGTAGCGGCCGGCATCGACGATGATCATGCTGTCTGCAGCGCTCGAGGGTGTCGCCGCTTGGATCGCTTCGATCTCGCGCCGCGTCCGAGGCTTTTGCAGACTGTCGGAGTTGCGAACGAAGATGAGCGTGCGCCGTCCATCCACGAAAGTGGCAAGCAGGTCATGCGTATAGCTGGGACCTTTGCGGTCTCCAGGACGCAGATATACCTTCAGCGGCTGGAATTGCAGATCATAGAGGAGAGGCGAGAGCAGCAGCTCGTGGGCGACGGCGGCCTCGGCCGCGCTTTCAGCGATGCCGACCTCAGGCCGGTGATCATTGGCCGCGGTCCGGTAGGTCATCCACACCCGATGCGAGCTCGAGCTCCGGAAGCCGGGATTGCGAACGCCGGTGAAAGGCAGGACACCGTGGATCCGCCCGAGTTTGATCTTGGACTGCCTGGGCAGCTTCGCCGGCGAATAGTTCCAGCTGTCATGATCAATAGTCTGATCGGCAGACATGACTTCTCCGTTCCCGGAACAACGTTGCGCCGGGTGCATTTTTGTTTCTTTTCAAGAGGACATGCCACTCTTGCCACGCTCAACCGCCATCGGTAGCGTGACAGGTGTGATGATGCGGCAGTACCTCTGCTTCTGGCGCCCGTCCTGGGCGAAATTCCGTCCTGCCCCACCCGGTAGTGCTTGGGTGGGCCATGCGTTCATTTTCCGCGAAGTCGGCGAGAATCCCAATTGAAAACGGGTCGCCAAGCCTTCATGAATGTGGAAAGCTCAGTTAACCATCTGATTTATAGGGTGTAATCTGGGACACTCCAGTCAATGGAGCATCGGCCGGCCCTGTTGGTCCGAGCCCAGCTCCAGCATCCGCTTGACGGTCCGGATGTTGATCTGATGGCCTGCCTCGAACGCCTCAGCCAGGGCGGTCGTGATGGCCGCGGTGGTGAGCGGGGAAAGCTGCCGCTTCGCGGCCTCGCGCAGGACGAGGTCATTGATCTGCCCCTGCGTGGGAGAGGGCACGCAGACGACGCGGATCCGTGACAGAAGCGGTTCCGGCAGGCTACGCAAGCTATTCGAGGTAAAGACCCAGTTAATGAACGACATGTCGAACTGGTTCTGGAAATAGGGGCAGGTCCACCGGCTTGCCGTCAGGTCTTCAAGCAGCGGCAGGAGGGCATTCGGAAGGCTGAAGGCGCGCCCCTTGTCGGACACGGGTGTACCGGATTTTTCAATTTCGTCGATAATGACGAGCGGATTTGCAACCTGCCGCATCAGCATCAGACCCACGAGCCGACCGGGGCCGGCATTTGCCCAGCCGCGTTGGCTTCCTATCAGTCCGAAACTGGCATTCTCGCCTGTGGCGTCGAGGGTCATGTCCGGCGTTTCCAGCAGCTGCGCAAGACGACGTGCCCATGCGCTTTTGCCAATGCCAGGCGGGCCATCGAGAAGAATCGGCGCAAATTGAGCACCGGGCCTGCCACTTGCGCGATGATGGTGGAGGCTGCGCCATACATGTGTCGTCGCCTCTGCGACCCATGGGAACTCCGTATGAAGCGCCGCGGCGATCTCGTCGATATGATGCGCAGAGCGCAGGTCGAAGATTTCGGCGCCATCGCGACAGCCCTGCAGCATGGCACGGTCTTCTCGCGACAGGCGCGTTGGCTCGACCTCCTTCAGATGGTGGCGGTGGATCTTCTGCGCCCATCGCCGGATCCGGATCTCGAGCGCTTTCGGGAGCTCATTCTGCGGGTAACGCCATATTTCATTGTGGGCAGCGCGCTCTTCCTGGGGGATGCCTTCGGAAATTTGCCGTTTGTCCAGCAAGGCGGTGTAGAATTCCTTGAGACGCTTAATGATGGCGGCCTCGTCGAGTGCCGGATCGGGCTGCTTGCTCAGGATGAAGCGGATTTTGTGCATGAATGGGGTCTTTCGTCATGGCTCCGCCAGCCGCCATGATGGCGGACATGCGGGCAGAGCCTCGGATTGCAAGGAAGACTGAGTTCGCTGTGCGTCGAACATCTCTATGAGCCGGAGGCTGGCCGGCCAGGAAGAATTCAGTGTCAGCTAAGGGTATGTGGCGCAGGTATCATCGGGCACTCGCAGAGGACAGACATGGGGGGACGCACCATTCCAGCGGGAGTGGACGATTATTCGGCGAGCCCATGCCATAGCGCCCGAACCACCGCAAGTGATTCTAAGGCACTGATATTATTTGTAAAAGGCGGATTTGGTTTTTCGCAAAAGCGAGACCAACTGCCAGATCAGATACCGTGGGCGGCCCCCACGCCTTGCCGAGATCATGAGAAATGCGACAAACCAATTCTAGCCGGCTGCGCCGGTTCGTCTTGCCCCTAAAAACATGCAGAAAACGAGGTGTTTGCCTCGCAATCATCCGATTTTCCACCGGGACGGCGGGTGGCTTAAGTTCGAAGCCTACGCACGTCCTTGTGGGGAAAACGTACATTACCGGCCTTTTTTCGCATTTTCGAGGCTCTGCCTCTCCAGGTTGGCCAAGAGCGACAGCAGGAACTGGCCGAAGCAAGACAAGGATTTTCGCATTGGCACTCATCGGTAAGACCGCATGTCTTTTTCACCGACCCGGCCCTGCCGGTTCAGTCTGTATCCTGATCGCGGGGCGGCGGGTGCCGCCCGTTTGCGATGGAGGAAGACATGCGGAACGCCCATGGAACGATCTACGTCGGAATTGATGTATCCAAGGACAAACTTGCGGTCGCGATCGCGGGTGGAGAGCGAGGTGACGAGGTTCTCAGCCTTGGCACGTTCGAGAACACACCCACCAGCGTCGACAAGCTGCTGAAGAAGCTTGCCGGGCGAGGTGACATCTCGGCCTGCTACGAGGCCGGGCCGACGGGCTACGGCCTCTACCGGCAGATACGCGCGGCCGGCTGCGAGTGCTGCGTGGTCGCGCCGTCCCTGATCCCGGTCAGGGCCGGAGAGCGGGTCAAGACCGATCGACTGGATGCCCTGCGACTTGCGCGCCTTCTGCGTGCCGGAGAATTGACCCCAGTCTGGGTCCCCGACGAGACGCATGAGGCGATGCGCGATCTGGTCCGGGCCCGGGAGAGCGCCGCGGAGGATCAGCGCCACAAGCGTCAGCTCGTCTCGGCCTTCGTTCTCCGTCATGGGCGGGTCTATCAACGCTCCAAGCCGTGGACGATGCGTTATCGGCGCTGGCTGCAGACCCTGGCGTTCGATCACCTGGCACACCAGATCGCGCTGCAGGAGATGTTGCAGGCGGAACGCAATGCCTCGGAGCGGCTGGAGCGGTTGACCGGGCACATCGAGGCCCTGGTGCCGGACTGGACTCTCGCGCCGGCAGTGAACGCGCTTCAGGCGCTGCGGGGCGTCGCGCTGATCAGCGCCGTCACCTTCATGGCCGAGATTGGTGATGTGCGGCGGTTCGAGACACCTGTCAAGCTGATGGCCTATCTCGGGCTCGTGCCGAGCGAATACTCGACCGGCAAGACGACTAGGCGCGGCGGCATCACCCGGGCGGGCAACGCCCGCGTGCGGCACAAGCTGATCGAGGGGGCTTGGACTTACCGCCTGCAGGCACGACCGGGCGAGCGGAAGCTCTACATCCTCAGAGAGCAGTCGCCGGAGGTTCAGGACATTGCGTGGAAGGCGCAATCCCGCCTGACTGCCCGATATCGCAAGCTTATCCAGCGCGGCAAGAAACCGACCGTCGTCACCGCGGCAATCGCACGAGAGATGGCGGCGTTCATGTGGGACATCGCCCGCCGCACCATGCCCGCGCGCTGAGCTCGCTCCCCGACGCGCCCAATGGCGGGCGCGAGGTCGACGGCAGGGGAATATCCGACACTCGCTTTGTGGCCAGCTTCGCGCTGACGCCCGTCGTAAGACAGGAATAGCCCCGAGACGCACAATCGGTCCTGCGGTATCCAGCCCGCGCATCAGAGCTTGTTCACCGACGTCTTCAGACCTCGTGCCCACCCTTGGGCGTCCAGACCACGACGAACGCCCAGGCGTTTCAAATCGCGTGGCTCGCCCCTTGAAAAAAGACATCAGAGCCCCGACACCTCCCACGAGGCTGTCTGTCTGGTCTTTGAGAAGGTGAACACCGGCGGCAAGCCGCTCGACGCATTCGAGCTTGTGACCGCGATGTATGCAGCCCGCGGCCATCGCCTGCGGGACGACTGGCTCGGCGCCGACGGCCAGCCGGGGCTCCAGACGAGGCTTCAGCTTTTTGGGCGGGCGGCCGAACAGAAGTTCGGCGTGCTGGAGAAGGTCGCTGCCACCGACGTGCTGCAGGCCATCGCCCTCCTGCATGGGGTCGAGACCCGCGCGGCCGAAATCGCCGCCGGGCGCAAAGAGTCGGAGCTGTCCGCAGTCCGGGCCACGCGTCAGTCGCTCCTAGACCTGCCGCTGGAGGCGTACCTGAAACACCGTGCTGCGGTCGAAGTCTCCGCATGACCAATATTTCTTTGAACGGCGCAACGATATGGTCGCCGGTGTCGTGAGGCCGCCAGCGCTCGACATCACCAATGAAGAGCTGGTCCGATCGCACCTGCATGCGGTGTGGTTGGCTGAAGCGAAACTGGCGCTTTCTCCCGACATCCCGGAGATTCTGGACCTTCACGGGGATAAATTCCCGCTGAAGGAGGACGTTCTGGCGGTCATATCGAAACCCGCTCTGGTTTCGCAGGCACGGGGGCCGATGGCGCGTGTCTTGAAGCAGATTCTGGCGTCCGACGGAGGGCAAACTCCGATCTGGATGGACGATCCAGACGAGTTCGTTCTTCACACGGCCATGAATGCCCCAAAGGAGTTTGACCGCGCCTTCGACCGTTGGCGGGAGCTTTATAGCTCTGCCAGGACGCAATTGGCCGAGGCGAACAAGCGTTCGGAGATTACGGGGCTCTCGGGAGCCGACGATAGCGTCCCCCGGAGTGGTGTAGGAGCGCCGACCCTCGGAGAGGTCAGGGCTTGTTCAGGCGGTCACGGCGGACAGCCTGATGGTTGGATTGTCGGTGACGCGGGCGAGCGTTTCAAGCGACATGTATCGTCGGACGACCGCCCACTCGTCGTTGGTCTCGAGCATCAGCGCGCCAACCAGGCGGATGATAGCCTCGTCGTTCGGGAAGATGCCGATGACGTCGGCGCGCCGCTTCACTTCGCGGTTCACCCGCTCCAGTGGGTTGGTCGAGGCGATCTGGGTCCAGTGCTCTCGGGGGAACGACATGTAGGCCAAGACGTCGTCGCGGGAACTGTCCATCAGGGCACCAAGCTTGGGCTGCTTCTCGCGCAGGGCGTTGGCCACGATCTCCCACTGGGCTTCGGCCTCGGCCTTGGTCTCCTGCGCGAAGATCGTCTTCAGCATCGCCGCCACCGCGGCCCGCTGCTTGGTCGGGGCGTGGGCCAGAGCGTTCCTCATCCAGTGAATGCGGCATCTCTGGTGAGTGGCGTTGAAGACCCTGCGCGCGGCTGCCCGCAGGCCCTTGTGGTCGTCGGCGATCACCAGCTTCACACCGCGCAGGCCACGGTCAGCGAGGCTGCGCAGAAACTCGGTCCAGAAGGTCTCGGCTTCGGAGGGGCCGGTGGCGACGCCCAGCACCTCGCGCTTGCCGTCTTCGTTGACTGCCACGGCGATTATCACGGCCCGGCTGATGATCCGTCCGCCTTCTCGCACTTTCACGTAGGTCGCATCGAGCCAGAGGTATGGCCATGCGCCCTCGAGCGGCCGCGTCAGGAAGGCATTCACCCGCACGTCGATTTCAGTGCAGAGCCGGCTGACTTGGCTCTTGGACATGCCGCCCGCGCCCATGGCCTTGACCAGATCGTCGACCGACCGTGTGGAGACGCCGTGGACGTAGGCTTCCTGGATGACGGCCACGAGAGCCTTCTCGGCTGTCCTGCGCGGCTCCAGGAAGCTGGGGAAGTAACTGCCCTTGCGCAGCTTGGGGATCTCCAGCGCGATCCGCCCGGCCCGCGTATCCCAATCTCGGTCGCGGTATCCGTTGCGCTGCACTTCCCGCAACGGCGAGCGAGCGCCCTTGGTCACGCCAGTCCGCGCTTCAACCTCGGCCTCCATAAGCCGTTCGGCCGCGAAGGCCAGCATCTCGCGCACGAGGTCGCCATCAGCCTGCTTCTCAACCAGCTCGATCAGAGCCATTCTCTCTGCGGTCATCGTCATCTCCGTTGTCGGTTCCAGGTCTCACAACCCGAACCTTCTCCGAAGACCGGCGGTGACCGCCAGCGTCACGCCCGGCCGCGCGCTGCGCTACGCCGGAGGCTCCGCGCGCGGCCTCCTACACCACCACCCGGGACACTGCCGAGCCGACCGGCGCAAGATCAAGGCTGCGCAAATGCAGGCCCAGGATCAGATCGCCATCCTTGAACAGGGGAAAGCTTCAAACGGGTCCGATTTCTATTCGTATCGGTATCTTGCAACAGAGGGCTTCCTGCCCGGGTACAACTTCCCGCGCCTGCCACTCTACGCTTTTGTTCCTGGCGAAGGTAAGACGGGGTCATTCTTGTCCAGAGCCCGCTTCCTGGCCATTTCCGAATTCGGCCCGCGCAGTCTGATCTATCACGAGGGCCGCGCCTACCGGGTCATGAAAGCCAAACTGCCGCCCGAGGTACGTCAGGGCGACGGATCGGAATTGGCGACCAAGGATATCTACATCTGCTCCAACTGTGGCGCATCACATGAGGGCGAGGTCGAGCGTTGCCATGGGTGCAACAACCACATGGCGGGTGGGAAGGAAGGCTGAGTTCGCTGTGCGTCGTACATCTCTCTGAGCCGGAGGCTGGCCGACCAGGAAGAAATCGGTGTCAGCTAAGGGTATGTAGCACAGGTTTCATCGGGCACTCGCTGAGGGCTGACATGGGAGGGACGCACCATTCCATCGGGAGTGGACGATTATTCGGCGAGCCCATGCCATAGCGCCCGAACCACCGCAAGTGATTCTAAGATTCTGATATTAATGCGAAAAAGTGGATTTAGCTTTTCGCAAAAGCGAGGCCGACTGACCGGCAGGTGTCCTGAGCGGCGCCCGTACTTCGCCAAGAGCATGAGCCATGCGGCCCAACAATTTTTATTGCCGCGCTGCTGCAAACTTGACAGAGGCTGTAGGTCCCATCGGGGCCGTTCGGCATGCCGCCTATGAATGATTGATCAGCGATGCCATTGGTCCCTCGCATGACCAGGTAGGAAGAACCTTCACGATTGCTCGCCTTGCAGCCTGAGTGGCGTCGAGCAGCACAGACAGACCGGCCGCTTCGCCTTCAACTCCTCGAGGAGATGCAGCGGCGCACTTTGATGTGGTCCCCGAAAATCGGACACTTTGCTAAGCTTGCCGCCAACGATGACGAGGAAGAACAGCGTGGCTGGCAAACGAAAGAATTACGGCGCCGAGTTCAAGGCGAAGGTGGCGCTTGAGGCTATCCGAGGTGAGCTGACGGTCGCCGAACTGGTGGCAAAGCACGGCGTGCATCAGACCCTTATCAACACCTGGAAGCGGCAGGCGCTCGAGGGCATGTCCGGGATCTTCTCCGGCAAGGCCGAGGCGAAGGCGGCCGAGAAGGAGGGCGAGATCGAGAAGCTGCACGCCAAGATCGGCCAACTCGTGGTGGAGCGGGATTTTTTAGTCAAAGCCTCCGGACGGTGAGCGTGTCCCGGAGGCGAGAGATGATCGAGCCGAGGCACCCGGTGCTGTCGATCACCCGGCAATGCGCGCTGATCGGGATCAGCCGATCGGCGTGGTATGGCCCGGGCAGGACCGAGACACCGCTGAACCTGGCGTTGATGAAGCTGATCGATGCGCAGTTCATGGAGACGCCTTTCTACGGCAGCCGCCAGATGGCGAGGCACCTGCGCAATCAGGGCTACTGCGTCGGGCGCAAGCGCATCCGGCGGCTGATGGCGAGGATGGGCCTGCGCGCTGTCTACCAGCCGCCGCGCACGACTGTGCCCCACCCGGAGCACCGCAAGTATCCCTATCTGCTCAGGGATTTGGTGATTGAGCGCCCGAACCAGGTCTGGTGCGCGGACATCACCTACATTCCCATGCGGCGCGGCTTCCTCTACCTCGTGGCGATCATGGACTGGGCGACGCGCCGAGTGCTGTCCTGGCGGCTCTCAAACAGTTCGGCATGAGGCCGCCATGGGTCCGAGGCCCATGCCGGACGGACACCGAGTTCTGCATCGAGGCGCTGGAAGATGCCTTTCGGCATCATCATGCGCCGGCACAGGGAGATCAATCAGAGCCAGGTCGCCGCTTGACTCTTAGAAGGGCGTCCAGGGCAGCCAGTTCACCAGCCCGCGCTTCACGCAGCCCTTGCTGGACGCGACGGTGAAGGTCTCCATGGACGGCCGAGGACGCTGGATGGACAACGTCATGATCGAAAGGCTATGGCGGTCCCTGAAATACGAGTGCGTCTACCTCCACGCCTTCGAAACCGGGTCCGCGGCCCGGGCAGGCATCGGCAAATGGATGACCTTCTACAACACCGAGCGCCCGCATTCGGCACTCGGCGGCAGAACACCGGTCGAGGCCCATCAGGGCCCTGACCTACAGGCGGCAGCATGATCACCAGGCAAGCTTAGCAGCGCCGCAAACCTGTCCGGGAAATGGGGGCCACCTCACTTTCCACAAACCTCTTGACCCGTTCAGGGTCGACATGGGCCCGACGGACACAATCCCGGTAGACGAGCCAGCAATGGATGGCTCCTACGAAGCAGGTCACCATGCCAGCTATACAGATCAACGGACCGATCATGTGCTTCCCTTTCTGACTGAGGATGCGGTCATGCTGAGAGCATGCCTGAGGCAAAATACTCGCGGTAGCAGGTGTCAGGGTCAAGCTCGCGCCGTTCGTGGGACAGCTGGTCCGAAACGCGCGGCTTGCGTTGCAGGGTAGCCGATCTCGTCCGCTATCCGCAGCGAAGCCCGCGCGTAGAAGCGGATCTCCTCCCGGAGGCGCCCTTTGCGTTCGGCCCGCGCTAGCGCGTCTATCAGCTCGGCCAGGGTGCCGCGGTAGACGCTGCGGCCCGCCTTGACCGCGGCAACGCCCCAAGCCGTGGCCAGATGGCACTTGCCCGTGCCCGGCGGGCCGAGGAAGTGCAGCGCTTCGACGCGGTTGATGAACTCCTGCTGGCGAGTGCCATGATGCGGTGGCGATCCAAGAATGGCTGGAATGAGAAGTCGAAGCTCTCGCGCGGCTTTTGATAGGCGTGAGCCGAGCGGTGCGCAGGCCGACCCCTACGCGGCGTCCTTCGCATAGGGTCGCCTAGACCATCGCTCGGGAGTATTTCCGGTGCTCATAGCATCAAAGAGCCCGTGAACCTGATCGTAAGCTTGGACGGTTACTATTTCCGTGGCATAGATGGGCTACAAGTTGTAGCGCCTGTGCTTTGCGGCCCTGGTTTTCGTATGTAGGCGCACATCACTCGGAGAACACACATGACCGCTGTCTCACACGGTTTCAATTTTATCGATCTCTTCGCAGGCATCGGCGGACTGCGCATAGGTTTCGAGGCGGTTGGCGGAACCTGCGTATTCACAAGCGAGTGGAACAAGTTTTCGCAGGAGACTTACCGCGCGAACTTTGAAGACGGCCACGAGATCAACGGCGACATTACCAAAGTCGACGAACGTGACATTCCCGCTCATGATGTCCTGCTCGCCGGTTTCCCTTGCCAGCCATTTTCCATTGCCGGGGTGTCAAAGAAGAACTCGCTGGGCCGGGCCCACGGGTTCGCGGATGAGACACAGGGCACATTGTTCTTTGATGTGGTTCGCATCCTGCGACATCACAAACCGAAGGCTTTCCTTCTGGAAAACGTCAAGAACCTCCTGTCGCATGATAAAGGCAACACGTTCCGCGTCATCCTCCACGCCTTGGATGAATTGGGATACGACGTTGACCACAAGGTGATCGACGCGTGCCACTGGGTGCCGCAACACCGGGAACGCATCTTTATCGTCGGCTTCCGGCGTGACGTGCCCGCCGCGTTCTCCCTTGACGAGGTGATCCTCCCGCAAGGTCCTGCGCCGACACTTGCGGACATCCTGCACACGCAGGACGGTTCAGAGACGGTTGAGGAACCCTATACTACCGGCCCCTTGGCGAAGGTCGGGGACAAATACACACTCACGCCCAACCTTTGGAAATATCTCCAGAACTATGCTGCCAAGCATAAGGCAGCCGGAAATGGTTTCGGATTTGGCCTGTGTCAGCCCCACAACGTCGCCCGCACGCTCAGTGCCCGCTACTACAAGGATGGCAGCGAGATACTGATCGCCCAGGACCAGGGCACGCCCCGGCGCCTGACACCAAGGGAATGCGCAAGGCTCATGGGGTTTGACCGAAAGGGGTCGAACCAACCTTGGAAAATAGTCGTCTCTGACACACAAGCCTACCGTCAGTTTGGCAACGCAGTCGCCGCACCGGTTGCCATTGCCATCGCGGAAGCCATGGCCCCTTGGATCACCAACACGGTCGCACTGCACCCCAAACGGGGGATGCGTGCCTGACAAGCCGCCCATGACACGATCCGCGATGATGTCGCGGATCGGCCCCAAGGATACCAAGCCCGAGATCATGGTGCGCAAGGGACTGCACCGTCTGGGCTTTCGCTACCGCCTGCATGCCAAGGATCTTCCAGGAAAACCGGACATCGTGCTCCCGAAATATCGGACTGTGATTTTCGTTCACGGTTGTTTCTGGCACGGGCACGAGGGGTGCCATTATTTTCGCATCCCGAAGACCAATACTGCTTTCTGGAAAGCCAAGATAGGGCGGAACCAAGAAAGGGATGCTTTGGTCCGACAACGCCTTGCACAGTCCGGGTGGCGCATCCTAACTGTATGGGAATGCGCAACGCGCCAAGTGTCAGAAGATCTCCTGATATCGGTGATTGCAGATTGGTTGGAGGGCCCCGAGAAAGAGGCCAGCATTTCAGAGCAGGACTTCTTCTCACGTCTGGATGGAAAGTCCGGCTCTCGTCCGAAGTGAAAGAGCAGGAAGATGAACGACCTTATCAACGATCCGAATGCCGCGCGCCTCATCGTCGGGCTTCGTGACACGGGTTACAACGTCAAGACCGCAGCAGCCGACATCATCGACAACTCGATCGCAGCCGGAGCCAACGCGGTGAACATCAACATCGAGTTGATGCATGACGGCCGGAAGATCGTCTATTTCGGTGATGATGGTCATGGCATGACCCGCGATGAGGTGCGCAATGCGATGCGCTACGGTGCCGACAAGCGTTCGGACGCCAAGAGCCTCGGGAAGTTCGGGCTGGGGCTAAAAACAGCTTCAAGTTCGGTCTGCAAGCGTTACAGCCTGATTTCGAGGAAGTCAGCGGACCAAGAGTTGTCCAAGCTGACTTGGGATCTCGAACATGTCGAGGCGCAGAACATCTGGGAAATGCTCGACGATCCGGTGACGTCCGATCAGGCTGACATGTTCGAGGAACTCTGCGGGGATACCGGGACGCTTGTCGTCTGGGAAAACTGCGATCGGATCCTGTCCAAGGACTACGACCCCGGTTCAAAGGAAAAGGCCGCGATTAAACGGCTGGCCGAGACCTTGGGCAAGCACGTCGCGCTGGTCTTTCATCGGTTTCTCGACACATGTGACGAACGCGAACGACATGTTGCCATCAGGATCAATGGCGTCGATGTGCCTGCATGGAACCCGTTCTATCCAACCCGCTCGGATCAGGTGCTCGCAGAGTCGAAACAGCGGATACTTGTCGAGCTGCCCGATGGCAGCGAAGCGGAAGCAGGGATCAAGGCATGGATCCTGCCTCACCGCCGCGACATGACAAAGGAAGAAGAAGCCGAATTCGCGCGTATTTCGAACCGTGCGCAGGGCTTTTATGTCTATCGCGAGGGACGCCTCATTCAGGATGGTGGCTGGCTGGACGTATTTGGCGCACCCGAACCCCATACGTCGCTCCTGCGCATTGAATTCGATTTCACTCATGAATTGGACGAGGCCTTCCGCATCGACGTGAAGAAGTCTCGGATTCTGTTCCATCCAGAACTGGAAGATGGGCTTCGCAGCCTTCTCCAACCGGTCTACCGAGAAGCCGGCAACCGGTATCGCCGTATCACCCGCGACGATGCCAACAAGAAGACAACGGTCGACCACGGAAGCTCCAACAAGAACATCGCGGCGACGGCGAATGTCTCCAAGCCCCAAGTGGCAAGCGCGGATCCGGCAAGCCAGACCGTCGAGGTCAACAACCGGCGTGGTGTGAAGATCCGCATCAAAGTGCCCGTTCAGGAGCACGTTAATCCGGAGTCGATCTATGTCGAGGCGGTCACGACGATTACCAGCGGGCACCTCTTCGAGCCAGCGTACCGAAGCCCAGGTGTTTCGGACCACGTACCGGGGGTTCTGCTGAACAAGCATCATGACTTCTACCAGAAGATCTACCAGCGCGCTGCTGCCAGCGGATATGCCGTGGAGGGTATGGACCTACTCCTGTACGCCTTCGCGATGGCAGAGCAGAATAACACCGATCCGGAACTGGAGCCTGTGTTCGAGGACATTCGCGAGGAGATCTCGTCCAACCTCAAGAAGCTGCTCCGCAATCTCCCGGACCCAACCTCGGCGGAACTGACCGAGGTTGACGACGACTGAGATGCTGTCAGCCCGCCAAACCCTCATCCGGGAAGAACTGGAAGCCGGAACCGGCGCTGCGATCGGCATGGCCGTTGACGGGTCGAAGTCGCGGACCGGCCTGCGGATCTGGTTTGCGGACCTCGAAGAGCGGTACGGTCCCGTGGCCGAGCTGCGTCCCTACGGCCTGAAGGGTTACGCCGTTACGCTGGGCTTTGGCGCATTTGCGGGTGAGGTCGTGCGACGGATCGCTGGTGCCGGGGCCGAGGACGTCCATCTGGCGCGGGCCCTCGTCGCGTCCATCGACAGTTCTGTGGAGGTTGAAGTCCAAGGACAGGAAATGGCCGATTGGAAGATCACCACCGGAGATTTCCGGATGACTGCCATCATCCGGAACCTTCCGCGGGACCCCGAGGTCGCACTGACCGAGGTCAGCCGCGACACGATCGTGCCCATGATGGCCGCCATGGCCGAACTGATCGGGTACGACGTCATCGAAGAGGACGACCACGGCGAGCCCGAATACGAAGGGGCGGAACTGATCACAACGGTCAGGCGCCGGGAACGCAACCCCAGAAATCGGCTCCTTTGCATCAGGTTGCACGGCGAAGTTTGCGCCTGCTGCGGGCTTGATCCGCGCGAGACATACGGCGTGGCTGGCAGCATCATCGAGGTTCACCATCTCGAACCGCTTTCGCTCCTGAAAGAGCCGCGCCCATATGACCCGGCACGCGACCTCGCCCCCCTCTGTCCGAATTGTCACCGCGCCGTGCATACACGCCGACCCGAACCGTGGTCGCTGGAGGAACTTGGCGAATTGATGGCTGATCCAATGGGCAAGGCTGGCATCCTGTGACCACACCGGCTGACATGCCCATCACGTTTGAAGCGGTCGTAACTGAATTCGGCGACCGCTTTAGCGTATCTCAGCGGGTCCTTGATCCCGCCCTCCGGATCAGCAACGGACCTGTGCGCCTTGCCGCACGGCTGGGTGGCATTCGGACGCTTCGCGGCGTGCAGAGCTTCATCGAGGCCCCTTCAGCCCGCCATGCCTGGGTGCTGGATGGAAATACGATCCGGCCTCTTCCGCAGGATGCGCCCGATCTGGTTGCCGAAGTCCTCGAAGGTGCAGATCCACAGGATGTCCCGTTTGCCTTGGGCATAAGGCTCACCCAGGAGCCAAACGAATTGATCGCGGTCGACGCCGATGAGGAAGTACTCCGATCTGGTACTATTGCGGCAGATGACCTTGGCTCTGAAATGTCCATCGCCGGGCTGAACGCGAAGCTGTTTCCGTATCAGGCCCGTGGCGTCCAGTGGATGTGGCAGACCGCCAAGCGGACCGGTGGCCTGATCCTCGCGGATGAAATGGGCCTTGGAAAAACCCTGCAGATCATTGCACTGCTCATGATGGATCCACCTCCGCACACTGCGCCCGCGCTCATCATCTGCCCGACAAGCCTGATTGCCAACTGGGTCCGAGAGATCCGCCGCTTTGCACCGTCGCTCACCATTCTGGTGCATCGAGGCGCGTATCGGGCCGGCATCTTCCGTGATCTGCAGGTCGCCTCCGTCGTCATCACGACCTACGACACGATGGTGAACGACATTGCCGTGTTGTCGTCCTTGGAATGGTCCTGGGTGATCTCTGACGAAGCGCAAGCGGTCAAGAACCCGGAATCAAGCCGGCGTCAGGCACTGGCCACCATTCCACGGCGCTGCGCGATTCCTATGACTGGTACACCAGTCGAGAACACCCTTCTCGACCTCTGGTCACTGATCGATTTGGCGGTGCCCGGAATGCTCGGCCAGCAGGGTGTCTTCAAGGTCGAATACCCAGACACAGTGGAAGCAGCTCAAAGCCTGGCGCGGCTGACCGACCCGGTCATCCTGAAACGGCGGGTCGCCGATGTGGCAGGCGACCTGCCAGAACGGATCGACGTCGACCTGCCCGTTTTGCTCGACGAGGACCTTGCCCGGCAATACGAGCTGGTCCGGCAGACAACCCTTGAGAAGTATCCGGTGGCTGGCGCGCTGGTTGCTACGATGCAATTGCAGCTCTTCTGTGCCCACCCATGGTTGCAGAGCCGCGACGATGTGCAGGATTACGACAACGCCGATCTCGTGGCAAGTGATGCAGCGCCGCTGATTACTCCGAAGATGGAGCGGTCCATTGCGCTTCTGCGCGAAGCATTCATTAACCGGCGCAAAGTGATCGTCTTCGCCTCCTTCAACAGGATCGGAGACCTTCTTGAGCAAGCCGGGCGTGACCTTCCCGCTGCGTGGTGGGGCGCCATCAACGGCAGCACAGCCCAGGAAGATCGCCAGGCCATCGTCGATAACTTCTCGTCCTTTGACGGTCCGGCCTGCCTCGTGCTCAATCCGCGCGCCGCAGGCGCAGGGCTGAACATCACCGCCGCAACCATCGTCATTCACTTCACGCCCCTCTGGAACCCCGCACTCGAAGCGCAGGCCAGCGCCCGCGCACACCGCCGCGGCCAGACCGAGCCAGTCACCATCTACCGTCTGTTCTACGAAGACACGGTGGAACAAGTGATGATCGAACGATCGACTTGGAAAAGTGAACTGGCGAACGAAACCGTGCCCGTAGCGATCCGCGACACCGAGGATATAGCCCGGGCACTCCAGATGGCTCCCAACGGAAAGTCCTGATGAAGAAGTTTCTCAAGAGCCTCAGCGCCAATGACGTGGGATCGACTGGTGCCCACATGGGCGGTATTCTCATTCCGAAGGGCGATCGCGAGCTTCTGGCGTTCCTGCCGCATCTGGATCCCAACGAATACAACCCGAGCGAATGGATCACTTGCGTGACACCGGACGGGCGCGAACTGCGCCTGCGTTACGTCTATTACAACAACCGCTTGCACAAACCCAAAGGGACGCGGAACGAATATCGGATCACGCACCTGACCAAATACTTCAAGACGGAAGGCGCCAAGGAGGGCGACACCTTCGAAATCTCAAAGGAAAGCGGCGGGACCCACTATCGGATTAATGTGGTCAAGGCAGACCAAGAACCCGACGAACCGATTGATGAAGGTCCCGTGCGCATCAAAATTACTGCTGGCTGGCGCCGCGCACATTGACATTTGGCCGCTCGGGCGACCGAGAGGCCAAATGTCAATGCAGGGTTTACTTGATTACTCGGCCAGACTTTTGAAGAACGAAAGCGGTCCCGCGCTCAACAAGCTCCGGTCAAGAAAGCCATTCCACGCCTCGCAACTGGTTTCAGGAAGAAACACGCAGTTATGGCAGGCCGCGTGGTTACCGTTCGAGCCGCTGCGCGCCATTCCTTCGGAGCATAGCGGATCAGCGGAGCAGAGCTCATGGTCGGCCAGCGCCTGAAACACCAGTTGCTCCATGCGAGCCGGTCGCGCTTGCCGCGAAAGCCCTCCCATTGTTCCGTCTGCGTCCGGCGTCGAGGTGTAGATCAGCAGACCGGCCATATCCGGCCCGACATAAAGGCGTTCACGCAGTGCGCTCGACGAATACCCGCTGTCGAGCGACAAGCGCGCGATCAACGCATGCGCCAAAGTGTGGATCAGCATGTACCGTGCGTTGAGTTGCTGTGGCGCGCCATCCACCTGTTTTCCTTCGGCCCGAGCACTATCCATATATGTCTGAATCAGATCAGCAAGATGACTGACAACATCCGGCCGCCTTTCCCATGCAGACACGGCATCCAGGTCCAACGACAGGAATACGCCTTCCCCATGCATGGCTACCGCTGGCAGCCACGACAGACCTGATCGAGACAGCGGCACGGCGTCCGGCTTGCCACCAACCTGCGCCTTCAGCCTCGTGAACCCGGTCAGGGCACGCACTTCCCGAAGCCTTTCCACCGACGAAATCCAGGAGATCATCCCCGTCAATGTGGGAGGAACGGGTTGTTGGCGGTTCAGCAGGATCATCGCGCTTTCGTCAAACTCAGAAGTATCCGTCAGCAGCATCCGGAACTCGTCCAGCCGCAGATCTCCTTCACTTCCAGAATTGTCTTCCTTCATCTCCCTAAAGCGACGTGCGATTTCTTCGGCGCTGTCGGGGCCGTCCCAAGTCGGCAGGATCTTCTTTACGATGAATGCGATCCGCATTTCTTCATCGTCGAGAAAATCGAGCATGTCGATGAAGTCGGCGATCTTCTCCCTGAAGGACACCTTCCAATCGGGAAGGGTTATCGCGCTCTCCTCGATCGAAAAATAGACGTTGCTCGCGCCCCGCTGCGTGATCCGCGGCGCCGCCTCACATCCCGATTGGCGTCCGCCAAGCCACGGTCGGCCACCGCCGCATTTGTGCTTCGGAATACCCTTGGGTGAGAATGCCTCGGCCATGGAACGCCCCGCACCACAGGATTTGCAGGTCAGCAACAGCCCTCCGATGCCAGCTCCGACGCTCTTCAATGCCAGAACTGGCCGAGAACACCCAAGCTCGTGCGTCAGCCAGGAAGTCCAGGGAAAATCATCAAGGTGCCCGTTTTCGCAAATTGCGACGAAACGCACAGGCACCACTGCAGGCTTCCCCCGGCATTGCCCACAATGCAGGCTATCGCGGTTCCGCGATGGCGCCCATTGTCCCGACCGGTTGATGACGTGGCACTCGGGACAGGACAGCCAATCTGGAAACCGTTCTATCGGGAGCACGCGATCCCTTTTTTGCCCGTCCTTCAGGTAAGTCCCTACCGGCGGAGCCCGGAAATGGTCGACGCCCAAGAGCGCTTCGAGTCTCGGTTCGCGCACCATATCCTGCTTGTAGCCACCTTTCGTGTAGGCCTCCCAGGCCTCCAAACCCTGCATGACTCCCGAAAGCAGCGCCCCGCTTCCCGGCAGACGGAAATCGACGATTGCCCCCGGACCGAAGGTCGAAATGATCTGACTGCGGCGAATGCTGCCAACGTTCTTGCTCATTGGATTTCCTCAGCGTCTGAAGACGCAATTTCCTTGATGACGAATTCAGTCGATGGCTCGACGGCGCGCAGTGTTCCCGGGGTGGCTCGCGCGAGGCCCTTGGTGAAGCCGACGGCATTGGATGTCGCCTGTGCATCCGCTGAAATCAGTAAGGCATCGTCCGACCAGTTGGCCCAGTATTGCGGCAGTGCTCCACGGCGCAGCCAAAGCTCCAAGAACTCGTCAAGCTCGCGACGAGCGGCATCAGCCTCCCCAGAGTCCACGTTGGAGATGCGCTGACATATCAAATCGATCAGTGCTTTCAGGTCTGCCTCGTGGTCCGCCGCCGCGGCCGGTGTGTCCAACATGCCGGGTACCAGATGCCGCGCCATGGCAACAAACGGAGCGTGGAGCGCCTTGTCCCGCGCCCTCGGTGCAAAGGGTGTCACGCCTGTCGCCTCGACATCCCGGTACAGGGCACTGTGCCACGTCGGGAAGGTCTCATAACGACTTCGGTCACGGGACTTGCTCGCATTGTAGAGTGTAACCACAAGCCCCGGCACGCGACCGCGGCCAACGCGGCTTGTTGCCTGGATATATTCGGCGATTGTCTTTGGCTGGCCATTGACCAGCATCAGGCCCAGACGCCCGACGTCGAGACCGACCGAGATCATGTTGGATGCCAGAACGACGTCGGCGGCCTCGCCACTGTTTCTGGCCATATCCAGTTCCAAGAGCTTGGTACGGATCTCTTCAGACTTCACCCTGCTTGTAAGCTCAGTTGGCGGCTGAAGGTGACGTGGCTGCTCTTGCCGTCGTGCCGATACAAGTTCGAGCCCATGCGTGACGTCGTCCTGCATGATGATCGAGGCGCTGCCGAGTTCGCGCAGCGAGTTGAAGTAGCCTACAAGCGTCCAGTAATAGTCCTCCTCGGCACCAGAAAGCGACGGATCAGCCGCAGCCTGGAGAAGCGAAGATGCGATCGCCTGATAAATGTAGCTGCCGGTACGACCGGCCGTTGTCACACCCAGATACAGCCGTCCAGGGCTTTCCTGCTCGACGCAGGCAAAGCCTGAATTGGCATGGTGCAATCCCGGCGGCGGAAACTGCATGACGGATCGATCAAAGAGATTCAGCACCTGATCCGCTGCACGCCTGATCGTGGCTGTAGAGCCGATCACTTTAGGGCGTTGTCCCTCCCGGGTGCATAGGGCGTCGATGGCGGTCTCGAAGAGGCCCGCCATACTACCCAACGGCCCGGAGATGAGATGAAGTTCATCCTGGATGATCAAATCGGGCGGCAATCGACCGGCATCGCCAAGGCCAAAAAGGCGCCCGGTTTGCTTCTTCGTGACGATCTGAACGAACTTGTCTGCAGTGCTCAGCAGCAGTGTCGGAAGTTCGCGGTAGATATCTTCGTCGACCGTCCAGAAGGGAAAATGGTCGCGTGCTTGTCCTGAACTGCACTCGTTGCCGTGGCAGGTTGCATGGATCCGGTCACCACTGGACGCGATATCCCATTCGAGTTGTGAACCGCAGTCCGGGCAATGCTCGATCTGTGCGGGCGAACCGGTCTTCTCTGTTTCAACGATCTTGTTCGGAGTTGTGTCCCTGCCGACCCAAAGGCCAATGGAAATCGGCGCGCCTTGCGAGAGGGAAGAAGGGATCTTGATGCCGGGGCACTCACAGTCCCCTGTCCGTAATAGATCACAGGCAAGGATCATCGCCGCTGCCCGCTGGAACTGCTGCGCCGTCAACAGGCGCAGTGTGTAGCGCATTAGGACGGTGACGCCGGCAGTCTCAGGCCCTCCTAGCTGACGGCGCAGGAAAACTGTGTATGCCGTCAACAGCAGGTAAGCTTCGGTCTTGCCGCCCCCGGTGGGAAACCAAAGTAGGTCCATCACGCCACGATCATCGTGGTCCCGGTTCCCAGCCGAAGCCATGCACAGCAGCACGAAGGCCATCTGAAAGGGGCGCCAGACCAGTGGGCCGATCTTGGAATCCCGTTTGCGCTTCCATTCGTTCTGTTGCCAGAGCGCGCGGTTGGCGAGCCGGAATGCGAGGAGTTCCGGACCGTCCTTCCGAAGCAGATCCACCCCCTCTCTCATCCTGCCTGACGCGATGCGACACTCGTCCATATGACACCGCGCCGTATCCTGTTGCCCGGCTGGTAACGCATTGACCTCAGCTTCTCGAGCAGCAATCCATTGATCGTAACATGCGCAGAGCTCGTCAAGCGCCGAGCAAACATCGCCAGAAGGCGCGACAGAAAGCCACTCAGAGCCGAGAGCACCCTCCAGCTTCTTCGCGACGAGTTTCCCAAAATGCTCAGGATCACCCAGAGGCCCTGGCGATCTGACCAGGGTCGACGGCAACCACTCGGTCGAAATTCGAACCTTTCCATCTGGCAGATGCTCACTCCGGATGGAGCAAGTATGCCCAGCGCCATAGTCGGGAGCGTCGCGATAGAGCAGCGCGGCCGTGGCCCGGTCTTCATCCGGCATCCGTCGCATTGGATCCGGACGAGGAACGATCAGACCGAAATCAGGATCGGCTTCGACGCTGAACCCAACCTGATGCAGGTTGCCGACGTCGCGCAATCCGGGCTCGGGCTTCTCCGGCATTACGTTTCTGTTCAGAAGAATGATAGTCACAAGGTAAAGGTCGCCATGCCTGCGCGAGCGCAACCAGAGCGCCATCTCCGGCACACCGGGCAAATCATATTCGCCATCGCGATCACTGGGAAGCTCGATGGAATGACGGGCTTTCAGCGGTTTGCGCGCCCAATCAAACCGCGGGCGCCCATCGTCGGAGGTGGCACGTGGTCGGGCCTCGTAGCGGGCCGCCGAAACATCCACATTGAGAAGGACGTTCTCACCATCCGTCGGGCGAACCGCGAAAGACAAACCTGCCGAACTTGGGCGAAAAGTATCCGGCGGCACCCGGGACGCGGCATCGTCCCCCTCATCGGAACCAAGAACCGCGCCCTCCGTCTCGCCCACGCCCTGCGGGCTCTTCTGGGCAAACAGGATGCCCGTCATGTAAATTTCCGACGGGCTGTCATGCAGAACCTCATCATCCGCCAAGGGCCCCATGAGATCCTGCCTGAGGCGTTCGATCATACGCTGGCGCGCGACATCCACCGCGTTACTGGTCATCTTGATTGTCCTTACTCCCGGCACCCCGCACGACGCCCTGAAGCACCGGCAGCAGAGTCACCGCTTGAATCCTGCCATCGTTTCGACGGTCAACCACGGTTGTTGCACCGACCACGCGTATTGTACCTGCAGCGAGGCCGCCCCGACCGGACGCGAGGTAATCGAGGTCGGCACTCAGCGGACCATCAACTTGAGCCAAAGCATCCCCACTGTCAGTGAAGAGGTGCCATAGCACCTCGTCACCTGTGTCACTGCGCCGGAACGAGCAACTGGGTTGCCGGAATGCGGCCTCCCAAACCTCCAGGGCCGGAGCGACCCCGCCAAGGGGTCTCAGCCCTTCCGACCCGGACAGCAGGAGGCCGCCGCCGCTTCCGCGCATCCATCTGCCTCCATTCTTTCCAGGACGAACCAAACCCGGCCGCGCCCTGCCCAGATACAGGTGTGTCGACGCCCTCGTCGCCCCTACGAACAGAACGCGAGCTTCCTCCTGCCAGTCGACATCATCACCAGTCGGAACCGGAGGCAGCATGAGAAGTACGTTCGATGCTTCACGCCCCTTTGCTCCATGTATGGAGCCAAGCAGCGGACCTGCAGTGCCGACATGATCGCGCGTGTGCGCCGCCGGCTCCCGTTCAACAGCCTCCGCGATGTCCTGAAGGCGCGCCGTCGGTCCATTCCCGAGGGACTGAAGGTCAGAAAGCAAGTCCGCTTCCGTCAGACCAAACGGCGCGGGATGAAGGTCCGCAAGTCGCCGTCGCACATGCTCAAGACGGACAGCAGCACCGGGTGCAAGCCCCGCGCACATCACGCCCACCAGCGGATTGCAAACAGTTGTTTGTCCCGACAGTTTCAAACGGTGTGTCCGGGCTGCCCGAGTCAATCGGGCTGACGCGGCCTCGGTGGCAGCGCGGCCCCGGAAAAGGATCAAGCTGTCATCCCGCCACGGAAAGACCGGTCCGGTCAAGCTCACATTTGGATCCGTCGCAACGTCTTCGAGCATTTCCCGAATTTCGAGATAAGTCGAACGCGGATCACCGTCGGCTTCGAGCAGCGCCCGCGCCTGTGCGAAGAAACGCCGCAGACTGTCTGACTTTGTCCGATGGTTTGCCGTAAGGGTTCGGTCTTCCCAGCCGGTGCGGCCTCTGAACTCGGCATGCAGGGACCCATCACTCCCTTTGTCGCCCGCCCACGATCCGTAGATCGCCTGTGCCCCGTCGCCCAGTATTGTTACTCCAACGTTCATCGGCAGCGCATCGATCAAAGCGCTACAAAACATGCGTCGCTCCCCAACGATGTCCTGGGCTTCGTCGATCACCAGATGGGTAATTCCCGTCAGCAGATCCAGCATCGCCTGCTCGCCGTCTGAAATCGCTTTTCGAGCAATACGAACGATCCGCTCGTGTCCCCCGGACGGGGCATCCCCAAGCGTAGTCACCAAGTTCCACGCGAGAGAGTCAATCGTACCGCACGTGACGCCGCCGGAATAAGAGTGGTCCGCCAGAGCCTGCGAGATGCGCCCTCCCACCTCTTCAGCTGCGACGCGAGTAAAGGTTATGAGGCGAATTCCGGCAGGTGGCAGGCCTTGCTGCACAAGATGTATGACCCGTTCCGTAGCGGTATGCGTCTTGCCACTCCCCGGGCCGGCGGTAACGATCTGTCGCGCACTTGCCGAACTGTCGATGACTGCAGCTTGTGATGGATCAGCAGCATTCTCCCCCGTCCGGGGCAAAGGGAAATACTCCCTGAGCCAAGCTGATGTATCCTGGGGGATCGCTAGGTCTGGCACGACGCCAGCAAGGCCGAGCACGCGTGTCAAGCCGCTTGAAGAAGTCTCACCCAACGACCAGACTCCTGCATCCAAGATCTGCCAAAGACCAGCGATATCATCATCTGAAAGCTCGCCGACCCAGTCATGAAAACTGACCGCATCTGAGGGGACCACATCCGTTGTTCGCAGCAGGCCATGAGGTTCGCCTTCGGACGCATCTCCCCCAAGCAGGATGCACCGATCCCCTTGGATCAGCACCGGCACCGACCTTCGTTTCACCAAGACTGGCTCGCCGTACGACTTGCCGGAACCAAGATCACCGCAGGCCACCAAAACCGACACGAGAGCCTGTGCCCATTGTTTTGCTGCCGCCTCGGACACGCCGTCGGCTATGGCAAATGTCCGTAGACCGGCGACTACCCGGGAAATCGGCACTGCCCCGAGATCATGGATATCCCTGCGCAGCTGTGCAGCCAGTTTTTGACCGGGGACGACGGCGTTCACCGCGTCGAAATTATTGTTCAGCATTCCGCGTTGTACTCGACCTAAAGTAATGACATGCCTATTGAAAATCACCGCGAACCGCTTCAAGCATGTAGTACCATTATTGGCGCCTGCGTGACGAAATGAAAAGATGAATGACTTGTTTGCCAGTGAGAATCTGCTGGCGCAGATTTTTTCAGACCTGTCCCGGGAGCGGGATGGTGGAACTGTATACCTGATCGAACACGGCCTCGATCGCGACGCAATCGAGCAATTGATGTACCTTGTCAGCCAGCGTGCTGCGTTACATCAGCTCACCAAGCGGGCATGGCAGGAAGTCGCGCTGTCGCTTTGCGTAGTCGTGACCGAGATCGGCTATGAATACAGGGGTACCGGGACCGATTTCTGGCCATTAGTTGAGTCAGCAATCAAGGTCGACATTCCAATTCCACAACGTAGCGAAATTGCCGATCTGTTCCGGGATTGTGCAAAAAAGTTCGGAACCGCGCGACCTCTGGATGATGCCTGGTCGGCAGCGTTTCCTTACATTGCATGGCCCGTCCGAAATGCCATGGTTCCTCGAGAGGTCCATGGCTCCTTGGCACGTCTCGTTAGAGAGTTCTTGATTCAAACCGGTGGTCCGAGTGGGACGAACGCGGCGTTGCCGGGACTGAAAGAGCTTGCCCGTGGCTTCGGTTCACGACGGCTGGAATCTTGGCTGCAGGATGACGACCTTGTACTGCCGGTAATCCGCCATCTCGTCACCGGCGGAACAGGCGACTTGGGTATGGAAGCAGGCTTCCTGCAGCGCCTGACCAATGACTTGAGAGCCGAAAGTGAGGTCAAGCGTCTCGAACGCGTCATCCGGGCGAGGCGTCTTGCTGAGCATCAGGGCGTGGAACGTCTTCCCAAGGCAACATACGAACTCCTGCTTGATGATGCGGAGGCCCGTGGCTTGGCCGTAAGAGGGCCAAGCCTCACCCCCGCCGAACTCGAAGCCGTCAGGTCAGGAGTCGGTGCTCAATTGTCAAAATCAACGGTCACTGTTGGCGCGCGCTCTACAACCCTTGAGCGCTTCCTCTGTGGTGATACCGTCTTCATCGGACGTCCAATCGAAGAGGTTCCCCGCCCGCAGATCAGTGGAATTGAGGCACCGGCCTGGCTGGAACGCGTCATCTTTCCCGCGCCGGGATTGCTCTTCCGAGACGAGGGTGACGACGGATATCAAACACAGCTCAGACCCACGGACTGGGTGACGCCGGGCATCTCTTTTTACGAGATGGTTCTTGAAGGACAGGGCCTCGATGGTTGGGGAGACGGGCTGTACCACTTCATCAGCGGGACACCGGAGGGCGATGCAGTTTTGGCCCGGCACGGCATCCACGTGGAAGCTGAACCATTTGTTGACTTCCTCGGCGGCCTGACCCTGCGCCACGATGGTTCTACCGTAAGCCAGGCCTCGGGACGACCGGTCCAGGCCCGATCGAGAACACCTATTACAATTTTTGCCGAGCGTCTCGACCAGACTGAAAATATCGAATTCCGTGTTCCAGACGACCGATGGCACACTTTGCCGATGACCGAGGGGATCTGGTCACTGTCGCCGCTCGACACGTCCAAGGTTGCCCCGATCGACTTGGTTTTCCGCGATATCGAACCGCCTGCGCCTGTGAACCTATCCCTCCAGCCTGATGGAATCGGCCTTTCAGAGATCGCGCGCGGCGCTGGCGCGCTGCATCTGTCAACACCGATCACCCTGCACGACATGGACCTCGAAATCACGTTGAGTTCCAGTAGTGGCCTATCCCGTACCGTGCGCATCCTCGCGCCGAGTGCGCCTGTCAGGATCGCTTTTGACCGCCCCGAATTTGCCGACATCCGGACCGTGGCCCGTCTTTGGACCAAAGGTGGCATGCACGCCCGTCTTGAGGCCCGAGCAAATGGGCTGGACAGAAACGCGTGGTCACTTACAGCTCCGGAGCCAGAATGGAAATTTGATCGCCGAAGCGCACAGTGGACAGCGGAAGGACAAGAGACGCTGGAGGCGCTCATCTGCGATCCCGTGATCTCGAGCACGGCGTTTGTGCCTCGCGCAACCTCGTCCGCAGCATTGACATCTGGATACGGCCTTCTCCGTCCGGCCGGCGGAAGCGACGGTGCGCTACGCAGTTGCATTCTGGTGGAACCCGAAGCCGGCACGCTGCTCAGCAGCATCCCCAGAGCCATAGCGGATCCGGTTGAGCGCGTCACGGAAACCCAAGGTGATGCACACGGCCTTACCGAAGGCTTTGAGGCCTATCTCAGCTGGAGCCTCGCCTCGGCAGGATCAACAGTAGGGGAAGGTCTTCGCTCCAATGCCCGCCGAAAACTCGAAGATAGGCTTGTAGCCGCGCTCTGCGGTGATCTCTGGATCAAGAGGGAAAAGTCCTGTCGCGGACTTGGAACGGGCTTTCACCGGCGGCTGGTTGCCGAAGCCATGCAGGCCGATCTGGTCTGTGGCACAACAGCTTTCTCACCGCTGGATGACGATCAGAAGCACGAACTCGCCGGCTATCTCGAAGAGCGTTTCCGCCGAATGTTGCCTGCGCCAGACCTTGTCGTCATTCCCGACGGAGACATGTGGCCCGACATGGACGATGCGGTTCTCGATGCGTGGGAGAAGCTTTCGGAGAAAGCGATGTCCGATGGCGCTGCTGAGCTCGAATTCGACGCTGGCAATGCTGATGGCAGCTGGCAAAAGCTCGTGGCACGCGCTCGTGAAGCGGCGCGCCTTCCCGAGTTGTCCGCACTCGTGCTGCCCGCGCAGCGAGCCGAAAGCCTCGAACGGTTGCCATATGAATCCAGCCATCTGGACGACCTGATTGCCGCCTTGGTGTCCAGCCACCTCGATGTTCAGTCCCGGAGCGGGCGCTGGATAACACCGGCCGACCTGCGAGCCTTGTTGCACCTTTTTTTGGCGCCGGAGCGGGTCATGGATGACCCAGAATGGCGGGGCAGACTGCTGCGCTTCGGCGCTGACCGCTCCACCGCGCGTGCCGTTCGCTACGCTGCCTTGCGCTATCGCGCGATGACGAATGTTGACCTTACATGAATAGCTTTCATCTTGCCCAGTCGGGCTTTCACGCCCTTGAACGCCTCGTCGCAGCTGAGTCTTGGGAGATGGGTGGCGCCCTCGGCGTCGCGGCCGACCCTTACCCACATCAGATCGCCAACCTGCGCCGCATCCTTGCGGACACGGAAATCCGTCACCTGCTCGCCGATGAGGTCGGAATGGGTAAGACGGTGCAGGCTTTGATGATCCTCAATATCTTGCGCAGGCGCGATCCGTCTTTAAGGGTGGCAATCGTCGCACCGGAACGCATCTGCTACCAGTGGCAGGTCGAGCTTTCGGCGCGCGGCCACATATCAGCCCCCATCCTGACAGACGCAGATGAAGAGCAGGAGCAACCCGATGGCGAAGGCTATGTCCACCTGATCAAAGCAGACATGGTCCGCAGGCAACCGGCACGTCCTTCTCCGGAGGACTATGACATGCTGATCGTGGACGAGATCCACGCCATGAACCTCGACGACGCGGCATTCCTTTCCAGCCTTTGCCGGGAGCGTCGAGACGCGCCACGGTTCAGGCATGTCCTGCTGCTGACGGCAACGCCGCGTCTGGGCAATCGCGATTGGGCTCGCGCTGTCATCGGCGCGATCGAACCGGAGCGCTCGGAAATCGCCAATCTCCTCGGCCGCGAGCCCTTGGAATTCCTGTCGGAAGACGCCGCTGCGGCGCAGGCGCGCGTTTCCGACGGCACACTCTCCGTCGCGGCCTACAGGACCGCCTTCGCAGCGGATCGCCGAATCCTTCGTCAGACGCGAAGCCAATGGCCAGGGATGGCACCTACGCGAAAGGTTCACACTGTCCGTACCGCTCCGTCCGACGCAGAGATGCCGAAGATAAAACTGCAAAATGCAGCCTGCCGGGACGGTCGGGACAATCCGATAGAGTCGGCCCCTTGGCTACAATGCCGTCAGATGTTCCGTGCTGGATCCAGCCTACGTGAAATGCTGCGCCACCGAACCTTCTCGGCCCACCAAGACTTGCGGGACGAGGTGGAGACCACTTTGTCGCGCAATCCCGGCAACGCGTTGTTCGACGACCTGTGCGACGTGCTGCTCGACCATTGGCACAAAGATCCAGGGCGGCGTATCATCATCGTCGCGGGCGACACGCCCACCGTCGACATGCTGGAACGGCGTCTGTCCGAAATGTTCCCGCACCTCTCTGAAGGCGGCATCGCAACCATGCGTGGTCGCTACAACACTGATCTGGTCGATGTAGTCGGTGCCGTTCAAAGTGAGGCGACTGTCCTGATCATGGAGGAATTCGTCGAAGCAGGTCTCAACCTGCATAACTTCGCCGAGGACATGATCTTCTACAACCTGCCATGGCAAGCCTCGCGTATCGATCAGCTCATTGGTCGCCTTGACCGCCTCCGCTCCGGCGGGCTGAGTGCCTACATGAAAGATCGGACCGTGGGCACGATTGGTATATGGCGAATGGTCGTTGCCGGTTCTGCAGATGAGAGGGTGCTTGAAGCACTTGACCTGATGGAGGTCTTCGAACAGCCTTTGCCATACCTCGACGAAGCCCTGTCCCAGCGTCTCGATAGGATCATCACCGATGCAGCGGCTGGCCGCGACAGCTTCAGGCAGGCCGCCTCCGAACTGAAAAGCGAGCTGTCCTTCGGCCTGAACCAGTCTGGAGAGGATTTTGCCCCGGCCCAACCGGATACCGCGGACGACATCAGCGAGATCGTTGGCAATATTCGTGCCGCGGAGCATGCTGGAAATGATTGGTTGCGCCTATTGCACTTCAGTGGAGCCTTGAAAGGCGGATTTCCAAAAGCCAACGACGGCGAACGCGTCGCAACCCTCTCTTTGCCGCCACTGCTGGAAGATTGCCCCTACAAACTCGGCGCGATGACAACGCGCGAATCCGAGGTTTTTCGCTGGCGCCGGGATCGACTTGGTAAGCCACCCAAAAAAGATGTCGTCTTGCCGAAGGATCAACTCGGGAAACGAGCCCGTTTCTTTTCGACCGGAGACGAAATGCATGATGACTTGGTCCGTCAGGCTTATGCTGCGTTGAAAGCAATGACGGTTTCGCCGATCCCGGTCGGCGTCCATTTGTCGGATGAGGACTTGGCTTCAGAACTGGTCGGGAAAACGCTGATTTTGGTTCGCAGCTCCTGGCGGCCGTCAGTACTCAAGGACAAGCAAATCAGGACGCGCGACAACGATGTTCCCGCCGTGCGCGTCGGACGCCTTTCAGACCGCCGATGGATTTCCACATTGTTCCTCGATGCGGTCAGGACGCGCTGCCTCGTGGTCTCTGCGGACGGGGTCGTGTCGGTCGGCACCGAGAAGATCACACGCGCCCTTCTTGGCGAAGGCTGCAAACCGACGACGAACCGTCAAATCCAAAAGACGATTGCACCTTTCCGCGAAGTACAGAGGCTTGTGACCGCGCTGGAACGGGAGATTACCCAAGAAGAGCGAATGCGCCTTGGCGATGCGCGCGAGCAAGCAACCTCAGCATTGTCGGACAGGAGGCAGCTCCTGACCTCTGAAACCGAAACGTATGTCCGATGGAAGCAACTCAGCATTGAGCAATTGCGATCCCGCAACATCCAAGACCAGCAACAGATCCAGATGACTGAAGGGCAGATCGCGGCCGAACAGAGACGCATGCAGGCGCGTATATCAGGAATGACGGATCGATTGAGGACCCTCGAGGATACTCTGGTACACCTCGCCAACAACTCGATGTCCGAGACCTTTGTAATCCTGGCAAGGGTTCTGCCATCGGCCCAACTCGTGAGCTAAGATATTTCTGGTTGGGGCTATAGTCATCGCTCATGTCCGGCGCTGCATGATGATCTGTCCTCGAAGGGCGGATTCCGGACTTTCGCTGCGGCGACAATCCGACCGCCCGACAAAGGTGGAAGCCGAAATTCGGAGCGGGCCAAGGTCGAGGTTTGTTCTGCGCCGCCGCATGACCGGTTCGAGCCCTAAGCGGAAGCACCAATTTCTCGCTGCACGCGCACGCAGCGAAACGCCTGCCGCGATGTTCCGGAAAGTTACGCGGCGCCGCAGCTAAGACCCCGGACACTCATGCTCGGCACAGCGAAAGCCCGAGGAGGAAGGATCGGATCGCGGACGAAGTTGCCGTTCGCCATTGATGCAGATTGGACCGCATCGCCTGTCAGCAAGATGCCGAAGGCGGCAGTGGCATACTCGCCCACGGCGTCCGCGAACGGACGCTGCATCCCGCTGTACCCGCGCTTTGTAAGGGCCAGGGCGAAGGCGCGACGTTCAGGGGCTCGGCGTCAATCTGGCGTCGATGCTTCAACTCCGGTCCCGGCGAGGACGCCGGCTGGCAGGCGGTCACCCCGGACCGGGATTGAAGCGAGTGCGGTGTTCAACTCTTCCAGCTCTTCGGTCGAAAACGTTAGATCGGCGCCACCGATGTTCTCGTCGAGATGGGCCGGGTTCGTGGTGCCCGGGATTGGCACGACCATCGGTCCCTGTGCCATCAGCCAGGCGAGGGCCACCTGTGCGGGCGTCGCCGACTTGCGAGTGGCCCAGCTTTTGACCAGCTCGAAGATCGCCATATTCGCGGGCAGGTTTTCGGGTGCATACATCGGCACGACAGCGCGAAAATCACCTTCCGGGAAACGGCTGCCGGCGCCCATCTTGCCGGACAGGAACCCCATCCCGAGCGGGCTCCAGCAAACAAGGCCGATCCCAAGCTCATTGCAGAGCGGCAGCACTTCGGCCTCGGGGGTACGCACGTTCATCGAGTATTGGTTCTGGATCACGCTCAGAGGCTGCTCGGCATGGGCGCGGCGGACGGTGTTGATGCCCGGCTCCGAAAGGCCCCAGTTCAGCACCTTGCCCTCGGCCATCAACTCGCCGATCACTCCGGCCACATCCTCGATGGGCACCTCTGGGTCCACGCGGTGCTGGATCAGAACGTCGATGCGGTCGGTGCGCAGGCGCTTCAGCATAGCCTCGACCGCGCGGCGGACATGGGCGGGGCGGCTGTTGGTACCGCCCAACTGTGCGCCTGTCTCCGGATCGATGTCGAAGCCGAATTTCGTCTCGATCGTCACG
Organism: Salipiger mangrovisoli; assembly: GCF_015223355.1. Lineage (GTDB taxonomy): Bacteria > Pseudomonadota > Alphaproteobacteria > Rhodobacterales > Rhodobacteraceae > Salipiger > Salipiger mangrovisoli. Next base: position 46,454 of record NZ_JADFFK010000025.1, on the reverse strand, counting down.
CGGTCCCGGACGCCGGACAGGGCCTTGCCGACAATTTCCTCGGAGACCAGCGGCCCGTAAGCCTCGGCTGTGTCGATCAGCGTGACGCCCCGGTCGACGGCGCGGCGGACCAGCGCTTCGGCCTCGGCCTTCGAAAGGATCGAGCTGTAGAAGTCGGTGACCTCATCCGGGGTATCGCGGCGCACCCATTGGCAGCCGAGGCCCACAGGAAAGACCTCGACGCTGCCAAGCGCACGGGTCGCGGCATGAGCCCGGGTTCCGCTGCCGAGCGTGATGGCGCCGCTCGCTGCAAGAGCGGCGCCTCCGGCAACGACCTGCCGGCGATTGGGGTGTCCGAAGTCTGTCATGAGTAGCTTTCCTTCTTGCGGGGGGAGGGCCGTCGGCCGGGCGTGCGGGCGAACCAGTCGGTCAGCAGGTCGATGGTGTCGCGCTCGGCATCGCAGGTTTGTTCGAAGGCGGGCGCGATTCTGGCTTGCGGGGCCAGCACCGCCAGCGTCTCGAGCGAAGAGCCTCTACCGTAGCCGCCGTGCGTGATGAACGGCAGAACCCGCCGCGTTCCGGCGTCATGGGCCGTCAGGAAGCTGCGCAGCGGCGCGGGCATCGCCTCACCCCAGATCGGGAAGCACAGGCAGATCTCCCGGTAGCTCTCGAAACCTGGAACCGTCGAAGCCAGTGGAGGCGCTATCCCGGCGTCGCGTTGTTGGCGGGCCAGTTCGACATGGGCGTCATAATCCTCGGGGTACGGCGTGGCGGTCCGGATCTCGAAAAGATCCGCACCCTGCCTGCGGGCGAGTGTCTCTGCGACGACCCGAGTATTGCCGCTGCGGGTCAGGTAGGCAACCAGTGTCGAACTCGGCGGGGTGGCAGCCCGAGCCGGCGCGGGGAGGAACCCTGCACCCAGCACGGGCAGGATCAGCTCCGCCAGCGCCAAGCGGCGGTTCAGGTCCGTTCGGTCGGTCATTTCAGTGTCCTCTCATTGGACCCCAGTTCGGCAGGCAGATGTGCGGCCCAGAAGGCGGCAGCCTCCGCGACCCAGCCTTGCGCCGCAGTGCCGGTGCCATCGCCGAAGCCATGCCCGACTCCGGGTACGACACGGAAGGTCACTGCGCCCCCGAGGGTCCGGAGGGCCTCGACGCGGGCGCGCATGTTGGCGGCGGGGGCGATGCCGTCCTGCGCGCCGACGATGGCGTAGGTCGGCGGTTCCTGCGGTCCGAGGTCGGCATGCGAGGTATAGGCCATGATCACCGCGGCCGGGTGCTGCGGGCTCTGCGCGCCGAAAGCGTCCGGACCGTGGCTGCCAATGAAGGCCGCCATGCGCGCGCCGGCGGAGCTGCCCCAGACGGAATAGCCCTCGCGGGCCACGCCGAGCGTCTCGGCGTGCTCCATGACGTAGTCAACCGCGCGGGCCATGTCCGCGGTCGCAGTCCGCCCGCCCTGACCGGTCCGGTAGGTCACGACGAAGGCGTTGAAGCCGAGCCGGGAGAGCTCCATCGCATAGGGAAACCCCTCGTGGACCGAGCCGACGTAGGAAAACCCGCCACCCGGGGCGATCAGCGCGAAAGGCGCGCCGGGTCGGCCGGGGAAAAAGAAGAGCCCTGCCTCGCTCAGCGATGGCGTCCCCCGGCGCTCTGCCCCGGTGTAGATCTCGTGGAAGACAGGAACGCCCGCCCGCTGCAGGTCGAGCAACCGGTTGAGCCCTGCCAGCACCACATCGGGTCGCACCGCGCTGTGGTAGGGCAGCAGCTGCGCTATGTCGCGCAGGGGCATCTCCTCGCGGTAGTCGCGCTCCGCCCAAGGCAGAAGCCGGCGCGCGAAGCCCTGCAGTTCCGAGTGCCGCAGAAGATCTCCGACCGTCGTGTCATAACGGAGGGAAGCACTCTCGCGCGCCTCGATGGGCGCTGCGAGCCCTTCCGTCAGCGTGTCGGCTCGCGCGGGCGCGTCGCCGAGGCCGGTCGAGAGGCAGAGCGCGACGGCCGCCAGGCGGCGCCACGCGGGCATGGCATCGGTGCGCGGGATCTCGGGGGATTCTGTGGGGCTGGTGGTCATCATGGCAAGATAGGTAGGATGCTTTGGCGGGATTAGCCGTGTTTCCACGCAAGCCGGGATAAGCCCGGCGAATTAATCCGAGCGGTCCCAGAGCCATTCATCGTGAATGCCGATAAGGCTGATCGAGAAGACCCGGCTAATCGTTGTGCGGAATGCGACCCACCTTGGAGGCACCTCTTGCAACCAAGGATGCGCCATGACTCTTCGAACCCTGCTTCTCTCCGCCACCGCGAGCCTGGGGCTCGCCGCGCAGGCCTTCGCCTTCGAGCCGCTGACGATCATCGACCAGGGCAGCTTCAGCGCCGGCGGCACGGTGACGACCGAGCCCGGCAGCTTCGATCACCGCAGTCCCATGGACACCGCCGGGCAGAGTTTTCATGGCGATCACGCCTATGCCTTCTACCAGGTGCCTGAGGCGCCGCGCTCGCTGCCGCTGGTGCTCTGGCACGGGGCCTTCCAGTCGGGCAAGAGCTGGGAGACCACCGCCGATGGCCGCGAGGGGTTCCAAACGCTGATGCTCCGCCGCCACTTCCCGGTCTACACCATCGACCAGCCGCGCCGCGGCCGTGCGGGCAACAGCACCGCCGCGGCCGAGGTCAGCCCGATGGCCTTCGACCAGCTCTATTTCGACATGTTCCGCATCGGCCAGTGGCCGGAGTATTTCGACGGCGTGCAGTTCGACGGCTCCGAGGAAACGCTGGGAGAATTCTTCCGCTCGGTGACGCCGAACACCGGCGCTTTCGATCCCGAGGTGGTCAGCGACGGCGTCTCGGCGCTGGTGGATCGGATCGGCCCGTCGATCCTCGTCACACACTCTCAGGCCGGCGGGCCTGGCTGGCTGACCGCGATCAAGAACCCGGACGTGCGCGCGGTGATCTCCTACGAGCCCGGCAGCGGCTACGTCTTCCCCGAGAGCGAAATGCCCGAGCCGATGAGCGGCGCTGCCGGAACGCTGGAGCCGGTCGCCATTCCGGACGCGGATTTCCAGAAGCTGACGCAGATCCCGATCATCGTTTACTACGGCGACAACATCCCCGAGGAGCCGACCGATCTCTTCGGCCTCGACAACTGGCGCACGCGGCTGGCCATGGCGCGGCTCTGGGTCAACGCGATCAACGCCCGCGGTGGCGACGCAACTCTGGTTCACCTGCCCGAGGAGGGGATCATCGGCAACACCCACTTCATCTTCTCGGATCTGAACAACGCGCAGATCGCCGATCTGGCGGCCGAGTGGATCGAGGCGAAGGGGCTTGGCGGTCTCGCCCAGTGACATTGTACCCGCACCGCCGTAGGCGGTGCGGGTCTCAGCCGGCCCGGTGGCGCAGGTGGTCGATGAGCAGGCGGAAAGCCGGGCTCATCTGGCGGCGGTTGGGGTAGTAGAGGTGGTAGCCTTCCCAGGTGGGCCACCAGTCCTCAAGCACCGGCTTGAGCCGGCCATCCGCGAGAAAGGGCTCGACCATGTCAACGGGCAGGTAACCGATGCCGATCCCGTCGAGCGTTGAGGCCAGCCGCAGGGGCAGGTTGTTGAAGGTCACGGGCCCGTCGACCCGCACCCGGGTTTCCTGCCCGTGCTTCTCCAACTCCCAGGCAAAGACGCCGTTATGCGTCGGAAGGCGCACGTTGATGCATCGGTGTTCGGTTAGTTCGTCCGGCGTCTGCGGGGCCGGGTGGGCACCCAGATAGCTCGGGGCGGCCACCATGCACACGCGAATGTCATGGCTGATCCGCACGGCGATCATGTCCTTGGCCACCTGCTGGCCAAGGCGCACCCCCGCGTCGAAGCCTTCGGCCACGATGTCGATCATCCCGCCATCGACGCCAATTTCGACTGTGATGTCGGGATAGGCCTCGAGGAACTCCGTCAGCTTCGGCTGAAGCACCGCGATTGCGGGATGCTCGCCGGCGCTGATGCGGATCGTGCCGCGCGGGCTCTGGCGGTTGGTGTTCAGCTCGTCGAGCGCATCCTCCATCTCGTCGAACTGTGGGCCGAGGCGCGACAGCAACCGCTCGCCCGCCTCGGTCGGCGAGACGCTGCGGGTCGAGCGCGTCAGCAGCCGGACACCCAGCGACTCCTCAAGGTTCTTCACCGTCTGCGACAGCGCCGATTGCGACATGCCGAGATGCGCCGCCGCGCGGGTGAAGCTCCGGTGCCGCGCGACGACGGTGAAGGCGTAGAGCTCATTGAAGGTGCGGCGCATCGATTATGTATCCCTGCTTATGACGGCTTTCGACTTTATCTGTCTAATCGATGAAATGGGAATGGATTAGATAACCGGCAAGCCCCGGGCGGGGCCAAACCTCCCATCGGATCGGACCATGCCTCAGACATCCACAACGCAGAGAAGGGCAATCCTGGCGCTCATTGTCCTGAGCTACGCCATGATCGTGCTCGACATCTCCATCGTGCTGACCGCGCTGCCCCGGCTTCAGGCCGACCTCGGCTTCAGCGACGCCGGCCTATCCTGGGTCTCGAGCATCTACACGCTGTTCTTCGGTGGCTTCCTGCTGCTCGGCGGCAAGCTTGGCGACCTCTTCGGGCGGCGGCGGATGTACATCATCGGCCTTGCGATCTTCGCGCTGGCCTCGCTGGCCATCGGCGCGGCGCAGGGGGCGGGTTTCATCGTCGCCGCGCGCGCGGTGCAGGGCCTCGGGGCGGCGATCCTCGCGCCATCGACGCTGGCGCTCCTGCAGGTCACCTTCCCTGCGGGCGAAGAACGCAACCGCGCCGTCGCCTGGTACTCGGCCGCCGCGGGCGTCTACGCGAGTTTCGGCATGGTGCTGGGCGGGCTGCTGGCGGATCTCATCTCGTGGCGCGCGGGCTTCTTCCTGAACCTGCCGGTGAGCCTTGGCCTGCTGGTGGTCGCCCTGCGCTTTGTCGGGGAGACCGAGACCTATCGCGGCCGCATCGACCTTGGCGGCGCCCTGCTCTCGACTCTGGGACTGGGAGGGCTGGTCTTCGCGTCGGTCCATGCCGCCGAGACCGGCTGGGGCAACTGGGGCTCCTTCGGGGTGCTGGCCGCGGGGGCGCTGCTGATCCTCGCCTTCCTGCTGCTCGAGGCGCGGGTGCGCGAGCCGCTCTTGCCACTGCGCCTGCTGAGCCACGCCGAGCGCAGTGGCGCCTATGCTGCACGCGTGCTGTTCCTCGGGGCCAACGTCGCCTTCTACTTCTTCGTGGCGCAATACATGCAGGAGGTCCTGGGTCTGAGCGCCGCGATGACCGGGCTTGCATTCCTGCCTGCGACGCTCGTCAACTTCGTGGCAGCCATGAACGTGCCCCGGATGATCGACCGGGTCGGCCGCGGCCCCGTGCTGGTCGCGAGCTTTGTCAGCTGCGGCCTCGGCCTTGCCTGGCTCTCGCTCCTCGGGACCGACAGCAACCTCTTTACCCAGATCATGCTGCCGATGATCCTCGTGGGCTTCGGGCAGGGCGCCGCCATGGCGCCGCTGACCTCCGCCGGCATTGCTGCCGTTGAGGCGCGCGACATCGGCGCCGCCTCGGGCACGGTGAACGTCGCCCACCAGATGGGCTCGTCACTCGGCCTCGCGCTGCTGGTGGCGCTGGCCACCCTGACCTCGGCTGCCGGCTCCTCGGCCGCCGCCATCGCCGAACGCACCTCTCATGCCCTGATGGGCGGCGCGGTCCTCGTGCTCGCCGCGCTCGTCATCTCCAGGCTTTTCATCCTGCGGCGCCTCGCCTGAGCGCCCTTCAGAACGGAGAACTCCTCATGAAACACCGTACTCTTGGAACGCTTGACGTATCCGCCATGGGTCTTGGCAGCATGTCGATGACCTCGGCCTATGGGCCAGCAGCCGATCACGGACAGATGATCGCCCTTATCCGCGGCGCCGTCGACAAGGGCGTGACGCTCTTCGACACGGCCGAGGCCTACGGCCCCTTCGACAACGAACGCCTTGTCGGCGAGGCACTTCAGCCGGTCCGTGACCAGGTGAAGATCGCCACCAAGTTCGGCTTCGACATCGACCCGGAGACCGGCGCGCGCGGCCCCGGCACCAACAGCCGCCCGGCGCATATCAAGGCCGCGGTCGAGGCGATGCTGCAACGCCTGCGCACCGACCGGATTGACCTGCTGTACCAGCACCGCGTCGATCCCGAGGTGCCGATCGAGGACGTGGCGGGCGCCGTCGCCGAGCTGATCGACGAGGGCAAGGTGCTGCACTGGGGCCTCTCGGAAGCCGGGCTCGACACCATCCGCCGCGCCCATGCGGTCAAACCGCTCAGCGCTGTGCAGAGCGAATACTCGCTGTTCTGGCGCGGGCCGGAGGCAGCGCTGCTGGCGTTGCTTGCGGATCTGGGCATTGGCTTCGTGCCCTTCAGCCCGCTGGGCGCGGGGTTCCTGACCGGCCAGATCACTATGGACACCGTCTTTGCCGCTGACGACTTCCGCTCGGCCGTGCCGCGCTTCGCCCCCGAGGCCCGCGCCGCCAACATGGCGCTGGTCGACCTGGTGAAGACCGTCGCCGCCGAGAAGCAGGCCACCCCGGCCCAGATCGCGCTGGCCTGGCTGCTGGCGCAGTCGCCCTCCATCGTGCCGATCCCCGGCACCACCAAGGCGCACCGGCTGGACGAAAACCTCGGCGCCCTGGATCTGGACCTGACGGCGGAGGACCTCGCCCGCATCACCATTGCTGCGGATGCGATTTCGGTCGAAGGCGACCGGCTGCCGGAAGCCGTGCTGAAGATGACCGGCCTCTGAGCCACCCGGGCCCGGCCATTGATCAGCCGGGCTTATGACGGCTATCCCCTTCACCCGGCTGATCGAATGCCGCCTGAGACCACAGGTCTTGGGCGGACCCAACCGTCTCGCGCCATTTGCGGCCTGAGAGCAACGACACCAAGGGAGACCCATATGGGACAACCATTCGCCACCCTTTCTGCCGGCTTCGGGCTTGCGGCGCTTGCCGCCATCGCCGCGCTGGCCGAGCCCAACGAGGTGCGCTTCCCGGACGAGGCCATGCTGGCCGAGCTGGTGCATTACACCACCGTAACACGCGGCGATGTGACCGAGTTCATGTACACTTCGCCCGAGGCGCTTGCGGCGCTCAAGTCCGGGGGCGAAATCCCAGACGGCACCCAGGTCATTCTGCAGGACTGGCGCGAGGGCGAGGTCTACCGGCTTTTTGTCATGGAAAAGGGCGAAGGCTTCGGCGAGGCCTATGACGAGGCGAGCCGAACCGACGACTGGCAGTTCCAGTGGTACTGGCCCGACGGCTCGATCAACGCGGACGAGAACACCCAGCGCTGCCGCTCCTGCCACATGTCGCGCGAGGGGCGGAATTTCATGTACACCTACAGCGACGCCCGCGCGTTCGAGCAATGAATTTTCGCTGGACCCGCCCTGTTCCGCGCCTCCTGCTCGACGGCGCCATGCTGCTCTGCCTCGTGTTGGCCTTCGCCTACTGGTGGCTCGGCAATGGCATGCACGAGGCTCTCGGCACCGTCTTCCTGCTGATCGTGCTGCGCCACGTCGCCAACAACCTCTTCTGGTGGAAGGGGCATCGCGGTGGCCGAATGACGACGCAGCGGGCGCTCAACCTCGTCCTCGGCGTGCTGCTCTCGGTGACGCTGGTAATCCTGCTGGTCAGCAGCCTCGCCGTCTCACGCACGCTGGCCGGTTGGCTGCCCATTCCGCGCATCTTCCTGATGCAAGAGGTGCACTGGTTCGCCGCCTACTGGGCCATCGCACTGGCGGCGCTGCATCTCGGAGTGAACTGGAACCGCATCGCGGCGCTGCTGCGGACGGCGACCCGGCGCCCCTGGCCCCGCTGGGCCGGGCTGCTCGCCTGGGCAATCGGCATCGCCGGGGCCCTGCAAGGGATCGCCAGCGGGACCTTGCTGGGCTTCTGGCCCCGTCTCGGCTTCCGCTACTCGCTGTCGATGTGGGATTTCAATGCGTCGGTGCTCCCCTTCTTCCTCCACTGGGGAGCGGCGCTTCTAACGCTGGCAGTTGCAGCGCAGTTGCTTTTGCGTGTGGTTCAAGTCCCAACCGGGCTGTTCTCGGGAAAGTCTCGGTCGTGACTCCCAGCGATCCATCCAAGTAACTCGCGAGGACAGATGTGGGTTCGGAGGGGCCTATCATTGCGCTCTGCCTGAATGGTTGCTTTCGGGTCGTGAAGCGAGCGGGACAATGTCCGGTTAGTCCCGCACAGCGTACCTTGTCCGTAGAAAAATGCTGCGCGACGCATGAACGACTGTTTCGGTGGAGCTGCGCCGCAGCGAGGTCGTCCAGCCCCAAGGTCGGGTTAGGGCCGTTCACGTCGGTAGCAAGCCTATCGGACCCCGCATGGCACATGTCTCTAATTTGCGCTTGCAGCGAATGGCGACTTCGCATCCGATCCCGAAACGGCTATGGAGCCGCGTATCGCAACACGTGAGGCGTTTGATCACACAGGAGGTGTACTTGCTGCGGAAACTCGCCCTTACAGTGGAGCCCGTTGACCGCGAGACGCTCCCGTCGCTGTTTTCGCGCATGGCAATCCTGAATGGAACCGACGCTGCCAACTTCGCCCTCGATCTCGGCACCACCTTTCGGCGTATCCTGGAGCAGGACGAAGAGGCTGTCGCGATTTTTGCAGAACGCGCAGGGGTGTCGGCCACGCAGCTCGCCGAGCTACTCTCCTGGACAGGTGAACGCATCGGAGACGTCCGGATGCGGTTTCGGAAGGAAGTCTTCGTCTCGCGGGCCCTGCGAAACCCGATCATTCGGGGCTGTCCGCACTGCATGCGTGAGCAGGCAGATGATCAGCCGCATCCGTTGCGGCACATTGCTTTGCGGGGGGACTGGCTCTGCAGAGGTGTTGATATTTGCCACCAGCATCACCATCCGCTCGTTCCCTTGTGGTCCAGCGCGCGCCCCATCGAACGGGATAATATTGGAGCGCGATTGGAGGAAATCCTGCCAGGCCTGCGAGCAGGATCATTCGACTGCGCGCGCATCGATCCTACCGACTATGACCTTTGGCTTGATAAGCGTCTCTCGCAGGGTATCGCTGCGGACGACACATGGCTTGCCTCACAGCCAGTGTTTCCGGCGATCACGCTCTGTGAGTTCATCGGTTCAGCCTTGCTGCGCAAACAGGGCGAGGCCCCGGACGATCGGCGCGCCAAGGCCACGGGCTTTGCCTTTGTCTCGCAAGGTCCCGATGGGATCCGAGCGGCCCTGGACATCCTCATGCGGTCACAGGACGGCGGCCACATCGTGACGCAGGGCGAGTTGGGTCCGCTCTTCAAACATCTCAAGGGCATCTATCTTGATGACGATGCCTTTTCGGGGTTTCGCGGGATCCTTCGAAACTATTTCCTGGAAATATGGCCGTTGGCGCCAGGTGATGACCTTCTCGGGCAGACCGTGACAGAGCGGCGCCTTCACTCCCTCACGTCAGCATCAAAGGAAACCGGCATCGGCACGGCTGTTCTGGATGATTTCTTGACGGAAGCAGGCGCGTTCGCGCCCAGTGACGCGCGTGCCGATGCCCGCAAGACCTTTGATGCGAAGGCCTGGCAGCACGTCCTTGATGAAATCCCGACGCTGGTTGGTCCCATTGCGCTGCGAAAGGCAATCGGCGCGACCTTGGCCGAATTGAACGGGTTGAAGGCAGACGGTGTCCTCGTCCCGAGGACCAAAGTTGCAACGATCAAATCGCCTTGGCGGATTGCGGATGGCCAAGCCCTTCTTGAGGAGTTGGAGGCCTACGCGCAGCCGGTGGCTCCAGAGGAGCCAGGGTGGGAGACGATCCAACTCGTTCACAAGCGGCTGGACCTTCCTGTTGCCGAGATCATTGCGGCCATCCGGACGGGGTCTCTGCGCCTTGGTCAGCGTCCTGATGTTTTCGGTTACCACGGGCTTGTGGTGGAAATCGCCGAGGTTGCTGCGTTCAACGCGAAGGTCGCGCCGAAGCGCAAGCCATCGATCAGCCAGGGAGAGGTGACAGCAGCGGCCTTCGCTCGGTCGGCGGGCATTCGGGGGAAAGGTCAATTCCTAGCTCTGATCGAAGGTGGTTACACGCCTGCGACGTTGGTTTTGAATCCTGCGACCAGGCGTCGGGAATGGCGCATGAGCCGCGACGACATCGCTGCGTTTGCGGCCAACTACACGACACCATCAATGCTGTCGGCCGAAACCGGTGCGCATTTGAACACGATTCGTGCCGTTCTGCAGAGCGAGGGGGTCCAGCCGTTCCGCCCGAACGGCTTGGGTGTCGGACCGGTCTATCTTCGCAACGCTGTTGAGCCGGTTGTGGCACTCCTGAAATCTCAGGGAGGTAAGTGACCGATAGCCACGGGTCATGCTGAAATACCGTTCTGTCCCAGTGTGCTAGAAGTAAACCTCGATACCGCACCCCAAGCCTCTTGACAGGGGGTGTGCATGGAAACCGCCAAAACGTGCAAGCTTATGCTTCATTGGCAGGACTGAATGCAGGGTGGCGGGCCATGAAGGATTCGAACCCTCGACCGACCGCTTAGAAGGCGGTTGCTCTATCCAACTGAGCTAATGACCCGTCGGAGAGTGAGTAGCCCAGCTCGAAACCATCCGCAACAGCGCCCTGCCTCCACCGCACCGGCTCGAAGCGTGCCGGGCTCAGGATGTCTTGGCTGCAGGCGGCGGCGCAGGCCCCGCCCCGCCTGCGGCGCAAATGCCGCGCTCGACCTGCGACGTTGCGCGGATGGCTTGCCTAGGCAGCAAGGCTCGACCAGTCTGAACACCCGTGCTCAAGAACCGAGGCCACCATGTTCCGGTTGATCTGTGCCCTTCTCACCTGCCTCCTGCTGACAGCCTGCGCCAGCCAGCCGCCGCAGGGCCCGCGCACCGCAAGCGCCGCGCTGGTCGCCCCAAGCACGGCACCGCTCTCGCAGATCGCCCGCAAGTGGCAGGGCCGCGCCGACGGAAAATCCGGGGTGCATATCGTGGGGAACGGCATCGATGCGCTGGCGCTTCGGCTGGCGCTCGCCGAGATCGCCACCACCAGCATCGACGCGCAGTACTACCTTCTGCACAACGACGAGGCCGGACGGCTCTTCGCCGACGCCCTGCTGCGCGCGGCGGATCGAGGCGTGCGGGTACGGCTGCTGCTCGACGACATGGACACGCGCGGCTACGACGAGACCACCCACGCGCTCGAAACCCATCCGAACATCGAGATCCGCCTGTTCAATCCCTTTGCCCGCTCGCACGGGAAGGCGCTTTCGGCGCTGTTTGAATTTCGCAGGATCAACCGCCGGATGCACAATAAGTCGATGACCTTCGATGGGCGCGCCACCATCGTCGGCGGCCGCAACATCGGCGACGAGTACTTTTCGGCGCGCGAGGATTCCAACTACGACGACCTCGATCTTCTGGCCGCCGGGCCGGTTGTCGCCGAGGTCGGCCGCTCATTCGACGCCTATTGGAACAGCCGCTACGCCATCCCCGCGGCCTTGGTGATCGCCCCCAAGAAAGACGGCCCAGACCTCGCCGCGGTGCGCGATCGTTTGACCGGGATGCGCCAGGAAATTGCGCAGACGCCCTATGGCAGCGCCCTCACCGCGCACGTCGCGACCCTGAAGCGGCAGCCGCCCCGGCTCACCGCCGCGAAGGCCACGCTGCTCGCCGACCCGCCGCAGAAGGCCGCTGGCGATCTGCCCGCCTCGGAGACCTTCGCCGCCTCGATGCTGCCCTACGTCACCGCGCTGGAAAGCGAGTTCCTGGTGGTCTCGGCCTATTTCGTGCCCCGCGACAGCGGCACCGCCCTGCTCAAATCGCTTGAGGCCCGCGGCGTCGAGGTGACGGTGCTGACCAACTCCCTCGATGCCACCGATGTGCCCGCGGTCTATGCCCATTACGCCCATTCGCGACGTGAGTTGCTGGAGGCGGGGGTGGACCTGTGGGAGTTGCGCGCCGAAAAGGACCGCCCCGACCGCACGCTGTCGGGGCTCGGCCTGTCGCGCTCTGCGCTGCATGCCAAAGCGTTCGTGCTGGACCGCAAGCTGCTCTTCATCGGCTCGTTCAACTGGGACCCGCGCTCGGTTCGGATCAACTCCGAGATGGGAATCCTCGTCGAGTCGCCCGAGCTTGCCGCGCAGGCGGCGGCGAACTTCAAGATGCTGCTGCCCGATGCCGCCTTCCACCTGCGGCTCGATGAGCAGGGCCGGATGCAATGGCTTGAACATGCCGAGGGCGACCGCTGGCGGCTTTTCCGCTCCGAGCCCATCCTCTCGACGATGCGCGCCACCACCGCCTGGCTGACCGGCCTCCTGCCGATCGCCAGCCAGCTCTGAACCCCGCCGCGTTGACATCCCGGCCGACTTCGTCCCCACTCCGGCGAACCGTGCCAAGAGGATGATCCGTTGACGATGAAGGACACCCCGTTCCAGACGCTCGTGCTGTCCACCGTCTTCGTGCTCGCGGCCGGAACATTGCTTGTGCTCGGCCGCAATATCCTGCTGCCGATCGTCACCGCTACGATCCTGGTCTACCTGCTGGAATCCGTGGCGGGAGCCCTGCGCCGCCTGCCGATCCTTGGACGTCTGCCCTTTGGCGTGTTGCGCCTGCTGCTCCTGATTTGCGCCGCCGCCGTGGTCTTCGTCCTGGCGGCCGTCTTCTCGGCCACCGTGCGTGACATCATGTCCGTCGCCCCGACCTACGAGGAGAACCTGCGCACCATGGTCGACGGGATCGGTGCCTATTTCCATTTCGAGGACGACGTTCTTTGGGATCGCGTCACCGCCGAGACCATCGGTCGGATCGATCTGCGAAGGTTCTCTCTGGCGGTTCTGGGCGGCTTTACCAACCTTGGTTCGGTCGTGCTGATGGTGATCATCTACGCCGCCTTTATCACGGCCGAGCGGCGTTCGTTCCAGCGCCGCCTGAGCGCCGGGCTGAAGTCCCCGGAACAAAGCGCGCGGGTGCTCGCCGTGGTCGGTGCGATCAACGACAAGATCAGCCGGTACCTCGCCTTCAAGACGCTGATCAACGTCGTGCTGGGCGCGGTCTCTTACGCCATCCTCTGGGCTTTCAACGTGGATTTCGCGCTGTTCTGGGCAGTGGTGATCGGGGTTCTGAATTACATCCCCTACGTCGGCTCGCTGCTGGCGGTGGCCTTTCCCGTCGCGCTGTCACTGGCGCAGTTCGGCTCCATCGGGCTGACCGTGGGACTCGGCGCGGCGCTGACCGCGATCCAGGTCACGCTCGGAAACATCGTCGAGCCGCGGCTGATCGGGCGGCAACTCAACCTGAGCCCCTTCGTGGTGCTGCTGGCGCTGGCGCTCTGGACGACGCTCTGGGGCATCCCCGGCGCGATCCTCGCCGTGCCGCTGACCTCGATCCTCGCCATCGTCCTCGCCAGTTTCGAGAAAACCCGCTGGCTTGCGCTGCTGCTCGCCGAGCGCGTGGACGGGCCAACCCGGCCCGGCGTCACCGAGGACTCTTCGCAAGTGTTAACAGATAGTTGACACGAAGGGGGGTACAGGCGCACCGTCGTGTCACCGGAATTTGACCGGCTGGCATCGAAGGAATTTGGAAATGCAGCATTGGCTCACCTGGGTTATCCTCGGTATCGCGAGCATCGTCGGCGGGGTGGTCGCGCTTCTCAACCCCTTCGCCGCCTCGGTGGCGGCGCAAACCATCGTCGCCTGGTTCTTCCTGATCATCGGCGTGATCCAGGCGATCAGCATCTTCCGCGTCACGCGCATGAAGGAACGTCTGCTCGCCATCCTGATGACGATCATCTACCTCTGGCTCGGCATCAGCTTCCTGGCCAATCCGCTCGAGGGCCTGATCTCGCTGACCCTGGTTGCGGCCATCCTGTTCCTGGTCAGCGGCGTGGCAAAGGTGATCTACGCCTTCTCCGTCACCGAGAGCCGCTACAAGATGCTGATGATCATCAGCGGTGCGATCTCGGTGGTGCTGGCGATCATGATCTTCACCAACTTCCCTTCCTCGGCCGCAGTGGTGCTGGGCGTGCTGCTCTCGGTGGAACTGCTCTCGACCGGCGTTGCGATGGTCGCCTTCGGACTGGTGCTGAAACAACATCCCGAGCTGCGGAAGCCCGCCGCCTGAACTGGCGCCCTGCCTTTCGGCCTGCCGGTTCAGCCCTTGCTGGAGGATGCCGGAAGCGCTGCCTCGACCTCGGCCGGGTAGCGTTTGCGGCACTCCGACTGGCCCGCCGCCGCGTCGCGCCGCAGCTGCGGGATCTGCTCTTCGAGCGCTGCATCGCGACGGCGCAGTTCCTCGGCATTGATCGGAACCCGGCGGGTCACCGGCTCGGTGTCGTGGCGCCAGCAATAGTGCAGATACCCGTGATGGCTGCCGCAGACGTCCCAGCGCAGACGGGTTTCCCACTCGGTGCTGTAGGTGAATCCGCGGGCCAGGTCCTTGGCGATCTCTGCCCGCTCCCGCATCGCCTGGCTGTAAAGGTTCGCGGCATCGCGGTTGCAGCGCTCGTAGGGCGTGCTGCAAGCGGCGAGTCCGAGAAGCGAGGCGAGAACGATCTGGCGCATGACGAAAATGCTACCCCCGATCCGCAATTGGGTCGAGTCGCTCATTCGCGCGGCCAGACGGTTGAGACGCACGTTCGCGTGACCTATCTGACTGACAAGTCGAGCAAAGGAGAAAGACCATGATGGGACGGATCACGATCATGCTGGGGCTCTGTGCCGGCATTGCCGGGTGCAGCGAAGCCGAGACCGAAACCGAGACCGGGGCCGACACCTGCGGCGCGGCGGCCTACCAGACTCACATCGGTCAGCCGGTGGAGGAACTGGGCCTCACCGCCGGGGACAAGCTGCGAATTCTCGGGCCGAACCAGCCCATGACGATGGATTTCCGCATGGACCGGATGAACATCGAGACCGACAGCGCCGGTCAGATCCTGCGGGTGTTCTGCGGCTGACCGCTGCCGCGGCTAAGAACGCACAATATAAGGCGTTGGTTCCGGACAATATTTTCGGAACCATCAAGCCCATCTCACGGTTCCTTTACCGAACATCACGGCGCAACACAGCGCCGGACAAAAACGGAAGGGAACTGAACATGCGTACCGGATCCATCGTTGCCCTCGTCGCCGCTGCCGCCGTCGTCATCGGCGTCGGAGCCTACATGATCGACTTCGACGTCACCAAGGAGGGCCGCCTGCCCGACGTGGACGTCTCGGTCGATGGCGGTGAACTGCCCGAGGTTGATGCCGAGGTCGGTTCTGTAGAGGTCGGAACCAAGACCGAGAGCGTGACCGTGCCGGATGTCGACGTCGAGGTCGACACCAAGGAGGCCGAGGTCACCCTGCCGAACATCGAGGTCACCCCGCCGGACGAAAAGAACGACAGCTGATCGCTGCCTTACAAGACGGAAAAGCCCCTCTTCACCGAATGTGGAGAGGGGCTTTTTGCCGTCCGTCGGTTCAATGCCAGGCAAGGCTCACCGCTTGCGTCGCTTTACATTGCCGCCATGCTGGCCAGGGCGCCCGGCAGTCGAGCGGCCGCGAGTCTTCACCGCTGCCTCCGAGGCCGCCTCGACCGCCGACTGCCGCGCCAGAGGGTCGTCGTGGATCGCCAGGTCGACCGCTTCGAGCCGCTTGATCTCGTCGCGCAGCCGCGCGGCCTCCTCGAACTCGAGGTTCTCGGCCGCCTTGCGCATGTCGGTGCGCAGCCCGTCGAGCACCGCCGTCAGGTTCGAGCCCTGGTGCTTGGACTCGATCGTGGCGGTGACCCGGTTCATGTCGACGTCGCCCTGGTAGAGACCGGCGAGGATGTCGTCGACGTTCTTCTTCACCGTCGCCGGGGTGATGCCGTGTTCCTCGTTGTAGGCGACCTGCTTTTCACGCCGCCGCTCGGTCTCGGCCAGCGCCCGCTCCATCGAGCCGGTGACGCGGTCGGCGTACATGATCACCCGCCCGTCGGCATTTCGCGCGGCGCGGCCGATGGTCTGGATCAGCGAGGTCTCGGAGCGCAGGAAACCTTCCTTGTCGGCATCGAGAATGGCCACGAGCCCGCATTCGGGAATGTCGAGCCCCTCGCGCAGAAGGTTGATCCCGACCAGCACGTCAAACGCCCCGAGCCGCAGATCGCGCAGGATCTCGATGCGCTCAATGGTATCGATATCCGAGTGCATGTAGCGCACTTTGATCCCCTGCTCGTGCAGGTATTCGGTCAGGTCCTCGGCCATCCGCTTGGTGAGCACGGTGCAGAGCGTGCGGTAGCCCTTTGCCGTCACCCGCCGGATTTCGTCCAACAGGTCGTCCACTTGTGTCTTCACCGGGCGGATTTCGACCATCGGGTCCAGAAGGCCCGTCGGGCGGATCACCTGTTCCGCAAAGACCCCGCCCGCCTGCTCCAGCTCCCAGTTCGACGGGGTCGCCGAGACGAAGACCGACTGCGGGCGCATGGCGTCCCATTCCTCGAACTTGAGCGGGCGGTTGTCCATGCAGGACGGCAGCCGGAAGCCGTGCTCGGCCAGGGTGAACTTGCGCCGGTAGTCGCCCTTGTACATGGCGCCGATCTGCGGAACCGAAACGTGGCTCTCATCGGCGAAGACGATGGCGTGATCCGGGATGAACTCGAAAAGCGTGGGCGGCGGCTCGCCCGGCGCCCGGCCCGTCAGGTAGCGCGAGTAATTCTCGATGCCGTTGCACACGCCCGTCGCCTCGAGCATCTCGATGTCGAAGTTGGTGCGCTGCTCGAGCCGCTGCGCCTCCAGCAGCTTGCCCTCGGCGACGAGCTGGTCGAGCCGCTGGCGCAGCTCCTTTTTGATCTGGATGACCGCCTGCTGCATTGTCGGCTTCGGCGTCACGTAGTGCGAGTTGGCGTAGACGCGGATGCGCTCGAAGCTGCCGGTCTTCTCGCCGGTCAGCGGGTCGAACTCGGTGATGCTCTCCAGCTCCTCGCCGAAGAAGGACAGCTTCCAGGCCCGGTCCTCGAGGTGGGCGGGCCAAATCTCCAGGGAGTCGCCGCGCACCCGGAACGCCCCGCGCGAAAAGCCCGCGTCGTTGCGGCGGTACTGCTGCGCCACCAGATCGGCGATGATCTTGCGCTGGTCGTATTCGCTGCCGGCGTGCAGGTCCTGGGTCATCGCGCCGTAGGTCTCGACCGAGCCGATGCCGTAGATGCAGGAGACCGAGGCGACGATGATCACGTCGTCGCGCTCGAGCAGCGCCCGGGTCGCCGAGTGGCGCATCCGGTCGATCTGCTCGTTGATCTGGCTTTCCTTCTCGATGTAGGTGTCCGAGCGCGGCACGTAGGCCTCGGGCTGGTAGTAGTCGTAGTAGGACACGAAGTATTCCACCGCGTTGTCCGGGAAGAAGCCCTTGAACTCGCCGTAGAGCTGCGCCGCCAGCGTCTTGTTGGGGGCGAGGATGATCGCCGGGCGCTGCGTTTCCTCGATGATCTTGGCCATGGTGAAGGTCTTGCCGGTGCCGGTGGCCCCGAGCAGCACCTGGCTGCGCTCGCCGTCCCGCACCCCCTGCGCCAGTTCCGCGATGGCTGTCGGCTGGTCGCCCGCGGGCAAGAATTCGGTTTGCATGCGGAAGCTGATGCCGCCCTCGAGCTTCTCGCGCGTCCGGACGTCCGGCGCGGGGGCGTGCATCATCGGCATCGACTTATCGGAATGGGAATAGGGCATGGGGTCATCTCCGGGCGCGTGCAAGAGGTGTCGCGCCGAGCGGCAGTTTCAAGAGGCTTCGATCGGGGTCAGCGGGGACTCAGGCCCGGTGGCCGGGCATTTTCACGGAATGTTCCTCTAATATGGGCGAGACGCAAGGGTTGCGGAAGATTTGCCGCACTGCCTCACCGCGATCTCTTGCCCCGGCAGTATAAATTCCCGATAACGCCAATGAATGTCAGGAGGGATTCCATGCGCGCACGGATTTACCAGCCGGCCAAGACGGCCATGTCTTCGGGACAAGCAAAGACGAGGGACTGGGTTCTGGAATTCTTCCCGGCCTCGGCTCGCGAGGTCGACCCGCTGATGGGCTGGACCTCTTCGTCGGACACGCAGAGCCAGGTGCGGCTGAAGTTCGACACCAAAGAGGCCGCACTGGCCTATGCCGCGGAGAACGGCATCGAGGCGCAGGTGAACGAGCCCAACAAGCGCAAACCCAACCTCCGCGCCCGCGGCTATGCTGAAAATTTCGCGGTCGACCGCCGGGGCGCCTGGACGCACTGAGGGTGTAAGAGACACCTGAGTTTTTTCCAGGGATCTACATGTAGGGCGCCCATTGGGTGCCCTTTCCATATCTAGCGCATGCTTGCAAAGCGCGCGGCGGCGCGCATGATCCGGCGCAAGACTAGTGCATACGAGGAGGACCCCGATGGCAGGCAAGGCTCTGAACAAGAAGAACCTCCTCGAGCTGGGTGCCGACACGCTGGCCGACCTGCTGCTCGAGGCGGTGACTGGTTCAGAGACGGCCTCAAAGACAAGGGCTCTAGGATTTGCATTCCGGGCCGGAAGCGTAGAAGGAGCACGGCTCGACATGTTCGCCGCCGCTGCAAGCGAAGCAACCGCAGCAAGATCATGCTTGGCAGGCTCAGGGACTGGCGGCGCGTCGCAAACCGCTCGGGCCGATGCCCGAAGGTCTTCCTCAGCCATGACCCGCGCCGCTACCGGTATCTTCTGGCTCTGAAAATCAATGAGCCTGGAGCCTGAGGGCGTCACTCGGAAAGATAGTCCGTGCTTGGAAAGCCGTCTGCCGAGCGTGCCGACCAGCCCGCGACAAGCGCTTCCAGATTGTCGAGCGAAGCGGCTTCGACTGAAGCGGGAGACGCGTAGGTCACCTGCGCGATGGCGAGACTGCCACACATCAGTGTCTGTACTGACCATTGCATGACCCTGGCGTTGTCAGGGGGCACGCCAAAAGCCCCCAGACGCGAGGTGATCTCGGCGTTCACACGCTCGCACCCGACAGCGTTGCTGCGCAGAGCCATCAGCAGCTGGCCGGAATCCCTGAAGGTCGACTGGGTCAGCCAGAGTTGGCGCCCGTATGCGCGCAACCAATCCTGCCATGTCGAGACCTCCGGAATTTCACCGAGGCAGTCCCAGAGCAACCGTTCGCCCATGGCAGCCAGAAGATCGCCCTTGTTCGCCACATGCCAATAGAGAGAGGGGGCCTTTACGCCAAGGCGGGTCGCGAGGGTCCTGAGGCTCAACGCGTCGAGGCCCTGCTCATGCGCCAGGGCCAAGCCTTGCTCGATTACGGTATCACGGTCCATTCAATCCTCGCTGGTGGCCCTTGACGCGGCGGTAGCGTCAATATAACGCATGACTAACAGTGTTAGATTGCATTCCGCACTGTTCGATAAAATCACATCAATGGCGGGCAGGCGACCAGGTTTCTCGGCGCCACATCCTCGCCGACACAACGAACGCAGATGTCGCTCCGCGAACGGGCGCCCCTTCGCAGGCGTGCCCGCCCAGTGGCTCGGATGGGCGCCCCCGATCCTTCGGGTCGCCGTGTCATGCATTGACCGTCCCGGCCACGGTCCGCGCTCCAAGCCCCCGAAATTCGGCGCCCGCTTGGAGGTCCGGCGTCATCTGCCTGGTACAGGAAAGGTAGCCGACCCAATGAAGTTCTTACGATGGTGCTTCGCAGCAATTCTTGCTGTTGCAGCGCTTTACCTGGTGGTCCTGGGCGCAAAGCTGGCCGGTGCCGGCGGGTCCTGGTACTATGCGCTCACCGGATTGGGATACCTGGTCGCGGCCTATCTGATCGCGCGACAGGACCGTCGCGGTGCCGGCGTCGTGCTGGCCCTTCTGCTCGTCACCCTGATCTGGTCCTTCTGGGAAGTCGGCACGGACTACTGGGGCTGGTTCCCGCGCCTTCTTGCTCCGCTCGGCTTCGCGATCGCCGCCGCGCTTCTTTTCTCCTCGCGGTTTGACAAGGTCGGCAAGGGGCTGCTGGCCGCCGGCGTTGTCGGCATCCTTGCCTTCGGCGGCTTCCTGGCCAGGGGCTTCATCAACGTCCCCTACGTGAGCCCGAACGACCCTGGAGAGTTCGTCGTCGCAGAGTCTGACAACGCGCCGCTCAACTGGACGGCCTACAGCCGTGACACGATGGGCACCCGCTATTCGCCCTTCACCCAGATCAACCGCGAGAACGTGGGCTCGCTCGAGCTCGCCTGGACCTACGAAACGGGGCGAGACGAGACCAACCCCTGGAAGGTCGATCAGAACACACCGCTGCAGATCGACAATACGCTGTACTCCTGCACCC
Organism: Salipiger mangrovisoli; assembly: GCF_015223355.1. Taxonomy (GTDB): domain Bacteria; phylum Pseudomonadota; class Alphaproteobacteria; order Rhodobacterales; family Rhodobacteraceae; genus Salipiger; species Salipiger mangrovisoli. The sequence continues at coordinate 26,216 of NZ_JADFFK010000025.1, read as the reverse complement.
CCGAGAACGTCATCCACGCGATCGATGCCACGACCGGCGAGGGCAAGTGGACCTATGATCCGAAGGCGGACGCCGTCGGGTTCCTGCGCTGCCGTGGCCTGGGCTACCATCTCGACGCCGACACGCCCGAGGATGCCCCCTGCCACGAGCGGATCATCGGCAATACGATCGACGCCCGCCTGTTCGAACTGGATGCAGCGACGGGCGCGCTCTGCGAGGACTTCGGCACCAACGGCGAAGTCGACTTGCGGGACCGCATGGTCGAAACGGGGCCGCAATACTACTTCCAGACCTCCGCTCCGCTCGTTGCGAACGACAAGATCATCGTCGGCGGCTGGATCGCGGACAACCAGGCGATCGGCGAGCCTTCCGGCGCGGTGCGGGCCTTCGACGTCCGCTCGGGCGCACTGCTCTGGGCCTGGGATCCGGGCGCCCCGGAGACCACTGCCGAACCGACCGGTGACGAGACGACCTACACGCTCGGTACTCCCAACATGTGGACCCATGCCGCATACGACCCCGAGCTCGACATGATCTATGCCCCGATGGGCAGCGCGGGCACCGACTACTGGCTGGCGGACCGGCCGGAGCAATCGCGCCCCTACAACACGGCCATCGTCGCGCTGAACGGTGCAACCGGGCGTCCGGTCTGGCACTACCAGACGGTTCATGACGATCTGTGGGACCTCGACTTGCCTTCGCAGCCCGCGCTGATCGACATGAAGAACGACGCGGGCGAGATGGTCCCGGCGCTCGTGCTGCTGACCAAGCGCGGCGAGATCTTCACCTTCGACCGTCGCGACGGCACGACGCTGACCGAGATCGAGGAGCGCCCCGTGGCGACGACCGGCGGCGCCCCGGACATCACCCCTGCCCCGACCCAGCCCTACTCAGTCGGGATGCCGAACTTCAGCATTGGCGAGCTGACCGAGGCCAAGTCCTGGGGCATGACCATGTTCGACCAGCTGACTTGCCGGATCGCCTTCCGCCAGCAGCGCTGGGATGGCGAGTTCACCCCTCCGGGCACCGACTGGGCTCTTGAGTATCCGGCGCCCTCGGGCGGGTTCAACTGGGGCAGCGCGTCTTATGACCCGGTCAATCGCCTGCTCTTCGTCAACGACATGCAGATGGTCTATGCCCACCGCCTGATCCCGCGCGAGGAATACACCGAGATCACCAAGACACGGGACGCGACCCCGGATGGCCACAGCCTGGCCCCGATGCAGGGGACGCCCTACGGTCACGAGCTTCGCATGTGGGCCTCGGCGCTTGGTGTACCCTGCACCCAGCCGCCGCTGGGCACGGTCACCGCGATCGACATGGACACGCGCGAGATTGCCTGGCAGGTCGCGTCGGGCACCGCCAGCGAACTTGGCCCTCTCGGCATGAAGCTCGGCCTGCCGATGACCATGGGCATGCCCAGCTACGCGGGCACCACCGTGACCGCCGGCGGCCTGGTGTTCTTCGCGGGGACACAGGATTACTTCCTGCGGGCCTATGATGCGGCGACGGGCGAGGAACTGCTCAAGATGCCCTTGCCGGTCGGCGCCAGCGCGACGCCGATGGTCTATGTCTCGCCCGAGAACGGCAAGGAGTACGTCCTTCTGTCGGTCGGCGGCTCCGCGCAGTCTCCGGTGACCGGCGACTACCTGATGGCCTTCACCCTGCCGGACTGAGCCTTCCGGTGGCTCCATGAAAGACCTTGGTCGGGGCCCGCGGGGCCCCGACCGCTCTTTGGCCGGAGCCCGCGCCATGCATGCCCGAATGGGCTGGGGCCGACGGGGAGGAAACTGTGGAGCCAGAAGGAGCCGAAGACCGGTTTCTGCTGGTCGAAGGTGCAGGCGACGAACAGACCCGTAGCCGTCTCCCGAGGCAGATCAGTGCGAGGAGTGAGACCGATGGTCGGCCACCCTATGACTGTACTGCATTTCCATCCGCTGCTTCAGCGCCGCAATGTCGCCCAGGTCCGCTACGGTGACACGCAGGTCGGTCACCCTTGGCCATGTTCTCTGGAATATCCGTTGCACTGTCGATCTACCCCTGTCCGAGCGCGCAGGTCGTCTGCGCGTCGGCGCATCTTATCTTCGGCACCCGCATATGCTGGCCATTGCGCCGATGCCGACAGCTCTGTGCCGTGGTTTGGGGGCCCTTGCTCCACGAAGAACCCCCATTTCCTGACATGCCGCTCATGGGCAGCCGGAAATTCTGCCGTTTATACGCGAAGCGATTTATTGGTTCACCCGCGCGTCGAGGTCACGGTCAGCGCACTGCTTTAGCCACTGCTCAACGGATGGGGAAAATGGCACCGCGCAGCGCGGTTTCCCACTCAACCGGAGGCGTAGCTGGAGTCAATTTCGGCCTCGGCGCGGTTGGCGAGATCTTCGAGCAGCCGCGCCGCCGGTTCCCCGGTGAGGGCCGAGGTCCAGAGCCGGTTCGCGATATCCTCATGCATTTGCACAACGTGTTCCATGTCGATGATCGACGCGACACCGTAGCGGACGTTGGGAATGTCGACGACACGGAACGGGCTGTTGACGACGCGGCTGCGGTCCATCTCGCGGATGATCTGAAAGCCGGACACCGGCAGGCCCTCGGTCAGCACGCCGATCTGCACCCCCATCTCCGGAGTGCGCAGCATCCGCGCGATATGCCTGACTTCCCGCACCGCATGGCCGCGGCGCGCCTTGGTGACGTGCGCCGAAACATTGGACCGCGCGACGAGGCCGGTGGCAAGGAACCGCTCGATCTCGGGCACCGAGGAAATTGATACGAGCCCCATGCGCCGCGCGCGAAACGTCTCCTTGCGACCACGCAACGAGGTGAGAAGCTGGTCCAGTCGCAACTCAACTCCCGTCGAGATGTCCGGAAAGGTTTCGGAGAGCGCTTCTCGCAGGACAACATCGTACTCGTCAGATGTGAGCATATAGGCGATGGGTCCGAAGACGATCACCGCAGACAGCGCCCGGGCCTCGATCTGCCGGACGCGCTCGAAGAACACGATTCCATCCGATACGAATTCGATGTCGATCCCCAGCAGCGCTGTCATCGGCACATGCAGCAGGTTGGCGAGCTTCTGCACCGTCTCGATTTTGACCACATCGCCCTTCTCGTAGCGATAGACGGCCGCACGGCTTACCCCGAGACGGGCGGCGAGATCGTCCACGCTGCGACCGGAAGCGATGCGATACGTCCGCAGGCGGTCGCCGATGTCGGGGAAGGCTGGTCCCGTCTTCGCCATTTGTCTCATCCCATGAGAATGCATAACCTAATTTTTCATATTTATCACATCTTGAAACTTTTCTGACACCCCTTTCTTGGGCGATGGTGGCAAGAAAATGAGGGACAACCATGCTGACGCATCTTTCCACCACCGTCGACGGGGCCAAGGTCGTTTACGATCGGACCGAACAGGACGGCTACCCGGTCATCTTCGTGCATGGCGGGTTCGGCAGCTCCTCGGAGCTGTGGCACCTGACAATGGAGAGCCTTCCGAACGGCTTTTGCGGTTACGCGATCAATAACTTCCTGCGCTCCGATGCGCCGCCGGATGGCTACACGATTGAAAGCCTTGCGGCACGGGTCGCACATTTCGCCCAGGCCCTCGGGCTCGAGCGCCCGGTCATCGTCGGCCATTCCATGGGCGGCGTCGTCTGTCAGCAGGCGGCGATCAACTTCCCCGAGGTGATCGGTGGTCTCGTCACGGTCGGCAGCGGCCCGACGATGAAGAATCACAACACCGGTCGTGACCTGCTTGCCACCATGCGCAAGGCCAACGGCATCACCGAAGAGCTGATGCGCGAGATCAGCGCGAAATGGTTCTACAAGGAGCCGCCCGAGGGGTTCTTCGACGCCTATGTGTCGCGTGCCATGCAGGCGCCCATGCAGGCAGTGATCGACATCCAGGCGAGCCTGCTCGACACCGATCTAGTGGACGATCTTCCGAAGGTCGCGGCTCCGACGCTGGTGCTGCATCCGACCGAGGACTCTGGGCGCCCGATGGAACACGCCGAGCTTCTGATGGCCGGTATTCCCGACGCCCGGCTGCATGTCTTCAAGGACTGCGGCCACTCCCCCATGCTCGAATCCAAACTCGAGTTCGACACCGTCTTCCATGCGTTCCTCGACGATGTGAGAGGCGGAACAACAAAAGCGGCCCAGTAAGGTCTCCAACAGAAAGGATCACCACCATGACGCTCTCGCGTTTCAAGCTCGCGCTCGGCGCCACCGTTCTCAGCACCCTGCTGGTGCCGGCTGCCGCCTCGGCGCAGACCACCGCCAACGTGCTCGGCGGGTTTTCCAACCAGTACCAGAACGCCGAAATCGAAAAGCCGTTCTTCGAGGGGCTCGAAGAGGCGACCGATGGCACGGTTTCGGTGCGGTTCCGCTCGATCGACGAGCTCGGCCTCAAGGGGTACGACGGCTTCCGCCAGCTGCAATCGGGTGTCTTCCAGATCATGGAAATCTCGCCGGGTTACGTCTCGGGCGACGATCCTTTCGTGATGGGCCTCGACCTGCCCGGCATCATGCCCGAGCTCGCCACAAATCGCGCGGCGATCGACGCCTACCGCGCGCCGCTCGCAGAACGGGTGCGCGAGAAATTCGGCGGTGAACTGCTGACCATCTGGCCCTATCCGGCCTCGATGCTCTTCTGCCGAGGAGAGCTGAACAGCCTGTCCGACCTCGAAGGCAAGAAGGTCCGGGTCTTCTCGCCGGCGCTCAATGACCTCGTGACCTACTTCGGTGCCAGCGGTGTCACCCTGCCGTTCTCGGAGGTCTACCCGAGCCTTCAGCGCGGCGTCGTCGATTGTGCCATCGCCGCGTCGCTGTCGGGCTACGAAGCGAAATGGCACGAGGTGACCGACACGCTCTTCACGCTTCCTCTGACCTGGGCCAACCAGCTTCACGTTGCGAACGGCGACTTCTGGGACGAGCTGCCCGAGGATGATCGCGCAGCGCTTGCCGCCGAGTTTGCCAAGATGGAAGACAAGATGTGGTCGGTTGCCGAGGACGCCACCGCTCAGGGGATCGCCTGCAACACTGGCGAGGGCGAATGCACCTTCGGCGAGGCGGCGGACATGAAACTTGTCGAATACGGCCCGGAAGACGAAGAAAAGCTGAACGAAGCGGTGAACGCGGCGGTTCTGCCGGGCTGGGCCGAGGATTGCGATGCCGCATTCGGCGAATGCACATCGATTTGGAACGAAACCGTCGGTGCCGCGACCGGCTACACGATCGAATGACCTCCCTTGGGTCAGCCTGTACCAAGGGCTGACCTTCACTGCCGCCGGTCTTTTCCCTTTCGGCCCGGTGGCTCCTTTTCCTACCGACATTCAGGTTGCGCCGAGGCGTCACGCTGGTCGGCAGATCAACGAAGGCGCGACGGAGCGGCAGATGCGCAAAGTTTTGGATATCGTGACGATCCTTGCGGGGGCCGGTTTTCTTGGCCTCGCCTTTCTCACGGCCTACGAGGTTCTGAGCCGAAAGCTCTTCAATCACTCGCTTGCCGGGGTCGATGAAATCGGGGGCTACGTCTACGCCATTGGCGGCGCCGTCGGCTTTGTCGCGGCCTATGTGGCCAACGCGCATATCCGGATCAACCTGATCGTCGCACGTTTCCCCCACGGGCTGCGGCTGGTGCTCAACGTCGCGTCCCACCTGACGCTGCTCGCCTTCGCCGCACTGCTGACCTGGCGCGGCGGCGCGGAATGGCTGCGGTCCTACGAGCTTGGAGCGGTCTCGCCGACACCGCTCGGCACGCCGCTGATCTACCCGCAGGGCATCTGGCTGATCGCATTGGCCACCTTCACGCTGGTGATCGCGGTCACGCTGATCCGGGCGCTTGCGAAACTCTTCGGAGAGGGCGGCGTCGAAGCCGCCGCCCGTGACCTCGACATCGACGACATAGCAGCCGAGACCGACGCCGAGCTCGCATCGCTCAAGCGGCGCCAGGCGCCGGAAGGACACTGACATGATGGACACGACGACGCTCGCAGCACTCTACATCGCCCTGCTGGTCGGCCTTTCATTGCTCGGCCTGCACGTCGCGGCGGTGATGGCGATGATCGGCGTGGCCGGTGCGCTGCTGACCTTCGGTCCCGCCGTGGTGATGAACATCGGCGGCCTTGCCTGGGCCACCTCCAACGACTACCTGCTCGTCGCCTTGCCGATGTTCGTCCTGATGGGCGAGCTACTGCTGCGCTCGGGCGTCACCGACCGGCTCTATACGGCGCTCTCGGCCTGGGTCCAGGGCATTCCCGGCGGCCTGCTGCACAGCAACATCTTCGCCAGCGCAATCTTCGCCGCCACCTCCGGTTCGAGCGTCGCGACCGCCGCCACCATCGGCAGCGTCGCCATGCCGAACATGATCGAACGTGGCTACAACGAGCGGCTCGCTCTCGGGTCCATCGCCGCCGGCGGTACCCTCGGCATCCTGATCCCGCCCAGCATCAACCTGATGATCTACGGTGCGGTCACCAGCACCTCGGTGGGACGGCTGTTCGCAGCGGGCATCATTCCCGGCGTGCTGATGACGCTGCTCTTCGCCACCGTCATCGTGATCTGGACCCGCTTTGACCGCCGGTCGGCCGGTCGCCCGCTGGCGCCTGCCCCGATGCGCGTAAGGCTCGCTCTGCTGGTCGATCTCCTGCCGATCCTGTTCATATTCCTGGTCGTCATGGGCAGTCTCTACTCGGGTTTTGCCACCGCCACCGAGGCCGCCGCACTCGGCACGGTCGCCGCCACCGCGCTCGCGGCTCTGCGAGGTCGCCTCACCCCGGCAATGCTCGCCGAGGCCTTCCGCTCGACGATCAAGGTCACCGGCATGGTGACCCTGCTCATCGTAGCCGCCTTCTTCGTGAACTTCGTGCTCGGTCTCATCGGCATCCCGCAGGCGGTCGCGCACTGGGTCGACACGGTCAGCACAGGCCCGCTGATGACCTTGGTTCTGCTCATCGGCCTCTATCTGGTGCTGGGCTGCTTCATGGAGACGCTCTCGATGCTTATCACGACCTTGCCGATCGTGACGCCGATCGTGCTGCAGCAGGGCATCGATCCGGTGTGGTTCGGGATCTTCGTGGTCATCATGTGCGAGCTCTCGCTGGTGACACCCCCGGTCGGCATGAACCTCTTTGTCGTGCAGGGTATCCGCAGACCCGGATCGGACGTGCGCGACGTGGTGCTCGGCGCCCTGCCTTTCGTGCTGTGCATGCTCGCCCTCGTCGGCCTGCTCATCGCCGCGCCGGTCCTCGCGACCTGGCTGCCGGATCTTCTCTACGGTTGATCCCAAGCGCTCGAAAACCGCGCAGCAACCGGCCCGGCGGCCGGTCGCCCTACCCCTTTGCTTGCTTCCTGCGAGGTACACCATGACCGGTCCAGTCGCTCCGACCACCGAACCGCTCGGCATGTTCGCCGCCCGCCTCTTCGACGAGATCCGTGCCCTTGCGCCCGATGGTGCGGGCGTCTCGCGCCCGGCGTTTTCCGAGATCGAGAGCCAGGTGCTGGATCACCTCGCGCGGGAAGCGCGTGCCCAGGGCCTGGTCGTCGAGGAAGATGCAGGGCGCAACCTGCTGTTTTGCCTGCCCGAACATGCCGACGCCGAGGCATGGGATCTGACCGGCAGCCATGTGGACTCGGTTCCGCGGGGGGGCAACTACGACGGGCTGGCCGGTGTCATCGCCGGGCTTCTGGTGCTGCTCTCAGCGCAGCGCGGCGAAAGCACGCTCGACCGCCCGCTCAAATGCATCGCCCTGCGGGCCGAGGAAAGTGCCTGGTTCGGCACCTGCTACCTCGGCTCCAAGATGCTCACCGGGCAGTTGACCGATGCCGACCTCGACGCTCCGCACAAAGGCGACGGCCGCCCGCTGCGCAGCCATCTCGACGCTCTGGACGTCGATGCCGCCGCTGTTGCGGCCGGGACACCGCTTGGCGACATGGCCAAGGTGCTTTCCTTTGTCGAGTTGCACATCGAACAGGGTCCGCAGCTGGTGAACAACGATCTGCCCGCGGCCGTGGTTTCCGCCATCCGCGGCAATTTCCGGTTCCGCCAGGTGCAGTGCATCGGCCAGGCCGGGCATTCCGGTACGGTGCCGCAAAAGGACCGGCATGATCCTGTGCTCGCCTACGCCGAGTTCATCAGCGGACTCGAGGGCTACTGTCTGGCGCGGCTCGCGCGCGGCGATGACCTGGTGATGACCTCTGGCGTGGTGGGCACCGACCCGGACCAGCATGCGATCGCGCGTATCCCGGAGCGGGTCTCGTTCTCGCTCGACATCCGCTCCGGCTCCCGCGCATTGCTCGCGGAGCTCCAGACCGAGGTGACATCGCGCATGGACCGGATATCCAAAGCGCGGGATGTCCGGTTCGAAACCGGCTCGGTGGTCAGGAACGAGCCCGCCGAGCTTGATCCCGGCGTCGTCTGCGGGCTCGAACAGGCGATGGGCGACGTCGTGGGCCAGAGCATCGTCGTCGCCTCGGGCGCTGGCCACGATGCGGCGGTCTTCGCCGCCGCCGGGGTGCCGACCGGAATGATCTTCGTGCGCAACCGCAATGGCAGCCACAACCCTGCCGAAGCGATGACAATCGCGGACCTGATGGTCGGTGTAGATATTCTCAAAGCCCACTTCGCGCGGCCCGCCCAGGTCGCAATGACCACAAATTCAGACAATGAGGCTAACATGTTCGATGAACTGATCAGGACGTTCGAAGCCCACGGCAAGAGCATCCACGCGCATGCGGCGCTGGCCAAGGCCGCCCGCCGGGCGGCGGCCGAACAACCGAAAAGAGCGGTTGCGCTGCATCTCATTGCAAGTCGCGCCGAGTCATTTGTCGAGTGTTTTGAGTGCATGCCGTTGACATACAGCGAGGGCGCCAACGCGGAAAATGCCCTGCGCGCCCTTGTCGCGGAGCTCGAAACGGCGCTGTCGATGGGCTCGGACGCAGAGGCGCTTGCAGCGCTTGGCGCGGCGGCCCAACGCTGCTGCGCGCTGGAACTCGCCGAGAGCTGAGCCACCGACGCGCAGCACTCTTGGCGAGCCAGCGCCCTCGAGGTGGTCCAGCCATGATGCGCAAGTCCGGTCGGATCTCGGCGAACAGGAGGGCTGCGGATTGGCCGGAAAGCGACAGAATGCAGAAGACGGTGTCACCAAGCTTCGGCAGGTCGAGGTGCTGCATGGCCAGGGCCTGTCTGTCGCGTGCACAGGCTGACCTGCCACTGATCTTTGATCCGGCCGCGACCAGAGCCCGGTTTGCATTTGCGAAGATCGGCGCAGGGCGGGCGATCGCGCGACGTGCGGGGCCTTCATTTGGCGCAGCGGGGCGGGCGATTGTGGTGGTCAGGGTCCGCGCGTTGTCAGGTTGCGGAACATGGTCCCGTTGAGCCGCTCGTCCCGCATCCGACCGTTGAAGCTTTCTACGATGCCGTCCTGCATCGACTCGCCTGGCGCGATGTGGTGCCACTCGATCCGCTGGGTGGCAACGAAGGTGAACATCGCGTTGCTGGTCAGTTCGATGCCGTCGTCAGAGGCAAAGATGCCAAAGCAACGGCCTGCCGATGGCGAAGACCAAAAGCCACTGTTCAGCGTGAGACGCCCATGAGTTCGGCCCCAGCACGTTCGAGGTCACTTTTCGATTGTCGGTTCAATCGACGACGACGGCGCCTCGGGGCCCAAGCACGCGGAGCCCAGCCACGGACCCGCATCGCATTGAATGCGAACCAGTCCGTCCTGCGATGGCGGGAGGCAACGGGATTTGGCGAAGAACCGTCTCTAAGATACTGGCTAATAATGACTAATTGTGATGCAGAAGATGTACCAAGACGGGTTCAGGGCCATCCACGTCGACATATTCAGCCATCACGGACAACCCAAGAAGCTGTCATCGAAAGCAGGACCACCCCTCGTTGCGGAGCCGGACGTGGAAGGGCTGCGCGGCGGCTCAGAGACACGCGAGTGGTCGTTCAAGCCCAGGCAAACACTGAACTCCTTCGTCGATCCGCGCGCCTGTCGCGATCGTCGAACGGCCAAAACATCGATTTTAGGAATGTGGTTAAGAAAAATATATTCTCTTTTTTTGAAGAACGACCCGCCTTAGTTTTTCCTTCACACCCGATCGCAAAGACAAACACAAACTTCAGGGAAAAAAACATGCTGTACCGTACTATCATGCTCGCGACGCTGGCAGCCGGCCCCGCGGCAGCCGAAAACTGGGATCTGCCGCTTGCATGGCCGGCCGAGAACTACATCTCGGTGGCCGCCGGAACCTTCGCCGGCGACGTGAAGGATGCGACCGAGGGACGGGTCGAGATCACATTGCATCCCGGCGGTGCCCTGGGGTTCAAGGGCCCGGAGATGTTGGGTGCGGTCCGCGACGGTCTCGTGCCGATCGGTGACATGCTGCTGAACCAGCAGGTCGGAGACGAGCCGCTGCTTGGCCTGACCTCGCTTCCCTACTTCATCTCCTCCTTCGAGGAACTCGCGGAATTCGAGGACTTCTTCCGCGAAAAGCTCGAAGCGATCATGGAAGCCAACAACCAGAAATTGCTCTACACGATGCCTTGGCCGCAGCAGCAGATCTGGACCAAGACCGAGGTCACCGATCTGGCCTCGCTCGCGGGGATCAAGATCCGCTCCTATGACCGCTCCTCGACCGACGTCTTCGCCTCTGCCGGCATGACCCCGGTACAGCTGCCCTGGGGCGAGGTGATCCCCTCGCTGGCGGCGGGCGCCATCGACTCGGTTGCGACCTCCTCGCCCTCCGCGGTCGACGGCTCGTTCTGGGAATTCCTCGAGTACGGCTACCCGACCCGGCAGACATGGAACCTGAACGCGGTGACGGTCAACCTCGACAACTGGAACGCGCTGGACGAAGCCGACCAGACCGCCATCACCGAGATTGCCGACAAGCTCCAGCCCGAATTCTGGCAGGCTGCCCAAGACGAGGATGCCCGCAACATGGACGTCCTTGCCGAGAACGGCATGACGCTCGCGCCGATCTCGGACGAGCTGCGCGCCGAGCTGGCAGACCTGGCAGCACCGCTGCGCGCAGCGGTGCTCGAGGAACTGGGCGGCGAGGCCACGGCCGTCGTCGACGGCTTCAAGGCCCGCTGACCCCTGCTGAGACGACCCTGTCGCGGGCCATCCCGGCCCGCGACGTTCCGACAACCGAGAGAAACCCATCATGATCAAGACCGTTGACCGCCTGTCCTACGCTCTTTCACTGCTGTCGGGCCTGGCGATATGCTGCATCGTCGTCTTGATCGTCGCAGAGATCTTCCTGCGCAAGTTCGCCGGGATCAGCCTGCATTTCGTGTGGGAATACTCCGTCTTCATCCATATCTCGGCGGTCTTTCTCGGCGCCGGGTGGACGTTGCGTACCGGCGGCCACATCCGGGTGACGCTGCTGCGCGGCTTCATCCCGCGGGCCTTCGAATGGATCAGCGGCCTCATCGGCCTCGCGATCGCCCTCTTCCTCACCAGCGCCATGACGCAGCTTGCGCTCGGCTACCTCTGGTCGGGCCGGACCACCGGCACCACCACCGACACGCCGCTCATGATCCCGGCCGCCTTCGTGGTCTTCGGCTGCGGGGTGCTGACGCTGCAGATCGCGCTGCGGCTGCTCGCCCTGCTTCTCGGCAAGGAGCTCGAGCTCGACACGACCGGCGAGGACGACCCCGCCCCGATCATGGATTGACCCGAAATGACCGCATCTGTTCTTGTCCCCTTCGTCATTCTTCTCGCCGTCCTGGGCTCGGGCGTCTGGGTCGGGCTGGGCCTGTCCGGCATCGGCATCCTCAGCCTCGAAATCTTCCGCAACATGCCGGTCGAGAAGCTGCTGGCTCAATCCGTGTGGAACGGCCTCTCCTCGCCCGAGCTGCTGGCCCTGCCGCTGTTCATCCTGATGGCGGAGCTGCTGTTCCGCACGAAGTTCATCAACGGCGTGTTCAGCGCGCTGGAGCCCTGGCTGCGTGACCTGCCGGGAGGGCTGCTGCATACCAATATCTTCGGCTGCGCCCTCTTCGCGCTGATCTCGGGCTCTTCTGCCGCGACCACCACCTCCATCGGGCGCATCACCATTCCCGAGCTGCAGAAGCGCGGCTACGATGAGCGCCTCGTCATCGGCACGCTCGCCGGGGCCGGGACGCTGGGCTTCCTGATCCCGCCGTCGATCATCATGATCGTCTACGGCGTGCTGTCCCAGACCTCTGTGCTGAAGCTCTTTGCCGCGGGCATACTGCCCGGCCTCCTGCTCGCGCTCAGCTTCGTCGGCTACGTCATTCTGCGGGCGAAACTGACCCCCGGTATCGTCGGCTGCTCCGACAGTATCGACCGCAAGGCGCTGTGGAAGCAGCGCTTCGGCGGCCTGCCCCGTCTCCTGCCTTTCCTCGTGCTGATCCTCGCCGTGCTGGGGTCGATGTACGGCGGTCTGGCAAGCCCGACCGAAGCCGCCGCCTTCGCGGTCTTCGCCACCGTCGTGATCATGGCCTTCGAGGGATCGCTGTCGCTGCGGGCACTGCGCGACGCGGCGATCGGCACTTCCCGCACCGTCTCGATGCTCGGTCTCATCATCGCCTCGGCCTCCTTCCTGTCGATGGCCATGGGCTTCCTCGGCATGCCGCGCGCGGTGTCCGACTTCGTCAACGGGCTCGACCTGTCGCCGCTGATGCTGATCGTCCTGCTGATCGTCATCTACATCGTCCTCGGCAGCTTCCTCGAGGGCATGTCGATCATCGTGATGACCATCCCGATCGTCCTGCCGCTGGTCACCGCCGCCGGCTACGACAGCCTGTGGTTCGGGATCTTCCTGATCCTGATGGTGGAACTCGCGCAGATCTCGCCGCCCGTGGGAATGAACCTCTTCGTGCTGCAGGGGCTGACCCGCAAGCCGCTCGGAGAGATCGTCCGCGCCGCCCTGCCCTTCTTCACCATCATGCTCGTCTTCGTGCTGGTGCTCGCGATCTTCCCCGGCATCGTCTCGGTCGTTCCCGATCTTGTGACCGGCGGCTGATCCACCCTCCACGCCGTCCCGGCTCCCCCGTGCCCTCGGGCACGGGAGTGGCCAGCCTTGCCCAAGGCACGGGTCGAAGCCCGCCGGACCCTTGCACCCGGCGACCCCTGAACGTCGCTCCTCCGACTGCCTCGGAGAGCCCCCGACCGACTGAAACCAAAGAGGTTCCTCAATGCCGATCCCCATTTCCGCCAAGGTGCAGCAGTTGCGCCCCTCGCCCAGCATGGCGGCCAAGCAGCGCGTGCTTGAGCTCGAGGCGGCCGGGCGGACCATTCTCGACTTCTGCCTCGGAGAACCCGATTTCGACACGCCCGAGCACATCATCGCCGCGGCGGAAAAGGCGATGCGCTCCGGTGATACGCATTACACCGCGGCACAGGGCAAGCTCGCGCTGCGCCAGGCCGTGTCGCGCAAGCTCGAGGTCGAGAACGGCGTGACCTACAGTCCTTCGGAGATCGTGATCGGCAACGGTGCGAAGCAGCTCATCTTCGAGGTGCTCGCCGCGACCCTGTCCGAGGGTGACGAGGTGATCGTTCCCACGCCCTACTGGGTGAGCTACCCGGACATCGTTTCGCTGAACGGCGGCGTGCCGGTGATCGCCACCTGCGGGCCGGAGGTGAACTTCAAGCTGACCCCCGAGATCCTGGAAGCGGCGATCACCGTGCGCACCCGCTGGCTGATCGTCAACTCGCCGTCGAACCCGACCGGCGCCGTCTACACGAAGGACGAATGGCTGGCGCTGGCGGAAGTGCTGGAGCGGCATCCGCAGGTCGCCGTGCTGACCGACGAGATCTACGAGAAGATCTTCTACGAGGGCAACCGCACCATCACGCCGACCTCCATCGCCCCCGCGCTGAAGGACCGCTGTGTCGTCGTCAACGGCATGTCGAAGGCCTATGCCATGACCGGCTGGCGCGTCGGCTATGCCGCCGGTCCGGTCGAGGTGATCAAGGCGGTGACGAAGCTGCTGAGCCAGTCGACCAGCTGCCCCTGCGCCTTTGCCCAGACCGCGGCAACCGTCGCGCTGGAGACCGAGCATCCCGCGGTGGACGAGATGCTGGCCGCCTACAGCGAGCGGCGCAAGCTGATCGTCGACGGGCTGAACGCCGCGCCGGGGATCACCTGCGCGCTGCCTGATGCCGCCTTCTACGTCTTCCCCGACGTTCGCGCCCTGCTCGGCACGGTGACCCCGGCCGGACGCCGCATCGCCACGGACATCGACCTCGTCGACTACCTGCTCGACGAGGCCTCGGTCGCGGTCATGGACGGCACCTCCTACGGCACGCCGGGCTTCCTGCGGCTGTCCTTCGCCGCGTCCAACGAAAACATCCGCGCTGGCGTCGCGGCCATCGCCGCGGCGGTGGCGCAGCTGACACCCGGGCCCCAGACACTCGAAAAGGCAGATCAGGCATGACCCCGACATCCTTCGCCGCCGCGGAGCCGGCCGACCTAGAGCTGATCGCGGAATTCGGCAAATGCGCCGTCGCCAACGTCAGCGACAATCTTGACCGCCTGCGCGGCGCGATCGGCCTGCGGCCGTTCCACGGGGCCGCGCCGATGGTCGGCCGCGCGCTGACGGTCAAGACAGCGCCGGGCGACAACGCCTACATCCACCGCGCCCTCGATCTGGTGCAGCCGGGTGACGTCATCGTCGTCGACGGTGCGGGCTACGAGGATCGCGCGCTGATCGGCGGCATCATGGTGGCCATCGCGCGCAAGCGCGGTGCGGCCGGTTTCGTGCTCGACGGTGCGATCCGCGACATCGACGAGATCGCCGGCGGCGACTTCCCGGTCTTCGCGCGCAGCGTCATTCACCTCGGCCCCTACAAGAACGGGCCGGGCGCGATCAACGTGCCGGTGACGGTCGGCGGGATGCTGGTCCACCCCGGCGACATCGTCCTCGGCGACGCCGACGGGATCGTCGCGATCCGGCCCGACGAAGCCCCCGCGACACTGGCCGCGACGCAGGCCCAGGCCCGCAAGGAGGCCGACATCCTCGCCTCGATCGAGGCGGGAACCTATACCGGAGCCTACGCGAAGTAAGATGGCGTACCGGAATGTTCCCCTGACCCTGTCCGAATACGAGGACCTGCTTCGCCTCGGCAGGGCCTACCGGCTCGATGCCCTCCGGATCCATCGCGGCGACTGGAGCCTCGACGTAAGCTTCGCGCCGGGTCCGGTCGTCTCGACCCCGGCGGGCGCGCCTCTTCGGACCGAAGATGCCGAGCCGCCCGCCGCCGTGCAGGCGACACCAGACACCGCGACCCACGCCATCGTCGCCCCGGTGGCCGGGATCGTGCATCTGACCGCGGCGCCGGGCGAGCCCGCCCTCGTCGCCGCCGGCGAAAAGATCAGCGCAGGGACCACGGTCGCGGTGATCGAGGCGATGAAGATGATGACCAACATTGACAGCGAGCGCGGCGGCATGATCGCGGAGGTGCTCGTCGCCGCCGGAGACATGGTGGCCGCCGGGCAACCGCTGTTCCTGATCCGGGAGGCCGAAGCATGATCAAGCGCCTTCTCATCGCCAACCGTGGCGAGATCGCCCTGCGCATCCAGCGCGCCGCGCGCGCGCTCGGGATCGAGACCGTGCAGATCCACAGCACCGCCGATGCCGGGGCCTCCTTCGTGCGCGCCGCCGACCTCGCGGTCTGCGTCGGTCCGGCCGCCACCGCGGACAGCTACCTGAACATGCCGCGGATCATCGCCGCCGCCCTGGCAAGCGACTGCGACGCGGTCCATCCCGGCTACGGCCTGCTGTCGGAGAACCCCGAGTTCGCGGCGCTCAGCGTGGATTCCGGGCTGCTCTTCGTCGGTCCGCACGCGGAGTGCATCGCGAAGATGGGCGACAAGATCGCCGCCCGCAACGTGATGACCGCGGCGGGTGTGCCCTGCGTGCCCGGCACCAACGATCCGCTGCCGGACGATCTCGACGCCTGCCGCAGGGTGGCGGCGGGGATCGGCTATCCGGTCATGGTCAAGGCCGCTCACGGCGGCGGTGGGCGCGGCATGCGCGTGGTGCGCCAGCCGGACGATCTTGCGGCAGCGCTGAAGACGACGCGCGCCGAAGCCCGCAGCGCCTTCGGCGACGGCACGCTGTTCATGGAGCGCTTCCTCGACCGGCCGCGCCACGTCGAGATCCAGATCCTCGCGGACACCCATGGCAACGCCGTGCACCTGGGGGAACGCGACTGCTCGATGCAGCGCCGCCACCAGAAGGTCATCGAGGAAGCTCCGGCCATGGGCGTCTCCCGCGCCCTGATCGACGCCACCGCCGAAGCCTGCCTGCGCGCCTGCCGCGATCTCGGCTATGCCGGAGCCGGAACTTTCGAATTCCTTTACCAGGATGGCGAGATGTTCTTCATCGAGATGAACACCCGCCTGCAGGTCGAGCATTGCGTGACCGAGGCGATCACCGGGATCGACATCGTGCAATGGCAGCTGCGCATCGCGGCGGGGGAAACGCTGACCCTCCGCCAGGAAGACATCGCCTTGCACGGGCACGCCGTGGAGTGCCGGATCAACGCCGAGGATCCCGAGACCTTCGCACCGACGCCGGGCCGGGTCCGCGACTTCATTCCTCCGGCCGGAAACGGCATCCGCGTCGAAACCCATCTCGAGCCCGGAGCCGAGGTGCCGCCCTATTACGACGGCATGGTGGCCAAGCTCGTCACCTCGGGCCGCGACCGGACAGAGGCGATCGACCGGATGATGGATGCCCTCGCGGCGCTGCGCATCGACGGTATCCAGAGCAATGCGCCCCTGCACCGCCGCCTGTTGCGCCATCCCGCATTCCGGGAAGGCCCGCAGACGATCCACTTCATCGAACACCTCGATGCCCCGGATGCCTGACATGACGACCCCCGCAGCGCATGTCTCCGAGATGGGCGAGAGCGCCCTGCTGATCCAGAGCGCCGGGCCGATGTCGCTCGACGTCCAGCGCCTGTACTGGGCGCTGGACCGCAGCTGCCGCGATCTTCCCGGCGTGGCCGAAACCGTGCTTGGCGTGCATTCGCTGCTTCTGCGTTTCGATCCGCAGGCCGAGGTGGCGGAAACCGCGGCGCGCCTTCAGGATCTCTGGAACGAGACGCGGCCCGCCGGGGGACAGGGCCGGCTCCTCGAGATCCCCGTGCACTACGGCGGCGAGGACCTCGCGGACCTCGCCGCCTCCCATGATCTTCGCATCGACGAAGTCGTTGCCCTGCACAGCGCCCCCACCTACACCGTCTTCGCCCTCGGCTCGCAGCCCGGATTTCCCTATCTGGGCGGGCTCGACCCACGGCTCGCGACGCCGCGCAGATCCTCGCCGCGGCAACGCGTCGAGGAAGGCAGCGTGGTGATCGGCGGTGAACAGGCGGGCGTGATCGCCCGCACCTCGCCCTCGGGCTGGCACATCATCGGCGCGACGCGGGTCAGCCTCTTCGACCATGCCCGCGACGAGCCCGCGCTGCTGCAGCCCGGCGACCGGTTGCGTTTCAGCGTCGAGGAGGTCTCCGCATGATCCGCATTCTCACTCCCGGCCTCGGAGCGACGGTTCAGGACCTTGGGCGGAGCGGCCTTGCGAACATCGGTGTCGGGCGCTCCGGTGCCATGGATCGCCGTGCCCTGAGGGTGGCCAACGCATTGCTCGGCAATGCCGAGGAAGCGGCCGGCCTCGAGATCACGCTCGGTGGTTTCTCCTTCGAGACGCTGGAGCCCGTCACCATCGCGCTTGCTGGGGCAGATACCGGTGCGACGCTCGACGGCCGCCCCCTGCCCCGCTGGTGGGCGAGGACCCTCTTGCCCGGACAGGTCCTGCGGATGGGTCACAGCCGCACCGGAATGCGCGGTTACATCGCCGTCTCGGGGGGCCTCGACGTGCCCGAGGTACTCGGGTCGCGCGCCACCGATGCCAAGGGCGGTTTCGGCGGCCACGACGGCCGCGCGCTGAAGGCCGGGGACACCCTGACCACCGGGGCGGAGGCCAGGGGCACGCGGGCGCTGGACTACGGGCTCAGTCCCCGCGCCTGGCCCGATCTCTGGGCCGACGGCTCGGGCGAGACCGAGGTCCGCTTCGTGCCCGCCATGGAGTGGGCCGACTACGACGAAGAGGCCCGCGCCCTGTTCTGTGCGACCGGCTGGACGATCGAGCCGGCGAGCAACCGGATCGGCTATCGCCTCGACGGGCCGGAGCTGGTGCCGACGATCCGCCGCGAGCTGCTGTCGCACGGCATCCTGCCCGGAACGATCCAGCTCCCGCCCTCGGGACGGCCGGTCATCCAGATGCTGGACGCCAACACCGTCGGGGGCTATCCGAAGCTGGGGGTCGTCATCGACGCGGACCTGCCGCTGCTGGCGCAGGCGACGCTGGGCAGCACGCTGCGCTTCCGCGAGATCTCCGCCGCGGAGGCACGCGCCGCCCGCCGTAGAGAAGATGACCTCGTCTCGGCAATCCGCCGCGCAACCTCACATCAACGAAAGGGATAGGCCGCATGGAAATGACATCCGACCTCCGCACCCTCGAGGACATTCTGGCCGTGTCCCGGCGCTTCGGCGTCACCGCGCTGACCTTCGGCCCGCCGGATGACCGGATCGAGCTTCGCTTCGCCGACGCTGCCTGCGCCACTGCCGAGACCCTGCCCGCAGAGCCCCCCGCCGAAGCGGCGGTTTTCGTCACGGCGGACACGCCGGGGCTGTTCCAGCCGCAGATCACCGGGCTGCCGCAGCCTGTGTCCAAGGGCGACATTCTTGCCTTCCTGAACGCCGGCCCGGTTCGCAACACCCTGACCGCGCCCTGCGACGGCACGGTCACCGAGCAGCTTGCCGAGACCGACAGCCTCCTTGGGTGGGGCAGCCCCGCGTTCAAGATCACGACCGGAGCCTGAGACACATGCGACAGATCGACGTGAACTCGGACCTTGGCGAAGGTTTCGGCCCCTACCGCATTGCCCCCGACGCCGAGCTGATGCCCCTCATCACCTCGGCAAACATCGCCTGCGGCGGACATGCCGGAGACCCGGAGGTCATGTGCGAGACCATCGACCTCGCGGCGGAAAATTCCGTGCGCATCGGCGCCCATATCGGGTTCCCCGACCGCGCGGGGTTCGGGCGGCGTCCGATGCCGATGACGCACCGCGAGCTCGAACTGATGACCGTCACACAGCTCGGTGCCCTGCAGGGCGTGGCGCGCCTGCGCGGCAGGACGCTGACCCACTTCAACTTCCATGGCGCACTGGGAAACCTCTCCTTCGCCGACGCGGAAGTCGCGAAAACCCTCCTGCGGGCGGTCAAGGCCGTGGACCCGGCGCTGACCTTCATCGGCCTGCCCGACACCGAGGCAACCCGCGCCGCCGAGGCGCTCGGGCTGCCGGTCGTCCGCTCCTTCCTCGCGGACCGGGGCTACAGCGCGCCGGGCCGGCTGGCACCGCGCGGTATCGACGGCGCGTTGATCCACGATCCCGAGGCGGTCCGCGAACGCGTCGCCGAGACACTGGCGACCGGCAAGCTGCGCCTCACCACCGGGAAAACGGTTCCCATGGAGGTCGACTCGGTGCTCGTGCACAGCGACACGCCGCGCGCGCTGGATCTGGCCCATGCGATCCGCGCGGGCATTGCCGACAGCGGCTGCGGTATGGCCCCCTACGCAGCCTAGGCGCGCCGCGCCTCTCCGACTGGTCTCTTAAACTCATGTGGGCATACGGTATCTCATGCGCTATGAGAATGTATTCCTCGGCAGCCCCACCCGGAGAGGCGCGGCATGATCACCTTCAAGCAACTCGAGGCCATCTACTGGATCGCCAATCTCGGCAGCTTCGCCGCCGCCGCCGACAAGCTCTGCACCACCCAGTCGGCGGTGTCGAAACGGGTGCAGGAGCTGGAGGCCCAGTTCCAGATCGAGATCTTCGACCGCTCGAGGCGCACTGCCCGCCTGACCGACAAGGGCAATGAGATCCTCTCCTTCGCCAAGAAGCTGCTGAGTGATCGCGACCAGATGATCGAACGCGCCAGTTCGAACGAGGTGATGTTCCGACGCCTTCGCCTTGGCGTCACCGAGCTCACCGCGATGACCTGGCTGCCCAAGCTGGTCAGTGTCATCCGCTCGGAATTCCCGCGGGTCAGTATCGAGCCGGAGGTCGAGCTGAGCGCCACGCTGTTCGAGCGGTTGATCGAGGATTCCATCGACCTGATCATCGTGCCGGACGTCTTCGATGACAGTCGCTGCGTACGCTTGCCGATCGCCCCGGTCGAGAATGCCTGGATGGTTGCCCCCAGCCTCTATCCGGGGGACATCCCTCTGAGGCAGGAGCAAATGGCGGATTTTACCCTGCTCGTTCAAGGGAACCGGTCCGGCACCGGGATTATCTACAACCGTTGGCTCGAAGAGCAAAATTTTCATTCAAACAGAACTATGCAATGCGAAAGCCTCGTCGCGCAGATCGGCTTCACCGTGTCAGGGCTCGGAATTAGCTATCTGCCGGTTCCGGTGACACAGCCGCTGATAGATGCTGGCCACCTCAGGCGCCTTCCCACCGAGGGCAGGCTTCCGCATGTGAAATATTCTGTCCTCTACAAGAGTGATCGAACCTCGGAGTTCCGCAAACACATCGCAGACCTCGCAAAGAAGAACTGCTACTACAGCAGCTTCTTTTCCCCGAAGATGTGATCGCGCCCCATCGGCGTCACCCGGCTGAGCCAGCCCCTCATCGCCCCTCGGCAGTCGATCTGCGTGCAGAGAGCCGCCATTTCGAGCCGTTCCTGGCTGGGATCGACCGTCCGCGGATTTGTGGCTTTTCGGGCAGCCAGCGCTAGCGCCGCAATTATGCATGAGGGCACTGAGTCCAAGATCGAAGGCAGTCGGACCGACCGAG
This sequence comes from Salipiger mangrovisoli, assembly GCF_015223355.1. Lineage (GTDB taxonomy): Bacteria > Pseudomonadota > Alphaproteobacteria > Rhodobacterales > Rhodobacteraceae > Salipiger > Salipiger mangrovisoli. The sequence continues at coordinate 5,370 of NZ_JADFFK010000025.1, read as the reverse complement.
CAAGAGTTCCCGTCGGCGGGGTCGAATGATGTGGCCGAAACCCCTTGGCCGCGAAGGAGACGCTATCGAAATATTGGGCCTTGGCCCAGATTTTTCAGGGTAGCGAAAATTAAGCGTCATCTCGGGGTTTCGACGATCGTTCATCGTTTGCGGCACGCTGATCACACGTCGGCGGCCTGCCCCGGAGCAGGGTCCGGGTCGAATACCAATGCAGGAGCGGCGGGGTCTCGTCCCGGAAACTTTGTCCGACGCAAACGCAAATTGTGGGCAATTTCCATGGATGTCGCAAAGCGTTCCACCGATGACGCGTCAGCGCCTCCCCAAGAGCGCATTCTGGTGCAAGGGTCGGAACGCAACCACCGCGCATCAAGTGAGACGTTTCATGATTTCCGTTCTCGGCAGCGTCTGGGCGCTGCTTCTCGGCACCCTGCTGATCATGCTCGGAAACGGCATGCAGTTCACCCTGATCGGCCTGCGTGGTGATCTCGAAGGCTTTTCGACAGGCGCGCTCGCGGTGATCACCTCGGGATACTACATCGGCTTTCTCTCCGGGGCCCGGGTCACCCCGGTGCTGATCCGCCGCGTCGGGCACGTACGCGTCTTCGCCGCATTGGGCAGTTTCATGTCGGCCGGCCTTATCGCTCTGCCGCTTGCGACCGAGACCTGGGCCTGGACCCTGCTGCGCCTGATCATCGGCTTCTGCATGTCCGGGGTCTATGTGTCGGCAGAAAGCTGGCTGAATCACGCCGCCACCAACGACACCCGTGGCAAGGTGCTCTCGGCCTACATGATCGCCCAGACTCTGGGCGTGATCGGCGCGCAATGGCTTCTGACCCTGGGCGATGCAGGCACCTCGTCGCTGTTCATCGTCGCCTCGATCCTGGTCTCGCTCTCCTTCGGTCCCATCCTGCTTTCGGTGTCGCCCACTCCCCCGGTCAACGTCACGCGCGCCATGTCTCTCAGGGAACTTTTCGGGCACGCGCCGCTAAGCACCGTCGGAACCTTCCTGCTGGGCAGCATCTACGCGACCCAGTCGGGCATGGGGGCGGTCTTCGGAACCCAGATCGGGCTCACCACATCGCAGGTCGCGCTCTTCGTCGCCACGCTCTTTGCCGGGGCGCTGTTCCTGCAATATCCGATCGGTTGGCTGTCCGACTTCATGGACCGGCGAAAGTTGATCTTCGCCGCAGCCGCCCTGGGCGCAGCCGCCTGCGCCTTCGGCCTGGTGACGGAAGGGCGCTCGGATTTCTTGCTGATCGCGGCCTTCCTTGCGGGCGGGGTGACCACACCGCTCTATTCCCTGTTCCTGGCCTATGCCAATGACGACCTGTCGGCCGATGATATGCCCGCGGCCTCCGGGGCGCTCGTCTTCGTCTTCGGTATCGGAGCGATCGCCGGGCCGCTGCTCGCCGGATGGGCAATGCAGTTCCTCGGACCGCAAGGTTTCTGGCTCGTCTTGGCGGTGACATTCGCTGGGATCGCCCTCTACTCCCTCTACCGGATGACCCAGCGGCCACCGATCCAGGTGAAAGACACCGACAGCTACTTGAACGTGCTGCCCACCACATCCCTTGTCGCCATCGAGGCGGCCACGACCTGGGCGGTAGAACATGCGGAAAGCGAGCGGGAGGAAGACGGGCCCTCATGAGCTTCCGCAAGCGCCGCCTGCGGAAATAGCAGTGCCGGGCGCGCATAGACCCGGCACACCGATATCGGCAAATCCACAAGGTCCGCTCGGCGCTGGATCGATGCCTCGTTCGGAAAGATGCCGACGATGTCCGCGCATCGCTTGATCTCGCCGTTCGGCCGCGCGATCGGATTGGTGCCGTGCAGCTTGGTGCGATGCCGGGCCAGGAAGGTCATATAGGCCAGGACGTCCTTCTCTGCGGTGTCCGTGAGCGTGGCCAGCTTCGGGAGCTTGCCGCGCATCTGATCCGCCACGAGACGCCAACGGCCTTCGCCGCCACATGGTCGGGCTGGGCGAAGGCCGCGGCGATGAAGGCCAAGACCACCCGGCGACGGCGATTGCCGGCATGGGCGAGCGCATTGCGCTCGCTGCTCTTCGCGCCATAGTCAGCACCGGTCTTGGTGCCGACCTCCAGCTCCATCAGCCGCTCGGCAGCAAAGCCGATCATCTCGCGACGCAGGTCGGCACCGGCGTTCGGGGCGGCGTTCGGACCGATGGCGCGCCTGCCCCGCACTCTCCACCGGCGCACGCAGGTCCATCATGGGTTCGGGCATCGGGGGCATCCCTCGGTTCAGGTTGCCGCAGCAACCCGATCCTACCGAGAAACCCGATGGCCACCGAAAGCCACACCACGCCTTGGGACGCCACCCTAGGCAGATGCGCGCCGAAGTTATCAACGTGAATCGTGATACCCCTGTCCCTTCAGGGATCGGATACGATACCTTGGGCGGACAATGCGTCTTGAATATCTGCCAGGCGCATCAGCTCATCGATATGCCTCACGCCCTTCGCCGGCATTTCTGCTGTCCGCATTGCGACTTCCGCGGCGACCTGCGCCGTGATCTCCGCCTCCCTGCGGCCCTCTATTGACAGGCGAATTGCGGGACGCGCACCGGTCCCTTCGTAGGCCTCTACGACCAATGCCGCCCGGTCATTCCCGAGCCTCAGGAAAGGCATGCTTCTTTGCAGTGCCTTACGCCAGGTCGAGCGGCCAGCCATCCACGCCAGAAGCTGCAAGCTTCGCGGGAAGATCAACGGTGACGCCAGTGCCAGGCGGGTCTCCACCTTCGGGTAGCCTCTGCGTATCAAGCTGTGTTGATCGGCAAAGTCGAAGGGTATCGACGGCAGGGCCCAGCGATCCGAACCAAACCTCACCGGCTCGAAATCCGTGCGTGAAAGCGGAGCGAGACTGCGCAGGGTCCAGTCAATGGCTGCCGGACCATGGCTGTCCCCCAGCCCCAGCAAAACGCCGATGCGGAACCGGGTCGCCGCCGGATGCCGTGCGCGCGCCTCCCGCACCAGAAGATTGCTCAAACCCGGCGCTAGTCCGACCGACACTACCGCAAGCGTGTCCCTCTCCTGCGCCAGCCCATCCAGGGCTTCGATCCGACGCAGCACCGCGTCGGTCGCGGAAATGTCGATATAGCGCGCACCACGTGCCAACACGGCCCGCGCGAACTCGGCCGTCGGCGTGTCCATGCAGCAGATCACCACCTCGGTTGCCGAGAGCGGCGTTGACCAGCTTTCGGGGCGATTGAGGTCGAGCGTCGCCCCCTCGCAGCCCAGCCGTGCCGCAGCCGCCGCCGCCTTTGCACCGTCACGCCCTGCGAGTGTCACTGTCTGGCCGAGCGCCACGAGACGGCGCGCGATCTTTTGTCCCACATGGCCATAGCCGCCAACAATGAGTATCCGTTTCATGTCATGTTCCTTGCGCAGTCGGACCTTCTGGAGAATCCTCAAGCGCCTAGAACACAGCGACTCTGGACTAACCAAATGGGAAGCACGATGCCCCGACCCACAGCGTCACCGACGACCGCCTGTCGCCCCGACGAATGCGTGGCGGAGGACTGGTTGGGCTTTCTGGGTCACCGCTGGAACGCCCTGCTGATATGGCATCTCTCGGATGGGCCGAAACGTTTCTCGGAGCTTCAGCTTCGCCTGCCACGGATCTCACCCAAGGTTCTGACTGAACGGATCACCGGGATGACAGGCCGCGATCTCGTCCGGCGGACGGAGACGCATACCTATCCGCGCGAAGTCACCTACAGCCTGACAGCGCGGGGAGAGGCCCTGCGTGGTATCCTCGCAGAGCTCTATGAATGGGCCAACGGCGTTGCTCATGAAGATGCGGTCGTCACCGTGGTCGAGGATTGCCCGAAAAGCTGAAGTCCCGATCACCTCAACGCGTCGCTGTTGCCAATCACCGCCGTGATCAGGCTCCGTGCCATCCATCCCTTCCGCGAGCCCCATAGGGCCGTGAAGTGCTCCCCGAGATTCGAACACTCCGCCAAGCTTGCCGCCCACGGTGACGCGGAAGAACGGCATGGGCGGCAAACGAAGGAATTCCAGCGCCGAGCTCAAGGCAAAGGCAACGCTTGGGGCCATCTTTGGCGAGCAGACGGTCGCCGAGCGGGTGACAAAGCACGGCGTGCGTCAGGCTCAGATCGACCCCCGGAAGCAGCAGGCTCCCGATGGCATGAACGGATTCTTCTCCGGCAGGGTCGAGGCGCAGGCAGCCGGGAAGGAGGGCGAGATCGAGACGCTGCGCGCCAGGATCGGCCGGTGGCATGGCGGTTTTTTTGACCTAAGGCGCGCCAATGAAGGCGCCATCGGTTCAAGCCCACCGGCACCCGGACGGTGAGCATGTGCCGGAGGCGAGGGATGATCGCGCCAGCGCACAGGGTGCCGTCGATCACCCAGCAAGGCGCGCTGATCAAGCTGATCCAAGGTCTGGCAGGGTCATGCGACGCATGGTCCCGAGAGGGGACGCGTAGGTCTTCGAGACGCCGTTCCACGGCAGCCGTCGGCCTCGCGGGGGATCGCAGCGCAATGCCCTGCCGGGCAGTACATTCCCATCCGGCGCAGCTTCCACCGCCGCGTGGCGATCATGGATCGGGCCCGCCGGATGCTGTCCTGGCGGCTCTCGAACACGGTGGACATCGAGCGCCCGCCTCCGGCGCTTCGAGGCAGAACACCCATCGAGGTCCATCAGGGCCCTGACCTTCACGCGGCGGCACGATCAACTGCCGACCTTAGCTGCGCCATAAACACCCAGAACCTTCGCAAGCTGGCCAAATTGTCCCTCCCTGCCAGTCCCTGCGTGGCCGGGACTGGCAATCGGCTCCCTATGGAGGGGGGCCACCAGCGGGTCGGCGATCTGCACTTGGCCGTCAGACGACAAGGCTCAGGCAACACCTGCGGCGCATCTGCCGCGTCCTGTGCTGCCGACAAATCGAAACGTAGCGCAGGCAGACCTGTTTCGGGGATAGCTTCAGCTTGCGGCGATCAGCGCCAAGAAGTCCGATTTACCGATGATCTGCAAAGGCGTGGCCCTCGGCAATGAGCTTCTCGGCCTTCAGGTGCTTGGAGCTCTTGCTCTCCCCTGCCGCCAGCGCCGAGAGATCATGGTCACCAACGACCTGCGGATGGATACTCTTCGATACGCTCTGCGCCGTGGTGATGCCGACGCGCGCCGCGGCCTCGACAGCCTGGACGCGCGTCATGACGAGCGCACCGGTGAATACCGCGACCTTGCCCGCCCGACAGCGGCGCGTCGGCTCAGTCCGCGCGCGCGACCGGCTCCCTTTTCTTCGACCTGTTCGGAGACGGGCCAAGGATATCTTGGAAAGCTGTGCCCATCACCGCCTCTGCCATCAGCACGACCTCGGCCGAGGCGCGCGCGT
>NZ_JADFFK010000024.1 GCF_015223355.1 Salipiger mangrovisoli | reverse complement strand
GAGCTTTTCAGCTCAAATCCGAACCCTGCGCCCTATCTATGGGCGAAATGTGAACATCTCAATAACAAGCAGCATGCGTACACCGCATACCCGCCAACCGGTTGCGCGATAGGACCCCCGCGCGCGCCGCGCACCGGGGCAAGGCCGCGCGGACGATTCTGCGGACGACCGCCGAGCCGCGCATGAAACATGCATCAAACTTGGGCATCGACCTTCCATGCATCCGGCGCAGGACGGCTTTGCACAGCGCAGGCTTGCGCTGCGGCGCGGCAATTCCTATCTAGGGGAAACAGCACGACACGGTGCTGGCGGAATTTGCCGGGCTCTCTCCTCCTCCCTGAGCCCCGCATTTCAGCGGCGGCCCCTCTCCTCCTCCCTGGGGTCGCCGCACTCCCGCCCCTCCCCGAGACAGACCAGCGACAGACCAGCGACAGACGCGCCCGACGCCGCCCGTCCAAGCGCCGCGATCTCCGGCGCGGCCCTGCCGATTGCGCGCTGCCAGCGCGGTTTGCGGGTTGCGCCGCGTCACCTCGCGGCCTACGAAGCAGGGGTTCCCCGCGGCGCGGGCATGAACCCGGAATCCGGCCTCCGCCTTGGCCGACAGCCTTCAGAGAACATGACCATGCAGAGCTCCCCCGTTTCCGCCGGTGGCCCCGCCCCCGTTTCCGATCCCGACCTCGCCGCGCGCAACCGGCTGGTGATCCTGCTGCTGCTGGTCTCGGCCTTCACCGTGATCCTCAACGAGACGATCATGGGCGTCGCCCTGCCGCGGCTGATGAAGGACCTGAACGTCACCGCCAATGCCGCGCAATGGCTGACCACGGCCTTCCTGCTGACCATGGCGGTGGTGATCCCAATCACCGGTTTCCTGCTGCAAAGGCTGCACACGCGCACGGTCTTCACCATGGCGATGGGGCTGTTCAGCACCGGCACGCTGATCTGCGCGCTCTCGCCGGGGCTGGGGATGCTGATCTTCGGACGGGTGGTGCAGGCCTGCGGCACGGCGATCATGATGCCGCTGTTGATGACCACGGTGATGACGCTGGTGCCGCCCGAGAGCCGCGGCAAGACCATGGGCAATATCTCGATCGTCATCTCGGTGGCCCCGGCCATCGGGCCGACCATCTCGGGGATCATCCTCAACCTGCTGGACTGGCGCTGGATGTTCTGGCTGGTGCTGCCGATCGGGCTGGGCGCGCTGGCGCTCGGCTACGCGCGCCTGAAGAATGTCACCGAGCCGCGCAAGACGCCGCTCGACCTGATCTCTGTGCCGCTGTCGGTGCTGGCCTTCGGCGGGCTGGTCTACGGGCTTTCGACGCTGGGCGAGGGTCAGGCGGCCGGGCACGAGGGCGGCAATGTCCCCGTGTGGCTGCCGCTGGCGGTGGGCTTCGTGGCGCTGGCGCTCTTCGTGGCGCGGCAGGTCCGGCTGGCGCCGCAGGGCCGCGCCCTGCTCGACCTGCGCACCTTCCGGGTGCGGGTGTTCAGCGTCGCCGTGGTGATGATGGCCTTCTGCATGATGTCGCTCTTCGGGATGATCATCCTCTTGCCGATCTACATGCAGAACGTGCTGGGGATGGAGCCGCTCGAGGCCGGGCTGCTGCTGCTGCCGGGCGGGCTGGCGATGGGGCTCATGGCGCCCTGGGTCGGGCGCACCTTCGACCGGATCGGGGCACGGCGGCTGGTGATCCCCGGCGCGGTGCTGGTGTTCCTCGGGCTGGGCTCCATGGCGCTGCTCGGGACCGGCAGCACCATCTGGCAGGTGCTGTCCAGCCACCTGCTGCTGAGCATCGGCCTTGCGCTGCTCTTCACCCCGCTCTTCACCTCCTCGCTGGGCTCGCTGCCGAAAGAGCTCTACTCCTACGGCTCGGCGGTGATCGGCACGGTGCAGCAGGTGGCGGGCGCGGCGGGCATCGCGCTTTTCGTGTCGATCATGTCGCTCCGCATCGGCACCGAGATGGCCACGGGCGCCGAGCTGGTCGATGCCACCGCCGCCGGGGTGCGCGCGGGCTTCCTGACGGGCGGGCTGATCGCGCTGCTGATGATCGGCGCCAGCTTCTTCGTGCGCCGCCCGCCCGTGGTGAAACCGCAGATGCCCGGCAGCCACTGAGCCCGGCCTGACACGCCCCCGGCGGCGGTGCTCCGCCGCCGCGGCCCCTGCGGCACTCGGTCCCGCGACCGCGATCTTGATTTTGCAACCCAAGGGCGTTCTCCTGCCGCGCAGAGATCCCCCTTCATTTTGCAAAATCGAGATTAGCCATGTCCCTTCCCAAGACGATGAAGGCCGCCGTCGTCCCGGCGCTCGGCCAGCCGCTGGAGATCCGCGAGGTGCCGGTCCCGCAGGTCGGTCCCGGCCAGGTGCTGATGCGGGTGCGCGCCTCGGGCGTGTGCCACACCGACCTGCATGCCGCCGAGGGCGACTGGCCGGTGAAGCCCACCGCCCCCTTCATCCCCGGCCACGAGGGCGTCGGCGAGGTCGCCGCGATCGGGCCGGGCGTCACCCACCTGAAGGAGGGCGACCGCATCGGCGCGCCCTGGCTGCACACCGCCTGCGGCCGCTGCGAGCATTGCGTCGGCGGCTGGGAAACGCTCTGCCCCGACCAGCAGATGACCGGCTACACGGTGGACGGCGGCTATGCCGAATTCGTGCTCGCCGATGCCAATTTCGTCGGGATGCTGCCGGACGGGCTCGACTGGGGCCCCGCCGCGCCGGTGCTCTGCGCGGGGGTCACCGTCTACAAGGGTCTGAAGGAGACCGAGGCCAAGCCCGGCGACTGGGTGGCGATCTCGGGCATCGGCGGGCTCGGCCACATGGCGGTGCAATACGCCGTCGCCATGGGGCTGCGGGTGATCGCCGTCGACATCGCCGAGGACAAGCTGGCGCTGGCCCGCAGCATGGGGGCCGAGATCGCGCTCAACGCCGCCGAGGTGGACGTGGCGCAGGAGGTGCACAAGCTGGTCGGCGGCGCGCATGGGGTGCTGGTCACCGCCGTGTCGAACGCCGCCTTCGCGCAGGCGGTGGGGATGCTGCGGCGCGGTGGCTTCATGGCGCTGGTCGGCCTGCCGCCGGGGGACTTCCCGCTGCCGATCTTCGACATCGTGCTGCAGCGGATCACCGTGCGCGGCTCGATCGTCGGCACCCGCAACGACCTGCGCGAGGCGCTGGCCTTCGCCGGGGCGGGCAAGGTCGCCTCGCATTTCAGCTGGGACCGGCTGGAGAACATCAACGCCATCTTCGACACCATGCGCGCGGGCAAGATCGACGGCCGCATCGTGCTGGAGATCTGAGCGCGGCCGAAGGCCCCGCGACACTATCGCGCTTCACCGGGGCGGCGCGCCATGGCATGACACCGCCATGTCGATCCGGCGCGCCCTTCCCGCCCTCGCCTGTGTCCTGGCCGTTCTTCTGGCCGTGACCGGCGTGACCTCGGCCGGGCTGATGGCTCCGGACCGGGCGGTCGCGGCGCGCCTGGCCACCGAGCGCGCCTTCGGCCTCGCGCCGGGCGATCTCTGCGCGCCGCAGAGCGATGACAGGGGGCATAGCGGCCACGGCGGGCACAGCGAGCTTTCGGCGCAGGCCGATCCCGCCAGCCACGGCGAGCACCCGGCGCATGACCACCCCTGCCCCTTCTGCCACGGCCTGCCCGGCGCGCCCCGTCTGGCCCACGACGGCCACGGCAGCCTGCTGATCCCCCAGGACGGCTGGCGCCAGAGCGCCGACCGCCACCGCGCCGCACAGTCCCGCGACGCGCATCATTCCCCGAGAGCCCCGCCCGCGCTGGCCTGAACCCCTGCGCCGCAGGCCGCAGACTTGACGCGCTGCGCCTGCTCCTCTCAGACCCCGCCCCGGCGGGCCTTTCGGATTGATCCCATGACAGAATCCCCGCGCGCGGCCACCGCCGCGCTCTACCGCGCCGTCTGGCGCTGGCACTTCATCGCAGGGCTGCTCGTCCTGCCCTTCGTGCTGATCCTCGCCGTGACCGGCGGCATCTACCTCTTCAAGGACGAGATCAACGACGCCGCCTACAGCCGGCTGCGCCTCGTCGAGCCGGCGGGGGCAATGCTTGCCCCCTCGCAGATCGCCGGTGCCGCGCTCGCGGCGCACCCCGGCACGCTCAGGGCCTATACCCCGCCCGCCGCCGCGAACCGCAGCGCCGAGGTCGACATCCTCGGCGCGGACGGGCTGAAGACCAGCCTCTACGTCAACCCCTACAGCGGCGAGGTGCTCGGCAGCCTGTGGGACGCCGGGGCCTCGGGCAGCCCGGCGATGTACGTGGTGCGCAAGCTGCACTCGCTGGACTACGTCGGCTGGCTCGGCAACCGGCTGATCGAGGCGGCGGCGGGCTGGATGGTGCTGCTGGTCGGCACCGGCCTATACCTGTGGTGGCCGCGCGGCAGGGGGCTCGGCACCACCCGCATCAAGGCCAGGCGCGGCCGGCCCTGGTGGCGCGACCTGCACGCGGTGACCGGGCTCTATACCGGCGCCTTCATCGTCTTCCTGGCGATGACCGGCCTGCCCTGGTCCGGGGTCTGGGGCAGCAATTTCTACGACACTGCCAACGGCCTCGGCCTCGGCATGCCCGAGGGCTACTGGTCCGGCCTGCCCGTCTCGGCCGTGCCGCTGTCAGAGGCGGTGGACCGCGCGCCCTGGATCATCGAGAAGCAGCCGGTGCCGCGCTCGCAGGCCGCGCCGGGCGTCCCGCGGACGCTCGACGAGGTGGTGCGGACCGTCGAGGCGCGCGGCCTCGTGCCGGGCTACTCGGTGTCGATGCCGAGCGGACCCGAGGGCGTCTTCACCGCCTCGGTCTACCCCGACGACATCACCGACGAGCGGGTCATCCACCTCGACCAGTACAGCGGCGCGGTGCTCTACGACGCGGGGTTCGCGGACCTCGGCACGCTGGGACGCTGGGCGGAATGGGGGGTCTCGGTGCACATGGGGCAGGAGTGGGGCCTGATCAACCAGATCGTGCTGCTGCTCGCCTGCCTCGCCATGATCGGCCTGTGCGTCTCGGGCGCGGTGATGTGGTGGAAGCGCCGCCCGGCCGGGGCGCTCGGCGTGCCGCAGATGCCGACCGACGGGCGCATCCCGCGCGGTCTGCTGCTGATGGCCGTGGCGGCGGGGGCGTTCTTCCCGCTGGTCGGCCTGTCGATGCTGGGCCTGGCGGCGGTGGAACTGGCGCTGCACCTGCGCGCCCGCCGACGGCGCCTGGCCTGAGCGCCCGCGAAGCGCCCGCAGCGGCGGGCGCCTCCCCCTCTCACGCAGCGTTCGTCACGGCAGGTTCTCGCTGAAATAGATGTCCAGCTTCAGCGGCCGCTGCACCGGGGCCGGCCCCGACAGGCCCTCTATGGCGCGCGAGATCAGCATGTCGGGATCCTGGTCGAAGATCGCGTCCATCGTGCCTTCGAGCACCGCCCGCCGGGTGTCGGGCGTCAGCCCGTGGCCGACGAAGATCACATCCTGCCGGTCCTGCTCGCGCAGCGCCCGCGTGATCCCGCCCGACGAGCCGCCGACGTTGTAGATGCCGACAAGGTCGGGCACCTGTTCGAGCAGCGCCAGCGTGTGGCGGTAGTTCTCGGCGGCATCGTCGTGACCCTCGCGCATGCCGTGGATGCGCAGCTGCGGGAACAGCTCTTCCTGGATGCTGAGAAACCCTGCCTCGCGCTCGGAATGCGCCCGGTAGTGGCGCGAGCCGGCGACCAGCGCCACCGCCCCTGCCCTGCCGCCGGACAGCCGCCCGATCAGCAGCCCGGCGGTGCGCCCCACGGCGCGGTTGTCGAGCCCGACATGCGCGATGCCCGGCACCGAGCCGAGGTCCGACACGATCGTCACCAGCCGCGTGCCCGCCGCGACCACCTCCGCCGCCGCCTCGCGCACCACCGGGTGCTCGATGGCGAAGAAGGCGATGCCGTCGGCCCAGGCGGCGTTGCGCCGCAGCGCCTCGGCCAGCGCCTGCGCGCTGAAGCTCTCGATGAAGAAGCAGCGCAGCACCGGCCCCGCCGGCCCGGCGCTGTCGAGCCTCGCGCGCAGCCGCTCGCCGAGCAGCCGCAGGTAGGGGTTCGACCCCGCCGGCAGCAGCACGACGATGTTCAGCGGCCGTTCGCCGCCCAGGGCCGCCTCCTCGCGCTCGCTCAGGAAGCCCAGCTCGCGCGCCGCCTCCAGCACCCGCTGGCGGGTGCGCTCCTTGACGCCCTTGCGGCGGTTCAGCACCCGGTCAACCGTGGCCAGCGACACCCCGGCCCGCGCCGCCACATCGGCCTGCTGCGGGCGGTCCGCCACCGGTTGATCCCCGTCCATTCCCATCAGGACACCTCAAAACCCATCATTATATTTGCTTTGACGAATGCTGCTCTGAAACAGTAGCTTTCGTCAAGACCCACGATTTACCGCATATGTCGCGGAAAACTTCGAAAATCGCACATCAAAACGCATCAAATTTCTAGGGAGGAGATCAGATGCAGACCCCCAAGGGACTCACGCGCCGCAGCCTGCTGCTCACCGGCGCCGGTGCGCTGGCCGCGCCGTTCATCGCGCGCCCGGCCTTCGCCGCCACCACCCTGCGCTACGGTCACAACAACGAGGTCGCCTCGGTCGCCGGCGCGCAGGCCGACTGGTTCGCCGAGGCGCTCGGCCAGACCTCGGGCGGGGACATCGCAGTGCAGGTCTTCCCCAACAGCCAGCTGGGCAAGCTGCAGGAGCTGGCCGAGGCGGTCTCGCTCGGCACCATCGCCTTCTCGCACAATACCGCCGGTGCGCTCGGCTCGCTCTACCAGCCCTTCGCCGCGCTCGACACGCCCTATCTCTACCGTGACGTGGACCACCTGATGAAGGTGACCGACGTCGACGGCCCGGTGATGCAGGAGCTGAACGAGGGGCTGATCGCCGCCGCCAACGTCCGCGTCATCTACGCGCATTACTTCGGCCGCCGGAACCTGACCTGCAACAAGGCCGTGATGTCCCCCGAGGACCTCGCGGGCGTGAAGATCCGCGCCGTGCCCTTCCCGATCTACACCACCGCCGTCGAGGGCATGGGCGCCGTCGCCGTGCCGGTCGACTGGTCCGAGGTGCCGACCGCGCTGGCCACCGGCGTCGTGCAGGGGCAGGAGAACCCGGTCAACGTGGTGCTCAACGTCAAGCTCTACGAGGTGCAGTCGCATCTCATGCTGACCGGCCACATGTCGAACGCCGAGGTCGTCGTGATGAACGAGGACACCTGGCAGGGCATGTCCGGCACCGAGCAGGACGCGGTGCGTGAAGCCGCGCTGCAGACCCGCGAGAAGGCCACCAAGGCGATCCTCGACAACGAGGAATCCGAGACGCAGAAGCTGCGCGACCTCGGCATGACGGTGATCGGCGAGGCCGACGGGCTCGACCTCGAGGCCTTCCGCGCCTCGGTCTCCAAGCTGGTCGAGGAGCGCTTCGGCGGCGAATACGGCGATCTCTACGCCAAGATCGCGGCGGTCGCCTGATGCCGGGCACGTCCCCCGATGTACCCAAGAGCCGCGCGATCCTCGCGCGGCTCACCGATGCGGGCGTCTGGCTCGGCATGGCGCTGCTGGCGCTGATGGCCGTGCTGGTGGTGCTGCAGGTGGCGGCGCGCAACTTCATGGACCTCGGGCTGCCCTGGGCCGACGAGCTGGCGCGCTTTGCCTGCATCGGCATGGTCTTCGTCACGATCCCGGCGCTGGCCGGACGGCAGGTGATGGTCGCGGTGACCATGCTGCCCGACATGGCGAAACCGAAACCGCGCCAGTTCATGATCCTGCTGGCTGACCTGGCGACCCTCGCCTTCGCCGCGCTGATGCTCTGGAGCTTTGCCGAGTTCCTGCCCCGCGCCGGCAAGTTCCTGACCCCGGCGCTGCGCGTGCCGAACTGGGTCTATTACAGCCTCGCGCTGACCGGCAGCCTCTTCCTCTGCGCCGTCGCGCTGCACCGCGTCTGTGGCGCCCTGCGCCGCCGCGACCCCAGCGCCGCCTTCCACGACCACCGCGACGAGACCGGACAACCCACATGAGCCTGATCCTCCTGAGCCTTTTCGCCGTGCTGCTTGCACTCGGCGCGCCGATCGCCGTGTGCCTGGGCCTGTCCGCCGCCGTGGTCATCGTGATGGAGGGCCTGCCGGTCTCGGTGCTGGCGCAGCGCAGCCTGAACGCGCTCGACAGCTCGCCGCTGCTGGCCGTGCCGCTGTTCATCTTCGCCGCCGCGCTGCTCAACGCGACGGGCGTGACGACCCATCTCTTCGACCTCGTGCGCATGCTCTTCGGCCGCATCCGCGGCGCGGTGGCGCAGGTCAGCGTCTTCGTCTCGCTGATCTTCTCCGGCGTCTCGGGCGCGGCGCTGGCCGACATCGGCGCGCTCGGCGCGATCCAGATCAACCAGATGACCGCGCAGGGCTACCGCAAGGAGTTCGCCGCCGGTCTCACCGTCGCCGCCGCCACCATCGGCCCGATCTTCCCGCCCTCGATCCCGATCATCATCTATGCCTCGGTCGCCAACGTCTCGGCGGTGAAGCTGCTGCTGGCGGGCATCATCCCGGCGCTGCTGCTGACCGCGCTGCTGATGGCGCAGGTGGCGATCATGGCCCGCGTCAAGGGGCTGCCCCGCGACGAGGTCAGCGCGAAACCGCGCGAAATCGCCCAGAAGGCGGTGATCTCCTTCCCCGCGCTGATGGCCCCGGTGCTGCTGATCGGCGGGCTGATGAGCGGCTATTTCGGCCCCACCGAGGTCGCCGGCGTCACCGTCGCCTACGCGCTCTTCATCGGCTTTGCCATCTACCGCAGCCTCACCGGACGCGCCGTGGTGGGCGCCCTGCGCGAGACCGTCGAGGCCAGCGCCAACATCCTCTTCGTCGTCGCCACCGCCGCGCTCTTCGCCTGGGTGCTGACGCTCGACCAGGTGCCGATGAAGGTCTCGGCGCTGCTGCTTGGCGTGTCGGAGAACCCGCTGGTGCTGCTCTTCCTGGTGAACATCCTGCTGCTGGTCGTCGGCATGGCGCTGGAAAGCATCGCGGCGATCCTGATCATCGCGCCGATCGTGGCGCCCGCGCTCACCGCCGCCGGGGTCGATCCGCTGCAGCTCGGCATCGTCTTCGTGCTGAACCTGATGATCGGCCTGCTGACGCCGCCGGTGGGCATGAGCCTCTACATGATCTCGATCATCGCGCGCATGCCGATCACCCAGGTGATCGCCGGGGTGATGCCCTTCTTCATCCCGCTGCTCCTGTCCCTGCTCGTGGTCTCCGCCGTGCCGGCGCTGTCCACGTGGCTCCCCCAAATCCTGATGAACTGAGGTTCCCCATGAGCACCCTTCTTGGCCCCATCCGCCAGCTCGGCTACGTCGTCGACGACATCGAGGCGGGCATGAAATACTGGTCCGAGACCATGGGCGTCGGCCCGTGGTTCTACAATCCGCAGGTGCCGATCGAGGAGTATCTCTACGACGGCCAGAGCTACCAGCCGCACAACTCCGTGGCGCTGGCCAACTCCGGCGAGATGCAGGTCGAGCTGATCCAGACCCGCAACGACGTGCCCTCGATGTACCGCGACTACATGCAGAAAGGCCTGCGCGGCCTGCAGCACGTGGCCTTCTGGACCAAGCAGTACGACGCCGACCTCCAGATGATGCTCGACCGCGGCTTCACCCTGAAGATGTCGGGCTGCGTCGGCCAGAACGGCCGCTTCGCCTATTTCGCCGAGGAGCATCACCCGGGCACCTGCATCGAGCTCTCCGAGGTTCTCGGGCCCAAGGGCACCATGTTCGACATGATCCGCGCGGCCTCGGAGGGATGGGACGGCTCGGACCCGGTGCGCCCCTTCCCGGATCTCAGCAAGCTCTGAGGCAACGCATGGACCGGATCATCGCCGACTACCTGCTGGAAACCCCCTACCCGCTGGCCGAGGTGGCGGCGATGATGGCGGGCGAGCAAAGCTCGGGCACCTTCGTGCGCGTCGCCGGGGAAACCGACGAGCTGCGCGCCCGCGCCGCCGCCGAGGTGCTCTCGATCGAGGAGCTGGACAGCGTGGAGAGCCCCACGCTGCATTCAGCCTATGTCGCCCGCAAGCAGCCCTCCGGCCCCTACCGCCGGGCACGGGTGCGCATCGCCTACCCCGCGGCCAACATCGGGCGGAACCTGCCGACGCTGGCGGCGACGGTCTCGGGCAACCTCTACGACATCGGCGAGATCACCGGGCTCAAGCTGCTGTCGCTGGAAATCCCCGCCGCCTACCGCGCCCGCTACCACATGCCGGCGCAGGGCATCGCGGGCACCCGCGACAGCCTCGGCGTTCAGGGCACGCCGATCTTCGGCACGATCATCAAGCCCAACGTCGGCATGCGCCCCGAGCAGATCGCCGCGCTCGTGGATCAGCTCTGCGCCGCCGGGGTGGATTTCATCAAGGATGACGAGATCTGCGCCGACCCCGACATCGCGCCGCTGGAATTGCGCGTGCCCGCCGTCATGGCGGTGATCCGCAAGTGGCAGGACAAGACCGGGCGCAAGGTGATGATGGCCTTCAACATCACCGACGAGACCGACGCCATGCGCCGCCATGCCGATCTGGTGGCGGCCGAGGGCGGGTCGTGCGTCATGGCCAGCCTCAACTGGTGCGGCCTGTCGGGCATGGAAAGCCTGCGCGCCCACACGCCGCTCGCCATCCACGCGCACCGCAACGGCTTCGGCGCGATGAGCCGCCACCCGCTGCTCGGCATGGGCTTTCAGGCCTACCACGCGCTCTACCGGCTCGCCGGGATCGACCACATGCATGTGCATGGCATCGGCGGCAAGTTCATCGACACCGCCGAGGAGGTCACCGAGGCCGCCCGCGCCTGTCTCGCGCCGCTCTGCACCGGCGGCCCGGATGATCGCGTGATGCCCGCCTTCTCCTCGGGCCAATGGGCCGGCACCCTGCCGCAGACGCTCGACGCGGCGCAATCGCCCGACCTGATGTTCATGTGCGGCGGCGGCATCCTCGCCCACCCGCAGGGACCGGCGGCGGGCATCGCCTCGCTGCGCGAGGCCTACGCGGTGCTGCAAGAGGGGGGCACGCTGGCCGAGGGCGCATCGACCCGCCCGGCTCTGGTCGCGGCGCTCGACTTCTTCGGAAAGCGCTGAGATGGGCGCCGGACCCGGACCGGGCATCGTCTTCGTCGGTGACGATTTCACCGGTGCCTCGGACAGCCTTGCCACCTATGCCCGCGCCGGGCTGCGCGCACGCATGGTGGTCGGCGATGCCGAAAGCCGCGGGCTCGATGTACTTGGCCTGCCCACCGACCTGCGCTCGCTGCCGCCCGCGCGGGCGCGGGCCGAGATCGCCGCGCTCTGGCCGCGCATCGCCGCCGAAGACCCGCAGGTGCTGCACCTCAAGGTCTGCTCGACCTTCGATTCCGCGCCGCATGTCGGCTCCATCGGCGCGGCGGCGCAGGCGCTGATCGCCCGCTTCGCGCCCGAGGTGGTGGCGGTGATCGGCGGTCAGCCCAGCCTCGGGCGCATTTGCGCCTTCGGCACGCTCTTCGCCCGCGGCCCCGACGGCGCGACCCATCGCATCGACCGCCACCCGGTGATGCGCCGCCACCCCGTCACCCCCATGCAGGAGGCCGACCTGCGCCTGCACCTCGCCGCGCAGGGGCTGGAGCGGCTGGCGCTCGTCGCGTTCCCCGACTTGGGCGATCCACAGGCGGTGGCCGACACCCTGCGCAGGGGTCCCGCGCTGATCGACGTCACCCGCCCCGAGGAGCTGCCGCGCATCGCCGAGGCGCTGCGCCTTGCCGGCGGGCGGCAGCTGCTGATCGGGGCCAGCTCGGTGGCCGAGATCCTCGGCGCGGGCGCGGAAGACGCGCGGCCCGAGCCCCCCTGCCCCGCCCCGGCGTCCCGCAACCTGCTGCTCTTCGCCGGCAGCCGCTCGTCCACCACCGCCGCGCAGGTCGCGGCGGCCCGCGCCTATACCCCGCTTGCCCTGTCCCCCGAGGCACTGCGGCAAGGCACGCTCATCGAGCCCGCCGCCGAGCGGCTGCGCGGCGGCACCCCGACGCTCGTGCACCTGCTGCCCGAGGCCGACTACGGGCTGTCCCCGGACGCGCTGGCCGACCGCTGCGCCGATTTCGTCGCCGACGTGCTGGAGCGCGCCGAGGTCGGCTACCTCGGCCTTGCAGGGGGCGACACCTCGAGCCGCATCTGCGTGCGCCTCGGCTTCGGCGCTTTGGCCTACGAGCGCAGCCTCGGCCCCGGCGTCTGCATCTGCGCCGCCAGCCACGCAGACCCGCGCCGCGACCGGATGCGGGTGATGCTCAAGGGCGGGCAGATGGGGGCGGCGGATCTCTTCGACCGTTTCGCCGCCACGCGGCAGGGCTGACAGCCGCCCTGCGCCCCGGCGCAAAAGAATACCGGCCGCGCCTTGGCGCGGCCGGCAACCGGGGGTGCGGTGCCCCCGTCCCCGCGTGGTGCCCGGTTCCGCAACCGGGCCCCCGCAACCCGTCTCAGACCACCGGAAGGTCGCCGAACTCTCCGGCGCTCACGTAGGCGAAGGAATAGGGGTTCAGCCCCGTGACGCTCGGAACCAACGCGTCGCCAAGCGTGAAATTGCCCGCGCCGTCATTGACCAGCAGGAAAACCTGGCTCTCCGGACCGGCGGTTTCGGTCGTCAGGATCAGGTCGAGATCGCCATCGCCGTCAAAATCGCCCTGCGCCGTCAGCTGCCCGGTGATCGCGGGATCGAGCGAGCCCTGTACCAGGTCGACCGAATTTCCCACCGGCACGAAATCGATCACGCGCAGCCCCGCGGGCAGCCCGACAGATGGATCGTCGATCGAGGCGCTGATCATCTCCGCCCCCGGCGTGCCGTCGAAATTGCCGATCTGCAACAGCCCCACGCCGTTCAGTTCGCCGCTCACCAGCGACGGGAAAGAGCCGCCCGCATCCTGCCGCGCCCCGGTGCCGTCGCTGAGATAGGCATAGACGCCGCCGCCGTCGCTGACCGCCACGAAAAGCACGTCGAGATCGCCGTCGCCGTCCAGATCCGCCGGGATCTGCAAGCCGTTGCCGTCGTCGCTGGCCCCGTAGAGGCCGGTGACGTCATAGCCCCCCGCCCCGTCCGAGATCATGATCAGCGTGTTGCTGAACTCCCAGTCGATGCTGAACAGCAGATCAAGGATCCCGTCGCCGTTGATGTCCGACAGGTAGACATCCGCCCCGCCCTCGGTCAGCTCGCCCCAGGTGAATTCCGGCGGGAAGGGCACCACGGTCTTGGTGAAACTGTCGTCGCCGTCGTTCAGGAAGAGGATCAGCTCCTGGCCGGCCACCGAGGTCGCGGTGAAATCGATGTCACCGTCGTTGTCGAGATCCCCGGCCTCGCCGAAATTGAGAATGTAGCGCAGCTCGTCGCCGGTCCGGCCATAGACGCCGTCGAGCGGGATCGAAAAGGCCTCGGTCACCGCGCTGGCCTCGCTGAAGCCGCCGGAGCCGTCGTTCTCGTAGACCTTGGCGCTCAGGTTGAAGACCAGCTCGTCGGGGATCGGGTCGGGCAGCGCCGCGGCCGGATCGGGAAAGGCGACCTCGAGAAAGTCGAGATCGCCGTCGCCGTCCCAGTCCACGGCGTAATGGGCCTTTTCGCTCGGGTGGCCGCCGTCCAGAATGCCCGTGGGCAGCTCGGTGAAAGTGCCGCTGCCATCGTTCAGCGCGACGTGGAGTTCCCCATCGCGAACATACCACAGATCGGGCGGCGATGCCGGAACCGAGGTGAATTCAAGGTAGTCGACGCGCAGCGGCTCACCGCCATCGCCCTGCCCCGCCAGCTGGATCACGTCACCGGCGTGCAGCTCCAGCCCCTCGATCAGATGCGTTGCGCGGCTGGCGGTGCTGGCGATGGACGCGCCGCCGGTCGCATCCCAGTCGAAATCCGCGACGATCCCCCCGTTCACCAGAACCTGCAACGTCGAGACCCCGTCGGTCTCGTCGAAATAGCCCACGGTCAGATCAAAGGTCCCGGCCTGCTGCACCGTGTAGCTGGCGCGCGCCATGCCGCCGCCCTGCGATTGCAGGGTCTGCCCGCCCGAGGCCGCGCCGTTGCTACCAAGGCTGAACCCCGAGAGGATCTGCAGGTCTTCTGCCTCGATCACGAAGCTGTCGCCAAGCGCCGGGGCGGCACTGGCCAGGATCTCGATGGCATCGGTGCGCAAGGGCTCGCCGCCATCCCGCGCGCCGCGCAGTTCGATCACGTCGCCCGGTGCCAGCACCAGCGCTTCGATCGCGTGACTGGCCGCCGCGGCGCGGGTGACGATGGCGGTCCCGCTCGGGCTGTCCCAATCGAATGCGGCGACCACCCCGCCATTCACCAGGACTTCGATATATGATATGCCGTCGCTTTCATCGAAATAGCTCAGATTTATATCGTAAAGTCCGGCCGGTCCGGAAAAAATGCCCCCCGCGCGCGAGGTCGCTGCATTGGCCTGCAAATAGGCCCCGCCAGAGGCGTGAGGATTGGAGGACACCGCAAATCCGCTTGCTATGCTGAGGGATTCTGCCTCGGTCAGCCCTGGCCCGAGGGCCGCGGTGAAGGCGAATTCGGGGAAATCAAAGACAGAGGGAGTGGTTTGTATTGCAGGCATATATCTGCCTCCGCATGTAATTCATGTAATAAAATGGATTTGAAATAATACCGGCCCAGAGTGCGCCTCCGCGACGCACCCGTCAACTCGGCACTCGCGATCGGCGGTTCTTTGCGCAGGCCGGGCCGGGCGCCAAGGCGGCCGGGCAGGACGCTGCTTCCCGGACGCCACAGGGCGCGCCCCGGCTGCATCGAAACAGTTCCGGCCGCTGCGCCGCTGTGGCATGATCGACCGGGTCACTTCCGACGCCAACAAGGCAAGCAACAGGGCGATTCATGGTCCGCGACTACTCGGCATTCCTTCCCGGCAGTTCCAAGGCGCAGCCCGCGGCGGCGCCGGCCCGCTCGGCGCTCGAGGCGCTCGGCTGGCGGCCGTTCTTCGCGCAGCAGATCGACGCGACGGCGCTGACCGAGACACCGCCGGTGCGCGTGCTCTCGGTGCACCGCGGCGGCCTGCAGGTGGTCGGCGACGGCATCGAGGAGCTGATCCCGCCCGGCCCCGAGGCGACGGTCGGCGACTGGCTGCTGCTCGACCGCGCCCTGCCCCGCAACAGCCGCGTGCTGGAGCGCGCCAGCCTGGTGAAGCGCCGCGCGCCGGGCCATGACCGGCAGGTGCAGCTGATCGCCGCCAATATCGACACGCTCTTCGTCGTCACCTCCTGCAACCAGGATTTCAACCTCGCGCGGCTCGAACGCTACCTGGCGCTGGCCTTTGACGCCGAGATCGAGCCGGTCATCGTGCTGACCAAGACCGATCTCGTCACCGATCCCGCCCCCTATGCCGCCGAGGCCCGCACGCTCTCGGACCGGGTGGCGGTGGTGGCGCTCGACGCCCGCGGCGCGGCCCCGGCGGCAGCGCTCGCCGACTGGTGCCGCCCCGGCCGCACCGTGGCCTTCGTCGGCTCCTCCGGGGTGGGCAAATCGACGCTGACCAACGCGCTCTCGGGCAATCAGGCGATCGCCACGCAGGCGATCCGCGAGGATGACGCCAAGGGTCGGCACACCACCACCCACCGCGAATTGCACCCGGTGCCGGGCGGCTGCCTGCTGCTCGACACGCCGGGGATGCGCGAGCTGCAGCTGACCGACGCCGCCGCCGGCATCGCCGAGCTGTTCGAGGATCTCGAGGCGCTGGCGGCGGGCTGCCGCTTCCGCGACTGCCAGCATGAAACCGAGCCCGGCTGCGCGGTGCAGGCCGCGCTGGACAGCGGCGGCGTCGAACCGGCGCGGCTGGCACGCTGGCGCAAGCTCAAGGCCGAGGATGCCTTCAACTCCGCCAGCCTGTCGGAGCGCCGCGGCAAGGACCGCGCCTTCGGCAAGATGGTGCGCGGCGTGATGAAGGAGACGTCGCGGCGCAAGCGCTAACCGAGCCCCCAGAGGTTCACGGCGATCAGCGCCGCGCTCCAGCCCAGCAGCCCAAGACCGAGCGGCGTGCTGATCCGGCGGCCCCAGGCAAAGTTCTTCTCCACCGCCATGACCCCGCCCAGCAGCAGCATCCAGCCAAGGTTGCCGGTGCCGATGACGAACATCAGAAGCATCAGCGCCCAGCAGCAACCGACGCAGAACAGCCCGTGCCGCCAGCCCAGCCGGGCGGCGTTGAGATGGTCGCGGCGGCCCTGCCAGTGCTCGATGACAAAGCTCATCGGCATCCGGCAGCGCTCGAGGCAGCGGCGCTTGAGGTCCGAGAACTGGAACGCCCCCGCCCCGGCGATCACCGCCGCGCCAAGCGCCCAGCCGTTGAAGGTCAGCCAGTCGCTGCGCCGCACCAGCGCCGCCAGCCCCAGATCGGCCAGATGCGCCGCCGCGCCGAACAGCAGCCAGGCGGCGAGATAGCCGCAGATCACCAGCCCGATCAGCGCCAGCCGGTCCGGCCGGCGCCGCACCAGCCGCGCGTAGACATCGAGGATCGGCAGCACCGTCGGCAGCATCATCGCGCCGAGCATCAGCACCCAGCCCAGCACGTAGAGCGCCGCCGGCAGCAGCGTCTCGCCGAAGGGCAGCGCGGCGCAGATCGCCCCGGCGATCCCGATCTGCGTCCAGTCGCCGTGGTCGAGGTAGCGCCCGTAGGGGCTCTGCGACCAGAGCCAGAGCAGCAGCCAGGCCAGCGCCGCCAGCGCCAGCCCGATCCCGTAGAAGGCCCGGCGGTGCATGAGGCTGCGCATCTCCGCCCCCGCGTCAGGCAAATTCGAAGCGGAAGGCGCCCTGGATCGCGTTGGTCTTCTCGATGTCCAGCTTGATGCCCACGCCCGGATCGTCCACGCGGAAATACTCGGCCTTCGAGACGTAGGCGGGCGCGCCGGGGATGGTGGTGAAGATGCTCTCGTTCAGCGTGGTGACCTCGCCGGTGGGGCCGCGGTAGGGCTCCATCTCGGCCTCGAGCACGCCGTCGATCTTCAGCACCCCCTTGCCCTCGGAGAGGGTGAAGGTGATGGCCGCGCGCTTGGGCTCGAGGTCCTCGCCGATGAGCTGCGCGAGGTCGGCCATCGGCCCGCCGAGCCGGCCCTGCAGCAGGTCGATCGCCGCCGCGCTCTGCGCGTCGCTGGCGCTGGCGTCGACGTAGAGCTGGCGTTTCCAGTTCCCGGCCAGCACGTTGCCGGGGATCTTGCCGACCCCGGCGATCACCACGCCGCGCATGTCCACGCCGTTCACCTCGCCGGAATTGATCCGGTAGGCCAGCGTCGCGTCGCAATAGCCGTGGTCCGGATCCTCGCCGATCCAGCACGGGCAGAGCACGTTGCAGTTGCAGACCTCGAGAAGGTCGCCCTCGATCGAATAGGCCATGGGAAGTCCCCCCAGGAATAGGCTGCCCCGCGGCAGCGCCAAGACAATGCCTTATGCGTCGCGAAACGCTGCGACAGGTACTTGTCCGGGTTCCTTGCCCAGCCACAGGGTAACACGGATCGGCCGCGACGTGAATCGCCCGCTCCGTGTCAGCCGGTCCGTGTCAGCGGGTCCGACCGGCCGGGCCGACCGGAGGCCGCGCGCTATTCGTCGCCGACAAAGAACGCCGGGCGGATGACACGCAGGGTGATCGCCCCGACGCCGGTCAGCACCAGCGCCAGCACGAAGAGCCAGCCGAGGAAGGGGATCAGCCCGATCACGCCCGCCACCAGCGCCCCGAGCCCTGCCGCGGCGGAGCGCTCGCCGATGCTCCGTGGCTCGTCGCGTCCGAAGGCGAGGAACAGGCCCACGCCGAACGCATAGGCGGCCACCACGTAGCCCGCAAAGCCCCCCGCGACCGCCAGCAGCGCCATCGCCGGGGTCAGAAGCAGGCCGATCAGCGTCAGCGCAAAGAGCACCCCCGCCCCGATCACCGCCGATTGCGTCACGAAGCCCAGCCAGAGCGTATGGAACGGCCGGTCGAGGATCTGCCGGCGCATCTCGGCCAGCCGCTCGGGCACCAGCGCGGCGATCAGCGCCCCAAGCGCGGCAATACCCACCACCCCGAGCAGGAAGCCGACGACGGCGCGGTGCCAGCTCGGCGGCCGAGGACCTTCCCAGTCCTCGACCTCGCGGCGCGCGATGCGGCTCTCGGGGGCGACCCCCTCCGGCACTTCCAGCGTGCCGGGCGTCTTCTCGTAGACCGTCAGCTGCCCGCCGATGCGGGCCGCCTCGCCCCAGTCCACCTGTTCCGCCGCGAGACTGACGTCGCCCGAAACCTGCGCGTCGAAGCGGACCTCTTCGCCCGCAAGCATCGCGTAGCCGGACACCGGGCCGTCAATCTCCAGCTCCGATCCCGCGGCGCGCAGGTCGCCGCCAACCCCCGCCACGCGCAGCGCCCGGCCGAAGAGCGTGGCGTCGCCCGACACAGCGCCGCGCAGCGTGATCCGCTCGCCCGCGGCGTAGAGATCGCCGCCCACCGCGGCGTCCACCGTCACTTCGCGCCCGGCCAGATGCGCCGAGCCCGAGATGCCCTCGGTCACAGAGACGGTCTCGCCGGCCATGAACAGATCATCCGTGCCGGGACGTTCGAGCGCCACCGCCCGGCCCGCGCGGAAGGCATCCGCGCCGATGTCGAAAGCTGCCCCCTCGTCCTCCGCCAGAGCGGGTCCCGAGAGCAGGCCGGCGGCCAGCACGGCACACAGTCGCAGTCGTCGCATGGGTCCTCTCCCTGTCGCGAGTCCCGCTATCCTAGGGTCGCCTTTCGCCCCTCCGCCTTGCGACAGGTCAATGCGCGGGGCCGAAAGGCCCCTGCGCTTCCGCGCGCGGCAATGCTCTGCTGCCCCCCTGCCCCGCTGCGCCGGGCAGACGGGGCTTTCGCCGACTCGCCCGCCCCACTAGCCTGCTCCGCGATTGGATCATTTCTCCTGCCGCGCCCGCCTGCTGCCGCGCGGCCATATTTCCGAAGACCCTATTGTAGAACGGACCGCCGATGACCGCTGCCGAGGAAATTCTGCGGAGCCTGCCGCAAGCCGCAACGCTGACCCTGATCCTCGTTTTCGTGCTGATCGTGCTGCAAGAGGCGGTGAACGGCTTTCACGATGCCGCCAACGCGGTCGCCACGGTGATCTACTCGAACGCGCTGAAACCGGTGCAGGCCATCGTCATGGCGGCGGTGATGAATTTCCTCGGGGTGATCCTCGGCGGCACGGCGGTGGCCTTCTCCATCGTCTTCCTGCTGCCCACCGAGATGATCGCCGGGATCAACACGCTGCACGAGGCGGCGCTGATGCTGGCGCTGATCGGCACGGCGGTCTGCTGGAACCTCGCGACCTGGTATTTCGGCATCCCCAACTCGACCACCCACACCTACATCGGCGCGGTGATCGGCGTGTCGATGGCCCATGCGCTGCTGGTCGGCGCGCCGGTGGCCGAGCAGCTCAACCTGCACGAGGGCCGCAAGATCCTCGTCACGCTGCTGATCTCGCCGGTCTTCGGGTTCGCGATGGCCTGGATTTTCTACAAGCTGATCCGCCTGGTCATCCGCAGCCCCGAGATCTACCGCCCCCATGCCGAGGGCATCCGCCCGCCGCGCGGCATCCGCCTCAGCCTGATCGCCGGGGCGGCGGGGGTGTCATTCCTGCACGGCTCGAACGACGGGCAGAAATCCATCGGCCTCATGCTGATGGCGCTGATGGGGCTGGCCCCCGGCGTCTTCGCCATCGACCCGGTGCGGCACGAGGCCAGCTACACCCGCACGCTCGAGGTGATCGCCGAGCTGCGCGACGTGGTGGATGCGCATCTCACCGACCCGGAGGTGCCGCAGGCGGCGCTCTACCGCGCGCAGCTGTTGCACCTGCGCGAGATGGCCGACCGCGACTTTTCCGGAGAGGTGATCTCGGAACAGGAGCGCATCCGCTTCCGCAGCGAGATCCTCGATGTGCACCAGACGCTCGGCACCGCGCTCGACAATCCCTTCCTGACCGAGGTCCTCACCCCCTCGGAACTGCGCAAGCTGAACGACGCCTATGACGCCATGTCCCGGCTGATCGAGAAGGTGCCCACCTGGCTGGTGATGCTCTCGGCCGTCGCGCTCGGCGCGGGCACGATGGTCGGCTACAAGCGCATCGTCGAGACGCTGGGCGAGAAGATGGGCGACAAGCACATGAGCCCGGCGCAGGGGCTGGCGGCGCAGGCGGCCGCCATGGCCTCGATCGGCGCGGCGGATTTCGGCGGCGCGCCGGTCTCCACCACCCATGTGCTGACCTCGGGCGTGGCCGGGGCGGTGCAATCTTCGGGCGACCGGGTGCAGATGGACACGGTCTCGCGCATCCTGATCGCCTGGGTGACCACCCTGCCCGGCACCATCATGCTGTCCTTCTCGGTGGCGTTGCTGCTGCACGTGATGCTGGTCTAACGCGCCTGTCAGAGCCTGATTGGGGTTTTATGATACCCCACCTCCTCTCCTGACCGGCTGGCACACGCGCCGCTCACGCCAGCAGCGACACCATCAGGCTGCCCCAGAGCGTCAGCAGCACCTGCGAGACCGGATAGGTCGGCGCGTAGCCCAGCACCGGCAAGGCGCTCTGCGCCCGCGCCTGCACCGCCGCCATCGCCGGGGTTGCCGTCTGCGCCCCCGCCAGCCCGCCGAACAGCACCACCGGGTTCATCTTCAGCACGAAATGCCCGAACAGCGTCCCGGCCAGCAGCGGCAGCACCGCCACCACGAAGGCCAGCGCCGGCAGCAGCAGCCCGGCGGCCTTCAACGCCGGGCCAAGGTCCGGTGCCGCCTGCAGGCCGACCATGGCGATGAAGGCCGCGAGCCCCAGCGTGGTCATCAGCGAGACCGCGCCCTCGGGGATCTGGCCGAAGCGCGGGAAGCGGCTGCTCAGGTAGCCGGTGGCCAGCCCCGCCAGCAGGATACCGACGCTGCTGCCAAGGCGGATCTCGATGCCCAGCACGCTGACATGGACAAGAGCGCCGACCAGCCCGCCAAGAAAGACCATCAGCCCCAGCACCACCACGTCGGTCGCCTTCGGCGGTGTGACCTCGCGCCCGACCCGCGCGATGGTCTCGTCCAGCAGGTCGCGCGGGCCGATGAACTTCAGGATGTCGCCGCGCTCCAGCACCAGCCCCGGCGCCACCGGCAGCGCGACACCGGCGCGGGACAGCCCCTCGAGGTACATGCCCCGCGCCCAGTCCCGCGTGCCCAGAGTGCCGAGCGACATGCCGGCGATCTCGTCGCGGGTGATCATGACGCCGGTGGCGCGGAACGGCAGGTCCAGCAGCTCCTCGTCGGCAACCTCCTCCGAGGCACCGGCCAGCAGCTCGATCACCCCCCGCGCCTGGCCGCTGACCGCGAGGATGTCGCCGGCGTGCAGCACCGTGTCGAGGTCGGGCGTGATCAGGGCCCCGGCGCGGCGCAGGCGCAGCACATGGATGCGAAAGCTGGCAAAGTCGGCCTCGGCCTCGCCCAGGCGCTGGCCGACCACCGGCGAGTCCGGCGGCAGGCGGTAGGCGCGGAAGGGAAAGCGCTGGTAGCCTGGAATGATGCCCGTGCGATCCTCGCCGAGACCCAGGCTGCGGCCAAGCTCGCGCGCCTCGCGCGGCAGGTCGATGCCCAACAGCTTCGGCCCCATGTAGCTGCAGAACCAGATCGCCGCGGTCGAGCCGATGATGTAGCAGACCGCGTAGCCCACCGCGACATGCGAGGTCAGCAGCGCGCGCCGCTCCGCGTCCAGCGGCAGATGCGCGATCGCCTCGCCGGCCGCGCCGATCGCCGGGCTCTGGGTCAGCGCCCCGGCCATCATCCCGGCCCCGAGCCCCGGATCGAAGCCGCCGATCCGCGCCGCGAGCAGCGCCGCCAGCAGCCCCGTGCCGCTGACCACCAGCGCCAGCAGCACCGCCCCCGCCCCGATCCGCCGCAGCGCCTGAAGAACCTGCGGACCGGCCGAATAGCCGACCCCGAAGAGGAACAGGTCGAAGAGCAGGCTCTTGGCCATGTCCGAGATCGGCACCGCCCCGATCTGGCCGATGATCAGCCCGGCAAACAGCGCCCCGGCCACCGGCCCGAAGGAGAAATCGCCGATCCGCAAAGTTCCGAAGGCATAGCCGAGCGCGATGGTGAGGAACACGGTCAGCTCGGGCTGGGCGAGCAGGAAATCGATGACGAAGGTCATGAGCGCGCTCCCGTGGTGGCGCAGGGTGCAAAAGGCATTGGATCAAAATTGCTGCGCCAATCCTCGGGAACCGCGGCCCGCGCCGCAACCGGAATCTGCGCCCTGCCGCGCGGCTTTTCGCCGTCCTCAGCGCCGGGACTGGATCAGCGTCGCGGGCTCGCCATCGAGCTCGAGGATGCGGGTTGCCAGCCGTTCGGCCTCGGCCAGTGCGTGGGTGACGAAGAGCACCGCCGGGCGGGTCTCGGCGATCAGCGTCTCGGTCAGCGCCAGCATCGCCTCGGCCCGCGCCGGATCAAGCGAGACGAAGGGTTCGTCCATCACCAGCAGCTCGGGCCGCCCGGCAAAGGCCCGCGCCAGCGACAGCCGCCGCTGCTGGCCGAGCGACAGGCTGCGCGGAAAGGCCCCGCCGCGGCCCTCGAGCCCGACCCGGTCCAGCATCGCCTGCGCCGCGCCCTCGCTCAGCTCGGGATGCACCAGCCGCAGGTTCTGCAGGGCGCTGCGCCAGGGCAGAAGCTGCGGCTCCTGGAACACCAGCGCCTGTCGTGCCGGGCGCAGCACCTCGCCCTCGAACTCCGGGTCGAGCCCGGCGACGATGCGCAGCAGCGTCGACTTGCCGATGCCCGAGGGGCCAAGCAGCGCCACGGTCTCGCCGCGCGCCACGGTGAAGGCGACGTCGCGCAGCACCAGGGTCTCGCCGAAGCGCTTGCGGCGGATCGCGACCTGGACCGCGGCGGGGCGCGGGTGCCGGGTCACCGGACCTCCGCGAAGAGACCCTCGGGCAGGTGATCCGCCTGCCCCACCAGATCGGCCCCGCCAAGCTCGGCCATCAGCGCCAGCAGCCGGTCGGCGGCGGCCCCATCCACCGGGCCGCGCGCCGGGATACCGGCGATCCAATCGGCGCGCAGCGCGGCGAACTCGGCCTCGTCCGCGGCGTTCATCTGCGGCCGCAGCGCCTCCCAGGCGGCATCCTGGCTGGACAGCGCCGCCTTGGCGTCGCGGCTCGCCTCGTAGAAGGCCTGCGCCAGGCCCTCATGCGCGGCGAGGAAATCGCCCTTGAAGTAATAGCCGAGCAGCGGCACGTCGGGATCGAGCCCCAGCGCCTCGGAGGCGGTCGCGACCGAGATCAGCTCGCGCATCCCCGCGGCCTTCATCTTCGCCAGGAAGTGCCAGAAGTTCACCGCCCCGGCGTAGTCCCCCGAGAGCCCCGCCTTGAAGATCAGCGGCGGCGCGCCGAACACCTGCTCGGTCTCGGCGGCGAGGTCCATGCCGTATTCCTGCTGCGCATAGGCGCGCAGGATCAGCCACGACTTGTCGAGCGGCCCGCCGGCGATGCCGATCTGTCCCCCGGCAAGATCGGCCAGCGTCTCGGCCGCCGATCCTTCCGGCACCAGCAGACCGCCGACCGCGCGAGAATAGGGAACCACGACGTAGTCCATGCCCGCCGCGCGCTGCCGTGCCACCCAGATCCAGTCGGCCACCGCCATGTCGGCGGCCCCGCCCTCGACCGCGATGCGCGTCGCGCCGTTGTCGGCATAGGGCACCATCTCGAGCCGGAAGCCATGCGCCCTGTCGAAGCCCTGCGCCACGATGGTGTCCAGTTCCCAGTTCACCGTGCCGATCTTCAGCACCGCGGCGCGGATCACCGGCAGCTCCTGCGCGACGGCTGGCAATGCCCCGGCGCAGGCCAGGGCCAGCGCGGTCAGAACTTTCTTCATGGTCCGTCTCCCTCCTCCTCCCGCCGTTCCTGCGGCGGCTATGTGCAAGATGTAGCGCATAACCCCGCCGCTTGTCCCGCCGAAGACGCGGGCTGGACCTTGCCGCGCCGCTCGCCTCATATGGCGCGATCCGACCGACCCAGAAAGGCCCGCAGATGACGGACACCAGCAGCCCCCAGGACACGCGCACGCTCTATCTCGAGGACATCGCCGTCGGCGACCGCTTCGTCAGCGGCGAGCACGCGCTCGACGCCGAGCAGATCAAGAGCTTCGCGAGCCAGTTCGACCCGCAGCCCTTCCACCTCGACGAGGCGGCCGGGCAGGACTCGCTGTTCGGCGGGCTGGCGGCGAGCGGCTGGCACACCGCGGCGATCACCATGAAGCTCTTCGTCGCCGCGATGCCGATTGCCAAGGGGCTGATCGGTGCCGGGGTCGAGCTGACCTGGCCCAAGCCGACCCGTGCCGAGGACGTGCTGCACGTGGAAAGCACCGTGACCGAGATCACCCCCTCGCGCTCGCGTCCGGGCCGGGCGATGGTCACCGTCGAGACGCTGACGCTGAACCAGCATGGCGAGCCCCGGCAGCGGCTGGTGTCGCGCATGGTGATGTTCGCGCGCGGGGCGGACTGAACGGCCGCACGCCCCGCGGTTGGGGCGAAGGTCTTGCCTCCCTTGGGAAATTGTCAGCACAGGCATTTTACAAACCTCTGAAACTAGGCCGTTTTTCAGATTGTCAGCTGACAATTTCCCGCCCGGTCCCGCTGGTTCAGCGCCGAAAGCATCGCCGAGACCGAGAATCCGCCCCGGCGGGCAAGCTGTGTCAGCCGTCGCAGGTAGGCGCCGGGCTTGCGGATGTCCGCGTGGCGTTCGAGCAGGCACAGCAAGGTTGCCGCGGCGCGCTCCGGACCCATGATCCGCTGCGCCTCGTGCAGCACCGGCGGTTCGATCCCCATCATCGGCGCCAGCCTGTGCGAGATCGCCACCAGCTCCTGCCAGCCCTTGGGCGCATCGGGGAAGAAGGCCCGGTACTCTTGGCAGGTTTCGGCGACCATCGGCAGGGTCAGCCGCGCGTCTTTCTCTGCCGTCGCACCGCTGTCCAGCCTGGCTGCCCTGTCCGGGGTCGCGCCTTCAGAGTCAGAAAGAGATCTATCTGATTCCTGTATGTGCCGCTCATTCTGGCTGTTGCTGGCGCTCAGTTGCGCGGAGTCGGCAGCCATCGCGACGGTGGTTTCAGGGGCGGTTTCGGGGGCGGTTTCGGGCGCGGGATCGGCGGGCAGCGCCGCCTCGAGACGGCCGACGATCTCGGCCAGATCCGTTTCCGAGCACTTGCGGCGCAGCAGCAGGCGCGCGGCCTCGAGCTGCTCTGCCGCGGCCCCGTGATCGAGCAGCCGCTGGCGCAGCATGCCGAGCCGGGCGCGCAGCACGGCGATGCGTTCGCGGCGCAGGGTCGCCTCGGTGACGGCCCGCTCCAGGGCAGAGGCCATGCGGGCGAGGGGCGACAGGTCGAAGCCGAAGGCGATGCCGATCTGCGCCCCGGCGCGGCGCGCGAAGCGCTTGCCGTTGGGGCTGTCGTGACGGCTGACAACGCCGCTTTCGACCAGCGCCGCGAGATGCCGCCGCAGGGTGCTCTCGGGCATCCCCGAAAGCCGTTCGGCCAGCGCGCGGTTCGAGGGGAAGACGATGGCCGCACCGGGCGCGCCGGGAAGGGCGCGCTCGGGCCAGAAGCTGAGCAGCGCCTTCAGCACCGAAAGCGGACGATGACCCAGGCCATAGGCCTCGGCGGCGGTGGTCAGGTCGCGCAGCAGCGCCCACTTGTCGTGGGAGCCGACCTGCGCCGTCAGGCAAGCCGATAGCGGCCGCCCGACTGGGGATCGGGACGTGTCCAACATGTGTTTTTTCACGAAAGACAACAAATTTCCGGCCCCACACCGTGATGCGGAGTTGACAGGGAACGGCGCTGGCGGCTAACTCAAAGTGCTACTTTCGAGAAGGGCCTTCCGGGATCCGTCCTGGGGGGCTTTTCTTTTTTGTCGCCTGTCCTCTCGTGCCTCCGTTGCTGTCTGCTGCTCTCAACCTTCCGACCGGGTGCTTTGCCAGCGGTCGTGAAGTTCCTTGATGATCTCTTCGGCCTGCGCGTCGAGCCAGCGGTCGAAGCCGTCCGCCGTGCGCGCCGGCACGGTCAGCGTCAGCCCGCGGGAATTGCCGCGGATCTCTGCCAGCGCCGCGCCATCGCGCGCGCGCAGGGTGCGCGGACGCGGGGCAGGGGCCTTGGCCGCGCTCGCCTTGCGCTGGGTGGCGGCGTAGACCGCCTCGAAGCGGGCATCCGACTCCAGTGTCTCGAAGGCAGGCTCGGCCATGGCCGCTTCGGCGCGGGTGCGCGCGGCCTCGGCCTCGAGCGCCGAGGCGAGCGCCATCCAGCGGTCGCGACCGATGCCGGGGGCCGACCCGATGCGGCGCAGGAAGGGCAGGGCAAAGGCCGTGCCGACCTTCAGCATGCGGCTGACCATCGGCAGGTCGATCGACAGCGCCGCGGCGATGGTCTGCCGCTCGTAGCCCGAATCCTGGAGCTGCGCGGCAAAGCTCGCCTTCTCGATGAAGCTGAGGTCCTGCCGCGAGGTGTTTTCCTGCCCCTGCGCCATGACCAGCGCGTGGTCGTCGAGCTGGCGCACCATCGCCTTGACCTTCATCCCCAGCTCGCGCAGCGCGCCAAGGCGCCTGCGGCCGTAGACGATCTCGAAGCGGCCGTTCTGAGCCGGATGCGGGCGCAGCAGCACCGGCACCTGCTGGCCGTAGATCTGAAGACTGTCCCTCAGCTGCGCCTGCGCCGCCGGGTCGAGCCCGAGGCGGTCCTCGAAGCCGGCGTCGTCGATGAGATCGGCGTCGATCTCCTGCACGGCGTTTTCCTGCAGCTTCGACAGCGAGCTTTGCAGCGCGCCGACCGCGCCCCGCGGCATCATCCGCGACTCGGCCGGGTTCGGCTTGCGATCACCGCCGCCGAGCGCCGAGATGCGCGGTTCGAGGATTCCCTTGCGTGCCATCAGCGTCCCCATGCTTTCTGAATGAGAGACTCAATTTCATCATTCACTTGATTCAGTGAATCGACCGCGCGGTCGTAGGTGTTGCGGTGGAATTGCGAGCGATCGACCTCGTAGAGCGTCTGCGTGGTCAGCCCCGCGTCCGAGATCGCGGTGGATTTCAGCATCGAGGCGACCATGACTTCCTCGCCGAAGAGCTGGCGCAGGAAGGCCACCACCTGCTGCTGCGGCCCGTCGTTGGGCTCGTAGCGGTTGATCAGGAAGCGCAGGAAGTCGAACTCCATGCTGGCCCCGGCATTCGACACCACGTCGAGCAGGTCGGCGCTCATCTGCAGGAATTGCGACATCGAGGCGATGTCGAGCATGTTGGGCACGATGGTGATCAGCACGCCGGTCGAGGCGCAGAGCGCCGACATGGTCAGATAGCCCAGTTGCGGCGGGCAATCGAAGATGATCACGTCGTACTCGGCCTCGACCTCCTGCAGCGCCGCGGCCATGCGGGCGAAGAACGGCGGCTGCATGTTGGCCATCAGCGCCTGCGGCGTCTCGTGCTCGAATTCCTGCAGGATCAGCCCGCCCGGCGCCAGGTCGATGCCGGTGAAATAGGTCTGCTGGATGATCTGCGACATCGGCACCGGATCGTCGTAGCGGATCGCGTCGTAGATCGTGCCGGAATGCAGGAAATCATACTCGGGCCGGTAGCCGAACAGCGTGGTCAGCGAGGCCTGCGGGTCGATGTCGACCGCCAGCACGCGGTAGCCCTTCAGCGCCAGGCGCTGCGCGGTGTGGATCGAGCTGGTGGTCTTGCCCGAGCCGCCCTTGAAGTTGAGGAAGGACAGCACCTGCACCTTGTCGCCCTCGCGGCGGCCGCGCAGGTAGGTGCCCTTGGTCTTGGCAGTATTGTCGAGGACCTTGCGGATCTCGCGCAGATCTTCCCCGGAATAGTGTCTTCTTCCGCCCGGCGTGGTATGCACTTCGGGCACGCGGTCCTCGAAATGCAGCTTGCGCAGGAAGCTGGGCGAGATGCCGAGCAGCTCGGCGGCCTCGCCGGCGGAGAAGCGGCGAAGTTCCTTGCGCGCGTCGGGGGCGAAGACCTTCAGCATATGGTCCTCGAGCGCCGCGCTGATCGCTTCGGCGTTCTCCCGCACACGGGCGTTGATATGGATCGGTTCCGCCACGGCTGCCCTCTGTGTTCCCGTTTTCTGGGTAACGCTGTTTTTCGCCAGCGCTTTTATTACCGTTTCTTTACGCAAGAGCGAGCGCGTTTGTCCACAGATTCCTGACGCGGCGGCGCAGGGGGGCGGCTCCAACATCTTGCGCCGCCCGGCGAAGGGGCCGCAAGTATTCGTTCAAGTACATGGAATATATAGATTAAGTCCAGAGATGCGAACGCCGGACGCCGGGCGCGGATTTTCCGGGCGCGGACCGCCCGCGCACAAGGCGCGCCCCGCGACAGGCCGACTCGCCCGTGGCGCGACGCAAGGACGAGTCGGGGCGATTCCAAGCACATGAAGGCTCTAATCCAAGCGAAAGAGACCCTGAACCGGGCGCTATGGCGCGGGCCGGTTCGGCGGGTCCGGCGCGCGGTGATTGACGCGGCGCGCGGCAGGCGGCACCTTCGCGGCCTGGGACGGGAGGACCATGTGCAGGGCAACGACAGCGCGATACGGATCACCGGCCGGGCCGGGGGCGCGGCGCCGCGCGGGCCGGGGCGGGCCGTGGTCACCCTGCTGTCGCTCTGCGGGCTGCTGCTGCTGTGGATCCTCGCCGCCGCGTTGACCGGCGACGCGCGCATCCTGCCGCAACCCTGGGCGCTGGCCGGGCCTTTCGCCGAGGCGCTGCGCTCGGGCGAGCTGGTCCATCACCTTGGCCGCACGCTGACCCGCGTGGCCTGGGCCTTCGTGCTGGCGATGGGGCTCGGCATCGCGCTGGGACTGGCGATGGGGCGCGCGCCGCGGCTCGACCGCTGGCTCGATCCCTGGCTGGTGATCTTCCTCAACCTGCCGGCGCTGGTGCTGATCGTGCTGTGCTACCTGTGGATCGGCCTGACCGAGACCGCGGCCATCACCGCCGTCACGCTCAACAAGATCCCCAGCGTCGCCACGATGATCCGCGAGGGCGCGCGGGCGCTCGATCCGGGGCTGGACGCGATGGCGCGGGTCTACGGCATGCCGCCGGGGCGGCGGCTGCGCCACGTGGTGCTGCCGCAGCTCGCGCCTTTCATCACCGCTGCGGCGCGGGCCGGGGTGGCGGTGATCTGGAAGATCGTGCTGGTGGTGGAGTTCCTCGGCCGCTCGGACGGGGTGGGATTCCAGATCCACCTCTACTTCCAGCTGTTCGACGTCGGGATGGTGCTGGTCTACGCCTTTTCCTTCATCGCCGTGATGCTGGCGGTGGAATGGCTGGTGCTGCAACCCTGGGAGCGGCGCGCGCGGCGCTGGCGCGGCTGAGCGGGTCAGCGCCCGCGAGGGGCGCTGACGGGGCGTGATCTGCGGGCCGCCGGATCAGGCGAGCGCGGCGGTCACGATGAATTCGACGAGGTAGTCGGGGGTCGCCAGCTTGGCTTCGCCGGTGGCGCGGGCCGGCGGGTTGGCGGCATCGACCCAGGAGTCCCAGACGGCGTTCATCGCGGCGAAATCGGCCATGTCGGCGAGCCAGATGGTGGTGGTCAGCAGGCGCGACTTGTCCGAGCCGGCCTCGGCCAGCAGCCGATCGACCTGCGCCAGCGCGTCCTGGCACTGCGCGGTGATGTCCGCGCCATGGCCGACCTGGCCGGCAAGGTAGACGATGCCGTTGTGGACGACGGCCTGGCTCATGCGGGCGCCGGGCTCGATGCGGGTGATGGTCATGGAAACGTCCTTTCAAGGGGCGGCGGGCTCCGTGCCGGAGCGACTGCCGCAAGCCAAGATGCGCGCGGCCGGGCAAAAACTGCCCCGCGCCATCGCGACCAGATAGACCGGGGCACGCGGCGTCATCAAGACCCCCCCGGAAAGCGCTGCGGCGCGGCCGGGAACCCGCCGCGCCGGGTCGCTGCGCGAGGGCGTGGTGCTCTGCTCTGCGCCAGGTGGAAATGTGACGCGACGATACCACTGGAGGATTTTCCCATTTGATCAAAAAATGATCGACAGGGCCCAAAAACTGACCGAACCTCGCGCCATCGTGCCCCGTGACGCAGCGACGCCTGTTTGATCCCCCGGTGGGAGGACGAGATTGGCGGCAGCGGCGCCGGAGCGCGCAGCGAAAGACCAAGAAACTTCAGGGAGAAGACCATGACCCGTCACATTCCGTCGCGGACCACGCGCCTCGGCGCGGCACTGCTGACCGCCGCGCTGCTGTCCAGCACCGCGCTGACCGCACAGGCCGAGACGCCGCCGAACATGCTGGTGATCGCGCAGCGCATCGACGACATCAAGACCATCGACCCGGCCGAGAGCTTCGAGTTCTCCGGTGCCGACATCAGCCGCAACGTCTACGAGCCGCTGGTCGACTTCGACCCGCTCGACCTCGATGCCGGCTACCAGCCCAAGCTGGCGGCAAGCTGGGAGGTCTCCGAGGACGGCACGCAGATCACCTTTGCCATGGCCGATGGCCACGTCTTCGCCTCGGGCAACCCGGTGACCGCCAAGGACGCCGAGTTCTCGCTGCGCCGCGCGGTGCTGCTGAACAAGACGCCCTCGTTCATCCTGACGCAGTTCGGCTTCACCCCCGAGAACGTCGAAGAGACCATCGTCGCCCCCGACGACAAGACGCTCGTCCTGAAGCTCGACAAGGCCTACGCCGTGTCCTTCGTGCTGAACTGCCTGACCGCGACCATCGGCGGCATCGTCGACATGAAGACGGTCATGGAGCACGAGCAGGACGGCGACATGGGCAACGCCTGGCTGCGCGACAACACCGCCGGCTCGGGCCCCTACAAGCTGGCCGCGTGGAAGCCGAACGAGAGCTACACGCTCGACCTCAACCCCGAGTTCACCGGCGACGCACCGGCGATGAAGCGGGTGATCGTCCAGCACATCCAGGAAAGCGCCACCCAGCGCCTGCAGCTCGAGCGCGGTGACGTCGACATCGCCCGCAACCTCTCGCCCGAGGACGTGGCCGGTCTCGAAACGGTCGACACCGTCAAGGTCGTCGACGAGCTGCGTGGCCGCCTGATGTACTGGTCGGCCAACCAGAAGAACGAGATCCTGTCGAACCCGAAGGTCATCGAGGCGATGAAATACGCCACCGATTACCAGGGCATGCAGGACAGCTTCCTGAAGGGCCAGTACATCACCCACCAGGCCTTCCTGCCGAAGACCTTCATGGGGGCGATCGACGACACGCCCTATTCGCTGGACCTGGAAAAGGCCAAGGCGCTGCTGACCGAGGCGGGCTATCCCGACGGCTTCGAGGTGACCATCGGCGTGCGCGAGGCGCAGGACCGCATCGACATCGGCCAGTCGCTGCAGAACACCTGGGGCCAGATCGGCATCAAGGCCGAGCTGGTGGTGGGCACCGGCGCGCAGACGCTCGACACCTACCGCGCGCGTCAGCACCAGATCTCGCTGGAAGCCTGGGGCCCGGACTATCCCGACCCCAACACCAACGCGGGCACCTTCGCCTATAACCCCGACAACAGCGACGAGGCCGGCGCAACCGGCCTGCTGGCCTGGCGCAACGCCTGGGCGCTGCCGGAAATGAGCGAAGAGACCCTTGCCGCGGTGGTCGAGCAGGACAGCGCCAAGCGCGCCAAGATGTACGAGGACCTGCAGCGCGAGTTCCTGAAGACCGCGCCCTTCGCCATCATGTTCCAGCAGATCGAGCAGAACGCGATGCAGACCGGCGTCGAGCATTTCGTGGCGGGTGGCGCAACCACCGCCGTGTCCTACTGGGCCGTGACGAAGTAAGCCCGTGACGCATCAGACGACCAACACCGGGGGAGGGCGCGCCGCGCCCTCCTTTCCGCCGAACTGGCTGAAGAAGACCGTCAGCCTTGCCTTCACCGTGGCGATCACCCTGCTGGGGCTGCTCTTCGTCACCTTCATGATCGGCCGCGTGATGCCGATCGACCCCGTGCTCGCGGTCATCGGCGAGCGCGCCTC
This sequence comes from Salipiger mangrovisoli, assembly GCF_015223355.1. Taxonomy (GTDB): domain Bacteria; phylum Pseudomonadota; class Alphaproteobacteria; order Rhodobacterales; family Rhodobacteraceae; genus Salipiger; species Salipiger mangrovisoli. Next base: position 52,854 of record NZ_JADFFK010000024.1, on the reverse strand, counting down.
TCAGGCGCAATACGACCAGGTCTACCTGGAGCTGGGTCTCGACAAGCCGCTGATCGTGCAGTTCGGCATCTATGTCGGCGACGTGCTTCAGGGCGATTTCGGCACCTCGATCCGCACCGGCAAGCCGGTGGCCGAGGACATTGCGCGCGTCTTCCCCGCCACGCTGGAACTGGCCACGCTGGGCACGCTTCTGGGCGTCGTCCTCGGCGTTCCGCTGGGCGTTCTCGCCGCGGTCTACCGCGGCAGCTGGATCGACCAGATCTCGCGGCTGATCGGCCTTGTGGGCTATTCCATGCCGATCTTCTGGCTTGGCATGATGGGTCTGCTGATCTTCTACGGCATCCTCGGATGGGTGGCCGGGCCCGGGCGGCTCGGCGTCTTCTACGAGGGGCTGGTGCCAACGCGCACCGGGCTGCTGCTGGTCGACGCGATCATCGCCGGCGACTGGGACGTGTTCAAGGACGCGCTGTCGCACATCATCCTGCCGGCCTGCCTGCTGGGCTATTTCAGCCTGGCCTACATCAGCCGGATGACCCGCAGCTTCATGCTCGAACAGCTGAACTCGGAATATGTCATCACCGCGCGGGTGAAGGGCCTCAGCGAGTGGCACGTGGTCTGGCGCCATGCCTTCCGCAACATCGCCATCCAGCTGATCACGGTGATCGCGCTGGCCTATGCCAACCTGCTCGAGGGCTCGGTGCTGACCGAGATCATCTTCGCCTGGCCGGGCATCGGCAGCTACATCACCACCTCGCTGCTGTCCAACGACATGGCCTCGGTGCTTGGCGGGACCGTGGTGATCGGCTCGATCTTCGTGTGCCTCAACATCCTGTCGGACCTGCTGTACCGCTTCTTCGATCCGAGGGCCAAGTCATGACCCCGCAAAGCAACGCATCCGCCAAGCCCGGCCTCAAGGCCTGGCTGCTGAGCGACACGCCGCAGTCGCGCGGGCAGGCGCGTGCCGCCGCCTGGTACCAGGGCTGGCTGCGGCTCACCTCGAACAAGCTGACCTCGCTCGGCCTCATCGTGCTGACCCTGCTGGTGCTTGCGGCGCTCTTCGCGCCGATGCTGGCCACCGACAACCCGTTCGCGCAGGATCTCGGCGCGCGCCTGAAGCCGCCGGGCTGGGAGGGGCACTATTTCGGCACCGACAGCCTTGGCCGCGACATCTACTCGCGGCTGCTCTACGGCGCGCGGATCTCGATCTACATCGTGCTGCTGGTGGCGCTGGTCGCGCCGCTGCTGGGGCTGATCATCGGCACCACCGCGGGCTATTTCGGCGGCTGGGTCGACACCGTGCTGATGCGCGTGACCGACATCTTCCTCGCCTTCCCGCGGCTGATCCTCGCGCTGGCCTTCGTGGCGGCGCTGGGGGCGGGGATCGAGAACGCGGTGCTGGCGATCTCGCTGACCGCCTGGCCGCCCTATGCGCGGATCGCGCGGGCCGAGACGCTGACCATCCGCAACTCGGACTTCATCCACGCCATCCGCCTGCAGGGCGCGGGGCCGGTGCGGATCATCACGCGGCACATCTGGCCGCTGTGCATCTCGTCGCTGGTGATCCGGGTGACGCTCGACATGGCGGGGATCATCCTCACCGCCGCGGGGCTCGGCTTCCTCGGCCTCGGGGCGCAGCCGCCGAGCCCGGAATGGGGCGCGATGATCTCGGAGGGGCGCAAGTACATCCTCGACTACTGGTGGGTGGCCACCATCCCCGGTCTCGCCATCTTCGCCATCTCGCTCGCCTTCAACCTGATCGGCGACGGTCTGCGCGACGTGCTCGACCCGAAGGAGAGTGGCAAATGAGCAATCTTCTCGATATCGAGAACCTCTCGGTGCGCTTCCCGACGCGCTCGGGCAGCTTCGAGGCGGTGCGGGGGATCTCGCTTTCGCTCGGCCGCGAGCGTCTGGGGATCGTCGGCGAGTCCGGCTCGGGCAAGTCGATGACCGGACGGGCGATCCTCGGGCTCATCCGCAAGCCGGGGCAGGTGACGGCGGACCGTCTGGAGATGCAGGGCGAGAGCCTGCTCACCGCCTCGCCGAAGCGGATGCGGGCGATCCGGGGCAAGCATATCTCGATGATCATGCAGGATCCGAAGTATTCGCTGAACCCGGTGATGACCGTCGGCGACCAGATCATCGAGGCGCTGCGCACGCACGAGAAGGTCGGCAAGGCCGAGGCCTACAAGCGCGCGCTGGAAATGCTCGATGCCGTGGCGATCCGCGAGCCGGAGCGGGTGATGAAGCTCTATCCGCACGAGGTTTCGGGCGGCATGGGCCAGCGCATCATGATCGCCATGATGCTGATCCCGAATCCCGAGATCCTGATCGCCGACGAGCCCACCTCGGCGCTCGACGTGTCGGTGCAGCTGCAGGTGCTCGAGATCATGGACAAGCTGGTGCGCGAGCGCGGCATGGGGCTGATCTTCATCAGCCACGATCTCAATCTGGTGGCGGGCTTCTGCGACCGGGTGGCGGTGATGTACGCCGGACGGATCGTCGAGGTCTGCGAGGCGGGCAGGCTGCACGAGGCGAAACACCCCTACACGCTGGGCCTGCTGAACTCGGTCCCCGATCTTGAACGCCCGCGGCCGCGGCTGGAGGCGCTGACGCGCGATCCGGCCTGGCGCGAGGCTCCTTCCGTGAGTGCGCTGCTATGAGCTTGCCAGAGATCCAGATAGAGGGGCTCGAGGTCTTCTTCGGCGACGGCACCGAGCGCACCCGCGTGGTGCATGGCATCGACCTGAACGTCGCGCAGGGCGAAAGCTACGGGCTCGTCGGCGAGTCCGGCTCGGGCAAGTCGACGGTGCTGCGCGCGCTGGTCGGGCTGGTGCCGGACTGGGCGGGCGCGATGAGTGTCGGCGGCGAGAAACTTTCCCGCATCGGGCGGTCAAAGGAGTTCTACCGCCGGGTGCAGATGGTCTTCCAGGACCCCTACGCCTCGCTGCACCCGCGCCAGACGGTGGACCGGGTGCTGAGCGAGACGCTGGCGCTGCACGGTATCAAGGACGGGGTCGATGCGCGCATCGACCGGCTGCTGGAGCAGGTGGGTCTGGGCGGCGGCTTCCGTTTCCGCTACCCGCACCAGCTCTCGGGCGGTCAGCGGCAGCGCGTCGCCATCGCGCGGGCGCTGGCGCCCGAGCCCAAGGTGCTGCTGCTCGACGAGCCGACCTCGGCGCTCGATGTGTCGGTGCAGGCCGAGATCCTCAACCTGCTGTCGGACCTGCGGTCCGAGTTCGGCCTGACCTACCTGATGGTCAGCCACGATCTTGGCGTCATCGGCCACATGTGCGACCGCGTGGCGGTGATGCAGACCGGCGAGATCGTCGAGACGCTGGAGGTGGACGCGATGCGCAGGCTGCAGGCCGAGCACCCCTACACCCGCCACCTGCTCGACAGCGCGCTGCGCTCCTCGGGCCACGCGGGCATGGCCGCCGATGCGAAGCTCTCGGCCGGCTAGGGCAGGGGCCTTTGCGTGAGATGAGAACACCCGGGCAGGAGACTGCCCGGGTGTTCTGCTCTTGGTGGCAATGGGTGAGCGCCCGGCCGGAACAAGGCACGCAGTGCCGCCGGCCAGCGGACGACCGCCCCCCGGGCGGCCGCTCTTGTTGGGGGCAGCGCGCGATCCAACGCCCGTCGGGGTGTCGAGACAAAGCGCCCGGCCACCTGCGCTGGCAGCGGCAGCCCGCGGTCGTCCGCTGGCCTCTGCCGGACCTCACATCCCCCGGATCATCCCGCCGTCGACGCGGATCATCGAGCCGGTGACATAGGCGGCCTGCGCCGAGCACAGGAAGGTGACCATGGCGCCGAACTCCTCGGGGGTGCCGTAGCGGCCCGCGGGGATGGTCCTGCGGCTGGCTTCCTGCACCGCATCGAGCGAGGCGCCGGTCTTATCGGCCTTGATGCCGTCGAGCTGCGCCAGACGGTCCGTCGCGATCCGGCCCGGCAGCACCATGTTCACCGTCACGCCATGCGGGGCGACCTCTTCGGCGAGGGTCTTCGACCAGCCCGCCACCGCGCCGCGCACGCCGTTCGACAGCGCGAGGTTCGGGATCGGCTGCACGATGCCCGAGGAGCCGATGGTCACCACACGGCCCCAGCCCTTGGCGATCATGCCGGGCAGGGCGGCGTCGGTGATCGCGAAGATCGGTGCGGCCATCGCCTCGAAGGCGGCCTGCCAGGCGGCGCTGCTCTGGCCCTTGGCGGGTCCGGCGGCAGGGCCGCCGCAGTTGTTGACGAGGATGTCGACCGGCTGCTCGGCGAGCCGCGCGATCAGCGCCGCGACGCTGGCCGCATCCGCGAGATCGAGCTTCAGCCCCTCCATGCCCTCCGCCGGGGCGTCACCGCTGCGCGAGGCGGCGATCACATGCGCGCCCTCGGCGGCCAGCAGCGTCGCGCTCGCCGCGCCGAGCCCACGGCTTGCGCCGAGCACCAGCGCCGTCTTGCCCTTCAGTCCCAGATCCATCAGTTCAGCTCCTTCAGTCGTTTCTCCTGCCGGGCGAGCAGCCGCTCGACCTCGGCGATGGCCTCGGGGGCAAGCCCCGCGCCCGGCGCGCGCAGCGCCGCCGAGCCGATCGCCCCGCGCTTGGCCAGCACGTATTTGCGCACCGCCAGCCCGGCACCCGGCTGCTGCTCGTAGCGCACCAGCGGCAGGTAGGCGTCGAAGATGTCCTGCGCCCGGTCCATGTCGCCGCTGCCGGCCAGCCGCACCACCTCTGCCAGCATTTCGGGGTAGCCGAAACCCGTCATCGCGCCATCGGCACCGCGCGCCATCTCCTCGGGCAGGAACACCCCGCCGTTGCCGCAGAGGATCGAGATCCGGCGGCGGCCTTCGGCTTCGGCGCGGCGCAGCCTGCTGATCTTGGCAAGGCCCGGCCAGTCCTCGTGCTTGAGCATGACCACCTGCGGGATGTCGTCGATGATCCGGCCCAGCACCTCGTCGGAGATCTGCACGCCGGTGGCCAGCGGGAAGTCCTGCAGCACGATGGGCACATCGTCCCCCAGCGTGCGGGCGACCTGCCCGAAGTAGCCGTGGATCTGCGGGTCGGTCTTCAGCGCGCCCGGCGTGGTCACCATGCAGCCCGCCGCGCCCATGTCCATCACCGCGCGGCCCAGCTCGCCAATGGCAGCGAGGCCGGGGGCCGAGACGCCCACCACCACCGGCTTGCCACCGGCGCGCTTGATCACCCGCTCGGCGACGGCGCGGCTTTCGGCCTGCGTCAGCTTCGGCGCCTCGCCCATCATGCCGAGGATGGTCAGCCCGTCGGCGCCCTTGTCGAAGTAGAAATCCACCACCCGGTCGAGGCTGTCCCAGTCGATCGCGCCCTGATCGGTGAAGGGGGTGACGGAGATGACGTAGACGCCGCGGGCGTCGGAGGTGAGCAGGCTCATGGCTGGGGTCCTTGGGGAATGGAGGGGTCAGCCCCGCGGCGGCTCGGCGATCAGCAGGTCGCTGTCGGCGAAGGCGGCGCGCAGGTCCGACATGAAACTGTGCAGCAGGCCCGAGTAGGGCACGCCGCGGCGGGTGTACATCACCGCCTTGACCTCGCAGGCGGGCAGGAAGGGCTTGCAGACCAGCGCGTCGGTCGCATGGGTGGTGGCGGAATAGGGATCGACCACGGTGACCCCGAGATGCTGCGCCGCCAGAACCGTGGCGGTGGCGCAATAGCGCACCTCGATGCGCGGCGCGTAGGTGGCGCCGACCTGCTCGTAGGCCTTGCGCACCAGCTGCCCGAGGTTCGAGCCCATCTCGAGCCCGACCAGCGGCTCGGACTGCAGGTCGAGCGCGGTGAGATGCGGCTTTTGCGCCAGCGGGCTTTCCCGCGGCACCAGCGCCACCATATGCGCGCGCTGCAGCACGTCGCTGTTCACCGCGGTCTGCCGGTCGTGGTCGATGGCAAGGCCGATGTCGGCCTGGCCGCTCTGCACCGCGTCCTTCACCTGTTCCAGCCGCCGCACGTCGAAGGCGACCGACACGTCGGGCCGCGCGTCGAGGAAGCGGCGCAGGGCAACCGGGGCGACCGAGTAGCCGAGCGGCGGCGTGGCGATCACCTTGAGCCGCCCGGCCATGCCGAGCTTCATGTCGCGGGCGCGCTGCGAGAAGCCGCGCATCAGGCCGAAGACCGGGCGGATCTCCTCGTAGAGGGATTTCGCCTCGGCGGTGGGCTGCAGGCGTCGGCCGGTGCGCTCGAAGAGCGTCAGGCCGAGCTGGGTTTCCAGCTGCCGCAGCCCGGCGGAGACCGCCGGCTGCGAGACCCGCAGCTGCTCGGCGGCTTCCACCGTGGTGGCGCAGCGCATCATCGCGGCGAAGATCTCCAAGAGCCGCAGCGAGACGTCCGGCAGGCCCGGTTCGGTGGTCATTCGGACGCTCCGACCAGACCCAGTGCCATGGCGGCGGCGGCCTGCACCGGGTCGATGACCGCGATGCCGATGTCGCGTTCCAGCCTGGCCCGGATCGGCGCCATGCCGGCGCAGCCGAGCACCACCGCGCCCGCGCCCTTTTGTGCCAGTTCGCGGCCCAGGGTAACGCACATGCCGTAGACCTCCGGGTCGCGGCCCGAGGCCTCGGCCGAGACACCGGGCAGGGCAAGCTCCGCGGCGAGGCGGCTTTCGACGCCCATGGCGCGGATCCTCAGCCGGTGGCGGGCGACCGAGCCGGGGGCCAGCGCGATGATGCCGAAAAGATCGGCACGGGCCATGGCCGTCAGGATGCCCGCCTCCTGCACGCCGATCACCGGCTGCTTGACCAGCGTGCGCGTCAACTCCACCCCCGGATCGGAGAAACAGGCCGAGACATAGGCGGCGGCGTCGGGCCGCGCCTGCGCCGCCGCGGCAAAGCCGAGCCCGGCGCGGGCGACGTCCTCGGCGGTCATGATCGTCGCCGGGGAGGCAGGCAGGTCGGTGACCTCGAAGGCGGGGCCATTGGCCGGGGCGAGATGGGCGATGGCCTCGCGGATGCCCCGCGTCACGCTGGCGGCGGAGTTGGGGTTGATGATCAGGATCGGGCCCATCAGCGCAGCTCCGCGCCGAAGTTCTGCGCCGGGTCGAACTCCTTGGCGGTGACGCCGGGCTTGCCGCGCAGGTCGACCGGCTGGCGGGCGACGAAGCGGCCCTGGCCTTCCCTGGCCTTCAGCGCGCCATGCTCGACGATCACCGCGCCGCGGTTCAGGACGATCTCGGGCTTGCCGGTGATCTCCATGCCCTCGAAGGGGGTGTAATCCATGTTGTCGTGCTGGTCTGCCGCGGTGACGGTGACGCGCGCCTCGGGGTTCCAGATGGCGATGTCGGCGTCCATGCCCGGCGCGATGCGGCCCTTGGTGTCGCAGCCGAAGGTCTTGGCGGCATTGGTGGACGAGAGCGCCACGAACTGCTCCAGCGTGATGCGGCCCTTCACCACGCCTTCGGAGAAGAGATAGGGCAGGCGCGCGGCGATGCCGGGCATGCCGTTGGCGATCTTGGGATAGGGAATGTCCTTGCCGTTCAGGAACTTGCCGGTCTCGTCGAAGCGGTAGGGCGCGTGGTCGGAGCTGACGCTCTCGAAAGTGCCCTGCGCGATGTGGTGCCAGAGCGCGTCCTGCGTGCGGGTATCGCGCAGCGGCGGCGAGCAGATGTATTTCGCCCCCTCCATGCCGGGCCGGTCGAGATCGGCGCGGGTGAGCGCGAGGTACTGCGGGCAGGTTTCGGCGAAGAGCTTGGCACCGTTGAACTTTTCCCGCCGGACGATCTCGGCCCCGCCTTCGGTCGAGACGTGCACGATGAAGAGCGGCGCGTCGACCAGCTTGGCGAGCTGGATGGCGCGGTTGATCGCCTCCTGCTCGGCCAGCTCGGGGCGCGAGATGGCGTGGTACTTGGGTGCCGTAAGCCCCTTCGCCGCCAGCCGCTTGTTCATCCATTTGACCATGTCGTTGTTCTCGGCATGGACCATGGTGATCGCGCCGTGCTCGCGCGCCACGGTCAGGATGTCGAGCATGCCGCCGTCACCGAGGTTCATCAGGTCGTAGGTCATGAAGACCTTGAAAGAGGTGATGCCGCGGGCGAAGGCGCGGGGCAGCTGGTCTTCCAGAACCTCGGGCTTCGGGTCGGAGATGATCAGGTGATACGAATAGTCGATCACCGAGCGGGCGGCGCGGGCGTCGTAGGTGGCGATGACGTCATCGACCGACTGGCCGCGCTGCTGCGCCGCGAAGGGGATGAACGACGAGTTGCCGCCAAAGGCCGCCGAGATCGAGCCCGAGAGGTAGTCATCGGCGGTCATCACGCCCGAGGAGCTTTCCTGCGCGATATGGGCGTGGGCCTCGATGCCGCCGGGCACGACGATGCGCCCGCCCGCGTCGATGCGGCGGTCGCCGCCCTCGAGCTTTTCGGCCACGGCGGCGATGCGCCCGTCTTTGATGCCGATGTCCCCCTTGGCCGTGTAATCGGCGGTCGCGATCAGGCCGCCGTGGATCACCGTGTCGAACTGCATCTCGTCTCTCCTTCCGTGCCGCCGCGGGCGGCCTATCCGTCTGTCCCCGCGGGGACGGGCGCCGGGGCAGGGGCCTTGGCGCGTCTGTCTTATTCCGGCACCTTGACGCCGGTCTGGCTGGCGATCAGCCCGTAGTGCTCGATCCGGCGGTGCGCCGCGAAGTTGAACACGGTGGACTTGCCGAAATCGCACTTGGCGAAATCCGCCTCGTGCACGATGAGCTCGTCGCCTTCACCTTCCGCCTTTGCCACGACGAAGCCGTCGGGGTCGACGATGATCGAGCCGGCGAACATGTGGTTGCCGTCTTCCATGCCGCATTTGGCCACGGCCACCGCGTAGGTCGCGTTCTGGTAGGCGCCGGCGCAGACCGAGAGCTCGTGGTGGTACATGCGCCGCTCGATGCCCTCTTCGGCCGAGAGGTTGTTCTGCGACGGGGTGTTGTAGCCGATGGTCACCAGCTGCACGCCCTGCAGGCCGAGCACGCGCCAGGTTTCCGGCCAGCGGCGGTCGTTGCAGATCGCCATGCCCATGATCACGCCCTGGTTCTTGACCACGCCGAAGCCGGTGTCGCCGGGCAGGAAGTAGCGCTTTTCCAGGTGCTGGTGGGTGCGCTCGGGCTCGAACTCGGCGTGGCCGGGCAGGTGGGTCTTGCGGTAGGTCAGCACGATCTCGCCCTCGGGGGAGACGATGATCGAGGTGTTGAAGTGCTCGCCCTCGGGGGTCAGCTCGCAGTAGCCGAAGGTGAAGCCCATGCCGCAGGCCTTCGCCTTGTCGAAGAGCGGCTGCACGGCGGGGTTCGGCATCTGGGTCTCGAACCAGTGGTCGAACTCGGCGCGGTCCTCGACGTAGAAGCGCGGGAAGAAGGTGGTCAGCGTCATCTCGGGGTAGACGAGGAACTTCACGCCCTTTGCCTGCGCCTCGTCCATCAGGGCGATCATCCGGGCGATCACCTCTTCGCGGGTCTCGTCCTTCTGGATGCCGCCGATCTGGGCGCCGCCGATAATCATCTTCGTCATGGGAATTTCCTTTCAGGGACGTTCAGTGCACCGCGAGCCCGCGCTGGTACCGCGAGATCAGTCGCACCAGCGGCCAGAGGATCGCGAGGTAGATCAGCGCCGCGAGGATCAGCGGCGAGGAGTTGTAGGTGACCGAGCGGGCCATGTTGGCCGAGTAGAGCAGCTCGGAGAGGGAGACGACCGAGGCGAGCGAGGTCAGCTTGACCACCTCGACGGTGTTGGACAGCAGGTCGGGGAGCACGTTGCGCACGGCCTGCGGCAGGACCACGTGACCGAGGGTCTGCGCTTTGCTCAGGCCGGTGGCGCGGGCGGCCTCGGTCTGGCCCTTGGGCACCGACTGGATGCCGGCGCGGAAGACCTCGGCGAAATAGGCCGAGTTGTTGAGGAAGAAGGCGACGACCACGGCCATGAAGGGGCTCAGTTCCAGCCCGGCGAAGGGCAGGCCCGAGAAGACGAAGACCAGCAGAACCAGCGGCGGCAGCGCGCGGAAGAGGTCGATGAAGCCGACGGCGGGCCATTTCAGCGCCTTGCTGGGCGAGAGCGCGGCGAGCGCCAGGAACAGACCGCCGATCAGGCCGAGCCCGATGACCACCGCGCAAAGCTCGAGCGTGACGATCAGCCCCTTGAGCAGCAGCGGCCAGGCCTGCGCCATGATGCTGAAGTTGAAGAAAAGGTCGATGAAGTTGCTCATGTCATGTGCCCTTACACGGCCCAGGCGTAGCGCCGTTCGAGCAGGCGCGAGAGGATGACCACCGGCAGGAAGATCGCCAGATAGGCGAGCGCGGCCATGGTCAGCGGCGTTGCCGAGCCCGAGAAGCTCTGCGCCGACGACGACACCGCGAGGATTTCCTTCACCCCGATCACCGAGCCGAGCGCGGTCATCTTGGTGATCGCCAGCGCGCGGTTGACCAGCGGCGGGATGCCCATGCGGATGGCCTGCGGCAGGGCGATCTCGAAGAGCGTCTGCGCGAAGCTGAGGCCGGTGGCGCGGCCCGCCTCCCATTGGCCCTTGGCCACGGCGGTGAGACCGGCCCAGAAAATCTCCTCGGCGAAGGCGGCGAGCACGCCGCCGAGCACGAGGATCAGCACCATCGGCCCCGAGAGGTTGAGGCCGAGGCCGGGCAGGCCGAAGTAGAAGATCAGGATGACCACCAGCGGCGGCAGCGCGCGGCCGATGTCGGCGAAGGCGACGATGGGCAGGGTCAGGTACCAGCGGCCGAGCGTGCGCAGGCAGGCCAGCACGAGGCCGAGGGCAAGCCCGCCGAGCACGATGATGACGCTGAGCCAGAGCGTGGTGACGATGGCCGACAGCAGGTCCGGCAGGTATTTCGCCATCACCGCGCCGTCGAAGAACGTGTCGAGGAACCTCATGACGCGCTCGGGTGCAGGCGCGAGAGGAAGGCGCGCAGGCGCTCGGATTTCGGACTGCCGAAGATCTCCTCGGGGGTGCCGGCCTCGACCACCACGCCGCCGTCCATGAAGACGACGCGGTCGGCGGCCTCGCGGGCGAAATCCATCTCGTGGCTGACCACGACCATGGTCATGCCCTCGTCGCGCAGCTGCTTCATCACCTTCAGCACCGAGCCGACCAGTTCCGGATCGAGCGCCGAGGTCGGCTCGTCGAAGAGCATCACCTTGGGGTCGAGCGCCAATGCGCGGGCGATGGCGACGCGCTGCTGCTGGCCGCCCGAGAGTTCCGACGGCATGGCATCGGCCTTATGCGCCAGCCCGACGTGGTCCAGCATCTCCATTGCGCGCGCCTTGGCCTCTTCCTTGGAGCGTTTCAGCGCCTTGACCTGCGCCAGCATCACATTCGCCAGCACCGACTTGTGCGGGTAGAGGTGGAAGCCCTGGAACACCATGCCGATCTTCAGCCGCATCTTGTCGAGCGCCGCGCCGTGGCAGGCGGTGACATGCTCGCCGTCGAGCAGGATGCTGCCCGAGGTCGGCTCTTCGAGCCGGTTGCAACAGCGGAGCATGGTCGACTTGCCCGAGCCCGAGGGGCCGATGACGAAGACCAGCTCGCCCGGCTTCACGCTGAGGTCGATCGAGGTCAGCACCTGGGTATCGCCGAAACTCTTCTCGAGCTGGTTGATCTCGAGCATCGGCCTGAGGTGGACCTTTGCGGCGGAGGCGGAGGGGGCTGCGGGCATGGGCTGTCTTTCGGATGGGAGGACGGGGCGGCGGGCGCCCCGTCCGAGGGGTTCAGGGAGCAGTGTCAGGGATCAGAAGTCGCAGGAGACGTCGTGCGCGGTCTCGTCGTAGCCGTCGAACCCGGGGGTGCCGTAGCCGGGGGTCGGGGTGACGATGGCGGTGCCCTCGGTCGGGGTCACGCCGAACCATTTCTCCGAAAGGGCGACCATCGTGCCGTCGGTCTTCAGGCATTCCAGCACGGCGTCGATCTTGTTGCGGGTCTCCACGTCGTCCTTGCGGAACGGGAAGGCCCAGACGAGGCCGGTGGGGTATTCGTAGCTGAGGTCGATGCGCGGGTTCTGCTTGGCGGCCCATGCAGAGACGGTGGCGCCGGCGAGGTTGGCATCGGCGCGGCCGGTCGAGACCGCCTCGACCGCGTCGGTGTTGGTGCCGTAGGCCACCACTTCCCAGCCGTATTCCTCGGCCTTTTCGGTCAGAAAGCTTTCATAGACCGAGCCCTTGTTGACCGCGATGGTCTTGCCCTTGAAGGCGTCGAGACCTTCCATCTTCTCGCTGCCGGCGGGCACAGTGAAGGCGAAGTTGGTGTCCATGAAGCCCTCGGAGAAGAGCAGGTTCGACGCGCGCTCCCCGGTGACGGTGGTGGGGGCGACGAGGAAGTCGTAGGTGCCCGCCTGCAGCGCCGGGATCAGCCCGGAGAACTGCGCGGCGACCACCTCCATCTCGGTGCCGAGCTTCTCGCCGATGGCGGCGGCGAGATCGACGTTGAAACCCTCGACCCCGCCCGAGAGGCTGGGCATGGCGTGGGGGGCGAAGGTGCCGTCGAGCGCGACCTTGTAGCCCTCGGCATGGGCCGGAAGCGCAAGCGCGGCGAGCGCGGCGGAGAAGAGAAGGCTCTTGGATGTCATGGGGTGGCTCCGTGTTGGTTGGGTCTGTTTTCTTGGCATCGGGAGGATGCGAGACGTGACTTCGAAAAAGCCGCCGGACCGGTTCGGGAGCAATACAAATCAGGATTATAATTAAACTATAATTATAATCTGCGCTTATATATGTGGTGAGCTGGGACGCCGCCCCCGATCGGCGCGGGGCAGCAATGGGATACACAACCAGTTGATTTCGCAGGGTCTGTAGTCGCGGTGCGTCACCCGTTGCGCGACTGCTGCGGCAGGCGCGACGGCCTCGACGGGCCGGAGGGCATCCCGCGCACCCCCCCTTTACGATGCTCATTGAATGAGCAATCCCTGAGCCACCGCGCGCCGGGTGGACCGTCCGGTGCCGCCCGAGTCTCGCTTCGACGCCGACTCCATTTCTCAAACCTGCAAGGGGCCCGCCATGAAATCCCTCTTCCACCTCGCGATCCACGTCACAGACCTCGACGAGACCCGCGCCTTCTACGGCGACGTGCTCGGCTGCCAGGAAGGACGTTCGACCGACACCTGGGTCGATTTCGACTTCTTCGGCCACCAGCTCTCGCTGCACCTTGGCGAGCCCTTCCCGGTGACGCGCACCGGCAAGGTCGGCGATCACATGGTGATGATGCCGCACATGGGTGCGGTGCTGCGGCTCGACGACTGGCTGGCGCTGGCCGACCGTCTGGCCGCGAAGGGCATCGAGTTCGACATTCCTCCGGTGATCCGCTTCGAGGGCGAGCCGGGCGAGCAGCGCACGATGTTCTTCTTCGATCCCTCGGGCAACCCGATCGAAATCAAGGGCTTCAAGGACTTCGACGGTCTGTTCGCCGCGTAAGGCCCGCGCCGCGCGGCCCGCGCCGTCAGGCCGGGGTCCGCGCGGGTTCGGGACGGGCGCGCAGGGCATGCAGGGCGATCAGCCCCAGCCCGAGGGCCAGCCCGACACTCATCAATCCGGCGGTCTTCCATAGCACGAGGACCGCCGCCAGAAGCCGCAGCGCGACCTCCCAAGAGCGCAGGCGGCCACGGTCGAAGCGTGTCAGCGCCGAGGCCAGCAGGTAGAGCGTCAGCCCCAGCCGCCCGCCGAGGAGCAGCAGCGCGGTCACGTCCGTCTGCCCGGTGTAGCCCTCGATCAGCGCCCGGCGGCCCGTGTCGTCGGTGATCGTCACCGCCTCTTCGATCAGCAGCAGCTCGGGGTACCAGGCGAAGACGAAGGGGATGGCGAACATCACGATGCCCACGCGCACGGCGGCGATGCCGGTGCGCATCGGCTCGGTGCGGGTGATCGAGGCGGCGGCAAAGGCGGCGATGGCCACCGGCGGGGTGATCGCCGAGGCGACGGCGAAGTAGAAGACGAACATATGCGCGGTGAAGAAGCTGACGCCGAGGCTCGACAGCAGCGGCCCGAGCAGCAGCGCCACGTTCACATAGGCGGGCACCGTCGGCATCCCCATGCCCAGCAGGATGGCGCAGAGCATGGCGCAGATCAGCGCGAGCATCAGGTAGACGCCGCCGACGATGTGGATCTCGAGGCCGAAGAGGTTCAGCACCTGCGCGTGTTCGAGCCAGGTGGTCACGGCGCGGGTCAGCTCGCCGGTCAGCCCGCTTTCGTTGAGGAAGGCCGAGATGACCGACACCGCGAAAAGCAGCAGGAACAGCCGCGAGATCAGGATGCCGCCGTCGGCCAGCGACAGCAGCACCTTCGACGGTTTCGCGCGGGTGCCGGGATCGAGGAAGAGCAGCGGCAGCAGCACCACCACCGCCCACCAGCCCGCCGAGACCGCGTCGCCGGTGGCATTGACCAGCGTCTGCGTCACGAAACCGGGCAGGATCTGCGCCGCGCGGCCGCTGCCGACCGCGTCCTTGGTGCCGAGCAGCAGCAGCAGGATGGTCAGGATCGGCAGCAGGATGATCACCAGGTTCAGCCAGTCCTGGCGGTGCATCACCAGGTCGTCGGGGATCTCTTGCATCGCCTCGATGCGGTCCTTGCGGGCCTGGAACATCACCGCGAGGAAGATCGAGAAGAAGAAGGCCAGCGCCGGCAGGAAGGCGGCGGTGATCACCTTGGTGTAGGGCACGGCGGTCAGCGCCACCAGCACGAAGGCCGCGACCCCCATCACCGGCGGCATGATCTGCCCGCCCGAGGAGGCTGCCGCCTCGACCCCGCCGGCGAACTGCGGCGAGAAGCCGTTGCGCCGCATCATCGGAATGGTCAGCCGCCCGGTCGAGAGCACGTTGGTGACCGGCCCGCCGGTGATCGTGCCGAAGAGCGCCGAGGAGACGATCGCCGCATGCGCCGGGCCGCCGCGCAGCCGGCGGGTCAGGCGCACCGCCAGCTTGATCAGCGAGGTGCCGCCGGCCGAGGTGCCGAAGAGCGCGCCCAGGACGACGTAGGGAAAGACCTGGTTGACCACGATGTCCATGAACCGCCCCATGAAACCGTCGGGGGTGATGAAGACATTGGTGGCCTTCTGGATGGCGGCGGCGCGCGTGTCGCCGCCGTCGGCGCCGAGCTTGGTCAGCAGGAAGCTGTTGTCCGACAGGTCGAACATCCAGATCAGCGCCGTGGCCACGGTATAGAGCACAACGACGCTCGCCACCGCCACCAGCGGCAGCCCCCAGACCCGCACGTTATAGAGAAAGAACAGCGTGATGATGGTGAACAGCAGCGGGATGATCCAGATGCCGAAGCGGGCCTGGCAGGCGGGCACCTCGGCCTCGAAGGAGATGCCGGGGATCACCCCGGCCGAGCGCTCGGCGGCCTCCTGGATGAGCCGCGCGCGCTCGCCGGTGAGCTGGTCGATCAGGCAGATCGAGTCGATCTCGACCAGGAAGCCGACCGCCGCCAGCACCGCGGCGAGGATCAGCCCCGCGTCGAGCAGCGCGCCGAGCCAGGCGCGGTCGGGATGGTCCCATTTCCACGCCCGGTAGACGCTGGAATCGAGCGCCACGATCAGCATCATCACGAGGAAGACCGGCGGGTAGAAATATTCCGGCGGGAAGCCCGAGACGCGGAAGAACGGCCGCCCGGTGATCTCGCGCGCCCAGTCCTGGAGGCCGGGGATCTCGGGCATGGTGTTGATCATGCCGACGATCACCAGGATGACGGCCAGAACAAGGGCGATCCGCTGTCCCAGCGGGCGGGTGATCTGCTGTTGTGTCATGGCACCGGGTGTTGTTCGGGCCGGACCGCCGGAGCGGTCCCGCCGGGGTTACGGGATCAGGGCCGCAGGCAGTCGGCGATGCTGTGGCCGGCCTCTTCGAAGGCGCGGATGGCACCGGGGTGCATCTTGATCTGCACCGCGCCGCAGGCGCCCTGGCTGGTGCCGTCGATGTCGCCGAAACTCATCACCGCGAAGGGCCCGCGCGGAGAGCCGGTGATGAACCGCTGCTCGCCCTCGAGGTAGGCGCGGGTGATCTGGTAGACGAGATCCTCGTCGAGACTCGCCGGGACCATCTGGCCGAACGCGGTGGCGAAACTGTCGAAGGTGTCGTCGTCGGTGACCACGGTGATGTCATTGCCGGCATAGGCGGCGCGGAAGGCCTCGACCGGCACCGAATAGGGCGCATGGCCCGGCGCGGCGATGATCTGCTGGCCGAGCTCGCTGGCGAGCAGGTCCGAGGGCACGTCGTGGATGGTGATGCCGCCGGCCGAGGCGATGGCGATCTGCCGGCCCGAGGGCAGGCCCTCGGGGATGGTCCAGGCATCGACGCCGCCGCCGGTGATCGTCGGGACGGTGTCGGGCCAGGCGGTCTGGATGCCTTCGTAGCCCTCGCCGTCCTTGAGCCCCGACAGCAGCTGGATCATCGCCCGCCCCGAGGTCAGCGCCGCGCCGCGCGGCGGGCCGTTCCAGACCCGCTTGCCCGCCATGTCGCGGATGTCCTCGATCGGGTTGCTGTTGAAATAGCCCAGCATCTGCGCCGAACCGGCGTTGAAGAAGATCGCGCGCAGGTTCGCGGCCAGTTCTGCGCCCTTTTCCGGGCCGACCCCGGCGTAGGGGCCGATGCCCCGCGACAGCAGGAACGGCAGGATCAGCGGCGCGGGGGCCATGTCGAGCCGGCCCTCGGCCACCGCCAGAACCGAGTTGGTCAGCGTTGCGCCCTCGGTGATCTGCAGTGTGGCAACCCCGGCGCTGTCGAGCACCGCAGCGAGCGTGGAATCGATGTAATGCGGCGTCGAGCCGGGCGTAGTGGTTTCGGCGGTCAGCGTGGCCTGGGCCGAGGCGAGCATCGGCGCAAGCGCCAGAACGCCGCCCATCAGCGTCTGTTTGAGCATGGGTCCTCCCTTCGGTCACCGCCCTCCTCCAAAGGCGGATGCCCCCATTTTCCGGAGGCATGGGGAAACGCTCGCAGATATTATATGACTTGTCACGTAATATCTATTCGGGCTTTATCGGCACAACAGGAGGCGGATGATGACGACAGCGACGGAACGGGACGAAGCGCGCATCGCGGCGCGTCAGGCGCGCGAGGATTACAACCTCTTCTCGCGGCTCCCGGCGATCTATGCCGCCTCGCGGATGCAGGGGCAGCAGTTCCTGCAGCACGGCGGCGGCCTGTCGATCGTCGAATGGCGGACGCTGTGGGATCTGCACGAGGTCGGCCCGATGACCATCCGCGACCTCGCCACGATCCAGCGCGCGGACCATTCGCTGCTCAGCCGGGCGCTGCCCGACATGCGCCGCAAGGGCTATGTGACGATGCGCCGGGACGAGGGCGACGGGCGGCAGACCATCGTCGAGATCGCCCCGGCGGGCCGCGCCGCCTACGACCGGGCCGCGCCGGTGATGGCGCGCCGCCGCGCCGCGCTGCGCGAGGTGTTCTCGGAGGAGGAGATCGCGGTCTTCGTGGGCTTTCTCGACCGTTTCGAGGATTTCCTGCGCAGGCCCGTGGAGCAGGTGCTGAAGGAGGAGACAGCCAAGTGACAACCCCACCCAACGTTCTGTGGATCATGGCGGACCAGCTCCGCTTCGACTACCTCAGCTGCGCCGGCCACCCGCATCTGCACACGCCGCATATCGATGCGCTGGCGGCGCGCGGCGTGCGCTTCACAAATGCCTACGTGCAGTCGCCGGTCTGCGGCCCGTCGCGCATGTCGGCCTATACCGGGCGCTACGTGCGCAGCCACGGCTCGACCTGGAACGGCATGCCGCTGCGGGTCGGCGAGCCGACGCTCGGCGATCACCTGCGCGAGGTCGGTGCCCGCGCGGTGCTGGTCGGCAAGACCCATATGACCGCCGATGCCGAGGGCATGGCGTGGCTGGGGATCGACCCGACAAGCGAGATCGGCGTGCGGGTCTCGGAATGCGGCTTCGAGCCTTTCGAGCGCGACGACGGGCTGCACCCCGACAGCGCGCGGCAGAACTGGTCGGCCTATGACGATTACCTCGTGGCGCAGGGCTACGCCTCCGAAAACCCCTGGGAGGATTTTGCCAACTCGGGGCTCGACGCGGACGGCGAGCTGCTCTCGGCCTGGCTGCTGAAGAACTCGCGGCTCGCGGCGAATGTCCCCGAGGAGCACTCGGAAACCGCCTATATGACCGACCGGGCGATGGACTTCATGCGCGCGGCGCAGGCGGACGGGCGCCCCTGGGTGTGCCACCTGTCCTATATCAAGCCGCATTGGCCCTACATCGTGCCCGCGCCCTACCACGACATGTACGACGAAAGTCACATCCTGCCGCCGGTCCGCTCCGGGGCCGAACGCGAGACCGATCACCCGCTGCTGCGCGCCTACCACGCGGCGCGGGTCTGCAAGAGCTTCTCGCGCGATCACGTCCGAGAGCACGTGATCCCCGCCTACATGGGGCTCATCAAGCAGCTCGACGACAACCTCGGGCGGCTCTTCGCCTGGATGGACGCGCAGGGACTGAGCGAGAACACCATCGTCGCCTTCACCTCGGACCACGGCGACTACATGGGCGACCACTGGATGGGGGACAAGGATTTCTACCACGAGATGGCGGTGAAGGTGCCGCTGATCATCGCCGATCCGCGCCCCGAGGCAGAGGGCACGCGCGGACTGGTCTCGGATGCGCTGGTCGAGATGATCGACCTCGCGCCGACCTTCATGGCCGCCGTTGGCTGCGCGCCCAAGCCGCATGTGATCGAGGGCCGCGACCTCACCCCGATCCTGCACGGCACCGGGGGCTTCGCGCGCCGCTACGTGATCAGCGAGCACGACTACCACTGGTCCGACATGGCCCGCAGCCTGAACCAGCCGCAGGAAGACGCGCATACGGTGATGATCTGCGACGGGCGCTGGAAATACATCCGCTGCGAGGGGTTCCGCCCGGTGCTGTTCGACCTGGAGACCGACCCGGACGAGTTGACGGACCTCGGGGCGTCGCAGGCGGCAGACCATGCCTCGGTGCGCGCGCGGATGGAGGCGGCGCTGCTCGACTGGGCGCGGCGGCACCACACGCGGATCACCGCAACGCCGACGGTTCTGGCGCGGCAGAAGAAGGCGGCCGAGACCGGCATCCTCATCGGCTTCTGGGACGCGCAGGAATACGAGGAGGTGACCGGCAAGCCCTTCGACAGCCTGTCGCCGGTGGGGCGGCCCTAGCCGCCCCCTGCCACGTCATCCGGCCACGTCATCCGGCGGCGGCGGGACGCCACGGCGCGGCAGATCGGCGTTCCCATTATGTTCCTTCTCGGCTATGCTCGGCCCGATCAGAACATGCCGCAGGGCAGGATCGGGCAGCAGATGACACAGGCAGACCTCAGCACAGGTCCGGCGACGGATCTCCAGCCGGGCGCGGGCGCGGCGCAGACGGACCCTCTCGCGGCGCTGAACGACAACCAGCGCGCCGCCGCCACCTTCGGCATCAGCGCCGGCGATGCGTCGCCGGCCGGGCCGCTCTTGGTGATCGCCGGGGCGGGCTCGGGCAAGACCAGCACGCTGGCGCACCGCGTGGCGCAGCTGCTGATGAACGGCGCCGATCCGCAGCGCATCCTGCTGATGACCTTCTCGCGCCGCGCCGCGTCCGAGCTGACCCGCCGTGTCGAGACGATCACCACCCGCGCCATGGGCACCGGCATCGTCGCCGAGGCGCTCACATGGGCCGGCACCTTCCACGCCATCGGCGCGCGGCTGCTGCGCGAGCACGCGCCGGCCATCGGGCTGAACCCCGAGTTCTCGATCCACGACCGCGAGGACAGCGCCGACCTGATGAACCTCTGCCGCAACGCGCTGGGGTTCTCGGCCACCGAGAAGCGCTTCCCGGCCAAGGGCACCTGCCTGTCGATCTATTCCCGCGCGGTCAACGCCGGCGAGCCGCTGGACGAGGTGCTGCGCGACCACTTCCCCTGGTGCGCCATGTGGGAGGCGGAGCTGAGACAGCTCTTCGGCGCCTATGTGCGCGCCAAGCAGGAGCAGAACGTGCTCGATTACGACGACCTGCTGCTGGCCTGGGCGCAGGTCATGTCGGACGCCGAGTTCGCCGCCCATATCGGCAGCGCCTGGGACCACGTGCTGATCGACGAATACCAGGACACCAACCGCCTTCAGGCGCGCATCCTGATGGCGCTGAAGCCGGACGGGCGCGGGCTCACGGTGGTCGGCGACGACGCGCAGTCGATCTACGCTTTCCGCGCCGCCACGGTGCGCAACATCCTCGACTTCCCCGCCGCCTTCGCGCCGCCCGCCGATGTCATCACGCTCGACCGCAACTACCGCTCGACCGCGCCGATACTGGACGCCGCCAACGCGGTGATCGGGCAGGCGCGCGAGCGCTTCACCAAGAACCTCTGGACCACCCGCGCCTCGGCCGAGAAGCCGCGGCTGGTGACGGTCAACACCGAGGCCGACCAGGCGCGCTACATCGTCGGCCGCATCCTCGAGGACCGCGAGACCGGCACCACGCTCAAGCAGCAGGCGGTGCTGTTCCGCACCTCCAGCCACTCGGTGCAGCTCGAGGCCGAGCTGACCCGCCGCAACGTGCCCTACGTGAAATTCGGCGGGCTGAAATTCCTCGACAGCGCCCACGTGAAGGACCTGCTGTCGGTGCTGCGGCTCGCGCGCAACCCGCGCGACCGGGTGGCGGGCTTCCGGGTGCTGCAGCTCATTCCCGGCATCGGGCCGAAGTCGGCGGCCAACATCCTGAATGCGCTCGACCTCTCGCCCGATCCCGCCGCGGCGCTGAACGACGTCGCGCCCCCCGCCAAGGCCGAGGCCGACTGGCCTGCCTTCGTCGCCGCGATGACCACCCGCGCGCCCTGGCCCGCCGCCATCGGGCTGGCGCGCGCGTGGTACGAGCCGCACCTGACGCGCATCCACGAAGACGCCGACACCCGCCGCGACGACCTGCTGCAACTGGAGCAGATCGCCATGGGCTACCCTTCGGCCGAGGCCTTCCTCACCGAGCTGACGCTCGATCCGCCCGACGCCACCTCGGACCGATCCGGCGTGCCGCTGAAGGACGAGGACTACCTGATCCTCTCGACCATCCATTCCGCCAAGGGGCAGGAGTGGAAATCGGTCTACCTGCTCAACGCGGTCGACGGCTGCATCCCCTCGGATCTCGGCACCGGATCGACCCCGGAGCTGGAGGAGGAGCGGCGCCTGCTCTACGTCGCCATGACCCGCGCCAAGGACCGGCTGACGCTGGGGCTGCCGCTGCGCTTCTACGTCACCCAGCAGAGCCGCGGCGGCGACCGCCATGTCTACGCCACGCGCACCCGCTTCATCCCGCGCGAGCTGCTCGGGCATTTCGACAGCAGCCACTGGTCGCCCGCCCCGCAGGGCGGCGGCGCGGCCCCGGCGCCGGGGCGGATCGACATCGCCGCGCAGATGCGCGACATGTGGGGCTGACCCCGGGCGCCGGGCTGCGGGGGCTCTGCCCCCCGCCGCTGCGCGGCGTCCCCCGGGATATTTGATCCTAGAAGAACGACCCGCCCCGATCGGCTTTGCGTTGCGCCGCGGCATCGGCGAAAAGGGCGGCGAGCCGCGTATCCGGAGGGGCCTGTCCTGATGAGTGACGCCGTTTTCCATTGGCATCCCGACTGCCGCCTGCTGCGCGCCGCGCCGCCGGACCCGGTGCTGCGCGACCTGCGCGCGGCGCTGGCGGCCGGGGCCGGCTTCACCATCGGCCCCGAGGGGGTGACACCGCTGCCGGGCGCGCGGCGCGGGCTGATGCAGAGCCGCTCGTCGGGGACCACCGGCGCGGCCAAGGCGATCCGCCGCAGCCATGGCTCGTGGATCGCCAGCTTCGAGGTCAATGCCGCGGCGCTCGGGATCACCCCGCGCGACACCTGCGCGGTTCTGGGCGCGCCGCAGCATTCGCTGGCGCTCTACGCCATTGCCGAGGCGGCCTGGCTGGGGGCAGATCTGCTGTGCCTCGGCGGGCAGCGCCCGGCGCGGCAGGCGGCGGCGCTGCGCGAGACGGCGGCGACGCTGCTCTACGCCACGCCCACCCAGTTGCGCCTGCTCTGCGAGGCGGGGCAGGGGCTGCCGTCGCTGCGGCACATCCTCTGCGGCGGCGGGCGGATGCCCGAGGGGCTGCGGGCGCGGCTGGCGGCGCTCTGCCCGCGGGCCGAGCTGCGCGAATTCTACGGCGCCGCCGAGACCAGCTTCATCGCCTGGGGCGATGCCTTGACGCCCGAGGGGGCGGTGGGCCGGGCCTATCCGGGCGTCGAGATCCGCATCGACGCGCCCGAAGGGGGCTTCGGCGAGATCTGGGTGCGCAGCCCCTATCTTTTCGAGGGCTACGCCGAGGGCTCCAGCGCCGACACGCGCTGGCGGGACGGGTTCCTGACCGTGGGCGAGATGGGGCGGCTGGATGCCGAGGGGGTCCTGAGCGTCGCCGGGCGGCGCTCGCGCATGGTGACCATCGCCGATCAGAACGTCTTTCCCGAGGACATCGAGGCGCTGCTGCTCGCCGATCCCGAGGTGGCGCATTGCGCCGTGCTGCCCCTTCCGGACCCGCGCCGGGGGGTGCAGCTGGTGGCGGTGATCGCCGGGCCCTGCGACGCGGCGCGCTCGCAGCGGCTGCTGGCACTTGGCCGCGCCGCCTTCGGCCCGCTGGCCGCGCCGCGCCGGGTTCTCGGCATGGCGGATTTCCCGCTGACCGTCTCCGGCAAGCCGGATTTGCGCGCGATCGGGCTTTGGCTGGAGGCGGAGGCGTGAGCGGGGTGCGGCTCCTCTCGGCGCTGCGCTCGCCCGTCGCGCCGCGCGGCGGGGCGCTGTCGCGGCTGGAGATCCCCGATCTGGCGGCCCCGGTATTGCGGGCGGCGCTGGCGGCGGCGGGGCTGGAGCCCGGCGAGGTCGACGAGCTGGTGCTGGGCAATGCGCTCGGCGCGGGCGGCAACCCGGCGCGGCTGGTGGCGCTGGCGGCGGGGCTGCCCGAGCGGGTGGCCGGGCTGACCATTGACCGGCAATGCTGCGGCGGGCTGGATGCGCTGGTGGTCGGCGCGGCGATGATCGCCTCGGGGCAGGCCGAGGTGGTGGCGGCGGGCGGGGTCGAATCCTACTCGCGCCGGCCGCTGCGGCTGCGCAGCGATCCCGAGGGCGGTGCGGCCACCGCCTATGACCGCCCGCCCTTCACCCCCTGGCCCGAGCTCGACCCGGAGATGGACGTCGCCGCCGAGGCGCTGGGGGCCGAGGGCGGCATCGCGCGGGCAGAGCAGGACGCCTGGGCCATCGAGAGCCACCGCAAGGCGCTGGCCGCCGAGCTCTCGGCCGAGATCGTGCCGCTGGCGGGGCTGGAGCGCGATGCCTTCAGCCGCGCGGTGTCGCCGCGGCTGGCGGCGCGGGCGCCGGTGCTGTCGGGCGCGATCACCGCCGCAAACGCCGCCGTGGCGGCGGATGGGGCGGCGATCTGCATCCTCGTCTCGGAGCGGGTGGCGGCGCGGCTCGGGCGGGACGGGCTTGGCTGGCGCGGCGGGCTGACGCTGGGCGGGCGGCCCGACCGGCCCGGCCTTGCGCCGGTGGCGGCGATCCGGACGCTGCTGCAACGGCAGGGGCTGGGCGCGGCGGATCTGAGCGTCGCCGAGGTGATGGAGGCCTATGCGGTGCAGGCGATCGCCTGCGTGCGCGGGGCCGGGATCGATCCGGGGATCGTCAACCCCGGCGGCGGCGGGCTGGCGCGCGGGCACCCGGTGGGGGCCTCGGGCGCGATCAACGCGGTGCGGCTGTTCCACGCGCTGTCGGCGCGCGGCGGCACCGGGCTTGCCACCATCGCGGCGGCGGGCGGGCTGGGGACGGCGGTGCTGCTGTCTAGCTGAAGCCGCGCAGGGTGGAGAAATCGTCAAGCGGGTCGCGGGCGGTCTCGACCATGTTGGCCGCCGCCTCGGGGTCGGCGCGTCCCAGGGCCATGCCGCAGACCACCATCTCGTCGGCGCCGAGGCCGAGCTGGGCGTGGGCGACATCGGCGTAATTGGCCAGCGCCCCGATGCCGCAGGTGGCGTAGCCCATGCCCTGCGCCGCGACCATCAGTGCCATCAGCGCCATGCCCAGATCCATGAAGCAGCCCTTGCCCATCTCCGGGTGGATGGTCACGACGATGCCGACCGGGGCGTCGAAGAAGCCGTAGTTGCGGGTGAACTGGGCGCGGCGCCCGTCGAGGTCGCGCCGCGCGACCCCCAGCGCGGCGTAGAGCGCATAGCCCGCCGCGCGCTGCTTGGCCTTCAGCTCGGGCGGCATGGGGCTTGGGAAATAGGAATATTGCGACACCTGCGGGCGGCCGGCGTCGATCGCCCCGAGCAGCGCCGCGCTCAGATCGGCCAGCGGCGCGCCGGTCAGCGCGTGGAAGCGGCCGGGTTGCAGGTTGGCGCCGCTCGGCGCCGAGCGCGCCGCGCGCAGGATCCGCTCGAGATCGGCGCGCGGCACGGGGTCTTTCAGGAAGGCGCGGGCGGAGCGGCGCGCGAAGAGCAGCTCCTCTGCCGCCGTGACGCTCATCCCCGGATCAGCCGCGCGACAGCACGCTGGCCGGGCGCGAGCGCGCCAGCGCCGAGGTGATGAGGCCCGCCAGAACCGCCTTGATCACGTCGCCGGGGATGAAAGCGGTGACCAGCAGCGCCGCCTCGGGGAGGGTCTTGCCGAGGGTCACCGACATGCCGATGACGCCGAAGACATAGAGCACGAGGATGCCGCCGATCACCGAGGCGATGGAAGAGACCAGCGCCAGGTTGCCGCGCCAGCGCTCGACGATGAAGCCGGTCACGAAGGCGGCGGCGGGCCAGCCGACGAGGAAGCCGACGGTCGGCGAGGCGAAGACGCCGAGACCGCCGCGGCCACCGGCCAGAAGCGGCAGGCCGAGCGCCACCAGCGCGATGAACAGCAGGCAGGCCAGCGCGCCGCGTTTCGCGCCGAGCACGGTGCCGGCGAGCATCACGCCCAGCGTCTGCGCGGTGATCGGCACGCCGAAGGCGAGGGTGAACTTGGGGATCAGCCCGAGCCCGGCGATGAGCGCGGCAAACAGCGCCACGAGGGTGAGAGTGCGTTCCAAGGGCGGATCCTCCTATCCGGTGTGTTCGGGCGGTACGACACCGCCGCGGGCGCGCAGCGCCTCGGCGACATGTTCTGCATCATCGATGGCCAGGGCCGCAAGGGGCATCACCACCTGCCAGCCGGCGCGGCGGGCCGAGCGGGCGCGCCAGGCCTCGGTCAGCAGCCCGCCCTTGCGCGCGATCGAGGGGGTGAAGCGCACCACCAGCGCCACCGACAGCTCAAGCGCGCGGGTCGAGAGACCGAAGCGGCGGAAGGGCGCCAGCAGCCAGCTCGCCACCGCCACCATGTCGGTGAGCCGCGTGGTCATGGTCACGAAGCTGGCCAGCGTCAGCGCCGCCAGCAGCCGCAGCGCCACGGCGAGTCCCTCGGCCAGCTGCCCGGTGACGCCGTGCCAGAGCGCGATGAGACCGAGGAAGGGCCAGAGGATGCGCAGGCTGCGCGCCGCCGCACCGGCGAAGCGCCAGCCGCCCGACAGCACCAGCGCCACCGATCCGGCGAAGGCGAGCGCGAGCGGCGCCGGGTCCTCCAGCGCGAAGAGCCCGATCGTCGCCAGCGACAGCGCCGCGAGCTTGACCCCCGCGGGCACGCGGTGGGCCCAGGTCTCAACCGGCGAGGTCAGAGAGATCATCGCACCCTCCCCAGAGCCGCATCTGCGCCTCGAACTGGCGCAGCACCTCGGCGGGCGGGCCGTCGGCGCGGATCGCGCCCTCGTCGATCCAGATCACCCGGTCGTAGTGCCGCACGCTCTCGGGGTCGTGGGTGATGTGCAGGACGCTGGCCTCGACCTCGCCGACGTAGCGCATCAGTTGCAGGCGGGTGGGGATGTCGAGCCCGGAATAGGGCTCGTCGAGCACGATCAGCGCGGGCTGCATCGCCAGCACCGACATCAGGCAGACCAGCTGTTTCTGCCCCTGCGACAGCCCGTGCGTCGGCGCGCTGGCCCAATGGCTCTTGCCGAAGCGCGCGAGGATCGCCTGCACCTCGGTCGCGGCCTCGGCGCGGGGCCGCCCGAGCTGCACGAGGCCGAAGGCGATCTCCTCCTCGACGGTGGGGAAGATGATCTGGTGGTCGGGGTTCTGGAACAGGATGCCGACCGCGCGCAGCGCCGCCTTGCGGTCGCGCGCCATGTCGCGCCCGCCGATCTCGGCGCTGCCCTCGTCGGGCGTCTGCAAGCCAGCGATCACCCGCGCCAGCGTGGTCTTGCCCGAGCCGTTGCGGCCGACGATGGCGATGCGCCGCTCGGCCGCGCGCACCGAGATCTGCCGCAGCGCCTGCGTGCCGCCAAGCTTCACCGAGACATTCCTGAGCTCAAGCACCCGCGCGCTTCTCCCTGCGATCCGACGTCGGTCCGGGGTACGACGCCCGGCGGCCCGGTTGCAATCCCTCTCTGCCCGCCGCGGGCATCCGTGCCGGCAAGCCACGCCCGGCGGCGAAGTTCACCTGCGCCCCCGCGGCAGCCGCCGGGCGCGATTGACAGCCGCGGTGCGCCGGATAGACTTGGAATATGTCGGACAAATTAAACATGGTGGGGCTTGGCTTCGATACGCAGGCCGCGCCCGAGAAACGCAAGAATGAATCCATCGCTGACTGGCTTGGCCGCCAGATCGTCAGCGGTGTCTACGCGAGCGGCGATCCCATCCCGAAGGAGATGGATTTCCTTTCGGAAACGGGGATTTCGCGCGGCGCCTACCGCGAGGCGCTGCGCCGCCTGGCGGGCAAGGGCATGCTCGTCACCCGCACCCGCAGCGGCACGCGGGTTACCCCGCGCGAGAACTGGTCGCTGCTCGATCCCGACGTGGTGCGCTGGAGCTTCGAGAGCGGCGCGCCGCCCGATTGGTACATCCGCGCCCTCTACGAGATGCGCGCGATGATCGAGCCGCCCGCCGCCGCCTTCGCCGCCGAGCGCCGCAGCGAGGCGGATCTGGCGCTGTTCCGCGAGGCGCTGCACGCGATGCGCTACTGCGACATGACCGAGGACAGCTGGCACAACGCCGACGCGAGCTTTCACCGGGCGATTCTGATCAGCTCGCACAACCCGGTGCTGCTGTCGCTGCAATCGGGCATCTGCGCCGCCGTCGCCTACACCACCGCCTTCCGCTACCGCGACATGCCCAACCCGCACACCCGCAACCCGGTCGAGGAGCACGCGGCGGTCTTCGAGCGGATCGCGGCGCGGGACCCGGTGGGGGCGCGCCGGCTGATGACCGAACTGGTGGACACCGCGCTGCTCGATTCCAAGGGCACCACGGTGTTCGACCTCGGTTTGCCGACGCTGAAGGTCTGATCACTCCACCTCGACCACCACGCTTTCGATCGCGCCGGTGAACTTGAAGGGCGGCTTGTAGGCGGCGGTCACCGGCTGGCCGCTGTCCTCGCCGATGCCGAAGGTGTCGATGCCGAAGCGCCCCGCGACGGTGGACTCCATGGACCCCGTCGCCACCTCGGTGCCATTCACCGACAGGGTGATCTCGGCGCCCTTGCCGGCCTCGCCCTCGCCGCCCTGGTAGGCGAAGTCGAGGGTGATCTCTGCCGCGCCCTCGGGCAGCGGCTCGCTGCCCTGCACCACGGTGTGCTCCTCGAAGAGGTTGTAATCGAAGATCGGCACCCCGCCCTCGACGTAGAGCGCCATGCCCGCGGCGACGCCGCCGAAGCCCATGATCACCCCCTCGGTTGCCGCGCCCTCGGTCTCGACCTTGGCGGTCAGCGTCCACGAGCGGTTCTTCATCGGCGGTGCGGCGGGCTCGGCGATGCGGATCGCGCCCTCGTAGTAGGTGAAGATCTTTGTGCCCTCGACCGCCCCCGGCACCGGCGGCTTGGCGATGGCGAGCCGCCCCGCGCCCCGGTCATCCAGCGGCAGCACGCCGTATTTCTCGAAGGCCTCGTCGAGCATGGCCTTCAGCTCTTCCAGCTTCTCGGGGTTCTCGGCGGCAAGGTCGTTGGCCTCCGAGAAGTCCTCGTCGAGGTTGTAGAGCTCCCACTTGTCCTGGTCCCAGTTGCCCGGCGCGAAGTCCTACCGCCAGGGGAAGGTGTGCTGGGCGTTGGCCTTCCAGCCGTCGGCGTACATCGAGCGGTTCGAGAAGACCTCGAAATACTGCTGGGTGCGGCCCTTGAACTCGGGGTCGGTGAAGCTGGCAAGGAAGCTCTCGCCCTCGAGCGGCTTCTGGTCGATGCCGTTGACGCTGTCGGGCATGGGGATATGCGCCGCCTCGAGGATGGTCGGCACCACGTCGACGAGGTGCAGGAAGGCGGTGCGCGGCGCGTCGTCATGCTGGATCTTCGCCGGCCAGCTGATCACCATCGGGTTGCGCGTGCCGCCGAGGTGCGAGGCCACCTGCTTGACCCATTGGAACGGCGTGTTCCCGGCCCAGGCCCAGCCGACCGGGTAATGCGGCTCGGACTCCGGCCCGCCCAGCTTGTCGATATTGGCCTTGATGTCCTCGAGGTCCGAGGGGATGCCGTTGAGGTTCATGATCTCGTTGAGCGTGCCGTCCGGCCCGCCCTCGGACGAGGCGCCGTTGTCGCCGACGATATAGACCACCATGGTATTCTCGGCGTCGGGCAGCTCCTTCACCGCGTCGAGCAGCCGCCCGACCTCGTGGTCGGTGAAGGCGAAGTAGCCGGCGAAATTCTCCATGAGGTCGTCGTAGACCTCCTTCTGCACGTCGCTGAGCGTGTCCCAGGCGGGCACCCACTCGGGGCGCGGGGTCAGCTCGGTGCCCTCGGGAAGAAGACCCATCTCCTGCTGCTTGGCGAAGACCTGGGTGCGGTATTCCTCCCAGCCCATGTCGAAGGCGCCGTCGAACTGCTGGCGCCACTCGGCGGTGACATGGTGCGGCGCGTGCATGGCGCCGGGGGCGAAATACATGAAGAAGGGTTTGCCCGGCGCGACCGACTTGGCGAATTTCATCCGCGCGATGGCGCGGTCGGTCATGTCGGTCATCAGGTGGTAGCCCTCTTCGGGCGTCTTGTCGGGCTCGACCGGGACGGTGTTCTCGAAGAGCACAGGGTAGTACTGGTGCGTCTCGCCCGAGTTGAAGCCGTAGAAATAGTCAAAGCCCATGCCCGTGGGCCAGCGGTCGAAGGGGCCGGTGACGGTCTGCTCCCAGTCGGGCGTGTTGTGGTTCTTGCCGAACCACCAGGTGGCATAGCCGTTGTCCTTGAGGATCTCGGCGATGGTCGCGGTCTCCTTCGGCAGCATGGTCGAATAGCTGGGAAAGCCCGTCGCCCATTCCATCAGGAAGCCGTTTCCGGTGCTGTGGTGGTTGCGCCCGGTGAGCAGCGCGGCGCGCGACGGGCCGCAGATGGCGGTGGTGTGGAAGCGCGTGTAGCGCAGCCCCTCGGCGGCGAGCTGGTCGAGCGCCGGGGTCGGGATCAGCCCGCCGAAGGTCGAGGTCTGGCCGAAGCCCACGTCGTCGAGCAGGATGACGATGACATTGGGCGCCCCCTCGGGCGCGGCGACCGGCTCCTGCCAGTCGGCCTCGGAGTCCTCGTAGGTCTCGCCGATGGTGCCTTCGAAGGGTGCCAGCGGCACCGGTAGCTTGCTGCGGTCTGGCCAATCCTGCGCATGGCCCGGCGCAGCAAGGCTCATCACGGCCACGGCAATGAAATATCGTTTCATGTCAGCACCTTTGCTCTCAATGCCTGCGCCGGGCGCTGGCTCGGTCAAAAATTGGTCCTTAAAATTCGCGACCGGCCAACTGTCCGCGTCGCCCCGATTGATTAGCATGGTCGGCACGGTTACGATGCACAGAATTGGGCATTTTTGGAAGGTTTTTCAGCACCATGGGCGAGCCTGAGGATATTTTTCACCGGCGCGGCTGGTTGGCGACGCAGCCGGCCCCGTTCCGGCGTGCCTGGCTCGATGTCGCCGAGTTTCGCGCGGTCCCGCGGGGTGATCGGCTGTACTCTCTGGGGGATCCGCCCGGCGGGGTCTACGGCATCGCCGAGGGCTTCGCCGACGTGCTGGCCGCATCGGGCTATCAGCCGCCGGTGCTCGGCCATATCGCGCGGCCCGGCTGGTGGGTCGGCGAGGCGGCCGCGGTCACCGGCTCGCCGCGCCGCGTCGAGGTCCGCGCCCGGACCGGGCTGACCGTCTGCTATGTCGCGCTCCAGCGGCTCACGGAGCTCGAGAGCGTCTTCCCCGACCTGTGGCGCGCGCTTGGGCAGCTCACCGTGCTGCACCTGGACAATGCGCTGATGTATGCCGCCGCGCTTCTGAAGGGCGACGCGCGGACCAAGATCATCAGCACGCTGGTGCGGCTCGCCGGTCCCGAGATGCCCTATGATGCGCAGATCTCGATCCCCTGCACCCAGCAGGAGCTTGGCGAGATGGCCGGCCTGTCGCGCAACAGCATCGGCCCGGTGTTCCGGACGCTCGAACGTGGCGGGCTGATCCGGCGCGAGGGCTCCGGCGTGATCAGTTTCAACCCGGTGCACCTGGCGCGCGTGATGGAAGAGGACCTTCGGCGCGGCACCGGCTGACCTTGCGACAGGCGGAGTCGGCCCTGTTGAAAGTGACCCGCGGTCAGATTAGGGAGGTCGCGTGCCGCGAGGCCCGGACGAGCAGGAGGCCGAAGACATGGTGCAATATGCAACCGCCGCGGAAGACAAGGAAGCGCGCCGGGATGTCATTCTCGAGGCCGCGCTGGCGCTGTTTCTCGAGGACACCCGCCGCCTGCCCACCGTCGCCGCCGTGGCCGCCCGTTCGGGCTTGGCGAAGGGCACGGTCTACCTCTACTTCGACAGCAAGGAGCAGATCTTCGCCTCGCTGCTGGTACGCGACTGGCGCGATTTCATCGGGCTGATCAGCGGCTATTTCGCCAGCGCCACGGGCACGCCCGAGCAGAGGCTGGCGGGGTTCATCGAGGTCTATGTCGCGCATATCCTTGACCATCCGGCGCTGATGCGGCTCGACTCCATGGGCTATGCCATGCTCGAACCGGCGCTTTCGGACGCGGCGCTGGCCGATTTCAAGCTGCGGTTCTCCGGCGCGCTCGAAGAGGCGGGCCGGGCCATGGAGGCGGCGCTGGATCTGCGCTCGGGCGAGGGGCTGACCCTGCTGTTCCGCACCTATGCGATGACCCGCGGCCTATGGCAGCTCTCCGACCTGCCCGAGGCGGTGCGGGCCTTTCCCGGTTTCGCGGGGCAGCCCTTCGCGCGGGTGGATTTCGGCCGCGACCTGTCGTGCGCGCTTGCCGACTACTGGCGCGGAGCCTGGCAGGCCGCGCGGTCGCCCGCCCGGCCAGAGGCCCAGAACAGCTAGGCACCACCTTTCTGCGCCCGCAAGGCACGGCGGCCACGCCGCGCAAAAAAGGCCCCCACCGATCGCGGCGGGGGCCAGGTCCGGGACCAGGGTTCCCGGGAGGATCGGAAGGGTCAGCCCTTGACGCCCGACGAGATCATCACCGCCTCGGTCACCCGCTTCTGGAAGATCAGGTAGGCGATGACCACCGGGGCGGCGGCCAGCAGCGCCACCGACATGATCCGCGCGTAGGCCACGCCGAAGGCGTCGTTCACCTGGGTGATGCCGACGGGAATGGTCATCATGTCCTCGGTGGTGATCACCAGGAACGGCCAGAGGAAGGCATTCCAGCTCATGATGAAGGTGATGATGCCAAGCGCCGTGGTGATGCCCCAGTTGAGCGGCAGGTAGACCTTGAAGAGCAGCGTGTAGTCGCCGCCGCCATCCAGCACCACGGCCTCCTTCATCTCCTTCGGCACCGCGTCGAAGAACTGCTTGTAGACGATGATCACCACCGGCACGACCAGCTGCGGCAGGATGATCCCGCCCCAGCGGTTGATCAGGTCGAGATCGTTCATCAGCACGAATTGCGGCACCACCAGCGCCTGCGCCGGCACCATGAAGCTGGCCAGCACGATGCCGTAGAGCAGCCGGCGGCCGGGGAATTCCATCTGGCTGAGCGCATAGGCGCACATCATGCCGGTCAGCAGCACCACCGCGGTGATGATCACCGAGGTGCCGATCGAGTTGATGTACCAGTCGATCAGCGAGGTGTTGAACAGCGCATCGACATAGGACGACAGGTTGAATTCGTCCGGCAGCAGCCCCGCCGCCTCCGAGACCACCCGGTTTTCCGAGCGGATCGAGGTGACGAAGGCCCAGTAGAGCGGGAAGATCCAGATCAGCCCGGCAAGCAGCGTGATCGCGGTGAGCGCGAGGTTCTCGAAACGTCTCTGCCGGGTCATTTGTCTTTCCCCCCGATGCGCAGGATCTGGAATTGCAGCACCGAGATCACCACGATGATCAGGAACAGCACCAGCGAGATCGCCGCGGCATAGCCGCCGTGGTTGAGCTGGAAGGCCTCGCGGTAGACCATCAGCAGCAGCACGTAGCTGGAGTTGAACGGCCCGCCCTCGGACAGCAGGTAGACCTGGTCGAAGATCTTCAGTTGCAGGATCAGTTGCAGCGTCAGCACCAGCGCGGTCACCGGCCACAGCAGCGGCCATGTCACCCGCAGGAACAGCTGCCTGCGCGTCGCGCCATCGAGCTTGGCGGCCTCGTAGAGCTCTTCGGGGATGTTGCGCAGACCGGCGAGGAACAGCAGCACGTTGAAGCCGTTGGTCCACCAGATCGTCACCACCGCCACGGCGGGCATCACCCAGAAGGGGTTCTTGAAGACGGGCACCGGCTTGCCGGTGAAGAATTCTATGACCGGTTGCAGGATGCCGAACTGGAAGTCGAGCATCCAGGCCCAGATCTGCGTCACCACCGAGACCGGCAGCACGTAGGGCATGAAGAAGAGCACCAGCGCCAGCGCCTGCATCCGCCCCGACAGCCGGTTCACCGCCAGCGCGATGACCAGTGCGATCACCGTTGTCGGGATCACCGTCAGCAGAACGAAATAGCCGTTGTTCACCAGCGACTTGTAGAACAGCTTGTCGGACAGCAGCCGCGCGTAGTTGTCAAAGCCCACCCAGTCGCCGCCGCCGATCAGCGGCGCGTCGGTGAAGCTCATGCGGACCACCTCGATCACCGGGTAGGCGAAGACCAGCGCGAAGATCGCCACGAAGGGCAGGATCAGCGAATAGGCCACCAGCCTGTGCCGTGACCGGTTCCGGATCATGGCCATGTCGTCAATTCTCCTCCCAGGGGGGTATTCTGCCCCCGCGCGCGCGACGACGCGCGGGGGCGTGGACGCGGGTCGCGCCTCAGTTCATCTTGCTTTCCAGCTCGGATTTCACCTGCTCGATCGCATCGGCGGGCGACAGGTAGCCGTGCATCGCGGGCGAGATGATGTTCTGCGCCGCGTCATAGGCGGGCGAGGCCACGCCGGCGACCTCGCTGCGCGGATCGTAGGTCGCGCCATCGGCCAGCGACGAGTAGGTCGCGTTCGGCTCCATGGTCTTGAACTCCTCGCTCTCGGCCACCGGCTTGTAGGCCGGGATGTGGCCCGCGTCGGCCCATTGGATCGCGTGTTTCTCCATCCAGCCGATCACCTGCATGACCGCCTCGCGCTTGGCGGGATCCATCTCCGTGTCGCCCTGCACGGGGATCGCCCAGGCGTGGCTGTCGGCCCAGGTGGTCTGGGTGTCCATCAGCTTGGGGATCTCCACCGCGCCCCATTCGAAGCCGAGGTTGCCGTTCTTCTCGAGGTCCTTCATCGTCGGGACTTCCCAGACGCCGTTGAGCTGGAACGCCGACTTGCCCGAGGTGAAGAGCGCGACCGAGGCCTCGTAGAGCGCCTGCTCGGGCTGCCAGCCCTTGTCGTGCCAGTTGGTCATGATCTCGAGCGCCTTGACCGCCTTCTCGGCGCTGTCGCCGGGCAGCACCTCGCCATCGTCCGAGATCAGCGTGCCGCCCTGCTGCGAGAGCAGCGTGTAGAACACGCGGTAGGTGCCGCCATCGTCGCCGGTGGCATAGGTCACCGGGGCCTCCGAGCCATTGTCGGCGGCGGCCTGCAGCGCTTCCTCGAAGTCGGCGAGGCTCTCGATGCCGGTCAGCTTGCC
This sequence comes from Salipiger mangrovisoli, assembly GCF_015223355.1. Lineage (GTDB taxonomy): Bacteria > Pseudomonadota > Alphaproteobacteria > Rhodobacterales > Rhodobacteraceae > Salipiger > Salipiger mangrovisoli. Next base: position 18,897 of record NZ_JADFFK010000024.1, on the reverse strand, counting down.
CTCGGCGTCGAGGAAGCGCGTCCCCTCGAGGTAGGACTTGTTGTAGTAGAGCACGATCGAATGGATGTCGAAGGGCACCGCGTAGAGCGCGCCGTCCGGCCCCTTGGCCGCGTCGAGCGAGCTGGCGAAGAAATCACCCTCGCTGAGGCCCGCGGCGTCCAGGTCGGCCGCGGTGATCGGGGTCAGCACCCCCTCGCTGAGGCCGAGCGGCATGCGCGACAGATGGTAGGTCATGAGATCCGGCCCGCGGCCCACGGCGGCGGAGGTGCGTACCTTGGTGTAGAAGGGCACGCCCCATTCCAGCGTGGTGCCCTCGATCTGCACGTCGGGGTGTTCCTCGTTGAACTGCTCGATCAGCGCCTTCATGCGCACGCCGTCGCCGCCGGCGAAGAAATCCCACCAGGTGACGGTCTGCTGCGCGAAGGCGGGCATGCCGATGCCGGCAAGCGCCGCGATTGCAGAGACCTGTGCCAATGTTTTCAGTTTCATTCGGTCCTCCTCCTTGACCGTGGGGCGAAAGGCGCCCCGTCCCGTGTCGGTCCGCCCTCCAGCAGACCCTAGCGAAGCCTCACGCCCTCGGGCGTGAAGGCAAAAACCTTGTCCGGCTCGGCGCCGATATTGAGCCGCTGTCCCTCGAGCCGATCGCGACTGCCGCGCCGTTCGAAGACGATGTCCGCGCCCGAGGCCGAGCGGGTGTGCAGGTAGGAATTGCCCCCCAGCTCCTCGGCCACCTCGACCGTCACCGGCAGGCCGCCGGTCTCGGTCGGCACCAGGTGCTCGGGGCGCACGCCCAGCACCACACGGCTGCCCTCGGCCGGTTTCGGCCCGCGCAGCGCCGCGCGCAGAAGGCCCTCCTCGGCCTCTGCGGTGATGGTGCCCTCGTCGCTGCCGGTGACCACGGCCTCGACGAAGTTCATCGCCGGAGAGCCGATGAACCCCGCGACGAAGCGGTTGTCGGGATCGTCGTAGAGATGCAGCGGACGCCCCGCCTGCATCACGTGGCCGCCCTTCAGCACGAAGATGTCGTCGGCCAGGGTCATCGCCTCGACCTGGTCGTGGGTGACGTAGATCATCGTCGCGCCGATCTGCCGGTGCAGCCGGGTCAGTTCGAGCCGCATCTGCACCCGCAGCTCGGCGTCGAGGTTCGACAGCGGCTCGTCGAACAGGAACACCTCGGGCTCGCGCACGATGGCGCGGCCGATGGCGACGCGCTGGCGCTGCCCGCCCGAGAGCGCCGAGGGCTTCTTGTCGAGGTGATCGGTCAGCTGCAAAATCCGCGCCGCCTCGCGCACCTTCTCCTCGCGCTCGTGGCGCGGGGCGCGGGCGAGGCGCAGCGAGAAGCCCATGTTCTCGGCGACGCTCAGGTGCGGGTAGAGCGCGTAGGACTGGAACACCATGGCGACGCCGCGCTTGGCGGGCTCGACATGGGTGACGTCCCGCCCGCCGATCTCGATGGTGCCGCCGCTGCTCTCCTCCAGCCCGGCGATCATCCGCAGCAGCGTGGACTTGCCGCAGCCCGAGGGGCCGACGAAGACCCCGAACTCGCCCTTCGGGATCTCCAGCGACACGTCCTTGATGACGTCATGCGCCCCGAAGGACTTCTTAACGTTCGTCAGCTTCACGCCCGACATGGCTTACACCTTGAGCCGGACGACATGGTAGGACAGCGGCGCGACCGAGCCGCCCAGCGTGCCGTCCTCGACCGCGAGCCCGCTGCCCTGCGCCGGCACGATGGCCTCGCGGCCCGGCCCGTTGGTGGCGCGCAGGTCGTGGCCCTCCATCACCTGGTGGTCCAGAACCGAGGCCCCCTCGAAGCCGGTCAGCGCCAGCCGCAGGTCGGCGGCTTCGGTCAGGTGGCGGTTGACGATGAACAGCGTCACCGTGCCGCCCGCCGTGTCATGGGTCGCCGCGACGTCGAGATATTGCACGTCATCGGCGACCGCGCAGTCGTAGGTCGGCCCGTCCACCGAGACCCGCAGCGCCGTGCCGCGCCCGTAGAGCGAGGCAAGCTGATAGGGCCAGTAGATCGACTGCCGCCAGGCCGGGCCGTCCTTCTCGGCGCGGATCGGCGCGATGACGTTCACCAGCTGCGCGATGCAGGCGATCTTCACCCGGTCCGAGCGCCGGATGAACTCGTTGAGCAGGCAGGCGACGAAGAGCGCGTCCTCGAAGTTGTAGTCTTCCTCGAGCAGGGCAGGGGCCTCGGGCCAGTCCCAGCTCTTCCAGTTCTTCGAGTCCTGCTCGCGCTTGTGGTACCAGACGTTCCATTCGTCGAAGCAGATGTAGACGTCGTTCTTCGCCCGCTTCTTGGCCTTCACGAAGTCGATCACCCCGGCGATGGCCTGGATGTAGCGGCCGGTCTCCTCGACCTTGCCGAAGAAATTCAGCGTGTCGTGGCTGGAATTGCCGAAATACTTGTGCAGCGAGATGTAGTCGACGTTCTGGTAGCATTCCTCCAGCACGCCGCGCTCCCAGTCGGGATAGGTCGGCATCTCGTCGTTGGACGAGCCGCAGACCACCATCTCGGCACCCGGCGTGAGCTGGCGCAGCGCCTTGGCGGTCTCGTCGGCAAGGCGGCCGTATTCCTTGGCCTCCTTGTGGCCGATCTGCCAGGGGCCGTCCATCTCGTTGCCGAGGCACCACATTTTCACGTTGTAGGGCTGCTCCACCCCGTGACTGCGGCGCAGGTCGGACCAGTAGCTGCCCGAGGGGTGGTTGACGTATTCCATGAAGTTGCGCGCATCGGAAATGCCGCGCGAGCCGAGGTTCACCGCCAGCATCATGTCGATGCCAAGGTCCTGTGCCCAGATGGCGAACTCGTTGATGCCGACCTGGTTGCTCTCCTTGCTGCGCCAGGCGAGGTCGAGCCGCACCGGCCGATCCTCCTTCGGCCCGATCCCGTCTTCCCAGTTGTAGGCCGAGACGAAATTGCCGCCCGGATAGCGGATTGCCGGGATCTTCAGATCCCGCACCATCTGCGCGACGTCGCGGCGGAAACCGTCTCCGTCCGCCTGCGGGTGGCCCGGCTCGTAGATGCCGGAATAGATCGCCCGGCCCATGTGCTCGATGAACGCGGCATACAGCCTGTCGTCGATCTTTGCGATTTCAAACGCCCGATGGATGGCAGCAGTGACCCGCATCCGACTCTCCTCCTTATTTGTCCTACAAAAAATAGACCCAGAGACGACCTGTCAACCACTCATGCGTCCGTTAAGGAGATCACCCTGTCCCCGGGGCAGGGACCGCGTCGGCAAGCCGCCGCCTGAGTTAGGCGAGCTTCCGCCAAATACTTCGCGCCTTGCGGGTTTTCGCGCTATCGTCGGGGAATTGCTTTCGTTGCAGGCCTTTGATGTCCAGATTTGCAAGATACCCCGCCGGGTTGCCCTCGCTGTTTCTCGTCGAGATGTGGGAACGCTTCAGCTTCTACGGCATGCGGGCGATCCTCGTGCTCTACCTCGTCGATGCGGTGGAAACCGGAGGGATGGGGCTGCAAACCTCGGAGGCGGTGGCCATCTACGGCATCTACTCGGCCGCCGTTTACATCCTCGCCCTGCCCGGCGGCTGGATCGCCGACCGGTTCTGGGGCGCGCGCAAGGCGATCATCGCCGGGGCGGTGGTGATCATCATCGGCCACATCCTGCTGGCGATCTCCGGCTCGACGGCCTGGATTTTCCTTGCCGGACTTGTCTGCATCGCGGTGGGCACGGGGCTGCTGAAGCCCAATATCTCGACCATGGTGGGCGAGCTCTACGACAAGGACGATGTCGGCGGGCGCGATGCGGGCTTCTCGTTCTTCTACATGGGCATCAATCTCGGCGCGATCCTCGGCGGCTTCATCGCCGGCTATCTCGGCGAGGTCTGGGGCTGGCACTGGGGCTTCGGCGCGGCGGCGCTTGCGATGGCGCTGGGGCTGGTCAACTTCCTCTATGCCGGCAACCGCTCGCTGCGCGGCAAGGGCGAGCGGCCACCGCCCAAGCTGGTCGATGCGGCGACCCATCGGCGCGACCGCATGGTCAGCCTCGGCATCACCGCTGCGGTGGTGGCGCTGCTTGCGGTGCTGATCGGCAGCGGCACCATCGACGTCGGCAGCGCCGAGGGCGTGGCGCAGGCGACGGGCGTGCTGATCGTGACCATCGCCGTGGGCTTCTTCCTCAACATCTTCGTCGCCGGAGACCTCTCGGCCGACGAGAAGAAGCGGATGATCGTGCTGGCGGTGCTCTTCGTCGGCGCGGCGGTGTTCTGGTCGCGCTTCGAGCAGGCCGGATCGTCGCTGTCGATCTTCGCCGCCGAGCTGACCCGCCGCGACCTCGTCGGCTTCGAGGTGCCCGCCTCGTGGTTCCAGAACCTCAACCCGGCCTTCATCATCCTGCTGACGCCGCTCTTCGCCGCCTTCTGGACCTGGGCGCAGGACCGCGGCTGGGAGATCTCGGTCTTCGTCAAGTTCGGGCTGGCACTGGTGCTGGTCGGCCTCGGCTTCTGGATCCTCGTGCCGGCGGCCAAGATCGCCATGACCGGCGCCAAGGTCTCGGCGCTGTTCCTCATCGCCACCTTCTTCATCCACACCTGCGCCGAGCTGCTGCTCAGCCCGGTGGGGCTGTCGACCTTCTCGCGGCTCGCGCCGGAGCGTTTCGTCAGCCAGATGATGGGCTTCTGGTTCGTCGCCGCCTCGCTCGGCAACCTGCTGGCCGGGCTGCTGGCGGCGGGCATGGACACGGAAACCCCCTCTGCCCTGCCGGGGCTGTTCAACCAGCTGTTCTTCGGCAGCGCCGTCGCCGGGCTGGTGCTCATCGCCCTGTCCTGGCCGCTCTCCCGCTGGGCGCTGGCGGGACAGGCCCGGCAACCGGAGGACGGGCCGGCCAAACCCTAGGCCGGGCTCCCCGCGGTGCCCAACCGGCAGGCACCGGGGCAAAGCTTGACGCGCATTGGCATCAGAAATGTACGAGCAGGGCAGTTTCATCCGCTCCGGTCGTGACGCGGGGTGATTTTCATTATACCTATAGATGTAGCGCACCGCGTCGGGTCCGCGGGGGCACCATGTTTCGGTGGTCCTGACCCGGCCCGCGGGGCGTCAAATTTTAACGATCTGTTTAATTAACGCTGCATTTTCGGCGCATGCCGCTCGCGCCTGGACAAATTAACGAATGAGCTCAAGCTCTTGGCGCGATCTTTGAACCAAGGCAGGCCGGGACCGCAGTCCCTGACCGTGATTTTTTGTGGAGAGATTTTTATGGAGGACAGCACCGTGATCAAAGGCGACTCGGAGCATGATGCCAATGGGGCGTCGCGGCGTCACTGGAAGCAGAACCCCGAGGCGGTGCGCGCCAATATTCTCGAGGTCGCCCGCAAGGCTTTTGTCGAGCACGGCCTGACCGGCGCCAAGATCGACGACATCGCTGCGGGCACCGAGACCTCGAAGCGAATGATCTACTATTACTTCGGCGACAAGGAAGGGCTCTACCGCGCGGTGCTCGCCGATGCCTACGCGCGCGTGCGCGCCGCCGAAGACCGGCTGGAACTGGCCAGCCTGCACCCGGTCGAGGCGCTGCGGCGGCTGGCGGAATTCACCTTCGACCACCATGCCGAACACGCGGATTTCGTGCGGCTGGTGATGGTCGAGAACCTGGAAAAGGCGCGCCACATGGAAAGGGCCGGGGACCTCTCCGGGCAGAACATCTCGGCGATCCGCCTGCTCGACCAGATCTATCAGCGCGGCTGCGCCGAAGGGCTGTTCCGCCGCGGCCTGACCGCGCTCGAGCTGCATTGGCACATCTCGGCGCTGGCGATCTTCAACGTCGCAAACCGGGCGACCTTTTCCAGCCTCTTCGGCGACACGCTGTTCCAACCCAAGGGCCAGCAGCAGCTGCGCCGCCATGTCGGCGACATGCTGCTGCGCTTCGTGATGAAACCGGGGCTCTCGGTCGAGGAAGCCTCGGCCCGGCCGATCACCGAGACCCGCGCCATCCACCCCGACATCTACCGCTTCCGCGAGACCTGGGACGCCACCTGGGCAACGCTGCCGACCGAGGGCGACGCCGCCACCCGCCGGCTGCATTTCGAATCCGTCTCGCGCTCCATGCGCCTGCCCAGCCCCGAGGGGGTCGAGACCGACGAAGAGCATTGGATCGACACCGACAGCGGCCCGGTGCGGGTGCGGCTGTTCCGCCCGGCGGGTCAGGGTCCGCTGCCCGCCTTGATCTACCTGCACGGCGGGGCCTGGCGTCAGGGCAGCCCCGAGACCCATTGGAACATCACCGCGCGGCTCGCCGCCTGGTCGGGGCACCTGGTGATCTCGGTGGACTACGCGCTGGCGCCCGAACACACCTACCCCGAGGCGCTGGGGCAGGTGCCCGCGGTGCTGCTCTGGGCCCGCGAGCAGGCCGAGATGCTCGGCCTCGATCCGGCGCGGCTGGCGATCGGCGGCGATGGCGCGGGCGGCAACCTCGCCGCGGCGGCCACGTTGCTCTGCCGCGAGGCGGGCATCGCGCTTTCGGCGCAGCTGCTGATCTACCCGATCTGCGACTTCGACACCGCGCGGCCCTCCTGCACGGAATATGCCGAAGGCCCGCTCTGGACGCTGGCGCAGCTGCTCTCGGCGCATGTGCAATATTGCCCGGACACCCAGCTGCGCTACAGCGATCCACTGGTCGCGCCGCTGCTGGCAAGCTCGCACGACGGGCTGCCGCCGGCCTATCTGGCGCTGGCCGAGCATGACCCGCTGCGCGACAGCGGCATCGCCTATGCCGAGGCCCTGGAAGAGGCGGGGGTGAGCGCGCAGATCGATCCCGGCAAGGGGCTGGTGCGCGACTACCTGCATGCGATCGGCTTCGGCAGCGCCGCCGAGGACCGGCTGCGCGAAATGAGCGCCTGGTTGAAGAAGACGGCGATCTAGCATGCGGGGAAGGGGGGCCTGCGCCCCCCCTTTTCAGAACGCGCTGGTCAGCCCGGCACTGAGCCGCAGATCGCGATAGCTGTAGGCGTCGAAATTGCTCTCGCGCCGCGCCGCCTCGATCTGCACATAGGGTGTGAGCCGTCCGAACAGGAAGCTGTCGGTCTTGTCGATGCGCAGCTCGATGCCGTATTCGGTTTCGTTGCGCGTCTTGCCCAGCACCGGCGAGGCGCCGACCTGGTCGAAGGCCGCGGCATAGACCGACGGCTCGATCAGGAAGCCGCCGCCGACCTCGCTGCGCGCGCCAAGCCGCAGCTCGGCATAATCGTAGGACAGGTCGTCGCGCTCTGCCTGCTGGTGCTGGAGCGACAGGCTGCCGGCGATCTGCGCGCGGCCGCGCAGCGGGCGGATCACCGAAAGCCGGGCGCTCGAACGGGTCACATCGACCTCGGGCACGCTCCCCAGGTCCACCGTCATCAGCTCACCCTCGAGCGTCGTGGTCAGCCCCGAGACGCTTCGCCAGGTGACCCCCACGCCGAGCCCGTAGCGGTCCTCGACCCGCTCGCCGCCGAAGTAATCGGTGCCCGCGATCACCTCGGCCCAGGCCGTCGTCTGCGGCCAGGTCAGCTGCAGGCCGGCGCTCAGCTCGGCCCCCAGCTCGTCCCAGTCGCTGCCGCCGGTCTGGTAAAGATCGCCCTCGGCCGCAACGTAGCCGGTCAGCCCAGCACCGCCGGCAAGCGTGCGCAGCGGCCATTGCTTGCGCAGCGCCCCGGACAGCTCTAGGCCGGTCAGCGGCGCCTCCTCTCGGGTCATCGACAGGACGATCGGCGGATCGCCGAGGACGGACTGGATCTGGTCGCTGTCGTAGCTGCGGCCCGCGCCCTCGGGGGCGCGCAGGGCAAACGAGAACCGCGTGCGCAGCCCGCGCTTCTCGTCGATGGCCCGCATGAAGCGCATCACGTTGGCGCGCACCGACGGCGGCAGGTCCGGGCTCGACAGCACGATGCGGAACTGTTCGCGCGACTGCGCGTAATCGCCGGCCTCGAAGAGCGCCCGCGCCAGTTCGAGGCGGACGCGCAGCAGGCCGGGATCGGTGGCAAGCAGCCTGCGCAGCAGCCGGACGGCGGTCTCGGGCTGGCGCTGCGCCAGCGCGGCCAGCGCCTGCTGGAACCCGGCCTCCATTTCGGCGGCCGCCGGGGCGGGGGCCTGTTGCGCTCGCGCCTCGGCCGCCGGGAGCAGAGCGGCCAGCGCGAGCGCAGCGGCCAGCCCCCAGCGGGGGCCAGCGCGCAGGGCCTTGCGGGCGGGCATGGTCAGCGGCTGACGTCGACCGCGCCGAAGGCACCGATATAGGTGCTGTCGGCGGTGGTGCCCGAGAAGGTGCCGCCGACCTCCTGCGCGTTGCTGCCGTAGAACTGCCCGTCGACCGCGCCGGTCAGCACGCCGGTGTCGATATCGGCGGCGAACCCCGTGCCGCTGACCGTGCCGGCGGCGTAGAAATCCAGGTCCGCCCGGTCGGCGATCTTTGCCCCGGTGAGGGGATCGGCGGTGATCGTGTCGCTGCTGTAGATCTCGACCGTCGAGAAATCGGGCGTGTCCACCGCGATATAGGAGGTGGTGACCGCCACCTGGCCATCGGTGATCACCTGCCCGAGGCTGTCGCCGTAATAGCTGGCACTGCCGGTGGCCGGCATCTGGCTGGCCGAGGTGCGGCTGCCCACCGAGCCGGCTCCGGCGACCCGGCTGGTGCCGGTCATCCCGGTCTGCCAGGTGCCGAAGGTCTGATACTCGTAGCCCTGCTGGAAGGGGTCCGCGGCAACGAGGAACCTGTCGCCATCGGCGCTGGTGGCCAGGAAGCCGCCGTCGATCGAGGTGACGTCGAACGTGTCGCCATTGGCGGTCGAGAGCGTGATCGTCCCCTTGCTGGTGCGGATCGTCGCGCCAGTCAGCTCGCCCCCCGCATAGGTCAGATCCGTGGTGATGTTCCGGTCCAGAACCGGCGCGCCGACAGAGGTGACATTGCCCTCCGCGTCGGTCACGTAGCTGGTCGAAAGCGCCATGCCATTGGCGCGATAGGTGCCGTCACCGGACGTCCCCATGGCGCTGAATGACGTGAAGCCGGGGACAGCCGAACCGCTGTTGGAGCTCTTGCTGCCGTCGCCGCAGGCTGACAGGAGTGCCAGCGCGGCCGTACCGATACAAACGTACTTCATAAATCCTCACAGTATAAAAACGCGACGTGAATTGTGTCGTGGGTCTGTGGTCCGGCGGGAAAATGGCCGGGTCTTGCGCGGGTCCGCCCGAAACGGCGCAGGGAAGCGCTTAAAATTAACTGAATGAACACCGCGCCTCGCGGACTCGTCCCACAAAGTAACCACACACGTTAGGGTTTTGTAAAGAATTCTGGACTAGGCGCTGTCGGCCAGCGCCGACATGTGGCGGCGAAGCAGCGCCGATTGCCGGTAGTCGCGGTTGAAGGTCACCTCGATCCCCAGCCAGGGTGGACGCGGGAAGTCGCTGTCTTCAGACGGCAATTCGATCTCGGCGATCAGGATTCCGTCCAGCACGCCGTGATATTCGTCGATCGTCCAGGCCCGCCCCTCGTGGCTCAGGTGGTGACGGGTCTTCCGAATCGGCGGACCATCGCAATGGTGGGTGAGCATCACCAGCCCGTCCTCACAGGGGATGGTGTATTCGAACTCGTCGCGAGACATGCCGCTGCGCGGCCCCTTCACGCAGAGCGTCGCACGCGTATCGCCGTAGAAACGCACGCGTATCTTGCGGCCATCGCGCAGGGCAATGATGCCGTCGCGCAGCTCGACACGATGCAGGACACGCGGGCGCCAACTGTCCGCTGCGACCAGAAACTTGCGTTCGATTTCCCGTGGCATGGGCAACCCGAAATTGCAGTTCCGGCGAGTGTTGTCGGGTCGCGGACGAAAGGCAAGCCAGCCTTTTGTCATGCCCGGCCTTGCGGATCGGGCCGCGGGGCAACGGGCGGCTTTCTCGGCGGCGCCCTGCCGATCTGCATCTCATGATTGCGGCTGGGATGCGCCGCTCATCCATTGGCGGCGCATCCGGGCGCTCAGGCGGGAATCCGCAGCACCTGTCCGGGGTAGATCTTGTCCGGGTCGCTGAGCATCGGCTTGTTGGCCTCGAAGATCTCGGTGTAGCGCGCGCCCTCGCCAAGCGTGGCCTCGGCGATCTTCCACAGGTTTTCGCCCTCTTTCACGGTGTGGAACACCGGCGCCGGACCCTCGGCCTCATCCTCGACCTCGGCCACGCCCTCGATGTTGCCCACCGCAAGGATCATCTTCTCGCGCGTCTCCTGGTCCTTGGGCTGGCCCTTGATCTTCACCTTCGACGTGTCCGGATCGACCTCGATATCAACGCCGGTCTTGTCGAGCCCGAGCGTGTCGAGTTCCGCCTCGAGCTCGGCCTTGGCCGGAGTCGGCTCGGTGCCGAGTTTCTTGCCCTTGCCCTTGAGGAAGCTGAAAAGTCCCATGCCGAATTCTCCCGTGAAATGCGTGCGATTCAATGACCGCAGTGTCGCGCAGTCGGGCAGGGCCAGCCACCGGAAAATATCGGGGCGGCGGGACTTGGCCTGAGCCGCGCGATGCGCCGGGCGGCTTACTGGAACAGTGCGAGGATTCCCTGTGGCTGCGCGTTGGCGATCGACAGCGCCTGCGTGGCGAGCTGCTGCTGGATTTGCAGCGCCTGCAGCCGCGCGGCCTCCTCCTCCATATTGGCATCGATCATGCCACCGATGCCGGTCTTGAGGTTGTCGACCAGCGCCGAAAGAAAGTCCTGCTGCTTCTCGATCCCCTTCTCCGCGACGCCAAGCCGGGTGGCGGCCGCGATCGATCCCGACAAGAGCCCGTCGGCGGCGGACAGCACGTTCTGCAGAAAGGTGGGTCCCGTCGCGGCGGTGGCATGGGCTTCGAAACCCGTGGCGATGGCGTCGAAGCCCAGCATCAACCGCGTCAGGTCCTCGGACTGGAACGTGGTGCTGGTGGTTGACAGGCTGCCACCGCCGCGGGTGATGCCGGTAACCACGGTCTGCACCGCGCTGACCGTGGCGGAGGTGGTGAGCACGCCAAGCGCGGTCACCGCCGCCGTCCCCGAGCTTGCCCCCGCGGCGTTGACCAGGTCGTTGCCGTTGAAGGTGGCCTGCGCGATGATGTCCTTCATCTGCGACACCAGGCCCTTCAGGTCGGTCTCGATCGAGCCCATGCCACCCTCTGCCCCCTGCGCGAAGGCGAGCCGGTCGACGAACTCTCCGGCGATGTCCTGGAAGCTCTCTGCCCCGAGCCGCGCGGTGGACAGCGAGTTGCGGGTCAGGGTCAGCCCTTCGCTGATCGCGCCATAGACCGAGGCATCGCTGCCCATGCTCTCTGAGATCGCGTAATAGGCGGCGTTGTCCTTGCCGGACGCGACCTTCAGGCCCGTGGAAATCCGCGTCTGCGTGGTCTCAAGGTCCTTGCCGATCTGGGTCAGCGTCAACAAGGCAGACATTGATGAAATATTGGTCCGTACCGACGTCATCACTCATGCTCCAAACACACTCAAGCCGATGTGCCGTTCTGGCTCTTGGCTCGGGACGCAAAACAAGCGCATCCGGGAATTGATATTGACTCACCGGATTAATGCCGGGTTAAAAAATCCACTCAATTAATTGTCGCCAGGATGACACTTGGCATTCGCCCTATGTGGCGCAACACCGGCACGCGCATCAATTCAATCATATCGAGCCAGGAATACAATTACGGCTTGTTCGCGAAAAGCGATCTTCACCGGCGATCCTTTCTCCTTAAGCGCGACTGCCGCCCCCGATCCGGGCGAATGTCGCGGCCGCGACACTCGGGGCGCCACAAGCGGGTCATCCCCTCGACCGGCGGGCAGGGCGGACCTACCCGTTTGGCGAGGTTGGCACTCCTCCGACGCTCAATGCCCATCCCTGCGCGGGTCTGGAGGCACGGGCGCAGGATGCGCTACCTTCAACTTACGCCGCGGAGATCAAGAGATGTTCGCAGAGGCTGGTCGGAAGGAGAGAAGAAAATGGTCCAAGGACTTCTGAAACTCGCAGGATACCGCGTCGAATACGTTTGCGATTGGGGTGTCTACGACCGCCGTTACGGCGATATGGAATATTACGTCAATCTCCCCATCAACCGGGAGATGAAAGTTGCTCCGCCCTGGGCCGAAAAGCGTATCGTGCGCCACTCCTGATTTTCCCCCAAGGCGCGAGTCATTCGCGCGCAGTGCCCCTCGATATTGCCGCCCCGACCACTCCAGGTCCGGGCGGCCTTTTTTTACCCGGCACGGAAACCGCGGGGAGGGGGCGCGATGGATCCCGCGTGGCGTCGGCGGCATTTCTTCCCCGGCCTCGCCGCGATGACCCGCCCGCGCCCGCCAGTTCCGCGTGATGGCGAGCGGGCGCATTGGGCGTCGCCCCGCCCGGCGCATTGCGCCGTCACGGCCTTCGCCCCACCTGCCCGTCACACCGCGATACACGCCTGCGCACCGATCATTGGAATGGCCGACAGTCACGATTGCCCAGCCCCGACCGGGCAAAACCTTTGTGTATGCCGGGGGCGGCGAATGGGGGCGCAAAGCGACCGCCGCAGAACCGGCGGTGCGTCGCAGCCGGGAAGCCCGCCGGACTTACCCTCTCCCGCTGGAAGGCAAGGGGCTCGCTTTTGCGTTCACCTCGGCCGACATTTCCCCGCCGGATCGCGCGAAACGCGCAAACCTGATGTTGCGAACATTCCAAAAATTGCCTGTGAATACTCTTTTCTTGAATAAAAATAAGCCAACATGACCTGGTTACTTTGTGAAAATTTTCCAGGAGGTGACCCGGAAAATTTTCATCACGCCCTTCGGACCTCCAATTCAGATACATGCGATGGTCCCGGAAAAATCCTTTTCAAAGCATGGTGAGACAAGCCGAGCACGCGCGGCGGGAGTTCCGCGTAACACATTGAACACAAATCATATTGACGCAAATTACATTTCCAATGCGCATTCTTGCGTATGCATTGATTGTTTTTTCGTGGCGCAAAACCCAATCGCGTTTCAGTCGCGGATGTGGGGATACGGAGCGGGTGAAGCAAGCGGGCCGGCTGCAAAACATTATCAAAATAATTATTTTTTCCTCTCTTGCCTCACCAAACACATGCGGAAACCTCAAGCGGAAACATGCCATAGCTGTCGATGCCAATTGGTGACCGATAAGAGAACTTGCTTTATTAGCGCCTGAGTTTATATTTGCGGCCATCGGAAGCGGAGACCAAAAAAATGAAGAACGATATAAATCTACAAGACATGAACGAGAAAGAGCTGACGGAACTCGGCAAACGCGTCTCTAAGGCCTTGGCGGATTACGACACCCGCCAGAAAGCCAAGGCGCGCGCCGCTGCCGAAGCGCTAGCCAAGGAACACGGCTATTCTCTTTCGGACCTTCTCGATGCACCGGCCACAAAGGGAAGCAAGGGCGCTCCGAAGTACGCGCACCCGGAAAACCCTTCGCAAACCTGGACTGGCCGCGGCCGGAAACCGAAATGGGTCGAGGCGCATCTTTCTTCGGGCGGCGAACTGACCGAACTCGCGATCGCCTCCTGAGCGCCGCGGGGCGCCGATTGGCAGAAAGAACGGCGCGCCAATCGGGCCGGGGTGGAATTGAACAGCCAGCACAGGACCACCCCCCAGACTTCCCGGAAACGATCCCCTCATGGCGGGCTCGGAGGCGTCTCCGGGCCCGCTTTCCTTGATCGCCAGGCCGCCTTCGCGCGGCCGCCGGACGTCTCAGAACCGGTCGGCGCGGAACGGCGATAGATCGATGCCCGGCGCGCGGCCGGCGCAGAGCGCGGCGACCAGCTGCGCGGTGCCCGCCGATTGCGTCAGCCCGAGGTGGCCGTGGCCGAAGGCGTAGATCACGTCACGCGACGTCGGCGAGGCCGAGATCACCGGCAGGCTGTCTGGCATCGACGGGCGGAAGCCCATCCACTGCGTGCCGCCCGTGGTCTCGAAGCCCGGAAGGAATGTCGCGGCCTTGTCCACCAGGATCTCGGCACGTTTGTAATTGGGCGGCAGCTCCAGCCCGCCCAGCTCCACCGCGCCGCCGACGCGCAGCCCCTCGCCGATGCGGCTGATGACGAAACCGTGGTCGCTGAAGGTCAGGTGGGTGCGCAGATCGAAGCTGGCGGTGGGGAAGGTGGTGTTGTAGCCGCGCTCGGTGTCGAGCGGGATGCGATCGCCGAGCGTGCGGGCGATGCGGTGCGACCACGCCCCGGCGGCCAGCACGACCTTGGCGGCCCGCAGGGGACCGCTGGCCGTCTCGACCTCGACGCCCTGCCCAAGCGGGCGCAGCGCGCGGATCTCGGTGATCTCGATCGTGCCGCCCCGCGCGACGAAGGCCTCGGCGACATGGCGGGTCCAGAGCGCCGGATCGACGGTGTTCATCCACTCGGGCGTGTAGCCTGCATGGGTGAAGCGCCGCGCGACGCCGGGCTGGATCTCGGCGATGGCGTCGGGGGTTTCGAACAGCTCGAACGTTACCCCATGCTGGCGGCGCAGCTCCCAGGACGGCAGGCTCGCGCGGTAGGAGGCCGCGCCCTCGTAGAGCTGCATCTGTCCCTCGCGGCGCATCAGCGGCTCGCCCGAGACCTCGGTGATCAGCCGCTCCTGCGCCGCCTGCGCAAGATGCATCAGCTCGGACTGCGCCTTGACGGCGGCGGCGTAGCGGTCCTTGCGGCTGGCGCGCCAGAACTTCAGCAGCCAGGGGGTGAGTTGCAGGGCGTAGCCGGGACGCAGCGACAGCGGGCCGAGCGGATCCAGCAGCCATTTCGGGGCCTTGCGGATGATCCCCGGCGTCGCCAGCGGCTCGACGTCCGCATAGGCGAAGGCCCCGGCGTTGCCCACCGAGGTCCCGGCGGCGACACCGGCGCGGTCGAGCAGGCGGACCTTGTGGCCTTCGGATTGCAGCGCCAGAGCGGCGGTGACGCCGATGATGCCCGCCCCGATGACAAGAATTTCTGTGTGCTCGGCCTCAGCCATGGCGGACCTCGATCTGCGCGGAATGAAGAGAAGCGCCGCCGCGCGCCGGGAGCAGGGGGCGCGCGGCGGCGGGGGATCAGAGCTCGATGCCGTGCTTGAACGGATCGGCCGGATCGAAGAGCAGCTTGCTTTCCGCCATGACGTAGGCGCGGCCGGTGATCGAGGGGATCACGCCGCCGCTCGGCCCCGCGGCATAGGACAGCCGGTAGCTGCTGCCGATGACGCTTTCCTGCACGATCTCCGCGCCCTCGGCGAGGCGGCCCGAGGCGGCGAGGCACGAAAGCCGCGCCGAGCTGCCGGTGCCGCAGGGCGAGCGGTCGTAGGCATCGTCGGGGCAGAGCACGAAGTTGCGGCTGTGCACCTCGGCGCTGTCAGAAGGCCCGTAGAAGATCACGTGGTCGATCTCGCCGCCGTTCTCGCCGGCAATGCCCTGTGCCTTGAGCGCCGTGCGGGTGGCGACGGTCATGTCGGTGAGCTGGCGGATGTTCGACGAGACCACCGGGATCGGGCTGGGATCGACAAGGAAGAACCAGTTGCCACCATAGGCGACATCGCCGGTCACCGTGCCAAGCCCCTCGACCTCGACCGAGACGCCCGCCTGCGTGCGGCGGCTCTCGACGTTGGTCACGGTGACGGTGTTGGCGTCGATGACCTCGACGGTGACCACGCCTACGGGCGTCTCGATCCGGTGCTTGCCGGGCCCGATCCTGCCCATGTGCGCCAGCGTCACCGCCAGCCCGATGGTGCCGTGACCGCACATGCCCAGCACCGCCTCGGCGTCGAAATAGATGACGCCGGTAACACAATCCGGATCCACCGGCTCCACCAGCAGCGCGCAGACCATCGCGACCTGGCCGCGCGGCTCGAGGCTGACCGAACGGTAAAAGGCGCGGTGCTCGCTCGCCAGCTTCGCGGCGCGCTCGGCCAGCGGCCCGGACCCGAGGTCCGGCCCCCCGTCAAGGATCACACGCGTGGGCTCGCCCCCGGTGTGGCTGTCGATCACATGCATTCGGCGATCACTCCACCCTGTTTGGACCAGGTCGCGAACCAGCGGTTGAACTGGTGGAACTGCGCCTCGCAGAACTTCGCCTGCGACGGCGACAGCGCGTCGGTCTCGTAGATGTTGAGACGGTATTCCTCTTCGCCCTTCAGCACCATCAGGTGCTTGAAATAGAGCACCAGGTCGACACCCTCGTCGAATTTCGCCAGCACCGAGAAGGCCTCGGCGAGCTCGCGGGCGCGCAGGTCGGCCTCGGGGCAGCCGGTCGCGGCGCGGCGCGACAGCTCGACCTGCAGCAGCGCCTCGGTGGGGAAGATCGTGCCGATGCCGGTGATCGCGCCGACCGCGCCGCATTTGACGAAGCCGTGGTAGACCTCGGTGTCGACGCCGACCATCAGGATCACGTTATCGTCCTGCGAGGTGATGTGCTCGGCCGCGTAGCTGAGATCCGCCTTGCCGCCGAACTCCTTGAAGCCGATCAGGTTGGGGTGTTCGGCGCGCAGGGCAAAGAACAGGTCCGCCTTGGTGGCATAGCCGTAATAGGGGCTGTTGTAGATGATCGCGGGCACGTCCGGCGCGGCGTCGAGGATCGCCTTGAAGTGGTTGCGCTGCGCGGCGACCGACAGGCCGCGCGACAGCACGCGCGGGATCACCATGAGACCGGCAGCGCCGATCTTCTGCGCGTGGGCGGCATGGGCGACGGCGGACTTGGTGTTGATCGCGCCGGTGCCGACGATGACGGGCACGCCCGCCTCGGTCAGCCGCGCAACACCTTCCATGCGCTGCGCGTCGGTGAGCAGGGGCCAGTCGCCGCAGGAGCCGCAGTAGACCACCGCCGACATGCCCGCCGCGATCATCTCCTTGCCCTTCTTCACCAGCGCGTCGAAATCGGGCTGACGGTCGGGGGTGCAGGGGGTGAGCAGGGCGGGGATGGTGCCGAAGAAGACGTCTTTGTTCATGGGAATGTCCGTAGGCTAGGAGGGGGTGGAAGGGCGTGTCGGCGCGGGGATCACGCGCGACCGGATGGGGCGGGAGAGGCCGCGCCGCTGTCGATCCAGCGCGGCGGGACGCCGGGCGCGCGCCCGATGCAGGCGGTTTCGGCGCAATCTGCCAGCGACCCGAAGCGCACGGCGCGGTTGCTCAGGCCGGGCGCGTAATGGGCATATTTGCCGGAATTGGTCATCAGCACCTCTGCCGAGGGCGGGAAGACCGGCTCCGAGATCGAGCACCAGCACAGATCGGGCACCAGCGTGAGCCCCGCCGCCTCGAGCCGCGCCTTCACGCCGCTTGCGGTGATCGCCGCCAGCGAGCCGCGGCCCAGGGTGACGATCGCCGCCACCTCGGGATGCACGGTCCGGCCATCCATGAGATCGGCCAGCGCGGCGCATTCGCTCTCCGAGAAGTGCGGGCTGCCGAAAGCGACAAGATCGACCTTCTCCGCCCCCTTGTTGAACTCCCGCCAGAGCCGCGCGAAATCCGCCGGCGTGATGGCGATGCGGTCGGCCTCCGGCGCCGGGGCAAGCTCCGCCTCGGGGGTGATCCCGGCGATATGCAGCATCGGCGAGGCCGAGGTGGTGCCATAGGCGGCGCAGAGCGCCTTGAGGTCATCCTCGGAGGGTGCGCTGCCCTCAAGCCCGCGGATCAGCGGGATGCGGTCGGGCGCGGCCTGGCCGACCAGCCAGCCGAGCATCGGCCAGAAGGCATCGTCGGCGCCCTCGGGCAGGGTCACGTCGAGGATGCGGCGCGGCGCGCGGTTGGGCGTCAGGTAGACCCCGGCGCGGGCGGCGCGCCCGGTGAGCGCGATGCACAGGTCCATGAAGTCGGCGTGCTTGACGGTGCGGGCACCGAGCACGCTGTTGGCGTAGATCACCGCGTTGCTCTCGGCCCAGGCGATGTCCTCGCCCTCCGACGGGCGATCGTCGAGCAGGTAGGGGGCGCAGGTGAAGCTGGGGCGGGCACCCATCTCGACATAGGCGTCGGCGAGCTGGCTGGCGGGCAGGCCGAAGTCCTCGGCCACGCCCTGCGCGCGCCAGTTGGCGTGATCGACCGAAATGGCATTCATCGTCGTCGGCACGCGCACCCGGCCACCCTTGTCGGCCATGGCGCGGGCAAAGGTCAGGAAGGCGGGACTGGCGTAGATGCAGCCGTCGATATGCACGCGGCTGACGTCGACCAGCTCGGTCGCGCCCTGCGCCGCGGCCATGGTGGTGATGATCTCCATCGCCAGCTGCGCCGCCGCGCCATGGGCACCGTCGAGGAAGGCGCGGTCCTGCGCGGTGAGCTGCACCTCGGCGGTTTCCGGCGTCAGCGGCCAGTCGAGCGCCCCGGCACGCAGGCGGTCAGGGGTGATCTCGGCCTGGCTCTCGCCGGCCAGCGCGTCATAGTCGGCGCCGGAGAGGCGCAGCACGGCGATCTCGTGGCCGAAGAGCCGCGCGGCGACCAGCGCGCCGAGGGTCAGGATGTCCTCGCCCTCGCGGAAGACAAGCGCCTTTGGGGCGGCACCGGCGAAGGCAAGTCCAAGCAGCACGCCGCTGCCGGTGCAGGAGCCGCGGCTGGTCGGCATCATCACCACCCGACCCGCAAGCCCCTGCCCGTGCTGCGGATGCAGCGCATCGATGATCCGCCCGGTCGCGGGATCGACCCCACCCCAGACGCTGAGACCCTCGTCACACACCAGGATCGGCCCCTGGGCTGTCGCGGCTACGATCGATTTCGGCATCTCGGGTCCCCTCGGGTGGTCGGATTTCGCCTGACGGATCGGAAAACTCGGCGAAAAGGGGACAAAAACAGTTCCTTTCCGCCGCGTCGGCTTGCTACTGTTGCATTCAACGCAAATATTGGCATAAACGATCAAACGTGGTAAGAAAAGAAAAACTTATGGTCGAAGCGGAAAAAGATGGCGCCGTCTCCGACGGTGGCGGCTGGGAAGCGGAGCGCCAGCAGCTGCGCGACGAGCTGG
>NZ_JADFFK010000023.1 GCF_015223355.1 Salipiger mangrovisoli | reverse complement strand
CGAAGATCGACGATGACCGCCAGCCTCGCGATCAGCGACGCTCGCGGCTTCCTACACCACGCCGCGGGGCACTATCGTGGAATGAACAAGGGTGTAGAACCCGGCCGCCTTCATACCCACACCCGCAGCAGCAGCCCCTCCTCCGATCACAGCCGCCGCTCCCGTCATCGCTTCACCAACGAGTTTGGAAGGCTTGTAGTCGCATATGTCAGCAAGTGTGGGCGTCGCGAAAAGAGAAGCTGCGAGCACTACGCCCGCAAGTGAATGTGCATGGGTCATGGAATCGCTTTTGTAAAACTAATCCAACAACTTTACCCTTACCCGACACAGCTTGTCGACGCTGTGCTCGGCAGACTAGTCTCTAGGACCGCCCACAGTTATATCTTGTGATCGCTTCCCGCGCGCGGTTCGTAGATTTTTCATTCATGTTGCGACTACATGTACGCAAAAGCAGATCGCACATCGAGGACGGATTGAAAATCCTCGTGTCGGTGGTTCGATTCCCCCCCCCGGGCACCACTTCTTCCAGAGAAGACAGTGATGACAGATAGTTAGATCGAGAAGTCGGCGTTTTGCAGACCACTCGTATGGCGAAGGCGTTCTGTCCCCCAATCCTTGTGGCCGACCATTGAGCCACGGATCTTCCGCCTCCAGATCGTATCAGCGCATCGAAGCTGCGCGGAACGCTCCCGGCACCCACGTTGCGCGATTCCGAAACCCGGCGTCCCGTCGGGCGTAGTCGAGGCCGCCGACGAAACGAAACTCGCGTCCGGCACGCCTCCTCGGGCGATGACCTCCTCGACGCCGACATATCCAGGATCGACCTGCGGCCCGCTGGAATACCCGGCGGCGCGCAAAGCCTCGACCCGCACCTCGCCGACAAGCGTGTCGCCGGCGGCGCTCCGCGAACTGTGGCGCACCAAGATGCCATCCTCCGCCAAGCCGCGCAGCACAGGACGCCCGAACCCGCCCAACCGGCCCCGTTCCAACGCAAAAGCTGCGGATTTTTTCATCAGCCGTCAGGGCCATTTCAAGTAGTGCACCGGTGCGGCCACCGATAGGGTTTGCAGTGCTGCCTGCAGTTGTTACCTTCGGTACCCTTACTGGAGGAGAAATGGTGTTGAGTAATATTCCATACGGCTTGACCGGCCCGCAGTACTTTTTGTTGTGCAAATTGCGTATCAATAATGTCATAAATTTCAATCATGGTGATGCCAGCATCCTTATCGACAAGGGACTTGCACGGGTCGGGGCGAGCGGCGATCTCGAACTTGAAGACCGGGAACGCGCGGATGTCTCGCCCCCCTTACGGCAGGCGATGACGTCCTGAAGACAGCTCGCGCGCAAGTCCCCCTGCGTGCGAGACAACCGGCCAGACAGGGCGCCAAGCGACGCTGACAGCCGCGCGACAGGACGCGCCGCACCCAAACATGTCCCGCGCCGGAAGCTGCGGGACATGTCGATCGATATCACGCCGGCCAATCGCCCTTCCGCCAAGCGCAGCAACGCCTCGCCCGCGCGCAATGCGCAGCGCAACCAACTTCCGACGTCCTCCGCTCATCCCGCGCTGTGCGAGATGGCCTCATCGCGCTGCGCCCTCGACGTCGTGCCCAGTTCGGAGCGGAACAGGGCCAGCATCGCGACAAGCATCAGCGCGCAGCCGACCGCCTCGGCGAGGGAAAGCGTCTCGCGCAGCAGCACCGCGGCAAGGAATGCGGCAATCGCCGGCTCGGTCATGGTCGCGATGAGCCCGACCCCGGCGGAGGAACTGAGCTTCATCCCGGTCACGAAGGCACAATAGGCGCCGCCCGTTGCGGCAAAGCCGATGTAGGCAAGCAGCGCAAGCTCGCGCGGCTCCAGCATCGTCAAATCGACGAGCGAACCCGAACTGCGCGAAAGACCAACCGCCGCCAGAACGCCCCCCGTGGCCGCCAGGCCAAGGTAAGTCACGCAAAGACATGGCACCGTCCGACACGCCGCCCGCGCCGCAACGGAAATTCCGACGAATGCCAGCGAGGCCCCGGCGAGGAGCCCCGCGCCGACCATGTCCAATGCGCCCGCGGCATCGACGGCAGCCTGCGGATCGAAGGACACGAGGGCGAGCCCCGCGACCGACAACATCAAGGCGACCATGGTCCATCCCGGTGGCAAACGGCCCCGGCGCAGCGCGCTGGCAGCAACCACGATCATTGGCGGGGCGCAGACCGTCACCGCCACCGTCACCGTCACGCCGACCCGCGCAAAGGCCGCGAACAGGCAGATCTGGAAGACCGCACCCGAAAGACCGAACAGGCACAGCGGCGCAAGGGGCAGCCGGCGCATCTCTGGCAGGGGGTGTCCTGCCAGACGTGCGATCAAGAAAATCAAGATGGCCCCCATCCCGACCCGCAGCATCCCGATGAGCGCGGGATCGAACACGATATCCTTCCGCATCAGCCCGTTGGCGACCCCGACCGTTCCCCAAAGACAGGCCGCGACGGACACCATCGCGAGACCCGCAAGCGGCCGCAAACGGCCAAGCCGCGCCATCTCGGCCGAGATCATCGCCCCGCCTCCGAGGTCCGGGTGCGGCCAGATCGACTGCGGACCAACGAGACCGTCGCTCGGAACCCTGGTGTGGCTTCGGGTGCTGCCTTGGCCATGCGATCCTGCAGCGCCTTCGACGACGGAGAACGCAGACCTATCAGGTGCAGGCGGCGGGGCTCTGCGGGCCGGACATTGTGCATCTCGCAGACCTCCCATGGGCCATCGGATCGGCCATCAAGGCGCGCCTGGCCGCAGAGTCATCACGCAGCGTCATCACATTGAAATAATGCGATTATTCCCAGGGCCATTTGGTACACATCGATTGTTGCAGAATTGTTTGCGACGCGCAGAAGCGTCTGCGGTCCCCGGTTTCGGGCCCCTGCCTGCTCTCGGCGAGGAACCGGGCCACTGCTGGCCCACGTCTTTCGGCGCCTTGCCGGGCTTGTCGCAAAATTCCAACACTCCCCGCGCCGGCGGCGACACCGACTGGGCTTCAAGACTCGCGGTGTCTAGAACTTGGGTCGCATCCACCAAGCATCAGGACGTCACGATGAAGATCAATGTCTGCCACATCGGGAACAGGGAATGGTTGGATTTCAAGGCGGATATCGCTTACGGCCTGCTGTTCGCCCTCGAAGAGCTTGGTCATGACGTCGTGATGCGCATCAACAACTTCGAGCAGAACCGGCTGAACATCATCATCGGTGCCGATTTTCTGGCCGCCTCCGAAGACACGGTCCGGCAAATCCGCGGCTCGACGATCGACTACGCCATCTTCGAAGTGGAGAACTTCGACGGTGCGACCATCAACCAAAGACCGAATTTCCCGCTCTCGAGCTACACGTCCCTGGTCGAAGGGGCACGGTTCGTGATCACCCCTTACCTGGCCAACCTTTCGGCCTATGCGGGCGTCTGCGATGCCGCGAAAATCCGCTATGCACGCTGGGGGTTCTACGAGCAGCTGCGCGATCCCAGGATCGTCCGACGGAAGGACTTCGACTTCGAGGCCCTGTTCTTCGGCCTGCTGAAAGGCAGCCGGGCGGAAAAGGTGGATCGCCTGGTCAACACCCACGGCCGCACTGTGAAAATCCTGGGCAGAAACGATCCGTTGACGGTGAAGGATTACTTCGTTGCGACCTGCAAATGGGGGCTCAACCTGTCCTACGGTGCCAGCGAGAAATTCATCAATCCGTTCCGCCTGTACTACATGGCCGCGAACGGCATGCCGATCCTCGCCGATCCGGGCGCGGACCAGGATGGCTACCTCGGCTTATGCGAGGTGGTCGGTTTCGAGCATCTCCCCGCCCGGCTCGACGATGCCGTGATCGACGCCGACACGCTCGCCGAGCGCTGCCGGGCCCACAGCCTCAGCCAGAACCTGAAGGCCGTCCTCTAGGCTCGGGACTGATAGCCAGCATATTCCAGTAGCGGCGAGAGCGATGGCTGACAGGAAGACCGTCGGGCATAGGTCGTGGCGAAAGGTGTCGATCATCACAACCCTTTCCCGCCGCGCTCGGCGGCCAGTCCCGTCATCATCCTCGTGCTGATGACCTTGTCCGTGGTCTTTCGCCGCCACCGCTGCCAACGGTTGCAGAACGTCTCGATGGGGGCCGATAGGTGGGGCACTTACGGGGGCATTTCTACCGCCCTCGGGCCGGAAGTTTCGTAACTTCGGTATGTTAGGAGATATTGGCTGGGGCGGTAGGATTCGAACCTACGGTGCGCGGTACCAAAAACCGGTGCCTTACCACTTGGCTACGCCCCAACCGTGGCGCGGGATTTACGCCAGCCTCCCGGAGGGCGCAACCCCCTTCTGGAAAAAATCTCGGTCTTTTTTGGCTCACCTTGCGGAACCCTCGCCAGAACCCTCCCGACGGTCCGAAGACCCGCGGCGATCACGCCCTCGCCGGAGGACCTCTGGGCAGAAAAATGCGTATCTGCCGCGTCCGGCGCGCTTCGCATCGTAGAGCGCCGCATCCGATGCTTCGAGCAGCGCATCGGCCCCGCTCCGCGGCATCGGCTCACCGGGAGACCGCAGCGCGATACCGATGCTCGCGGAAATCCGTGCCGGCGGAAGCGCGGTTTCAGCCCGCAGCGGAATCGGCTCTTCGAGCCGGGTGATGAGCTGCGCCGCCAGAGCGGCAAGACGGGTACGATCGCCCGTACCAACCACGACGATGACAAACTCGTCGCCGCCGACACGCGCCACTGTATCCTCCTGCCGGGTCAGCTCGCGCATGACGCCGGCGACCCGCTCCAGAACCCGGTCACCTGCCCCATGTCCGAGCGTGTCATTGACCCGTTTGAAGAAATCGAGGTCCACGTGCATCACCGCAAAAGCCGCGTCCCTCCGCAGCAGGTCGGTGAGCACCTGCGACACGGCACGGCGGTTGCGCAGCCCGGTGAGAGGATCGGTATAGGCGCGCTCCTCGGCGGCCAGCATTGCGCCCTGCAAGCGGCGATTGAGCGTGCGCGACGCCTCCATCGCGGCAGATTTCGCCTCGACCAGGTAGAGCATGTCGATGGCGAGATCCGTCGCCGCGAAATCGCTGCTGGTCAGCGCGTGATCGCGCACGGCATCGACAAGGCCGAGGCCGAAGGACAGGTCGAGTACCGCCCCGCCCGACGCATCCGGCAGGGCGAGACCGCGCAGCGTCTCGCGCCCCTGCCCGACCAGCCGCACCTGCAAGCGCCGCCCATCGAGCGCCAGGAGCGCCGCAAGTTCGGTGATCTGACGCGGGCGAAAGATGTCGAACAACTCAGAGAAATGCCGCGTGCGGTACTCCCGGCCGCCGAGGACCCGGTGCAATGTCGGCCCGATCGTACCGACCCGTCCCATAGCATCAAGGCGAGCGTGCATGGGGCAGAGCCGGTCCAGCGTGGCCTGCGGCAGGGCAAGCGGCGTCATCCGTCACGCCCCGCACCATGCGCGCCCAGCTCGAAGCTGCGGCCCGCTGAATAGCTGGGCTCGACCACCGCGATCTCGATCATTTCGTCCTCCCCCGGCCCTGCCTCGAGGTCGAGCACGATCAGCGCGCCATAGTCGTCCGCCATCGCCCGCAGCACGCCGGCAAGCACATGCGAATAGCCGCGTCTGGTGGGGCCGCTGCACTTGCAGACGAGCGTGAATCGGCGTGCGGCGGTCTCGGTCAGTTCCAGCGGCGGCAGATCGAGATCGGGCACGGCAAGCCGCGCGCGTCCGGGCAGTTCCTCGAGCGAGTGCAGGAAATCGATGAAGTCCTCGCCGCCATAGCGCATGAGTCGGCGCAGGCGTTCGTTGTTGGGGTGGGTCATCAGATATGTTCCGATGTCCTCGAGCATCGCGGCGCGCGGCTTGCCCAGTTCGATCTCGGCCTGCGTCAGCACCCGGCCGACGATCTGTGCCTCATAGTCGAGCATGGCTTCGAACTCGGGCAGGTCGAGCTGGGCGGCATCGGCAACGCTGCGCCAGCGCTCTGGCCCATAGGTGTCTTGCACGAAACACTGGAGCGTGCGCGCAACCAACCCGTGCATCCGCCACTCCATCCGCTGTCCGGCGCGCTACGCGCCGCCGCGTCTCAGGAGGGCTGCAGCCGACCTTGGCTCCGCTCCCGCACTGTCAGTGCCGCGCGGTCGTTCTTCCATCGCGTGTGTCCTTTCTCCTTCGCATGGCCGCGCTGTCCGCGAGAAGGATCACGAGCAACATGGCGATACGACCACCAGATTAAGGCACGGGGGCTTAAGGAAATCGGAAATCGGAAAGTTTTAGGGAATTTCCACCATCAGGTCGCCACGATGCGCAGCCAATCGGGAAGATGCCCGATGTCTGGCAGGACGGCATCCGCGAGCGGGCGCAGCTCTTCGGCGCCTGCCGGACCGGTCAGAACCCCCACGGTCATCATGCCGGCCGCGCGCCCGGCCATTAGGTCGTGGGTGCTGTCGCCGACCATGACGACCTGGGCGGGCGAAAGGTCCAGCGCCGCAGCGAAGGCCAGCAGCGGTTCGGGCGACGGCTTTGCACCGTGCCCGCTGTCGAAGCCTGCGACGAAATCGAACCGGTCCGCGACGCCGACCTGACCAAGATGGGCGTAGGCCACGGCCTCGTTGTCGTTGGTCATGACCCCCAGCCGCAACCCGGCGCCGCGCAGCCTGTCCAGCAGCGGCGCCAGCGGCACGGCTTCGACCACCGGCGCTCTGGCCGCCGCCTCGGAGAGGAAGCTTTCAAGCGCGGCGGCATCGCGCCCGCCAAGCCCACGTGCCAGGCATTCCGCCGCCTCGCGGCTGGTACCAGCGATCACCGGGCTGTCTTTCCAGAAGCTGCGGCTGTCGAGGTCGAAGCGCAGCTCGCGCGCCATTGCGGCCACCAGCAGGCCATCGCCCTGCGCCAGGTGATCCATCACCCCCAGCGCCCAGGCGCTCCATGTGCGGGTGAAATCGAACAGCGTGCCATCCTTGTCGAACAGCACCGCCGCTGCGCGCCGCTGCGGGGCCGCGGTCATGTCCAATGCACCTCGCCGCCGCCGGGAAGATGCTGGCGCGCCTGGAATGGCAGATCGTAGGTCAGCCCCGCTTCATCGCAGAAGGCCCGCACCCAGGCGTCGTCCATCAGCAGGAAATCGAGCACGGCACCCTGGAACCCCGGATCGGAGAGGCCGGTCCGGAAATCCTCGACCGAGGCGCCGGTGGCTCCCAGGAAGACCGGCAGAAGCTCGTCATTGGCAGCAAGCCAGGCCGCCGCCTGCAAGCCGATCAGCTCTGCCTCGTCGCGTCCCACCATCTTCGCACCCCGTCAATTGAAAGGCTTTCTTAACCAGTTTTCATAAAGACTGAGCGACAACGGGGATGCAAGGCCGTGCGATCTGCGCCCGGATGGCGAGAAATGCGCCGCGCCGGAACCACCTACGCCCCAGGTGCAGAGCAGGACCACGGTACAGGGACATGAGCGGGCCAATGGCAGGACGCATTCTGATCGTCGAGGGCATGGCGGACCACCGCATCCTGCTCAGGGGCCGACTGGCCAAGGCCTTTTACCAGGTGAGCACCGCCGAAAGCGGCACAGAGGCGCTGACCGAGGCCGCGGCAAGCCGGCCTGACCTGGTCATCGCCTCGACGCGCCTGTCCGACATGTGTGGTGGCGGCTTCTGCACCCGCCTGCGCGCGCTTCCCGGTCACGGCGACACACCGCTCATCCTGCTCTGCGAAGACGACCAGCCCGAGCAACGGCTTGCGCTTCTGGCGATGGGCGCCGACGACGTCATCGCCCGCCCGGCCTCGGAGATTCTGCTGCTGCCCCGAATGCGCAATCTCTTGCGCCGCGCCAGGGCGCAGGACGAAATGCACCTGCACAGCGACACCAAGCGTGCGCTCGGCCTGTCCGATGCCCCACGCAGTTTCGAGCGCCCCTCCCGAATCTCGCTGATCTCCATGGATCCGGCCCAGGCCATGGACCCGCTTGCCGCGCGGCTGCGGATCGGTCTCGGCGCGCAGGTGCAGGTCGCACTGCCCGAGCATCTGCTCAAGAACAACGCGATTTTTGCCGAGGTGATCGTTCTCATCGACCCGGGCTCCGACGCGGGCGCGGGGCTGGCCCTGCTGTCGCAACTGCGCACCGCCCGTGCGCAGCGCCGCGCCGCATTGGTCTATGTCACGGATGCGGGCCGCGCGACGCTCGCGGCGCAGGCGCTCGACCTCGGTGCCGACGAATTGCTGCATCACGGTGCGGACCCACTGGAACTCGCGTTGCGCCTGCCGCGGCTGATTGCCCGCGGGCGCTGCGCCGAGCGGCATCGCGCCGCCCTGCGCAGCGGCTTGCGGGACGCGATGATCGACCCGCTCACCGGGCTGTACAACCGGCGCTACGCGATGCCCGAACTGGCGCGCATGGCGCAGAAGGCGGCGCAGCAGGCTCAGCCGCTCGCGCTGCTCGTCGCCGACCTTGACCACTTCAAGGCGGTGAACGATCGCTGGGGACATTCCACCGGCGACCGGGCGCTGGCCGCCTCGGCGCAAGCGCTGTCGGAGACCTTGCGAGAGGGCGATCTGCTGGCCCGACTCGGCGGCGAGGAGTTTCTGATCGCGCTGCCCGGCTGCACCGCCGATGAGGCGCTGGCCACCGCCCGCCGCCTGCGTCACTCCGTGGCCCGCCTTGCGCTTCCGTCGAGCGACCGAATGCCCGACGCCCCCGCCTGCCTTGCGCTGACGGTCAGCATCGGCGTGGCGCTGGTGGCCGAGGAAGGCGACCCGGTCGAGGCCGCTCTGGTCCGGGCCGACGGCGCGCTCTATGCCGCCAAGCAGGCCGGTCGCAACCGCGTGCGCCTTGCGCGGCCGGAGACGCCGCTGCCGCGGCGAATACATCTGCGCGAGGTGCGCCAGATGTAAGGCCCTTGGCCGAACAGCGCGGGCGCGCCGCGTTCAGTCCCGCGGTTTGCGGGGCAGATGGCGCGCCAGATCGTCAAGCTCCGCTTCCAGCCGGTCCGCATAGGCCGTCCGCGCCTCCGGCGAGAGTGCCGAGACGTAGTCCACCAGCACCTGCTGCCCCATCTTCTGCCGCTCTGCCGCGCGGGCGTCTTGGGCAGTCAGCGCCTGCGCGAAGGCGGCACTGTCGAAGGGGTCGGCACGCAGCACCTCGACCGCGCTGCGGTAATCGCCAAAGGGGGCCGGCCGCGGCCGATCGCCCTGCTTGCGCTCAAAGGAGCTGAACAGCTTGTGCCCCAGCTCGCGCCGCTGGTCCTCGGAGAAGGCCCGCGTGTAAGGCGTGATGAAATCCCGGCCACGCGGCGGGCCGTCGCGGTCGGGACCGCCGTGGCGCAGTAGCCCGCCCGCGACGACGCCGGCCACGGCGAGATTGAGCGCCAGCGAACCCAGCAGCAGCAGGCGCATCCAGCGCGGAGCGCGCGAGGCCTTGGGAGAGGCGGAGGGGCGCGGGGCGTCGTTCGTCATTTTCAAAGTCCCAACATCGCGTAGTCAAAGCCGCTCGCCGGATCGATCGCCGAGAGCGAAGTGCTGCTGTCGGTGGACAGCCAGGTGGTCATGGTCTGGGGCGAGGCAACCCCGATCCACACGCCCGCGGCGCAGGCCGCCGCCAGCCCCGCCAGCGCAGGCCAGCCGCCGAAGACGCGCAGCGCCTCGCGCCAGCTGGCAACGCCCCGCCGCGGCGGCGCAGATCGCACATCTTCCGGCCTCGGCGCGGGCTGCTCTGCGAGCGCCAGTGCCTCCATGCGGGCCATCCAGTCGCCAGAGGGCATGGGTGCGTCGCGCCGTTCGGCCTCGAACAGCGGGGCCAGTGCCCCCTCTTCCTTCCTGCGCTGATCAGTCATCGTCATACCCCAGCTCTGCGCGCCGCCCGGCCAGCAGGGCCTCCAGCGCCTTGCGTCCCCGCGCGGTCAGACTTTCCACCGCGCGCACGCCCAAGTCCATGATCCCGGCAATTTCCGGGTTTGAAAGTCCTTCGAGATGCCGCAGCACCACGGCCTGACGCTGGCGCTCCGGCAGGGCCCCGAGCGCCTCCTGCAGCGCCCCCTCACGGGCGCGCCCCTGGAGGGTCGCCTCGGCACCGGGCGCAGGATCGGCCGGTTCCGCGATATCGTCGAGGTCCACCGTGCCGCCGCGACGCCTGCGCATCCGGTCAATGCAGAGGTTTGCAACCACGCGGTAGAGCCAGGTCGACACCTTCGCCTCGCCGTCACGCCAGCCCGGCGCCGCGCGCCAGAGCCGCAGCAGGGCCTCCTGCGCGACGTCCTCTGCCTCGGCCCGGTCACCCAGCATACGCACGGCATGACCAAAGGCGCGCGGGCCGAGCCGCTGCACAAGGGCGCGCGCCGCGGCCTGATCGCCCGCGGCATAGGCCGCAAGCAGGGTCTCGTCGCTGTCCCCGTTCATCGCGTCATAAGGCATCCGGTCCATCCCATTGCGCTAGCCCGAAGTCCCGGACCGCGCAAGGACCGGGCCGCGGCAGGCGGCCCGGTCCCGTTCACCTCAGTACTGCCAGAAGTCCCGCATCATGCCGCCGCGCGGACCTTGTCCGTCGCGCGGACCATCGCCATCCTGCGGGCCGCGCTTGAAGCCCTTGCCGCCCTGATCATGCTCCCGCTCACCGTGCCAGGACCGCGGCCCATCCTCATGGCGCATCATCCGGTCCGCCTTGGGGCCATGCTCCATGTCGCGCTGCTGGCCGCGCATCGGGCCGGCGGCCGCCAGTTCATCGGCGGTCACCAAGCCGTCCTCGTCGGCATCGAAGCGGTCGAAGAAGCCCATCGGCCCCTGCGCCTGCATCTCCTCGAGCGACAGCTTGCCGTCCTTGTCGGCGTCGAACCGCTCGAGCATCCGCTGCTCCATGCGCGCCTTGCGCATCTCGAGCTGCTGCGCCTCGCGCGCCGCCCGGCGGGCGTCGGCGAAGGCGATCAGCTCATCGCCCTCCAGCAGACCGTTGCCATCCGCGTCGGCGGTCGCAAAGGCCTCGGTGAAGCCCGCGGCGGGGCCGTGCCCTGCAAATTCCTCACGACTGATCGACCCGTCGCCGTCGCTGTCGAAGCTCTCGAACATCTGCGTCATCGGCGCCGGTCGCGCGCCGCGCTGGTCGGTCGGCTTGGCGTCGGATGCAGCAAAGGCAAGGCTCGCCGTGCCCAGGACCACGAGGGCAGCGCCGGTCATCAGTTTGTTCATGCGTGTCATCGCTGCGATCTCCTCATTCATCGCGTATCGTGTCGGCGGCGGTCTTGCCGTCCGATCACAAGCTTCCACGCGCGGCGGCGCAAACTCCGTCGCATACCGGCGAAGATTTTTTGAGAAGGACAGGAGCGCGAGCCGGACTGAACAAGAAAATCGATTAATTAAAGTCACTTAAATCGAAAACATCCGTTTGCTTTCTGCATCGCGGGTCCCGGACTTCCGACTTGCGGAAAAGGATATATGGCAGCCCGTCCCCGGTGCGCCTGCCTCCCGACGTCTTGGAAAACCTGACTCTGCCGGTCTTGTTTGCGACATCACGCCGCTGCGCGCCTCTGTCCTCTTCCCATGCGGCCGGTCATGCGCCACCTTTGGGATATGACTTCGAAAGTGCATCCCATGTCCGATCTGTCGCAGGAACGCGAAACCTGGCCCGCCGTCTGGCGCGGCTTTCGCTGCCGCTGCCCAAACTGCGGCAACGGTCCGATCCTCCGGTCCTATCTCAAAGTGCGCGATCACTGCCCCGTCTGCCGGGAAGAGCTGCACCACCACCGCGCCGACGACGGCCCGGCCTATCTGACCATCCTCATCGTCGGCCACATCATGGCCCCGGCGCTGCTCTGGGTGTTCACCACCTGGCGCCCCGAACCACTGATCCTGGTCACCATCTTCCTTATTGGCTGCATCGGGCTTTCCCTCTACCTTCTGCCGCGACTGAAGGGGGCGATCGTCGGCTTCCAGTGGGCGCGCGAGATGCACGGCTTCGCGCGCGACCGCTAGGAGCGGCGCGCAAGCGCGATCCCCGCGAGCCAACACAAGACGCAGGGGAATGCGCATGAGCAGCGACAAGACAGCCATCCGCGACGCAGCCACGGTGATCGTGCTGCGCGACCGCGACAGCCGCCCGAGCGTGTTGATGGGACAGCGCGGCGCGGGAGCGGCCTTCATGCCCAACAAGTTCGTCTTTCCCGGCGGCGCGGTGGACGACGCCGACGCCGAGGTCAAGCTCGCCGCGCCGCTGCCGGCGGCCTGCGCCACCCGGTTGGAAGAGGACGCCCCCGCAGGGCGGGCCCCGGCGCTGGCCGCGGCGGCGATCCGCGAGCTCTGGGAGGAAACCGGGCAGGTGCTGGGCTGGCCCGGCAAATGGCCGACGCCGCCGGCGGGATGGGAGGGATTTGCCGAAACCGGCCACCGCCCGTCGGCCTCGGCGCTGCAATTCGTCTTCCGCGCCATCACCCCGCCCGGCCGCCCGCGTCGCTTCGATGCGCGTTTCTTCCTGGTGGATGCGGAGGCGCTGAAAACCGATCCCGATGACTTTTCGGCGGCCTCGGACGAGCTGTCGCACCTGCAATGGGTGCCGCTCGACGAGGTGCGCCGCTTCGACCTGCCGTTCATCACCGAGGTGGTGCTGGCCGAAATCGCCGCACGGGTCACCGATCGCCGCGCGCCGAGCTCGGTGCCCTTCTTCCGCAACGACGACGAGGAAAGCCTGTTCCTGCGCCTCAACGGCCGCGCACCCGGCGCGCCGGAAAACAGCAAGCCGAAGCGTCAGCTGCGGATCAGGAGGTAGTAGGCACCCGCCAGCAGCGCCGCGAGCAGCGCGAGGTTGAACATCAGCCCGGCCAGCACGCCGAGCCGCCAATGGCTGCGCCGCGCCTTCACGTCGATCGCCTCGAGATGCCGGGCAATCCGGGATTCGGCGCGGGAAAGCTCGGCCTCGTCAAGCCTCATGGCAAGCTTGGGGTTGCCGACCATGCCCTGCGCCCGGCGCAATGTTGCAAGGTCGCGCCGCGCCCATCGCGGCAGCCGCGGAGCGGCGCGGCGCGCGCGCTGCTCGAAGCTGCCCTTACCGAGGCCGAGGCGGCTCTCGAGAAGCGGCATCAGCCGGGCACCGATCTTGGGGTCCTGATCCATGGCGCGAACCTCGGGCATTTGCCGCCCGCGCGCAAGCCGCAACGGCGGGGCGGCGCCAACCTCCTTCGAAGGAGGTTGCAAATCTCTTCGAAGAGATTTGCCCCGGCCCGGCGCGTTTTGCCCTTTTCTGGTCCCCGCCCGCGCCCTAGACAGGGCCCATGCTGAACATGATCCGCCACGGCTCCGCCACCGACCAACCGCCGCTCGTGATTGTCCACGGGCTCTTCGGTTCCGCGCGCAACTGGGGCGTGATCTCGAAGCGCCTGTCGGACCGGCGCGAGGTGATCGCCGTGGACCAGCGCAACCACGGGGACAGCCCGTGGCGCGACAGCCACAATTATCTCGACATGGCCGGCGACATCGCCGAGGTGATCGAGAGCCTCGGCGGCCCTGCCGACGTGCTGGGCCATTCGATGGGCGGCAAGGCGACAATGGTGCTGGCGCTGACCCGGCCCGATCTGGTCAATCGGGCGATCCTGGCCGACATCGCGCCGGTGCCCTACAGCCACGATCAGAACCAGAACATCGCCGCCATGCGCAGCGTCGACCTGTCGGCCATCGAGAAGCGCTCGGATGCCAACGCCCAGCTCTCCGAGGTGCTCGAGGATCCCACCCTGTGCAGCTTCTTCACCCAGTCGCTCGACCTCAAGGACAAGCGCTGGAAGCTGAACCTCGACGTGCTCGAATCCGAGATGCCGAAGATCCTCGGTTTCCCCGAGATCGAGGCGCAGTTCGACCGCCCTGCGCTGTTCCTCTCGGGGGCCGAGTCGCATTACGTGCTGCCCGAGCACCGCGCGCGCATCCGGTCGCTCTTCCCGGCGGCGAAATTCGCCAAGCTGCCCGGCTGCGGTCACTGGCTGCACGCCGAGAAGCCGCGCGAGTTCGAAGCGGCGGTGCGGACTTTCCTTGACCTGACGGCCTGAGGCAGGAACCAGCGCTGCCCGGTTTCCGGGCTGACGCCGACGCCGATTTTCCTTTTTGGAATCTGCGCATTCCTGTTTTCGAAT
Organism: Salipiger mangrovisoli; assembly: GCF_015223355.1. GTDB lineage: Bacteria > Pseudomonadota > Alphaproteobacteria > Rhodobacterales > Rhodobacteraceae > Salipiger > Salipiger mangrovisoli. The sequence continues at coordinate 76,358 of NZ_JADFFK010000023.1, read as the reverse complement.
TGCGCGCGAAGGCGCTTGCGCCGGGGCTCGCCCCTCCCCTTCTAGTTTCCGAAACGCTTATGTTCCGGAACGTCGCCCATGTCCGCCTTCTCTTTCTGCGCCGGCTCAGTCGCCTTCGAGCAGGTGGAGCTTGCCCTCCAGCCAGGGCAGCTGGCGCAGCGCGGGGGTGATCACCAGATCCGCGACAAGCTGGCGCATGGTGCGTGCCACGTCTCGCGGCACGCGGTCGGCCCAATCGGCGGCGGCAAAGAGCGAGATGGTCCGTGCGAAGGGCTTGATCGGCAGCGGATGCGCCTCGATCCGGTCGTGCACCCGCGCCGCGCGCATGTAGCCGAGCGGCGTGGTGATGCCCCAGCCGACGCCACGCGCCACCAGCGTCATCAGGGACAGATGCGCGCCGATCTCGAAACGCTCGGGAAAATCCAGCTTGAGCCGCGACAGATGCGCCTCGATCTGGCGGCCGATCATCTGGTCGCGGTCGTAGCGCAACATCGGCAGGGCCGACATCAAGGCCTCGGTCCCGCCCGCCTCGCGCGCCTTGCCGCGCGGCGCAACCAGCACGAAGGGGTCTCGCACCAGCGGATATTCGATCACGCCGGGCGTCGCGATGCCGGGGCTGGCCGCGATCGCGATATGCAGGCGGCGGTCCACCATGGATTCCATGATCTCGTGGCTCGGCGCGGTGACCAGCTTGAAGCGACAGCGAGTCATGTTCTCGGCCAGGATGGTCACCAGCTGCGGCGTCAGGTCGTTGTCGAAATCGTCGATCACCCCGAGGTTGAGCTGCGCCAGATGGGTCAGGTCCATCACCGTGAGCTCGTTCTGCGCCAGCCGGAGCTGCCCGAGCACCGCCTGCGTCCGCATCAGGAAGGTGCGCCCCGCCGGGGTCAGTTGCATCGGCCTGCGCCCGTGGTCGACCAGATCGATGCCAAGCGCGGATTCAAGGTTGCGCAGCTGCTGGCTGACCGCCGGCTGGCTGAGCCCGGTGCGTTCGGCCGCCTGCGCCACGGAGCCGGTCCCCGCCAGCGCCTCGAACACCTCGAGGCCGCGCAGGCTGATCCCTTTCATCAGCATAAACTCATCCCTCACCTGAACCGGGTACCGCCCCGGCCCACTCCGCCCTGCCCGTGTCGAAGACTGGCACAGATTCACTTTTTCCGAAACTCCCCAAGATCAGGCATGAGCCAGACCCAATGACCGTGACCCCTCTCAAAGCCGCCCCCGGCCTGCCCGCTCACAGCACCGCCGACACCGCCGATATCGTGCAGATCATGCTGGCGAGGCTGCGCGCCGAGGGCGAGGCGGCGGCGCTCGACTATGCCGCGCGACTGGACGGCTGGCAGGGCGAGATCGTGCTGCCGACGGCGCGCCTCGCCGAGGCACAGCGCGCCCTGCCGGTCACGCTGGTCGAGGACATCGCCTATGCCCATGCCAACATCCGCGCTTTTGCAGAGGCGCAGCGGGCCTCGGTGCAGGAGTTCGAAATCGAGCTGCGCCCCGGCCTGCGCGCAGGGCAGCGGCTGATTCCGGTCGGCTGCGCCGGCTGCTACGTGCCGGGCGGGCGCTATGCCCACATCGCCTCGGCGCTGATGACCGTGACCACCGCCCGCGCCGCCGGGGTCGGCCGGGTGATCGCCTGCTCGCCGCCCGGTCAGGGCGGCATCCCTCCGGCAATCCTGCATGCTCTGCACCTGGCCGGGGTGGACGAGATGCTGGCACTCGGCGGGGTGCAGGGCATCGCGGCGCTGGCGTTGGGGCTTTTCGGAATGCCGCGGGCCGACATCCTCGCCGGGCCGGGCAATCCGTTCGTCGCCGAGGCCAAGCGGCAGCTCTTCGGGCCGGTGGGAATCGACATGGTGGCTGGGCCGACCGACGTGATGATCCTCGCCGATGCCAGCGCCGACCCGGAACTGGTGGCGCTCGACCTGCTTGGACAGGCCGAGCATGGCGGCAATTCCCCGGTCTGGCTGGCCACCGACCACCGTCCGCTTGCAGAGGCGGTTCTGGCGCGACTGCCGCAGATGGCCGAGACCCTGCCCGAGCCGAACCGCTGCGCCGCCCGCGACGCCTGGGCGCACCTCGGCGAAGTGATGCTCTGCGACACGCGCGAGGAGATGGCCGCGCTTGCCGACCGCTATGCCCCCGAGCACCTGCACGTGATGGCGCGCGATCTGCCGTGGTGGCGGGCGCGGCTGCGCTGCTACGGCGCGCTGTTCCTTGGAGCCGGCACCACCGTGACCTTCGGCGACAAGGCCGCGGGTCCGAACCATGTCCTGCCGACCGGCGGCGCCGCGCGCCACACCGGCGGGCTCTCGGTGCACAAGTTCCTCAAATGCGTGACGTGGCAGGAGGCCGCGCCCGAGGCGCTGCCCGACCTGGCCCGCGCCAGCGCCGGAATCAGCCGCGCCGAGGGAATGGAAGGCCATGCCCGCAGCGCCGAGGCACGGATCGTGCGGCGACCGCTGCGCGCGGCAAGCTGAGGCTGCGGAAGGTGCCGGACGGGCTCAGAGCCCGGTGCACATCCGCTCGGCACGCTTCACGAAGGCCGAGTAGCGGCTCCAGAAGTCCTTGTCCGACTGGCGGCTCGACTGGCGCACCTCCTGGGCCTGGTGCGGGTCACGGTAGAAGTTGACCGCCCGGCGCTGATCGCCCGAGCGCAGCTCGTCGTTGGCCGCCGCCTGCACGCAGCCGCAGAGCGCGTCATTGCGGGCTTTTCGATCCGAACTCATGCAGGCTTTGCTGACTGGCCCCTGCGCATAGTACCTGTAGCCCGACCCCGAGCCGCCCCCGCAGCCCGCCACCAACGCCAGAATCGTCACCAGAAATATCGGTTTCATCCGCCTGCTCTCTCAACACTGCCCGTCACTCCACGGGTCTTCTGCCCGCTGGTCCGGAGTTTTCCCGAAGATGCCCGAAGCGGGCGGCGGTTTCAATTCACCGATTCGTTGTTGGACAACAGCTGCCGCGACGCTAGGCGGCGACATCGCATCGCCACCGTCTACCAGTTCACCCGGCCGCCAATCCGCCCCGAGAGAGGTGGCCCTGAAAGCGTGCCGCGCGCGGCGGCGGCATGGCGCTTGGCGCGCCTTGCGCCAAACCCGCCGCCGCGTCAGGAAATGCAGGGAGATGAGGCGCATCGGCGCAGCCGCGCCGCCTGCCCTTCGATCCGGCTTGACCGGACGCCAAAAGCCTTACATATCGGGCCAATCATGACCGATCTCGCGCATATCCGTAACTTCTCCATCGTTGCCCACATCGACCACGGGAAATCCACCCTGGCCGACCGGCTGATCCAATCCACCAACACCGTCTCGGAACGCGAGATGAAGGAGCAGCTGCTCGACGCGATGGATATCGAGCGCGAGCGCGGCATCACCATCAAGGCGAACACCGTCCGGATCGAGTATATCGCCGACAATGGCGAGCAATACGTGCTCAACCTGATCGACACCCCCGGACACGTCGACTTTGCCTATGAAGTGTCGCGTTCGATGCGCGCCGTCGAAGGTTCGCTGCTGGTCGTCGACAGCACCCAGGGCGTCGAGGCGCAGACGCTCGCCAACGTCTACCAGGCGATCGACGCCGACCACGAGATCGTGCCGGTGCTCAACAAGATCGATCTGCCCGCCTCGGAGCCCGAGCGCGTCAAGGAACAGATCGAGGACGTGATCGGCATCGACGCCGAGCACGCTCTGCTGGTCTCGGCCAAGTCCGGCCTCGGCATCAAGGAAACGCTGGAAGCCATCGTGCACCGGCTGCCCGCCCCCACGGGCGAACGCGACGCGCCGCTGAAGGCGATGCTGGTCGACAGCTGGTACGACGCCTATCTCGGCGTCGTCGTCCTTGTGCGGATCATGGACGGCGTCCTGAAGAAGGGCGACAAGATCAAGATGATGCAGACCGGCGCGACCTATCCCGTCGACCGGATCGGCGTCTTCCGCCCCGCGATGCAGAACGTCGACGAGCTGGGTCCGGGCGAGATCGGCTTCCTCACCGCGCAGATCAAGCAGGTGCGCGACACCAAGGTCGGCGATACGATCACCCACGAGAAGAAGGGCGCCGAGAAGCCCCTGCCGGGCTTCAAGCCCTCGGTTCCGGTGGTGTTCTGCGGTCTCTTCCCGGTCGACAGCGCCGAGTTCGAGGACCTGCGCGACGCGATCGAGAAGCTGGCGCTGAACGACGCCTCCTTCAGCTACGAGATGGAAACCTCGGCGGCGCTTGGCTTCGGCTTCCGCTGCGGCTTCCTCGGGCTGCTGCACCTCGAGGTGATCCGCGACCGCCTCGAGCGCGAGTATGACATCGAGCTGATCACCACCGCGCCGTCGGTGATCTACCACGTCTACATGAAGGACGACACGAAGATCGACCTGCACAACCCCGCCGACATGCCCGACATGTCGAAGGTGGACCACGTCGAGGAGCCGCGCATCAAGGCCACGATCCTGGTGCCCGACGAATACCTCGGCGACGTGCTCAAGCTTTGCCAGGACCGCCGCGGGTTGCAGCTCGACCTCACCTATGCGGGCAACCGTGCCATGGTGGTCTACGACCTGCCGCTGAACGAGGTGGTGTTCGACTTCTACGACCGCCTCAAGTCGGTGACCAAGGGCTACGCGTCGTTCGACTACCAGATGATCGGCTACCGCGAGGACAACCTCGTGCGCATGTCGATCCTGGTGAACGACGAGGCGGTGGACGCGCTGTCGATGCTGGTTCACCGCGACCGCGCCGAGATGCGCGGCCGGGCAATGTGCGAGAAGCTGAAAGAGCTGATCCCCCGCCACATGTTCAAGATCCCGATCCAGGCGGCGATCGGCGGCAAGGTGATCGCACGCGAAACGCTTTCGGCGATGCGCAAGGACGTGACCGCCAAGTGCTACGGCGGCGACGCCACCCGGAAGAAGAAGCTGCTCGAGAAGCAGAAGGCCGGCAAGAAGAAGATGCGGCAGTTCGGCAAGGTCGAGATCCCGCAGGAGGCCTTCATCTCCGCCCTCAAGATGGACGACTGACCGGCACATCCCGGCCAGCACCAGACAGACAGGCCGGGGCGATCGCGCCCCGGCCTTTCACGTTGGGCCCCGCTCGGGGCCGCCCTACCTCCCCCTCTTCACCGCATCCTCGCATGGGAGCTTTCCGATGCCCGCACCGAAGACTTCGCTGAAGCTGCTCGCCACCGCGCTGGCGCTGCTTCTCCCCGCAACCTCGCTCTCTGCGGCAATCTGCGACTACCGGCCCAGCCGGTTGGTCGGCGACACCGTGACCGGCGCAGCGGCCGCCGCCACCGGTGCCGTTGCGGCCGCGACCGGCGTGCAGGGCGACGGCGGCTTCTACACTTTGGTCAATGCCACCAGCGGCCTGACGCTGCTCGGCGGCAAGCTCGCCGCCTCGGGCGGCGCGGCCGGGCTGCTCGAGGGCGGCGGTGCCGCGGCCGCGGCGGCCATGGCCAACCCGATGGTCTGGGTGCCGGCGCTGATCCTCGGCGCGGGCGGCGCGGGCTACGAGGCGACCTGCGCCTATTTCGTCGACGAGCGGATCACCGACTACGACCACGTGCTGATGATCATGCGCGACTTCGAGGCGCATTCCGACCCGCGGTTCTTCCGGCTGGAAGAGGACACGCTGAACCCGTTCATCGAGATCCACGACGAAGCCGGCAAGCGGGCCACCTACCGCATCGAGGACCTCTACATCGTGGACGGGATGCTCAAGCACCGGGGCTGGGGTCCGAACCGCAAGATCGGCCGCGTGGTCTTCGTGCCGGCCGATGCACCGATCGAAGCCCTTCCAGAGGGCTCGGTGCAGGAGCTGCCGACCTCGACCGAGATGGCGCCGGTTTCTGATACGCCCGCCGTCGAAGCGCCTGCCGAAGCCCCGGCGGCTGCGGCCGCCGCTCCGGAAGCGCCCCCTGCGCCCGCCCCCGCGGTGCCCACAACCAACTGACAGGCACCCGGCGCCGCAGACCCAGGGCGGCGCCGGATGTCCCGGCATCCACTGCGCAAGAAAAGAGCCGCCCCCGAGACGGGGACGGCTCCAGGATGACCTCGTTGAGGGGGTTTTACTCGGTCATCGTCTCGGGGCCGGCGGGTGCGCGCTCCTGCAGCATCGCGATGATGCGCTCGTTGAGCTCGGGGTTGGCCTGCGCCGCCTGGCCGATCTGGTTGTAAGTATCGACGTCCATGCCCTCGGTCTCGTTCACCGCATCAGCCATCTCGGCCTGGGCTTCCTCGACCAGCTTCTGCTTGCCTTCGGGCTCCTCGACCGCGTCGATCTTGACCATGTAGTCCTGCTGCACCGCCTGCACCTGCGCGGCGGCATCGACAAAGGCGGTCAGCTGCGTTTCGCTGAACTCCGCCGCCGGAGCAGCCGGGGTCTGTTCGGGTGCCTGGGCCGGCGCTTCCGCCGGGGCCTCGGGGGTGGCGGTCTGCGCCATCACGGGTGCCAGCGGTGCCGCGACAAGGGCTGCGATGACGGTCGACTTAAGCAGGGTGCTCTTGAGGTTCATAGAAGTCTCCTTCCGAAGGGTCTGGCGCGGGAGCATCCCGCGGCTTCTCCCGACAGCTATGTGCGGTGCCGCAGCGCGGCAATGCAGCCGGAAGAACGGCCCGCGTTCGGGCAAGGGCTTGCCGGGATGGCTCGCGCCGGGCGGCGGTGAACCGCGCGTCAAATCGCCCTTGCGGAAGCTCGCCGGGGCCGGGCACCGCGAATGGCGGGGATGCGCCTGCGGCTTCACCCTCGCGTGAGCATCTCTTGCCGTTTTTCGTGCTACACTCCCGCCATCCAAGGGAGGAAACCACATGAAACGCCTAGCCATCGCCGTCGTCCTCGGCCTCGCCGCGACCCCGGCGCTTGCATTCCACTGCCCCGCCGACATGGCCAAGATCGACGCCGCGCTCGCCGCCGGACCGACGATTTCCGAGGCGGACCTTGCCAAGGTCAAGCAACTGCGCGCCGACGGAGAGCAATTCCACGCGGCGGGTCAGCACCAGCAATCGGTGGACACGCTGGCCGAGGCGATGCGGATTCTGGGCATCAATTAACCGCGAGGTCCGCCGGGTTTCGCCACCCGGCGGGCCAGGGCTCTTCCCTCTCGGCCTTGTGGAGTCCATGTTGACGCCGGAAGCACCCGCCTTTGCGGCGTGCCGACGCAGGGAGGGCATCTTGGATCCACACGCAGCAACAACCGTTTACGCCCGCTGGGCTCCCATATACGACCAGACCTTCGGAGCCATCACCCAGGCCGCGCGGCGCGCCGCCGCGAAGCGGGTGACCGGCCCGGAAGGCATGCGGGTGCTGGAAGTGGGGGTGGGCACCGGACTGTCGCTGCCGCTGCTGCCGCGGCACATGAAGGTCACCGGCGTGGACTACAGCGCCGAAATGCTGGCGCAGGCCAAGCGCCGCGCCGCGCGGATGGACCTGCCGCATATCGAAGCACTGCTGCGCATGGATGCCCGCGCCCTCGACTTCGAGGACGCCAGTTTCGACCGGATCGTGGCGATGCACATGATCTCGGTGGTCCCCGAGCCGGAAAAGGTGATGCGCGAGATGGTCCGCGTGCTGAAACCCGGCGGGCAACTCGTCATGTCGAACCATTTCGCCCGCAAGCAGGGACCGCTCGCGCATATCTCGCGGCGTACCGCGAAATTCGCCGACCGCATCGGCTGGCACTCGGATTTCGACATCTCGGTGGTGCTGGACACGCCGGGGCTGAAACTGGTCGAGCGTCGCGCCCTGCCGCCGGTCGGCATGATGACGCTGCTCGTGCTCGAGCGCAGCGATGCGCCGGCCGCCGCGAACGATCCGGCCCGGCCCGGAGGCTGAGCCGGCCGCCGCGTCAAGCCAGCATCTGGCCGTCGCCGCAGATCGAGATCGCCTGCCCCGAGACCGTCCGTCCGCGCGGGCTGGCGAGGAACAGGATCTGGTCGGCGATCTGCTCGGGCGAAACATACTCCTTGAGCGAGGTGTAGGAAAACGCCGCCGCCTCGACCTCCTCGAAGCTCTTTCCGAGGCGTTGCGCCTTGGCCTCGAGCACCCGTCGCTGGCGCTCCCCCGCGACGATGCCCGGCAGGATGGCGTTGGCACGGATCCCGTCCTTGCCCAGTTCGATGGACAACGACTTGGTGAAGCCGATCACCCCCCATTTCGCCGCCGCGTAGGGCGTACGCAGGGCAAAGCCCACCCGCCCCGCCATGGACGACAGGTTGACGATCGAGGCGTTGCCGCTCTGCCGCAACGCAGGCACCGCGTGACGCACGCAGTGAAACTGCGAGGTCAGGCAGATCGACAGGCAGCGCTCCCAATCAGCCGGGTCCACCTCCTCGACCGGGCTGGTCGGTCCGGCGATCCCGGCGTTGTTGACCAGCACGTCGAGCCCGCCCAGCTCGTCGATGGCCGCCTGCATGAAAGCCTCGATCTGCGCCGCATCGGCGACGTCGCAGCGCCGCTGCCAGACCTCCGCCGGCAGATCCGACAGCGCGGACGAGTCGATGTCGCAGGTGGCCACCCGCGCGCCCTCTGCAAGAAAGGCATCGACGATGGCCCGTCCGATGCCCTGCGCGCCCGCGGTGACGATCACCCGTGCGCCCTCAAGTCCCAGATTCATGGCAGAATTCTCCTCCGGCTGTCTTCCATCTGTTCCGCGCCATAGGCGAGGATGAGGTCCGCGGCGACACGGATGTCTTCTGTCACCGCCCGCGCCGCCGCCTCGGGATCATGCGCGCGCAGTGCCGCGCAGAGCTGGCGGTGGTGGGCTCGCGAGTGGTGCCCGCGCGAGCGGCTCACCTCTTCTTCCTGCGCCACCGCGGCGCGCGCCCCGATGTCGTAATTGATGATCGGCCCGGCCTTCAGCCAGAGCATGGTGATCACGTCCATCAGCATCTGCGAGCCCGCGGCCCGATAGAGCGCGAAATGCAGCTCCTTGTTCGCCGCCACTGCCTCGGGGCTGCCGTTGGCGGTGTCGAGGATCGCCTCGTAGCGCTCTGCCAGCGCCAGGATCCCCTCGATCTCCTCCGGCGTGGCGCGCGCCGCCGCGAGCCGCGCGGCCTGCGCCTCTGTCAGCACCCGCATCTCGGTCAGATCGGAAAACTCCTCGGCGCTCATCAGCGGCACCTGCACCGCCCGCTTCGGCTCGACCAACAGTGCCCCGCCCGCCGCCAGCCGACTCACCGCCTCGCGCACCGGCATCATCGACACGCCCAGCTTCTCGGCCAGGTCGCGCAGGGAAATGCGGTCATGCGGCCTGAGCTGCCCCGAAAGCAGCATCTCGCTCAGTGTCTCGTGTACCTGCTCCGAAAGGGTCTTCGGTCGCGCGTCGCGTGACGCGCCGTAATTTCTGCCCATATCTTCACTTCTCCCCGTTGACTCTTTCCGAGCCCTTCTGCAACTGTGATCTCAGATCACACCAGAACGGGCAAGACCGCAACCGTGATCCCGCGGCAAGGGAGGAAACTGTGCCACGGGGACGCGGGTCACCAGAATCTGGTGTGATCTCATGGACCAGTTCCATTTTGCATGAGCCGGAGGAGGACCGCGATGATGCCCGCACCCACAGAGTTCCGTCGTTCCCCTTGCCCGGCCGTACTGGTCTGACCTGAACCTGACCCGGAGCCTCAGAATGGCAAAGACCCGCAAGGTGATCATCACCTGCGCCGTGACCGGCGCGATCCACACCCCCTCGATGTCCGAATACCTGCCGGTGAGCGCCTCGGAAATTGCCGAGGCCGCCATCGGCGCGGCCGAGGCCGGGGCCGCCGTGGTGCACCTGCACGCCCGCAACCCCGAGGACGGGCGCCCGGATCAGACGCCCGAGGCCTTCTCGCCCTTCCTGAAGGTGATCAAGCAGGCCTCGAACGTCGTGGTGAACATCACCACCGGCGGCGCGCCGACGATGACCATCGAGCAACGCATCCGCCCGGCGCAGTCCCATCGGCCCGAGATCGCCTCGCTCAACATGGGGTCCATGAACTTCGGCCTCTTCCCGATGCTGCAACGGTTCCCGAACCTCACGCACCAATGGGAGCGCGACTACGTCGGCAACAAGGACATCATCTTCAACAACAGCTTCGGCCAGATCGAGCATATCGTCACCACGCTCGGCGCGCTCGGCACGCGCTTCGAGTTCGAGTGCTACGACACGGCGCATCTCTACAACCTCAAGTACTTCCTCGATCAGGGGCTGGTGAAGGGTCCTCTGTTCATCCAGACCGTGTTCGGTCTGATGGGCGGGATCGGCGCGCATCCCGACGACGTCATGCACATGAAGCGCACCGCCGATCGCCTGTTCGGCGACCAATACCGGTGGTCGGTGCTTGGCGCGGGCAAGAACCAGCTGCCGATCGCCGCCATGGCCGCCGCGATGGGCGGGCACGTGCGCGTCGGGCTCGAGGATTCGCTCTGGGCCGGACCCGGCCAGCTGGCACGCAGCAACGCCGAGCAGGTCACCAAGGCGCGGCAGATCATCGAGGGACTGGGGCTGGAGCTGGCCACACCCGACGAGGCCCGCGAGATCCTGGACACCAAGGGCGCGGACGCGGTCGGCTTCTAGGCCCCGCCCCGCACGAAATCCCCTCGGGAGAGAATGCTCCCAGACTGGCCCCCGTTGCCCCCTCATGGCGCCGGGGGCTTCTTTTTGATGGCGGCGGGGGGCTGATCCGCCCGGAATCAAGGCGAAGCCGCCGTGCGAGCGCCGGTCCGTCCCGGCGGGCTGGCGCTCGCCCGGCTCTCGTTGCACCCCTTGCGCCTCAGGGCTTCCTGAACAGCCGCGTCAGCTCGAACAGCGCGTCCAGCCGCTCGAAGCGTTCGCGCGCGTCCGGCCAGCGTTCCTCCTGCGCAGCGGCGACCAGGGCCTCGACCAGTGACAGCGTCGAGATGTTGGAATCCCAGGCCGAGGGGATCTCGACCCAGCAATTGAAGGCATGTTCGGCGACGCTGGTGATCGGGCTCGACCACTGGTCGGTGATCAGGATCACGTGCATCCCCCGCCCCGCCGCGATCTCGGCCAACCGCTGCAGGTTGTCCTCGTAGCGGCGGATGTCGAAGATCAGCAGCGTGTCGCCCTCCTCCATGTCCAGCACGTAGTGCGGCCATGTCGCAGAGGAGGACGTCAGATGGGTGACCCGCGCCCGGATCGCCTGGAAATGGGTGAAGGCATATTCAGCAAGAGAGCGGGTGATCCGCCCGCCGACCACGTAGAGCCGCCCCTCGGTCGAGGCGAGCCGCTTGGCCGCCGCGTCGAACTGGCCTGCGTCGATATTGGTAAAGGTCTGCCGCAAATTCTGCGTCACCGCCTCGGCGAAGCGGTTCAGCAGGTGCGACTCCGGCGCCTCCGAGGCCCAGACCGCGCGCCGCGCCTCGGGGCCGGATACCTTGGCCTGCAGCTCCGATAGCAGCGCCGCGTGGAAGGCCGGATAGCCCTTGAACCCAAGCTTCTGCACCATCCGCGCGACGGTCGGCGTCGACACTCCGGCATTCGCCGCGGCGGCGGTGATCGAGGCGATCCCCGCACCGGGGTAATCGTCGAGCAGCGCCTGCGCGAACTTGCGCTCGGAGTTCGTCAGCTGCGCGTAATGCTCGCGGATGAGCTGGCGCACGGTGCCGGTCGGGCTGGTTTCCACGGGCTCCCCTTCTTGCCGGGTTCAAAAATTGGGCAGAAATCGACGGCACTTGGCGCCCGGTCCCCTCGACCCAAAATCGTTCTGAAAAATTATTGACGCACTATCGAGCGCGTGGAAAGGTTTTTCCAAAGACAGGGGGACAGACGTGTCGGAAGAAGACACCACCGCATTCAAACTGCGCAGAGCCGGGGGCCGCGGCCCCGCGCTGGTGCTGTGCGAACATGCCTCGAATGCCATTCCCGCGCGCTACCACGGGCTTGGTCTGCATGAGACGGATCGGCAGAGCCACGCCGTCTGGGATCCCGGCGCACTGGCGCTTGCCGAGCGGCTTTCCGCGGCTCTCGATGCGCCGCTGGTGGCCGGGACGGTCTCGCGCCTCGTCTACGACCTGAACCGCCCGCCAGAGGCTGCCTCGGCGATGCCTGTCAAAACAGAAAGCGTTGATGTGCCGGGAAATATCGCCCTGTCAGAGGCCGAACGCGCCCAGCGCACACGCGACATCTACGCTCCCTTCTGCACAGCGGTGACCGAGACCATCGCGGCGCGGAAGACGCTGGGCACGCCGTTTGCCCTGATCACCGTGCACAGCTTCACGCCCAGCTGGTTCGGCGCACCGCGCGCGGTCGAGATCGGCATCCTGCACGACGACGACACGCGGCTGGCCGACCGCATGCTGGACGAGGCGCGCCGCCTGCCCGGCCGCCGCATCGCGCGCAACGATCCCTACGGCCCCGCGGATGGTGTGACCCATTCGCTGAAGCTGCACGGCATCACCAACAACCTGCCGAACGTGATGATCGAGGTGCGCAACGACCTGCTCGCCGATGAGACCGGGATCGAGATGATCGCCGGGGAACTGCTGACCCTGCTGCGCCCTGCGCTGGCGGGTCTGGGACTGACGGAGACGGACAATGCCTGAGGCCATGATCTGTTACGTGCGGATCATCGACCGGATGAATCGCGCCATCGGGCGGTTCGCCATGTACCTGCTCTTCGCGTTGATCGGCGTGCTGATCTGGTCGTCGGTGTCGAAGACCTTCTTCACGCCAACTCTCTGGACGCTGGAAACCGCGCAGTTCATCATGGTCGCCTATTACGTTCTGGGCGGTCCCTATTCGATCCAGATGGGCTCGAATGTGCGGATGGACTTCTTCTACGGCGACTGGTCGCCGCGCCGCCGCGCCATCGTCGATGTCATCACCATCTGGTTCCTGCTGTTCTACCTCGGCGTGCTGCTCTGGGGGGCGATCAGCTCGACCGCCTACAGCTTCGGCTATTTCGGCACCGAGCCCTTCAAGTTCTTCGGCGAGCTCATCTGGGCCTTCGTCACCGGCGGACCCAGCGCCGCCGCCGAGCACCTGGGCCATCTCGAGCGCAGCCCGAGCGCCTGGCGCCCCTACGTCTGGCCGGTGAAGGTCATCCTGTGCTTCGGCGTCACGCTGATGATTTTGCAATGCGTCGCCGAGTTTTTCCGCGACATCGCCCGCATCCGCGGAGAGGACCTCTGATGTCGCAAGACCTGATCGCAATCGTCATGTTCTCGGGCATGCTGGGCCTTCTGCTGACCGGGCAGCGCGTGTTCGGCGCCATTGGATTCGTCGCTGTCGTGGCCGCGCTCTGCCTCTGGGGTGACCGGGGCGGCTTCGATCTGGGCTTTGCCGCCTCGATCAAGCTGATGAAATGGTACCCGCTGCTGACCCTGCCGATGTTCATCTTCATGGGCTACGTGCTGTCGGAATCGAAGATCGCCGACGATCTCTACAAGATGTTCCACGTCTGGATGGGCGGGCTTTCAGGTGGCCTCGCCGTGGGCACCATCGGGCTGATGGTGCTGATCTCGGCGATGAACGGCCTGTCGGTGGCGGGCATGGCCATCGGCGCCACCATCGCCCTGCCCGAGCTGCTGAAACGCGGCTACGACAAGCGCATGGTGACCGGGGTGATCCAGGCGGGTTCAAGCCTTGGCATCCTCGTGCCACCCTCGGTGGTGCTGGTGCTTTACGCGATGATCGCCCGCCAGCCGGTGGGCCAGCTCTGGCTCGCCGGGGTGATCCCCGGCCTGCTCATGGCGGCGGCCTTCATCGTGTACATCGTCATCCGCTGCAAGCTGAACCCCGAGCTCGGCCCGATCCTGCCCAAGGCCGACCGCGACATCGCCATGGCCGAGAAGCTGCGCCTGCTGCGCGCCGGGCTGCTGCCGCTGGTGATCTTCTTCGTGATGATGGTGCCCTTCGTGCGCGGCTGGACCTCGCTGGTGGAAAGCTCGGCGATCGGCGCCGTCGCCGCCTTCGTCGCGGCGGTACTCAAGGGCCGGATGACCCGCGAGGTCTTCGAGAACTCGGTCCGCAACACGCTCGGCGTGTCCTGCATGTTTATGTGGATCATCCTTGCCGCCCTCGCCTTCGGCGCGGTCTTCGACGGGCTCGGCGCGGTCAGCGCCATCGAGGAGCTGTTCACCGAGAAACTCGGCCTCTCGCCGTGGATGATCCTCGTGCTGATGCAGCTGAGCTTCATCGTCATGGGCACCTTCCTCGACGATACGGCGATGCTGGTCATCGTGGCGCCGCTCTACGTGCCGCTGGTCGGTCATCTGGGCTTCGACCTGGTGTGGTACGGTGTGCTCTACACGATCACCTGCCAGATCGCCTATATGACGCCGCCCTTCGGCTATAACCTCTTCCTGATGCGCGCCATGGCGCCGCCGCAGATCGGGCTGCGCGACATCTACACCTCGATCATTCCCTTCGTCGCGGTGATGACCGTGGTGCTGGCGATCATCATGATTTTCCCCGGGCTGGCCCTTTGGCTGCCCAACCTCGTCTACAACAATTAACAACGAGACCCCCGCAAAGAGGGGCGCAAACCCAACCACGCAACAGGAGAGACAAGATGACACTGACACGACGCAAGATCCTGAGCGGTGCCGCTCTGGCCGCTCCGGCTGCGCTCGCGGCGCCCTCCATCGGCCGCGCGCAAGAGCCGATCAAATGGCGCTTCCAGACCTACGCGGGTGCCGCCCTCGGCGAACAGGTGACCAAGCCGATCGTCGACTACATCAACACCGCCGCCCAGGGCGAGCTGGAGATCGAGCTCTACTACGCCGACCAGATCGTGCCCACCGGCGAGCTGTTCCAGGCGCTCCAGCGCGGCACCATCGACGCCGTGCACTCGGATGACGACTCGATGGCCTCGCCCACTCCGATGCGAGTCTTCGGCGGCTACTTCCCCTTCGCCACCAAGCACATCCTCGACGTTCCGGTGCTGTTCCAGCAATACGGGCTCGCCGACATCTGGCGCGCGGAATACGAGAAGGTCGGCGTGACCTGGCTCTCGGCCGCCGGCCAGGACCCGTGCAACTTCAACACCAAGAAGGAGATCACCAGCCTTGCCGATCTCGACGGGCTGAAGCTCTACACCTTCCCCACCGCCGGGCGCTTCCTCGCGCAGTTCGGCGTGGTGCCGGTGAACATCCCCTACGAGGATGCCGAGGTCGCGGTGCAGACCGGCGAGCTTGACGGCATGGCCTGGTCGGGCATCACCGAGGATTACACGGTGGGCTGGGCCAACGTCACCGACTACTTCCTGACCAACAACATCTCGGGCGCCTGGATCGGCTCGATCTTCGTCAACCAGCAGCGTTGGGCCGACCTGCCCGAGCACCTCAAGACGCTGGTGATGGCCGGGATCAAGGCCGCCGACACCTACCGCAACCAGTGGTACTGGGGCGGCGAAGCCAAGCTGCGCGCCACCGGCGACAAGCTGCAGCTGCGCTCGGTGCCGCCCGAAGAATGGGCCGAGGTCGAGAACGCCGCCAAGGCGTTCTGGAAGGAGATCGCCGAGGAGAGCGAGGTCCACGCCAAGGTGGTCTCGGTCTTCGAGGAGTACAACGGCGTCATCAACCAGGCCGGCCCGCCCTACAACTTCTAAGGCGCTCCGCCGCAGCGACATTTGGCCCCCGCAGAGCTATTGCGGGGGCCGATCCCGTGGAATAATTTGATCAAATCTCCGCGCCCGCGCGCGGTGACACGGACAAGCCCAGCAAGGAGCACGCGGAATGACCGCCCCCCTGACCCTAGACGACCTGAAAAACGCCGCACGCGCCGGCGAGATCGACACAGTCCTCGTGTGCATCGTGGACATGCAGGGTCGTCTGCAGGGCAAACGTTTCCATGTCTCCAACTTCCTCGACCACGCGATCGTGGAGACCCATTGCTGCAACTACCTGCTGGCCACCGACGTGGTCATGAGCACGCCCGAGGGCTTCGCCTCGACCAGCTGGGCGTCGGGCTATGGCGACTACGTGATGAAGCCCGACCTCGCGACGCTGCGCCCCGTCCCCTGGCTCGAGGGCACCGCGATGATCCTCTGCGACGTGCTCGACCACCACGGCCACCCCGTGGCGGAATCGCCGCGCCAGATCCTGCAAAAGCAGATCGCCCGCGCCGAGGCCATGGGCCTGACGCCGATGATGGCGACCGAGCTGGAGTTCTTCCTCTACGCCCGCTCCTACGACGAGATCCGCCACAGCGGCTGGCGCGATCTGGAAACCCTCTCGCCCTACAATCAGGATTACTCGATCCAGATGACCAGCCGCGAGGAATACGTGATGCGCCCCGTGCGCAACCACCTCTACGCCATGGGCGTGCCGGTGGAATGCACCAAGGGCGAGGCCGAGCACGGTCAGGAAGAGCTGAACATCCGCTACGCCGATGCGCTGACCTGCGCCGATCACCACGCGATCTCCAAGCACGCGGTCAAGGAGATCGCCCACCAGCAGGGCCACGGCGCGACCTTCATGGCCAAGTGGCACGCGGACAAGGTCGGCAGCGCCGCGCATATCCACCAGTCGCTGTTCCGCGGCTCCGAGAACGCCTTCTACGACAAGGATGGCGCGCACTGCATGTCGCAGACGATGAAGCACTACGTGGCGGGCCTGCTGAAATACGCCCCCGACGTCACGCTGCTGCTGGCCCCCTACGTCAACAGCTACAAGCGTTTCGTCCCCGGCACCTTCGCGCCGACCAAGACCGCCTGGTCGGTCGACAACCGCACCGCGGGCTTCCGCCTCGTCGGCGAGGACACCAAGGGCGTGCGCATCGAGTGCCGCATCCCCGGCTCGGACATGAACCCCTACCTCGCCTGCGCCGCGCAGCTGGCCGCGGGCCTCGCCGGGATCGAGGAGAAGCTCGAGCTGCCCGAGCCCGCCAAGGGCGACATCTATGGTATGGATCACGTGCCTGACGTGCCGAGCACCCTGCGCGCCGCGATCGAGACCTTTGCCGGATCGAAGATGCTGCACGCCGCGCTCGGCGACAAGGTGATGGAGCATTACGCCCATGCCGCCCGCGTCGAGCAGGCCGACTTCGACCGCGCGGTCACCGACTACGAGCTGGCGCGCGGTTTCGAGCGCGCCTGAGGAGCCCCTTGAGGAACCCAAAATGACCACCCTGAACAACATTTCCCCCATCGACGGTTCGGTCTTCGCCACGCGCGAGACGCTGCCCCTCGACATGGCCCGTGCCGCGGTGCAGAGCGCCCGCGCAGCTCAGGCCGACTGGGCCGCCCGCCCGCTCGCCGAACGCATCGACCTCGTCATGAAGGGCGTCGCCGAGATCGGCGCGCAGAACGAGGCGATCGTGCCCGAGCTGGCGCAGATGATGGGCCGCCCGGTGCGCTACGGCGGCGAGTTCCGCGGCTTCAACGAGCGTGCCTCCTACATGGCCGAGATCGCCGAGGGCGCGCTGGCGGACATCGAGGTCGGCGAGGACGCCAGCTTCAAGCGCTACATCAAGCGCGTGCCGCACGGCGTGGTCTTCGTGGTCTCGCCGTGGAACTACCCCTACATGACCGCGATCAACACCGTGGCCCCGGCGCTGATCGCCGGCAACACCGTGGTGCTGAAGGGCGCGACGCAGACGCTGCCCGTGGGCGAGCGGCTTGCCAATGCCTTCCACAAGGCCGGCGTGCCCGAGGCGGTGTTCCAGAACCTCTACCTCGACCATGACACCACCTCGGCCCTGATCGCCGAGGGCGCCTTCAACTTCGTCAACTTCACCGGCTCTGTCGGCGGCGGCAAGGCCATCGAGCGCGCCGCGGCGGGCACCTTCACCGGGCTCGGGCTCGAGCTTGGCGGCAAGGATCCGGGCTATGTGATGGAGGATGCGGATGTCGATGCGGCGGTCGACACGCTGATCGACGGCGCCATGTTCAACTCCGGCCAGTGCTGCTGCGGCATCGAGCGCATCTACGTCCACGAGAGCCTCTACGACGCCTTCGTGGAGAAGGCCGTTGCCGTGGTGAAGGGCTACAAGCTCGGCAACCCGCTGGACGAAGCGACCACCATCGGCCCGATGGCCAACGTGCGCTTCGCCGAAGAGGTCCGCGCGCAGATCGCCGAGGCGCTTGAAATGGGAGCCAAGGCCCATATCGACACCTTCCCCGAGGATGACGGCGCGGCCTACCTGACCCCGCAGATCCTGACCAATGTGACCCACGACATGCGCGTCATGCGCGACGAGAGCTTCGGCCCGGTCGTCGGCATCATGAAGGTGAAGGATGACGCCGAGGCCATTGCCCTGATGAACGACAGCCCCTTCGGCCTCACCGCCTCGCTCTGGACGCAGAACGTCGAACGGGCGCAGAAGGTCGGCGATGCCATCGAGACCGGCACCGTGTTCATGAACCGCGCCGACTACCTCGATCCGGGCCTGTGCTGGACCGGCTGCAAGCAGACCGGGCGCGGCGGCGGCCTGTCGGTCATCGGCTACCACAACCTGACACGCCCCAAATCCTACCATCTCAAGAAGGTGACGAAATGAGCCTGACCGCCAACTGGTCCTACCCCACCGCCATCAAGTTCGGCGCGGGCCGCATCGCGGAACTGCCCGCCGCCTGCGCGCAGGCCGGCATCAGCAAGCCGCTGCTGGTCACCGACCGCGGCCTTGCCACCCTGCCGATCACCGAGAGCACCATCGCCATCCTCGAGAAGGCCGGGCTCGCCTGCGGTCTCTTCGCCGACGTTGACCCGAACCCCAACGAGCGCAACCTCGCCGCGGGTGTCGAGGCCTACCGCGCCGGTGGCTATGACGGGGTGATCGCCTTCGGCGGCGGCTCCGGTCTCGACCTCGGCAAATGCGTGGCCTTCATGGCCGGGCAGACGCGGCCGGTCTGGGACTTCGAGGACATCGGCGACTGGTGGACCCGCGCCGACGCCTCGGCCATCGCCCCCATCGTCGCCGTGCCGACCACTGCGGGCACCGGATCCGAGGTCGGCCGCGCCGGCGTGCTGACCAATTCCGAGACCCACGAGAAGAAGATCATCTTCCATCCCAAGATGCTGCCCGCCGTGGTCATCTGCGACCCCGAGCTGACCGTCGGCATGCCCAAGGCGATCACCGCGGGCACCGGGCTCGACGCCTTTGCCCACTGCGTCGAGGCCTTCTCCTCGCCCTTCTACCATCCCATGTCGCAGGGCATCGCGTTGGAAGGCATGCGGCTGGTGATCGAGTACCTGCCCCGCGCCTATGCCGACGGCACCGACCTCGAGGCGCGCGCGCAGATGATGAGCGCCGCCGCCATGGGGGCCACCGCCTTCCAGAAGGGCCTCGGCGCGATCCATGCGATGAGCCACCCCATCGGCGCGGTCTTCGGCACCCACCACGGCACCACCAACGCCGTCTGCATGCCCGCGGTGCTGAAGTTCAACGCCGACGCGATCCGCGAGCGCTTCGACAAGGCGGCGGGCTATCTGGGCATCGAGGGCGGCTTCGACGGCTTCTGCGCCTTCGTGGACGCCTTCAACGACAGCCTCGGCGTGCCCAAGGGCCTCAAGGCGCTCGGCGTCACCGAGGAGTCGATCCCCGAGCTGGTCAAGGGCGCGATCAAGGACCCCTCCTGCGGCGGCAACCCCGTCGAGCTGACCGAGCAGAACCTCGAGGCGCTGTTCCGCGCCGCAATGTGAGCCGCTCGGCTTGAGCGATGCGGGCCGGGGCGAAAGCTCCGGCCCTGCTTGTTTTCGCATGTCGTTTTCACTTGGCGCAGCCTGCCCGTCCGCGCGGGCTGGCGCTCGCCCGGCTCGCCCCAAGCTCTTCTTCGCCGCCCCCCGCTCTTGCGCTAAACTGCTGGCACGCCCCCGGAGGACCTGCCCATGCACGCGCCCACGCCCTTCACCCTCATGGCCCGCAACAATGCCTGGGCCAACGAGACGCTCTACACCGTTCTCGCCGCGCTGTCCGAGGAAGAGTTCACCGACCCGCGCCCCGGCTTCTTCCCATCGCTCAGCCTGACGATGAACCATATCCTGCTGGTCGATCTCTACTACATCGACGCGCTCAGGCGCGGTGGGCTGGGCCTGTCGCTGCGCAACCGCGCGCGGGTGGACGACCCCGCCGCGCTGGCCAGGCTGCAGGCCGAGAGCGACCTGCTTCTGCTGGCCTTCTGCGAGTCGCTCACGCCCGCCATGCTGCACGAGGAGAGGCTCACGCAGCGCCCTTCCGGCCCCGTGCACGAGAAGGTCGAGCCGTTGCTCCTGCATCTTTTCCAGCACCAGATCCATCACCGGGGACAGGCCCACGTCCAGTTGCAGGAGGCGGGATACGCCCCGCCGCAGCTCGACGATTTCTATCTCGACCATGGCCGCGTTCCCTCGGCCGTGGCCTGGTTCCCGCGGTAGCCGCCGAGCCCCCTTGCACATGCTGCCCCGACGTCGCCTTATGGCGCCGACATACGGACGGGGAACGACAGATGACGAAGACTGTGGCGGTGATCGGCGCGGGGATCGTGGGGGTGAGCACGGCGATCGAGCTTCTGCGCGAAGGCCACTCGGTGGTGCTGATCGACCGCAAGGGCCCGGCAGAGGGAACCAGTCACGGCAATGGCGGCGTGCTGGCGTCGGCGGCGGTGCTGCCGGTCACCGGGCCGGGGCTGTGGAAGAAGGTGCCCAAGATGCTGCTCGATCCCGATCAGCCGCTCTTCCTGCGCTGGTCCTACCTGCCGACGCTGCTGCCCTGGCTGAGGCGCTACATGTCCCATGCCAATGCCGCCGACACGCTGGCACGCGCCCGCGCCATCGCGCCGCTGATCGGTGACAGCCTGGCCGACCACCTCGCACTGGCCGGGGGCACCCCGGCGGAAAAGTGGATCGTCCCCTCGGATTACGTCTTCGCCTACGCCGATCGCGCCGCTTTCGAGGCGGATGCCTTCGGCTGGCGCACCCGCAGCGATCTCGGTTTCCAACACGAGGTGCTCGAGCACGGTGCCTTCCAGGCCTACGACCCGGCGATGAGCCCCGCCCTCGCGCTCGGCGTGCGCCAGCCGGGTCATGGCCGCATCGCCGATCCGGGGCACTACGTGAAGGACCTTGCCGCCCATGCCCAGAGCCTCGGCGCAAAGCTGGTGATCGGCGAGGTGACGGATTTCGTCGAGGAGCACGGGGTGCTCACCGGCCTCCGGATTGGCGGCGACACCCTGCCCTGCGACGCCGCGGTGCTGGCCACCGGGGTCTGGTCCGGCCCGCTGGCGACGCGACTCGGTCTGAAGGTTCCGCTGGAATCGGAGCGCGGCTACCATCTGGAGCTCTGGGAGCCGTCGGTCATGCCCAAGGCCCCGGTGATGTTCGCCGCCCAGAAATTCGTCGCCACCCCGATGGAGGGCCGGCTGCGCCTTGCCGGGATCGTCGAGTTCGGCGGTCTCGAGGCGCCGCCCTCGGCCGCGCCCTTCGCGCTGCTGCGCCGGGCCATCCGCGCCGCCATGCCGGAACTGACATGGGCGCGCGAGGTGGAATGGATGGGTCACCGCCCGTCGGTCGCCGACTCGCTGCCGGTGATCGGGGCGGCTCCCGCGCTCAAGGGAGCCTACGTCGGCTTCGGCCATGATCACATCGGCCTCACCGCCGGGCCGAAGACCGGGCGCCTGCTGGCGCAGATGATCTCGGACCGCAGCCCGAACATCGACGCGACCCCCTTCTCGCCGCGCCGCTTCGCGTGACCGCGCAAAGGTGATGTCCCCGCTGCCCTTCTTCGCCCGCAACGCCAGATGGCTCATGCTCATCGGCCTCGCCTTCGGCATCGCCGTGCCGGAGGGGGCGCAGATCGTCCGCCCCTGGCTTCAGGAGCTGGTGGCGCTCATGCTCTTTGCCGCCGCGCTGCGCATCGGCCCGCGCGCGGCGCTCGGTGCAATCCACCACCTGCGCGGAACGCTCGGCGCGCTGCTGGTCTTCCAGCTGGCCTGCCCGCTGGCGCTGGTCGGCCTGGCCGCGGCCTGCGGTCTGCTGGGCAGCCCGGTTGCCCTCGCGCTCATCCTGCTGATGGCGGGGGCGCCGCTGGCCAGCAGCCCCAATCTCACGCTCATGGTCGGCGGCGAGCCCGGTCCGGCGCTTCGGATGCTGATCCTCGGGATGCTGATCCTGCCCGCCACCACGCTGCCGGTCTTCGCCCTGCTGCCCGCGCTCGGCGATGCGGCGGGCATCCTCGGCGCCGCGCTCAAGCTGCTGCTGGTGATCCTTGCGGCCACCGGCCTTGCCTTCGCGCTGCGCCCGCTGCTGCTGCCGCGTCCCGGCCCGGCCGCCCTGGCGCAACTCGATGGCGCTTCGGCGCTGCTGCTGACGGTGATGGTGCTGGCGCTCACCTCGGAGATCCGCCCCGCGATGATCGAGCGCCCCGGCGCCCTGCTGGGCTGGATGGCGCTGGCCTTCGCCGCCAATCTCGGGCCGCAGGTGCTGACGCTCTGGCTGCGGGCACGGGGCGGCAGGCGCGACGCGCTGGAAGCGCTGGCGATCATCGCCGGGAACCGCAACATCGGGATCTTCCTCGTTGCCCTGCCGGCGCAGGTGACCGACCCGCTGCTGCTCTTCATCGGATGCTACCAGGTGCCCATGTTCCTGACGCCGCTGGTGATGACCCCGATCTACCGCCGCTTCGCAACCCGCGCCGCAGGACTTGGCTTCACCGGCACCTGCGCTATCACGGGCACAGACAACGGAGACCGCAATGCCCCTCACTCCCGCCGATGACACCTTCGCCGAGACCCTGAACCGAACCCTGCCCGAGGGCACGCTGCGCCGCGCCGAACCGCGCTACCTCGAAGAACCGCGCGGCCGCTGGCAGGGAATCTCGGGCTGGGTGGCGCTGCCGCGCACCGTCGAGGAGGTCTCGGCCATCGTCCGCGCCTGCAACGCGGCCCACGTCGGCCTGCTGCCCTATGGCGGCGGGACCGGCCTCGTCGGCGGGCAGATCGCCCCGGAAGGCCCCGCACCGCTGATCCTCTCGCTCGAGCGCATGTCGGCCATCCGCGCCGTCTACCCCGAGGAGAACGTGCTGGTGGCCGAGGCCGGGGCGGTGCTCGCCGACGTGCAGGCCGCCGCGCTCGAGGCCAACCGCCTCTTTCCGCTGTCGCTCGCATCCGAGGGCACGGCGCGGATCGGCGGGCTGCTCTCGACCAACGCCGGCGGCGTCAACGTGCTGCGCTACGGCAATGCCCGCGAGCAGGTGCTGGGGCTGGAAGCGGTGCTGCCCGACGGCACGATCTGGCACGGGCTGAAGCGGCTGCGAAAGGACAACACCGGCTACGACCTGCGCGGGCTGCTGGTCGGCGCCGAGGGCACGCTGGGGGTGATCACCGCAGCCGCGCTGAAGCTCTCGCCGGTGCCCGCCGCCACCGGCACGGCGCTGCTCGCCGTCGAAAGCCCCGCCGCCGCGCTCGGCCTCCTCGCCCTCGCCCGCGAGCAGCTCGGCGAGATGGTCAGCGCCTTCGAGCTGATCGGCCGCATGGGGTTCGACTTCCTCGCCGAGGCGCTGCCCGAGGTGCGCCAGCCCTTCGCCGAGCCCCCCGCGTGGTGCGTGCTTGTCGAACTCGGTCTCGCGCAGGGCATGGACCCCGAAACGGCGTTGGAGGCGCTCTTCACCGCCGGCATGGAGGCCGGTCTGGTCAGCGATGGGCTGCTCGCCCAGTCCGAGGCGCAGGCGCGGGCCTTCTGGGACATCCGCGAACGCATCCCCGAGGCCAACCGCGCGATCGGCGCCATCGCCAGCCATGATGTCTCGCTGCCGCTGAGCGCCCTGCCCGAATTCATCGAAACCGGCCTCGCGCGCCTGGCGCGGCTTGGCGATTTTCGCGTCAATTGCTTCGGCCACCTCGGCGACGGCAACCTGCACTACAACGTCTTCCCGCCGAAGGGCCGGAAAAAGCAGGAGTACGTCGCGATCCGGGGCGATGTGCAACGCTGCGTTCACGACCTGGTGCACGAGATGGGCGGCTCGGTCAGCGCCGAGCATGGCATCGGCCGGCTGAAGGTCGATGACCTCGAGCGCTATTCCGACCCCGCCAAGCTGGCGGCGATGCGCGCGATCAAGGCGGCGCTCGATCCGGGCGGCATCATGAACCCCGGCGCGGTGATCCGGGGCTGAGGTCGCGCAGGCTGCGCGCGGCGGGGCGGCCCCAGCCCCGGCGGGTGGTCACGCGGGCGACTTGTAGGCCTGCGCCACCTTGCCGGCCCGCTTCTGCATCTCCATCAGCTCCTCGGCCGAGAAGCCCCGGACAGTCTGGACGTTGCTCACCATGCCAGAGGCCCCCACGGCCATCATGCTGGCCAGGAGGTCATGCACATCGGCGACCTCGGCGATCACCATCCAGTCGGTCGGTCCGGTGGTGGCGTAAAAGGCCAGCATCTTGCCGCCCGCCGCCTCGACGACGGAGCGCGCGCCCTCGGCACGGTCACTGGGGTTGGCGATCATGCCCTTCAAGGCCGCCGCCGTGTAACATCCCGTCACAATGAATGTCGGCATAATGACTCCTCCGGGGAAGGACCCACGGGTCGTCCTCTGCACCACGCAGGCCGGTCCGGCCCGCATCCTCCCTGACAAAGTTTTACCACAAACGGCCGCTCCGGCACTGACCGGAAGCGTGTCAGCCGGTGCAGCTCACCGGCAGAAGCGGTTGCCGGTCCGCGCCGCACGCTCCGAGCGGATGCGTTCGAGCCCCTCTTCCACCGCCGTTCCGGAATGCACCGCGTCCTGCACCGTCACGTCGTCGCGGGCATTGCGCTCGCGCAACACGCGCGCGGCATCCATCGTCCGCCCGGCATCGCGCAGCAGGATCACCCGCTGCAACTCGTCGCTGCTGCTGGCCCCGCCGCGCGCCTGCGCGGCGCTGTCCAGCACGGCCAGCCCCGCGTCGTGACGACAGGCGATGGCCAGTTCCAAGGCGTCGCCGCGGGCCGCAGGAGCATCAGGTGCATCAGGAGCGGCGGTGCAGGCGGCCAGCAGCAGCGGCACGCAGAAGAGCGTTGCACGCGCCGAGCCTGACCGGGAGGGGATGGACAATTGCATGGTCTGCTTCCTGATCAAATGGTCACCTCACATGGGCCCGGAACTTGCCCCCGTTATGGCCAAGGGCACGAGCGGCCCGCACTCAGCGCGGACCGAAGAAATCCTGCGCCGCCGCGGCGCGCGTGGTCCCTATGGCCGAGGAGAACGCCTCCCGGTCGGCCCGCGCCTCCGGCTGGGCGAGCATCACAACTAGCGCACCAAGCAGCCCCGCACAGACCAGAAACTCGTATTTCATCGCCAGCATCGGTCCCGCCTCGCGCCCTGCGCACCCGTTGATGTGCAGAATGCTGCGCGGGATCCGCGATCAAATCAAGACCGCGGGGCGTGTGCACACCGGCTCGGTCAACTCTCCGCCGCACTCCGCCGCACTCTGCCCCACTCAGCCCCACCAGGGACCGTGGTGCACCGCCCTTCCATCGACCCGGTCAAAGCCGTGGCGGCCGAAGAAATCGCGCTGCGCCTGGATCAGCGCCGCCGTGCCGCGCGGCTGGCGCAGCGTGTCCCAGAAGGCCAGCGCCGAGGCGAGCACCGGCAGCGGGTAGCCCGCCGCGATACCCTCGGACACCAGCTGCCGCAGCGCCGGAATGCCGCGCTCCAGCACCGGCGCGAAGCGCGGCGCAAGGAAAAGCTGCCGCTCGGGCGGGCCATCGCGGAAGGCGGCCGAGATGTCGTCGAGCAGCCGCGCGCGGATGATGCAGCCAGCGCGCCAGATCTCGGCGATGCGGGCGAAGTCGAGCTGCCAGCCGTATTCGGCCGAGGCCGCATCGAGGATGCGGAAGCCCTGCGCGTATTCCAGGATGCGCGCCGCCAGCAGCGCCGCTTCCAGCTCTCCCATGTCCGGCGCAAGGGCCGCCCGGTCCGCGCCGAGCGCCGCCCCCGCCACCTCGCGCAGCGCCTTCTCGGCCGACCACGCGCGCGCGGCCACGGCGCCCTCGATCATCGTCGCGGACTGGCCCAGCTTGACCGCCTCGATCGCGGTCCAGCGGCCGGTGCCCTTCTGCCCGGCCCTGTCGAGGATGGCATCGACCATCGGCCCCGCGCCGAGCGGGTCGTCGTAGGAGAGCACCTTTCCGGTGATCTCGAAGAGGTAGCTTTCCAGCGGGCCGTCGTTCCAGCGCGCGAACTGCGCGCCGATCTCGGCGGGCGAAAGCCCCGCGCCGTGGCGCAGCAGGTCGTAGACCTCGGCGATCATCTGCATGTCGGCATATTCGATGCCGTTGTGCACCGTCTTGACGAAATGCCCGGCCCCGTCCGGCCCCATGCGGTCGGCGCAGGGCGCGCCCTCGAACGTGGCGGCGATCTTCGACAGGATCGGCTCGAGCCCGGACCAGCTTTCCTCCGAGCCGCCGAACATCATCGACGGGCCGTGCCGCGCCCCCTCCTCGCCGCCCGAGACGCCGAGCCCGACGAAGTGCAGCCCATGCTCGGCCAGCCGCGCGCTGCGGGCGCGGGTGGAGTGGAAATCGGCGTTGCCCGCGTCGATGACCGTGTCACCCTCCGCCAAAAGCGGGATCACCTGATCGAGGAACCCGTCCATCGGTGCCGTCGAGGGGATCATCGCCAGCAGCAGCCGCGGCACCGGCAGCGTCTCGATCAGCGCCTCCAGGGTGTCCACCGCGGTGACGTGGTCCGCGAAAGGTTCGGCGCGCGTCATGAACTCCGCAATCGGCCCCGCGCTGCGGTTCGAGACCGCGATCTCGATGCCGTTGTCGGCCATGTTGAGCGCCAGCGCGGCCCCCATCGTGCCCAATCCGTAAATGCCGATCTGCGGGTCTGCCATGGAAGCCTCCTGTGGGTGTGCCGCGGAAGGTAGCGATAACATCGCGAGAGGCAAGCCTGTGTCGCCCTCCCTGCCGCGCACAAGCGCCGTGCGGCGCTCGCGCATCCGGTGCGGCTCGACCGAAACGACAAAAGCCGGACGCTGCCGCCCGGCTTCTTCTCTTTCCAAATATGCCGGGGGAGTCCGCCGCCAGGCGGGCGGGGGCAGCGCCCCCTCCCCGACCGGGTATCAGGTGTCGAGGCACCAGCGCATGATCGCCTTCTGCGCGTGCAGGCGGTTCTCTGCCTCGTCCCAGATCACCGACTGCGGCCCGTCCATCACCTCCGAGGTCACCTCCTCGCCGCGGTGCGCCGGCAGGCAGTGCATGAAGAGCGCGTCCTTGCCCGCGGCCTCCATCAGCGCCTCGTTCACCTGGTAGGGACGCAGCATGTTGTGGCGGCGCTCCTTGGCGGATTGCGCGTCATGCATCGACACCCAGGTGTCGGCGACGATGAGATCCGCGCCCTCGACCGCCTTGTAGGGGTCGCGCTCGATGGTGATGCTGGCGCCCTCGTTGCGTGCCAGGCCGACAAACTCCATCTCGGGGTCGAGCTGCACCGGGCCGGTGAAGGTCAGGTCGAAGCCGAAGCGCCCGGCGGCATGCAGGAAGGACGCGCAGACATTGTTGCCGTCGCCGCACCAGACCACCTTCTTGCCCTTGATCGGGCCGCGGTGCTCCTCGAAGGTGAGGATGTCCGCCATGATCTGGCACGGGTGCGTGCGGTCGGTCAGACCGTTGATCACCGGCACGGTGGCGAATTCCGCCATCTCGGTCAGCACCGCCTCGTCGAAGGTGCGGATCATGATCATGTCGACGAAGCGCGACAGCACCCGCGCGGTGTCGGCGATGGTCTCGCCGTGGCCAAGCTGCATGTCGCTGCCCGAGAGCACCATGGTCTGCCCGCCCATCTGCCGCACGCCGACGTCGAAGGACACGCGGGTCCGGGTCGAGGGCTTCTCGAAGATCAGCGCAACCATGCGTCCATCGAGCGGGGTGTCATCGTCGGGCATGGCCTTGGGTCGGCCGTTGCGGCGGTCCTTGATCGCCTTGGCGCTGTCGATGATCGCCCGCAGCTCTGCCGGGTCGGTTTTGTGGATGTCGAGAAAATGGTTCATCTGTCGGTCTTTTTTGTTGGGCCGGGGTGGGGGCGCTGCCCCCGCCCGCCTGCGGCGGGCTCCCCCGGGATATTTTTGCCTAGAAGAAACTCAGGCGGCGGCCTCCAGCGCGGCGGCCGTGGCGTCGAGGCGCGCGACCGCCTCGGCGATCTCCTCCTCGGTGATGGTCAGCGGCGGCAGGAGCCGCACGACATTGTCCGCCGCGGGCACGGTGATCACCAGTTGCGCGTAGCCGGCCTTGACGAAATCGGCCGGGGCGACCTTGGTCTTGAGGCCGATCATCAGCCCGGTGCCGCGCACCTCCTCGAAGATGTCCGGATGCGCCGCAACGAGGCCCTCGAGCTTCTGGCGCAGCGCGCCGGCCTTGCGGCTCACCTCCTCGAGGAAACCCTCGCCGGTCAGCACATCCATCACCGCGCCGCCAACGGCGCAGCCGAGCGGGTTGCCGCCATAGGTCGAGCCGTGGGTGCCGACGGTCATGCCCGAGGCGGCCTCCTCGGTGGCCAGCACCGCGCCGAGCGGGAAGCCGCCGCCGATGCCCTTGGCAACCATCATGATGTCGGGGGCGATGCCCGCGAACTCATGCGCGAAGAGGCGCCCGGTGCGGCCCATGCCACATTGCACCTCGTCAAGGATCAGCAGGATGTGCTTGTCGTCGCAAAGCTTGCGCAGCGCCTTGAGGTGGTCGTCGGGCAGCGGGCGGATGCCGCCCTCGCCCTGGATCGGCTCGATCAGGATGGCGCCGGTGTGCTCGTCGATGGCCGCCTCGATCGCATCCATGTCACCGAAGGGCAGATGCTTGAAGCCGGGCAGGATCGGCCCGAAACCCTTGACCATCTTCTCGGAGCCCGCCGCGGCGATGCCCGCCGAGGAGCGGCCGTGGAACGAGCCGGTGAAGGCGATGATGTCGGTCTTCTCGGGCTGGCCTTTCTCGTACCAGTACTTGCGCGCCATCTTCACCGCGAGCTCGCAGGCCTCTGTGCCGGAATTGGTGAAGAACACCGTGTCGGCGAAGGTGGCACCGACCAGCTTGTCGGCCAGCGCCTGCTGCTGCGGGATCTCGTAGAGGTTCGAGACGTGCCAGAGGTTCTGTGCCTGCTCGGTCAGCGCCGCCACCAGCGCCGGATGCGCATGGCCGAGCGCGTTCACCGCGATGCCGCTGCCGAGGTCGAGAAATCGGCGGCCGTCCTCTTCGATCAGCCAGCAGCCTTCCCCCTTCACGAAATGAAGCGGGGCGCGCGAATAGGTCGGCAGGACGGAGGGGATCATGGAGGCTTCCTCTGCAATGAGGCCCGATTGGTGCCAAGGGCATGGGGCCAAGTCAAGTTTTCAAAGGGGATGTGTGACGCACAAACGATCGGACGCGCCCGAAAGGGGCGCTGCAGGAAGAGCTCAGGCTCGTCGGATTCGGATCGCTTGCGTCATGCGCAGGCTCTTGCCGGGTTTCCCCGCGTAAATCAAGCACCTTGCGCGGCTCACGCCGCAAAGGGATCCTCGGGGTAGCCGACACCCATAAGGTAGAGCCCATCCGGCGGGCAAACCGGCCCGCAGGCGGCGCGGTCGGCGGCCTCGAGCGCCGCTTTCACATCCGAGGGCGCCCAGCTGCCCGCGCCGACCCGCTCGAGCGTGCCGACGATCGAGCGCACCTGGTTGTGCAGGAAGCTGCGGGCGCGCAGGTGGAAATGGTATTCCGTACCCGCCCCGGTCTCGACCTCCTCGATGCGGCATTCGTCCAGCGTCTTCACCGGCGAGGCGGCCTGGCACATGGTCGAGCGGAAGGTGGTGAAGTCGTGCAACCCGATGAGATGCGTCGCAGCGTCGCGCATCGCCGTGAGCGACAGCGGGGTCATCACCCGCCAGACCTGCCCCTTTTCCAGCGTCGAGGGCGCGCGGCGCACCAGCACCCGGAAAAGGTAGCGCCGCTCCGTCGCCGAGAAGCGCGCGTGCCAGTCGCCGTCGACCGCCGCGCAGGCGCGGATCGCCACCGGCGCGGGCTTGAGGTGGAAGTTCAGCGCCTCGCCGAGACGGAAGGGATCCCAGTCCTTCTCCATGTCGCAATGGGCAACCTGCCCGCGGGCGTGCACCCCGGCATCGGTGCGCCCGGCGGCGGCGATGGTGTGCTCGCGCGTCTCGAGTTTGCCGAGGGCAGCTTCGATCGCCCCCTGTACGGAGGGCTGATCCGCCTGACGCTGCCAGCCCGCGAAGGGCCCGCCGTCATATTCCACCAAAAGCGCGTATCTGGGCATGGATGCCCCCTTAGCGCGCCGCCGCGCGCCCATCAATCCCCGCGGCTGCCCCGACCTTCTTCTAGGTTCAAATATCCCGGGGTGAATTCGCCGCAGGCGAAGAGGGGCAGCGCCCCTCGCTGCGCCCCGCGCCCGAGACGGGCACTGGCAACCCGGCCCCCGCGCCTCTATCTCTAGGGAAACGCAGAACGAGGGACGCCGCCTTGGTCATCGGAACCATCGCCGACACGCTCAGCCGCGGGGTCGGAAACGTCGCCGACACGCTGTCGGAAACCTTCTTCGAGCCGGTCGTGCGCCTCGGCGTGACCGGGCTGTCGCGCGCCGGCAAGACCGTCTTCATCACCTCGCTGGTCGCCAACCTGCTCGACCGCGGGCGGATGCCGCAGCTTGCCGCAGAAGCGGAATCGCGCATCCTCACCGCCTATCTCCAGCCGCAGCCCGACGACACCGTGGCGCGCTTCGACTACGAGACGCACCTTGCCGCGCTCACCGCGCGCGAGCCGCGCTGGCCCGAGAGCACCCGCGCCGTCTCCGAACTGCGGCTCTCGCTCAAGGTGCGGCCCACGGGGTTGCTGGCCGGGCTGCAGGGCCCGCGTACGATACATCTCGATATCGTCGATTATCCCGGCGAGTGGCTGCTCGATCTCGGCCTGCTCGAGCAGAGCTTCGAGCGTTGGAGCGAAACGACGCTGGCGCGCTTGCCGCAGCGGCCCGGATCGGAGGCTTTCCTCGGCCTGCTCGGAGGGATCGACCCGAACGCAGAGTTCGCCGAGCCGCAGGCCAAGGCGCTGGCCGAGGCTTTCACCGGCGCGCTGCATCAGGCGCGCGAGGCCGGGTTCTCGGACTGCACGCCTGGGCGTTTCCTGCTGCCCGGCGAGAAGGCGGGCAGCCCGGCGCTCACCTTCGCGCCGATGCGCAAGCCGGAAAATCCCGCGCGAAAGGCGCTCTGGCGCGAGATGGAGCGCCGCTTCGAGGCCTACAAGTCGCAGATCGTGAAGCCCTTCTTCCGCGACCACTTCTCGCGCATCGACCGGCAGATCGTGCTGGTGGACGCGCTGGGGGCCATTCACGCGGGTCCGCCGGCACTCGACGACCTGCGGCGCACCATGGCGGGCATCCTCGGGGCCTTCCGTCCCGGCTCGAACGCCTGGCTGACGCAGCTTCTGCGTGGGCGGCGGGTGGAGAAAATCCTCTTCGCCGCCACCAAGGCCGACCACCTGCACCATAGCCAGCACCCGCGGCTCACCGCGATCATGGAGGCGCTGACCCGCGAGGCGCGCGACCGGGCGCGCTTTGCCGGGGCCGAAACCGCGGCCATGTCGATCGCCGCGCTGCGCGCCACGGTGGAGCAGACGCTGCCGCACAATGGCGGAGAGCTTGACTGCGTGCGCGGCACGCTGCTGAACGCCGACGGCTCGCGCGGGAAGCAGGCGGCCTTCTACCCCGGCGCACTGCCCGAGGACCCGGCGCATCTGCTGACCCCGGCGCGCGAAGGCGCGACGGGCTGGCTCGATGCCGACTACGAGATCATGCGGTTCGCGCCCGCTCCGCTGACGTTGAAGCCCGGCGAGGGCCCGCCGCACATCCGGCTCGACCGCGCCGCGCAGTTCCTCTTCGGAGACAAGTTGTGAGCCCGCATCTGCGTCCTGCCCGCCCCACCGACGCCGGCAGCCTCGGTGCGATGATCACCGAGGCGGTCGCGGCGCATGACTGGAAGCCCGCGCTGCACAGCGGTGCCGAGGACATCGCCCATGCCGGCATGATGATCGAGCGCGGCTGGGTCACCGTGGCCGAGACCCGCGGCGGCGCGCTCCTGGGCTTCCTCGCCCGCGAGGACACCTACGTGCATGCACTTTTCGTCTCGCCCGCGGCGCAGGGGCGCGGCGTCGGATGGGCGCTGCTGGCGGATGCCCAGCGCGCGGCGCGCCGTCTGGAACTCTGGACCTTCGTCGCCAATGCCCGCGCCCAGCGCTTTTACGAGCGCGCGGGCTTCGCCGTGACCGGACGCGGCGACGGGTCTGCCAACGAGGAAGGCCTGCCGGATCTCTTCTACGTCTGGGAGCGCCCCACATCCCGCATCAAGGAGGCCCGCGCATGAGCGACCTGCCCCCCGGAGGCCCCCGCAAGCAGGGCCCGATCCTCTTCGACCTCGACGAGGCGCAGCCCACGATCACCCCTTCCGAGGCGCCGCCGGTGCCTGAACCGGATCTGCCCGGCCCGCAGGGACAGGCGATGACCACCGTCGCCGCGCTGGCGGCGCGCCGCCCCTCGAAGCTGGCGCGCTGGTTCTGGGCCCTCGCCGGCACGCTGATCTCGGCGCTGATCTCCATCGCCGCCTGGCGCTTCGCCACCGATCTCATCGCATCGGTGCCGCTGCTCGGGCTTGCGGTCTCGGTGCTGATGGGGCTGGTGGTGCTGGTCGGTCTTGCCATCGTGGTCAAGGAACTTGCCGCCATGTCGCGGCTGGCCAAGGTCGACGCGCTGCACCGCGCCGCCGATGCCGCCTTGGCCTCCGAGGACCTGAAAGCGGCGCGCAAGGTGGTGGACCAGCTCTCGAGCCTCTACGCCGGGCGCGAGGACACCCGCTGGGGCCGCGAGCGTCTGAAAGAGCGCGGTGCCGAGGTCTTCGACGCCTCGGGGCTGATCGGGCTGGCGGAAACCGAGCTGCTGGTGCCGCTCGATGCCGCCGCACGGCGCGAGGTCGAGGCCTCGGCGCGGCAGGTGGCGACGGTCACCGCGCTGGTGCCGCTGGCGCTGGCCGACGTGATCGCAGCGCTTTCCTCCAACCTGCGGATGATCCGCCGCATCGCCGAGATCTACGGCGGGCGCTCGGGCACGCTCGGCAGCTGGCGGCTGACTCGGGCGGTGATGTCGCATCTCGTGGCCACGGGCGCGGTGGCGGTAGGCGACGACATGCTCGAACCGGTGCTCGGCGGCGGCATCCTTGGCAAACTGTCGCGCCGCTTCGGCGAAGGGCTGGTGAACGGCGCACTGACGGCGCGCGTCGGCGTTGCGGCGATCGAGGTCTGCCGGCCCCTGCCCTTCGTCCAGCGCAAGCGCCCCTCGGTGCGCGAGATCATCCGCACCGCGCTGGCCGGTTTCGTGATCAGGGAGAACACCAAGGGGTGACCCCGTGCCACAGGCAGCGATCTGATCCGCGGCGGGTTGATCCGGGACAAGGCGCGCGGCGCACGGCGAGGTCAGGCTCGTGCCGCCGGCAGGAGCCTGGCCGATGGTCCGCCAGCCCGACCCCGCCAAGGATTTTCCCAAGCCGGGGGATCACGGCTTCCAGCGTGATGTGGTCTAAGGGGCGATCGATGGCTCGGTCACCACCTTTGCCATCGTCGCCGGGGTGGTGCCGATGCTGTCCCTCGTGCTGGCGCTCGAGAATGCGCTTGGCGTCGCGACGCGGCGCACCATGACGAGTTTCTTCGGCATCGGGGTCTAATCGGGGCCTACAAGCGCCGCGGGTCGCTCACGCCCCGGTGGCGCTCAGGGCTGGAAACGCTCGCCCTCGGCGGCATCGCCGCAGCAGGGACCTTTGCCGTGGGGCGCTGTTCACGTTGTGATGCAGCCCGAGCCTGGGCTGCCATCCGGAAGGCGATGCGCGGAAAAAGGGCGGCCAGTGCCGGTAAAGGAGCTTTCAGTCGGCACTGGCCAAAGGGGGTGCCCCCAAACCTGGGGCCGTTCATGAGAGGAAACCCTCGCCCGGACCATCCGTGAGTGGTAGCGGGTCCCCGTTTCAGGGGCGAGGGGTACAGCGCACCGGCCTTAATTGGCCGACGCGGGGGAAGGCAAAGCGGTTCTTGTCCCTCCACTTTGCCCCGTGACGGAGTTCTGGACCCCGCCTTCCGAGGGGACGGGGGACTCACCTACCCCGCCGACCCTCAGAGTTCCAATCCCGACCACCAGGCCGAGTATCAGCAGAACGGCGACCAGCAGACCGCCGGTGAGGGTTCCGGCCCCGCCGTAGGGATGCCGTTCCGCCAAATCCATCTTGGGCTCGGAACGCAACGTTGAGCCATAGGAGCCGCTGTGACGCAGCTCGGTATCACGATAGGCCATAAAGCCTCCACGAGTTCGGAGTGCGCACGCCGGGTACGGTTGAGTGTGGGAGGGGCGTGGCATTTGCAGAAATAAACCTCATTTGCTGGCCAAGGTCGCCTGCAATCCCCGCGGCCCCGGCTTACCGGCGCGCTGCCGCCAGATACGGCAACCGCATTGGCCGATCCCCGCCACCGCACCCGCGCACCGGCGGCGGTGCGCCGTTTTCGCGCCACCTTCGAGGTGGAATTCCGCGCATTGCCGCCTCGGCAGGCACCCCTCCGCAACCACTGGACCATCGCGAGTCGGATGCCTATAAGGCGCGCATGATGCCCCGCAATGCGATCATCATTCGAATTACATGCCCGGCGCTCTGACCTCTAGAGCCGCCGGGACAAGGCGTATGGACCGCCGCGCCGACCTTTCTCAGACATCTCCGACATAATTTCCGGGACCGCAGAACATGTGCGCCGACACCACCCCCCAGACGCCTGACTACAAGGACACGCTGAACCTTCCGCAAACCGAGTTCCCGATGCGCGCGGGCCTGCCCAAGCGCGAGCCCGAGTGGCTGGAACGCTGGGCGAAGATCGGCGTCTACGACCGCCTTCGCGACAAGGCCGCGGACGGCGCGCGCACGCCCTTCACGCTGCACGACGGCCCGCCCTACGCCAACGGCCACCTGCACATCGGCCACGCGCTGAACAAGACGATCAAGGACATGATCGTCCGCTCGCACCAGATGATGGGCCATGACGCGCGCTACGTGCCGGGCTGGGACTGCCACGGCCTGCCGATCGAATGGAAGATCGAGGAGCAGTACCGCGCCAAGGGCAAGAACAAGGACGAGGTGCCGATCATCGACTTCCGGCAGGAATGCCGCAAGTTCGCCGAAGGCTGGGTCGACATCCAGCGCGAGGAATTCAAGCGCCTCGGCATCACCGGCAACTGGGACGATCCCTACCTCACCATGGCCTTCCACGCCGAGCGCGTGATCGCCGAGGAATTCATGAAGTTCCTGATGACCGGCACGCTCTACCAGGGCTCGAAGCCGGTCATGTGGTCGCCGGTCGAGAAGACCGCGCTGGCCGAGGCCGAGATCGAGTACCACGACCACAAGTCGCACACGATCTGGGTGCCGTTCAAAATCGTCTCGGGCGGGCACATCGCGCTGCCGCAGGGCGAGGATGACGATTACGCCGGGGCCGACACCGAGCTGCTGGCCGAGGCGCTGCACCAGGCCCGCGTGGTGATCTGGACCACCACCCCCTGGACCATCCCCTCGAACAAGGCCGTCGCCTTCAACCCCTCGATCGAATACGGGCTCTACGAGGTCACCGCGACCCCCGAGGAGTCCTGGGTGTCGGTCGGTGATCTCTACGTCGTGGCCGACAAGCTGGCCGGCGACGTGTTCAAGGCCGCCCGCCTCGCGCCCGAGATGTTCACCCGCAAGCGCGGCGTCTCGGCGGAAGAGCTGTCGAGCCTCACCCTCGCCCACCCCTTCGCCGGCCTTGAGGGCGCCGAGGGCTTCTGGGACTACGAGGTGCCGATGATCGACGGCGAGCACGTGACCGATGACGCGGGCACGGGCTTCGTGCACACCGCGCCCAGCCACGGCGCCGACGACTACGAGTGCTTCGTCAAGCGCAACTGGATCGACCGGATGACCCACAACGTCGGCGAGGACTCCGAGTTCCTGCCGCATGTGCCGTTCTTCGCCGGGCTGACCGTGTTCGATCACAAGGGCAAGGAAGGCAAGGCCAACGCCGCCGTGATCGACAAGCTGGTCGGGGCCCGCGGCATCATCGCCCGCGGCCGCGTCACCCACTCCTACCCGCACAGCTGGCGCTCGAAGGCGCCGGTGATCTTCCGCAACACGCCGCAGTGGTTCGCCTCGATCGACCGCGACGTGAACGACGGCCAAGACGAGAACGGCACCACCATCCGCCAGCGCGCCCTCACCTGCATCGACCAGGTGAAATGGACGCCGCAGTCGGGCCGCAACCGGCTTTACTCGATGATGGAAGCCCGCCCCGACTGGGTGCTGTCGCGCCAGCGCGCCTGGGGCGTGCCGCTGACCTGCTTCACCAGAAAGGGCGCCCTGCCCACCGACGCGGACTTCCTGCTGCGCGATCCGGCGGTCAACGCCCGCATCGGCGAGGCCTTCGAGGCCGAGGGTGCCGATTGCTGGTACGCCGAGGGCGCCAAGGAGCGCTTCCTCGGGGCCGAGTACAACGCCGATGAGTGGGAGCAGGTCTACGACGTGCTCGACGTCTGGTTCGACTCTGGCTCGACCCATGCCTTCGTGCTGCGCGACCGCGCCGACGGCACCAAGGACGGCATCGCCGACGTCTACATGGAAGGCACCGACCAGCACCGCGGCTGGTTCCACAGCTCGCTGCTACAATCGGTCGGCACCACCGGCCATGCGCCCTATCGCAACGTCGTCACCCACGGCTTCACGCTGGACGAGAAGGGCAACAAGATGTCCAAATCGCTCGGCAACACCATCGTGCCGGACGAGGTGATCAAGCAGTATGGCGCCGACATCCTGCGCCTTTGGGTCGCCCAGACCGACTACACCGCCGACCAGCGGATCGGGCCGGAGATCCTCAAGGGCGTCGCCGACAGCTACCGCCGCCTGCGCAACACCATGCGCTTCATGCTCGGCGCGCTCGGCCACTTCGAAGAGAGCGACCGGGTCGAAGCGGCGGACATGCCGGAACTCGAGCGCTGGGTGCTGCACCGCCTTGCCGAGCTCGACGACGTCGTGCGCGAGGGCTACCGCAGCTTCGACTTCCAGCACGTGTTCCAGCAGGTCTTCACCTTCTGCACCGTGGATCTGTCGGCCTTCTACTTCGACATCCGCAAGGACGCGCTCTACTGCGACGGCGACACCGCCCGCCGCAAGGCCGCGCGCACCGTCATGGACCTGCTGTTCCACCGGCTGACCACATGGCTCGCGCCGGTGCTTCCGTTCACCATGGAAGACGTCTGGCTCGACCGCTTCCCCGGCGAGGACAGCTCGGTGCACCTGATGGACTTCCCCGAGACCCCGGCCGAGTGGCGCGATGCCGTGCTGGCCGAGAAATGGGGCAAGGTGCGCCTCGCCCGCCGCGCGGTGACCGCAGCGCTGGAACTGCAACGCACCGACAAGGTCATCGGCGCCTCGCTCGAGGCATCGCCGGTGGTGCATGTCGAGGATGCGGCGATGCTGGAAGCGCTGAAGACCGTCGCCTTCGAGGACATCTGCATCACCTCCGAGGTGTCGCTGACCGCCGATCCGGCCCCGGCCGAAGCCTTCCGCATGGCCGACGTGCCGGGCGTGGGCGTGGTCTTCGAGAAGGCCGAGGGCGAGAAATGCCAGCGTTGCTGGAAGATCCTGCCGGACGTCGGCACCCACAGCCACCCCGCCACCTGCGCGCGCTGCGACGCGGCCCTGGGGTAAGACGGAGCGGCCCTGCCCCGCGGCGCTGTGACGGCGCGGGCTGCAGGGGACTCCGTGAAGAAAAGGAAGGGCCGGGGCAGGCATTGCCCCGGCCCTTTGCTCTTGCCCGGCGGCCTCAGGCCCCGCCGGGCGCGTCCCCGGCCCCGCGCAGCTGCGCGGCGATCGCGCCCTTGTCGATCACCGACCAGACCTCGGCAATCCGCCCGTCGCGAACCCGGTAGAAGACGTTCTCGGCGAACCGCACGCGGCGTCCGTTCACCGGCAGGTCGAAAAGCGTGCCGACCGGGGTGCAGTCGAAGTCAAGCCGGCTGGCGATCTGCGGCGGATCGCAGGCAAGCAGGGCAATCTTGAACGCGAGGTCCGGGATCGCCTCGAAATCGCGCTCGAGCATGTCCCGGTAGCCCGCAAGGCCGATCCGAGCGCCGTTGTATTCGACCGTTTCCGCGACGAACTCGCCAAGCCGCGGCCAGTCCTGCCGGTTCAGGCACGCGATATAGCCGCGATAGACCCCAGCCAGTTCTTCGGATGTCATATGTCGATGCTCCCCCTGCCGAACTGCGGCGGAGCCTAGCGCGTCGCGACGGGCCGGCAACGCAAAAAGGGCGCCCGAACCGGGTGCCCCCTGCCACTCTTGCCGCCCGCGTTCAGCGGGTCGGGATGCTGACGCGCAGCTGCACCGTCTCGACGCCGGGGTTCTCGTCGTAGATATCCCAGTTCGAGCGGTGGTCGTAGCTCAGGCCGACTCGCCAGCCGCGGCTGGTCTCGTAGCCCAGCTCGATTCCCGAGCGAAACTCGATCGGACCGCCCAGGTCGAAACCGTCGTTGTTGAAATAGAGCCCCGGCATGGCGTGCAGCTCGGCGTAGAACGGGCTGTACCCGATGTTGGTGCCATAGGTCGCGCCGTAGCCGACCCAGCCCTCGCCGTCCTCGCTCACCGAAATGCCCATGGTCTGGCCGAAGGGGCCGAACTTGCGCCCCAGATCGTAGCGAAGATAGGCCTCGCCCTTTGCTTCGGCTTCACGATCGACCCATTGACCCAGAGAGAAAGCGACGCGCGACCGCGTCTCGTTCGGACCAAGACAGCCGTCCGCCGTACCGCAGTAGTTCATGCCCATGTCGGTAAGACCACCGATCAGCATCAGCACCGCGAAGGTTCCGTTTGCCATTCTGCTCTCCTGTCTGCCCCGGCGCTTGACGCGCCGTCCGTTGATGGCGTTTGCATGGCGCAGGATTGCCCTCCTGTCCACCCGGAGCGCGGCTCCGGAGATGCGGCGCATCCAATCGGCAACAGGCGTCTACAGCGGCAGGCGCGCCAGAAGCCCCTCCGCGGCCAGTTCGACAAGATCGAGCGTGCCGTCGAAATCGCGCGTGTAATAGGGATCAGGCACCTCGGAAGCGCCGATTTCCGGCGCATAATCGGTGAACAGCGCCAGCGCCGCCTTGCTGCCGTCGGGCCGGAGCGCCAGCAGGTTGGACATGTTCGCACCATCCATGCCGACGATCAAATCGAAGTGATGAAAGTCCTCGGGCGACACCTGCCGGGCGCGGAGCCCCGAAAGATCGTAGCCCCGCGCCTTGGCGGCCCGCTGCATCGGGCCATAGGGCGGCTCGCCGACGTGCCAGTCCCCCGTTCCCGCGCTGTCGAT
Organism: Salipiger mangrovisoli; assembly: GCF_015223355.1. Taxonomy (GTDB): domain Bacteria; phylum Pseudomonadota; class Alphaproteobacteria; order Rhodobacterales; family Rhodobacteraceae; genus Salipiger; species Salipiger mangrovisoli. The sequence continues at coordinate 37,108 of NZ_JADFFK010000023.1, read as the reverse complement.
CTCGAGCGGCAGACCGCGCTGCTCGGCCTTCGCGCGCAGCACCCCCTCGGCCGAGGGGGAGCGGCAGATATTGCCCAGACAGACAAAGAGGATACGGTAGGTCATGCGGGTCTCCTTCGGGGTCCGTGATACCGCGACGCCGCCGGCGGGCAAAGCCCCCGGCGCGCCACCCGACACAGCGAGGGGCCATGTCCGCACAGCGCAGCACCGCAGAGAAGATCGTTATCCTAACCGGGGCCGGGATTTCCGCCGAAAGCGGGCTGGGCACCTTCCGCGACGAGGGCGGGCTCTGGGCGCAGCACCGGATCGAGGACGTGGCGACGCCGGAGGGGTTCGCCCGCAATCCGAAGCTGGTGCATGACTTCTACAACGCGCGCCGCGCGCAGGCCGCCGTGGCCACGCCCAACGCCGCCCATTCCGCTCTGGCCCGCCTGCAACGCGACCATCCCGGCGAGGTGATCCTCGTGACCCAGAATGTCGACGGGCTGCACGAAAAGGCCGGAGCCACGGCGCTCCACATGCACGGCGTGCTGGACGGGGCGCTCTGCGCCGCCTGTGGCGGCCGGTGGACGGCACCTCTGGTCATGTCGCCGTCCGGGGTCTGCCCGCATTGCGACCGCCCCGCGACCCGCCCAGACATCGTCTGGTTCGGCGAGATGCCCTATTTCATGGACGAGATCGCCGAGCACCTCGAAACCTGCGACCTCTTCGCCGCCATCGGCACCTCGGGACAGGTCTACCCGGCCGCCGGATTCGTGCAGGAGGCTGCCTATGCCGGCGCGCATACGGTCGAACTCAACCTCAGCGACAGCGACACGTCGCGCAGTTTCGCCGAGCATCGCGTCGGCCCCGCCAGCCGCATCGTGCCGCAGTGGGTCGAGGAAATTCTCGCCGCCAAAGCCTAGCGGTCGAGGTCCACCGGCACCTCGAGGCGAATCTCTCCCGCCCGCTCGAAGGTCAGTACGAGACCCACCGTCGCCCCCTGCTCCATCGGCCGGGTCAGCCCCATCAGCATGATGTGGTCGCCGCCGCGAGCGAACGCATGGTCGCTCCCGGCGGGAATCAGCACGCCCTCGGCGTGCCCCTGCATGGAGACCACCCCGTTCGCGCCCTCGGAACTGCCGTGCAGCATGGTCTTCGCGGCGCTCTCGGAACTGGCCGCGATCAGCCGGTCATCCTCGGGGCCGTCGTTGCGCACCTGCATGTAGACCGCAGCGCTCGCGGCAGAGGGCATCGCGGCGCGCGCATAGGCGTCCTCGATGACGATATCCGCATGCACCTGCGCGGCTGTGGACAGCCCCAGCGCGATCATCAAAGCAAACTTCAGGCCCATGCTCAGCTCCTCTCCCCAAGTGAAGGTAATCCCTCGGAATTCGTGGACCATCCACAGGGCTACCGCAAGGGCATGCCCTGGGGATATCTCACCGAACAGTGCCGCGGCGCAGAAAATCAGATAAGCATCAAGTAGATGAAAACAAAAGAAAACAGCCCCGGAGCAGGCTGCTCCGGGGCTGTGGAAATCTCTGTGGGCAGGATCAGGCCTGAGCGGCCTGTGCCTTCGCGATTTCTTTCTTCACTTTCAGGGCATTGGCGCTGAGTTCGACGTCCTTCGCCTTGGCGAGGAACTTGTCGAGGCCACCACGGTGGTCGACCGAACGCAGGGCCGAAGCCGAGATGCGCAGTTTGACGCCGCGGCCGAGGGTCTCGGACTGCAGGGTCACATCATTCAGGTTCGGCAGAAAGCGACGCTTGGTCTTGTTGTTGGCGTGGCTCACGTTGTGGCCCGTCATCGGGCCTTTGCCGGTCAGTTCGCATACGCGCGACATTGGGTCCATTCCTTCATGTCTCGGGGCGAAAGCGGGCCTTCCGCCAATATCAAAGGGCGCCGCTTGCACAGCGCCCGGAATCTGGTCGGGCTTCTCTAGCTCCAAGCCCCATCGGAGTCAAGAGCCCTTCCCGGCAAAGCCCGGAAGATAGGTGCGGAGGATTTCCTCGGCGGCGCGGGCGGGGCTCAGTCCGCCCTGCTCGACCTGCCCCGCCAGCGCTGCCATGGCCCCGCGGACCGGTTCCTGCCGCAGCCGCGCGAGCAGCCCCTCGCGCACCTCCGCCTCGAACCAGTGCCGTGCCTGCTCGGCCCGCCGGGCGGCGAACTGGCCGCTCTCGCGCCGCCAGCCGACCAGCGCCTGCATCTCCTCCCAGGCCTTTGACAGCCCCGCCTCCTCCAGCGCCGAGACGGTCAGCGCCTTGGGAAAACCCTCGGGGTCCTGCGGGCGCTTGCGCAGGAGCCGCAGAGCCCCGGCGTAATCCGCGCAGGTGCGGGTCGCGGCGCCCTTCAGCTCGCCGTCGGCCTTGTTGACGAGGATGATGTCGGCGCTCTCCATGATGCCGCGCTTGACGCCCTGCAACTCGTCGCCGCCGGCGGGGGCCAGCAGCAGCAGGAAGAGATCGGACATCTCGGCCACCATGGTCTCGGACTGGCCCACCCCCACGGTCTCGATCAGGATCACGTCGAAGCCCGCCGCCTCGCAAAGACCGATCGCCTCGCGCGTGCGCCGCGCGACGCCGCCGAGCTGCGACTGCGCCGGCGAGGGCCGGATGAAGGCGTTGGGCTCGCGCGACAGCCGCTCCATGCGGGTCTTGTCGCCAAGAATAGACCCGCCCGAGCGCGCCGAGGAGGGATCGACGGCCAGCACCGCCACCTTCAGACCCTGCGCGGCGAGCATCATGCCGAAGGCCTCGATGAAGGTGGACTTGCCCACCCCCGGCGTGCCCGAGAGGCCAATCCGCAGCCCCTCGCGCCCCGCCCCGCGCAGCCGGTCGAGCAGCGCCATCGCCTGCGCCCGGTGGTCGGCGCGCGCGCTTTCCACAAGCGTGATCGCCCGCGCCAGCGCGCGGCGTTCGCCGGCCTCGATGCGTGCCGCCAGGTCCTCGATATCCATGCCACCTCGCTTCAGTTGCCCCGATTTGCGCCGCCCCCGCGCGGAATGTCCACCCGCAGGGCTTTTCTTCTGGGTGAAAATATCCCGGGGGCACCGCCGCAGGCGGTGGGGGCAGAGCCCCCTCTGCGGCACCGGCGCCGAGCGGATTGCCGAGCAGGGGCGCTGCCCCTCTTGGCCTGCGGCCAATTCACCCCGGCGTATTTGGAAAGAGCAGAAGCGCCGCGGGCTCAGGTGCCGCGCGGCTTGGCGCGGAGCGTGGGATCGGCCTCGCGCGGGTCCTCGGGCCAGGGGTGGCGCGGGTATTGCGCCTTCATGTCCTTGCGCACGTCGGCGTAGGAGCCGGCCCAGAAGCCCGGCAGATCCATGGTGGTCTGCACCGGGCGGCGGGCGGGCGAGAGCAGCGTGACCCGCAGCGGCAGCTTGCCGACCATCGGATGGCTGCGCTGGCCGAACATCTCCTGGATGCGCAGGGTGATCTCGGGGTGCTCGCCCGAGTAGTCGATGGGAATCTCGCGCCCGAGCGGCGTGGTGAACCGGCCCGGTACCGAGCCGTCGAGCGCCTGCATCTGCCCCCAGTCAAGCCGGGCGCGAAGCGCCGGCAGCAGGTCGAGCCGCTTCCAGTCCTCGGCGCTCTTCACGCCGCCGAGGAAGGGCAGCAGCCAGTCCTCTGCTTCGGCCATCAGCGCATCCGGCCCCATGTCCGGCAGGTCGAGCCCGGCGGCACGGCCGATCTCCACCCGCGCGCAGAACCGGCGGGCGGCGTCCGACAGCGGGATGCCGAGCTCGCGCACCCCGTCCAGCATGGCGCGGGAGACGGCCTCGGCCGGGGCGTCCTTCCATTGCCGGTCATCGAGGGCGATGGCGCCCAGCCGTTCCTGCTGGCGCGCGATGACCCGGCGGTCGCGCTTCGACCATTCACAGACATCCTGCCAGACGATCTGGCCTTCGAAGAGCGCGCGCAGCTCCGACTCCGCGATGGGGATGGCCTGCCGGATGCGCGCCTCGCGCGGGTTGCCGTCGGTGTCGGTGACGACGATGAGCCGGGTCTGCGCCAGCGGATCGGCCCCGTCCATCACCGCGCCCTTGCCGCCCGAGAGCTGGTAGCGCGGCGCATCCCCCTTGCGGCGCAGCCCGATGCGGTCCGGGTAGGCGAGCGCGGCCTGCGCGGCGGGCGAAAGCCGCGCGCCCTGGGTCTCGCCGGCGGCGCGCGTGAGCCGCCGCGCCTCCTGCTTGATCCGCTCGAGCGCGGCGCGGGTGACCTCATAGGGGCGGCTCTCGGTGAAACGGCGCAGGTCGCGGAGGGCTTCGAGCCGATAGCTCAGATCGCAGGGGGCGCCGCGCAGCGGATCGCGCTCGGCCAGCAGCGCGGCGAGCGGTGCCGCCTCGGGTCCGGCCAGGCTGAGCATATGCGCCAGCCGCGGGTGCAGCGGCAGACGGGCGAGCTGGCGACCGTGGCGGGTGATGCGGCCCTCGCTGTCCAGCGCCCCGAGCATTGCCAGAAGCGCCTGCGCCTCGGCGAAGGCACCGGCATGCGGCGCGGTTAGGAATGGCAGATCCTCGGGCGTGGCGCCCCAGAGCGCCAGTTCCAGCGCCAGGCCGGACAGGTCGGCGGTTTCGATCTCGGCGGGCGGGAAGGCGTGAAGCGCGCCCTCCTCGCCACGCGTCCAGAGCTTGTAGGCGATGCCCGGCGCGACCCTTCCGCCGCGGCCGGCGCGCTGCGTGGCCTCGGCGCGGGTGACCTTCTCGGTCACCAGCCGCGACATGCCCGAGCCGGGGTCGAAGCGGGCCCGGCGGGCGCGGCCGCCGTCGACGACCACGCGGATGTCCTCGATGGTCAGCGAGGTCTCGGCGATGGAGGTGGCCAGCACCAGCTTGCGGCCCTGTTCCTCGGGGCGGATCGCGGCGCGCTGCGCGGCGAACTCCATGGCGCCGAAGAGCGGGCGGATCGTCACCTCCTTCGGCAGGCGCGACTTCAGCACCGACTCGGTGCGGCGGATCTCGCCCTCGCCCGGCAGGAAGGCCAGCAGGCCGCCCTGTGTCTCGGACACCGCCTGCACGATGAGATCCGCCATCGCCTGCTCGAAACGCTGGGTCTTCGGCACGGAGCGCTCGAGCCAGCGCGGCTCGACCGGGAAGCTGCGGCCCTCCGAGGTGATCACCGGTGCCTGCATCAGCTCGCCCACCGGGCCGGCGTCGAGCGTGGCGGACATGGCCAGCAGGATCAGGTCGTCGCGCAGCGCCCCGGCGATCTCGAGGCAGAGCGCGAGGCCGAGGTCGGCATTGAGCGAGCGCTCGTGGAATTCGTCGAAGATCACCGCGCCAACCCCCGCGAGTTCGGGGTCGGACTGGATCATGCGCGTGAGGATGCCCTCGGTCACCACCTCGATGCGGGTGGCTTTCGAGGTCTTGCTCTCGCCGCGGATACGGTAGCCCACGGTCTCGCCCGGGGCCTCGCCGAGCGTCTCGGCCATGCGCGTGGCGGCGGCGCGGGCGGCAAGACGCCGTGGCTCGAGCATGACGATGCGGCCCTCGGTCAGCCCGACATCAAGCATCGCCAGCGGCACCCGCGTGGTCTTGCCCGCGCCGGGCGGCGCCTGCAGCACGGCGCGGCCCCGCGCGCGCAGGGCAGAGATGAGCTCGGGCAGGACGGCGTCGATGGGCAGGTGATCCATGCGCGTGGTTATGCGGGATCGCAGTGCCGCCGTCGAGGGCGGGATTCGGGGGGCGCTGCCCCCGAGGCGCTGCGCGCCTCTCCCCCGGGATATTTCCGCCTAGAAGAAAGGGCGGCTCAGCGCGCGGCGACGCGGAAGACGCAGCCGTCGGAGATGAGCTGCGGCGGGGTCAGGCACAGGCCCTTGGCGACGCTGAAGGCGGCGAGCACCTTGGGGACATAGTCGCGGGTCTCGGCATAGGGTGGCACGCCCTGGTGCTGCGGGATCGAGTTCTCGCCCGCGTTGTAGCCTGCCAGAACGAGGATCGGATCGCCGTCGAAACGTTCCATGAGGAAGTCGAGGAAGGCGACACCGCCGCGGATGTTCTGCGCCGGGTCAAGCGCATTGGCCACGCCGAAGCGCGCCGCGGTGGCGGGCATGAGCTGCATGAGCCCCTGCGCGCCGGCCCGGCTCACCGCATCGCTGCGCCCGCTCGATTCCACCGCCATGACGGCCAGCGCCAGCGCCGGCGAGACGCGGGTGCCGACGGTGGCCTTGAGCAGCTCGATGCCGTAGCGCGCGGCAATGTCCTGCAGCTGTTGCAGGCGCGGCGCGCGCACGCCTCCGCCCTGCGGGGGCCGGTCGAGGCGCAGGAGCGCCGGCTCGAGTCGCCCCGGACCCGAGGCAGCAAGCTCGGGCGAGACCGCCTGCCAGAACCAGCCGTAACTGCCTGTCCCTTCGCTCCGTCCCGGCACCGACGGCGCGTCCGGCAGCGATTCCTGCGGCAAAGGCACGGGTTTTGGCGGCGGCGGCACGATCTGAACGGTGATCCGTTTCGCGGTGCCCGGCTTGGGCGGAGTCACGCGCTTGGCCGAGAATTCGGGAAAGGGCGGCGGTGTCTCGGCGCGGACACCCCCCGCAAGCGGCGCGGCGGCCAGCGCCACGGCCAGCGTGGCGGTACGGAAAAAGCCCGGTCGGATGACGTCTGCGGTCACTGCTGCCTCGTCTGCGTCTTGTGCCTGTCGAGGGGCCCGGCTCTGCGTCCGACTCGCCTCCGACGCAGTCCCGGCCTGCCCCTGCCCCGGCAGGAGGACCGGCGGATCCGCGCCCGCCAGCGAGTCTCGCACAGATTGCAAAGTCAACCAAGATTGTTCGCGAAACGCGCATAAATTCGTGACCCGGAGGGCGCAGCCGGGCGAGGTTTTGCCAGAATGCGCCGAGCTTTCTTGATTTTTACATCTAAAATCAGCGACTTGTCGGAATGTTATAGATTCCTTTCCGGACTGCAAAAACAATCCGATTGCGCCAAAGTCCCGCCTCATTCCACCGGCTTTATTGGGTCTAGGCCACGAGGGACAGGGGTGTGGAGAGACGCCCCGGCAAGCTCCCGAAGCGGTTGAGAGAGCAAACTGGATTTACGGAGAGAGACAATGCTGAAATTCATCAAGAACTTCCGCAAGGACGAAGACGGCGCAGTCACCGTGGACTGGGTCGTGCTGACCGCAGCCGTGGTCGCCATGGCGGCAGCCGCCTACAACCTGATCGGCACCAACGTGACCACCGCACTCACCTCGGTCGGTGGCAACCTGACCACTGCGATCGCCGGCGACACCGCCGCTGAGCCCGCCGCGGAAGAACAACAATAACGGTAAGCAACAGCGCCGCATCGCAGGCCTTTGCAAAGCCGCCGCCGGACGCTGTCCGGCGGCGGTTTCCTGTTCGGGGGCGCGCGGGCCCGCCGCTCCGCGCAATCGGCACCGCCGGCGCAGTCGCCCCGACGCGCCGCCGTGAAGGCCCAGAAGCGGCCATCTTTCACCACAATCCCCACGTAGACCCCCCATTGGACGCGCCGGAGAAACCTGCGTGGACGCGACGCGCAGGGCCCGCCCGGCCCCCGAACGAGAGGAACTGACATGCGACTGGTATTCGGACTGGTTCTGATCCTGGGGCTCGGCCTTGCCGGCTTTGCTGTGTATCTCGCGCAGAATTACATCGGCGCCTATCAGGTGGCGCTGAAGCAGGAGCGCGAGAAATCGGTCAAGGCGGTGCCGACCCAGCAGGTCTATGTGACCACCCGCGCCATCGCCCACGGCGAGATCGTCTCTGCCAAGGACGTGCGCCTGGCGCCCTGGCCCGTCGAGATCCTGCCCGAGAACACCTTCGGACCCAAGACCCCGCTGTTCAAGGACGGCGATGCCCCGCGGGTCGCCATGCGCGCCCTTGAGAAGTTCGAGGCGGTGGTGCCCAGCAAGATCAGCGAGCCCGGCGGCGACGCGGGGCTGACCTCGCGGCTGCGGCCGGGGCAGCGGGCCTTTGCCATCAAGGTCGACGTGCACACCGGGGTCTCGGGCTTCCTGCGTCCCGGCGACCGGGTGGACGTCTACTGGACCGGCAAATCCCCGAACGAAACCGGCAACGGCATCCGCGGCGAGTTCACCAAGCTGATCCAGGCCGGGGTGCGGCTCATTGCCATCGACCAGACCGCCGACATGGATGATTCCGACGTCAATATCGCGCGCTCGGTCACCGTGGCCGCCCTGCCGCAGGAGATCGCCGCGCTGGCCCAGGCGCAGAGCACCGGCCGCCTGTCGCTGTCGCTGATGAATTCCACCGACACCACGGTTGCCGATGTTATCGAGGTCGACCAGCGGGTCATGCTGGGCATCCAGGCCCCCGAAGAGCGCAAGGCCGAGCCCGTCGCCCAGACCTGCACCACCCGCGTCCGCCGCGGCGGCGAGGTGGCGGAAATCCCGATCCCCTGCACGAACTGACCCGATATCAAGAGCTTGGAGACGGGGCGCCGGAGTGGCGCCCCGTTTTGCATTTGCCCGCCTCAAGCGGCGATGTTGCGCAACATCCACAGCAGGACAGGCCGCGAAGCCATTGATTCTTGCATGGAAACGGGATTGCGCGCAGAGTGCCTGGAAAAGCGGGCGGCACGACCCGCCCCCGAGGCGTGATCGACGTGATCGAAAGGCAGGTCACATGAAAGCTGACAACTTCCTCAAGGCGGCCCTGCTTGGGCTGGCGCTGAGCGTGACTGCCCTGTCTCCGAGCCTTGCGCGGGCGGAAAGCCTGCGGGTCGTGCGCACTGGCACCGAGAGCGCGCTGAACGTGCCGATGAACCGCGCCGTGGTGGTGGAAAGCGAAACGCCTTTCGCCGAGCTTTCGATCGCCAACCCGTCGATCGCCGACATTTCCTCGCTCTCCGACCGGACGATCTATGTTCTGGGCAAGACGCCGGGCACCACGACGCTGACGATTCTCGACGCCAATGGCCGGCTGATCACCAATGTCGACGTGCGCGTCGCCGCCGATGTCTCGGAATTCAAGGAACGCCTGCGCCAGATTCTCCCCGGCGAGAACATCGAGGTGCGCACCGCCAATGACGGCATCGTGCTTTCTGGCACCGTCTCGAGCAGCCAGAAACTCGACCGCGCGCTGGATCTCGCGCAGCGCTACGCCCCGGACCGGGTCTCCAACCTGCTGTCCGTCGCGGGCGTGCAGCAGGTCATGCTGAAGGTGCGTTTCGCCGAAATGCAGCGCTCCGTCGCCAAGACGCTGCGCAGTTCGCTGTCGCTGAACGGCGACCTGCTGGGCGGCGACCTGGGGCTGGCCTCCGAAACCGGCAACTGGATCGGCGACAATGCCCTCGGCTCTGCGGTGACCGTCTCCGACGGCACCGAAGGCGCGGCCGTCTTCGGCTTCAACGCCGGCGGGCTCGAGGTGGGCATCCTGCTCGAGGCGCTGGAGTCCAAGGGCGTGGTCCGGACCCTGGCCGAACCCAACCTCACCGCCCTCTCCGGACAGGAAGCCAAGTTCCTCGCCGGTGGCGAATACCCGGTGCCCGTGGCGCAGAAGGAAGGCACGATCTCGGTCGACTTCAAACCTTTCGGCGTCGAGTTGAACTTCATTCCCCGCGTCGTGGATGGCGATCTGATCAACCTCGAGCTGAAGGCCGCGGTCTCGTCGATCGACAGCACCAACGGCGTCGACCAGGATCAAATCCACATCGACGCCTTCCGCCGCCGCGAAACCTCGACCACGGTCGAAATGCGCGACGGCGAGAGCTTCGCCATCGCCGGCCTGCTTCAGGACGACTTCACCGACCTCAACGGCCAGGTGCCGTGGCTTGGCGACGTTCCGGTGCTGGGCGCGCTGTTCCGCAGCGCCGAATACAGCCGCCAGCAGTCCGAGTTGGTGATCATCGTGACGCCGCATCTGGTGACCCCGACCCGCGGCCAGGCCCTGGCCTTGCCGACCGACCGCGTCAAGCCGCCCTCGGAACGCGACCTCTTCCTGTTCGGCCGCACCGCCGCCGAGGGCAACCGGCCCGTGAAGGGGGCTGCCGGCGAGGTTGCCAAGCAGGACTTCAGCGGCTCCTACGGCTACGTGATGGATTGATCCGATGCAGGTTCTTCAGCAAAAGACCGGTTTCCGCAGGCTCCGGATCGCGGGTGCTGCCACGGGCCTCGCCCTGCTCGCGGCCTGCTCGGGGCATGAAAGCGGCTCGGGCGTCGACGATGGCGCCTTCGGCAATGCCACGATGACCAACACGCTGGTGATGACCGGTCAGGAGAGCTACGTGCACGATCTCTCCACCCGGTTTGCCGCGGAGGTGCCCAGCATGGTGACCTTCGCCTTCAACAGCAGTCAGCTCGACGCCGAGGCGCAGGGGATTTTGCGCCGCCAGGCCAGCTGGATCCGCCAATTCCCCGAAGTGCGCTTCCGCGTCTACGGGCACACCGATCTGGTCGGCAGCTCTGCCTACAACAAGTCGCTCGGCCTGCGCCGAGCTCAGGCGGTGGTGCGCTACCTCGCGACCCTCGGTATCTCGCCGTCGCGGCTCGAGGCCGTCGTTTCCTTTGGCGAAACACAGCCGCTCGTCGTCACCGAGGGACGCGAGCGCCGCAACCGGCGCACCATCACCGAGGTGTCGGGTTTTGTCGCCGGCCACCCGTCCCTGCTGGACGGCAAATACGCGCAAGTCATCTACCGGGAATACGTGCGCAGCGCGGAACCGGCCACGGGCCTGAGCGGCACGTCGCTCTCGGAGGGCTCCGGCGGGCTCTGACCGCGCTGCCGGGGATCGTCCGACAATTCCGTACAATTACGGTTTTTCGGACAAAATGTTGCCCCACTTGACCGACATTTTCTGCACTAGCGGGTCGCTCCCGGCACGGCTTCCGAGTCGAGGGACAGAGCGGCGGGCAAGGTGCGCACATTCACGACAAGCACCCTTTGCCACCGCCCCCGCGTGAGGCAAAGGACAAGAAGAATGACAACTATTCCCGAGCGGCAGCCAGCCCCTGCGCCGATCTTGGCCTGCACCGTCAGCCGGGACGTGCAGACCTTCGACCTGCTCATCGAGGATATGGAAGCCCTGCTTGGCGAGGCCTGGGGAGACCTTGGCTTCGAGGACGCGCTGACCTTCCTGAGCCAGCCCGATGCCGCCTCGCTGGAGTTCATCGCCCTGGCCATCGACAGCGAGGACGAGAACAATCTGCCGCTGCTTACCCAGATCATCGCCCGCGCTGCCGAACGCGGCATCAAGATCGTGCTGATCGCCGAGGACGTGACCCCTGCCTCCCTGCACAAGCTGCTGCGCGGCGGTGCGGACGAATTTGCGCCCTACCCACTTCCCGAGGGCGAACTGGCCGCCGCGGTCGCCCGCTTCCGCAGCCGCGCCGAAGCGGCCCGCCTCGCGGCCGAGACTCCCGCCGCGCCCGAGGGCGTTGCGCTCAAGGGCGGAGGTGACGGCGTTCTCATCGCGGTGCACGGCATGGCCGGCGGATGCGGCGCGACCACTTTCGCGGTGAACCTCGCCTGGGAACTTGCCACCGTGCGCAAGAACGGCGCGCCCCGCGTCTGCCTGATCGATTTCGGCCTGCAATTCGGTGCCGTCGCCACCTATCTCGACCTGCCCCGCCGCGAAGCGGTCTTTGAACTGTTGAGCGACATTGCGTCGATGGACGGCGACAGCTTCGGTCAGGCGCTGACCACCGTCGATGAAAAGCTGCACGTGCTGACCGCCCCGGCGGACCTGCTGCCGCTCGACATGCTCACGCCCGAGGACGTGAAGCGCCTGCTCGACACCGCGCGCGAGCATTTCGACTTCGTCGTCGTCGATCTGCCGACGACCATCACCCATTGGACGGACAGGGTCCTGACCGAGGCTCAGGTCTACTTCGCGCTGGTCGAGCTGGACATGCGCTCGGCGCAGAACGCGCTGCGCCTCAAGCGCGCGCTGCAATCCGAGGACCTGCCCTTCGAGAAAATCCGCTTCGTGGTCAACCACGCGCCGAAATTCACCGACTTGCCCGGCAAGACCCGCGCCAAGCGCATGGCCGAGGGCCTGGGGATCGACTTCAGCGCGATGCTGCCCGACGGCGGCAAGCAGGTCCAGATGGCCGGCGACCATGGCCTGCCCCTGGCCAAGCAGGCGGCCAAGAACCCGCTGCGCAAGGAAATCGCCAAGCTGGCCGCCGAGCTTTACGCCATCGGCCAGTCGGATGCGGAAGCCGCGTGATAGGAGCCCGCAATGTTCTCGCGTTACAAGAAACCCTCCCCTCAGCCGGCCGCGGCCCCTGCCCCGGTCGAGGCGGCGACACCGAAAATGGTTCCCGTAGACACCGACGCGCGGCCGCAGGCGATGCGCAAGCCGCTGCCCAAGCGCGCCGCCGAGGCCGGGCCGCAGGACCGCGAGAAGAAACGCAAGGAGCGCATGGGCGAAATCAAGCTCGAACTGCACCGCGCCCTTCTGGACAACTTGAACCTTGCCGCCATCGACCAGGCCAGCGAGGCCGAGCTGCGCGAGGAAATCGCCGCGATCGCCACGGAATCCCTGCAGGAAAGGGGCATCGTGCTGAACCGCGAGGAACGCAGCACGCTGAACCAGGAACTCTATGACGAGGTGAAGGGGCTCGGCCCGCTCGAAACCCTGCTCAAGGACGACACGGTCTCGGATATTCTCGTCAACGGGCCGCATCAGATTTTCGTCGAACGCAGCGGGAAGCTGCAACTCTCGGACGTGACGTTCAAGGACGAGCGGCACCTGATGCGGATCATCGACAAGATCGTGTCCGCCGTGGGCCGCCGGGTTGATGAATCCAACCCCTATGTCGACGCCCGCCTGGCGGATGGCTCGCGCTTCAACGCCATGGTGCCACCGATCGCCGTCGATGGCTCGCTGGTGTCGATCCGGAAATTCAAGAAGGACAAGCTTGGCATCGACGACCTGGTGCAGTTCGGCGCCTTCACCGAGGAGATGGCTGTCTATCTGCAGGCCGCCGTCGCCACACGGCTCAATGTCATCGTCTCGGGCGGTACCGGTTCGGGCAAGACCACCACGCTCAATGCCCTGTCCTCCTTCATCGACGATTCCGAACGCATCCTGACCATCGAGGACACGGCCGAACTCCAGCTCCAGCAGACCCACGTGGGCCGCATGGAAAGCCGTCCGCCGAACGTCGAGGGCAAGGGCGCGGTCACCCCGCGCGACTGCCTGAAGAACGCCCTGCGGATGCGCCCCGACCGCATCATCGTCGGCGAGACCCGCGGCGAAGAGGTGATCGACATGCTACAGGCGATGAACACCGGCCACGACGGCTCGATGACCACGATCCACGCCAACAACCCGCGCGACGCCATCTCCCGCCTCGAGAACATGATCGCCATGGCCGGGGTAGAGATGCCGCTCAAGGCGATGCGCAGCCAGATCTCCTCGGCGGTCAATATCCTCGTGCAGGCCAGCCGCCTACAGGACGGCTCGCGCCGGATGACCTCGATCAGCGAGATCACCGGCATGGAGGGCGACGTGATCTCGATGCAGGAGGTGTTCCGCTACCAGCGGGTCGGACTTACTCCGGACAACAAGATCATCGGCCACTTCACCGCCACCGGCGTGCGCAGCCACTATTCCGAGCGCTTCCGCATGTGGGGCTACGACGTGCCGCCGTCGATCTACGAACCTTTCCGCCCGGAGTAAGCCATGCTCAGCGCTGAACCTATCATCTACGGTCTGATCTTCATCGGCGTGCTGGTGCTGGTCGAGGGCATCTATCTTGTCGCCTTCGGAAAATCGATCCGGCTGAACAGCAAGGTGAACCGCCGTCTCGACATGCTGAACAAGACCACCTCGCGCGAGGATGTTCTTGCCACGCTCCGCAAGGAGATGGACCAGCACAGCAAGAATCGGGGGATTCCGCTCTACTCGCTGCTCGCGGACCGCGCGCAGAAGGCGGCGCTCGCCTTCACCCCGCAGCAGCTCATCCTGATCATGGTGGGCGTCAGCCTGCTGGCTTTCGTCGCGCTCACCTTCGGCACCGCTGCCACGCTGCCGGTACGTCTGGTGATGGGCATCCTCATCGGGGTCGGCGGCGTCTACATGTGGGTCAACGGCAAGGCCAAGAAGCGCCTCGCGCTGATCGAGGAACAGCTGCCCGACGCGGTCGAACTGATGGTGCGCAGCCTGCGCGTCGGCTATCCGTTCAGCTCGGCAATCAGCATCGTCTCGAAAGAGATCAAAGACCCGCTGGCAACGGAATTCGGGGTGATCTCGGACGAGGCCACTTACGGCCGCGACATCGGCGAGGCGCTCAAGCACATGGCCGAACGGCTCGACATGCAGGACATGCGGTTCCTTGCGGTTGCGGTCAGCATCCAGCAGCAATCGGGCGGCAACCTCGCCGAAATCCTCGAAGGGCTTGCCAAGGTGATCCGCGCCCGGTTCCGCCTGTTCCGCCGGGTCAAGGCGATCACCGCCGAGGCGCAATGGTCCGGCAAGTTCCTGTCGGGATTCCCGGTCTTCGTGCTGGTCGCGATCCAGGTGCTCGATCCGCACTATTACGACGAGGTGCTCAACCACGCCCTCTTCATCCCCGCCTGTTTCGCTGTCGCCATCTTCCTGATCCTCAATCTCATCGTGATGCGGATCCTGGTGAACATCAAAGTCTGAGGTGCCCGTCATGCTCGATACGCTCAATGCATTGCTGATCGCACGCCTTGGCCCGGCCGGCCCGCTCATGGCGGTCGCAGGGCTCGCCTTCGTCCTGCTTCTTGCCAGCATTCCGCTCATGCTGCGCTCGCGCCCCGATCCGATGGAGAAACTGCGCGAGACCTCTCGGGAGACGATGGCGAAGGACACCCGCGCGGTGCTCCGAGACACCCGCCGCAACGAGAAGCTGAACAAATACGCGCAGTACCTCGAGCCGACGACCGAGGAAGAGCTCAGCGCGGTGCGCAAGAAGCTGCTGCAGGCCGGGTATCGCTCGCGCGATGCGGTACGGCTTTACTATCTTGCGCAGATGACACTCGGGCTGGGCCTGCTCGCCGCTGGCTCGGTCTACTACCTTCTCGTGCTCGACACGCCGGACGCGCCGCTGCACACCAAGATGCTGTGGATGATCACGCCGGGGGCCTTCGGCTATTTCGCCCCGAAGTACTGGGTGACCCGCCGGGTCGAGGAGCGCCGCCAGCAGATCGAGGAAGGCTTTCCCGATGCGCTCGACATGATGCTGGTCTGCGTCGAGGCCGGCCAGTCGCTCGACCAATCGATCAACCGCGTCGCCCGCGAGCTGCGGGCCTCTTACGCCGCATTGGCCGACGAGTTCGAGATGGTCTGCTACGAGCTGAAAGCGGGTAAGGAAAAGACCGCGGTGCTTTCCGACATGGGAGAGCGCTGCGGGGTGCACGATGTGTCGTCCTTCGTCGTGGTGCTGAACCAGGCGGCAAGCTTCGGCACCTCGATCGCCGACGCGCTGCGCGTCTATGCCGCCGAGATGCGTGACAAAAGAGTCATGCGGGCCGAGGAAAAGGCCAACAAGCTGCCGACAAAGATGACGCTCACCACTATGATGCTGACGGTGCCCCCGCTGATGATCATCCTGGTCGGTCCGTCGCTCGTGGGTATCGGGAAACTGGCAACCTTAACGAACTGACATCATGTCCCCACGCCCGGCCTGTGCCGCCGCCGTCCTCGTCTGCCTGGCCGCCTGCTCAACGGGCGGCCTTGGTGGTTTCGGCGGCCCGGCGACGCTGGAGCAGCAGCGCGGCACGCCCTACGCGCCGACGCTCGATCCGCGCGGCGCAGAGGTGGACCAGCTTCTCGTCGGGCACCGGCTGATGCAGGCCGGCGAGGCCGAGCTTGCGCTCGAGGCCTACACCCGTGCCGCCGGCAGCAACGGGCTGACCGCCGAGGTGCTCAGTTCGCTCGGGTCCGCCAACCTCGCGCTGGGGCGCCTCGGTCAGGCCGAGACGCTGCTGCGCCGCGCTGTCGAGGTCGAACCGACCTGGCCCGAGGCCTGGAACAATCTTGGTGTCGTGCTGATCGAAAGTGGCCAAACCTCCGAGGCCGCCGAGATATTTCGGCGCGCCTACGCCCTGGACAACGGCGAAAGTGACGCAATTCGCGACAATCTGCGCTTGGCGCTCGCAAAGCGCGACGATACCGGTTATGATCCGGCGCAAAATCAAGACTATAGGCTGGTTCGCCGGGGCAGCGGAGATTTCCTGATCCGGCGCGATGGCTGAGGTCTCCCCCTCCGGGGCGGCGGCAGGGCCAGCGCAAGAGGCACGAGCAGCAAAAGGACGCAGGAAATGCGCCACCGGAATGTTTTGATCGCCCTTGCGACGGGGTGTCTTGCACTGTCCGCCTGCGGCAAAGACATCGACAAGGACGCGGTGGATCGCGAGTTTTCCAGCGTCAACGCCATCGACGGTGCCGGGTTGACCGAGGTGATGCTCACCGCCGGAGACCCGGACGAGGCCGTGGCCTACTTCTCGCGCAGCGCCGAACAGGATCCGAACCGGATCGACTTCCAGCGCGGTCTTGCGAAGTCTCTGGTGCGCGCCAAGCGCTACCCCGAGGCCACCACCGCCTGGTCGCAGGTCATCGCCCATCAGGGCGCGACAAACGAGGACCGCGTCGCCCTGGCCGACGCGCTGATCCGCAACAACAAGTGGGACCAGGCCGAGCAGGTGCTCGATGCCATCCCACCCACCCACGAGACCTTCCAGCGCTATCGCCTCGAGGCGATGATCGCCGACAGCCACCAGCAGTGGCAGAAGGCCGACAGCTTCTACGAGATTGCCTCGGGGCTGACCACGAAGCCTGCCTCGGTGCTCAACAACTGGGGCTACTCCAAGCTGTCGCGCGGCGACTACGCCGACGCGGAAAAGCTGTTTGCCGACGCCATCCGGCAGGACCCCAAGCTCTTCACCGCCAAGAACAACCTTGTTCTGGCGCGCGGCGCGCAGGGCAACTACGCGCTGCCGGTCATGCAGATGACCCAGATCGAGCGCGCCGAGCTGCTCCAGACGCTCGGGCTCGCTGCGGTCAAGCGCGGCGACGTGGAGATCGGGAAGGGGCTGCTGCGCGACGCGGTGGAAACCCATCCGCAGCATTTCGAAGCCGCCGCCCGCGCTCTCGACGCGCTGGAAGGCACGGTGACCAACTGAGGCGGAGAACATGCTGGTGATCTCCGCAACCGCCGCCCTCTGGTTCCTGCCACCGGTCCTGGTGGTGTGCCTCTGGGTCTGTTTCACCGACATGAAATACATGCGGATCCTCAACAAGTCGGTGATCGCCCTCGCGGCGATCTTCGTTGTGCTCGGCCCCTTCGTGCTGCCGCTCGGAGAATACGGCTGGCGCCTGGTGCAGATGCTGGCGGTGCTGGTCGCGGGGATCGCACTCAACGCCGGCGGCGCGGTCGGTGCCGGTGACGCGAAATTCGCCGCCGCGGCCGCGCCCTTCATCCACCTGGGCGATCTGCGTTTCGTCATGGCACTGTTCGCCGCAACCCTGCTTGGCGCCTTCGCCAGCCACAGGATCATGCGCGCGACGCCGCTGCGCAAGCTCGCCCCTGACTGGAAAAGCTGGGAAACCGGCAGCCGATTTCCAATGGGGCTGGCACTGGCCGGAACGCTGGTGCTCTATCTGCTGCTCGGAGCGCTCTACGGCACCGCCCCGGTCTGAGCCCCTTCCCTAACCGGCAATCTTCCGCGTGCGCGCAACCGCCGCGTCGAGCCCGATGTCGACGACCCTCTGCACGCCCGCGGCCT
The DNA here is from genome assembly GCF_015223355.1 of Salipiger mangrovisoli. Taxonomy (GTDB): domain Bacteria; phylum Pseudomonadota; class Alphaproteobacteria; order Rhodobacterales; family Rhodobacteraceae; genus Salipiger; species Salipiger mangrovisoli. Next base: position 19,458 of record NZ_JADFFK010000023.1, on the reverse strand, counting down.
GCATCGCCAACAGCCCCTCGGCAGTGGTTCCGGCATAGTCGACCATCTCCTGCACGTGGTCCTGTGGCGAGGCCGCCCCCTGCGCCATCATCTCGCCGGCCGATAGGAAAAGCTGGCGTACCGCCATGTCGGCAACACTCGGTGAGATGCCGCGGCGGGTGGCGAACTCGGCCATACAGGCCGCGAACTGCGCGACGAAGCCCGGCACCGGGCCGGTCATCGCGGTGAAAAGCTCGATCTGCGACTCGTCCGCCACTTCGGCCGTCTTCCCCCAGGCCGCAAGCAGCGCCGTCACCCGCGCCCTGTCCGCATCCCCGATCGCACCGCACCAGGGCGAGAAGGCCAGCCCTCGTGCCGCCGCCGGGCTCGACATGGCACGCACCACCCGCGAGGCCCCGCTGCGCTCCGCGAGCCGTGCAAGCGACACGCCAGCCATCACCGAGATCACCAGACGGCCCGAGGCGTCCAGGTCCAGGGCGCCAAACTGCGCCGGCGGGATCGAGAGGATGACCACGTCGCAACCTGCGACCAACTCCTGCGCATCCGCCGTCACCCGAACCTCCTCCGGCAGAGCGCCTCGGGTGCCGGAACGGTTGGCCACCCAAAGCGCGCCTGACCGAAGCAGGCCGCTGTCCAGCAGCCCGGCAACCAGGCTGCGCCCAAGCATCCCCGTGCCTCCGATCACCCCGACCGCCAGTCCTTGCGTCATCTCTGCCTCCTTCGCCCTGCCCGGCCAGCTTTTCGTACCGACGGCTTTCGCGCAAGTCGCCCCGGCAATTCCCGCGCCCAGACAAGCTCTTGCCACAATGCTGAAGTTTCCTCGGCCGCACCAACGCGGGCCGCAAGACGGGAACAGGGCAAGGCACCAATGAACATGCAGGCTTCCGGCGTCGTCGCGCCACCGGCACCGAAACGGCTCGAGGACATGGCGCTGCCGCGCACCATGATGCGCGACATCGTGCTGAAAACGCTGTTCCGCAAGAACACCAACGTCGTCACGGAACTGGCGCGCGCCGTCTGCCTGCCCATCGTGATCACCCAGGAATTGGTCGACCTGGCGCGCGCGCAGGGGCTGGTCGAGGCGATGGGCACGCGCGGCGACGCGCTGGCAAGCGAGATGCACTACCAGCTCACCGACAGTGGCAAGGCCCGCGCGCTCGACGCGCTGTCGCAGTCAGAGTATTTCGGGCCGATGCCGGTGCCGCTCTCGGCCTACCGCGAGCAGGTGCAGCGCCAGTCGATCCGCAACATCCAGGTCACCCGCGAGGCGTTGACCGGCGCGATGGGCCATCTTGTACTGCCGAACGAACTGCTGTCGCACCTCGGCCCGGCGGTCAGCGCGGGCCGGTCGATCCTGATGTACGGACCGCCGGGCAACGGCAAATCCTCGATCTCCAACGGCATCCGCGAGGCCTTGGGCGACCGGATCTATGTGCCCCGCGCCATCGAGTATTCGGGCCAGGTGATCACCGTCTACGACCCGATCGTGCATTCCGCCGCCGAGGCCGAACTCGAGGACCCCACCCGCCTGCGCCGAACCAACCGTTTCGACACCCGCTACGTGCTCTGCGACCGCCCGACGGTGATCACCGGCGGCGAGCTGTCGCTCGACATGCTCGATCTCGTGTACAACCCCACGGCGCGCACCTACCAGGCCCCGCTGCAACTGAAATCCACCGGCGGGCTGTTCATCGTCGACGACCTTGGCCGCCAGGCCGAGCCGCCGCAGAAGCTGGTCAACCGCTGGATCGTGCCGCTCGAGGAGAGCAAGGACATCCTCGCCCTGCAATCGGGCGAGAAGTTCGAGGTGCCCTTCGACACGCTGGTGATCTTCTCGACCAACTTCCATCCGAACGAGATCTTCGACAAGGCGGCGCTGCGCCGGATCTTCTTCAAGATCAAGATCGACGGGCCGAACCAGCAGGACTACCTGAAGATCTTCGCCATGGTCGCGCGCAAGAAGCAGATGGTGCTCGACGAGGCCGCGCTCGTTTACCTGCTGAAGAGCAAGTATCCGACCATCGGCAATGTCTACGCCAACTATCAGCCGGTCTTCCTGATCGACCAGATGAAGGCCATCTGCGACTTCGAAGGCTGGGAACATCGGATGACTCCGGAACTGATCGACCGGGCCTGGGCGAACCTCTTCGTGAGGGACGAGACCATCGTGAAATGAGCGCGTGGAAGGGGGGCTGAAATTTCCGCCACGGCAGGTGATTTTTCCGCTTGACCCTCCCGGCCCATAACCATATTCAGCGCTCACTTCTTGGCGGAGTAGCTCAGTTGGTTAGAGCAGCGGAATCATAATCCGCGTGTCGGGGGTTCAAGTCCCTCCTCCGCTACCATCCCCCCTTCGATGTTGAACAGACCTTCCCCGAAGGGGACGCGCTCCTTGCCGCGCGTTGTGGTCATCCCCTTGCAGAATTGCCGAAAAGTCGCGCGCCGGTCCGGCGCGCGCTGTGCTTTTGCGCGTCACCCCGGTGGATGCAGACCGAAGCTGCGCTCCAGCACCTCGCCCGCGTCGAGACAGAGGTCCTCGCGCCACGGCGGCGCGACGAGCTGGACGCCGCAGGGCACCCCCGCCTCCACTCCCGAGCAGACCGAGAGCGCCGGAAGCCCAAGCAGCGGGATGCCGATCTGCGGCACCTGCGCCTCCCACAGCCGCGCCAGCGCCTCGGGACCCCGGAGGTCTTCGTCCTGCGCGAAGGGCAGCTCGGCCGAGACCGGCATCAGCACCAGCGGGTAGTCGACGAGGAAGGCGCGCCAGGCCCGGATCAACCGCGCCCGACGGCTGAAAAGCGCGCTGAACGTCGCGAGGTCGATGCCCCGCGCACGCTCCTCGTAGAAGGAAAGCAGCGCGATGGCACCCGGATCGCCCTCAAGCTTCGCTGCCGCCAGCTTGTCGGAATGCGCGTCCGAGAGCCACAGGTCGATCTGAAGCTCTACCGCCTCGCGGATGTCGGGCACCTGTGTCGGTTCCTCGACCTGCCAGCCCGCGTTACGCAGGACTTCTGCCGCGCGCTCGAGGTCTTCGAGGATGCGCGGGTCGGTATCGATGCCGCCGGGGCGCTTCACCAGCGCGACGCGCGGCGCGACCGCGGGGCCGGTGAGCGGCACGGGCGCGCTCCATGGATCGTCGGGCGCATAGCCCGACATGCCCTCGAGCCCCAGCCGCAGGTCGTCCACCCGGCGCGCCAGCGGCCCCGCCACGGCCATCAGCTGCGGACCGATGGCGCGGTCCGGGCCGGACTGGTTGAACGCGGGCACCCGCCCGGGTGTCGGCCGCAGCCCCTGCACGCCGCAGGCATAGGCCGGGTAGCGGATCGAGCCGGCGATGTCGGTGCCATGGGCGATATGACCCAGCCCCGCCGCCGTGGCCGCCCCGGCCCCGCCCGAGGACCCGCCGGGAGTCAGTCCCGGGTTGTGCGGGTTGCTGGTGGTGCCATGCAGCTTGTTGGAGCTGAACCAGCGGTAGGAGAAGGCCGGGCAGTTGGTGCGCCCGACCACGATGGCCCCCTGCGCGCGCATGTTGCGCAGGAACGGGCTGTCCTCGGTGGCGATCAGATCCTTGGCCAGCGTCGTGCCATTGGTGGTCGCATAGCCCTTCTGGTCGGCGATCACCTTGACCGTCACCGGCACGCCCGCCAGCGCGCCGCCTTCCTCGCCGGCCGCAATGCGGGCGTCCAGTGCCTCGGCATCGCGCATCGCCTCTTCGCCGGTGTCCTGCACGATGGCATTGATCGCCGGGTTGAGCCGCGCCACCCGGTCGAGCGTGGCGCGGGTCACCTCGCGCGCCTTGAGCGTGCCGCTGCGGACGCGGGCGGCAAGCTCGCGGGCGGTGAGGTCGTTGGGGTCTGTCATGATTGAAAGTCCGGAATCAGAGGGAAGACAGGCGTTCACGCACCGCCTGCACGACGAAACGGCGTTCGGGAATGCTGGCGACATGCGGGGTGACGAGCACCCTGGGATGGGACCAGAGCGGGTGGTCCTGCGGCAAGGGCTCGACCTCGAAGACGTCCATCGACGCACCCGAGAGGTGCCCGCTGTCGAGCTGGGCAATCAGGTCGTCCTCGACCACCTGCCCGCCGCGTCCCATCTGCACCAGCGCAGCGCCCTGCGGCAGCTTCGACAGGAACCCTGAGTCGATCAGCCCGCGCGTGGCATCGGTGAGTGGCAGCACGTTCACCAAAATGTCGGTGCTGGCGAGAAACGCGTCGAGGCCGTCACCGTGGAAATGCTCCACGCCCGGCTCCGCCGGTTCAGGCGCGCGGCGCGAATAGCCCGCCACCGGATATCCAAGCCCCATCAACCCCTTGGCGATGGCGCGGCCCATGTGGCCGAACCCCAGAACCCCGACGCGACGGTAGGCCGGCGACAGCCCGATGAGCCTGCGCGCCCACGCCCCGCCGGCCTGCTGCGCCACGTAGCGGCCCATGTCGCGGTGATGCCAGAGCACGTGGAAGGCGGCAAAACCCGCCATCTGCAGCGCCTGGTCGGCATCCTCGACCCGAAAGACCGGCACATGCTCGGGGCGCGACGGGCAGGCCATGATCGCATCGGTGCCCGCCCCCGCGGAGAAGATCGCCTTTAGGCCGGTCATCCCCTCGAAGAGGTCCGCGGGCGGGATGAAGGTGAAGACGAAATCCACCTGCGCCGGATCGGAGACATCCTCGCGCCGCATGACGGTCAGCTCCGGCGCATCCTCGGCGAAGACCCCGCTGAAATGCGGCCAGAGATCGACCCCGCCGGTGGTCGTGATGACGCCCTTCATGCGGCGCCCGCCTTGGCCCAGCCGGCGCCCGGCACGGCGGCCAGCAGTTGCCGCGTGTACTCCTGTTGGGGATTGAGGAAAATATCGTGCACGGTTCCGATCTCCACCAGCTTGCCCTTTTTCATCACCGCGATCCTGTCGCAGAGCTGCGCCGCCACCCGCAGGTCGTGGGTGATGAAGAGGATCGACAACTCGAAACGCTCGCGCAGATCGCGCAGAAGGTCCAGCACCTGCGCCTGGATCGACACGTCGAGCGCCGAGACCGCCTCGTCGGCGATGATCAGCTCGGGGTCCATGGCGAGCGCGCGGGCGATGCCGATGCGCTGGCGCTGGCCACCCGAGAATTCATGCGGGAAGCGGCTGGCGGCATCTGCGCCAAGCCCGACGATCTCCAGCAGTTCCTTCGCGCGGGCCTGCGCCTGAGCCTTCGGCACGCCCTTGGTGATCGGCCCGTCGGTCAGCGCGCCCATGATCCGCTGGCGCGGATTGAGCGAGGCGTAGGGGTCCTGGAACACCATCTGCACCTTGTGGCGCTGCTTTCTCAGTTCCTCCTCGGACAGGGCCGCAAGATCGCTGCCGCCGACCAGCACCTGCCCGCCGTCGGGCGTCACCAGCCGCACCGCGGTGCGGCCCAGCGTCGACTTGCCCGAGCCGGACTCGCCCACCAGCCCCAGCACCTCGCCGCGCCCGACGGTGAGCGAGACGTCGTCCACCGCGCGCACCTCGCGCACCGGACGGAAGAAGCCGCCGCCGGTGCGGTAGACCTTGCGCAGCCCCTTGATCTCCAGCGCCGGCACCTCGCGCGGGGCGCGGGCGGGTGGCAGCTTTCCGGTAGGGATCGCGTCCAGAAGGCGGCGCGTGTAGTCGTGCTGCGGGTCGGTGAGCACCTTGGCCGCGATGCCGCGTTCGACCACCCTGCCCTCGCGCATGACGATCACCTGATCGGCGATCTCGGCCACCACGCCGAAGTCGTGGGTGATGAACATCACCGCCATGCCGCGCCTGTCGCGCAGGTCGAGGATCAGCTTGAGAATCTGCGCCTGCGTCGTCACGTCGAGCGCGGTGGTCGGCTCATCGGCGATCAGCAGCTTGGGCTCCAGCGCCAACGCCATGGCGATCATCGCCCGCTGCCGCTGCCCGCCCGAGAGCTGGAAGGGATAGGCGCGGATGATCTTCTCGGGGTCCGGCAGGCCCACCTCGCGCACGAGGTTCAGCGCCTTGTCGCGGCGCTCCTGCTGGCTGAATCGGTCATGTGCGGCAAAGACCTCGGCGATCTGCTCGCCGATGCGCATCAGCGGATTGAGCGCGGTCATCGGCTCCTGAAAAATCATCGCGATGCGCGCGCCGCGCAGCGCCTGCTTCTCGGCCTCGGGCAAGCGCAGGATGTCGCGCGACTCGAACAGGGCGCGGCCGGATTTCACCGTCACGCCCGGTGGCAGCAGCCCCATCAGCGCATTGGCGGTCATCGACTTGCCCGAACCGCTCTCGCCGACGACGCAGAGGATCTCGCCCTTCTCGATGGCAAAAGAGACGTCCTCCACCGCGAAGGCCCGGTCGGCGCCCTGCGGCAGCCCGATGCTGAGGTGCTCGATGGACAGAGTGCTCATGCCTTGCCCTTCCGGCTGAGGTGAGGATTGAGGGCATCGTTCAGCCCCTCGCCGATAAGGTTCAGCGCCAGCACCGTGAGGACGATGGCGATGCCGGGAAAGAAGCTGAGCCACCACGCGCTGCGGATCACCGTGCGCGCCGCGCCGATCATGTAGCCCCAGCTCATCGCGTTGGGATCGCCAAGGCCGAGGAAGGACAGCGAGCTTTCCAGCAGGATCGCCGTGGCGACCATGAGCGAGGCCATGACGATGATCGGCGAGACGGTGTTGGGCAGCACCTGCGTCAGCAGGATGCGCGGGCGCGACAGGCCCGCGAGACGCGCCGCGTCGACGAACTCGCGCTTGCGCACCGACATGACCTCGGCCCGCACCAGACGCGCCACCGGCGGCCAGGAGACGATGGCGATGGCGATGGTGATCGAGGCCAATGTGGGCTCGAAGATCGCCACCAGCACGATGGCCAGCGCGAAGTTGGGGATGGTCTGGAAGAACTCGGTGAAGCGCATCGCGCCCTCGTCCACCCAGTTGCCGTAAAAGCCCGCGAGCGCGCCCAGCGGCACGCCGATCAGCAGTGCCACCAGCGTCGACACGAGACCCACAAGCAGCGACACCCGCGCGCCGTAGGCGAGCTGAGAGGCCACGTCGCGGCCCAGCGTATCGGTGCCGAGCGGCAGCCCATCCATGGTGAAGGGCGTCAGGAACGGCCGTTGAACCATCTGCCACGGCGTGTGCGAGAAGATAATGGGCGCAAAGATGGCGACCGCGATCACCGCCAGCAGCAGCACCACGCCGAGCATCGCCCCGATGTTGGAAGAGAAGCGTTTCCACATGGTTCAGATCCTCCTCATGCCTTGGCGCCGATGCGTGGATCGACCAGCCGATAGACGATGTCGGTCACGATGTTGAACAGGATCACCATCGCCGCCGAGACGAGGAAGACGCCGAGAATGGTGTTGTAGTCGCGCGCCGCGAGGCTTTCGAACATCAGCCGCCCGATGCCGGGCCAGGCGAAGACGGTCTCGGTCAGCACCGCGCCGCCGACCAGTTGCCCCGCCTGCAGGCCCGCCAATGTCACCACCGGCAGGATCGCGTTGCGCAGGATGTGGCGGCGGCGGATGGCCGGGCCCGAGAGGCCCTTGGCCTTGGCGGTCTTGACGAAATCGAGCTGGCTGACCTCGAGCATCGAGGCGCGGGTCATCCGCATGTAGACCGCCATGAAGAAGAGGCCGAGCGTCAGCGCCGGCAGCACGAGGTGCTTGGCGATGTCGAAGGCCCGCGCCAGTCCGGTGTAGCCCGCCCCCACCGTCTCGTAGCCGAAGCCGGGCAGCCAGCCCAGCCAGACCGAGAAGATCAGCACCGCCATCAGCGCCGCCCAGTAGAGCGGCGTCGCGTAAAACAGCAGCGCCAGCGTGGTCAGCAGGCTGTCGGAGGCTTTGCCCACCCGCGCCGAGGCGGCCACGCCGAAGGCGATGCCCAGCACCAGCGAGATCACGAAGGCGGTCAGCGTCAGCAGCAGCGTCGCGGGCAGCCGCTCGGCGATCAACTGCGCCACCGGCGCGCCCTGCCGGAAGGAATAGCCCAGATCCAGCGTCAGCACGCTGCCGACATATTTGCCAAGCTGCACGTGGAACGGCTGATCGAGGCCGAAGCGCTCGCGCAGCTGCTCGATCATCTGCTCGTCTGCGGCCCCCGCCTCGCCCGCCAGCACCACCGCCGGATCGCCCGGCGCCGCGTGCAGCAGGCAGAAGTTCAGGACCGCGATGGCCAGAAGCGTCACGAAAGCCTTGAAGGCCCGCGACAGGATGACTGTGACTATGCTCATTGGCCCCCGTTCGACACGCCGGTCGTCCCGTTGGTTCCTGTCCCCCGCCAGAGGACGGCTGAGGGGCGGACCGGACCCGGCCCGCCCCGTGGCTCCAGGTTACTCTTCGACCCAGGCGTCGCGTGGACCGTCATTGATCCCGATGGCGGTGGTCACCAGATCCTTGACGTTGCAACGGTAGATGGTCGGGAACTCCAGCTCCTGAAGCCAGGCAACCGGCACGTCGTCGACGATCTCCTTCTGGATCTCGGCGTAGGCGGCGGCGCGGTCCTCGGCGGACACCATGCCGGCGGCGGCGGTCCACTTGGCGTCGAGCTCGGGGTTCTCGTAGCCCTCGACGTTGTTCCAGGGGCTGCCCTTGCTGATCTGGCTCGCCACGTAATTGCGCGACACGCCCAGCGCCGGGTCGCCGTACTGGTAGAGGTAGGTGAAGGCCAGATCATAGTCCCACTGCGAGGTCTTCTCGTTCCAGCCCGCGACGTCGGTGCTGTCGATCTCGGCATTGATGCCGACCTCGGACAGGTTCTGCCGCACCGCCTCGGCCCAGCGCTGCCAGGTCTCGCCGTAGGGCAACGGCAGGATGCGCACGGCCTCTCCGCCGTAGCCCATCTCGGCCAGAAGTTCCTTGGCCTTGTCGGGGTTGTGGTCGTACTGGGTAACCGCGTCGCTGTAGTAGTTGGTCGAAGAGGCGACGGGGCCGGTCGCGACCTTGCCGAATCCGTTCCACACCACGTCCTTCACGAAATCGCGGTCCATCGCGTACATCACCGCCTGGCGGAAGCGCACGTCCGAGGTCGGCCCCTCGCGGTTGTTCATCCACATCCACGACAGCGGCGCGAAGAACTCCCAGCCCGCGCCGGTCGAGCAAACGCCCTCCATCTCGGTCAGCCGCGGCACGTCCCAGTTCTCGACAGACCCGCCGGGGAGCACGTCCACCTCGCCGGTCTCGAAGGCCACGGCACGGGCGGCGGCATCGGGGATCACCCGGTAATAGACCTCGTCGAGGTAGGGCTTGCCGTCGAGGTAGTAGTCCTCGTTCTTCACCAGGTGGATGTAGCTGCCCTTCACCCATTCATCGAACTTGAACGGGCCGGTGCCGATCGGCGTCGCGTTCATCTCGTTCGTCGCATAGTCGGTGCCCTCGTAGATGTGCTTGGGCACGATCGGCATGGTGCCGGTCTCGAAGGCGTTGATGAACGGGCCGAAAGGCTCCTTCAACTGAAACACCACGGTGGTGTCGTCGGGCGCGGTGATGCTCTCCACATAGGCCAGCGAGGCGCGCAGGCGGGCGTGGGTCTCGCGCAGGAAGACATCGGCCGAGAAGACCACGTCATCGGCGGTGAAAGGCTCGCCGTCGTGCCATTTGACGCCGTCATGCAGGTGGAAGGTGTAGGTCAGCCCGTCGTCCGATATCTCCCAGCTCTCGGCCAGGCTCGGCTGCGGCTCGAGGTCGGAATTGTAGCGCAGCAGGCTCTCGTAGATGTCGCCCGCCACCAGCTGCGTCGGGCCATTCTGCACGAGGCCCATCATCAGCCCCGGCGGCTCGGGTTGCACGACGATGTCGAGGCGGCCGCCGGACTGCTGCGCGGCAAGCGGCGCGGCAAGGGTGGCGGCGATCAGGAAAGTGGTCGCTCTGAGTGTGTTCATGGGGTCCCTGTCGGTTCTGTTTGACTGCTTTTCTTCGAAAGTCAGGCCCCGGAAACTGACCGGGGCAGGCAGTGGCTCAGCCCTTGTAGCCGGGGGCGTGAGCTTCGAGCCGGCGCAACTGCGCGGCCCATTCGGGGTCGGGCTTGCCGCGAAGCTCGACGGAATCGTAGGCGCGCTGGTATTGCTGCGCGGTGTGCTCGGCGACATCGTCCGGCAGCACGTCGGCGGTCAGCCCCATGCCGAGCGCCGCCACCTGCGCCTTGCAGGAGCGTTCGAGGTTCAGCGCCAGTTTCACCGCCTCGGAGACCGAGCGTCCGAGCAGCAGCGTGCCGTGGTTGCGCAACAGCATGACCTGCCTGTCGCCGAGGTCGGCAACGATGCGCTCGCGCTCGGCAAGATCGAGCGCGATGCCCTCGTAGGCGTGGTAGGCGATGCGGTCGTGGAACTGCGCCGACCATTGGTTGAGGCTGAGAAGCCCCTCCGTCACCGACGAGACGGCAACGCCCGCCACCGTGTGGGTGTGCAGCACGCAGACCGCGTCGTGCCGCGCCATGTGCACGGCGGAATGGATGGTGAAGCCCGCGGCATTGACCCCGGCGCCGTAGGGGTCGTCGATCACCGCGCCGGTCTCGTCCACGGTCACCAGGTTGGCGGCGGTCACCTCGTCGAAACGCAGGCCGAAGGGGTTCAGCAGGAAGCGCTTTTCGCCTCCGGGTCCGTCCGGCAGCCGCGCCGAGATATGGGTGTAGATGCCGTCATCCATCCCTTCGAGGGCGATCAGCCGATAGGCGGCGGCAAGGTCGCGACGGAGGGTCAGGACTGTGGAAGCGGGCGCGCCATCGGGCATTCGGCTCTCCTCGGGTTGGCTCGCCGCCGGGGCGAGCTCCGTGCACATTCTTCACCCATCGTAAGGGCAGCCCCCCTGCCCCGGTCAAGGGAATTGTCGACAATCGTCAAAACGACATTTATTCTGGGGGAAATTCAGGCGCATGACGGCATGGCGAGACCTCCACAGCAGACCGGTTTCCAACCCCTCGACCGCGAGGGTCTGGTGCAGCGCGTCGCGACGCTGCTCACCAAGGCCATTGTCACCGGCCAGCTCGCCCCCGGCGCGCGGCTCTCGGAATCGGTGGTTGCGCGCGAATTGGGTGTCAGCCGCGCCCCGGTGCGCGAGGCGGCGCGGCTGCTCGAGAACTCGGGGCTGGTGACCTACTACGCCAACCGCGGCTTCTTCGTGCGCGAGACCTCGGCGGAGGCGTTGAACGATCTCTACGAGTTGCGGATGGTGATCGAGATCGCCGCCGCCCGGCGGGTGATCCGCCTCGGGCTGGACGAGACCGTGGACAAGCTCGCCGCGCAAATCGCCGAACTGCACCGAGTGGCGGACCAGCGGGCCGACATGCTCACGCAGGTCGAGGCGGACATGCAGTTCCACCGCCTGCTCTGCGCCGGCAGCGGCAATCCCAAGTTCCTGCACGTCTTTGAACAGATCGCCGCCGAAACCGAGTTCTCGATCATGGTGATCGGGCGGCTCTACGACGACGCGCATAAGATCGCCGAAACCCACGAGCCGATCCTCGACGCCATCCGCCGCGGCGATGCCGAGGCCGCCGAGGCGGCGCTGCGCTACCACATCGGCGAGGCGCAGGAACTGGTCACCCGCCAGTTCCGCGACCTCGAGGCCGCGCGCAGGCCGACCTGACCCCACGGGCGCAAGCAAAGACCGCGCGGGGCGGCGGCCCTGCGCGGTCTGATCGATGTGCAAAGCGCCCGGCGCGGACTGCGCCGCTTCGTCTCAGAGCTTGCGGAATGTCAGGTAATGCGGCGTACGGCCCTCGCGCAGCGCCTTCTGCTCGTAGCGGGTCGAGATCCAGTCGCCCCAGGGTGCGCGCCAGTCGCCCGGCCCCTCGGCCAGCCATTCAAAACCGGCCTTCGGCACTTCCTCGAGGGTTTGGCGCACGTAGTCGGGAATGTCGGTGGCGACGCGGAACTCCGCCCCCGGCTTGAGCGCCCGCGCGAGCGGCTCGAGATGTTCCTGCGTCACGAAACGGCGGCGGTGATGGCGCGTCTTGGGCCAGGGATCGGGGTAGTTCAGGAAAGCCTTGTCGATGCTGCCTTCCGGCAGCACGTCGAAGAGATTGCGCGCATCGCCGGGGTAGACCTTCAGGTTCTCGACCCCAGCCTGCCGGATCTTGCCGAGCAGCATCGCCACGCCGTTGATGAAGGGTTCGCAGCCGATGATCCCCATGCCGGGATGGGTCGCGGCCTGGTGCACCAGGTGCTCGCCGCCGCCGAAGCCGATCTCGAGCCAGACCGGCTTGCCGCCGAACATGGCCTGCATGTCGAGCTTCTCGCGCTCGGGGTTCACGTCCCAGTCGACCGCGCCCGGCGAAAGCTTCGCCAGGTCCTCTTCGAGGTAGGTCTCCTGGCTCGGGCGCAGGGTCTTGCCCTTCACGCGGCCGTAGAAATTGCGCCAGGGGGCGCCGGGATGCTTGTTCGAGCTGGTCATGCGCCGCGATTTAGCGGCGATGCGGGCGCGGAGCAATCACTTCCGCGCCCATTTTGGTGCCGGAGCCGCGACAATCGGCGCGGCTCCCCCCACTCAATAGGGCAACGGGTGCTGCTTGTGGGTCGCGTCGATGCGTTCGAGCAGTTCGTCCGGCAGCGTGACCTCTGCCGCGCCGAGCAGATGTTCGAGCTGGCCAAGGGTGGTCGCACCGAAGATCGACGAGGCGACGAAGGGCCGCCGCGCCGACCAGGCCAGCGCCATGTGGACCGGATCGAGGTCGAACTCCCGCGCCAACTCGATATAAGCCGCCACCGCCGGGAAGACCCGCTCGGACTTGCGCCCGCCAAGGTCGCCGTTGATCGCCATGCGCGAGCCCTCGGGCAGCGCGCCGTCCTGGTACTTGCCGGTCAGCAGCCCCGCGCCAAGCGGCGAATAGGGCAGCAGGCCGACATCCTCGTTGACCATCAGCTCGCCGAGGTCGGTGTCCGCCATGCGGTAGAGCAGCGAATACTCGTTCTGCACCGAGGCGACGCGCGGACCGCCGACCTCAGCCGCCATGCGCAGCCATTCGGCGGTGCCCCAGGCGCTGTCGTTGGACAGGCCGAAAGCGCGGATGGTGCCGCGCTCGACCTCGCGCTGCAGCGCGCCGAGCGCGTCGGCCATGTGCTGGCGGGTCGCCTCTCGGTCCTGTTTCCAGGGCGCGAAGGTCCAGTTCTGGCGGAAGGCGTAGCTGCCCCGGTTCGGCCAGTGGAACTGGTAGAGATCGATGTAATCGGTCTTCAGCCGCTTCAGCGAGGACTCCACGGCGACCGGGATGGTCTCGGAACTGATCGGCGCCTCGTCGCGCACCAGCTTCGACGGGCCGGTGTGCTTGCTGGCGAGGATCCATTCGCCGCGGCGGCCGGACTTCTCGAACCAGTCACCGAGGATCTCTTCGGTACGGCCCACGGTCTCGGCCCGCACCGGGTTCACCGGGTACATCTCGGCGGTGTCCATGAAGTTGATGCCGGCATCGAGCGCGCGCTCGATCTGCGCAAAGGCATCCTCGGGGGGCGTCTGGTTGCCATAGGTCATGGTCCCAAGGCAGAGCTCGGTCACCGACATGCCTGTGCGGCCCAGCGGGTTTTTCTTCATTGGAGGTCTCCTGTTAGCGCTCGGCGCGACACTAGTCACCTGAGCCGGGAAGCCAAGACCCCAAGCTCCGGGAACCGCCACGGCAGCGCCGATTGCCCATGGCGCAGGCAGGCGCGGCGCAGCGCGCGGGCGGATTTGAGATCACAGAATCCGCAGCTGCACCAAAAACGACGCCCTCCTGTCGCAATCCGCCGCGACAGCCCCCGGAACGCATGTCCCTAACCGGCCCATGCGCCTGCCTCTTTCCTTCGCCGCCCTCTTCCTCTCCGTCATCCTGCAGCAGCTTTCCTCCGGCGGCGTCGGCCCGTTGGACGCGCTCTCGGGTTTCGCGCTCAACTTCACCACCGCCGAGATCGGCTTTCTCGGCTCGGCGCATTTCATCGGCTTCTTCGTCGGCTGCTGGTGGGCACCGCGGCTGATGGGCTCGGTCGGCCACAGCCGCGCCTATGCCGCCTTCACCGCCGCGGGGGTGATCGGCCTCATCGCCCACCCGCTGCTGACCACCCCCGAGGCCTGGGCGATCTTCCGCATGGCCACCGGCCTGTCGGTCGCCGGCGCCTACACGGTGATCGAGGCCTGGCTGCAGGCCGAGGTCACCAACGAGACCCGCGGCCGCGCCATGGCCGCCTACCGCATGGCCGACATGGGCGCGGCGCTGGTGGCACAGATGCTGATCGGCGTGCTCGAGCCCGCGCATTACGTCAGTTACAACCTGCTGGCGCTGCTGTGCTGCGCGGCCATGCTGCCGATCACCCTCACCCGCCGCGCCCAGCCCGCCACCCCCGCCGCGCCGCGCCTGCGCCCGGGGCTGGCCGGGGCGCGCTCGCCGCTGGCGGTCGCCGGCGTCATCGTCTCGGCGCTTTCCGGGGCGAGCTTCCGCATGGTCGGTCCGATCTACGGCGCAGGCGTCGGGCTTCAGCCCGACCAGATCGGCCTCTTCCTCGCCGCCTACATCGCGGGCGGCGCGGCGGCGCAATATCCCGTCGGCTGGCTCGCCGACCGCTTCGACCGCCGCACCGTGCTGATCTGGCTCTCGATCGGATCGATCCTCGTCTCGGTCGCCACCGCCACGCTCACCGATTTGTCCCCTGCCGGGGTGATGCTCATGGCCGCGCTCTTCGGTGTCGTGACCTACCCGATCTACTCGGTCTCGGCGGCCCATGCCCATGACTTCGCCGACAATTCGGAACGGATCGAGCTCTCGGCGACGCTGATGTTCTGGTATGCCGTCGGCGCCATCGCCGCGCCCTATGGCGCGGCGCTGCTCATGGCCGCCTTCGGCCCGGCCTCGCTCTTCGCACTGATCGGCGCCGGGCACGTGGTGCTGGTCATCTTCGGCCTGGTCCGCATGCGCGCCCGCCCCGCCGCGCGCCGCACCCCCTATGTCTACGCCCCGCGCACGAGCTTCACCATCGGTCGGCTGCTCTCGCGCCAGCGCGAAGGGCGGGACTGACGCCCGCGGGTCTTCTAGGCAAAAATATCCTCGGGGGAGTTCGAGGGGGCAGACAGCCCCCTCGCCGCCGCACTGGCAAGCGCGGACAACATCCGCTAAGAGCGCCACAACTCCAAAGTCATTCGCGGGACGAACATGGCACGTCATCTGATCACCTCGGCGATCCCCTACATCAACGGGATCAAGCACCTCGGCAACCTCGTCGGCAGCCAGCTTCCGGCCGACCTCTACGCCCGCTACCAGCGCGCGCGCGGCAACGAGGTGCTGTTCCTCTGCGCCACCGACGAGCACGGCACCCCCGCCGAGCTCGCCGCCGCCAAGGCCGGCAAGCCGGTGGCCGAGTATTGCGCCGAGATGCACGAGGTTCAGTCGAAGATCGCCGAGGGCTTCCGCCTCAGCTTCGATCACTTCGGCCGCTCCTCGAGCCCGCAGAACCACAAGCTGACGCAGCATTTCGCCGGGGTGCTGGCCGAGCGCGGCCTGATCCGCGAAGTGTCCGAGACGCAGATGTACTCGCCCACCGACGGGCGCTACCTGCCGGACCGCTACATCGAGGGCACCTGCCCCAACTGCGGCTTCGAGGATGCGCGCGGCGACCAGTGCGACAATTGCACCAAGCAGCTCGACCCGGTGGAGCTGATCAACCCGCGCTCGGTGATCTCGGGCGCGACCGACCTCGAGATGCGCGAGACCAAGCACCTCTACCTCTGCCAGAGCCAGATCAAGGACCAGATCGAGGCCTGGATCGACAGCAAGAGCGACTGGCCGGTGCTGACCACCTCGATCGCCAAGAAATGGCTGCATGACGGTGACGGGCTGCAGGACCGCGGCATCACCCGCGACCTCGACTGGGGCATTCCGGTCAAGAAGGGCGACGCGGACTGGCCCGGCATGGAAGGCAAGGTCTTCTACGTCTGGTTCGACGCGCCGATCGAATACATCGCCTGCGCGCAGGAATGGGTCGATGCCGGCAAGGGCGATGACTGGGAGCGCTGGTGGCGCACCGACAAGGGCGCCGAGGACGTGACCTATACCCAGTTCATGGGCAAGGACAACGTGCCCTTCCACACCCTCACCTTCCCGGCCACGATCCTTGGCTCGGGCGAGCCCTGGAAGCTGGTCGACTACATCAAGTCGTTCAACTACCTCAACTATGACGGTGGCCAGTTCTCGACCTCGCGCGGGCGCGGCGTCTTCATGGACCAGGCGCTGGAGATCCTGCCGGCGGACTACTGGCGCTGGTGGCTGCTCAGCCACGCGCCGGAAAGCTCGGACGCCGAATTCACCTGGGAGAATTTCCAGGCCTCGGTGAACAAGGACCTCGCCGACGTGCTGGGCAACTTCGCATCGCGCGTGACCAAGTTCTGCCGCTCGAAGTTCGGCGAAGTGGTGCCCGAGGGCGGTGCCATGGGTCCGCTCGAGACCAAGCTCATCGCCGACCTCGCCGAGAAGATCCGCGAGTATGAGGCGCAGATGGAGGCGCATGAGGTGCGCAAGGCCGCCGGCGCGCTGCGCGCCGCCTGGGTGCTCGGCAACGAGTATCTGCAGGAGGCCGCGCCCTGGTCGACCTTCAAGACCGACCCCGAGACCGCGGCGATGCAGGTCCGCCTCGCGCTGAACATGATCCGCCTTTACGCGGTCATTTCCTCGCCCTTCATCCCCGACGCCTCGGCGCAGCTGCTGGCGGCGTTGAAGACCGGGGATGACGCCTGGCCCGGCGATCTGGGTGCGGCGCTCTCGACCCTGCCCGCGGGCCACGCGTTCGAAGTGCCCGAGGTGACCTTCCGCAAGATCACAGATGACGAGCGCGCCGACTGGCAGCAGCGCTTCGCCGGCACGCGCTGAGGCGCCTCCGGCGGGAGCAATCGAAGAAAGATGAAAGGGGGGGCGCGGGCCATGAGGGCCGCGCCCCTTCGCTTGCTGGGGCCTACTTGCTCGGAACGCCGCCCGTGACGATGCCGGTGGGGGTCGGACTGAGCCAGCTGTAGAGTATCCCGCCAAGCGCACCACCGAGCAGCGGTGCCAGCCAGAACAGCCAGAGCTGCCCCAGCGCCCAGCCCCCGACGAAGAGCGCGGGTCCGGTGCTGCGTGCCGGGTTGACCGAAGTGTTGGTGACCGGGATGCTGATCAGATGGATGAGCGTCAGCGCGAGCCCGATGACCAGCGGCGCAAAGCCCACCGGCGCCTGCCCGTGCGTGGTGCCCATGATGATGAAGAGGAACATCATCGTCAGCACCAGTTCGGCGACGAAGCTAGAAAGCAGCGAATAGCCTCCGGGGCTGTGCTCGGCGTAGCCATTGGCGGCGAAGCCCGAGGCGACCAGATCGAAGTCCGGCACGCCGCCAGCGATCACCGAGAGCACCGCCGCGCCGAGGATCGCCCCCAGGACCTGCGCCACCACATAGGGCAGGATGTCGGCCGCCGGGAAGCGCCCGCCCGCGGCGAGCCCCACGGTCACCGCAGGGTTGAGATGGCAGCCCGAGACATGGCCGATCGCGTAGGCCATGGTCAGCACCGTCAGCCCGAAGGCCAGCGAGACGCCGAGAAGGCCGATCCCCACCTCTGGAAAGGCCGCCGCCAGAACAGCCGAGCCACAGCCGCCGAAGGTCAGCCAGAAGGTGCCAATGAATTCGGCCGCGTATTTTCGGGAGGTCCCCATCGCAAACTCCTTGATTGAATAGATTTGGAAAAATACCGTGATGCGGATACTGGCACCGGAACGCCTCGCCTCAAAGGAGTTTTGCGCCCGGCACCGGGCAGACGTGGCCGGTCTTTGCCGCTTCCGCGCCGGGCACGCCCCGTCGGGCGTGAAGCGCCGCAGGCCGATCCGGGCCTCCCCAGCGCCTGTGCGATTTGGGTGACCTTGTCCAGGGCGGGGTCAACCTCGCCCGCACGGCAGTCGGCTTCGAACCCTTGGCACGGAGCCGCGAGGCGCCGCAGTCCCTTCCATTCACCTTCTGACCGTGCGCCGAGACCGCGGCCCGCATCCAGCCCAGCAACGCGGGTGCCTCCTGATCGAAGTCGGCAATCAGCGCTGCAAGGACCGGGGGACCCTGCCGATCTCGGTGCACAGCCGGCGATGGGCCTTCTGGCCGATGGCAGCCGTCCCCGCCACCTCGTCGCTCCCCCTTCGCCCGCAGGGCCGCGGGCAGCCCCGTCCGGCGCCTGTCCGCGACGATGCTCTTGGCAAGCATCTCGACGTCGATCGGCTTGTTGAGGTGGTCACCCATTCCCACTCTCAGGCAACTTTCGCATCCGGCACTCATGGCATTCGCGGTCAGCACGACGGTGAAAGGCACGG
Organism: Salipiger mangrovisoli; assembly: GCF_015223355.1. Lineage (GTDB taxonomy): Bacteria > Pseudomonadota > Alphaproteobacteria > Rhodobacterales > Rhodobacteraceae > Salipiger > Salipiger mangrovisoli. The sequence goes on along the minus strand of NZ_JADFFK010000023.1, from coordinate 1,214 downwards.
GCCGCCCCGCCCGCGCATCGCCGATGGGATGCGTTGCGACGAGGCCGTCCATGTCGGGCATTTCGATATCCGTCAGAACGAGGGCGAATGTCGCCCCAAGGGCGCGGTCGATGGCCTCCCGCCCGCTGCAAACCAAGGCCGGGTCATGGCCCAGGCGGGTCCGCCGCGCCGGGATCCGGCGCCCTGACGAGCGCGTGCAGCAACGGCCCCGACTTGGCCGGCCTGGCGAGGATCGCAGCGCGGCCGATCTTCGCCGCTGCGTCCCGAAACATACCTCATCACGAAGGAAACCAAGCTGAACCGGATCATCGACGGCACCCCGATGCCAAGCGCGGCGCGGGTGAACTCGAAGCCGGTCATCTGGGGCATCCTGGAGCCGACCTTGCGCAGATCGAAGGCCTCTTCCGAGCCAAGATGATCAAGGGCCACGGCTCGCGTCGCGGAGACGACGGAATACAGCTCTCACGCGCGGAGCGTCTCGCTCAGGAGGAGCCGGGTGGAGCGGGTGTCATCGACGATCCGCGCGCCCCTTGATGCGGGTGAGCCGCGCATCCCGGCTCACCCTGACCGCAAGGTTGGCCATCGTGCCGGGAAGCGAGAAGCTGGAAGCCTTGCCATCTCACGGCTTGCTCTGGGCCGGGTCTCCTCCCACCAGCAGCTGCACCAGCCGCTTCGCGATCACCAGACCGGGCCATGTACCGCGATAGGGCCGACGGCCGATCCCCGCTTCACCTACCGGGAGCCCGATCGCCGTGCATCATCCCGATGGTGCCACCAGCCAATCATCCTGAAACATCCGGAAAAATGCAGCTTCCGGCGATCTAACATTGGGGCGCGGTACAGCAGCAAGCAAGACTGAGGTTGAGGAGGGGCTCGCTGTGGAAGGAGAGGAGCAGCCCGTTCTTCTGCACCCTGCCCTCGCGGAGCGTTGCCATCAGCAGGTCAAGGGTCTTCCCATGGCACTTCGTCGGCGCGGCGCCTGCTGTCTGGTCGCCCAGGCGGTTGCCGGGTCCCCTCCCCCGGGGCGCCCTCGGGAGCCTCGCCTGTGGTGCCGGATTTGGCGCTGGGTCTCTCGTCGTTGTTAAGCCTTGCAGACGACAAAAAAGCCGCCGGCCATTTGGCCGCGGCTTGTATGTATTGGTTGCGGGAGCAGGATTTGAACCTGCGACCTTCAGGTTATGAGCCTGACGAGCTACCGGGCTGCTCCATCCCGC
>NZ_JADFFK010000022.1 GCF_015223355.1 Salipiger mangrovisoli | reverse complement strand
GAGCTTTTCAGCTCAAATCCGAACCCTGCGCCCTATCTATGGGCGAAATGTGAACATCTCAATAACAAGCAGCATGCACGTGCAGCATACCCGCCACCCAGCTCCACGAACCGGACTGACTTTCTGACCGCGAGCGGGACTGAACCTCAAGGCTTCAAACAGGCGACCGAAGCTTTGGTCGTGCCGGCAAACTGTGCGTCGAACCTGCCATGCATCTTGCGCAGGCCAGATTTGCGCAGGGGGAGCTTGCGCTGCGACGCAGCAATTCTTATCTAGAGATCACAGCACGGCGACGTGCTGGCGGAATTTGCCGGGCTCTCTCCTCCTCCCTGAGCCCCGCATTTCAGCGGCGACCCCTCTCCTCCTCCCTTGGGGTCGCCGCGCTCCCGCACTTCCTCCATGCCACTACAAGCTTGCCGCAAAGGCTCTCGGCTGCTTCCCTTCGACCTTGCGCAGCCCTCTTCGCAAGGCGAGGCTATATAGCATTGCTTCGGCCTCACTTTGCGCCAACGCGACTGGCCCCGGGGCTCTCGAGGTCGCTCATGGGGCGTCAATCTTCGGCCAACTCTGACCCTCTCAAGCGTCATGTTGTCATCGTTTAGATGTCGCCTCACCAGGACCTGCACAGATGCGTCCGAACTCGAAGGACGGTCGACCCCCCGTACTTGAGCCAGCCTCCGTTCAGAAATACGGGACCACGTGTGGTGCCGCATGACTATTCACAGGGGGCTTCTTGCAGAATGTCAGAAGTTGATCTATTTTTCTGACAAAAGGAGCATCGTCATCATGTCCCTGCCAACGGAACGGTTGAGCGAAATGGTTCTGGCACATGCCAGAAAATTGCCTGAAGGCGCCCCGGTGACAGCCAAGGGGCTGCTGCATCTGGGCAACCGAGCTGCAGTTGATCAGGCACTGTCGCGCTTGGCAAAACGCGGCGCGTTGCTGCGCGCCAGCCGCGGTGTGTATGTCTTGCCGATCGAGAGCCGCTTTGGAAAACGCGCGCCGTCCGTGGAAAAGACCGTCACGGCGATGGCTGAGCAGCGCGGCGAGCGCATCGCCACCAGCGGCGCCATGGCCGCAAATGCCCTGGGCCTCACGACACAGGTACCGACCCGACCGGTTTACCTGACCTCAGGCCGCTCGCGGCATCTTACGCTTGGGAAACAAGACGTCGAACTGCGCCATGCGCCGAATTGGCAACTGGCCCTCGGCAACGCAAAATCCGGGCAGGTAATCCGAGCCCTTGCCTGGCTCGGTCCGGAGAAGGCACCCGCAGCCTCGTCGCGTATGCGCAGCAAGCTCAGCAGCGCGGAGCGAGCCGAACTGGCGCGGGTCGCCGGTCGCATGCCCGGTTGGCTGGCCGAGACCGTGAGCCGCATGGCCCATGACTGACACGTATTTCGACCTGGCCGCGGCGGATAGGCAGGAGGTCCTGGAAATCGCGGCCAGCGCCTCGGGTCGACCCGTTCATCTCCTCGAAAAGGACATATGGGTCGTCTGGTGCCTCGAGACCCTATTCGGAAGCGATATCGGAGCCCCGCTTGTCTTCAAGGGCGGCACATCTCTGTCCAAGGCCTATCAGGTCATCAAACGATTTTCGGAGGATGTCGATCTTACCTACGATATACGTGAACTCGCTCCCGACCTTGTAGCCGATGCGCCAGACACCCTGCCGTCTTCACGCAGTCAAGAAAGCAGGTGGAGCAAGGAAGCACGCAAGCGCCTGGTCAGATGGGTGGGCGATGCCGCCGCACCGTTCCTTGCAGAAGCCCTTGCGAGGGTCGAGCCCAGCGGCGGCATCCGGGTCGAGAACGATGAGATCTTTATCCGCTATGCCGCCCGAACTCCCACCTCGGACTATGTCCGCCCGGAAGTGAAACTGGAATTCGGAGCACGCGCAACAGGCGAGCCAAACCAATTCATGCCGGTCGCGTGTGACGCCGCACCCTATGTCGCAGAAGTACTCTTTCCGGCGGCAAACCCGCGGGTCATGACCGCCGAACGCACATTTTGGGAAAAGGCGACCGCTGCGCACGTCTATTGCAAGCAAGGCAGATTGCGCGGCGAGCGCTTCGCGCGACACTGGTACGATCTTGTCCGCCTTGCGGAAGCCGGATACGCCGATACTGCCATCCGAGATCGGCGCCTCGCGAATGCGGTTGCCTCACACAAGGCGATGTTTTTTCGAGAAAAGGACCAAGGCGGCCAATTTATCGACTACCATGCCGCGGTCGCCGGAAAGCTCAATATCGTCCCCGAAGGAGAGGCGCGCGCCGCACTTGCAGAGGACTATTCCCGAATGGTCGATGACGGCCTTCTCATAGAAGCCGCCACTCCATTCGATGACTTGATGAAAGCATGCTCGGCGCTGGAGGTCGCCTCCAGACGAAGCGTTCACGAGTAGGGAATAGCTCTCAAAACGGCGCGCTCGTGTCGTTTGCGCGAACTTCACAGGTCTGCCTTCTGCCAGACCCCACCCCCAAATGTTGGGCCAAAAATACTGAAACTTCGAAATCTGAATTTTTCTCAATCCCAACCCGTTCAGAACGAATTGCCAGGCGGATCATGCTGCCATAGACATTTGGAAAACCACTGGAGCCCTGAATGTCCAACCTTGACCTCGATGCCCTTTCACTCGGTGAGCTGAAGCAGCTCGAAAAAGACGTCGCCAAGGCCATCGGCAATTTCGAAGAACGCCAAAAGGCGGCGGCTTTCGAAAAGGTAGACGCGCTTGCCAAGGACCTCGGCTATTCCCTGCCAGACCTTGCCGAACTCAGCGTCAGCCGAAAGCGCCCGGCGTCTACGCCAAAGTACCGCCACCCCGAGAACGCAGAAATTACCTGGAGCGGCCGCGGGCGTAAACCTGCTTGGCTTGCCGAAGCAATCGCAGGCGGGAAAAGCTTGGAAGATTTCGCGATCTGATAGCGCAGTTAGGCGAGCCCGTATCTGCGCCACACCGCTAACCAACATCGCACCCCTATTTCCACCCTCGGGAGAGACTGCAATGCCCACCGGTACTGTCAAATGGTTCAATTCTGAAAAAGGTTATGGGTTCATCGCGCCCGATGACGGAGGCAAGGATGTCTTCGTCCACATCAGCGCGGTCGAGCGTTCCGGGCTGACCGGCCTCAATGACAACCAGAAGGTCTCCTATGACCTGCGAGAAGGCCGCGACGGCCGTCAAATGGCGGCGGACCTCGCCCTCGCTTAAAGCTGCCGATCCCTGACTGCACAGGTCTGAGATCCAGAATCCGGACTGGCCTGCGCAGGCTACTCGACGCCTCTCGGAAGGTGTTGGCATGACATCCCATCGTCGGCATCGACACATCCCCGAACCCCGCGCACCATGGCCAAGAGCGCGCTCGGCACATGATCTCTGGGCGATCCTTGCACCCGTTGCCCGAGAACCTCTTGCGACCGCGCCGCGCTCACCCTCGGGCATTCGCCCAAGCATGGCTGCCCGATGCCTGCGCCCAGGACGAAAGACCCTCCGTCCTTCCACCGCCCGGCACTCTCGCGCGCTTGGGGCACGGGGACGCCGCCGGTTGACAGATATCCGGCGACCGATAGGGTGCCTGGCATGAGGTAACGTCCTCACCCGTCATGGGAATGAATACCCGGGAACGGCCCGGCCCTTGCAGGAGGGCTGGAAGTGCCTCTCAAACCAAATCTGAAATCTCTTCATATCGCGGCCAATCTGTCGGCTAGCGATCCCATGTGCCAGCGGCGCGGCGGGAGGCGAGTGTCGGCCCCAGTTGTACAAGCCGCTGCCACCTTCGCACCCGGCACCGATGATCCTTCGAAGGGGCTTTTCGGCCCTATTGCCGGGCCAAGATCACAATGACCGACACCAACCTCACCACAGATGTCTCGGCACAACCGCCACAGGCTTTGCACTCAGCACCGATGTTGCGCTGGTTCACGGCCTCCGCTGCATTGACGGTGCCGCAAGCTACTGCGCCCGTCGCATTCTCTCTCGTGGCCCTGTCCATCCTGGGGGACGCGCGCCTCGGGGCCGCAATGGTGCTCGCCATGACGCTGGCGCAGGTCGTCGGGGCGATCCCGATCACCCGGCTGGGCCGGGGCAAACCCATCGCAGTCTTCCTGCGCATGCTGGTTCTCTTGCGCAGCGCAGCCCTGGCCGGGATCGTCCTCGGCCTCTATGCCGAGGCGCCGTTCGCCGTCCTCATCGCGCTTTCCGCCCTGGCTGGGCTGGTCAATGGCGCAACCTACGGCTATCTGCGCGCCCTGCTCAATACGCTGACATCGGCGTCCCGGATGCCGCCAGCGTTGGGGATTGCGGCGACGCTGAACGAGGTCACCTTCGTGATGGGCCCGGTCCTGGCCTCCGGTCTCGGGGCCATCTCGCCGGCCCTGGCTGTTGCCGCGATGGCGGTTCTGGGCGGGCTGCCCGCGCTGGTGATTTCAGGCGATGCGAGCATGGCCGCTGCACCTGAAACCCATACGACCGGCCGCCTGGTGACCCCGGAAATCCTCCTCTGGCTCACCTGCGCGGCGGCCGGCGGCGCGACCATCGCCGCCATCGAGATCGGCGCGGTCGCGCTCGCCCTGCATTGTGGCTTTGACCCGGCTATGGCCATCCTGTTCACCGTGCCACTCTGCCTGGCCTCGGTGCTGGGCGGCGTTTGTATCAGCATCCGCAATCGGGCTTCTTCGCCCCGCGCTGTCGTCGTGCAGCTGTCGCTGTTTTCTCTCGGCATCGGAATGACAGCCCTTTCGGGCGCCTTGGTGCCGACAATCCTGGGGGCAGTTCTAGCCGGCCTGATGCTCGCCCCTCTGGGCACGCATTACGCCTTGGTGATCGACGCGCTCGCGCCGCCGCACCGCCGCGCCGAGCTTTTTGCCCTCTTGCACACGGTAAATGCGGGCGGTGTCATTGTGACCAGCGCGCTCCTGACGCTGCTGCCGCTGAATATGGCTCTCGCGGCCGTCGCGGCCTGCATGGTCGTCACGACCGGCGTGGTCGCGCTCAGGACGGTCCGGCGTGGGGCGGGTTGAGCGGGGCGGCGAGCGCGCGTTTCCTACATCCGCCCGCCAGTTGTGTCCGAGACATCGGGCAAAGCGTCACGCGAACATAGCCAGCTGCTGGGGCTCAACCCAGTAGCCGCGCTGACGCTTTGCCACCTCGAGGGTGGTGAGCGCGGTGATCGCCTGCTCCCTATCCGCGAACCAGTCCATCCGGGTCTGGCAACTCAAGCCGACGAGACCCCACTCCTGATGAAGGCTCCACTCGCCAAAGAGGTTGGGAAGGACTTCCATCCGGCAGAAATAGACCCCGGCCCCAGGGCGACGTTTTTCGAGATAAGTGCGCATAGCTCTAGGTCGGTACTTGCTGGACTAATCGGCAACCAAGTCTGCCTAGATCCCTGCTTGGTCCTTTGTGTTTCAACACTGCCCCGCGCAACGATAGCTGCGTGACGAGCAGCTTGCCGGTCTGACGTTGGATATATCCCGAAAAGCGCTGTCGCAAGCGGGGTTCGGTGCCACCACGTTGCTGTTCTTGGGGCTTCACGAAATCCCGACCTGCGCATGCTAGAAGGAATATCGTTCAGGTTCCGCCTTCGCTGAGCACGCCGAGGGGCCTCGGCTCGAAGGCAATCCATAAGTGACAGTCCGAGCGATGCACAATTTCTGGTCCATCGGCAGTTCACCGCTGAGTTGTATCATTTAAGTCGACAACATGTTTAACGCGACCCCCAATTATGCAAGCCTCCGCCACGCCACTCGGCACATCAAAGGCCCTGAAGTGAAAGGCAAAAGTATGAGAGAGTTTTCCCCGGTGATCCCGATTGCAGAGCTGAAGCCGACCCTCGAGACCGGAGGGAAAATTGAGGTCGAATGCGTGGAGGAGCCTACGCGCGTGAGCAACCAGTACCAGGCCGTCTGGAAGTTCTACGCGGTAACCGAAAATGGAGGGCAGCAGCACCGACTCCTGGTCGTGCATGGCAGAGACGTCAAGCCAAGAACCATCCGAACCCTGACGGGTCTTCTTTCGTTCGCCATGGATCTTGGGGTCTCGCCGATATCCATTCCACGCTATGCTGGGGAACGTGCCGTGTGGGAGCCCTACAAGGGAGCAGCCTGATCCACGCTAAGCCGCTGTCACAGGTGGCAGGATGCTCGGAGAACCCAACGATATGATTGCAGCCTCTGGTGATCGATCTCCGGCTCTCCGAAGGAAGCGTGCTGACGGGAGGCTGAGCTCTATCGCGGCCGCAACAAGGCGACGACGGGCGCTACCGAATTAGCCCGCGTCACCCTCGTGACCCAGTCATCGGCTTCCAGCTCTATCTCTGCCTCTTCCAGAGCTCCGCGAAGAGGTGCAACCCGGGCTGGCACCCCCCTCAATCCTTCATCTCAATGGCAACCGGCATCACACCGTCCGCGGCGCCGGATTTGCACCCGTTCCCCGAGCAGTAACGGCCAACCGCGCTCTGCGTCCAAGGGCGATATTGCGTGATGGTTGATCCAGCCCTATTTTTGGTAACGAGAGCAGGAGAATTGCGAGATGTCGACTGTAGCGTCGAAAATCCTAGCAACCGTCAACGCGCCTTACGGCGCGGGCGCTTCTGCATGGGAACTCGCCCAGTGTATCTCCAGCGTTGACGCAATGAAAAAAGCGTATGGTCCTACCTTCTCATTTTTCACGGAGGTGGAAGCGGAGGCGCAGCACGCTTTCGTCGAGGAGATGCACCTCGCGACCAAGTTGCCGTTCCCTATAGCACTCGCCGCGTAAACACGCCGTCGGCGAGCCGTTGAGGTGAACTCTTCTAGGTACCGATGGAGATCCTCGAGACATTGCCGCTCGACCCATGGAGCTTTGGCGGCGGCTCCGCGCTGATGCGTCAGTTTGGGCATCGGGAAAGCCACGACATCGCCGCCCCAAAGCACCTGCCCTATCAGAATCCCAAGACACAAGGCTTCGAGCCAAGTCTTCCTTGAACAGCCACCTCAAGGCGAGCAACTTCACAGGTGCCGCCCAGCTCGTCGCAAAGCTCAGTCGTGGGCATCGACAAGTCCGAAAAACCCACGCAACATAACGCGGAGCGCGACCCGGGGCATATTCTAAGGCGATCTTTACACCCAATGCCCGGGAGGGGCCCCATTCCTCTTGCGACCGGGTCGCGCTCGACCCGCCACCGGGGCGCTTCGACGGTCGCCGCCCCTATCGTCTAGCGTGGCCCACCTCGGCGGAACGCCCCCTATCGCTCGGGACCACGATCTTTGCGCTTGCCCCTGGCCTCAACACCGCGCTCCTGATCTCGCTCTTGCGATCGATAAGCCTCTGCGCCCTTGCGCCTACCGGCGCCCCTTCCCCTGCTCTCGATGTCGAGGGTCAACGCCATTTGCCCGCGTTGCGTCGTGACATCGGTGAGCCTTGCAGAGAATTTGCGTGTCGCCTCGGCCAACTGCCGATCTTCGGGATCCTGCGACTGCGAGAGGATGCGCACCGCATTCCCGTAGGTCGTCATCACCCGGCTCCGCCGGGCCACCAGCGCGTCATCCCAAGGCTTTTGCGGCAGGCGTCCACCATTGTCCTCGAGATCGCGCTTCAGCTCGCGGGTCTTGCGCGCATCGACGAGAGGTTTCCCACCACGCTGGCGAATTTTGTAAACCGGGGTTGCCTCGCCCCGGCGCGTCGCGCCGCGCGCGTGGCGCGGTGTCGACTCCGCCTCGATCCCGCGCTGCCGCAGCTTCTCGGCAAAGGTATCGCGCAAGTGCTGCAGGTCCGGCTTGCCAAACCGCAGCTTCACCCCATCGTCGCCGACGGTGCGCAGGGTCAGATGGACATGCGGATGATGAGTGTCGGTGTGCAGCGCCATGACATAGTCATGCCGACCCTGGAATTCCTGCTCTGCCAGCACCCGCACCGCGTCCTTCACGGCCTCTGCATTGACGCTACCCGGCATGGAGAACATGATGCTGGTAGTGATCCGGGTGCGGTCCGACGCGTACCCGACGGCCCGCGCGTCATCGTGCTTCTCGAGCCATTCGCGAAACACCGACGCCACTTCTCGAGAGCCGTTGAAGGTCTCGCCCCGATCATTCTCGATCTCGATCTTGCCGTTCCGGCTGATGTAGGCGAGGTGCTCGGACACCCGCAGCGCCTCGGTCCCGCGCGAGACCTTGATCGGGTTGCCATGCTTGTCGACCCTGGCCGGCTTCGAGACTTTCACCATCACCTCGGGAGCGCCCTTCACAACGCGGGCCAGCCGAGCCTTGTCCGACCCGGAAATCGCCTGCGCCTTATCGGCCTCTCCCCGCCGCCCGCGCGCGACCTCAGCCCCGCTCTTATCACCGAGCGCTGTCCTGCCCGATGCCTTCCCGACCTGGGCACCACCCGGACTCTTCAGTGTCCGCGCGCTCCGGGGCTGGCTCCAGCAGTCCTCGAACCCGAGCTCGGGTTTGAACTCACTCATCTCTATCTCCCAGTACCTGGACCTGGTACCGCCCCGCCGCGACCGCCCTCAGCTCTTTGCGCAGGCTCGCCACTTCCGCAGTCAAAGCCCGAACCTCTTCGGCCGTGAGCGCCGCCCCTGCCCCGGTCAGCACGCCCCGGTTCAGCGCATGGGCGATCTGGTTGACGTTCACCGCCACCCCGCTGAGCTGACGAAAGGCACGCTGGAACGCCGGACGGTCATTTGGCAGCGGCTGCGGGCCGCCCCGGTAGCGCGCCCGGATCATCGACGCCGCCCAGGTTGCAACCGAGACGCGGCGCTCGCGCGCTTCTTCGTCCAGGGCATCCCGAACGTCCTTGTCGAGGCGTACCGTCACCTTGCCCTCTCGCCGGGAGCGCGACGGAAGGCGCTCCGCCGTCGGGGACGCCTCCCCGTCCGCGACATTCTCCACGAGCACGCGCAGCAAACTGGACACAGTCAAACCGGCCTCCTCCGCGACGGCTTCGAGCCTGGCGCGGATGTCGGGCGTGACGCGGGTTTTGACGAGGGCTGTCTTCTGGGTCATCAGATCATTTGTGTCACAATGCCAGCGCAAGCGCTATCCTGCATTAGTCCCTACCCAATCCCAAAATGTGGTCCGGGACCACATTTCTTGCGCGCGGATCCCACGCCCGAGCGCCCACTGAACCTGCCCGAGAACGCGGCCGAAGGCCGGGTTTCGAGGACCTTTTCCGGCGCGCCCTCACCGTCAGAGCAGTTCCCGGATCCCCGAACCGGAGTCTAGATGAGGCCGAAATAGAAAACGCGCCGCACAAGGCGGCGCGTTTCAGCGGGGGCACGTCAGCGCTGGCTGTCGCTCCTTCCGACGCCTCGGCAGTGACCTTTGACGATCAACGGCGGAGCGTTTCGGACCCTGCCTTGCTAATCGACATAGCTTGTCGGCTTAGTTTCGGCGGACCTCCACCAGCTTGATGTCCGACAGCGGCAGCTCTTCTTCATGCCCACCGTCGAGCCTGACAATGACAGATGCATTGGACGACGTCGCGCGCTCGATGTGCATCGTGCCCATGCGTCCGTCGTGCTCGATGCGCAGCGTGGCGGCACCTTGCACCACTTTCTGCGGCGGCATCGCATTTGGGGCTGGCCGGACAGTCCCGGAAAGAGAAGGGCCAGATTCTGCGGCCAGCGCCTCAACACCTGAGAGATCGCCCGGCATAGGGGTAACTCCCTCGTGCCCCTCTGCCCTTTGGCCTGCGAGCGATTGGGCCGTTGGCTGATCTTCTACGCGTATCTCCTTGGTATCGATCTCTGCCCGCAGCCGCTCGACGCTCACCCGGGAAATGTCCCCAGCCGATGTTTCCGCAAGAAACGCCGATACGGCCTCCTCGTCCTTCTTCCAGAGCGCGTGCAGATCAGACAGGGCGCGGATGGGCGCGTTGCCTGCCGCGGCCTCCTTGAGCGCCGCCGGCATAGTCGCGAGCGCCGCGAACCGCGAGACTTCCCCTTCGTTCCATCCCAGAGACTGCGCAATCGCGCTGCGCGACTGCCCTGCCGCGCGCATGGCGGCCACCGCCTCGGCGACCTCCAGCGTCGTCAGGTCCGCCCGCTGCACATTCTCCGTCAGCTGCGCCATCCGTAATTCTGCGGTCATCTCGCGGATGACCACCGGGATGGTTTTGAGCCCGGCGCGCTGCGCGGCCTGGAACCGGCGCTCGCCCATGATGATCCGATGCTTGCCGTCCTCATCCGACGGCTGCACCGTGATCGCCTGCAGAACGCCCTGCGCCTTGATGCTCGCAGACAGGGAGGCGAGCTTCTCCTCATCGAAATGGCGCCGCGGCTGTTCTGGATCGGGCACGATGTCCTCGAGCGACATTGCCCGCTGCGCCGGAGGCAAAGGCGCGTTCTTGCGCATCAAGGCGCTCAGTTGTCCGCTTGCGGCAAGACGGTCCAGAGTCTCGGTCGTGCTGTTGAATTTCTTGGGAGCCATGGTCAGTCTTCCTTCTTCTTGATCGCCTGCATGAACCACTCAAAATATGCGCCGAACTCGGCCGCAGCTTCCTTGCCGCTCCGCGTCGGCACCTCGAACACCGGGATGCCCTGCGCCTCGGCTTCCTCGTAACCGGTGCGATTGCGGATCGCGTGTGGGATGATCAGGTTTGCGTAGGCCTCGATCACCTGGTGCAGGGTCTCGCGCTCGGTCTTCTTCACCGCGTCGAACCGTGACGGCAGAAGACCGAGAAATCCGATTTCCTTGTTGATCTGCTGCACCTGCACATAGGCGCGCAGCACTGCCTCGACGCCATCGAGCGAAAACCGCTTGAGCTCGATCGGTGCCAGCATGAAGTCCGCCGAGATGAGGGCGCCATAAACCAGCCCGGTGAAGGCGGGCGGCGTGTCGATGATGCAGAAGTCCGCACCGCCCAATCCGCCCAGGACCTCGACCGCTGAGCGCAGCCCTTCATCGTCCGAGTTGACCGGCACATCGCGGTCTCCCTCGATCACCACCAGCTCGCCCGGTGCCACGGTGAACTCCGGGGTCTTGCGGCTCTCGACCATCTCCAGCGCATTGCCGACAATCCGCGCGCCCTGCAGCGCGCTGGTGAGATTTCGCTGCCCATCGAGATCGACCGCGATCACCGAATAACCGTCACGTATGAGATAATAGGCGAGTTGCGACGCAGTGGTTGTCTTGCCCACGCCGCCCTTGTTGTTTGCGATGACGATCGTCTGCACCGCCTGCTCCTTTCCTGTCGTTCCAAATTGAGCCGCAGCGCAGGGGTGCGTCGCGGGCAAATCTGGCGCAGCGCTCCGGGCAGGTGCGCCCAAGATCAGACGTCCGGCGAGGATCGGCATGCGGCAGGTCTGCGAAGGAACGATTGGAAAACCGCCCTCCCTCCGGCCTGTCATAAGCGCGGCGCCCGACATGCCGGGCGGCTGACCGGGGGCCTGGGGGCCGCGGCGAGACGAACGTCTCGGCGCGGCAAAATTTGAGACCCGGTCGCGTGACGGCCCCACTCAATGCACACGCTTAAGGAGAGCACAAACGCAAAGGGGCCCGCTCACACGGGCCCCTCTCTCTATCGGCTTGATTTCGCTTACGCTGCGACAGCTTGGCTCCTTCCGGCCTCCGCCGCCGCGATCAGAAAATCCGCCGCCTTTTGCGCAGCGCTTGCTGCCCTGAAGATCGCGCGCTTGTCCTCTTTCAGCGAAGCAATCCAGCTCTCGAGGTAGGACGCCGCCTCCTCGATGGTCGGCTCGATGCCAATTTTCGCCCCGAGGAAGCAGCTGCCGATCTCGGCCACAAGTTCCTCGCGCGCATAGTCGGCCTTGGTCGATCCGGGCTTGAAACGGTCGAGCCGCGAGCGATGACCTGACCAGTGGATTCCTTCATGGCAGAGGGTTGCCGCGTGCGCCTCGGGAGAAATGAATGCCGAGACCGGCGGCATCTGGATACGATCTTCCGAGGGAATGTAGCAGGCCCGGTCGCCGCCATAGGTGATCTTTGCGCCGATCGCGGCAAAGAACGCATCGACCTCCGGCAGGGCTTGCGTGCCAAGATCCTCCTGCACCTCGGGCACGCCATAATAGTGGTCGGGCAGACCCTCGATTTGGTCAGCATTGAAAACCCGGTAGGCCCGAGCATAGGGAATGGTCACCTCATCGCCCGCATCGTTCTCCCGCGCGATCGTGCCGTATTTGACCACCGTGGAAGATTTCGAGCCCTTGCGCACATGCGCGCCCAGGTCCTTGGTCTGCCGGAACGTGAACCAATGCGCCGAGGTAAATCCGTTCGACTGCGCAGCCAGCCAAAGCATCAGCACGTTGATGCCGCGGTAGGGCTCGCCGCTGGATCGCAGGGGGAACTGACCGGTCTGACCACCGCCGGACCACGGTTGCCGCCACGGCGCGGTGCCTGCCTCCATCGCTTCGATGATCTGATCGGTGACGTGCTGGTAGATGTCGAAATCGGACTTTGCCATTTGTGGCCTCCTGTCTGGTGAGGCGGTCGCGCTTGGTGCCTGCGTCCCGCCGGTGGGCTCGGCCTCGCCACTCTGATTTGGCGAAAACCATGTTTTCGGCGGAACAGAGTGGGGTGGGCGAAGCCCTACCCACGGGCCTGAGCCGGACAGTCAAAGGATCGCAGACGGGGATGGTGCGGCCCGCAGGCCGAAGGCCGAGGACACGGTCCCCGGCGGAGACGACGCGCAGCGCGCGGCGCTTGTCTTTTGACTTTCCGGGGCAGGTCTGTTGGCGGACAAGCTATTGGATGATGCCAGGGCGGGGGTGAGCGGGCGCAGCCCGTCGATCCCCCGCCCTGACTTTCGAGATCACGCGAGACGCGCGCCTCGCGCGGCTCTCATCTGCAACGCTGCATTGCCAGAAAGACTTGCGGTGGACGCCAAGCCCCCAATGCAGGTCAAGATACACCAATCGCCAGAGGGGTGCCCCGGCCCGAAGACCGAGGCGACAGCTTCACATGCCCTCGGGCGTCCACGCCTCCACGCGGGATTTCTGTTCGGCGGTCAACTCCGGGGCGGCATCAAGTCCGTTGAAAATCGCATCCAGCCGATCCACCAGCGCCCGCTTGGCTTCCTTCGCCGGTCGGTCCTTTAGGGCCTCCTCGCCCAAAACGTCACGCTCAATCTTCATCAGTTGAGATGCGGTCAGGCGGGCGAAGAACGTTCGGTCGGGCGTCCAGACCTCGCGGGCCCTGGCCTCGGCGATCTCTGCAATGGCCTCTACGATGGGGTTGGCTTTATCGAGAGCCAGTCCGGCCCCAAAGGCGCGCGCGATGGCCTCGGTCAGCATGGCGTTCCGCTCCTTCTTCGCTTTCTCCCGAAAGGCGACGAAGGCGTCCGCCGCGTCCTCTTGGCCCATATAGCCAGCGTGTTCCGCGATCAGCCGCTCGGAGAGGGACACAGCGTCAGCGCCGACGTCTGGCAGGTTTCTTGCGGTATCGGTGCGAATACCGACCGGGAAGACACCCCCATACATCGGATGTGTGAGCGCAAAGGTCAAAAGGTCCAGCGCCAGTTCCGGTTTGCGCAGGATCGCGGTCTGGATCGCGCCCGTGCGGATCGCTGCGAGGTCGGTTTCAAGCGCGCCCGAATAGGGGCCTTTCGCCTTGCCGGCGTCGCCAGTGGCACCAGAGCTTCGGGCGCTGCATATGCCCTTCGCGACCGCTTCCGCTTCATCCGCAGCGCTCACCAGACCAAAGCGCGAAACCAGGTCGCCCTGATAGTCCATCGCGAGCATGACGCCGGAAACGCTGCGCTGCTCCGGCGTCCAGATGCGCGCGCGGTTTCTTTCGCCAAGCACAGCGTACTCACCCCGCTCCTCTTCGGTACAAGTATTGGCCTCGATGAGCGCGGCCAGCTCGCTGTAACGGGCGGCTTCGTCTTCGGTGAACGACACGCGCTCGGCGGTGAGGGTTTGCAGCTTGTAGATGCGAGTGTAGTCGAGGCCTTCAAGCGACGTCTCCACCCACTTCCAGCCCTCGGCTTTCATCTCCGCCGCCAGATGCTGCATCTTTTCCTCGGCGAGGCGGTTCAACAGGGCCACATCGTTGAAATACACGTCCTCGCCGAACAGGTCTTCAGTGATCGAGCCGCCCTCCGCCTCGTAGGCATCGCGCCCGACAAATGCGGAAAGCCCGCTGGCGTCCTCGGCGTCCCGTTTCAACGCCCGCCGAATGGCCGACGGATCATCCGCGTTCCAACTGCCCTGCATCCGGTTGAAGACAGTGGTCTGCGCCTCGACATCCTCCGCAACGGTGTAGGCGGCGGCAACGTCGAGGGTGATGTCACCTGCGCGCAGCGCGTCGAGGATCACCGGCGCCATACCTGCGAGCTTCAACCGACCTTTGACGTGACGCACGGACACCGCGAAGGCTTTCGCGATGGTTTCCGGGAGCGCGCCGCGATCCGCCATTTCGCCATAGGCGGCGATTTCGTCCGCCGGGTTGAGCGCCATACGCGCGGCATTCTCCGTATTCGCCCAAGCCCGCGCCTCGGCCTTGTCGCTCGTGATCTTGATCGGGATCAAGCGGCCCTCGCCCGCCCCCTCTTCGTCTTGGGCAAGGAGCTTGAGCGCGCGCAAGCGGCGGCCCCCGGCCACGACGCCGATCTTCTCGGGGCCCTCCTCGAGGCCACCGAGGTTCTGCAACAACCCGACGGTGCGCAAGGACATCGCCAACGCTTCGATTTCGGCCTCGGTGCAGGACTGCCGGGGGTTCAGCTCGGACAGGTGCAGGTGAGCCAGCGGAACCATACGGATTTCTTCGGAGCCGATCATACTGTCTTTCCTCTTGTCTTGTGTCTGGCGGGTTGGGACTTCGTCCACCCCCGCCGATGGGCTCGGCCTCGCCACTCTGATTTGACGAAAACCATGTTTTCGGCGGAACAGAGTGGGGTGGGCGAAGCCCGGCCCACGGGCCTGAGCCGGACAGTCAAAGGATCGCAGACGGGGATGGTGCGGCCCGCAGGCCGAAGGCCGAGGACACGGTCCCCGGCGGAGACGACGCGCAGCGCGCGGCGCTTGTCTTTTGACTTTCCGGGGCAGGTCTGTTGGCGGACAATCTATTGGATCGTGCCAGGGCGGGGGTGAGCGGGCGCAGCCCGTCGATCCCCCGCCCTGACTTTCGAGATCATGCGAGACGCCCGCCTCGCGCGGCTCTCCATCTCTTTCATCCGAATGAAAATGCCCGACATTCCGCTGACTATCTGACCCCGCAACAGGCCGAGCATCGCGAGGGAAGACCGTCACCCGAAGGGACGAGACTTGCCCGCTGCATCGACCATGCCGGCGCGACTCGGCCGGGCTCGTAGAGACCGGACGCATCGCACTCGGCCGGCAGGGAGATCAGGGGGCAAGGCTCGGGGAGCGCGCCGGCAACGCCGGGGCGATCCTAGGGCCCGATCCTGGGTGTCCCTGGTCGCGGGCGACTGCACGCGACCAGGGACGGCCGGGAGTTGCCTAGGCCTCCGATCCGCGTGACAAAGAATTGCCGACGGGCCACACTTTCTCTAGCTCTATACGCATGACGCCCGGCTCCGAAAACGTGACCTGCTTTGCCGCCTATCGCGCGGAGAGGCTCCGTGCGCAAATTCGGCACCGTCTCTGGGAGCTCAGACAGCGCAACGGGTCCCGGTCCCGCCCTGAGATGAAGTCACTCGAGAACGAGCTGAGCACCATGTGCCTCCATCTCGCCAAGCTCAATGAGGCCCAGGAAACCCGGTAGTCGAGCCACACGCGCGGGCCAAACCCGCACCTTCTGCGCCGTGTCGATCTGCCATCACCACACTCGCCGAAGCGTGAGAGACTCCCCTCTCGCCGACAGGGGCAAGCACATGCCCCGCACCATATTGCACAAATCAGCATATTTTTGCATAAGATCGCAACTTGTGGAATCAACCTGCAGGCTGGCACATGGCCCTCACCCTTCCCGACGCGCGGCAAGACGCACTCCGCGCGCGTCTGACACGCGGCCAGACGCTCGAGCTCTCCGCGCTTTCTCAGGAATTTTCGGTTTCGATTGACACCGTCCGTCGTGACCTGAAGACGCTCGAGGCAGAAGGTTTGGCGCGCTGCGTGCGCGGCGGGGCAATGCCCGTGAGCCGCCCTTCCGGTACCGCGCTGCAACGTATGGCATTGGCCGAGCCAGGCCACGAGGCCCTTGCATCAAGAGCTCTGCCGCTGATCGAAGATGGCATGGTTCTGCTGCTCGACGGCGGGGCAACGGTTCACGCGCTGGCTCAACTCCTGCCAAGCCTGCCGAACAGCCTTGTGGTTACCCCGGCTCCGGCGGTGGCGCTGGCCTGCCTTGCGGCGGGCATTGACACGCAGCTTGTCGGGGGACGGTTGTCGCCGAGCGGTGCGATTGCCGTCGGCCATGGCGCCGTCGCGGCGCTTTCCGACGTCGCGGCGGACATCGCTTTTCTCGGGGCCTGCAGTCTCGATCCGGCCTTTGGCCTGGGCGCCGATGATCTGAGTGAGGCCGAGGTGAAGTGCGCCATGGCCGCGGCAAGCCATGTGTCCATTGCCCTGGCCGGCGCGGATAAACTGGGGCGGCGCAGCCGCCACCGCGTTCTTAACTGCCAGGACCTCGACATGCTGATCACCGATGCCGGCCCGGAGAGCGTCACCCCATATAAAGAGCAAGGGATCGAAATCTGTCATGCCTGAGCTCAGAACCCCCTGGCGTGCGGTAGCCGCCGCTTTTGCCCTGAATGGCGTTCTGCTCGGATGCTGGGCCTCGCGCATTCCCGCCTTCGTCGATCGACTTGGGCTCGACGAGCGTACGCTCGGCAGCCTCCTGCTGGTCATGGGAGCCGGGGCTCTGACCTCGTTTCCGCTCGCCGGGCGGCTCTCCGACCGGTTCGGTGCGGTCCGGCTGACGCGCTGGATAGCGCTGGCCTACCTCGGGTCGGTGATCTTCCTGGGGATGTCGCAGTCGCTGGTCCTGCTCGCCTCTGCGCTCTTTTTCTTCGGAATGTGCCACGGCTCGATGGATGTTGCGATGAACAGCTGGGCCAGCGAGGTCGAGCGACATATGAAGCGCTCGGTCATGTCGTCCTTCCATGCCATGTGGAGTCTCGGCGCAGGGCTCGGCGCGGCCGGTGGTTATCTGGCGACCCTCGCGGGCGCCTCGGCCGGGGTGCATTTTGCGCTGGCCGCGCTGCTCTCTGCGGCGCTCTTCGGGCCGTTCCTGCGCCTGCCATGGCAATCGCAGATGCGTTTGGCGCAGGCGGGCGAGCCCCGCGCGCCGATCTTCGCGGTGCCGCGCGGATCGCTGCTCCTGGTGGCGGTCATGGCTTTGGCGGCGGGCTTGGGCGAAGGCGCGGCGGTGGATTGGAGCGCGGTCTTCTTGACCGACACGCTGGGCACGCCCGAAGCCCAGGCGACATTCGGCTACGCGGCGTTTTCCATCACGATGGTCATCATGCGGCTGACCATCGGCAGCTTCATCACCCGCTTCGGCGCAACCACGGTCGCGCGTGGCAGCGGGCTTCTTGCCGCGGCGGGCTACGCGATCTGCGCCGGCACCGACGCGCTGCCGATCGCTCTCGCTGGGTTCATCTTGATGGGCATGGGCTATGCCGCGGTGATCCCCATGGCTTTTTCCCGCGCCGCCAATGACCCCGTGGTGCCCGCCGGGCAGGCCATCGCCTCGGTCGCAACGCTGGGCTATGGCGCCATGCTCTTCGGACCGCCGCTGATCGGTTTCATCGCGCATGCGACCTCGCTGCGGGTACCCTTCGCCATGGTCGGCGGCGCGGCGCTTCTGATCGCGATCTGCGCCGGAGCGCTTAGCACGACCCGGAACTCCCCGGATGCTCTGCCTGAAGAAGGTGGCCGGGCCTGAAGAGGTTGGCGGACGCACTGCTCGGTCCTCGCACACATTCCTCGACAGGATCGGCAGAAATCTCAATGAGGGACCTTGGATCCGGACCTCAGTCGCTGCACGACCTACGTCCGGCCGACAACAATGCGAGCTCGGCGCAATGTGCGCGTGTCTCGCCAACCTCTATGATGCCCAATCGGCCAAGTGTCAGGCAAACCGAGCGCCTCGTCGCGCCTCATGAACCAATGACGGTCTCCACGCGCCGCCGCTGTCAAACCGGTGCAGAGGCCGTACCGACTGGCTTTGAGGGTGCCGCTTCGGGATACTGCGCCTTCGCCGCTTCCGACACGGCTGCGGTGGCCTCGTCAGTCGCCTCAGCTGTCAACTCCCTCATCGCTGTCCCGCAGCCCTTCATGACCTCGGCAAGTGCAGCGGCCATGTCCTGAGCGAGTTGGGCCTGTGCCTGCGAAAACTCCGCAATCGCTGGACCATATTCGGACCGTTCCCGGACTTCGGACAAAGTCCTAAGATTGCTCAACGCCTTCTTGGTCGACGATGCGAAAACATCCGTCGACAGAGATGCGGCTTCCAGCGCGATGCTCGCGAACTCCGAGAAAGCGGCGAAGCCGGACGTGACAGCTTCTGCGTCATAGGGCGCCGACATGCTGTATGGAGCCTTTCCGAAGGCCGCTTGGGTTCCCATGCTGAACTCCTCGAATGCGGGGTAAGGGAATGGCAATGAGTGTGTTCGCTGCGCTGCGGCATAGCAAGAGATTCCATAGACGGCGCTCAAATGTCAGGGCTGAGTGGCGAGTACTCGCCGGCAAGCATCTCCTGGCGCTGCGGCAATCGCGCAGGCCGCGAACGGAGATGCCCGGAAATTGAGCACTGCAGGTTGGGCCTTTGCACGCAAAGAACATCAAGGCTCCCATCCACGTAGTTGCCCACCGCAAATGTGGATAACTCCGCGCACCGGTCGGTTTCACGCAGTGACGGAATGCCGGCCACTTGATGGGCAACGCTCAGGGCCGCCCTCTCAGCTCTTTAGCGCGATGCGCGCCAGATCGGCGCGCTCGAGCTGCCCAAGAAGCCGCTGCCGCAGCGCGGCTGCGCCATCCTCCCTCAGGTCATCGTTGAAATCCCCGAGGCGGGGCTCGAGCACTGAAGCCGAGATGCCTGCGTCCCTGGCCCGCGCGCTCAGCTTGTCTGCCGCGGCCTGCCCGGCATCGTCGAGATCTCGCGCGACATAGAGCTGGCGGATCCCTTCGGGCAGATCGACGGCGCCGAGGTGCGCAGCCGAAAGCGCCGCCCAGACCGGAAGACCCGGGAGGGCTTCGCGCAGCGACAGCATGGTCTCGAGGCCTTCGCCGATCGCAAGGCACTCGCCCGGGGCGGTGATCTTCACGGCGTTACCGAGAAGATCGCCCATGGCCCGGCGTTGCACCTCAACGGGCGCCTTGTCCGATCCATCCTCTGCCAGCCAGGTACGGTGTACGCCGCGAAGGCGCCCTGCCCTGTCGGTCACCGCCGCAATCAGCGCTGGACGCGGCTTGGAGGCGGCCGCGTCGTGATCTCGATGCCAGCAGCGCGGAAGAAAGCGCAGCGCGGACGCGGACGCCGCGCGGGTGATGCCGCGGCTCTGGAGGTAGGTTTCTGCGAGAGTCCCGGGAAGTGGAAGGGACCCCTCATAGAGACGCTTTGCGGATGTCGATTTGCCGGATGCGCTCCTGCGCGTTCGAGGTGTGCTCGGATGCGCCACCGGCGTCGGGCGCCCGAGGTGTGCCCTGACCTCCGCCAACAGATCGGGAAACCGGGCGATCCCGGTCCGCGCCTTGATGATGTCGAGCAGATCACCGTATTCGCCGGTCGCGCCGTCAGTCCAACGGCCGCGTGCTCCCTTGCCTTCATCGGGACCGGTGAGGCGCACGTAGAGCGAGCGTCCGGGCGTGTTCTGCAGGTCCCCGACCAGCCAGTACCCGCCTTCGCGCCGCCCGGCGGAGAGATAGTGACGGCACACGCTTTCGGCATTCTGAGCCAGCTCGCGCAGCAGCTCCTGAGTTTCAGCATTCATGGCGATATCAACCTTTGCGTGTAGGTATTCCCCGAGTTACCTTGATATGCAAGTCTCTGAGGAGACACTAAAATCTGGCGCCGCGGAAATCCGCTGACCCCCACTGCCTCAGCGCCAAGCAGACGCCGTCGTCGACACGTGCGTGGGGCTATGCAAGATCGCGGCGGCGTTCGACGCCTTGTTCGCGTTGAAGGATTCAGGTAGGTCTGCCTCAGCCCTATCGGGGCTGAGGCGAAGGGCTCAGACGGCCCCGTGCTGGATCAGGAAGCGGCGTCCGATGCCAAAGCGATCGCCCTTCCTGAGAAGCGTCCAGGCCTCGACCAAGAGACGCGCCTTCATTTCAGAACCCATGATCAATACTCGCTCGGAAAGAGCAGGGTCAGCACGCGGCGCGTTTGCGCGTCGTCCAAGGGATCTTCGGCGCCATGGACGTAGTCCGCATCGAAGATATCAATCTTCCACCAGACCACCCTGCCCGCGATAGTGACCACGCCGAAGGTGTGATCCCCATGTGGGTCATTGTCCTCGGTGAACTCCGCAAACGCTGCCACCGCGATCTGGGCGCGGGTCACGAATTCCAGACCTTCCTCTGCGACACCCCGGGTGCAAAGAACGCGCCCCTGATAGACCGGATGGCCTCCCCGGATCATCGCGGCGCGGAATGCGTCATTTGCCGCTGCAACCTGCCGGGTGATCACCTCGGGATCTTTGCCAGCTTGCTCATGGGATACACTGTGCTCTTCAGCCATATCGGCTCCTATTTTCTGAGGCGGTTCGGGCTTGGTGCCTGCGTCCCGCCGATGGGCTCGGCCTCGCCACTCTGATTTGACGAAAACCATGTTTTCGGCGGAACAGAGTGGGGTGGGCGAAGCCCAGCCCACGGGCCTGAGCCGGACAGTCAAAGGATCGAAGACGGGGATGGTGCGGCCCGCAGGCCGCAGGCCGAGGACACGGTCCCCGGCGGAGACGACGCGCAGCGCGCGGCGCTTGTCTTTTGACTTTCCGGAGCAGGTCTGTTGGCGGAAAGGAACTGAAACATGCCATGGCCGGGGTGAGCGGGCGCAGCCCGTCGATCCCCTGCCCTGACTTTCGAGTTCATGCGAGACGCGCGCCCCGCGCGGCTCTCAACTCAGATCCCTTCGGGAACGATGGGCGCCACCCTGTCCATCAGTCGTTCGAAATCTTCCGGGCGATACTTCGCAAGCACAGCACCAGAACCATAGACCTGAAAACCGTGGTCATCCGGTCCGCAACCTTCCCCGGGATCTCCAAAGGGCATGCCACGCTTGGGCTTGGTCGCGCCGAGCGCTCGCAACTCAGCGGTTCGCCGACACCGCCGAGCAAGCAGAACATTGGGGTTGAAAAAGCCCACATAGATGCGAACTATTATGATCTATTATGAAGGAAGGATCGCCATGTCTCGACTAACCATCTCGATGCCCGAGCAGATGAATGAGTGGGTAGAGGCCCAGATCAGCACTGGCCGCTATGGCAACGTCAGCGAGTATTTCCGCGATCTCGTTCGCCGCGACCAGGAACGCAGGGAAGCCGCGATCAACGAGCTTCGCGCGCTGCTCGATCGTGCAGAAGAAAGCGGCGTGAGTGACCGCTCCGTCGCGGAAGTCCTCGAAGCTGCACGACAAGAAGCACGCCAAAAAGGCCTCCTGCGTGGCGACAACTGAACTATCAAGGGCGGCGGAGCGGGACCTTATCGATATCTATCTCTATGGGGCCGAACACTTCGGCGCTGCTCAAGCTGAACGCTACGCAAAGAGCCTCGCCTCGAAAATCGCGACGGCGGCGGACAATCCGAGTTTCGGTGTAGACTACAGCCATGTACGCCGCGGGCTGCGCCGTTACGAGAACGTGTCCCATGCTATATACTACCAACCGACGTCGGACGGCATATTAGTCCTGCGCATCCTCCATGGCCGCATGGATCCCGCCCGCCATTTGGCTTGACCAAGGTACCGCCGGTACTTGATCGCCATAACGCTCGACGCGTGCTGGACCCGTTAGCCCCGGCGTCGGCGATCTGTCCCTTAGTTCATTCGTCCGCCCCCTGCCCCTCAACTGACAGGACCAGTTGCCCTGTGTCGATCATCGGCGCGTCAGAAGCGATGAAGCCGCCCAAGCCTGCGACTGCGTCCTTGGCATCCCGCCCACTTGGATATCTTCGCAAAGCGTCGTGCAAGTCGTAGGCAGCCGCGCGGGCGTCTTCGTGCACGTCAGCCGTGACTTGGTTCCAGCAGTTGAGAAACTCTTCGACCTCACGGAAATACATCTCGAATTCCGCATGGATTTCATTGCCGGAGTATCCGGCGTCATGGAGGTAGCTCGCTTCAGGCTTCACCGGCTCGATGCAGGTCTCGGCCTGCACAGTAAGTGGTGCCAAGAGCACCAAGGACAGGGCCAAATGGACTGGACGCGGCACGACTTCGCTCCTTCTGTAGTCACGGCGCACGGTCACGCCGATCAATTCTTCAAATCATTTCGGCGTGGAATGCCTCGTCCGCCGCCACTGCACCTTCGAGGCGGCACTCTCCGGCGACACCTGCGTTCGGTCCGGGCTTCGCTCGAACGACTCGCCGATAGACTGAGCATTGACCACCCCCTGGCCCCGGCATTCCGCCAAACAAAGCCAGGATCACGATGCCCTACGCACCTACAGCGTCACATCTGGTGCCTAGCCGCCTGCGGCTCAAGCGACTGGTGTGCGACAGAGTCCGCGCTCCGCTGGGCGAAGGACGCACCGCGGGTAAACAATCGTGGTAAAGCCGTGAAAACGTAAGAAAATCAGCATGTTATATGTGACTCGGATTGGCGTCTTTTCGCCGATTCCCTCAACTCGAGGTTCAACTTAAAGATGATTTCTCCTAGAGATTACCCGTTCGCGCCGAAACCGGAAAACGAAAGCAGCCCGGGAACTACGTTGCAAACTGAATGCCTCGCGATCCCGTTGAGCGACGCACCACCAGCCATCCGCGTGCCCTTCGCGGTAGCCGAGGCGATGAGCCTATCCAGCCATGGTTTTCCTCCATGCGCGCGATCAGAAGAACCGGAAATAAAGGAGCAGATTATGGCTCAATTCTCAGGCCTCCCTAAAAGACGCGTTGCACAGATTCTACTTGGGAACGCTGTCCGCAAGTTCCTCAACATGGGGGGGCGACTACAGTATGACCCTCGAATGGAGGCCAAGACAAAGAGGACTCTGTGGTATGTGATCGGAGTTACCGGTGACGGCAAGACTGAACTGCCCGTGTACACGGTCGCTGGACAGCCCAAATGCTTCCGCACTGCCGACGCGATGATCCGATACCATTGTGAGATGTGCCCGGACGACCGAGAGCTGACGATCCGCCTGCCCAAGATGGCTTAGTCCAAGAATAGGATGGTCTCGCCGTAGGCCATCCTGCGCCACGCGGGCGGGCCAAATGTTCGTGTGGCGAAGGGCGAGCGCACAGAAGCACCAAGAGGCGGGCACGCTTCCCGTTTGCTGCCATTCACACAGAATCGAAAAGGGACTGTCGGGGCGCTTGAGTGATGCGAGTTTACGTCACTTACATGCCTGAGGATAACGCTGTCGGCGTTGCCTGTAGGGCAGGAAAATATGGTTAAACAACTGATTAAAAATAAAAAAGTATCATATTACTGCCAGGTCGACTTATCGCTGCACCCCCATCCCCAACAGAAAATGGTGGAAATTCAGTGAGAAGGTGATAAGCAGGTCTCAATGATATAAGAACGTCGAGGGCAGCATGAGCGGTATTCGAGGCTCGCAGAGGCTGGAAAACTACGCTTCCAAGCTCATCAAGAGCTTGCAAGACCACACGGCCGAAATCTTCCCACCGGATGCGCAGAAGACGCTCCGTTCCTACTCAATGAAGGAAGTTGGCGACCTCATCGGCGTCAATCCCAACACATTCCGGCACTACATCAAGACCTATGCCGACCACATGCCCACCGGCAAGCTGGTCAACGGCAATCGCCGGTATTTCACCGCCGAGGAGATGCAGGAGATCCGCGAGTTCCTGTGGAAAGAAGGCCGGATCGGCATCAAGGAGTATCGTCGTCGCCAACCGGGCGAGGAGATGAAGGCGATCACAGTCTTCAACTTGAAGGGCGGGGTCAGCAAGACAAGTTCGACGGTCCACCTCGCGGAAATCCTTGCCCTCCGGGGGTATCGGGTGCTTGCGGTCGACCTCGACGCTCAAGCCTCTCTGACGAACCTGTTCGGCCTCACCCCCGAGGCCATGCCGGACATGCCGAGTTCCTATAACGTCATCAGCTACAAGAACCCGTTGCCAGTGCGCGATGTGATCCGGAAGACTTACTTCCCGGGCATAGACATCATCCCGGCGTCTATGGACATCATCGAGTTCGAGTATGAGACTGCTCTCTCCTTCCGCGATGGCGGCACCAGTTCTCCGTTCCACAGCAGGATGGCGGAGGGGCTCAGCCAGGTGCGCGATGACTATGACATTGTCCTCTTCGACACCCCGCCTCAGCTTTCATTCGCGGTGATCTCTGCCCTCTTCGCATCGAGTGGGATGATCATTCCGCTCACCGCGTCGATGCTGGACGTGATGTCGCTATCGACCTTTATGACGATGGCGGCCGAGCTCATGGCCGTCGTCGAGGAGCAGGATCAAGATAAGACCTACGATTTCATCAGGTTCATGATCACCAGATATGAGACCGGTGATCAGCCTCAGCTGCAGGTGGCCTCTTTCATGCGCACCGTCCTTGGCGATGCGGTCATGAACAACGAATTCCTCAAGTCTACTGCGATCGGCGATGCCGCGAACACCAAACAGCCGCTGTTTGAGGTCGAGCCGCGAGACATCACCAAATCGACTTACGACCGGGTCATGGCCTCGATCTCTGGCATGGCTGACGAGGTCGAGGCAGATTTGCGAAAAGCATGGGGACGAACCTGATGGTACGCAAAAACGTCTTCTCGAGCACTCTTCGTGAGGCCATGTCCGGCTCCAAACCAGAGCAGGAGGAGCCGCGCGCAGACGAGACTCTTTCGGAGCCCCCTGCCCCGCCAGGCACCTCGGCTTCTCACCAGGATGAGAACCCCGCACCAGCGAGCACGTCGGGCAAGCGGAGCAATCCCAACGTGGAGATCTTCAGGAAGTCATTCCAAGAACAGATGCTGCGTACCATGCAGGATGTTGATCCGGATCGGGTCGATAGCTCACGTTTCCAAGACCGGCTTGATGTTGCTGAAGAACTCGACGGGCTGAAGGACTCGATCCGCGAAAACGGTCAGCAGGTGCCTGTCCTGTTGCGTCGGGTGGCGGGGGACCGCTTCGAGGTGGTCTATGGGCGGCGCCGTATCTTGGCCTGCCGCCAGCTCGGTATTGATGTTCGCGCAATGGTCGTGGAGATCAGTGACGAAGACGCGCTGATCGCACAAGGTCTTGAGAACGCGGCGCGTCTCGAAAACAGCTATATCGAGAAGGCTCTCTTCGTCGCCCAGGTCACAGACGCGGGCTACAGCCTCGCCACCATTCAAAAGGCACTCGACATCGATAAAACGCAGGCCTCGAAAATGCGCGGTGTCATCCGCGATGTCCCTCGCGAGGTCATCGCCGCGATTGGGGCGGCACATGGCGCTGGCCGACGGCCGTGGGAAGAGTTGCGCAACGCCCTCTCGGGCGATGACGCTCCCGGTCAAGCCCGCCTCCTCAAGATGATTGACGAGGGGTTGCCAAGCCACGAGCGACTGAAAAAGCTACTAGTTTTGCTGCGGCAAACACGACGCACTGAACACGCGGCCCCTGCCCCAGATGTGAAGATCGGCAACGGAGATTTCAAGCTCGATCGAACTCCGCGCTCACTCACTGTCAAGGCGCATCGCAACGCGCCAGAGGCTTTCCTGCAGCATCTCGAAGAGAACCTCGAAAGGATATATCAGGAGTGGCAAAATGATAACGCCTAACTCATTGATTATGAACAACTTTGACCTGAATTCTGGGATTCCTTTCCGACTTGGAAAGGACTTGTAGGAAGTAGTCTGAAAGACAAATCCTACGTTGCAATGGCTATTGCCCACCGGGCAATAGCATCTTTCGGAGAAGAAGAGCGCCCGGCCAGGCACCGGGTTGAGGTAAACGAGCAGAAAAAGGAGCAGACCCCAGCAAAAGAAAACCCCCCAAAGACAGTGTCTTCAGAGGGCTTCTGTTCTGTGTAGCAACTAACAGATACCCGAAATCAGATCCACTGACAACACCGATTTCGGTGAACGGGTAGCTTTTGCCGTCTGAAATGGCATGAAATCCATAACAACCGCGGCATTCAATGCCGGGGCGCGGGAGAATTGCGTCCAAACCATGGGACCGGTTTTCCGCCCCATCCGGCGCTGGTCCCTCTTTGACCTAGTCAAGGCCTCCGCAGAAGCGCTTGCGCTCAATCCAGGCGACCTAACAGCTCTGCGAGCAATGCTAACCTTCCTTCCTTTGAAGGACGGCAACGGCACAGAAGTGCCAGCTACGCATGAAATGCTACTCATCTGTTATGCATCGAACGCCTCCATTTGCGAACGGACTGAAGGCATGGATGAAAGCAACCTAAGGCGCCACATTCGCAAACTGGTAGACTGCGGACTCGTCCGCCGGAAAGATAGCGCGACCGGCAAGCGTTTTCCTCTCAAGAGTGGCGGCGTGGTAGTCGACGCCTTCGGGATCGACCTACGACCTTTGTTCCAAGCTGCTGAGCATTTGCAGGGCATGGCCACCAAGATTAGAGAGGAAGAGCAACTGCGACGGAACTTGCGCAGCGAAGCCTTTGCCTTGCGCCGTCGCGTCCTCGATTTGGAGAAGCCTGTCGATGCGTCCACCCAGAGCTTTCTCAATGGCCTAACCAACCTTCTTCGTCGGAAGAGCACAACCGTTACTCAAATCGCGGCCGCCCGAGATCGACTGCTCGATCTGCTCAAAGCGCCCTGCCCCGCACGGCCGGATCACGCCACCTCGAAGACATGCGTCCTGCCCGCGGACAACACTAAACCGGTTGTCCAAGACCTCGTCAAAACAGACTCTTCAGGAGTCCTGCCTCGAAAGGATGACACCGAAACCGGAGATTTGCCCGCCAGCGACGGACGATTTACCCGCCAAGTAGAGTCACAAACTTTGAGAAAAAAACGTACTCAGCTACGCAAGGCGAAGGACTCGCCTTGCGTAACCTATGCCGATTTGCTGAGAAGAAATCCTCATGCCGCAAGCTTCCTTCCTGACGCGGAACCAAGCGACGCAGGCTTACTCGAAGCTCTCTATGGATTAGGGGTGAGCCTTGGCATAAGAAACGCGCCATACACAGCAATTCTCCGACGTCTCGGTCTGCACAGACTCGTCGATATTTTCGACCAGATGATCACTCGGGTAGAGACTATCAGCAATCCCCAGCGCTACTTCGAAGTGGCTATCGTGCAGAGTATGCCCCTGGGCTACCCATGATTTAAATGTGACCCGTGCCTGCCGGGGAAGACATGGAGTCAACTAACGCAACCCTGTGTGTCCGTCTTGCTGAGTGTCCCGAAAGCCACTCCGACGCGAAGCAACCCTTCTGCTTCCGTAGGGCCGGACGAGTTGCGCTGGTCGAGCTTATGTCGCCCTAACGCTGTGTGTCACTGTCAGCAAGTTGCCGTTCAGCGTGCAGTTTTCACGTTGTTCAGGCACTTAGTTGTGAATTGTTCTCCTCGCTGAGAGTGCCACCTCCCACTTCAGGAAAAGCTCCCCATGCCTTTACGTCCCAGCCGCTCATTGGTCTTAAAGGTAGGAGATTGGCTTGGGCATGCCCATGCGAAATCGGGATTATCGTAGCTATTGCCCACTGGGCAATAGGCAGTCAAAGCGAGGATCTGTAGGACGGCCGACCTAGGAAATTTCCCGTCTGCTAGTACTCTCAGACAGGAAGTTGCGGTTGCCGATCAGCTAAGCAGTCTTGGTTCTCACTGGACTTCAAACCCCACGCATAGATCAGCCGGTGCGCTCTTTCAGACTCTGCAAGCGCTCAGTAAGTACGCGAAGAAGCCCTATTGCCCGGTGGGCAATAGCTGCAAAGCGCGCCCCGTGCGCCGTGAAAAAAGTAGCGGTCAGGTCTAAGCTGATTGCAGAGAGTCACAACTCCGTCACTCGCGCGTTCTCTGCGGACGTCCGATCTCTTCCAAAGCTCCGAGCAGGTCCAGGTCTCCACGGCGGAAATCTCGCAGCATACCCTCGAGAACCCCCGCAGGACACGCATCAGCTCGCGCACGCTCGGAATGCTTTGCATCGGCAATGAGCAAACAAATTGCAGCACTCGCAGATCCCATCGCACCGCGGAGTTCCCTCCACATAGCCGGATGCGCACCCATCTCCGGGAGCCTGTTCTGAGCCGAGACGACGAAATCGTAGAACACAAGCTGCCGCTGTCCGTAGCGGCGCATATCCAGGTGAAGCTGCATTTCCTGAGAGCATAGCGCGTATAGGCGTTCTGGCCCTAGTGATCCAAGAAACGCCGCCTGACCTTCTCCTGCCTGCCCGCGGCTCAACAGCTCTCCTTCAGCCCCTGCCTCCTTCGGAGGTTTGTCCTGGTCGCTGTAGCTCCGATCCTCCAGCTTGATATCATCGGAATGCCGTGCGTCATCCACCTCTTTGGCCGAAACTCGACCAGCGCCTTGAGTAGGATCTTGGGTCATATCTTGTATTAAGGGCCGCTCGTTTTCGCAGGTCCGACCACTTGATTTTCGCGGCTCACCCAGCGTGGCTGCGATCTTTCGGCACAGCGCGGCGGCATCCGCTTCGTGCAGGGTCAACTCTTCCAGAGACATGCGATGCAACCTGGCGGCCGAAGGCCACGTGTTGAGTTGGGCGCGAAGGGCCGCGGTGATCTCGTCACCTCTGGTCCGGTCAGCAAGCTCCGCTAGGAGCATCAGCGCGCGCCGCTTGTGGGCGCTGCGCAGACCGCGGAGTTGCCCGTGGGCTCTGCGAGTCTTCTCGAGTGCCTCTCGTAGTCCGAGGAACTCTTGCACGCGGGCAATACCGCGACCGAAGAAGACACCGCAGCCAGCGAACCCGGATCGCGCACCGTTTGCCATGGTCCGCTTCTCGATGAGGCCAGCGCGCTCCAGGATTTGCTCATGGGCGCGGATGCGGCAGGGGGAGACCCCGCGCTTTCGCGCGAGCTCGGTCTGACTGAGGTAGCAGCACGGCTCCTCAGCGCCGGTCTTGAAGGATCGCGGGCGCGTGGCACCGATCATCGCGCGGAAGGTCATCATGGCGGCAGCCCCAATGCCGACGGCACTGGCGATGGTATCGACGAGGTTGACGAAACCGTCGCGCTCCATGCCACTGGGGAGTGTGGGGAAGGGGCCATGTTGTCGGCCATGGCTCCATTGTTGCATCACTGTCATTCTGCTCGGTCCTTCTTCTTGAGAACGCGAGGCGGCGTGCAGACAAACCTCTCCCGATCGCACAGATGCGGTTTGGGGTTGTCCGTCATGTCAGGAAGCTGCTAGACCGTGAACATGTCAGTGTTCTTTTCAGGGTTTGCAGACCCTGAAGGTCTTGAGCTTCCCCGTGTAAGGCTGCCGCCTTCGCGGGGTTTGCTTCTTAATAGGGGCTGATCCTTTCGAGAGATGTCAGTAGTTCACCTGCTCGAACCCATAGCTCCCGCTATAGTCTCGCCAGTCGACAAACACCGCACGGGCATGGATGGATGGACAATCCTCGCCCCAACCATCAAGTCCTTCGAACGCGGCGGGGAGGTCGTCGACGCTGCTGTCCGACCAACCGAACGCCCCGTGCTCCCCATAGGTCCCGATCTGAACGTTCTGAGTGCGCCGGCAATGGCTCTCTTCGCTGCCGATCTCTCGTTGTCTGGCTAAAGCGACATGATAGACCCGGATCGAGCGGACAAAGTCAAACTCCGGGCCGCTGATGTCGACATTGGCAGCATGGGATTGATTGCCGTCCTGCGCCGCCAACGCGAGCGCGGTCATCGGGTCGGTGGACAGGGCCCCGAGCGTCTGGCCCAGAACCGAGGGTAGAACCGCCGTGCCAGGTTCATGGACGTCTGGCGCACTTCGCGCTGCGATTGGCACGAGACGGGGTAGGGGAGTTTGGTCGCGATCTCTGTCGTAGCTGGCGCCGAGCGGGCAATTCCAGATTTGAAGGGGCGGCTCGATCGGCGACGGAGTGATGCGCTCGATGAAGGTCTCGCGAGCTTCTGCGCACTCCGCGGTGGACGGCCAACCGCCCGCGAGACAAATCAGGATCGCGCAATCAACCTGGTAGGCCTGCGCCGTGCGCGGCGCTCCGATTGCCAGTTCGGAGGCCAGGATCGCCGCACCGGCGATTTTCCGCGCATGCCGGATTCTTAACTTAGCCACGTCAACTGACCTCCATCTTCCGTAGGGTCGGGGCTCCCGCACGCTTCGTGTTAACGTTAGGGAGCCCGCTATGAAATTAAGGCGAACTAATATGGGGCGTGCAGCCTCAGGTTGCGCCTTGAGCGGGTAGATTTCAGTAAACGCCGATTTTGTCAAATTCGTGTTTTAAGCTTTTTCGAAAATGGCATGAAAGGCGATTTTGAAAATAGGCCTTTCTCGTTGTGGCTGGGTGTGTTTCAACGTTACCCATCACCTGGCCAGAAAATCCCGACGACAGGTGTCCCCGAATGAAAAAACAACGCCCGATTACAAGCGATGCAGTACAAGGCTTCCTTCAGGATGGTGGCAAAATTGAATACCGCCCGATCGAGGCTTCCAGAGGATGGCACTGGGAGCTTTGGGCGATCCGCCCTGACGGGTCGGAAACCATCGTCATCTCATCTAAGACCGGAGATGACAGGGTTTTCAAATCCGCAGACGCGCTGGTCAACTTCCATCTTCGGACGTTCCCAGGCTCCGAAGGTGTCTGGGTTCCGATCCCCAAAGGCGCCGAAAGCCAAGACGTCAAATGACCGGCTGGGCGTATCCCGCGCCCAAATCCGCCTGCCTTTTTCTGGCGCGCGTCTCTCTCTGACCCTCTCAGCATTCCTTGCGGGCTTGCCCGGGATCGCAGACGCGGAGCCGATGAATGCCGCTGCGTTCCGCGCCCTGGCTGAGAACTGCGCGCCAGGCGTTTCGCCGAGCGTGATGGAAAAGCTCGTCGCTGCCGAGAGCGGCTTTGAGCCCTACGCGATCGGCGTGAATGGCCAAGGACAGCGATCTTACACGGCGGGAAGCGTCGAGGAGGCTGCGCAACTTGCGCAGCGCCTGATCTCCGAGGGCGCCTCCATCGACATGGGGCTCGGACAGATCAACAGTGCCAATCTCGAGTGGCTTGGTCTGACGCCCGACACTGTCTTTGACGCCTGTCGCAACCTCGGCGCGGCGCAGACCGTGCTGCGCGAGGGCTACGTCCGTGCGCGTGAGCGCGGCGTGGAGAAGGGCACAGCCCTGCAGCAGGCCCTGTCATCTTACAACACCGGATCGCTGACGCGCGGATTTGCGAATGGCTATGTAGACCGCGTCCTCGGGGGAGGGCATGGGACCATCCCCGTAGCAGCTGCGGCACGTCCGGCGGCACCGCGCGGGCAGGCCGATCCGCCGGAGGGCTGGGATGTGTTCGCCACATCAAACGGCTCCGGAGCCCACGTCTTCCAGTAGAAGGATTTCACCTTGAAACGTTTCCTACAACGTCACCGGTCCGCCGGTGCGCCGATCTCGCTCGCCCTGATCCTGGCCCTTGTCGCGCAGCCCGCAGCAGCCGCCGGGTTCACCGATTTCCTGAACAATATTCTCGACGAGTTTGAGAGCGCCAAGCAGCCGATCGCGCTCATCGCGATCATGTTCATCGGCGCGGGCTGGCTTTTCAACTTCGTGGATCTGCGCCGCGCGGCCTGGGCCGTGGGCGGGGTCGTGATGATCTTCGCGGCCTCCGAAGTGCTGACGATGATCACCGCATAAGGCGGGGCAGGGGGCTTTGATGACCAGGGAGAAGCTCAACGAGGACACTTTGTTCCTGGCGCTGACGCGTCCGGCAATGGTCTTCGGCATTCCGATCGAGGCTTTCGCGATCTCCTGCGGCCTTGGCGGCCTTGCGATGATCGTGGCGGACTCGATTGCGTATCTGTCCCTGGCACTCCCGCTTCTCGCGCTCGCGCGGCTGGTCGTCGAGCGCGACGCCAACGCCTTCCAGATCCTCTTTCGGTGGCTGGATACCAATGCCCGCTGCCGAAACCGCAGCTTCTGGGGCGGATCGTCCTCATCGCCGCTGCGATTGCGCCGGCGGTACCTGCTCGAGGAAATCGATTGATGGGCTTTGCGCGCAATATCAGAACCGAGAGCACCGCCGAGCGCTACCTGCCGTGTCTGCGTCATGCGGATGAGCATGCGATCATCACGCGCAATCGCGGTGCGTTTCAGATGATGAAGCTTGAGGGGGCGTCCTTTCGAACGGCGGACACGCGTCACATCAATGTCCTGCATGACACTCTGAGCCATGCGCTGCGCAGCATCGCAGGCCTTGGGGTGATGGTCTATGTCCATGTGATCCGCAGCCGCGACGAGGGCTCTCCGGCGGGCGTGTTCACCTCCGATCTTGCCAGCTGGATCGACGGCGCCTACCGCGCCCGGCTCGAGCAGAAGCGCCTATACCGGAACGACATCTATCTCACGCTCTACATGCAGCCGCGGAACCTCCCGAGCGAGCACCTCGTCCGCGGGATGCGGCGGGCCCGCTCGCGCCAGATCGAGGTGGATCAGGCGCTATTGGACGAGCTCGATGACAAGGCGGCCCAACTTGCTGGGAGCCTCAGCCGGTTCCGGCCGCGTCGGTTGTCGGTTGTTCGCAACGACCGAGATGTTCTGATTTCTGAGCCTGCAAGCGTCCTGAAGCAGGTGATTTCCGGCCGCCCTGCTGAAGTCCCGCTGGTTCAGGGCACGCTCGGCGGTGCGATTTACACCGATCGGGTGATCTTTGGCCGCGAGGCCTGTGAGATCCGCCATGCTGATGCCAGCACCTACGGGGCCATGTTCGGGCTCAAGGAATATCCCGCTTGGACCCGGCCCGACATGCTGGATGGCCTGCTGACCGCGCCCTTCGAGTTCATCCTGACCCAGTCGTTCCGCTGCGCGGGCAAGACCGACGCCCTGCGCCAGATGTCGCTGAAGGAAGGACGGCTGCGCAACGCCAATGACCCGGCGCTGTCGCAGGCGGACGGGCTGCGCGCGGCACGCGACGAGCTGATGTCCGGGACCTTCGTCATGGGCGAGCACAATCTCTCGCTGCTCGTGCTGAGCGAGGATCCGGTGGCGTTGAAAGCTTGCGCCGCGGATGCCGTCACATTGTTGTCGGAAGCCGGCGCGGTTGTCGCGCGCGAGGACCTGGGCCTAGAGCCGCAGTTCTGGGCACAGCTGCCGGGCAACCACGCCCACCGCGCCCGGACGGCGCTGGTGACCAGCCGCAACTTCACCGCTCTGGCCCCCCTGCACAACTACCCGACCGGACACCGCGCCGGAAACGAATGGGGCGCGGCCATTGCGAAGCTCCAGTCGAGCGCGGGGACGCCGTTTTACTTCAATTTCCACGTCGGCGATCTTGGCCACACGTTCATCTGCGGTCCCTCCGGCTCGGGCAAGATCGTTGTGCAGACCTTCCTGCTCTCGCAGCTCGAGAAGTTTGGCGTGAAGCGCGTGCTTTTCGACAAGGATCATGGTGCCGAAATTTTCGTGCGGGCCTCGGGCGGAACCTACCTCGATTTCCAGCCCGGTCTGCCCACGGGGTGCGCACCGTTCATGGCGCTCGAGCTTGATGCCGGCGGCCAAGCCTTCCTTGTGGCTCTCGTCAAATCGATGCTGGGCGGCCATCAAACCACCTTCTCGGCCAGCGATGTCCGCCGAATTGAGCAGGCCGTAGCAGGGCTTGCCAATCTTCCGCGTTCCGAGCGCAGCCTATCGGCACTGCGCGAGTTGCTCGGGTTCGGCGGCGGGGCCGAGGACATTGGCGCACGTCTCGACCGCTGGACGGGCGAGGGCCGTCTGGGTTGGGTCTTCGACAATGCGACCGATGAGCTGTCGTTCGACGCCGATCTCGTCGGCTTCGACATCACAGCTTTTCTCGACGATCCGGAAATCCGCAATCCGATCATGATGTATCTCATGCGGCGGGTGGAGCAGCTGATCACCGGCCAGAGGATCGCGATCTTCATCGACGAGTTCTGGAAAGCGCTGTCGGACCCGTATTTTTCCGATTTCGTGAAGAACAAGCTCAAGGTGATCCGCAAGCAGAACGGCATCATCGTCGCGGGCACGCAGTCGGCTTCCGATGTCATTGCAAGCCCGATCGCGCGAACCATCATCGAGCAATGCGCCAGCCAGATCTACTTTGGCACGGACCGCCCCAGCCGAAAGGACCTGGTGGACGAGTTCGGTCTTTCCGAACGTGAGTTCGAGATCGTGCAGAGCGAACTGCCCATGGGGCATTTCCTCATCAAGCAGGCCCAGAATTCTGTGGTCTGCGATCTCAACCTCTCCGGTCTTGATGATGTGCTGACCGTTCTGTCGGGGCGCACCGCGAGCAACGCGCTCATGCATGAGCTGCGGCAGAAATACCCCGCGCCCCGGGACTGGCTCCCGCGGCTCCTCGCGACACGAAAGGACCTGGCATGAAACGGCACGCACTTCGCGCCGCGACCCTACTCGCCTTGCTCGCGCAGCCGGTGCAGGCGCAGGGCGTTCCGGTGATCGACACCACCGCGCTGGCCAATGCCAAGGCGGAATTTGCCCAGCAAATTGCGCAGATGGTGCGGGAGCTCGAGCAGGCGCAGGCCCTTTACGCGTCGATCAACGGCATGACCGACATGGACTCGGTGGTGAATGCGCTCAACTCGCCGGAGGTGCGAGAGCTGCTTGGGCCTGAGGCCATGCAGATCGCCCGGGACTTCGATGTGACAATCGACGATCTGGGTGATCTGGCCAGCACTGCTCAGGACGCGGCGGATTTCGCCTCGCTCGGCAGCACGGACATCGATGCCGAGGATTTCTACCGCAGCGAGCTTGAACGGATCACCAACCGCTCGGCGCGAGACACCGCCATCGGCGAGCGGATCGTGACCCTCTCGGACGACCGGCTCGAGGGGCTCGATCAGCTCCGCGACAAGATTGGTGACGTCTCGACGCAGCGGGAAATGGATGCGCTCTCCGCCCGGATCGCGGTGGAGCAAGCCATGCTGCAGAACGACACCAACCGCATTCAGGGCCTTGCCATGCTGCAGGATGCGCAGACCCGCGTCGAAGACCAGCGCCAAGCGGAAATTGCTGCTCAACGCCGCGCTCGTGAAAGCGCTGGCTACGAGCGCATCTATGGCCCTGACGAATTCTAAGAAGGAGAACCTACCATGAAACTCGCCACTTCGATGCTGGTGACGCTGATCGCGGGCGCCGCGCTGACTGGATGCAAGGAAGAAGAAAACCAGACGGTAGAGTACTTTTCTGCCGACCCCGCCGCGCGCGCCGAGATGCTCGAGTCCTGCGAGGTTTCTGATCGTGCTGCCGAGGATGCCAACTGCGTCAATGCGGACGATGCGGAGCGCGCGGCGCAGCGCGATCAAGACAGCGAGGGCTTCAGCAATGTCTTCGGAGAGCCCTCGTTCGATTGATGTAAGCCCGCGTGGGAAGGGACTGCGGACATGCTGCAAGCTTTGTATGACAACTTCGTCGAGAGTCTGACGGCGAAGATGACGGATATCAGCGCGACGATGTCGGCAGAGCTGACGGCACCGCTGACCGCGGCAATGACCATTTACCTTATCCTCTACGGCTGGGCGATCATCCGCGGCTCTGTTCAGGAGCCGTTGCTCGATTTCACACTGCGGGGCGTCAAGCTCGCCATCATCTGGACCCTTGTTTCTAGCGCCGGCGACTACAGCGCCTGGGTAGGGGACACGATCCTGAACGATATCCCGGACTTTGTTGAACTGCTCGCCGGGGGATCAACAAATTTGCCCTCTGATGCCGTCATGGCAATGGCGGGCCAGATCAGTGTGAAAGTTCAGGAACAGTACGGCTCGGGTTTGGCCGGCACGATGTACGGGTATGCCCTTTCGGTGGTCTTGATCCTGATTGCGGTGCCCTTCGCGGCCCTTGCCTTCGTTTCCAGCCTGCTTGTGCACTTCGGCCTCACGCTATTGGCTGCAATCGGTCCGCTCTTCGTCGCGTTCGCACTCTTCGAGGTAACGCGTGGCTGGTTCTTCGCCTGGCTCGGGCAGGCCATGAACTTCTCGATCCTGAAGCTCTTGGTGATCGTCCTGATGATGACGGTCACGGCGTTCATCGGTGACGTCTATGCGAGCTTCAACATCGAAGAGGCTGCGGCATCGATTTCGGCCTTTCTGGTCGCGATGGCTTGCGGGACGATCTTCTTCTTCCTGCTGCCGTCCATCGCCTCCGCGCTCAGTGCCGGCACGTCGGCATCGACCGGCGCGGCGCAGCGCATGGTCGAGCGCAAGCTGTTTGGCACATCCCCGCGTGCCCATGGCCCCGGCAGTTCGAGTGGCTCGGCAACGCGCACAGATTGAGGTCGACAAATCGGCCTCTCCAACCCGCAAACCTTCAAGGTAACGAGATGAAATTTTCTGTCCTGCTCATGGCTGTTCTCGGCCTGACGGCCTGCGCGACAACCACACCGCTGCCGGATGTCGCTGGTACTCAGGTGCGCCCGCTGAACCCGACCAAATGGAACTACCGGGACGCGGTGC
Source organism: Salipiger mangrovisoli (assembly GCF_015223355.1). Taxonomy (GTDB): domain Bacteria; phylum Pseudomonadota; class Alphaproteobacteria; order Rhodobacterales; family Rhodobacteraceae; genus Salipiger; species Salipiger mangrovisoli. The sequence continues at coordinate 53,959 of NZ_JADFFK010000022.1, read as the reverse complement.
TGCAAAAGCAGCAGGAAATCGGCGTGTCGCCCCGGATCGCAGATACTCGGGGAGGCGCGGAGACATGAAACCCGCGGAGGACAAGGAATTTGCCGCCTATCTCAAAGAGGCGCGCAGCTTTGATTATGACCTGCGCCTTGCCGCCGAGCGCTCCAAGCGCACCGCCTGGATCATAGCCGGGGTCGCAAGCCTCCTTGCTGTGACCAGCGTTGGCGCGGTGGGGGTCATGGCACCGCTCAAGCAGGTCGTGCCCTTCGTGATCCGCGTCGATACCGCAAGCGGTGTTCCGGAGGTCATGACCAGCCTCAGTGATGGCGCCACGAGTTACGAGGAGACCGTCACCCGCTATTTCCTGGCGCGCTATGTCCGCGAACGCGAGGGCTACAGCTTTGCCGAGCGCGAAGCGATCTACCGGGAGGTGACGCTGCTCTCGGCCCCCGCGGAGCAGGCACGCTTCTCGGATGCCTTCAACGGCTCGAACCCCAACAGCCCGCAGTACATCTATGGCACCGACACCCGTGCAGAGATCAAGATAAGATCGATCTCCTTCCTGGGCGACGAGCTCGCGCAGGTCCGTTTCTACAAGACCGCGATCAATGAGCGCCAGAACCTCCGGACCCAAACCCTCTGGGTAGCTACGATCGAGTTTGACTTCGACGGCAGGGCCGAGATCAGCGCCGAGGACCGGACCATCAACCCTCTCGGGTTTCTTGTGGAAAGCTATCGGGCGGATCCGGAGGTGCCGCAATGAGGCTTCGGGCAGCTCTTCTTGCTTGCGCAGTGATGACGGCGGCAACGCCAGTTCTTGCACTCGACGTGCCGCGTCCCTCACGATCAGACACGCGGGTCCGGTCGGTCAGCTACAACGAATGGGACGTGGTGCGCGTAGTTGGCACAATTCGCACCACCGTGCAGGTTGTCTTCGCCCAGACCGAGGAGATCATCGATGTCGGCAGCGGCGATACCGTCTCCTGGGAAATCGTGCCGCGAGGGAACATCCTCTATCTGAAAGCGCGAGAGGCAAACCCGCCGACCAACCTGCAGATCGCCACGATGCGTGCCGATGGGACGACCCGGACGTATTCCTTCGAGCTCATCGTGCGCGAGGGGGCGATCACCAACACGTCCAAGGATGTCTATTTCCAGATCCGCTTTTCCTATCCGACCGATGAGGCCAATAGGCGGCGCGAGGCTGCTGCCACCCAGAAGGCCCGGGCCCAGGAACAGGCGGCCAAGGCTCGGCTGGCGGAGTCGGTGGCGACGTCGGGCTCAAAGAACTGGCGCTATCTCGCGGCCGGCAGCCGAGATCTGCAGCCGACCCAAGCCTACGACAATGGCGAGATGACCGTGCTGACCTTCGCGCGCCGGACCCGCATGCCCGCCGTGTTCATAGTCGGCCGCGCGGGCACCGAGCGTTTGGCCAACACCACCGTGCGGAAAAACCAGGTCATCGTGCACGACGTCGCTCCGGAACTGCGCCTGCGTCTCGGGGGAGAGGTGACCGCCCTTTACAACATGGGGCAGGGCTATGCGGTCGGCGGTGATGCCGGCACTGGCACGACCAGCCCCTCCGTTCGCCGCGAAATCATCGGAGAGTGAGCATGGCCGAGACAGAAAATTCCGATGAAACGCTGGAGGCCGCGGAGACCACCCTTCCGGGCGAGCGGGGCATCTCGTCGTTCGCCGGGGCAAAATCCGCAGGGCTGACCGAGAAGAATAAGAAGCTTCTGGTCGTGACGGGCATCGTGTTCCTTGGCGCAATGGCCTTCCTGCAATGGCCAAGTGACGCAGAGCCCGCCCCGGAGGAGGGGACTGAGCGTAGGGCCAGCACGATCCGCACCGCGGAGGATTTCCAACCCGCGGATCTTCCAGGGCAGGAAGAGAAGACATCCGCGCCTGAGCCTGAGGAGGAGCCCGCGGCGGCAGAGGATCCCGACGCGCTGGGACCCATCGAACGCGCGCGCCAGGAAGAGCAGCAGAGCCAGTCGTCAGAACCCAGCGAAGCCGAGCAGCTCTATGAGGCCTCGAAGCGCGCCCCGCTCATGGCGCATGCGGGCTCAGGGAACTCAGCTATGGGAGGCGCAACGCAAGGCGCAGCGTCCGCAGAAGGCGCCGCACCAACGCTCTTTGGCGGAGGGTCTGCCGAAGGTGCCAGGCGCGAACTCTCAGGACTGGCCGCAGAACTGGTCACCGGCACGCGCGGGGCCGAGCAGGCTCGAGTGCTGGCCCATCCGAACCTGACGGTCACCCAAGGCACCGTCATCCCCTGCGCGCTCGACACGGCGATGGATTCCACCGCGCCCGGTATGGTGCGCTGCACCGTCACGGATGATGTCTATGCCACCACCGGCGCTGTCATCCTTCTCGACCGCGGCACGAAGATCGTTGGCGAGTACCGGGGCGGTCTGCAACGTGGGCAGAAGCGACTCTTCGTTCTGTGGACTCGGGCCGAGACGCCGGCCGGGGTCATCGTGAACTTGGGCTCGCCCGGCGCCGACGCGCTGGGACGCACGGGTCTTGAGGGCGACATCGACACCCAGTTCTGGACGCGCTTCGGCGGCACGATGATGCTGTCGATCATAGATGACGCTCTGATCCTCGCGACCCGCTCGGGCACGGATGACGAGAGCAGCTACGAGAACACGCGTGACGCAGCGCGCAGCCTTGCGGAGACCGAGCTCGAGAGCACGATTGATGTGCCGGTCATCCTGCGCAAGAATCAGGGTGAAGAGGTCTCGGTCATGGTCGCCCGCGATCTCGATTTCTCCGGCGTGTACCGGCTGCGATGATGCAAGTGCGCGACACGAGTCTTGCAGAGCCGAGAGCTGCCAGCAGGGTCGTGCCCTCGGCTCTTGCCTCCCATCTGGAACCGCTTGCGCCTTGGCTCGCGCGGAGCGACGTGCTCGAGATCTGCATCAACCGCCCCGGAGAGGTGTTTGTCGAAGACGCCTCCGGAACCTGGGAGCAGGTTTCCGCTACGGCGTTCACCTATTCCTTTTTGCAGGGTCTCGTCGCCACCGTCGGCAGTTGGACTCGCCAGCAGATCAATGACCAGACGCCGCTCCTGTCTGGTGCCCTGCCGGGCGGTGAGCGCATTCAGGTCGTCCTGCCGCCGGCGGTGCCTGAAGGCACGATCAGCGTTACGATCCGCAAGCCGGCCCAGAAGAGCTACACGCTCGATGACCTGGTGGCTCAGGGCATGTTTGAGCAGGTGAAAAGCTGCTCGCAGGCTGGCGCCTTGAGTGCGGAGGACGAGAGCCTTCTGTCTCTGCACCGCGGCGGCAGCTGGCCGGCGTTCCTGACCTTGGCGGTACGGGCGAAGAAAAACATTCTGGTTTCCGGTGCCACCGGCTCGGGCAAGACCACGTTTTCGAAAGCGCTGCTCCCGCTCATCCCGTCGCACGAGCGGCTAATCACAATCGAGGACACGCTCGAGCTCGACCTGCCGCATCAGAATGTTGTGCGGTTGATCTATTCAAAGGGGGAGCAGGGCGCAGCGCGCATCACCGCCCGCGATCTTCTGGAAAGCGCCCTGCGCATGCGCCCGGACAGGATCTTCCTGCAGGAGCTGCGCGATGCCGCGGCCTTTTACTACCTGCGGAACGTCAACACCGGCCACGGCGGATCGATCACGACGATCCACGCAGACTCCCCCGCGCTCGCCTTCGAGCAGCTGGCGCTGCTGGTCAAGGAAAGCGACGCCGGCCGGGACCTCACGCGCGGCGAAATCAAGGAGATGCTGATCCACATGGTCGATGTCGTCGTGCAGCTCAAACGCACCGAGGTGGGGCGCCGCGTCACCGAGATCTACTTCGACCCCCTCCAGAAGCTGGGAGGCGGCACATGATCGTTCAGAACTGGCATCGTCTCGGCACGCCGGCGCGGGCCGCCGCAATCACCGCGGCCGCCGGCATTGGCGTGGTGGGCGGGCTCATGACCTCGGCCTACGCCCTGCAGTGGGGCCTCAAAGTTCCGGTGCATCTGCCCCGCGACTTGCTGCTCTGGCCGCGCGCGGCGCTCGCCGGGTACACCGATCCCGAGACCCTGAAGTGGGTCAAGCTTGCCGGCTACGCCGGGCTTCTACCCACTGCTGTCCTGGGAGCGGCTATCCTCAAGGCAAAGCCCAAGCCGAATGTCCACGGGAGGGCCGAGTTTGCCCGCGAGCGCGACATCCGGGGCGCAGGCATGCGCTCGAGCGGCGGTCTGATCGCGGGCTTCACCTCCACGCGCCCCCACAAGACTTACGGCAAGCCCGTGGACAGATGGGGCAGGGCGGTCGAGCACGGCGGCAAGCTCAAGATCCACAAGGTGGGGCACCTCAACACCCACAACCTGCTGATGTACAGCGGGGATGAGCATGTGCTCCTCTATGCCCCGACCCGCTCGGGGAAGGGTGTCGGTGTGGTCATTCCCAACTTGCTGAATTGGCCGGGCTCCGCTGTCATCCTCGACATCAAGAAGGAGAATTGGGCGCTGACCGCGGGTTTCCGTAAGTCCGGAGGGCAGGAGGTCTTCCTCTTCGATCCGCTCGAGCCTTCCGGCAAGACCCACCGCTGGAATCCGCTGGCGACCGTGCGCCGGGGCAGCGAGTTCCAGATCGAGGATCTGCAGCGCCTGGCTGATCTCTTCATCCCTGTGGCGTCCAAGGACCCGTTTTTCGACCGGGCCGCGCAGACTGCCTTTGTCGGTGTCGGTGGCTATCTCGCCGAAACCCCCGAGCTGCCGTTCACGCTCGGGGAGATTTACCGGCAGCTCACGCTGACCCCGTCCTTTGCAAAAACGTTCCGCAAGCGCATCGAGGACCGCGCGAAATCCGAACGGCCGCTCTCGATGCAGACGGTCTCGACGCTGAACGACTTCCTGTCGAAGAGCGAAAATACCTTCGAGAGCGTCAAGTCGACCATCACCGCCAATCTTGGGCTCTTCGCGAACCCCATGCTGGATCGGGCGACCGCGGCGTCAGACTTTGATTTTGCCGATCTGCGGCGCAAGCCTATGTCGATCTATGTCGGCATCTCGCCAAACAACCTTGGCCGTCTCGCGCCGCTGATGAACCTCTTCTTTCAGTCCTGTGTCGATGCGAACATGCAGGAATTGCCAGAGCAGAATCCGGCGCTGAAGCACAAGGTGCTCCTTTGCATGGACGAGTTCGCTTCCGTGGGCGAGCTGCCCGCCTTCAAGCGCGGCATTGGCTATTTTGCCGGCTATGGGCTCAAGGTGCTGACCATCGTGCAGACCCCGGCGCAGCTGGCCGACATCTACGGCCGCGATGGTGCCGATGCCTACATGGACAACTCTGGCGTCAGCATTGTTTTCACACCCAAGGGGCTCACCGAGGCGAAGAACCTCTCCGAGCGGCTCGGCACTCTGGGCGTCGAGGTGGAGAGCGAGAGCAAGTCCAAATACCTGGCCAATCGCCAGGGCACGACCGTCAGCCAGAGCGAGCAGCGGCGGTCTCTCATGTTGCCGCAGGAATTGCTGCAGATGGACCAGAGCGAGGCCCTGGTGCTGGTGGGTGGCCATCCGCCGATCAAGGCAAAGAAGATCCGCTACTACGCGGAATCTGCGTTGCTCAAGCGCACGAAGATTCCAGCGCCGCATGTTCCGTCCATCGCGGGCAGCACGCTCGAGCGAGAGCTCGCCGTGGTCAAGGCGCAGAATGCCATGCTGATCGCGCGCCAGGCGGAGATGCAGGAAAAGGTCGATCACATCCTCAGCCTGCAGGCCGCTCATGCGGAGAACATCGCCAAGGGCGAACCCGCGGAAGTGCCGATGTCTGAAGACGAGATCACCGATCCGAGCACAATTTCCTACGAGCGGCTGAGCCTGACGGGACATCAGCAACAGGCAAAGATTGCAGAGCTCAACACCGCCGGAACGATCGGAACAAAAGAAGGCGCCATCGAACTGCTCGAGGCTTTTGGATGTGGCGACATCGCGAACCAGCAGGGCGACGAAAGGGATGAGCATGGATGAGAAACAGAACGAGGTGGGGTTCACCCTTTCCTATGCCGGCAATGACACCATGGTGCGGTTTGCCACGGCAGCGGAGGCCGGACGGGCATTCGCCGATGCGGATGCAGCGCAGCGGCCGCGGGTCATAGAGGCGGTGGGGCAGGGCGCGCGCACGCTGGCCTCGACCGTGACCATCGGGACGGACGTGCAAAAGTCGGTGCCGGCGCTGGAGAGCTTGCCCGACGTCTCGGCGAAGGAGATCGGTTCCAAATCCCGTGAAGGGTTTGGCGAGTGCGACCTCGCGTTTTGGACCGCGTATCATGAGCGCGTTGCGGAGCAGAAGCGAGAGGACGCCGTGAAATCCCCGGTGGCCGAGGTCGCCGCAACAGCGCGAGAGGAACAAGGCCGGGGAACGATCGCCCCGGACGAAGCCACGAAAACCCGGGCAGGGGAGGATCGGTTCTCCCTCCCGGCCAGCTACCATGACCGTTTCCTCGTGACGAAGGCCGCGCATCAGCAGGATCTCTACCGGTCCTACGAAGACGCGCGCCCGGCAATCAGCGACGCGGGTGACCGGCTCAGCACACGCAATGCGGATCGCGGCACCGCCATGGACATGATCGAGCTCGCGGCGCACCGTGGCTGGCAGAACCTGACAGCCCGGGGGCCGGAAGAGTTTCGCCGCGAGATGTGGATCGAGGGCACGGCGCAGGGCCTGAAGGTCCAGGGTTATCGACCGTCCGAGAAGGATCGCGAAGAAGCCAGTCGTCGGGGGCAGATGCTCGGCGAGCGCGTGCTCGAACGCACGGAGGGTGAGCAGATCGAGCGCGGCGGCAGTACAGGAGGGTCGTTGCGATCTGACGGGCCGGCGAAGGACGGAAACGTGGTGCGGATGCCGCGCGCCAACTTCGCCGAGGGGATCACCGGCACGATCACCGAAATCGGCTCTGCACCCTACCGCAATCGCGAAGGCGCCGATCCCGTGCCATTCATCGAACTCACGCGCGAGGGCGGAAAAGCAGAGCGTCTCTGGAGCGTGACCCTGCCCGACGCCGTCGAGAAACATGATCTCAAGGCTGGGGATCAGGTGACGCTGTATTCGCCGGGGGTCGAGCCGGTGACCTACAAAACCATAGACAAGAAGTCAGGCGAAGAGGTCGAAAGACGGGGGCATCGGCGCCTTTGGGATGCGCGGGATATTCAGCGAGCAGCAGAGGTCAATCGGGGTGCGCCGAGCGTCGTCGAGGCGCAACCACGGGAAAAGTCGGCAGCTGTAGCCGAGGAGAATAGCACAGTGTCCGACAAACCGCGGGACCAGGAACTGTCCTCAGAACGTCTCGAGGATCGCATCAAGCACTACGAGCCCGGCGATCAGGTTGTCAAAGGCCCGGCCAGTGTGCTCGCGCATATGGACGCGCGGATGCGGGCCGGCGGGGTGTCGGAAAAGGATCGGGAGGCGGCGCGAGAGAATGTCGCCAAGCTCCTGTCGCAGGGGCTGCAGGCTGGCAAGTCGGTCCGGGTTCAGAGCTTGGCGAATGTTTCCAAGGAGCAGGAAAGGGGGGCGCAGAACGCGGGGCAGGTGGCTGAGAAAGAGCGGGAGCGTGGCGCGCAGAAGGGACAGGAGCGGTGAATGCCGCACGTGGCGTGGTGGGTTGCGGGATTTCAGAATTGGGTCCTGTCCGCATGCTCGTGGGAGTTGCGGCCTTGGTCTGGCTGGAACTCCAGATTTCGATGCATTTGGCACTATGCCATTGACGGCGCTTTGGTCTGTGGACACTAGCTCCACCTGAGGTAGATCTCGCGCCCGTGACGTGCGGCATCAGGCTTCAAAGAGGCGGGGGAAAAGCATCTCGTGCGTCTGACTGGGGAAGCGCAGTTGCAGGGGCGCGCGGGGCGTGGTGGATCCCAGCACCCCATCATCGGTGAGTTCCTTGATAACGGCGCGTGCGGTGCGCGGGGCCACGCCCAGGATGGCCGCTGCATCGCCGCGGTCAACTTCGCCCCGAACGAGGACTGCCCGCAACAGATCAGACGCGCCGGCACGGAAGTCGCGGCTTTTCGCATAGCGCGCGAGACGCTTGCCCATCCCGTCAAATCCCAGAAGCTCGTCCATGAACTCTACCTGGTCGAGACAAACCTTCAGGAACCAGTCGGTATAGGTGGTTAGTGCCGCCAGGGAGAGATTGCCACGCCCGTCGCGATCGCCCTGCCGAACCCGGTCGGCCAAATGCATCATTGACTTGTACTCGTCGCGCCCGGGTAGACCTCCCTCCAGTCCGCGGGCGAGCCCCCGGGAGACCGACCAGAGGCCGCTGGCACCGATCCCGGCATGATGGGCCAGAGCATGGCTCATGAGCCGACTGACGCGGCCGTTGCCATCGTAGAACGGATGGATGAAGTTGAGCCGGTGGTGGGCCGTGGCCACCGCGAGGATCCGGGCCGTCTGCCCGTGCAGCCAGTCAAGCCGGAAGCGCGCATGGAAGTAATCCATGAAGGCCGGCACCTTGTCATGGGGCGGAGGCACATGCTCGCCGATCTCCACGTCCCCGTCACGCCATTCTCCCGGCACCATGACCACCGGGTGCGCGCCTTCCCGGATCGTCAGGGCGGAGGCGTCAAGGTCCCGGTAAAATTCAGCGTGAAGCCAGCGGATGAAGTCGGGTCCGGTCGGATCCTCGAGCGTGCCGGCTGCGGCCTTCGCATCGATCTGCGCCTGGATGCGGACGTGGGCGGCGCTTTCCTGTTGCAGGGCGCGGCGCTTCGGGTCGGCATCAAAAGTGCCTGACAAGGCGCGCTCAATCTCCCGGGGCCGGGTGTTGTTGCCCTCGATCCGGTTCGAGTAGTAGCTGTTCATCACCCGGATCATTGAGGCGACCTCGGCCAAGGTCTCGGCGGGCAAGTTTCGACCCAGCTTTGTGGCAGCCGACGCTAAAGCCAGGGCGCAGTCGGCCAGCTTGATCGGCAGATCCTCGATCCGGGCAGGCTCGATTCGCGTAGGGGCGATGATCATCTCGGCCACTCCGGAACTCCATTTCGTGCCACTAAGTTACTTGTCTAAGTATCTGCATTGTGGAGAATTATTCAAGGATATTTCAATTTCATGCCACTAAGGTACGCCACTACTTCGTGCCACTCTGCCCGACTGCTAGAAATCCCGACGCTTCCCGAGCCGGTGAAGGAGATAGACTACGGCCAGCCAGTGCTGTGACGGCGGGGCGGCGTCCGTGTGGAGGCATGCTAGGTATTGCTCATGGCTTGGAAGCCAGCCGAGGGCGTATTATCTGCGAACAGGGCGGGCAGGGGGCTCGGCCCGGTGAGAGGACAAAATGCAGCGCGGCGCGATCCAGCCTTCGGAGCCCAAGGACTACTTTGCGGAAGCGCGGGCGCGCGTCGATGGTCATATCACATCGACTTTCTCCCTCGCGGGCTCGGCCCGGCTGCATCGCAGGGCCCTGGGCCTCGATATCCTCTGTGCCCCGCTCAACGTGGTCCTGGCGCCCCTGCATGCTCTCCTGCGCCTCATCGCCCTCCTGTTTCGGGCGGTGCGCCTGAGACGCGCTGCAGGCCTTCTGGGGCGCGTCCACCTGATCCTGCCCACGCGCACGGCTCGCGCGGTGGAGGAGGGGCTTCTCGAGCATGTCTTTGCCCTGCCGGACGGTCCGGGGCGCTCTATCGCCGATCGCTTCGCCGAGGCTCCCCCGCTTCGAGATGGCACTTCCCTCAGCGAAGATGAAACGCGCAGGCGGGCGGAGCGGGCCGCAGCGACTATCAAGACCTACACCGGCACCCGGTCGGCCGTGGCCGAAATGACCACGGCACTTCTGACCATCTGCTTCGGGGCCTGGCTATTCCATCGCCTGACGCCGGGCATGCTGTCTCTGGCGCCTGCGCTGGCTGATAGCTATGCCATGGACGCCGCGATCGGGAACTTCCCGCTCGGGAGTGGGCTGGGCGGCCTCTGGTATGGCGCATTCCCTGTCGGCGCTTCGCCTCTGGCCATTGTCACGGTCGCCCTGATGCTGATCGTATCGGCGGCCGTCGTAACGGCCTTTGCGGGCATCCTCGCCGATCCCGTCCAGACCCGGCTCGGTGTTCACCAGGCACGTCTGCGTCGGTTGGTCACCGCGGTGGAGCGGGATATGTCGGGGTCGGACTCGGTGACCTTCGCGGCGCGCGAACACCTCTATGCGCGAGTCTTCGACATCGCCGATATCGCCGGCGGACTGTTCAGGCACTTCCGCTGAGGTCAGCCTGGACCTCGGTGGCTCGGGCGGTGTCGTTGCGTGCTCTTTTCCTTGCGAGCATCTTCTGGACGAACTCGCTTTCCTCAGCCGTGGTGCTGGCAATTATCTCTCCACGGTGGCCCAAGCAAGCGTACCCGCGCTTGGTCGCGAACTTCTGATGATCGCGGAGTGAGCTGACTGGGTAGGGCTGACCTCGATTTCACGACCTCTGCCACCACCGCAGCGGTGTTTCGGATTAGCCGAATAGAACCTCTTCCAGGCCACCGCTCACGAATCGTTAACACTAATTGTTGCAGTGCCAATTCTGGTTCGTGAACCTTCGCGCAACACCTCAGACTTCCCGAGGAGTCCCATCCTCTGTGTCCCGGCCTTGCTCCGGCGCTTTGGAGGGCACCGCACAGGCCGTCCGCGTCTCCCGCAGCATCAGCATCGCCGGGGTCACCACGAGAGTGAGCACGGTGGCGATCACCAGCCCGCCTGCGATCGCGCTCGACAGCTCGGTCCAATACTGCGTCGAGGGGGCACCGAAGACGATCTCGCGCGAGATGAAATTGATGTTCATTCCCAGAACCATCGGCATCAGACCCAGCGCCGTGGTGATCGAGGTGAGCACCACCGGCCGGAGACGCTGCGCGCCGGTGCGCAGTGCCGCCTCGAGCGGCGAGAGCCCGTCCTTGCGCAGATCGTTGTAGGCATCGATCAGCACGATGTTGTTGTTCACAACGATCCCCGCAAGAGCAATGACCCCGACGCCGCCCATGACGATGCCGAAGGGGCGCCCGGTGACGATCAGCCCCAGCAGCACCCCGCCGATGGAAAAGACGATGGCGCTCATCACCACGAAGGACTGGTAGAAGCTGTTGAACTGGACCACGAGGATCAGGAACATCAGCACGATGGCGGCGACGAAGGCGAGCGCCAGAAAGGTCATCGACTCCTGCTGGTCCTCGGCCTCGCCTGCGAACTCATAGCTTGCGCTTTCGGGCAGATCGGCCTCTACAAGCGCGGCGCGCAGGGCGGTGACCTGATCGTTGACCAGCAGCCCCGGGGCGACATTGGCCTCGATGGTGGTGACGCGCTGCTCGTCGATGCGGCGGATGACGCCGACGCGCTCCACCGGCTCGAAAGTCACGAAGTTGGAGATCGGCACGAGCCCCGCCGATGTGGGGACGCGCAGGTTGGTCAGTTCCGACAGCGAGCGCGAGTCGTTCGGGAAGCGCACCCGCACGTCGAGCTCGCCGTCGGCGTCCGGCGGGCGATAGTCGGTGACGGTGATGCCTTGGGTGAGCAGTTGCACCGCCTGTCCCAGCAGGCTGACATCGGCACCAAAGCGCGCGGCCTCGGCGCGGTCGACTTTGATCGCCACCTCGACGCCGGGCAGCGGGCGGGTGTCGGTCACATCGGTGAAGCCGCCGACACGCTCCATCGCCGCCAGCACCTTATCGACCGCCGCGCTCTGCTCGGTGAAATCTTCGGCCGAGACGCGCAGGTTCACCGGCTTGCCGCTGGACGGGCCGCCGCTTTCGGTCTCGACTTGCACGTCGATGCCCGCGATGTCGGCCATCTTGGCGCGGATGTCCTCGCCGATCTCGGCGGCGGTGCGGCGCGCCTGCCAGTCCACCAGATCGAGCTGCAGAGTGCCGATCACGTCTTCCTCGCCGCCACCCGCGCTCATGGTCGAGCGAGCGTAGACGCTCTCGATGCCCTCGGTGCCAGTGAGCCTGTCCTCGACCTTGCGGACCAGATCGTCGCGCTCGTAGATCGACAGGTTGTCGCGGGCGCGCACCTGCACCTGCATGAATTCCGGCTCGACCGAGGGGAAGAACGAGATGCCACGCCCGAACTGCCCATAGAGGGCAAACCCGCCGAGCAGCAGCGCCAGCGCCAGAACGACGGTGGTCCAGGGCCGCAGGATCGCGCGCTCCAAGAGCCGCACGTAGGCGCCGGTAAAGCCGGGGACGCGGCGCGGGTCGCCGCGCTCGGCGGCGTGCAGAGTGGCCTTTGCCTTGGCGGTCTGCGGCTGGTTGCGCCCGATCATACCGCCGAGCACGGGGATGAAGATCAGCGCCATGAAGAGCGAGGCGCCCAGCGTCAGGATCACGGTGATCGGCAGGTATTTCATGAACTGCCCGATCAGCCCGGTCCAGAACAGCAGCGGGAAGAACACCGAAAGCGTGGTGGCGGTGGAGGCGATGATCGGCCAGGCCATGCGCTTGGCGGCATGGGCGTAGGCGGCCTTGGGGCTGTCGCCCTCCTGCAGGCGGCGGTCGGCAAGCTCGACGGTGACAATGGCACCATCGACCAGCATGCCCACCACGAGGATCAGCGCGAAAAGCACCACGATATTCATGGTGAACCCCATCGCCCAGATGATGGCGACCCCGGCGAGGAATGCGCCCGGAATGGACAGACCGACAAGGATCGCCGAGCGCAGTCCGAGGGCGAAGACGATGACGATCATCACCAGCATGACGGCGGCCATGACGTTGGCCTCGAGATCGGAAAGCAGCGTCTTCACCTGCTCGGACTGGTCCTGCAGGTAGGTGACGCGCAGGCTCTCGGGCCAGTCGGCGCTCATCTCGTCGATGACCGCTTTGGTGGCGGCGACGGTGTCGATGATATTGGCACCCGAGCGTTTGGTGACCTCCAGCGCCAGCGAGGGCTGGCCGTCGATGCGCGCATAACCGGTGGGGTCTTCGAAGGTGCGGCGCACGGTGGCGACATCGCCAAAGGTGACGACGGTGGTGCCATCGACCTTCACCGGCATGGCCATCACGTCCTCGAGGTCTTCGATCAGCCCGGGCACCTTCAGCACGATGCGCCCGCCGCCGGTCTCGATGGCGCCTGCGGCGATCAGCTGGTTGTTGCGCTGCAGCTGGCTGGTCAGCGTCTCGAAGCTGAGGTTGTAGGTCTGGAAGACGGTCGGGTCGATCAGCACCTCGAGGAATTCCTCGCGCGCGCCGCCGATATCCACTTCCAGCACACCGGGCAGTGCTTCGAGCTTGTCCTGCACCGCCTCGGCGACGTCATTGAGGGTGCGCTCGGGCAGGGGGCCGGACAGCACGGCGGTGATAATCGGGAAGAGCGCGGTGTTGATCTCGGTGACGTTGAGCGTGGTGGCGTCTTCGGGCAGGTCGCTCTGCACCGTGTCGGCGGCCTCGCGCACCTTGTCGAGCGCCTCGTCGATATCGCCGCCAGCGGCAAATTCGAGCTGCACGCTGGCAAAGCCCTCGGTGGCCTCGGCGGACATTTTCTCGAGCCCTTCGATGGCGCCGAACTCGGCCTCCATCGGCTCGATCAGCAGGCGTTCGGCGTCGGACGGGCTGATGCCATCGAGCGTTGTGCTGACATAGACCAGCGGTAGCGGAACCTCGGGGTTCGCTTCCTTGGGGATCGAGATATAGGCGACGGCACCAAAGGCGAGGATCATCCCCAGTAGGATCATCATCGCCCGGCCACGGGAGAAGGCGGCGTCGATCAGGCTGTTCACGGCTTGTCCTCCGCGATCTCGAGCGGCACGCCCGCGGCTGCATCCGACACCTGCTCAGTCTCTTCCTGAGGCTCGGCGCGGACCTCCTCGCCGTCGCGCACAAAGCCCTGGCCCACGGTGATGATCGTGACGTCGTCGTCGAGCCCGGTGACCCAGACGCTGTCGATCTCGGTCTTCACGATCTGGATCGGGTGGAAGGCGACGCGCCCGTCCTCGACCGTCTTGAGGCCGATCTGCCCGGCCTCGTCCAGCGAGATGATCGACGGGGCGACGCGGTGGGCCGTGGCCTCGCCGGTGGGGATCGTCACTTGCGCCGACACACCGGCGGGCACCTCGCCGCCGGGATTTGCGACCTCGATCTCGGTCAGGAAGGTGCGGGTCTCCGAGGCGGCAGCGGCGCCAACAAAGCTGACCCAGCCCTCGCGCGTCTGGCCGGTGATGAAGTTGACCTCGGCGCTCTGACCCTCGCTGATCCGGCTCAGCGCCTGTTGCGGCACCTGAATGGCGACGGTCAGCGGATCATTGTCGACCACGCGCGAGATCGTGGCCCCGGCCTGCACATACTCCCCCTCGCTTGCGGGAAGCCCTTCGATGCGCCCGGCAAAGGGGGCCTCGACGACAAGATTGTCGATGGCCTCTTCGGCGCTGGCCACATCGGCCTCGGCGGCGGCGAGCGCGGCGCGGGCCTCGGACAGCCGGTCGTTGGTGGCGACCCCGCGTTCGAACAGTTGCGCGGCGTTGTCGAACTCGCGCTGCGCATTGGCCCGCTGCTCTTCGGCTTGGGTGAGCGCCGCCTCGGCGCGGGCGGAATTGAGCCGCGCCAGCACGTCGCCGCGCTGCACCCGGTCGCCCTTGGCAAAGGGCATTTCGATCACCGTGCCTGCGGTTTCGGCGATGACGTCGGTATCGCGGTCGGGCAGGGCCTGACCTTCGGCGCGGTAGCTGAGGGTGACCGGCTCGGCCTTGGACTGCAGGACCATGACCGACGGCGGCAGCGGATCGTCGGCGGCGGCTTCCGCCGCGGGCTCGGAGCCGGGCAGGAAGAAACCGCTGCCCATCCAGAGAATGATGGCGGCGACCAAGAAAATCGCAATCCAGAACGGGCGCGACGAGCCGCGGTCGGTCTCGAACCGCAGAGCTTCGGGCGTCGCCTCGGCGGCGGGGTGGTCGGTCATGCTGCTACTCTCGCTCATCAAGGCGTGATCGAAATGACGTCTGAGCCGCTTTACATACCGGCGGTCGGTCGGTAATCAAGGCCAGAGCTGACGGAGAACGTAATCGTGAACACCAAACGTTCCAGAATGTCCGCCGAAGATCGCCGCACCGCGATCCTCGACGTTGCCACCGACCTGCTGTCGACCCACCCGTGGGAGGAGGTGACCGTGGCGCTGCTGCTTGATGCGGCGGGTATCTCCAAGGGCGGATTTTATCATCACTTCACGTCCAAGGACGATGTTCTCGGCGCTGTGCTTCTGCGGCTCACGGACGCCAGCAATTCTGCCGGGCAGGCGGTTTACGAGCGCAGCGAAGGCGGCGCGGCGGCGCGGTTCACGGCCTATCTCGACGGCACCACCCGCTGGGAGTTGGAGCACGCCGACAAGATCATGGGCGTCATCCGGATCGCCATGATGGCGGGCAATGAGGCGATCTTTCTCAAGCTCGAGCAAGAGGCGCGTCGGCGCGCGACGCCCTTGATGCGCACGCTGGTAGAAGAGGGCGTTCGGGAGGGGGTCTTTGACGTGATCGACGCCCCTATGACGGTCGATCTGCTGCAGCACGCGTGGCGCATGCGCTGGGTGGTCTTCGCGCAGGCGCGTCAGCGCTGTGCGGCGGGCGATCTGGCCGGAGGCGAGGCGATGCTGGAAGAGCGCCTCAGGCTCGAAGAGCGGATGACCAACCGGTTGCTTGGTTGCGATTCCGCGACGCCGGTGGTCATGCCAGCCGTCGAGAAATTCTTGGGGTTCCTGCAGGCTGCCTGACGCGATGCACGCCGATGTTCCAATCCCTGCGCAGGGGGACCTAGCCCGTCTGTCTCGCTACACGTATGGATCGCAGTTCAGATAAGATACTTGTACAACTGTCGGCGCCAGGCACCTTTCAAACTCACATAATTCGACCTTATGCGTCTGGAACATCGGCACAACGTCAGTCAAGGATCGGCGCGGCTCCGATCGCTGGCGACCTGCAGCACCCGCGATTCCATGCCTAGGACGAAGCGCATGCACCAGTCATCGCTCTGAAATTACAGTTGAAGTGCGCGACGCACTGAATCGCGGAAAAGATCGGCGGCGGGGTTCATCGTAGACGTACCACTCTGACTGGCCCAGTACATACCCAAGCCCCAATTAGGCAACGGTGCGCCGCCAAGGTCTACATCCAGTGCCTTGATCGGCATGTCACGAATGAAAACTTCCGGGACCATAGCCAGCCCCAGTCCGCGTTCGACAAATTCCAGAAGCACGGCCACGTCCTCGACCTCGAAAGAGGATTTCCGCCGCATGCCGTGGCTCAGAAAAACCTGATCTACGAGTTTGCGCAGTTCCCATCGAACAGAGACATCGACAAACCGCTCTTGCAACAGGTCGCCTGCGGAGACGGCGCGCTTGTTTGCAAGTTCATGGTCTAGTGATGCGGCAACAACCAACTTGGCGTCGAGCAGGGGTTGCACGTCCAGACCGGGATGAGACACGCCGTAATGGGGCATAAACGCGACATCGACAGAACCGCGTTTCAACTCGGAGGTCAGGTCACCGGGCCGCGTCTCGCGGACATGAATCTCGACATCGGGATTCGCATAACTGAAATCTTGGAGGATACGAGGAAGATCTAGGAGGGATGCTAGGCTTTGTACCATCGAGACAACGATACGGCCGGAAACGCCGGTCTTTACCGCCGAAAGCGCGTGCCTTGCTGCCGTAAGTGCAGACAGGATGCGCCGGGCTTCTGGCAAGAAGACCTCACCAGCTGCGCTCAGTTCCACGCGGCGCGTATTGCGGATGAAAAGAGAGGTGCCCAGCTCTGTCTCAAGCGCTCTTATGGCGGTGGATAGGCCAGACTGGACAATGTTGCAGCGCTCAGCCGCACGTGAAAAGTGCTGCTCTTCAGCTGCGGCGACGAACATCTCGATCTGACGTATCTCCATGGCGACCCTGTTGGTATCCCTCAGAGAGATATATCCTTAGCTGATTAATCTTCACAGGGCATTCTTGCTGTAACAAACTAAGACGAAAATCTGCTGCATCGCACTGCCCCCCCCCGACGACAGAAACCTAGATGGGGGCAGTGCAACGATGTCACCTGGTCATATCAGAACGCACGACTTTCGGCCCGGTATAGCCCTCAGGTCGCAGGCCCCAGGCGACATAGCCATCACCCGAAGTCGTACCCATCCCATCATGACCACCGACCTGCGCAACGATGAGCTGTTGCCCATTGATCTCGTAACTCATCGGGTTCGCGTTGACGCCCGCGTCGGTGCGATACTCCCAAACAAGTTCGCCTGACAGGCTGTCATAGGCGCGCAAGTAATTGTCCAGCGCAGCTCCGATGAACATCAGGCCGCCCGCGGTCGCGAGGGGGCCGCCATTCGAGGGCGTGCCGACGGTGACTGGGAGCCCCGTTTTGATGCCAAGCGGGCCTGAATCCGCGGCAGTTCCCATCGGGCGCCGCCACAGCACATCTTTGCTCTTCAGGTCTAGCGCGGCAACATACCCCCAAGGCGGCGCGATGCAGGGCATTTTAAGCGGCCCCATCCACGGTTGCTTCTTCGCACCGTAGGGCAGACCGATCTGCGGCATGAAGGGGGTCTTGTGGTCCCGATCGTCAACCACGGATTTTGCGTCGGCGATGTCATCGCGTGGGATGAGATAGATCTGGTAGGGGATACGTTCGGAATTGATCAGCATCAGACCCCGGTCCGGATCGATCGCACCGCCACCCCAGTTCATGCCACCATGGTTGCCGGGAAAGCTGATGGAGCCGATGCCGACGGTTGGGGGCGTGAACAGTCCATCATAACGCATCTGGTGAAACTGGATGCGGCAGAGCAGCTGGTCGAAGGGCGAAATGCCCCAGGCGTCCGCTTCGGCAAGCGTCTCGATCTCGCCCTTGTTCGGCGCCCCGATTGTGTTCGGCATGTTGGGCGACATCGGCTGCTGCGCCGAAACGCGCTCTCCGGGAACACCGGGGCCCGTGGTGGCATCGTACATCTCAATCGGCTCTAGGGGCTCGCCGGTTTCGCGGTCGAGGACGAAAATGGAGCCGGCCTTCGTCGCTTGGATCAGAGCTGGACGCAAGCCATTTTCCGTTGGCCAGTCCACGAGGTTCATCGCTGGTCCTATGTCGAAGTCCCAAAGGTCATGATGGACGGTGCGGAAATGCCAGCGTTCCTCGCCGGTACGCGCATCAAGCGCGACAACCGCGTCGGTGTATTCTTCATCCTTTTCGGAACGATTGCCGCCATAGAAATCCCCCGAGGCATTGCCCGTTCCGACATAGACAAGGTTCAAGTCGGAATCGGCCGACATCGGTGACCATACATTGGGCGTTGCGTGCGTGAAATGCTCCCCCTCTGCCAGCGGTGCATTCGGCGTTTCACGACCAAGATCCCAAGCCCACCGAAGCTCTCCGGTAACCGCATCGATGGCGCGCACCACGCCCGCAGGGGCACGGTAATCCTGACCGTCGACGACCATGTGACCGACCACCGCGACGCCGTCGACAATCGTGGGGGCGCTGGTCACAGAAATGAACCCGGGGACGTCCGTGTCAGTATTCTGTTTCAGGTCGTATGCGCCACCATCGGCCCAGTCCTCACAGGGCGCACCGGTTTGAGCATCAACGGCCAGCAGACGGCTGTCCATAGTGCCCCAGATGATGCGGCTTTGACATTGCGTCAGCTGTTGGGGCGCTTCGTAATAAGCAACCCCACGGCAAATAGTTACCCCGTTGGTAAACCCTGCCGCCTTGTCCACATGGGGGTCATAGTGCCACTTCTCCTCACCCGTGCTCGCGTTGATCGCAAAGACGGCGTGGCTGGGGCTGCACAGATACAGTGTGTCCCCCACTTTCAGTGGCGTATTTTCCGCAGCATATCCATATCTGGCATCGGCTGGCCTCAGGTCTCCGGTGTGGAACTCCCAGAGCTTGACCATATCCCCGACATTTTCCGGCGTAATCTGCGAGGCTAGAGAGAATTTCTGGCTCAGGTTGGAGCCGCCATAAGCCGTCCAGCTGCTGGCGTCATGCGATGACGACACTCCGACCGCTCGATCCGGAGCGTTCCGACTGAAGATCGCGGTATCGCGTTCTTTCAGAACAGCATGGTCCGCGGTGTTTACGGCAGGATTGTCCAAGATGGGAACGATGATGCAGGTCAGCATGAAAATTGCCGGAACAAGCGTTGCGACAAAATAGGGGCCGGCTTTGTGGAACGCGAAGACACGGCGGGACACCGGCCACAGGGCGGCCAGGACCCCCCCCATTACGACAAGCCAGTCAAAGCGCGGGATCAGTGCCCAGCCGTTCCATCCGGCTTCCATCAGCCCCCAGACCAGCGTCGCGACAGACAATCCGCAGAGAACCCATACCGACCAGACGCTTTTGCGGAAGATCAGGGCACCAATAAGGATCGCGGCGACAGAGGCGAAGAGGTAATAGGCGCTGCCGCCGACCACCACTAGACGCGCGCCGAGATAGAGCAGCGCCACTCCGGTGAGTATTGATAACACTGCATATGCTATGAGCAACGTTCCAACTCCGCGGAACGACCTAGGATTTTCGCTCATCTTTTTACACTTTCTTCATGCCCGAAAGCCCCGACGGGTGGCTTTATCGGGGCGAGAAGCGGGCTCGACCAATCTGAATTGGAGACCCTCCACCCAATCGGCCTCGCGGAGGCTGCTATCGCCGCCCCACTCATTCAACAAACATGGATTATGGATCACGTTTATCTCACGCGGAGATATGTTGTGTCTTCGATCGCTCCGCCCCGAGGTCGGCTAAAAGCGCGGCTTCGCTCGCTCGGAACCGTTGGCACATCCGACACGAGATGCGCACAGCTCGTCGAGCTGCCCCGTCAGTGAAGTCATGACACTCAACCGGGCGTCTGCAATTCATCGCCAAAAGAGATATGTAGCATCTAAGAAATTCACTTCATCTGATTTATGACTTGCGTCATCCCAGCGAGCCCAACCAAGGACTTGCTCAGATGACACAGACTCAAGACATGATGGAAACGTCGCCGCCCCCACACCACAAGATCGCTGCAAGACGTAAGAGGGTTCTGCCTGCTCTGAGCGTGCTGCTCGTAGTGTTCGTCGCCATGAACCTCCGCCCCTTGCTCACCAGTGTCGCGCCGCTTGTACCCGACATCAGCGCAGGCCTTTCTTTGTCTAATTTCTGGATGAGCGTCCTCGTTACCATCCCGGTAATTTGCCTCGGAATCTTCGGGCCGTTCGCCGCGGTTCTGAACCGTCGCATGGCGCTGGAGTCTGTCATTCTGACCGCACTTGTCACGGCGTTCGTCGGTGCGGCCCTGCGGCCCTTTGGCGTTGTTCCGCTCTACCTTGGAACTATCCTGATCGGCGGCAGCATGTCGATCCTGAGCGTGCTGACTCCGGTCCTGATCCGACGCGACTTTCCCGAAAAGGTCGGCCTGATGATGGGCGTGTTTGCTATGGTGCTCGGGCTCGGGGCCGCCGTCTCGACCGCGTCGGCGGTCCCTATCCGGAATGTCCTGGGCGGCTGGCAGCCGAGCCTGCTGGTATGGGTCCTGCCGATCATCCTTGCAGCTGTGATCACGCTGGCGATGCTTCTCTTACGCGACGGGGCCGAAAGCTCCCAGCCGGCGCACAAAGCGGCAATCTTGCACGACCCAATATCCTGGCAGCTTGCCATCTTCTTCGCATTGATCGCGTCCTCGGCGTATGCGGTCATAAGCTGGGGGCCCAGCATGCTTGCTGATCGGGGCCTCGATCCCGAAACCAGCGGCTTCATCATGTCGCTCTTTTTCCTTGCGCAGATGCCGAGTGGATTCCTGACCCCGATCTTCGCCGGTCGCATGCGAGACCAGCGGCTGATCACTTCGGTCATGGTGCTGCTTTCGACACTCGGACTGATCGCATTTCTTTTCGCACCAACCTGGTCGCTGGCCGGTGTCGCAGTGATCGTGGGAATCGGACAGGGCGGAGGCTTTGCGCTTGCGCTGACGCTGATCGTCCTGCGCTCCGGGACGCAACATGTCGCCGCGCGGCTTTCAGGCGTAGTGCAGAGCGTCGGTTATGTTGGGGGAGGCCTCATCGGCCCCTTCGCCGTTGGCGCGCTGCACGATATCTCAGGTGACTGGACGGTCGTAGCCTGGTTCTTCGCGGCTCTCGGCCTGCTATCGCTGGCCTTCGGCTACGGGTGCAGTCGCAACCATCTGATTTCCGAAGGCTGATTTCTCACTCTTTTATGAAGAATAAGGTCGCACATCAGGTGCGACAGAACTCGACTCCAAAGGACTCAGAATGTCTAAGCTGTTCACGCCATACACGCTCAAGGATGTCACACTTCGCAACCGAATTGCCGTGGCGCCTATGTGCCAATATCGGGCAGTCGACGGTCACGTGACTGACTGGCACCTGGCTCACTACACCTCGCTTGCCCGTGGCGGGGCGGGGCTGGTGATCGTCGAAGCGACCGCGGTCTCGCCCGAGGGTCGCATTACTCCTGGCTGCACCGGCCTCTGGGAGGATGCGCAGATCGAAGGGCTGGCCCGCATTGCAGCCGCAATCCGGGATGCCGGGGCTGTGCCTGGCATTCAGATCGGTCATGCCGGACGCAAGGCTAGCGCCAATCTTCCATGGGAGGGCGACGATCACATTCTGGAAGGCGACCCGCGCGGTTGGCAGACAATTGCGCCCTCCGCCCAGGCTTTCGGGGGCGCATTGTCGAAGGTCCCACATGAGATGGACCTGTCGGAGATCGCCCGCGTTCAAAGCAATTTTGCAGCCGCCGCGCGGCGGGCACGCGCTGCTGGTTTCGAGTGGCTAGAATTGCACTTCGCTCACGGATACCTCGCCTCCAGCTTTGCATCGGCCTATTCCAACTACCGGACGGATACCTACGGCGGTGACGCGGAGGGTCGGTACCGGTTCTTGGTGGAGACCTTGGCAGCCGTCAGAGAGGAATGGCCGGAGCGCCTACCCCTCACCGCGCGCATGGGGCTGATGGAGTTCGACGGTCAGGACGAGGACCGCTGGCACGAGACGGTTGGCGCCGTTGCAAAGCTCAAGTCGGGCGGACTAGATTTAGTAAGCGCCAGCATGGCCTTCTCCGCACCCGTCGGCCGGGTGCCTTGGGGTCCGGCCTTCCTGATGCCAACGGCTGCGCGGCTGCGCGACGAAGCCGGGATCCCGGTCAGCTCGGCCTGGCTTCTGGATGCTCCGTCCGACGCGGAACGGGCCATTGCCGACGATCACATCGATATCGTGATGATGGCGCGCGCATTCTTGGCTAACCCGCACTATCCTTACCATTTGGCCTTGACTCTTGGTGCGACGCGCCCGGCCTGGACGCTCCCCGCGCCCTATGCCCATTGGTTGACCCGCTATAGGGCCAACAATGGCGGCCTTTGAACTGTAGCCTGACGGTTCAGAGACCTACCCCTTGCCAGTAGGGATACCGGCAAGGGGTAGGTCAGCATGCTCTGCGTTTTAGGTGATCGGCACGGGCAAACACGGAGACGCTTCGGCTCTACCAGGCCTTTTTCCTTGCCACCTGAACCTCGGTGATCTCCGCGCAGGGCAGGGCTGTTCCGTAAGCTCATGGCATGGCCGCTGAGGGACAGAACGTCAGGCGACACGCACGAGACTCCCAAAAATACCGTACTGGACAGTTTGAAAATTATATACCAGAACATCGAGTGCGATAAATCATCGAGAGCTTCATGGAACAGTTACTTCACACCGTCCTCACCCACCCACACGCGATCATCTTCATGAAGGTGATCCTCACCTCTTTCTTCTGGATGGCGGGGCTATTTGGAGTCTTCAACTTCAAGGTCATCGTTCAAGAGATGATCGACGCCAACCTTCCGCGGCCAGTGGCCTTCGCGGTCGCAACGATCGTATGCCAGCTAGGGGGCGCAATGCTATTGATCACCGATTTTCGGGATCTTGCCTGGCTCGGCGCTGGCGCGCTTGGGGTCTTTACCTTGCTGTGTATTCCGATCGGCCACGCGTTCTGGAAATTTGACGGAGAGAAAGGCATGCATGAGTTTCAGGTGGCGCTGGAGCATTTTGCGATGGTGGGCGGGCTGATGATCGCGGCCGCAATTTCCATGATTTACTGAAGGCGGAGAGGGTGCCCATGGACCAGAAGAAACGTCGTCGAGGGCGCCCTAGGGATGCTTCGAAAAAGGCCGCCGTGCTTGAGGCGGCACGGCGGCTGCTTCTGACAAACGGACCTGATGTGACTATCGACGAGATCGCAGCAGAAGCGGGCGTTTCCAAGAGTACGGTCTACGCAAATTTTGCCGGCAAGGAAGATCTGGTAGAGGCCGTGATCCGCCGCGAAGCCGAAGGGACCATCGCCGAAGCGGCCTTCGCTTCGCTCGTCGATGAGATTGTTACAGCCGAAACGCTCGTTTCATTCGGGCTGAGGTATGCGGGCTTCGTGAACAATTTAGATCTTGTGGGCTGGGACCGGGTGATCGCCTCTCTTGAAGCTGAAGCGGCTCGCTCCGACCTGCCTGGCAGGTTCTTCGAGCTGGGGCCTGGACGCGCGCAGAGGCTGCTCGAAACACTTCTGGACAAGGCTCTGGCCGACGGATTGATCCAGACGACCGACACACGTCTTGCGGCGGACCAACTGACCGGTCTGTGGCTCGGTTTCGCCAATCTGGAGGTGAAGCTTGGGGTTCGCAATCCGCTTGCCGAAGCCGAGCTTCAGGTTCGGGTCAGGGCCGGAGTTGAGATTTTCCTGAACTATTACGGCCCCGGAGCCGTAATTTAGCCTGAAGTTGCCGCGGTACATTGCGTACCGCGGCAAACCGACAACGTCAGGCGGCGACCTCGGTCCAGGTCGGAGCGCGCGAGGTGCCCTTGCCAAGGCCGTACCCCATGCGGATGTTCAGCATGGCCAGCGGCTCCAGCAAACGGGCACCATCGAGACCGCCCACGCTCTCGGGTACGAAGCCTGCCTTCTCGACGAGTGCCGCGACGGCGGACAGGGCGTCATGGTCGTCACCTGCGAGGAAGACCGGCACAGTGGAGGTCGCGGCGCGGTCGGTTGCGAACAGTCCGGCGAAGATGGTGTTGAAGCCCTTGACCACCCTGGCGCCCGACGCGACCTTTTGGATCTCCTCGGCGGCCGAAGTCGTGTGCCCGATCTGCAGGCCCGAGAAGTCGGGCAGCACGGGGTTGGTTAGGTCCACGACGATCTTGCCGACAAGCTGGGGCAGGGCGGCCACGCTCAGCGCCGCGTCGTAGCCAAGGGCCAGAACGACGATGTCGGCGCCCTCGATGGCGGCCTCGACGCTGACGCCCTGCGCGCCCGAAAGCGTGGTCGCCAGCGCGGCGGCGTCGTCAGGGTTGCGGCTGGCCAGCAGGAGGGGGATCTGCCCGGACAGGCGCTGCGCAAGGCCTTTGCCCATGTTGCCGAGACCGATGATTGCCGTAGTCATGATGAACTCCCTTTCGATGCGGATCATGTTCTGACTGCAAGCTATCGTTGATCTCATATTACGTGTAGTGAGTGAATGCGCGTTTCTGAATTGCAGGAAAGTATCGAATGAGTGACATCCCCGAACTAGAGACCTTCGTTTGCGTTGCCCATGCCGGAAGCTTCGCAGCAGCGGCTCGCCGTCTGGGGTTGTCACCCGCTATGGTTGGCAGACGGGTTCAGTCACTAGAGGATCGCTATGGCGTGCGGCTTGTCGAACGCACCACGCGCTCGCTGCGGCTCACCGATCAGGGTCAGGAATTCCTCGCTCAAACCAAACGGATTCTCGACGGCGTCGAGGCTCTGGCCGATATTGGTCAGACGAAGGCGGCTCTGAAGGGCAGAGTGCGGATTTCGGCTCCGACCACGCTCGGCACCAAGAAGCTGGCCACAATTGTTGCCGGGCTGATCGAGACTGCGCCCATGTTGACGGTCGAGCTGTCGCTTAATGACCGGAAGGTTGATCTGATCAGCGAGGGCTACGATTGTGCTATTCGCGTAGGGAATCTCCAACCAAGTGGGCTTGTCGCGCGGCGGATTGGGACGTACCGCTTTGTCTGCTGTGCGTCCCCAGATTTCCTTTCGCGCAATACTGCCCCGACTACTCCAGCAGACCTGTCTGGGTTGCCCTGTATTCTCAATCTCAATCTGCAGCCACGAGATCAATGGCGCTTCTTGGACTCATCAGGTCAGCCAGTGATCGCCGAGGTTAAGGGGGCAATAGAACTCGACTATGACGAGGCGCAGAGGATGGCAGCACTTGCCGGAGCGGGTATAGTCCAAGTCCCGCTGCATCTGGTCGAGGAAGACATTTCTCGAGGCGCCCTGATTGAAGTTCTGGCTTCGTGGGGGCAGCCTCAACTGCCCATTCATGCTGTCTATCCTTCGCGGCGCTACGTTCCGCAGAGGGTCGCTGCCTTGGTAGATGCCATCAAAGAAGGTTTGAGAGAAGCCGTGCAAGCCGGATAAATTCAATAAAAAGGTCATTTCTGATGATGTTCCGGGTGGTTCATTA
This sequence comes from Salipiger mangrovisoli, assembly GCF_015223355.1. GTDB lineage: Bacteria > Pseudomonadota > Alphaproteobacteria > Rhodobacterales > Rhodobacteraceae > Salipiger > Salipiger mangrovisoli. The sequence goes on along the minus strand of NZ_JADFFK010000022.1, from coordinate 28,551 downwards.
ATCGCTTTGGTCAAGTGCTGATCGTACTGCTGGTCCTTCTGCGTGCCGTGAGGTGGTCCCCATTTCCCGGACAGTTTTGCGGCGCTGCTAAGCTTGCCTGGTGATCATGCTGCCGCCTTTAGGTCAGGGCCCTGATGGGCCTCGACCGGTGTTCTACCGCCGAGTGCCGAATGCGGGTGCTCGGTGTCATAGAAGTCGATCCACTTGCCGATGCCTGCCCGGGCTGCGGACCCGGTTTCGAAGGCGTGGAGGTAGACGCACTCGTATTCCAGTGACCGCCATAGACGTTCGATCATGACGTTGTCCATCCAGCGTCCTCGACCGTCCATGGAGACCTTCACCGTCGCGTCCAGCAAGGGCTGCGTGAAGCGCGGGCTGGTGAACTGGCTGCCCTGATCCGTGTTGAAGATCTCGGGCCGTCCGTGAAGCCGAAAGGCATCCTCCAGCGCCTCGATGCAGAATTCGGTGTCCATCGTGTTTGAGAGCCGCCAAGATAGCACCCGGCGCGTCGCCCAATGCCGCTGTCCTGGGAGCGATCTTGCCCTCGCCGCGCGTCCCGGCTGGACGCATTCGGGAGTAGTGAAGTTAGCGTCATGGATCTGGCTTGTTCAGAGGACGGCATCCTCCCGGAAGGGTTTGCCGGTGCGCCAAATGGCGTGCAGCGTGACAGCCAGTTTCCTTGCCATCGCGACCTTTGCCTTCCGCGGTCCGGTGCGTTCTGCAATTGCCTTGGCCCAGTCGCGAAGGCGTCCGCCACCCAGCTTCCGGCAGTAGATCGCGTTTGCCGCCTCGAAAGGCACTTCCTGGTGAACGCATAGCCGCGCTTCGAGACGCGGCCGTTCCGGCTGATCTCGCCCGACTCATAACGGCGCGGCGTCAGGCCAAGATAGCCGGTTCGACCATTCGCCTTGTTCCCACTTGTCATGGGTTAGCATTCGCACTCTCCTGGGCTCGCCATGTGTCAAACGACATCAGGAACTGACCCCTCGGCGTCACGAAGAACTGCCCCCCCTCCATTCTGGGCTGAACATTGGTGTTGTCTTGCGGCGGAGCGGCCTTCCGCAGAAGGCCGCTCCGCCGCTTTTCGCGTAGTCGGTAGCTCTCGCCGCGGATGGTGACCACGTGGCTGTGGTGCAGGATCCGATCGAGGATCGCGGTGGCAACCACGGAGTCGTCAAAGACGGTGCCCCATTCTCCCACCGCCCGGTTCGAGGTCACCAGCAAGGCGCCACGTTCATACCGGCGACTGACGAGCTGGAAGAACATGTGGGCGGCATCTGGCTCGAACGGGAGGTAGCCGAGCTCATCGACGATCAGCAGCTTCGGCTTGGGGTAATGGGTGAGCTTTTCTTCCAGTCGCCCCTCGGTGTGGGCCTTGGCCAGCGTCGCGACCAGCGTCGTCGCCGGCACGAACAGCACGGTGTAGCCCGCGACGATGGCCTCAAGGCCGATGGCAACGGCCAGATGCGTCTTGCCGACACCGGGAGGCCCGAGAAGTAGCACCGCCTCGCCATTGGCGATGAAGCGCCCCGTGGCGAGGTCCCGGATCTGGCCGCGGTCGATGGAGGGCTGCGCGGCGAAGTCGAACCCGGCGAGATCGCGGTAGAACGGGAAGCGGGCCAGGCCGAAGCTCATCTCGATCCGGCGCTGGTCCTTGCGCGCGATCTCGCGTTCACACAGCATGGTCAGCGCCTCGCGGATCGTGAGCTCGCGGCGCCCGGCTTCGTCGAGCAAGCTGTCGAGCTGATCCCGTATGGCTGTCAGCTTCAGGCGCGTCAGCATCCGGTCCAGATGGTCGCGCAGATCGGGCAACCGCACGCCCAGGATGAACAAGGATGAATACTGGCAGAGCGTCGGCTTCATGGTGAACACCCGCGCCCTGGAGGGCCTCTCGCCCGAAACCCGCGACGCGCTGGAACGCGCCTATGCCGATGCCGCCGCCTATGGCACCGAGCAGGTCGAGGCCGCCGCAGCGGAATCGGTCGAGCGGATGAAGGCCGAAGGCGTGAACTTCTACGACATGGACCTCACGCCCTTCGTGGAGACCATGGCAACCTTCTATGACGCGCATTCCGGCGATCTGCCCGATGGCTTCTTCGCCGCCGTCGACGCGACCCGCACCGCGCAGTAAGCGCTGAGCCCTCACAAGACAGCGTTCGGCGGCGCGCCTCACGGGACGCCGCCGAACGCCGCAATTTCCCAAGAGCCGCTCCGCTCGTGACCTACCCCCCTGGAGACAACATGCACCGCATACAAACAAGGCTGTCGGCCGGTCTGGATAGACTGTCCCAGGTCTGCACCGTCCTGATTTGCATCGGCATCACCGTCATGGCCCTGCTCAACGGCGTCAATATCACCTGGCGGGGCCTCTTCGGGACCGACGTCGGAGCGGTCATTCCCTGGACCGTCGTCATCTTCGTCTGGACGGTCTTCCTGGGGTTCTTCCCGCTGACCCACCTGGGCCATGACGTCGTGCTGGAATACTTCCGCACGCGCATGCCCGAGGGTGTGGTGCGCGTTCTGGACGTGCTGGTGGACCTGCTGATCATCGCGGTCTGCGCCGTGATCCTGTGGCAGGCGCCGCGCGCCATCTCGATGCAGGTCGGGCCGATCCCGATGGTCGGGTTTGACCGCTACTGGATGTCCATCCCCCTGTTCCTCTCCTGCGCCCTGATCCTTGTCGACAAGGCCAACAACCTGACGGCACGCCGTCACCCGGAGGTCTGACCCAATGGCATGGATTCTCTTCGGCGGCTTCATTGCCCTCATGATCCTCGGCGTGCCCGCGATCTTCGCCCTGCTCGCCGCCACCCTGGCAGGCGTTCTCTGGGCGGGCTTCGGCGGCATGCTCTTCATCCTGCCCCAGCAGATCCTGGACGGGGTCGAAAGCGACACGCTGCCGGCGATCCCCTTCTTCATCCTGGCCGGCAACCTGATGAACATCACCGGCGTCAGCGATCGCATCTTTGCCTTCGCGGATTCGCTGGTCGGTCGTTTCCGGGGCGGGCTGGCACAGGTCAACGTCCTGGCCTCGCTCATCTTCTCGGGCGCGTCGGGCTCTGCCCTGGCCGATATCTCTGGCATGGGCACGATCGAGGTCGAGGCCATGCGCAAACGCGGCTACCCGGCGACCTTCGCGGCCGCCCTGACCGTGGCAACCTCGATGCTCGGCCCGATGCTGCCGCCCTCCATCGGCCTGATCGTCTATGCCTACCTGTCGGAAACCTCGGTTGCGCGCCTCTTCATGGCCACCCTGGTTCCCGGGGGCCTGCTGGCGGTCTTCCTAATGATCTACGTGGCCATCGTCTCGCGCCACAACAACTTCCCCAAGCAGGCTCCGGCCAAGCCGCGCGAAGTGGTCAATGCCGGCCTGCACGGCATCGGCGCACTGGTCACCCCCGCCATCATCCTGGGCGGCATCCTCACCGGCTGGGTCACCGCGACCGAGGCCGGCGTCCTGGCCAGCTTCTACGCGCTGTTCCTCGGGCTGGCCTACCGGACGCTGAACCTCAAGGGCCTCTACCGCGCCCTTGTCAGCACCGCCTTCTCCAGCGTCTTCATCCTGATGATCACCGGCGTATCGGCGCTTGTCGGCTGGCTGATCGCGATCGAGCAGCTGCCCCAGGCGGTCGCCGCATTCACCATGCAGTTCGTTGAGAACAAGGCCGCCTTCACCGTGGTCCTGGTCCTCTTCCTGCTCATCATCGGCTGCTTCATCGAAAGCGTCCCGGCCAAGATCATCCTGGTGCCGGTTCTGCTGCCGATCCTGGATCACTTCGCCATCGACCGGATCCAGTTCGGCGTGATGCTCACGCTGGCGCTCTCCATTGGTATCGCGACCCCACCCATGGGGGTCGGGCTATTCATTGCCTCGAAGATCTCCAACGTGCCGGTGGAACGCATCACGATCGCGGTCCTGCCGATGATGATCCCCCTGATCCTGCTGCTGTTCCTGCTCAGCTTCTTCCCGCAGCTTTCCCTCTTCCTCCCGAACCTTCTGCTCGGACAATGAGCTTCCCACGATTATTCCGCAGCACGGCGACGCCAATCCTAATGTCGCCGTGCACGCACTAGTATGGCCAGCCTAGCTGGCCTCGACCTTCGAGCATGGTGGCTCGCCAGGCTAGATATCAGTACGTGGATTGCCCGCTTTCGTCTCTGGAGCTTGGATGGCGCACTATTGGCTGCGTCGAGGGAAAGGGCGGCAGAGAAAGCGCCGTCGGGCGTCACTTTTTCGCAATCGGGGAGACCACGAGTTTCAGGGTCCAGTATTACTTGCGAACTATATCCACAGGTTCGCTTCGGCCGTCGCTCCGACTGCGTGCCTCGCACGAATGCGCACCGCGGGCGCACTTCGCCTAAAGTACAGATACGTTTTAGATAGTATAAATAAAGAAAAAAATACTACAATAATGCGCGGCAATCCCGTATCGCGGTGTCAAACGATTGGGGAGAGTCTGACATGCACGAGACGTCTGCCGTGCGCGCGGTCCTTGCGGACTGGGGCACAAGCAAGCTGAGGATGTGGGCCTGGTCCGGGGGAACTGAGATATCCGCCCCTGTGACCGACCCGCGTGGGATGAAGTTCCTTGCGCCCGCCGACTACCCGCAGGTGCTCGCCGAGGGGCTCGAAAAGCTCTCGGTGCCGCCGGGTGTGCCAGTGCTGATCTGCGGCATGGCCGGGGCTGCCGGCGGTTGGCAGGAGGCTGGCTATCTCGAGGCGCCGCTCGGGCTCGCGGAGCTCGGGGCCGGTGCCTGCCGGGTCGATCTGCCAGAGCGGGACGTGCGGATCCTGCCCGGCGTCTCAACGCGGAGCCCTACGCCCGACGTGATGCGTGGCGAGGAAACGCAAATCCTCGGGCTGCGCGGCGGCGCGCAGACCCCGCTGGTCTGCCTGCCCGGCACCCATTCAAAGTGGGTGGCTCTGGACGAAGACAGGCTGACCGGCTTCACCACCTATATGACCGGCGAGCTCTTCGAGGTCGTCTCGCAGCACAGCATTCTGGCCAAGACGCTTGATGAGGCGTGGGATGCCTCCGATTTCCGCACTGCGGTGGACGAGGCGCTGGCCGATCCCGTGCGGGTCTGGCAGGCGTTCTTTGGGCTGCGCGCCTCGGTTGTTCTTGGGGCCGGACAAGCGGCCTCGTCACGGGCGCGGCTTTCGGGGCTGTTGATCGGCGCCGAGTGTGCCGCGGCGCGGGCGCAACACGGGCCCGGCAAGATCACCCTGATCGCAGGCGGCGCGATGGCGCAAGCCTATGACACGGCCCTGCGGGCCGCAGGGTTCGACGTGCACCTCCGCGACGGCGAAGAGGTGACCCGCAATGGCCTGATCCGGGCCGCGCAAGACATCTGGAGAGACTGACATGAGCATGAGCCCCTGGCCCAGACTGACCCGCAACCTCGTTGCGATCCTGCGCGGTGTGCGCCCCGAAGAGGTTGAGCCCATCGTCGCGGCGCTGATCGAGGCCGGTTTCGAGGCGATTGAAATTCCGCTGAATTCCCCTGATCCTTTCGAGTCCATCGGTCGGGCTGCGCGGATGGCCCCCGAGGGGGTGCTGATCGGTGCCGGGACCGTGTTGACCGCCGCCGAAGTGCGCCGCCTGTCAGAGGTTGGCGGGCGGCTGCTGGTCAGCCCCAACGTCGATGCCGAGGTGCTGGATGCGGCCGCCGAGCTGGGTCTTGTGTCGATGCCCGGCGTGCTGACGCCGACCGAGGCCTTTTTGGCGCTGCGCCACGGCGCGTCCGCGCTGAAATTCTTCCCGGCGGCGGTGATCGGCCCGTCCGGCATTGCGGCAATGCGCGCAGTGCTGCCGCCGCAGACCGTCATCGGCGCCGTCGGCGGGGTGGACGAGACCAGCTTCGAGGCCTATCGCACCGCTGGGGTCTCGGCCTTCGGGATGGGCTCGAGCCTCTACAAGCCGGGGATGAGCGCGGCGGATGTGGCCGAGCGCGCGCGGCGCACCGTCGCGGCCTACGATCAGGGGGCCGGGGCATGAGCGAAGCCGTCACCGCGCTGGATCATCCGCGCTGCGAACTGGGGGAGGGGCCGACCTACGATCCGCACACCGATACCGCCTGGTGGTTCGACATCACCGGGCGGGCGCTGCATGAATACAGTTTTTCCCAAGGGCTCTCGCGCGTACATGCGCTGCCCTTCGCCGCGTCGGCGTTGGCGCGGGTCGATGCACGGCGACAGGCGCTGTTCACCGAAACGGGGCTGGTGCTGCGCGATGTCGCCAGCGGCGCGCTCACCCCGCTGCAGGCCATCGAAGCGGACGATCCAGAGACCCGCAGCAACGATGCGCGGGTGCATCCGTGCGGCGCGATGTGGCTGGGTACGATGGGCTGGGATGCGCAGCCTGGTGCAGGCATGATATGGCACTACCGCGCCGGGGTGCTGACCCGGCTGTTCGATGGCATCACCATCACTAACGCGATCTGCTTTTCGCCCGATGGCGCGCTTGGCTATTTCGCCGATACCGCGAAGGGCACGATCTTCCGCGTCCCGCTCGACCGCGCAACCGGCCTGCCGACCGGGGCCCCGCAGATCTGGCGCGACCGTTTCGACGGTGGTCCCGATGGCGCGGTGGTGGACGCAGAGGGCTGCCTCTGGGTGGCGGTCTGGGGCAGCGCATCCGTGGTACGCTACAGCCCGGAAGGGGTGGATGTGGCGCGGATCGGATTGCCGGCGTCGCAGCCGAGCTGCCCGGCCTTCGTTGGGCCGAAGGCCGACCGCCTGCTGATTACCACAGCGGCGCTCGGCTTGGATCGGGGCGGCGAGGCCGACGGGCTGACCCACCTTGCGCCGCTTGCGGTACCCGGCCTTCAGGCGCCCGACCTGATCATCTGAAGCGGATCGCGAACCGGGTCAGGGCCGGGGGTGCACGGTTTCCATGTCGTGCCGCGCGTGCCCAAGCAGCGCCTGCATGGCGGCGCGCGCCTCCTCCGGCTTGCGCATGCGGATCGCCTCGAGCACCCGCCCGTGCATCGCCAATGCCTCCTCGAAGGATTGGCTGGCGCGATTGGTCTTGCGGAAACTGGCCAGCAGCGCGGCGCGGATGGCGATGCCGAACTGCGCGAAGACCCAGTTGCCGCTGGCCTCGATGATCGCCGTGTGAAAGCCGAGGTCGGCCTGACTCCACGCTTCTTCGTCGCGTCCGCCAGAGGTGCGCATGGCCTCGAAATGGCGGGTGATCTCCATCAGGGCGCGGTTGTCTGCGCTGGCGGCGGCTGCGGCGGCGGCGGCGGGTTCCAGCACTTCGCGCGCCTCGATCAACGCGTTGTAGAAGGCAAAATCGTCCGCATGGGCCAGCGCCGAGTCGAGAACCACGGGATCGAGCATGTTCCATTGTTCGCGCGGCATGACAGTGGTGCCAGCGCGGGGCCGGGAGCGGATCAGCCCCTGCGCCACCATGTGCTGCATGGTCTCGCGCAGGGTGGTGCGGCTGACCCCGAAGCGGGCCATGAGTTCGGCCTCGCTCGGCAGGGTGGAGCCTTCTGGAAGATCGCCCGACACCACCGCGTTGACGAATTCCCGCAGGCAATTCGACATCACGCGCCGGCCCTGACGGCCAGCGTCGGCCGAAAGGGTCATGAGGGATGTGCTGGCTGGCTTTGAACCTTCCACGGTCTTTGGCTCCTTCAACTTTTAGGTGCACCGCACTTTAGCGCGGCGCCTTTCGACTGTATACGACAAATGAGGTTAATAAATACTATTTACGGATAGGATACCTACTATTATATCCTGAGACGTGAGGATTCGTTGGGAGGAAACCATGAAATCACTTACCGCCGCGATGGTCGCGGCTTCGCTTGTCGTTGCGGCACCCGTTGCCGCGCAGGATGCGCTCAAAGTCGGTGCGATCTACATGGACGCGCAGGGCTTCTACGCCGGCGTCCGCAAAGGCATCCAGGACGCCGCAAGCGAGGCGCAGCGCGATCTCGAAATTATTGAGACCAACGCGCAGGGCGACGTCAGCAAGGAAAGCTCGTTCATCGACTCGCTGATTTCGGCCGGGGTCGAGGCGATCATCGTCTCGCCGGTGTCGGCGGACGGCTCGTACCGTTCGATCCGCCGCGCACATGACGCGGGCATCCCCGTTGTGTGTTATAACACCTGTCTGTCGGAAGCCGATCAGCAGGACTTCGTCTCGGCATATGCCGTTGGCGATCCCTATGAGTTCGGCGCGAAGTTGGGCGATGCTGCCGCGGATTACTTCATCGAGGCCGGCATCGAGGAGCCCAAGATCGCGGTGCTGAACTGCGAGTTCGTCGAAGTCTGCATCACCCGCCGCGAAGGTTTCGAGGCAGCGCTTGGCGAGAAGGTGCCCGGCTACCAGATCGTTGCCAACCAAGAGGGCGCGATCCTCGACAACGCCGTGTCGGTTGCCTCGACCATGCTGTCGTCGCTGGAGGACCTCGATGCGATCTTCGGCGAGGCTGGCGGCGCAACGCTCGGCGCGGCACGCGCAGTGCGCTCGCAGGGCCGGGTTGGTGATGTTGTCGTCTTTGGCGGTGACATGACCACCGAGATCGCCCGCGAGCTTGAGGATTTCGACGTCATCAAGGGCGTCGTCGACATCTCGGGGCAGGGCATGGGCCGGCTGGCTTTTGCCGAGGCCGTGAAGGCCATCGCAGGCGAGACCGACGGTGACATCCAGGCGCCGGCCGAGATCGAACTCTACAATACGTCGGAGGGCGGTGCGGCCTGGCTTCAGGCGCATCCCGACGGCATCCCCTGATCTTTGAGCTGCGGAGCCCGCCCCGCGCTGCCGGAGGAATTGGCGGGGGCGCGCTGAGCGCCCCTGCCGGGCGACCCACGCGGTCGCAGAGAGGAGAGCCCATGAAACACCCCATCCCCAAGGACCGTCCGGTCATCGCCAGGCTTGAGGGCTGCACCAAGCAGTATCCCGGCGTACTGGCGCTCGACAGCGCTGACTTCGAGCTGCGTGAAGGACAGGTCCGCGCGCTTCTGGGCAAGAACGGCGCGGGCAAGTCCACGCTGATCCGCCTTCTGACGGGCGCCGAAGAGCCAGATACCGGCATCGTCACAATCGATGACACACCGCTCTCCGCGAGTGGCGCGCAGCGGGCCGCCGAGGCTTATAGTCACGGCGTGCGGGTGGTCTATCAAGAGCTCAGCCTCGTGCCCGACATGTCGGTCGCCGAGAACCTCTTTCTTGGCCGCTGGCCCGGACGCGGCGGTATGATCGACATGCAGGCGCTGCACGAGGAGGCGCGGCACGCGCTCGACAGTCTCGGCCTCGACATCGATCCCCAACAACCCGTGTCGATCCTTTCGCCCGCCGAGCGCCAGCTGGTCGAGATCGCCCGCGTGCTGCCCGGCAAGCCGCGCATGGTCATCCTTGATGAGCCGACCTCTTCGCTGGCCGATGCGGAGGCGCGCAAGGTGCTTGCTGCTGTCGACCGCATCTCCGCCGCCGGGATTGCCGTGGTCTATGTGAGCCACCGGATGAACGAGATCCGCCAGATCGCCGACAGCGTCACCGTGATGCGCGACGGCCGGATCATCGAGACCGTCGACGTCGAGGGCGCCGACACGCAGGAGATTGTCCGCCTGATGCTGGGGGCCAGCGGCAAGGAGCACGACGCAGTGGTTCCAGCGCAACCGGGTCCGGAGATCCTGCGCGTTGACGCGCTGTCCGTGCAGCCCAAAATCGCCGACGTCGGCTTCTCGCTGCGCGCGGGCGAGGTGCTGGGCATCGCCGGGCTGCTCGGCTCGGGGCGCACCGAGATCCTCGAGGCGATCATGGGCGTGCGCCCGTCCTCTGGCGGCACCGTAAGCGTCGACGGCAAGCCCGTTTCCGGCCGCAGTTTCCGAAAGATGAAAGACCTTGGCTTCGGCTTTACCCCCGAGAGCCGCAAGGACGCAGGCATCGTGCCGCTGCTCGGGGTCGACGAGAACACCGTTGTCACCGACTGGAGCAGCGTGACCCGCAGCGGCGTACTGCAAGCGGGGCTGATCGCCGAGGCGACGCGCCGGGTAATCGAGCGTCTGCACGTCAAGACCGCCCGCACCGACAGCGCCATCTCGACCCTTTCGGGGGGCAACCAGCAGAAGGTGGTCATCGGCCGCTGGGTGCATGCCGGCAGCAGGGTGCTGCTGCTCGACGAGCCGACGCGCGGCGTCGATGTCGAGGCGAAGGCGCAAATCTATCAGATCGTCCGCGAGCTCGCCGCCGAGGGCAAGGCAGTGCTCTTTGTCTCCTCCGAGATCGAAGAGCTGCCGCTGGTCTGCGACCGAGTTCTGGTGCTGCGCGAAGGGCGCATCGCCGAGGAGATGACGGCCCCGGACATCCATCAGGACGCGATCTTTGCGGCCTGCCTGGCGTCCGACGCGGCCTGACTACCGGAGTTTCCAACATGACCGAAGCCACAACCAACCCGTCTGTAACCGGAGGCCGTTCCCCGATGTCCCGACTTGGCCAGCACATGAACGAGCTCAGCCTCTTCGCGGCGATCGTGCTTCTATACATCATCTTCGGCCTGACCGCCGATGGGTTCCTGTCGTTCTACAACCAGACCAACATCCTGCGCGACGCCGCCACCATCGGCATCGCCGCGTGGGCCGCGACGCTGATCATCATCGCTGGCGAGATCGACGTATCGACCGGGCCGATGGTCGCCTTCATCTCGGTGGTTCTAGCCTACCTGATCCAATGGGGCGTGCCGACCGTCGGCGCCTTCGTGCTGGCGATCGTGATCGGCGGGCTGCTGGGCTCTATAGCCGGGGCACTGCGCGCCTATTTCGACGTGCCGTCCTTCGTGGCGACGCTGGGGCTGTGGTCGGCGCTGCGCGGGCTGTCGCTCTACTTCACCGATGCGCTGCCGGTCTCGATCGGTCGCAATGACATCGTCGACATGCTTGACCGTCCGATCTTTGGCCTGCCGCCGGCGGCGATCATCATGATGGTCCTCTTCGCGGTCTTCTGGTTCGTCAGCAAGCGCACCGCCTTCGGCCGATCGGTCTTTGCGGTGGGCGGCAACGCGCAGGCGGCCTTCCTGTCGGGCATCAACGTGCGCCGCATCCGCGTCACTATCTTTGTGCTGGCTGGCATGATGGCGGCGATCTCGGGCATGCTGCTGCTTGCACGTCTTGGCTCGGGCAACGCGACCGCGGCCTCAGGGCTCGAGTTTGACGTGATCGCGGCGGTGGTCGTTGGCGGCACCGCGCTTTCGGGTGGCCGTGGCTCGATGCTGGGCACGTTGCTTGGGGTTCTGGTCATCACGCTGATCGGCAATGGGCTGATCCTGCTTGGCATCAACGCCTTCATCCAAGAAGTGGTGCGCGGCATCATCATCGTCGCGGCGGTTCTTGCCAACATCTATGCGATCAAGCGCGGCGCGGCGAAGAAGGGCTGACATGACCATCATCGCGCTTACCAATGGTGATCTGTCGGCGCGGGTTTCGACCCGCGGCGGCAGCATCCTCCGGCTCGACCAGGGCGAGGTGCCGCTGCTGCGGCCCGCAGCGGACAACGCGGCGGCGATCGACAGCGGCTGCTACCCGCTCGTTCCCTTCGGCAACCGCATCCGCGGCAACGGCTTCGACTTCGATGGCCGTCGCTTCACGCTGACCCCGAACACCGAATGGGACGCCCACTACCTGCACGGCGAGGGTTGGCTCTCGGAGTGGAGCGTGGAGCAGGCCAGCGACGATGCGGTGGTTCTGGCGCACGCCCATGAGGGTAGCGCGCTGCCCTACAGCTACCGCGCCGAGCAGAAATTCGCGCTGCGCGACGGCGGCTTCGAGATGCAGCTTTCGGTGACCAACACGGGAGCCCGCCCGATGCCTTTCGGCATTGGCTGGCATCCCTATTTCCCGATGACGCCACAGACGGAGCTGCAGACGCAGACCGGCGCCATGTGGTCGGAAGAAGAAGGCTGGCTTCCCGGCGCGCCCGGCCCGGTACCGGCGGATCTCGACTTTTCGCAGCCCGCGCCGCTGCCGCACCGCTGGGTGAACAACGGCTTCGAAGACTGGTCAGGGCAGGCCGTAATTCGCTGGCCTGAACGCAACGCCGCGCTGGAGATCGCCGCCGATCCGCTGTTCGACGCGATGTTCCTGTTCGTGTCGGACACGAGTTTCGACCCAAGCTACAAGCGCGACTTCTTCGCGCTCGAGCCGATGAGCCATCTCGCCGACGGGCACAACATGCCCGACCTTGGCGGTCTGCGGGTGCTGGAGCCCGGCGAGACCCTGGGCGGCGGCGTGGTGCTGACCCCACGGAGCCTGTGAGGACGGACTATGGCCAAGGCCTATGACTATATCATCGTCGGCGGTGGTTCCGCCGGTCTTGTGGCGGCTGCAGGGCTTGTCGACGCCGGGGCCGAGGTGCTGCTGCTGGAACGCGGCGGCGCCCGCACCAACCCGATCATGCATTTCCCGGCGGGCTACATGAAGTTCCTCGCCAAGGATACCTATCTCGCGATGCACCAGACCGAGCCGCAGCCGCAGCTCGACGGACGCGGGCCGATCGTGCCGCAGGGCAAGGTTCTGGGCGGCGGCAGCGCCGTCAACGCGATGGTCTATATGCGCGGCCAGCCGGGGGACTACGAGGATTGGAACGCAGCGCTGCGCGGTGCTGGCAACAGCGATCCGGGCTGGGGCTGGGACGCGCTGCTGCCGCATTACGTGGCGCAGGAGGACAACGACAGCCTCGGCGGCGCGGCGCATGGCACCTCGGGGCCGCTGAAGGTCTCGCATCTCGGTCACACCAGCGAGATGACCCGCGCCTACATGAAGACGCTGCAAGACATGGGCATTCCCTACACGCCCGATTTCAACGACGGCACGCTGCATGGTGTCGGCCTGATGCAGCATACTCTGGACTGGAAAACGCGGCGACGCTGCTCGGCGGATGACGCTTTCCTCAAACCGCGGCGAGGGGCGGCAAACCTGACGGTGATCACTGGCGCGCTGGTGGATAAGATCGTCTTCGAGGGCAGCCGAGCCGTCGGCGTCGCCTACCGCAGGGGCGGTGCGGCCCAGACCGCGCACGGGCGCGAGGTGCTTCTCGCCGCCGGGGCATATCAGACGCCGAAGCTGCTCATGCTCTCCGGCATCGGCGGCGAGGCAGCGCTGGAGCCGCATGGCATCGCCACCCGCTTCGCCCTGCCGGGCGTGGGCGAAAACCTGCAGGACCACTACGAATGTCCGGTCGTCGCCACCACCAACGGCGCTTATGGCTATTTCGGTCAGGACCGCGGGCTGAAGATGCTCAAGGCAGGGATTCAGTACCTGCTGTTCAAATCCGGTCCGGTGACCACCACCGGTGTCGAGACCTGCGCCTTCCTCGATCCGCGCGGCGACAATGCGCGGCCAACGATCCAGATGTTCTGCGTGCCCACGGTCTACCTCGACCGCGATGTCATGGGCGCGGATCCGGGCCACGGCGTCACCATCAACTCCCTGCTGCTGCGCCCGAAATCGCGCGGCCGCGTACGGCTGCGCTCGGCCGATCCCGACGCCATGCCGGTGGTCGACACGCAGATCTTTTCCGAGCAGGAGGATCTGGACCGCACCATCGAGGGGCTGCGCTTTGCCCGCACGATCCTTGACGCCACGCCGATGCGCGAGCTGATCGAGCGTGAGATTTTCCCCGGCGCCGAAGTCTCCTCTGACGAAGCTCTCGCGACGCATTGCCGGCGCACGGTGAAGACCGGCTACCACCCGGTCGGCACCGCTCGCATGGGCCATGACGCCGACCCGATGGCGGTGCTCGATGCCGACCTGCGGGTGCGCGGCACCGAGGGGCTGCGGGTGATCGACGCCTCGCTCATGCCCAATATCGTGTCGGGCAACACCAACGCGGCGGTGATGGCCTCTGCCTCGCGTGCCGTCGAACGCATCCTTGCAGCGCCCCAGCGGCGGAATACGGAACCAGCATGAAGATCACCGCTCTCAAGACCTTTATCGTGCCGCCGCGCTGGCTGTTTCTGAAGATCGAGACAGACGAGGGCATCTGCGGCTGGGGCGAGCCGGTGGTGGAGGGCAAGGCCCACACCGTCGAGACCTGCGTGCACGAGATGGCCGACTACCTGATCGGCCGCGACCCGGCCTTCATCGAGGACCATTGGCAGGCGCTCTATCGTGGCGGTTTCTACCGTGGCGGCCCGATCCTGATGAGCGCCATCGCCGGCATCGATCAGGCGCTCTGGGACATCAAGGGCAAGGCGCTCGGTCAGCCGGTGCACCAGCTTCTGGGCGGGCCGTGCCGCGACAGCATCAAGGTCTATTCGTGGATCGGCGGCGACCGCCCGGCGGATGTGGCGCAGAACGCCCGCGACGCGGTCGCCCGTGGCTTCACTGCGCTGAAGATGAACGGCGCCGAGGAGATGCAGATCGTCGACAGCTACGCCAAGGTTGACGAGATTGTCGCCAATGTCGCTGCCGTGCGCGAGGCGGTCGGCCCGCATGTGGGCATCGGCGTCGACTTTCATGGCCGGGTGCAGCGCCCCATGGCCAAGGTGCTGATCCGTGAGCTTGAACCCTTCCGGTTGATGTTCATCGAGGAGCCGCTGCTTTCGGATCAGCTCGAGAGCATTCCCGAGGTGGTCCGGGGGTCGTCGACCCCGATCGCGCTTGGCGAGCGGCTCTACTCGCGCTGGGATTTCAAGCGGGTGTTCGAGTCCCGCTGCGTCGACATCATCCAGCCCGATGTCAGCCATGCAGGTGGCATCACCGAGTGCCGCAAGATAGCAACAATGGCCGAGGCCTACGACGTGGCGCTGGCACCGCATTGCCCGCTGGGCCCAATCGCGCTGGCCGCCTGCCTGCAGATCGACGCGGTGAGCCACAACGCCTTCATTCAGGAACAGAGCCTCGGCATTCACTACAACTCGGGCAGCGATATACTCGACTACCTCGTCGATCCTTCGGTGTTCCAATACGAGGATGGCAGTGTCGCCATCCCACCAGGGTCGGGGCTGGGCGTGGACATCGACGAGGCAGCGGTGCAGCGTGCTGCCGAGATCGGTCACCGCTGGCGCAACCCATTGTGGCGCCATGCCGACGGCTCGGTTGCGGAATGGTAAGGAGGCCGGGACCATGACAGGCAGGCTCGACGGACGCAGGATTGTCATCACCGGCGCGGCACAGGGCATCGGCGAAGCCATTGCCCGCGCCTGCGCCCGTGAAGGTGCCTCGTTGTATCTTCTGGATCTCGACGCAGAGGGTGTGTCGGAGGTCGCCGCCACGCTGTCGGCAGAGCACAAGACGGCCCGGTTTGCCGCGGCAGAGCTCGATATCTCGCGTGGTGCCGACGTGGCGCGGGTGTTCGCGCAGGGTGCGGAGCAGATCGGCACTTTCGACGGGCTGGTCAACAATGCTGGCGTAAATGTCTTCCACGACCCGCTGGAAACCAGTGAGGACGAATGGCGGCGCTGCTTCGGGATCAACCTCGAAGGCGCGTGGAACTGCTGCCGCGCGGTGTTGCCCGGGATGATCAAGGGCGGTGGCGGTGCGATCGTCAACATCGCCTCGACCCATGCATTCACCATTATTCCGCACACATTTCCTTACCCGGTGGCGAAACACGCGCTGCTGGGGATGACCAAGTCGCTCGGGCTGGAATATGCAGACAAGGGCGTGCGGGTGAACGCAATCGCGCCGGGCTATGTCGCCACCCAGAAGGTGATCGACTGGTGGAACGCAGCGCCCGACCCGGAGGCCGCGCGGGCCGAGACCTTGGCCCTGCACCCCTCCGGTCGCATCGCCGAGCCCTCGGAAATCGCGAGCGCGGCGGTGTTCATGGTGTCGGACGAATGCCCCTTCATGAACGCCACTTGCCTGACCATCGACGGCGGCCTGAGCGTGCGCCAGCATGAGTAGTGGGATGTTAGTTTGACGCCGATGACTGAGTGACCATCGGTTAATAGAAAGGAATTAGGGAAGGGGTTAGCAACCTTGCGTCCAGCAAGCTTGCATCCGCGGCACCCAGAATAAGAAAGCTGCTGACCGCGCTTGGCAGTTCGAAAGACTGGTATTCGACCGCTGCTCCTCACGCCGGAGCGAGGATGAGGCGTAGCATTTCGGGAACTAGGTCATTGATGTAATATCTTCAGTTCACCCGGCCGATCAATTGGTCAGGGTTTCTGCATCTGGCTGGCTGCGGGCGCGGGCGAGGTCGCGCGCCGCCACATTGATCAGGTCGGACATCAACTTTCGCGACTGATCGGTTTGGCGCATGCGGATCGCTTCCAGAACGGCGCCGTGCTTTTCGAGCGTCGCGGAAAAGTTCTCGGAGGCTCGGGTCGTCATCCTGAAACTCATGCGGAGGGCAGAACCTGTAACCGCCCCGAAGTTGGCGAAAATATCGTTCTTGGAGGCGATTAGGATCGCGACATGGAAAGCCTCATCGGCATCGACCTTTTCTTCGAGGTCACCGTCGACACTGGCGCACATCCGGTCGTAGGCCGCCTGTATTCGTCCGAGGTCGGTACCGTCTGCCCGGCGTGCCGCCATTTCGGCCGCGGCCGGCTCTATGACCTGCCGTGCCTCGGTCAGAGACCGGATGAAACCCACATCGGGCGGCAGGGATTCCCGCCAAGCAAGAATGTCGCTGTCTAAGTGGTTCCATTGTTCCTGGGGCAGGACGACGGTGCCGATCCGCGGTCTGCTCTCGATCAGCCCCTTGCCGGCAAGCATCCTGACGCTTTCGCGCAGGGCAGTGCGGCTGACATCCATCTCCAAGCCAAGTTCCGCCTCCGTGGGTAGGCGGCTGCCGGGCGCGAATTCTCCTGAGAGTATGCGACGGGCCAGCGTACTGGTTACGATTTCCCGCTGTCGCGGCGATCCGGGTCGCAGCGCTCTCTGTCGGATGTCAGCCATGTTCACCTTAGCTCTTGTTAAGGCGGTATTCTGCCAGGAAGACCGCGAGAATTAGAAGGGTGCCCTTGGCAAGCATTTGGTAGAAGGTCGGAACTGCCGTCAGAATCATACCGTTGTTCAGAACACCGATGATAGCGACGCCCAAGAGTGCCCCAATTACTGTCCCGCGACCGCCCTGCATGGCGCATCCGCCAAGGAAGGCCGCGGTGATCGCCTCGAGTTCGAGCCCGTCGGAACCCGAGATCGGTTGTCCGGAACCGGTCCGCGCGGCAAGAAGGATGCCACCGACGCCCGCCATGACACCGGATACCACGTAGATGGCCACCCTATAACGCGGAATGTTAAGGCCGGAAAGGCGCGCGACGATCGGATTGCCGCCAATGGCATAGTAGTTCCGTCCGACAATGCTTTTGTGCATGAAGATGTAAAAGCCGATGGCAACTGCGACGAGAATCCACAGCGGCACGGGCAGGCCGATGATCCGCCCCGTTCCAATCCAGCGGAAGGAGTCGTTGAATATCGAGATGGACTGGCCATCGGACAGGATGAAGGCAATGCCGCGGAAGATCGCCATGGTGCCGAGCGTTACAATCACAGCGTTGATGCGCCCATAAGTCACCAAAATCCCATTCATCAGGCCAGCCAGCGCGCCAATGATGACACCGGCTAGGATGCCCATACCCGCAGCCTCGGTCGACTGGATAGTCATCGCGGTTGCCACCGTGGTCAGGCCAACAATCGATCCGACGGAAATGTCTAAGCCACCAGAGACGATGACCCCGGTCTGCGAGATCGCGAGTACCCCGAGGATGGCCACGCCCATGCCGATGTTGAGCAGATTTCGAGTGGAGAAGAAGACGTCGCCGCGCAGCGTTCCAAAGATCACCAATAGCCCGACCAAGGCGACCAGAAGGCTCAAGTTGTGGATGCCGATACGCTCGATTGTGCGGTGCATGGAGAATCCAGCCTTTTCGGGGGTTGCGGTCTGGGCGGTCATGCGCCGGCTCCTTCGTGTTTGAGGGCACCGTCAAAGGATTGCCCGTGGGGAATGGCCGCCTGCATAACGGCTTCCTCGGTTGCTTCACTGCGATCAAAATGTGCCCGGACCCGGCCGTCGGACATGACGAGCACCCGGTCCGAGAGGCCCAGAAGTTCCGGCATCTCGGAAGAGATGACGATTACGCCGAGACCCTGTTCGTCGGTCAGTTTGCGGATCAGGTCATAGATCTCGGACTTCGCGCCTACGTCTATGCCGCGGGTCGGTTCGTCCAGAATTAGAACCTTGAGATCGCACGCCAGCCAGCGCGTCAGGACAACCTTCTGCTGATTGCCGCCCGACAGCGAAGTGATCGGCGCGTCGAGCGATGCCGCTTTGAGCCGCATCTGACTGGAGATGCCGGATATCAGGTTCAAGGCTTTGGATCGGCTGAAGAAGCCGCCGTTTGAGACCTTCTGAGGTACGCAGAGTACCGCGTTTTCGAGGATCGTCTGCAAGAGCAGCAGCGCCTCGTCCTTGCGATCCTCTGGCGCGAACCCGATCCCGGCCGCGATCGCCCCTGCGGTGCTGCCTGAGGGCAACTCGATGCCGTCGATCAAGACGGTTCCGGACGTGCGGCGATGGAACCCGAAGATACCCTTGGCCAACTCGGACCGGCCGGCGCCGATCAGGCCGCCGATGCCGAGGACTTCGCCGCGCCGAAGCTCGAAGGACACGTCATGGACGTGCTCTGTCGTCATGCCCTGAACCTTAAGCACGACATCGCCGGTGGCGGGATCGCGATGCGGGAACATCTCAGACAGCGGTCGGCCCACCATCATGCGGGTGATCTGCTGTTCCGTCACGCCCTCGGCCGGAAGGTCGTCGACCAAGGTGCCGTCGCGAAGGACCACCACGCGGTCGGCAAGCGCGATAATTTCCGGTAGACGGTGTGAGATATAAATGATGCCGACGCCATCTGCCTTCAGCCGCCGGATGATCTTGAAAAGGCGGCGCGTCTCCTCCTCGGTTAGCGAGGATGTGGGCTCGTCGAAGGCAATCATCCGCCCCCCGGCTTGTACTGCGCGCATGATTTCGATCATCTGGCGCTGCGCCGGGCCGAGGCCGCTGCACAGCTGCCGCGGATGAAGCTCACTGGCCATGCCAAAGGTCTTCAGAAGCCTGGTCGTTTCGGTTAAGAGCGTCGACCAGTCGAGGAAGTACCGGCCACGGCGGGGCAAGGCACCGGCGAAAATGTTCTCTGCCACGGTGAGATCCGGTACGATCTCAGGTTCCTGGTGGATGACGCGGATCCCGGCGGCATGGGCCTCCTTCGGTTGGGAGAACCGCATTTCCTGCCCGTCAATGTAAATCCTGCCCCGTGTCGGAGCAAAGACACCTTCGAGCAGGCGCATCAGTGTTGATTTTCCTGCCCCGTTTTCGCCGACAAGCGCAAGGACTTGCCCAGCGTGAACGTCGATCGAGATATCCGTCAAGGCGCGGACCGGACCGAAATGCTTGGTCAGCGCTTCGGTCCTGAGAAATGGAGTGGACATTGTTTCCTCCCGTCCCTTTGGGTCGTGGCCGGGCAGCAATCACCGCCTGGCCACGTAGCTCAGTTGCAGAGTTGAGCCTGGTAGTCGCCGAAGTTGTCCATCGTGATGAACTCAGGGTCCGAGAATGTCTCTTTTGGCAGTTCGGTCCCGTCCTTGATGGCAGCGAGCAGGATGTTCACTGCATCGCGTCCATGGTTGGCGGAGTTGAGCCACATTGTGCCTTTATAGGCCGACGCGCGACCATTCCCGAAGGCGTCGCAGGCGCGGCTGCCGTCGATACCGATCCCGATGCCTGCGTCCGCCGGATAACTGGAATTCTCCATCGCGCGAGCTGCACCCAAAACGCCGTCGTCGTTGCAAGCATAGAAGATCCAGTTCTCGTACTGGGGATTGGCCGTTAGTGTCGTGGTCATGACGTCGATCGCGTTGACCATGGTGTTGTCGTAGGCCGCGCGGACGATTTGGTCCTCGGACAGGTCGGAGTTCTCCAAGAGTGCCTTCTCCGCGCCTCCGTTGCGCTGCATGCAGGTGTCGGCTTTGCGGTCCTCAATGGAGACGATGCCGACGGAGCTTTTGTCCCAGCCCGCGGCCTTGTAGAAGTTGGCCAGTTCCGCACCTACGCTTTCTCCAATAGCAAATGCGTTCAGGCCGACATAGGGGACGGGATTGCCGTTCTCGTCCTGGATGTCGTCATCGACGGCGACCAGCGGGATACCGGCTTGCGCCGCTCGGGCCGCAACGACCGGGCCGAGCGCTCGATCAGGCACGACAATGGCGATACCATCGACGCCGTCGCCGATCATGGTGTCGAGCGTGGTGATTGCCAGGTCAGCGTTGAACTGGACGTCCTGGCTAACGAATTCGGCACCGCCGGCCTTTGCGGCCTCACTTGCGCCCGCGACCTCGGCAACGAACCAGGGGTGGTCACCCATCTTATTGATGTAGCCGATTTTCAAATCTTGAGCTTGTGCCGCAAGCGGCAGCAGCAGCGCACCAATGGCGCTTGCGGCAGATGTCAGTTTCTTCATGGTTTCTCCTCCCATTTACCAAGTCAGTCGTGATAGATCGCGGAGCGCCCTCCATCGATCACAATGGTCTCCGCATTGATGAAAGGCGCTTCGTCCGAGGCCAGGAAGACGGCGGTCATGGCCACTTCTTCCGGTTGCCCGATGCGCCGGGGCGGGTGCAGATCCTCAGCCTTGCGACGTTCCGCGACCGGGTCCTCGAAATCGTTCCAGTAGGCCTGTGCGATCTTCGTATCGATGTAGCCGGGCGCGATGGCGTTCACCCGGATTCCTTCGGCGGCGTATTCGACCCCTAGAGACCGGGTCAGCCCGATCAGCCCGTGCTTTGCAACCGGGTACGGGAAGGTGTGTGGAATGATCTTGAAGCCGTGCGTGCTGGCGATATTGACGACTGCACCTTCGCGCCGGTCCCGCATGCCTGGAAGCACGGCCTCGATCATGGCCCAGCAGGCTTCCAAATCCAGTGCCATGCAGCGGGCCCATTCATTCCGCGGCATCTCGTGTGGGCGGTGGAAAACATTGGCCCCCGCATTGTTCACTAGAATATCGATGCGGCCGAACTTTTCCATTGCAGCTGCGACAGTTGCGTCGATGTCGCCTTGGTTGGTGACATCGCAACGACAGAACAGGCCAGAGAACTCCTCGGCGGTCGCTCGTCCCGTCGCCTCGTTGATGTCCGCGACAATCACTTGGGCGCCTTCATTTGCGAAGGCACGAGCTATCGCAGCGCCAATGCCCTGGCCAGCACCGGTTACGAGAGCGATTTTGTCATGAAGGCGTCCGGGCATACGTCTCACCAATCCACGACGGTGCCGTCGGCGAGGACCGCGTTGCGCGTGTGAAGGACTTCTTGCCGGAAGGGATGATCGGCAATTTCCTTCTCATTGACCTCGAGGCCTAGACCCGGCTTATCCGGTCGATCCCAACGTCCGGGGATCTTGTCGATGGGCCATTCAACAACGCTGTCGTACCAAGGCACGGCGCCCACCATCTCTTCCTGAATGATATGGTTCGGGGTCGAGATGCCAAAGTGCAGCGCGGCGATCCCTGCGATCGGGCCAAGCGGGTTGTGGGGAGCCACGCCGATCCCGGCGGTTTCGCACATTGCCGCAATTTTCTTTGTTTCCCAGAGCCCGCCAGCATGCACGATATCAGGTTGGGCGATGTGGAAAGCGCCGGCTTTCAGCGCCGCATCGAACCCAGCGCGACCCACAATCCGCTCGCCTGCGGCGATCGTAATCGGAGAGGTCCTTGTGAGCTCCGCCAGTGCATCAAGGTTTTCCGGCGGCACCGGCTCTTCCGCGAAGAGGATCCGAGATGGCTCCAGAACCTTGAGGAATTCACGCGCTAGAGAGGCCGAGGCCGGTCTGCCGTGGAAGTCCACCATGATGTCAATGTCAGGGCCCACCGCGGAGCGCAGGGCATCCATGGATTCTCCGACTTGGTCGATAGCCCGGTTTGGGGCGATGTAATGGGTGTAGGGGATCGATACGACTTTTACCGCGCCGTAGCCGGCCTGGACAACCGCACGTCCGCGTTCGGCCAACTCGTCTGCACCGGTTTCGTAGACCGAGTTCATGTTGCCCATGCCGAGGTGAGTGTAGGTCCTCAGGTGGTCACGTACCTGACCGCCAAGAAGGCGCCACACCGGTGTGTCGAGGGACTTCCCCAGGATGTCCCAAAGCGCGATTTCGATGCCGCTTATCGCGGACATGCCAATGACGCCCATCCGCCAGAAGCCGTGTCGCGTCATGATCTGGTAGCACTGCTCGATGTCGCGAGGGTCCTGCCCGACCAACAAGGGCTGGATGTCTTCTATGGCTCCGACGACGGCCCTTGTCTTCCATTCCAATGTCGCCTCGCCCCAGCCGATGAGGCCGGGTACGTCGGTTTCGACGCGAACGAATACCCAGTTGCGCATCTCGGCATTGCATACGACAGCCGAAATCTTGGTTATATGCACTACGAATCCTCCCTTATTGTAGTATGATTAATGACCGCAAAAATTTAATCAAGAGAGATGAAACGCGCTCAGGCTCGGGATGAATTGCCGTGCTCAGCGTGGCTGGCAACGGTCCTGACCACGAGATTGCTGGGTCCGCGTCCCTTTGGGGCCTCGTCGGTCTGAGATTCAGACTGACGAATCCGTCAGATTCGTGTGGACGGTGCAGCTTCCACCTTAAGATTGTTTCGTAGACCCAGAAGAGATGCAGAAAGACGGCAATGGGGCGGGCCAGAGCAACCATCGTCCAGTCGCGCCCGCGGCATCTGGCAACACGGGATGGCTATGTCCGGAGTGTATTGCTGCGCCGCCGGTTCAACGTGACCGTGGCCGCCTGGCACAAGGCAACCCTGAGGTTCTCATCTCCGGCCTAGGCGATGCCGCCTGTGACATCTCGCTCCTCAGATGGCTGTGAGAAGGTATCCGGCCACCCCAGGGCCTTAACCTCTTCGATGACCGAAAGTGCGATGATCGCGCAGGACGCCGTTTGGAGAACCCTTAGGTAGGTGGCGTCAATTATCAGGGTCTTCTTCTAGCCGTACTCAGCAGCCAGTTCCGCCATAGTCTTTGCGCAGAAGCGACTTTCATGTGACTCGATGTTGACAACCCGGTGTTGCGGCATGCGTTGCGCGCCAGCTTCACGAAGGGACTGAATTGGGTCTTCACGGGGATCTCCCTCGGGTGACCCGGGCCCCCGCCGTCGGGCGGGGGGTCACTTTTCATGGGACTTTCAAGCATTCTGCCCTAAGCCCTTGGTTGTCGGATCAGTTCTGGTTGGACTTCCCGACAACAGCCATAAGTAGGGCGAAACGCTCAGAGATACTGGCGATCTCAAGGTACTCGTCCCTGCTGTGCGCGGCGCCACCGACTGGTCCAACACCGTCGACGGTCGGAATTCCCAAGGCGGCCGTGAAGTTCCCGTCGGATCCTCCCCCGGTATGCTGCCATCCTATCGTCATCCCCAACCCGAGAGCAGCCTCGTCGAAAACTGTGGCGAGGTCTCGATTGGCTTCGGAGGCAGGCATGGGCGGGCGGGTCATTCCTCCGCTCACATCGACGGTCACACCTGCGGTAGAGGGGCTGGACTGCAACTCGTCGATCCGGCGACGAACCGCGTCTGCCTGCTCTTGCGTGGAGATCCGCACATCCAGCTCTGCTCGCGCCGCGTCGGCCACGGCATTCACCGAGGTTCCACCTTCAATGAGACCGACATTGAGATTTATGCCCTGATCGAAGTCGGTCAGCTTGTGCAACTCGAGGGTCCAATGGGCGAGTTCGTTGATTGCGCTGGCCCCGTTTTGCGGGTCGACCCCTGAATGGGCGGCCTTGCCGTTGAAGGTGAACGTATACCGGCATGATCCCTTACGGGCGATAACAAGATCGCCATTGGCTCGTGCGGGCTCGAGCACAAGGGCTCGGCGAGTGCGTCTGGCCAGGTCCTCGATCCAGCTGCGGGCATGACGCGAGCCGATTTCCTCGTGACTGTTCACGGCAACGCAGATCGAAGGCGGCACCTTTCCGGCGGTATGGTAGGCTCGCGCGAGGTAGAGCGCGAAGAGCGCCCCGGACTTCATGTCCATCACCCCGGGACCGTAGGCGCGCCCGTCCTTCGTCGAAAATGGGCGCTCGGCCACTGTCCCTATGGGGAAGACGGTGTCCGCGTGTGCCAGAAGAAGGTAGTCGATCGTGTCGCCGCATCCGGGGCTGAAGACCTCGAGGCAGGGCGCGAGATCGTCATGGACATGGACCTCGCGGCTGGACCAGCCGAGCTTGGCGAACTCCGCGGCGAAGAACGCGGAGACCTTGCAGACGCCCTCGCGATCATAGCTGCCGCTGTCGATGTTCACCAGGAATTCCAGGTCCGAGAGGTAGCTTGTCAGGTCAAACCCGAAAGTGTTCATTGGGTGTCCCTTTCGTGAATTGGCGATACGCTGCCCCCGGGTATCGGGGGCAGCGCTGCTCGTCAGGTGAAGATCACTGCGCTGAGCATCACGGCGACGATGCCGCCTGCGAGGGGGATGGCGCCGCGGCGCACGATCTCCATCGGGCTGCATTGCCCCGCGTCACTGACGGCGATGATCACACCTGCCACCGGGGACAGGGAGCGGCCCAGGCCCGCGATGAGCTGCATGGGCAGCAGCATCAGCACGGGCGATGCGCCCAGGCCGCCGGCAAGGGCCGGTGCCATGTGGCCGAAGGAGAAGAACGCCGCGTTGCCGGAACCGGTCACGATGGTGACGAGAATCACTAGGATGCACATCAGGACCGTCATCGCCGTGAGGCCGAAGCCAGCACCTTGAGCTAGATCGATCATGAAACCGACCATGCCGATGGTTGTCAGGCCTGCTGCGAAGACTTCGGCGCAGACAACGAGCGAGACAATGCGCGAGAACATGCCCCCCATGCCATCGAAGAAGGCCATGAAATCCTTAGAGACCTGGCGCGGATCACCTTTGCGGAAGAACTCGCAGACAAGGCCGAGGAGCGCACCGATGAACATGGCGGTCACCACGCTGACGCTGATCCAGCTGACAAGCAGCTTGGAGAAGATCAGGATGAAGGTCAGCGGCACCAGCGGGAGCATCGCGTAGAATGCGGGCACGTCGACCTTCTCGGCTGTGCTTGCATTGGCGTTTGCCTCTTGCTCCGCCACATGGCCCGCGCGCTTGTCGAAATACCGTGCGGTGAAATAGGTGAGGATAGCTATCACGGGGATCGTCACGAGGGCTGTTGGGACCTGATACTGGCTGAAGTAGATGGCCACATCGAGGTCAGCGGTCGTGGCCGCGAGGTTTGCGTTGGCGGAGCCAGGACCGAGGTCGAGCACCGAGGTCATGCCGATCATCGTCGCGGCTGCCGCAGGGCTCACGCCAAGCCGAACCAGGGTCGGGAAGAATGTGCCCAGCAGCAGCATCGCAAGACCCGAGGCGGAGGGAATGAAAATGTTGAGGACCTGTCCGACGACATAGCCCAAGGCGAGGACGAGATAGGGTGCCTTCAGCCGCCCCAGCGGACGGATCGCCATGTTCACCATCGCGTCGGTAGCGCCGATATGGTTCATGTACTTCGCGAAGCCGCCCGCTGACATGATGATCAGGCCAAGGCCTGCGATGCGGCCAGCGAGGTTGTCGCTGAAGTAGTCGAAGATATCGAGGAGCGAGAGGCCGGTAGACTCGGACTTTTTGTAGAGGATCGAAGTTTCCGGCTGCACGACCAGCGTCAAGGCGAGCAACAGCATACCCGCCAGAAGCAGGACTGTGTGAGCTTGAAATTTCTTGATGATGAGCCAAGCGGCCGCAAGCGTCACCGCCAGGCCAATGATGAACCCGAGCATATTTTCTTCCTGTCGTTGTGAATCCGACCCTGTTCGGCGGGCCTTGCGCAGCGCAACGGGAGTCGCGCGCTGTCCAGATTCTGTGGTCAGGAAGCCCTAGCAGACTAAAAGCATGACATTTATGCATATATTTTATGGTAGAATCGAATTATCTGATGGATGAGCTATGAACCTTCGCGCCTTGCACGCCTTCTCTGCGGTCATAAGTGAGGGCTCCGTGACCGGGGCAGCCAGAGCTATGAACCTGAGCCAGCCGGCTGTCAGTCGTCTGATTTCAGTTCTGGAAGCTGAGCTGAAATTGAAGCTGTTCCGAAGGAAGGGTCGTAGCCTGAGCCTGACAGATCATGGTCAGGAGTTTGCACGTGAGGCAGGTCGAATCTTGGCAGGAGTCCGCGAGCTCCCTGCGATTGCGGAAGAAATTCGGAACCGTCGGAGCAAGATCTTCAGGGTCGTCAGCATGCCGCGCACCTCGCTGTCCGTCGTCGCGCCAGCTATTGCGCGTTTCTCGGAGGCGCATCCTGACGTCAAGGTGTCGCTGGATGTGAGGTCGCGGCGCGAGCTCGAGAGCTGGATCGCGGGGCGAGAATACGACATGAGTTTCGGGAATGTCCCGATCAGCGTTGCAACGGCGACCAGCGTGCCGCTTGCGCGCGCGGCGCTTGAGGTTTTGATGCCGGTAGGACACCCCTTGGCAGCGAAGGGCGAGGTCACACTACAGGATCTGACCAGCTACGTGCTAATCCAGAACCACCCCGGTCAGATGCTGCGGCGGCAGACGGATGTGCTTTTTGATACTCAGGGCATTCGGATCGAACATGAAATACTTGCCACAACCTCAGGCATGGCGCAGCAACTTGTCGCCGAAGGAGCAGGACTGACGATCCTGGATAGGTTATCCACCTTCGCTACAGACGATCGCGTTGTGACTAGTAGGCCTCTGCTCCCACAAACTTGGGTCAAATTCGGTATCATCCGTCACCGCGATGACGAGTCAAATCCGTTGGTCGATCTTCTCACCGAATTCCTGAGAAACAGGATACTTGAGTGCGCGCGATTGTGCGCCACCTCCGGCTCGATTGTCTCTATCGAGCCGGGGGACTGAGATTCCCAATGGCATGCCTTAATGCGCGGCGACACGATGCGCAGATGTTTGCCGCAGCAGCCGGAGATGGTTTAGATGATGGAAAGGCCGAGCCCGTTTCCCTGAGCGGTGCTGCCTCGCGAGAGCTTCGCCGGCGGGCCGCTGGCGCTGCTGAAGACCGGCGACATCGTGCGGCTCGACCTGCCCAACCGCAGCCTCGACATGCTGGTCGACTAGGAAGAGATCGCCCGCCGCAAGGCCGCATGGACGCCGCCGGAGCCGCGCTTCGAGCGGGGCTGGGGCTACATGTTCTCCCGGCACGTCACCCAGGCCGACAAGGGCTGCGACTTCGACTACCTCGAACGCGACTTCGGCCGTGCCGCCGGTGAGCCCGAAATTTTCTGAAGTGACCATGAACAGACTCGTGCTCTACAAGCTCCGCGCCTTCGCCACGAGCGAGGGACGCCTCCACGGATACCAGCTCACCGGACCCGATCAGACTGGCCGCGACGGCGAGGTGCGGGCCATGGCCGTCGCTTGCACCGGCAAGGTCGATGCCAGGCTGATGGATCGCTTCTCCGCTCTGGAAATCACCGCGAAGTTCGGCCTCGGCTACCACAGCATCGACGTGGCCGCGGCGTAGGCGCGCGGGATCGTGGTGACCAACACGCCCGACGTGCTGACCGAAGAGGTTGCCGACTTTGCGCTCGGCCTGCTGATCGCCACGTCGCGGCAGCTGCCGCAGGCCGCTGCCTACCTGCGCGCCGGGCACTGCCCGCAAAACCCTATCCGCTGACCTTCTCGCTGCGGGGTGGAGGATCGGCCCGCTCGGGCTCGGCCGGATCGGGCAGGCGATTGCCGAGAGGATCACCGCGATGAAGCTCGAGGTCGCCTATTGCACCCGCAGGCCGCGCGATCTGCCCTTTGCCCACTAGCCCGATGCGCTGGCGCTTGCCGAGGTCTGCGACGCGCTGGTGGTGATCGTGCCGGGCGGCGCCGAGACCGCGGGCCTCATCGATGCAAAGGTGATCGAGGCGCTGGGGCCGCAGGGCGTCCTGGTCAACGTCGTGCGCGGGTCCGTGGTGGATGAAGCCGCGCTCATCGCGGCGCTGTCGACGGGCAAACCCGGCGCGGCTGGGCTGGCTGTGTTCGAATACGAGCCGCAGGTGCCGCAGGCGCTGATCGAGCTGCAGAACACGGTGTTGCTGCCGCATGTGGGCTCGGCAACCGAAGTCACCCGCGGGGCGATGGGCGACCGGGTTCTGGACAGCCTCGATGCCTGGTTCAGCGGCGGCAAGGTTCCGGATCAGGTCACCTGAGACGTCCGGGCACTGGAGGCGAAAGCGCTCGCATCGATGCTGTGGGCGCGTCTGCTTCGGGGGCAGGAAGACGGCTCAGCGACCCGCCTTCGCGCGCCAGTCCTGGAAGAGCGGCCCGTATTTCTCTTCGTTGACACGCGGGTAGAGCCCGATGATCGGCTCGCCGCCTTGACCTGCTCAATCTCCTCGACGTGTGTCGTTCGCTCATGGTGCCATCCTCCCGTGAGTGAACCTAACGCGCGCGTCCGAACAGACTTTCGTAGATGCAGCTGAGCGCTGTCCTGCCGCAAAGCACCTCAGGCCCCTTTGTGTCAGGGGATAGAGTATCCTTGACAAGTGCCATCCTGTATAACAGGTTTGTCGCACATCATGAGGGCGCCGCGCGCCCCTGTGCCGGATCAGG
>NZ_JADFFK010000021.1 GCF_015223355.1 Salipiger mangrovisoli | reverse complement strand
CCGAAGATCGACGATGACCGCCAGCCTCGCGATCAGCGACGCTCGCGGCTTCCTACACCACGCCGCGGGGCACTATCGGATCTCAGACGCCTTTGCGCCGACCAGAGCGATGATATTCCTAGGAGCACTTTCCCACTCGAGGTCTGGATCGACTACCCGCTCAAGATCGCGGCATGCATAGGATGCGAGGACTGCGCGGTGCCCAGTGTCATGGACCATTCGAGCGAAACTCAAACGGGCGAGTCCGCGGTTCGCAATCGCCATTGCGAACCGCGGATTGATCAGCAGCGCGGAATCATAGATGCGCAGTGCTTCGATGGGGCGCCCCAGCGCGCTCAACTGGTTCGCAAGATTCGTAAGGACCTGTGCTCGGCGGGGAGGGCTGAGTTCATCGAATGAGGCCGCCCTACGTGCTTGGCGAAGATAGAGGATTTGCCGTTCCCGATGTGGTTGGCGCCATGCCCAATCCCGAGGGTTTAGAGCGGATTGCAGGCCATCTTGAACATTGGAACGGAAATAATGGAGCAAAGCGTCAGGAAGCCCCTCCGACCCGAGAAGCTCAGCACATTCAACGTCTAGTCTTTCAAGTGCAGCGGTGTCACCGTCATCGGACGCGGCATCGATGCGCAGAGCAAGATCATCAATCCGCGCATTTTTGTCATTTCTCGCCATTGCCTAAATTTCACCACTCAATCTAACTGGGCTACCGTCCCCGCACTCACCGATCTGATATAATTCTCCAGATTTTATCTCGTATCCATATCAGAATTTCTATAGTATCCGTCTCTGACGACCCGGCAACGTGAACTTCCCCAGAGGCGGACTCATTGCAAGCGCCGCTGAGAAATCACTCTGCGATAGACGCGAGATATGGTGAGTTGATGTGATCCAGAGATGCGGAATTTAGTCGTGAAATGGTGACGGGCCACGGTCAATAGCTGGTGCAGTTGAGTGTGTTTCCTGAGCCATAGCAGGTCGTCCGTACTGGACCCCGGTAAGGTTCCGGCTTCGGCTGTGATGCCATTACATCCGCCAAAACACTGTAATCATAGTTTCCCCGCTGCGCACGGAACGTAGGCTCTTGGCCATCGGAAGGTCCGCAGCGATAGGTCATGTAGTACCAAGTGTACGGCCCTGGAAGAATGTCGTCGATCATTCCGCCTGCATTCCTATGGCTGTCCATAGCTTGGTAGCTACCGCGGCAAATTTCTTGAGCGCTCATTTTGCACTCGTTTTGATCTGATCGGCATCGCGCTTCATAGACCAAAGTCCCATCTCCTGTAACCATTGAATCCGTTGACGTTTGCGCCCCGCACCCGGCCAACGTCAATAGTGCAAACATCAAAGCGACAATGGCGCGATTATTCATCGAAATCTCCCTAGGATTCAGTAGGGTTAGTTCACTTTCAGTCAAATTATGTCAATAGGAATTTGCCACTATGCGAGCATGCTTTGATCCATTGCAGATCGATGGTTTCCACGTCTCTCTTCAGTGAGTTCCTCGTGCGGTGGTTACGACATCGAGCCTGAGGATGAAAAAGGGGGCTGACGCCAGATCGGCTGGACCAAAGGCGGCATGAACACCAATTTGCACGCCGCCACCAAGGGACGGCTAAACGGATACTACATGTCGGCCGGTCCGGTGAGTGATTGCTCCGGCGAGACCGCGCCGTTGAGCAGCCTGCCGGAGGCAAGTTGGCTCCCTGGCCGACAGAGGCATGGTGCCGATTGGTTCAGAGAAGCTTTGAAAGACAGGTAGATAAAAGGTCAGTATCCCGGGTCGGAAGCCCCGCGAGAGGGGTGTCAGATACGACAAGTGGCGCGACAAGCAGCGCTACCGTATAGAGATCATGTTCGGCCGCCTCAAGGACTGGCAGCGCGTTGCCGTGCGGCACGAACGGTGCTCGGAAACGCTCTTCTCCGCGATCTTGCTCTCCGCAACCGTTCTGTTCGTCCTGAGAAATTCAAGTCTAAAACCTCAGAATTGGGGCCCGCAAGCACACCCCTATGCATCATGCATCGTCTAAAGTCCTGTGGCTGTTACCTTGGTAGATGATTTCTCCTCGTGCTGAGGTAGTTAACCTACATACCCCACCTAATGAGCGCAGCGTCGGC
The DNA here is from genome assembly GCF_015223355.1 of Salipiger mangrovisoli. Lineage (GTDB taxonomy): Bacteria > Pseudomonadota > Alphaproteobacteria > Rhodobacterales > Rhodobacteraceae > Salipiger > Salipiger mangrovisoli. The sequence continues at coordinate 125,429 of NZ_JADFFK010000021.1, read as the reverse complement.
CCACTGCGGCTCGTCTTGGATGCGGTGGACTGTTTGGCGGGAAATGCCCACATCGCGGGCTATTTCGCTGATTGTCCTGTCCTGCGTCAGCATGGATTGAACCATTTCCAAAGTCGCGCGATCGAACGAGGGCGGCTTGCCCCGGTATTTGCGCTTCGCCTCTGGAGACGCCCTGACGTGATCAATTCCCGCCTGCCTGGCTTCGGATTTGGCCTTGTTGTCGGCTTCGGCAAGCGCCGCCATGAAGGCTAGGATGGCATCGCGAGCCGCCTTGAGGGTCGGGTCGGACAGCTTGTAGTCGGCCTCGAAGGTCATGTTGTTGATGACCGTCTTTACGGTCACGCCTTTGGCATTGAAGTGTTCGATGACCTGCTTCACGTCGCGATAGTTTCGGCCTAGTCGGTCTACCCATCTGACGAGGAGCGTATCGCCTGCCTGGAGGAGGTCAAAGAGGCGCCTCCCCTGATCTCGCTCCTTGATGATTGTCTTCACGCCGGAGACGCCGTGGTCGGTGATGACGTGTTCGTCTTCAATATGGAACCCCGCGGCGCGGGCCTGAGTAAGCTGGTGGGCGCTTGTCTGTCCGGCGGTCGAAACCCGGACATAAAGAACTGTCTTCGGGGTAGGCGTCATCGTGCACTCCAAAATGTCCGAATAGGTTATGTCCCTTTATAGTCTAGTCCGTTTGAGAATGCTAACCTAAACGGACAGATTCCAGAGCCCCACGCGTGATGTCCGTACAAGTAGAGTTCAACGGACAGTGCGCGGAGTACACCTTGGTATTCGCCACCTGACTGCAGATACCCGATGGAAGCATGGTGCCGGACACTGATCCCGCATCCTGTAGCTAAGCAGTCAAATGACCCCGCTGCTAGGTCAATGGAAGGTCACCGATCCAGTACGATGCGCCGGTCAGGACCTTGTATCCCTCGCGATTGCTCCCGTCCCGCGGAACGGATGGCGTCGTTCAACGCTCTGTGGCAGCATCGGCCATGATCTCGAATTTCGCACGCTTGCCGATGACCATCCTGACCTCGGGCATTCGTCGCTTCTGCGCAGCGCACTCCTGACCTTTCAGTTCGCGCAGGAGCATGGGTCCATCGACTTTACCAATATCAAGGCGTTCAAGCGTGCCTTCTTCAGGTCACAATTTGCGTTCAACAGATACGACCTGCCACATGGCGAACCGGGTCTCATAACCGCGGATCGTTCAAGGTGATGCGCTTCAGTGAACCATCTGGAAGCTGCTCGAGCTTCCGCGGTGCCGCAAGCCTGGTGAGGGCCCCCCAACGCCAGTTCGGATTTCGCTTGGTGTTGGCCGCTATCCGACTTGTGTCCGGACGTTCGATGTCCCGAGAAAACCGGGCGGGCAATCTGCAGCGCCGTCAGCTGCGCGAGGGGGCGGAGATCACTGACCTCAGATGCGATCACTTTAGGGCGCTTTTCATCCAGTTTCCCCAGCGCTAAGGTCTCCAGCTGGCCCAGCTCACAGATTTCGAATTGGAGTTTGATCAAACCCGGAATCGCTAGGTCGAGGGGCTCTCCCGGCTGCCATGTCGTGATCCGGTGGCGGGCTTCTTCGAAGGGCGTGCTAGATGTTTTTGTCACGCGGGTGCCGGGAATGCCGCGATCACGAGGGTGATGATCACGCTGATGCCGAGGAGCGCCCCGTAGAACCAGCGCGCCGACCAGCCAAACAGTGTGCTGCTAAAGTGCTCCTGCTTCCCGATCTCTTCCGAGATGCCCAGCGAGAAGTCGGTCGGGCCGGTTGCTTCGCGCACCTTGTCATAGAGCCAGCGATATTGCCGCTCCAACGTAAGATACTGCGCGTCCATCCCCCAGAAAACCAGCACCAGCAGTGCCCCTGCCGCCGCCAAATACCAGGTCCCGGTCGCGTCTGCCGTGGAATTCACCGCCGCCACCGCCGCCAGCGCATAGCGCTTCATCGCATTGCTTTCTGAGGCCATCCGCGTGATCACCCCCTAGAACATGCCCAGATGCTTGATCCGGTTCTCGCTCGGCTCGGTAGTCTCGGCCGGTTCGTCAGACATCGTTGAGAAGCTCCTCCAGGGTCTGGCTCCGATAGTTCACGCGCGCGAAAAGCGCGCGAAGAATGTTCAGGGTGTAGACGACGAAATCCTCGACGGCCCGGAACTCGGTCCGCGTCTCGTCAGAGCGGTATTTATCCGGGACGAACCCCTCGTAGACCCCGATCCAATAGCTGGCGATCTCGTTGATAAAGGCATGACTGCCCTGGATCACTTCGCTGTCGAGGCAGACCATCGTGCGGTCTTAGAGGACCCTGCAGAAGTGCACGCCTTTCAGAAATACCTCATCCCGGATGCTGAACAGATGCGCCTGTACGGTCTTCGGGCTGTACTTGCCCGCGAAAGCTTGCCAGTCGTAAATCACCCGGTCGTTGGCAGTGAACCGTTCCACTCCTTGAGACCCCGCATCCTTCCCAATACCAGCCGGGGGCGGTAATTTGCTTTCGTCGAGCACGCAATGAGATGGGCACACCGGAATTGCATTGAGCCAGCGTCATGTTGGCGGCCACCGCGCCGACCACGGACCGAAGCATGCACCCGGGTCGAGCTCAAAAGAAGGCCGCCGAACAGGGAAACCGATGAACGGCTATAAGGACAAAACCGCGGTTAAGCGGGGCATTCGACATGCGCGAAAACTCTTGACTGGGACGCCCCCGTTACCGAAGTCTGGAGCCTACGCTGCACACTGGCTATTCTATCCCATTTTAGTATGTAATTGAATTCATTGTCGGATATTTTTTGGTCGATCCGCGTCAGCAGTCCGCAATTCGTCCACCTGCAGCACCGCAGTTCCAAATGCTGCTGTGCCGATCTACTCGCAACCGTCAACACGGTTGACCTAGGGAAAGCTTTCAGCGAACATGACCATGTGCGACAGGTCGCTTGGGAAATGTCAATTAGAGAATTTTTGCTTAGAAAGAAATTGCTTATGAAACGGAACCTCGTTGCAATACTTGCTGCAGCATCAGCCCTTTGGGCATCGGCGTCGAGTGCTTTGACGGTGCAAATTGATAGATTGAGCGGAACCGTGGCCGAGATCAACTTTTCGGGGGCTCTGGCGGGCGTTACGCCAACGAGCAATCCTCATTTGTTAGCTCTGCGCGATGTCTTCGCATCAGACCCGCCGGGAATTGAGAACGATAACCTATCCTTCAGCGGGAGTATAACCGCAGACGGACGGGCCCTATCGAATGTCTACACCGCAAGCGGCGCAGTGATAGGCGGGACGCCGTTGCTCTACTTTTATTTCGGCGGTTTCACCCCGCTGACTACCGGAGCATCAGTGTCGGGGACAGTTACGGTTAACTTAGGTGGCACGGCGTTCCAGTGGGCGAACGGCGGCAGTACGGGCGACGTGCAGTGGGGCCTATATAGTGGCGGGTACACGGACCAGGGCGACTGGTCGATTGCGGCGGCTGCGGTTCCTCTGCCGGCTTCGATGCTGCTCTTGCTGTTCGGCCTTGTGGGACTTGCTGCACTATCGGATTGGAGGCGTAAGGAGTTCCTCAGCTTGTTGGGAGCCTGACCTGATCAGTCCGAATTGTTTGCTGCGCATGGCGGTCGTGTATCACCATGGTCTGCGCGGTATCTTAATACCGCCCTACCATTCTGCGCCTGTCTTATTGGGATCGAAACTGGAAAACCCTGCTGTAAAGGGAAAAAGCACAGGATTTTACGTCACTGCATTTACTGGCGCCTTTGTGCAGTGTAATTTAGAATAAAGAACAGCAACATATAGCTGTTCGTTTGATTCATAACTTTCCCATCCATTTTCACCGAATGCCAAAGTGCTTGGTCCAAGGCGGGTGTTTTGAAAAGGCTTTGCTTCTTCGAATCATCCAATACTGTGGATAAATATAACGACAGCTTCTTGCGAATAACAACGCCGCCATCGACCGTCGCACCATGAACATGGAAAACCCGATTTGCCAAATCCAGCCCAACAATGGTAATTTCTGTCATGGATACTTCTGTCAGGTGGCGAGCACTGGGGAACCAGGCAGGATTGCAGGCCGCGAACGGCCTGCTCACTATCATCATTCGAGAACTTCACAGTCCCCTCGCGCCTTGTCGCGCTTTTCCGCGAGGCGCTTTGCGACAAGATACTCCGGCGAGCCGCGAGGGAAGCGGTGCTGGTAGAAGTCGATGATCATCTCGTTTTCCTCTTCAGTGAAAACCAGATCGGAGCTCAAGGCCTCGATGATCTCGCTACTGCGAGACTGGGTCATTTTCGCGTAATGCTTTTCCGTGATCTGCTCGTCCGAATGACCAAGGTTCATCGACCAGGCCTTGCGATGTTCGTAGGAGCGGCACATTTGGGCGCCCAGTGCTTTCAGGGTGTGTCGTGCCGAGTGCGGCGTGTAGGCTTTGCCGATCCGCTCGGACGCTTTCCCAAAGGCGTCCTGCAAGGGCTTACTCGAAGCCAGCGGCTCTATCGGGGCAGCGCCTGGCGCACGCGCCACGAGATTCTTGGAGTCCGGGAACAAAGCGTCTTGCGGCTGAAACCCAAAGTTCTTCAAGTCCTCAATCCAGGACAAGAAGACTTCCTGAAACGCTTCCGTCCGCGGGAACCACGTGGCGCGATAGGTCTTGCCGTTCTTGGCGGGGACTTCCCTCGCATCCTGCAGGACAGACAGGCAGTCAAAGTCGACGTGCTTGATGCGGAGGGCGGTGAGCGCAGCAGCCCGGAAGCCCGAGATGAAAGCAAAAGCCACCATGGCACGATCCCGGCGCTGGATGACGCTCTTCTGCGGCATCAGCTCGACCATGCTCCACGCCTCATCCAACGTCGGGTATTCCTTGGACCTCTCCTTAGCCTGCGGCGCCGAAGCGCTGCGAGGCAGTGCGAAATAGTCCGGGATGCTAGCGCTCAAGCGGCGGTAGCGATCCTGCCCACGAAGCCACTCGAAGAAGGCCTTGAGGTGGGAAGCCCGGTGACGAACGGTGGAACCGCTGAGGCCGCCCTGTTCTTTCGACTGGGTCAGCAAGCGAACCAGATGATCGCGATATTGCCCGGCATGCTTGGGCTTCACCTTACTGAAGTCCAAGCCCTTCAGAAACGTCTCAAAATCCCGGATGCTAATGAGATGTGCCTGGACTGTTTTCGGGCTGTACTTGCCCGCGAAAGCTTGCCACTCGTGGATCAGCCGGTCATTGGTGGTGAACCATTCCTCACCGCGAGACCCCGCATTCTTCACAATACCAGCCGGGGGCGCCACTTTGCTTTCGTCTATGAGCGCCAGCGGCGTGTTTGTATCGAGGCATTCATGGACTTTGTCGCACTCTGTCGCCCCCAGTAGCTTGAGCAGAGCGGCGCCGCAGTCGCAGCACGTCGCATGCGCATGCGTTGCACGACCTTCCTGGCGCATGAGCGCGAGCGTGCTGAGCTCAGGGAAGATCGCGTTGCCGCACGCGACGCATTTGAACTCGCCCAGCCGCAGGTTCCGATGGGTGCGCTCTGCGCGTTCAGCATGGAAGCGCTTGAGCTCGGCGCCTCGGAAGAGCTGCGGCAAAGAGTCATCCGAGGGCTTCAGGCCGTCGCGGACCCAGTTTGAAATGGTATTGCGGTGCACGCCAAAGACCGACTGAGAATCTGCGACGGAATAGACCATCGCCTCGTGCAGTCGGATATTGCGGTAGGACCGGCTCACGACTGCCCCCCTTCCTTGGTGGTTTTCATGCGGCGCGAGCGAACCACCTTTGCCTTCGCGCTCTTCGGCAGAGAAGCCTCGTGGGCGAGGAGGTCGGACACGCGCCAGCGCGTGACACCTTCCGAGAGCTTGATCGGTTCCGGCAGCGCGCCCTGCGCCGCCCAGCGCCACACCGTCTGGCGGGATACTCCGTAGCGCTGAGCCACCGCCGAGTCCCGCAAGTAGCGTTCGTTCTGCCCCCCCTCCACGGAAATGGGAGAGATGGCTTTCTTCTTGGGCTTGCTTGCGGGCTTAGCGGCCGGAGCCGCGCACTTCAGGTTGCCGACCGCGGGAAGAGCATGATCCGACAGTCCGGCGGCAGAAAACAGGTCGAGGGCCCCGCGGGGCTCGCGCGTCTTTTTCGACATCGTTCGGCCCTACGCGTTCTTCGACGGATCGACGCGGTTCGCCGCGACCCAGGCGTTCAGATCGGAGCCGCGATAGATGATCTTGCGGCCCAACCGGTAGAACGCCGGGCCTTTCATCTTGTGACGCCACTGGGCGAGTTTCTCGCGATCGCCGATGATCTCGAGCTCGGGGTCGCCGAGCAGGTAGTTGCGATCGTCTTCGAAGAGTTGGGGCAACATTGGATACCTTCCGCTGCATTGAATTGCAGCGGAAGGTGCTCAATCTCCTACGGAGTACGGCAGTCCCCGATCTCTGAATCTGGGACCCCAAGTACCTGATTCATAAACAAAAGAAATTTGCTCCTCTGGCGGAACATAGGGCTCAGAGGTGCCCTTCGGACAGGACTCTGAGAGGACGCGACGTATGCGTTCTGCGACGAAAAGCACTTCTTCAGGTTGGACCGGCTGATCTTCACAGAAATCCATCGCCATCCCGAGATGGACAATGCCGCGGTATGCACCCCAACTTCTGCGGACCGTGTCCTTGTCCCGCGCGCCGCTGATCCCGTGTTCCCTACCGGCCAGTGTGACTTGGTACAGGATTCCGGAAGGGGTCTGAACGCCCTGTCGCTTCCCCTCGAGGATCGAAAGGTAGATTAATTTGCCGGCGTGCTCCGCGATGTTCAGGCGTCGTTCGTTCCGGTCTTCATAGGTCCGGGAAGCGCGAGAAAACTCATAAATGGCGTCATCTCGTTCAGCCGCAGTCTGAGCCGTCCATGTCACGAGCGACTGGTTTTCAGGTTCACTGGTCCAGCTAGTGCCTTCGCTTTCCGCGAGGACCTTCAACCTCTCTGCGACTACCACGTGCTTGACGTGACGCAGAGCTTCAACCCTGGCCGCATATCCCTCGGCGCTCAAGGCTATTCGGAACAGCTCCAGGTAGAGGCCTTCCGCCTCGTTGACCGAGACCTTGAACACTATTCCGGCTCCTGCACGCGACTTGATGCTACGTAGTGCGACCAGTCACGCATCAGCGCGCGCCGCTTCTCAAGCAGGTCAGAGCGGGCGTATGCGCGCTCGACATCACTTCCAACGGTGTGGGCGAGGCTCTTCTCGGCGACCTCACGAGGGACATTGGCAACTTCCGCTGCCCAGTCCCGGAACGTCGACCGAAAGCCATGTACGGTCACGCCTTCCGCGCCCATGCGCCGAAGCAGCATCAGCATCGCCATGTTCGACAACGGACGGTGCCGTTTCTGCCCTTCAAAAACGTACTCCGACCGCATCGCTCGGAGCGGTTCGATGATCGAAAGCATCTCCTCCGTCAGAGGCACACGATGCTCCTCACCAGCCTTCATGCGTTCGGCTGGGCAGACCCACAGTTGGCTCTCGGTATCGATCTCCGCCCAGCGCATGCCTAGCACTTCGCCGGTTCGTGCAGCAGACAGGCAAGTGAACATCAGCGCCTTGGCCGCCATCGCGTTGCGCTCTCGCAGTCCGGCAAAGAAGTCAGGGACCTCTTGCCATCGCATTGCAACGTGATGCTTGGGTTTTGCCTTGACCCTCGGCAGGGCGAGCGACTCCTTGATCGCGGTGACCGGGTTCTCGCCGGTGCGGAATCCTTTGGAGCGCGCCACGTCCAGTACGATCTTGATCCGCTGAGCCAGTCGCGTCGCGGTTTCGTGCTTCTCGGTCCAGATCGGCGCGAGACACATCATCACTTCCGGCTGACCGATACCGTCAATCGGCATGCGCCCGATCTTGGGGAAGGCATAGTCACGCAGGGTGTTGATCCATTGCTGCCCGTGCTTGGCATTCTTCCAAGTGGGCATGCGTTCGATGTGGACCTGTTGTGCGACCTCTTCGAAGGTCGGCGCTTCCTTCCGCGCATTGAAGCGCGGGTTCAGCCCCTGCTTCGCCATCCTTCGATATTCGAGCGCACGCTCTCGCGCCTGGTTCAGCGGCACGAGCTCCGCACTGCCCAAACCGAAGTCGGTGCGAAGCGGTCCGCCCTTCCTATTCTTCTGCCCTTTGACAACCACGCGCACAATCCAGCGCCGTGCGCCCGAAGGATCGACAACCAGATAAAGCCCGTTGCCGTCGCCATGGCGACCGGGTCCGAGATTCTCGACCAGCTTTTTTGTGAGTTTGCCTGACAGAGCCATGCGGCCTTGTACCACGTTCCATACCACACAGCGAACGTAAACCTGCGTCATCGAGGAAAACCGAGGCAAAGGCTCCACGACGAAAATCGTCAGTAAAACAAGGAAAATACGTCACTTGGTGCGAGCGTATCAAACTGGGGGAAATTGTGAGGTGGCGGAGACGAAGGGATTCGAACCCTCGAGACGGTTTCCCGCCTGCACCCTTAGCAGGGGTGTGCCTTCGACCACTCGGCCACGTCTCCGCTGACGGGAATAGCCCGTAACGTCTTGGAGTTACAAGTGGATTTTTTTCCGAAATTTTCCCGCGCTTAACCTTATGATTTTCCACAACCTTCGGCCGTCTTGCCCCGATTTCGACCGGGTCTGCCGATCTAAAGTTGTGCGCGGTCGGCGTTGCTTGAGGAGAATCCGGCTCTCTGCCGCGACCCGTCTTGGTCGGGCAAGTCTGGCCATCGGCCCTTTCAAGGCGATGGAAATGCGACGATTTGTTCGGATTCCTGCGTGCGGAGGCTTTCGGCAAGCGATGGTTCACGCGCGCGGAATTTCGCATCGCGTGACGTTTGGTCATGCGCAGGCTGGGCTGATTTGGGGCGGACCGGGGTGTGCCTCTGAACACGGACTGGGGCCGCGTTCAAAGGCGATGGCGGGGCAGTCGTCCGGCGGGCGATCCGCATGAGCTCTCGCGGTCGCTGGCCGGAGCGGGCCAAGCCCTTCAATCCGGCGCCGCGCCGGGCGCTTCCTGCGTCGGGCGGGCGCCAGTTGTGATGGGCCGTTTGGTGTTATGCCGCGATGGCGTCGTCGATTGTCGAGAAGAACTCGCCCCGTGTGAACGGCATGGTCAGAATGCCGCTCGCTCCCAGACCCTTGGCAATGAGGGTGGTGGCGACCCGTGCGTAGCGGTTCAGTACGACGATCGGTTGCCGTTGATTGCCGGCGCGCAGATCGCGCAAGAAGGCAAAACCGTCCTGGTCGGGCAGTTCGGGGTCGAGCATGAGCAGGTCATACTGCCCGCTTTCGATCATCGTGCGCGCGTCCACGGCGGTGGCGGTCTGGATGGCGTCATGTCCGCCTTCGGCGAGGATGCGATCCAAGGCACTGCGCTGGTCCTGGTCAGGAAGGATCAGAAGGATCCGGGCCATAAGGGTCTCCTCTTGATTGGGGTCTCTGAGGCCCGAGGATGTCTGCGGGGCGGATTTCGCTCAACCGAGTCATCCAGAGGTTTACGTAGCGTCCACGTGGATAAGCCGGGGGGAATGTGCGGGGTTTCTCCGGGGTGGCCAAAAGGCCACGTACAGCGGAGGGCTCTTTGGGCCGGTGCCTCGGCCTGCCGGGAGGGGCTTGTCGCCGCGAGCCGCGGCGCGGCGATGCAGGGCTGCCTGTCCGGGGGAAAATAACGACGGCGAGGTCAGAAACTTGCGGTACCCGCGCCTGACGCCGTGTTAGCCCTGTTCCTCGGACAATCGGCCAGTGAAGGAGCAAGCCATGGACCCCCGCCAACTCGAGATGACCGTGCTGATGACGCCCGACATGGCGAATTTCAGCGGCAAGGTGCACGGCGGCGCGCTGCTGAACCTTCTCGATCGCGTTGCCTTTTCGTGTGCCTCGCGGTTCTCGGGACGCTATGCGGTGACTCTCTCTGTGGACCAGGTGACCTTCAAGCAGCCGATCAATGTGGGGGAACTGGTGACCTTCCGCGCGCAGGTGAACCATGCCGGGCGCACCTCGATGGAAATCGGGATTCGCGTCGAGGCCGAGGACATCCGCAAGGGGACGCGCCGCCACACCAACTCGTGTTATTTCACCATGGTCGCGGTGGATGACGAGGGGCGCCCTGCCGAGGTTCCCGCGCTTGCGGTCGCAACAGAGCTGGAAAAGAAACGCCACAGGGCGGCCGCGATCCGCAAGAAGCTGCGGGTGCAGTTCCAGGAGGAGATGCGCAAGGCGGCCGAGGGCTGATCGCGGTGCCTTGCGCATGTTTCAGAAAATAGATGGGGTTGGTGCCTTGGTGCCTCGGTGCACTGGGGCGCGTCCGGCTTGGCCTGAAGCGCCCGCCGATTGCCGGTACCCGCAAAGTCGCCGCGAAGCCCCGCAGCCTGTCTGCGCCTGCCCGCGTTGACAGGCGAAGAGTCTGGCGTTTAGATATGAATGAACCATCCGGATATGAATATTTCGCACATCGCGGGATCCGGAGCGCGTCACAGCCCGCAACGCCAAGGACATGACATGACCGCCCAACGCCACGGCCAGATCATCGCGGTCGATCCGGAGGGGATCGCCGAGTACAAGCGCTTGCACGCGGCCGTTTGGCCACAGGTGCTGGAGATGATTTCGGCCTGCAACATCCGCAACTATTCGATCTTCCTGAAAGAGCCCGAAAATCTGCTCTTTGCGTATTTCGAGTATGTCGGAAGCGATTTCGAGGCGGATATGGCAAAGATGGCGGCGGATCCGGTAACGCAGGACTGGTGGTCTCGCTGCATGCCCCTGCAGCGCCCGCTCGACACGCGAAAGGAAGGCGAATGGTGGGCCGAAGCCGAGGAGGTCTTTCACCATGACTGAGACCGCCCGCAAGCCCGGCAGCACCATGATCGGCCCCTTTCTTCTGCTCAGCGCCGCGGACAACGTGCTGGTCGCTCGCGAGAGCGCTGCGGAGGGCACCGATGTGCCGCTCGAGCAAGGATCGGTGATGCTGACCCGTCCCATCCCGCTGGCCCATAAGATCGCCCGTCGCGACATCGCCGAGGGCGAAAAAATCCTTAAATACGGCATGCCCATCGGCATCGCGACCGAGGCCATCCCGGCGGGGGCACATGTGCATGTGCACAACATCCGTTCCGCCTACACGCCGACCCACATGCTCCAGGACGCCGACGGGGTGTCGGCGGCGGTGGCGCAATGAAGGGCTGGCTGCGGCAGGACGGGCGCAAGGGCATCCGCAACACGGTGGTCGTCGCCTATCTGGTGGAATGCGCGCATTTCGTTGCCTCGAAAATCGTTTCGGGTTTTCCCGAAGACGACGTGCAACTGATCGGCTTTCCCGGATGCTACCCGAATGAATACGCGGCGCGGATGATGGACCGGCTCTGCACGCATCCCAACGTCGGCGCGGTGCTCTTCGTCAGCCTCGGCTGCGAGAGCTTCGACAAGGTGCGTGCCTCCGAGGCCGTCTCGGCCTCGGGCCGGCCGGTGAAGACGCTGGTGATCCAGAAGGCCGGAGGCACCGCCTCGACCGTGCAGATGGGCCGCGATTGGGTGCACGGCGTGCTGGCGCAGGTGGCCGAGGTGCCGCGCGTTCCGATGGGTGTGGATGAGCTGGTGATCGGCACGGTCTGCGGCGGCTCGGACGGCACATCGGGCATCTCCGGCAACCCGGCGGCGGGCAAAGCCTTCGACCTGCTGGTGGGGGAGGGGGCGGCCTGCATCTTCGAAGAGACCGGCGAATTGATCGGCTGCGAGGAGATCATGGCCGAGCGCGCGGTGACACCCGCGCTGGGCCAGGCCCTGCGCGAGAGCGTGCAGAAGGCCGAGCGGTACTACGCCACGCTGGGTTACGGCAGCTTCGCCGCGGGCAACGCGGCGGGCGGGCTCTCGACGATCGAAGAAAAGAGCCTCGGCGCCTATGTCAAATCCGGTGACAGCCCGATCTCGGGTCTGATCAAGCCCGGCGACCTGCCGCCGCGCGGCGGGCTCTACCTCATGGACGTGGTGCCCGACGGCGATGTGCGCTTCGGCTTCCCGAACATTTCGGACAATGCCGAAATCGTCGAGATGATCGCCAGCGGCGCGCATCTGTCGCTCTTCGTCACCGGGCGCGGCTCGGTGGTCGGTTCTGCCATTTCGCCGGTCATAAAGATCTGCGCAAACCCGCAGACTTACAGAAATCTCTCCGAAGACATGGACGTCAACGCCGGGGACATCATAGAAGGTAAGCGCAGCATCGAGGAGGTTGGCCGCGAGATCCGCGATCTCGTTGTCGCGGTGGCATCAGGCGCTCCGACCAAGTCCGAGGCTCTGGGGCATCGGGAGTTCATCCTGACCTACAAGAGCTTCGAGCCCATTGGCCCGGCCTGCCTGCCCGCCGCATGATGCGCGCATGACGCAAAAGGAGGAAAAATGAACCTTCAACAAAGACTTGCCGGCAAGACGGCGGTGATCACCGCCGCCGGGCAGGGGATCGGTCGCGCCACGGCGGAGCGTTTCGCCGCCGAGGGGGCCAAGGTCATCGCCACCGATATCAATGACGCGGCGCTCGAAGAGCTTGGCCGGATCGACGGGATCACCGCCAAGAAGCTGAACGTGCTGGACGGGGAGGCGATCAGGGCCTTTGCCGATGAGGTCGGCCCGGTCAACGTGCTGTTCAACTGCGCCGGCATCGTGCACGCCGGCACGCTCATGGACGCGACCGAGGACGAGTGGGATTTCGCCTTCGATCTCAACGCCAAGGCGCAGTTCCGCATGATCCGCGCCTTCCTGCCGATGATGCTGGAGAATGGCGGCGGCTCGATCATCAACATGTCCTCGGTCGCGGGGCCGATCACCGGCCCGGTCAACCGCCTCGTCTACTCGGCGTCCAAGGCCGCGGTCGTCGGCCTGACCAAGGGCATCGCGGCCGACTACGTGACCAGGGGCATACGCTGCAACGCCATCTGCCCCGGCACGGTCGACAGCCCCTCGCTGCACCAGCGTCTGCGCGACACCGGCGACTATGAGGGCGCGCTCAAGGCCTTCGTCGCGCGCCAGCCGATGGGCCGGGTGGGCGATCCGAACGAGGTGGCCGCGCTGGTCGCCTATCTCGCCTCCGATGAATCCGGCTTCACCACCGGACAGGCGCACGTCATCGACGGCGGCTGGACCACCTAAGACGTCAAAAGGATTTTCAAAATGAAACTCGCACGTTACGGCGCACGCGGCGCCGAGAAACCCGGCCTGATCGATGCTGATGGCAAGCTGCGCGACCTCTCGGGCCATGTGTCGGACATCGCGGGCGATGTGCTGACGGACCTCGACAAGCTGAAGTCGATCGACCCGGCCTCGCTGCCGCTGGTCGAGGGTGAACCGCGCTACGGTGCCTGCGTCGGCGGCACCCGCAAGTTCATCTGCATCGGCCTGAACTACGCCGACCACGCCGCCGAGAGCGGCATGGATGTGCCGCCCGAGCCGGTGATCTTCGCCAAGTTCACCTCGGCGATCTGCGGCCCGAACGATCCGATCATCATCCCGCGCAATTCGGTCAAGACCGACTGGGAGGTCGAGCTTGGCTTCGTCATCGGCAAGACTGCGAAATACGTCAAGGAAGAGGACGCGATGGATCACGTCGCGGGCTTCTGCCTGATCAACGACGTGTCGGAGCGGGAATTCCAGGCCGAGCGCGCCGGCCAGTGGGTGAAGGGCAAGTCCTCGGACAACTTCGGCCCGACCGGCCCCTGGCTGGTGACCCCGGACGAAGTGGGCGATTTCGACAACCTCGGCATGTGGCTCGAGGTGAACGGCGAGCGCGTGCAGGACGGCTCGACCGCCACGATGGTCTACCGCGTGCCCTTCCTTGTCTCCTACCTGTCGCAGTTCTTCACGCTGGAGCCGGGCGACATCATCTCGACCGGCACACCTCCGGGCGTTGGCCTCGGCTTCAAGCCGCCGCGCTATCTCAAGGCGGGTGACACGGTGGAACTGGGCATTGCGGGCCTGGGCACCCAGAAGCAAATCTGCGTCGCCGACGATTGAGCCGGAAAGCGCCGCCCCCCGTGGGCGGCGCCGCTTGCAGAAAACAAAGCAGCGCGGCCAGATGGTCCGCGCTGTTCGTCATTTTGGGAAAAGTGGAAACGGCTTCAGTAGAGCCGTTTGGGGTAGATGAAGCCGTTCACCGGGTAGATGCTGCCGAAGCTGCCGGGATTGCTTTCGACGCGCACCTCGGACCAGTCGTTGCGCGGCGAGACGTCGATCACCGCCATCTGAAGCGAAACCTCGTTGCGGTGCCAGTTGGCGTGGTCCACGCGCACCTCGCGCGGCGACACGACGTCGGAAACCACGGCAACATGGCCCATCGGCATGGCGCGGGTCTTGCTGAAGGCCATCACCGAGCCGACCAGCGGCTGCGTGCCACGGGCATAGATGTCCTTGGCCTGGCCCCACCAGGTCTCGGCATTGCCGCGAATGTCGATGCCGCTGAGGTTGCGCGCGTAGGGCACGCACCAGACGCGCTGGCCCCGCGACTGCAGCTCTTCGACCTCGCGCAGTGCCAGTTCCTGCCGGCTTACATCGAGCCCGAGATCGGACAGGGTCTGCATCTCCGGCACGGAGCGGGAGCAGGCGGCGGTCATCAATAGAATTGCACAAACGATTGGCAATCCGCACTTCTGTGCGGCGGCGCGTGTCACGCTCATCTTGTCCCTCGGCGTTGTTTCTGCTCGCTGCCGCTGTTCTCGCGGCTGTCGTGCACGACAATGCAAAAGCAGGCAAAAACGACAAAGCGAAGAAAATTTGAACTTCCCGGAACCGGCGAAAATCCGCCGAAATTTTTCGGAGGTTCATGTCAAAACTGTAATGTTCGCGTGATGTTCTGCCCGAATTTTGGGCGCAACCTGAGCTTGCCTCCGCAAGTCCTTGTTCAGGTGACCGAATCCTAGATTTCGGCGCGGTCGATGGCGACCAGTCCCAGCGCCCGCGCGGTCTCCAGCGAAAGCTGCCCGCTGTCGAGACCGCGCGCCGACTGGTAGCGGCGTACCGCGGATCGGGTTGGCGTATCCATCTCGCCGGTGATCTCCCCGGTGAAGGCGTTCCGCGCCGCTAGGGCGCGCTGAACCGAGGCGACGAACTCCGGCGTCATCTGCGTCGGGCAGGGGGCTTCGAAGCGCATCTCGCCGCGGGGGCGCACCAGCTTCGGAACCTGTGTGCGGCGGTAGATCGGCGCGCGCAGAACCGTGCCGTCCTCGGCGATCTCGGCCTGCACCACCAGCACTTCGCCGCTGACCTGCTCGTAGATCGCGGGCACGTGTTCGCGTGCCCAGCAAGTGCCGTCCGCCGCTGTCTCGGTGGGCAGCGGCTCCTCCTCTTCGGGAGCCTGTGGTGCGGCGCAGGCGGCGAGCAGCGCGAGCAGGCAGGCAGCCGCACGGCGGGGCGGGATGGGGAACATGGCTCGGGCCTCGTGTCGTCTTTTGTCGCGAAGCCTATCAAGCGCCGCGGTGCCGGGAAAGCGGCGAGCGGTCGCCCGCCTGCCACGCCCGGCGGCGGGCGCGGCGCTTTTGGCATGGAAACCACAGTGCAGCCCTCTGGACCCGCGACCACAACCAACGCTACAACGCGCCGGACGAATGATGGAGACAAGGCCGATGGCGAAGATCACCTATATCGAGTTTGGCGGTACCGAGCATGTCGTGGAGGTCGCGAACGGCCTGACCGTGATGGAAGGCGCGCGCGACAACAACATCCCCGGCATCGAGGCGGACTGCGGCGGCGCCTGCGCCTGCTCGACCTGCCACGTCTACGTGCATCCCGACTGGGTCGAGAAGCTGCCGCCGAAGGACGACATGGAAGAAGACATGCTCGACTTCGCCTTCCAGCCCGACGCCGACCGCTCGCGCCTGACCTGCCAGCTGAAGGTGACCGACGCGCTCGACGGGCTGATCGTGCAGATGCCGGAAAAGCAGATCTGAGCCGCGCGCTTCGATCCCCGCGCGGGCCGGTCCGCGCGCTTGGCCTGGCGCTGGCTCTCGGGCTGGCGCCGAGCCTGTCCCTCGGCCCCGCCCGCGCCGAACCCTTTCCCGCCGCCAGCTACGCAGAGCCTACCACGCGCTACGATCACGGCGTGCTGGGCGACACGGTGGAATGGGGCGCGCTGCGCCTCGACGGGCCCGATGGCCCGGTGATCCTGAGACTCCCCGACACCCGTGTCTTCGAGGACATCGCGCCGCGCGTCGTGCCGTTGCCCGGTGGCGGCTGGGCCGCGCTGGTGGTCGAGAGCGATCTGGCCAGGGGCGCGCGGCTGGCGCTCTACACGCGCGAAGGCGTGCTGGCAGCGACCGATTTCATCGGCCAGCCGCACCGCTGGCTGGCCCCGCTGGGCGGCGCGGACCTCGACGGCGACGGGACGCTGGAGCTGGCCTATGTCGACCGGCCGCATCTCGCGAAGACCCTGCGCGTGGTGCGCTACCGCCCCGGCGATCCGCACCTGCAAGAGATCGCCGCGCAGCCGGGTGTGACCAACCACCGCATCGGCTGGGGTTTCATCGCGGGCGGCATCCGGGACTGCGGCGCGGGTGCCGAGATGGTGCTGGCCGACGGCGGCTTCGCCCGCCTGGTCGCGGCAAGGCTGACCGGCACCGGCATTGCGCTGCGCGACCTCGGCCCCTGGTCTCAGGCCCGTTCCGAGGCGGCGCTGCGCTGCAGGTAGCGCCGCTTCGCGGGCCTTCTTCTCTTTCCAAATACGCCCGCCGGAGGCGGTCCCGACCTTGCCTCCGCAGCTCCGAGGGGGCAGGGCGCGGCAACCGAAAGGGGCTTTGCTTTCCCGCCGGTCGCGCGTACCCATGCTCGTATGAGAACACTCTTTCTTGGGGACGTGATGGGCCGCGCCGGGCGGGCCGCCATCGCCGAAACCCTGCCCCGCCTGCGCGAAGACTGGAAACTCGATTTCGTCGTGGTCAACGGCGAGAACGCGTCAAGCGGCACCGGGCTGACCGGTGCACATGCAAAGTTGATTCTCGAGGCCGGGGCCGACGTGGTGACGCTCGGGGACCATGCCTTCGACCAGAAGGAAATGCTCACCTACATCGAAAGCGAGCCGCGGATCATCCGCCCGCTCAACTTCGCCAAGCAGGCACCGGGCCGGGGCGCGGCGCTCTACACCGACCGCCGCGGGCGCAAGGTGCTGGTGCTGCAGGTGCTGGGGCAGGTCTTCATGAAGCGCGCCTTCGCCGATCCCTTCTCGGCGGTGGACGAGGTGCTGCGCCGCCATCCGCTCGGCGGGCAGGCGCAGATGATCCTCGTCGACGTGCATTGCGAGGCGACCTCGGAAAAGATGGGCATGGGCCATTTCTGCGACGGCCGCGCCAGCCTTGTGGTCGGCACCCACACCCATGTGCCTACTGGCGATGCGCAGATCCTGCCCGGCGGCACCGGCTACCTGACCGACGCCGGCATGTGCGGCGATTACAACTCGGTGATCGGCATGGACAAGGCCGAGCCGATGCGCCGCTTCGTCACCGGCATGGGCAAGACCCGCTTCCAACCGGCGCTGGGAGAGGCGACCCTCTCCGGCGTGCTGGTCGAGACCGATGACCGCACCGGCAAGGCGACCTCGGTGCGCATGGTGCGCCAAGGCGGGCGGCTGGAGCAGGCCGGTCCCTGATGAACCGGGCCTTGCCCTTTCTGGCACTGATCGCGGTCGGTGCGCTTTGGGGGGCGGGCCAGCCGCTGGCCAAGACCGCCGTGTCGGAAGGGTATCGCCATGTTGGCATCCTGTTCTGGCAGCTGACTCTGGGCGCGCTGCTGTTCGGGGCGGTGACGCTGCTGCGCGGGCGCAGCCTGCGCTTTTCGCGCCGGGACCTGCCGCTGCTGCTTTTCGTCGCTCTGGCGGGCACCGTGCTGCCCGGCATCTCGTCCTATACCGCCGCCGTGCACCTGCCGTCGGGGCTGATCTCGATCCTGCTTTCGGCGGTCCCGATGTTCACCTTCCCGCTGGCGCTGGCGCTCGGCACCGACCGCTTCGCCTGGCGTCGCCTTGCCGGCCTCTCGCTTGGGCTGGGGGCGGTGGCGCTGCTGGTGCTGCCCGAGACCAGCCTGCCCGACCCGGACATGGCACGCTGGATCCCGGTGGCGCTGATCTCCTCGGTCTTCTACGCGATCGAGGGCAACGTGGTGGGGCGCTGGGGCACGGGGGGGCTCGACCCGGTGAAGCTGCTCGCCGGCGCTTCGGCGCTGGGGGCGGGGATTGTCTTGCCACTGGCTCTGGCAACCGGCCAGTTCATCGATCCGCGCGGCCCCTGGGGCGCGCCGGAGTTTGCCATCCTGGCCGGCTCCGGGATTCACGCGCTGGCCTATTCCGGCTACGTCGCACTGGTCGCCGCCTCCGGCGCGGTATTTGCGGTGCAGGTCAGCTATCTGGTAACTCTTTTCGGAGTTTTCTGGGCAATGCTCTTTCTCGGCGAGAGTTACGGCGGGGCGATATGGGGGGCGCTGCTCATGATGTTGGCAGGCATGGCGCTGGTGCAGCCGCGACCGCGCCGGTTCCTTGTAAGCGCCGATACATACGCTAAGAATGACACCAGGCGCGCAGTGACAGGCGATTTGCAGGCATGAATTTTCTCGATCTGAGCCAGACGGCGCAGGCATGGATGACGATTGGCACGGTTCTGGCCATGTTCATCCTCTTTATCCGTGAAACCTATCCGACCGAAGTGGTGGCCATAGGGGGCACCGCCTTCCTGCTCGCCATGGGGGTGCTGCCCTATCAGGACGCGCTTTCGGTTCTGTCAAATCCGGCACCCTGGACCATCGCGGCAATGTTCGTGGTGATGGGGGCGCTGGTGCGCACCGGCGCGCTCGACACTTTTGCCACCTATGCGCAGGCGCAGGTGCAGCGGCGGCCGAAGAAAGCCATGGCGGTGATCATGGGCGTGGTGATCCTCGCCTCGGCCTTCATGAACAACACGCCGGTCGTGGTGCTGATGCTGCCGGTCTTCGTGCAAATCTCGAAGTCGCTCGGCCTGCAACCTTCCAAGTTGCTGATTCCGCTCAGCTACGCGGCGATCCTCGGCGGCACCACCACGCTCATCGGCACCTCGACCAACCTGCTGGTGGACGGCGTGGCGCGGGCGCAGGGGCTCGAGGCCTTCAGCATCTTCGAGGTCACGCCGCTCGCGGTCATCCTGGTCGCCTGGGGGATGCTTTACCTGACGCTGGTGGGACGCTTCCTGCTGCCGGATCGCCATTCCATGGCCGGGATGCTGTCGGACCGCTCGCGCATGAAGTTCTTCACCGAGGCGGTGATCCCGCCCGATTCCGACCTCATCGGCCGCGAGGTGCTGGGGGTCCAGCTCTTCAAGCGCGAGGGGGTGCGGCTGGTCGACGTGGTGCGCGGCGACGAGTCGCTGCGCCGGAACCTCGAAGGGGTGACGCTGCAGGTCGGCGACCGCGTCGTCCTGCGCACCCAGATGACCGAGCTGCTGTCGCTGCAGCGCAACAAGTCGCTCAAGCGTGTCGACCAGGTCTCGGCCAAGGAAACCACCACGGTCGAGGTGCTGATCTCGCCCGGCTGCAAGATGGTCGGCCGCAGTCTCGGCGGGCTGCGCCTGCGCCGGCGCTTCGGGGTCTACCCGCTGGCGGTGCACCGGCGGAACCAGAACATCGGCCGCAAGATCGACGAGCTGGTGGTTCGCGTCGGCGACACGCTGCTGCTCGAAGGCGCCCCCGAGGACATCAAGCGGCTGGCCGAGGAGATGGAACTGGTCGACGTCTCGCGCCCCTCGGCCCGCGCCTTCCGCCGCGGCCATGCGCCGGTGGCGATCGGTGCCATGGGCGGCATCGTGCTGCTGGCGTCGCTCGGCGTCGCGCCGATCCTCGCGCTGGCGGTGATCGCCGTGGCTGTGGTGCTCTTCACCCGCTGCATCGACAGCGACGAGGCATTTTCGTTTGTCGAGGGCCAGCTGCTGGCGCTCATCTTCGCCATGCTCGCCATCGGCGCGGCGCTGGAAAGCTCGGGCGCGGTGCAGCTGATCGTGGGCGCGGTGGCGCCGCTGCTCGAGACCCTGCCGGGGCCACTGCTGGTCTGGGCGGTCTTCCTGATGACCTCGATCCTGACCGAGGCGGTGAGCAACAACGCCGTCGCCGTGGTGGTCACGCCGATCGCCATCGGCCTCGCGCATCACCTCGGGATCGATCCGCGGCCGCTGGTGGTCGCGGTGATGGTGGCGGCCTCCTGCAGCTTCGCCACGCCGATCGGCTACCAGACCAACACGCTGGTCTACGGCCCCGGCGGCTACCGCTTCTCGGACTTCCTGAAGGTCGGTGTGCCGCTGAACCTGACCATGGGCATCCTCGCCTCTGCGCTGATCCCGCTGTTCTTCCCGCTCTGAGCGCGGCGGGCGGGCAGCGGCCCCGCCGCCGCAGCCGCCCCGATCCGGGGCGCGCGTCGCGGTGCCTGCCTTGTCCACATCCCTTGAAAACAGGGCCAGCGGGCTTGCGGGGGCGGGGGGCTGTGCGGTATGAGACCGCGATATTCCACATTCACTACTTAGACGAGGCAAGGGGTCCACATGGCCGGCCATTCCAAATGGGCAAACATCCAGCACCGCAAGGGCCGTCAGGACGCGGTGCGCGCCAAGCTCTTCTCGAAATTCTCCAAGGAGATCACCATCGCCGCGAAGATGGGCGATCCCGATCCCGAAAAGAACCCGCGCCTGCGGCTCGCCGTCAAGGAAGCCAAGAGCCAGTCCATGCCCAAGGACAACATCGAGCGGGCCATCAAGAAGGCCATCGGCGGGGACGGCGAGGACTACGAGGAAATCCGCTACGAGGGCTACGGCCCGAACGGCGTGGCGGTGATCGTCGAGGCGATGACCGACAACCGCAACCGCACCGCCTCCAACGTGCGCTCGACCTTCACCAAGAACGGCGGCAACCTCGGCGAGACCGGCTCGGTTGCCTTCATGTTCGAGCGCAAGGGCGAGATCATCTACAAGGCCGCCGCCGGTGACGCCGACACCATCATGATGGCCGCGATCGAAGCCGGTGCCGAGGATGTCGAGAGCGACGAGGAAGAGCACGTCGTCTACTGCGCCGACACCGACCTGAACGAGGTCGCCACCGCGCTCGAGGCCGAGCTCGGCGAATCCGAGTCGACCAAGCTGATCTGGAAGCCGACCACGACGACCGAGCTTGACCTCGACTCGATGCAGACGCTGATGAAGCTGGTCGATGCGCTGGAAGACGACGACGACGTGCAGCGCGTCACCACCAACTTCGAAGCCTCCGACGAGGTCATGGCGCAGCTCTGAGCCGCGTCATCCGCCGGATGTCCGAGGGGCGGGAGGAAACTCCCGCCCCTTATCCGTTTCCGCCCCGCCTAGCGCGGGGTGTAATGGCGCATCTCCTCGATCATGCCGAGGTAGGGGCGGATGTGGCCGAAGAATTCGCGGAACTCGGCGCTGCCGCGGAACTTCTCCATGTGGTCCTCGGCCGAGGTCCAGAGGATGCGCAGGATGAACTGCGAGGGATCCTCGTCGCACTGGCTGATCTCGAAATCGCGCGCGTAGGGCGAGCGCAGCAACGGCACGCGGGCGGCGGCGTAGTCGCGCAGGAACGCCTCCTGCTGGGCCGACGGGACGCTGTAGCGGATGTATTCGACGGTCATGGCCGATGTTGCCCGCGCGTTGCCTGTCAGACCCGCGTGATCGCCAGTTCGACGACACCGGGAGCCGCGCCGGAGTAGGTCGCGGTCAAGGCCAGATCGAGGTCGCCGAGGGTGATATGCGTGTGTTGCGCGCGCCGCGCGCCGCCCCGGTCCTCGAGCTTTTCGCCGACGCGCAGCACGAATTCGTCGCCATCATGCGCCATGCCGTCCAGGGCCGCCTTGGGCATCACCCCCGAATAAAGCTCGACCCGATCCGCGGTGGCCTTGGGGCTGGCGCCGAAGACGATGAAGAAGGCACTGAGCGTGCCGGCCGCCTCGTCGTGGAAATCGTGGCGGAAACCGAGCGACGCGCCGACGCCGCCGCGGGCGTTCTCGGCCGTTGCGCCGACCGCCTGGAAGCGCGAGATCACCCCTGGCGGCAGCGCCGCCTCGAGCCATGCCCCGGCGTGCAGCGCATCGCCCATCAGCCGCCATTCCAGCTCGGTGTCGTTGGCGATGACGAATTCGACCTGTCGCGCCGGCGCGGCGTGCTGCATGGTCGCAAGATCGCCGCGCAGCGTCTCGAAGGCGCCAAGGATATCATGTGCTGCGATAGGGGTCGTGTGCGGCGCAATGCCCGCATCGGTGGCAGTAGCTGCCATGACTATGTCTCCTGAAAAATGGACTTCTGAAATACTCCCGACAGTGTGACGCAAACCGGTCCGTGGTCCAACATCTTTGTGACCGTCCGCCGGTCGCGGTGGCGGCAGTCCGCCATGCGGCGATGGCGGCGCGGGCACTCTTGCCTCGCGCCCGGCGAGGCGTCAGTTTGGCGCCGACGCAGGACCAGCACACGCAGGACAGATGACTCAATACCTCGACACGCCCGACCACCGCCTCGCCTATGTCCACACGCCGGGAGAAGGGCCAACCGTGGTCTTCCTGTCGGGCTACAAGTCGGACATGGAGGGCACCAAGGCGGTGCATCTCGAGGCCTGGGCAAAGTCGCGGGGCCGCGCCTTTCTGCGGCTCGATTACTCGGGTCATGGCCAATCCGGCGGTGACTTCGAGGACGGCTGCATCGGGGGTTGGGCGGCGGACGCGCAGATGGTGATCGAGCATGTGACCTCGGGCCCTCTGATCCTCGTCGGCTCGTCGATGGGCGGCTGGATCGGCAGCCTGCTGACCCAGCGGCTTCAAGATGTGCGCGGCTTTGTCGGCATCGCTGCCGCTCCGGATTTCTCCGAGGACAGCTTCTGGGCCGGCTTCTCGGAGGCCGAGCGCACCGAGGTGATGGAGAAGGGCGTGGTCTACCTGCCCTCGGCCTATGGCGATCCCTATGCGGTCACGCGCAAGCTGATCGAGGACGGACGCGAGAACCTCGTGCTGCGCGGGCCGCTGCCGATGCCCTTCCCGGTGCGGCTGGTGCAGGGCACAGAGGACGAGGCGGTGACCCGCGAGACCGCGCTGCGCCTGCTCGACCACATCGACAGCCCCGACCTGCGGCTGACGCTGGTGAAGGGTGCCGATCACCGATTTTCCGAGCCCGAGAACCTGACCCATATCGAGACCGCCATCGTTGAGGTTGGCGGCTGAGGAGGAAAGATGGACCACCGGATCAGCTTGATCACCCTTGCCGCCCGCGATCCCGAGGCGCTGGCGGGATTCTACGAGGCGCTGGGATGGCAACGGGTCGAGACCGTGCCCGGCATGGTTGTCTTCGACCTGCTCGGTCAGGCGATCGGCATCTATTCTCGCGACGCGCTGGCCGAGGACATGGGGGTGGAACCCGAAACGCTTGGCCACGGGGCCATGACGCTGGCGCATAACGTCGGCTCGGCCGAAGAGGTGGATGCGCTGATGGCACGGGCCGAGGCGGCCGGGGCAAAGATCCTGCGCCCCGGCGGCGGGGTCCATTGGGGCGGCCACATCGGCTATTTCTCCGACCCCGAAGGCCACGTCTGGGAGATTGCCCACAATCCGTTCTCGCCGCTCAGGGCCGAGGATGGCGCCTTCCGCTGGCGCGGCTACTGACGCCGCGCGTCGCAAGGCATTCTTAACTACAGGCGCTCAGACTTGTCTTCCATCGAGGGAGGCGGCGATGCACGGCTTCGATCCGGAGTTTCGGGATTTTCCCGACTACCTGCGCAAGCTGGCACGGCGGCTCTGGTCGCAGCGTGGACTTGGCGCGGGGCAGGACCTCGGGCGGTATTGGCACCCGCACGCGATCCTGCGCAGCCCCGAAGGCATAGGCTTCGGCCCGGACGCGCTGCGCGCCGAGGTCTTCGCACTGGTTTCGGCGCTGCCGGACCTCGAGGCGCTGACGGAAGAGGCGCTTGCCACCGGCGCGCCTCGGCGCGGCTTGCTCGGGGCGCAGCGGCTGCTCTGCACGGGCATCCACGATGGCGCAGGTGTCTTCGGCGCGCCCACCGGGCGGCGGCTGCGATTCCGCGCGCTGTCAGAGGTGCACGCCAAGGACAACCGCGTCGCCGAGCTTTGGATGGTGCGCGACACCGGGGCGATGCTGCGCCAGATCGGCCTGTCGGTGCAGGAGTGGGCGCGCTGGCGGCTGGGCTGCCGCGACCCCGAGTGCCAGCCGTTCCGTCCCGAGGTGGACGTGCAGGGACCCTACACGGGGCAAGGCGATGACAGCCAATGGGGGGCGGCTCTTGCCGCGTTGCTCCAGGAGATGATGGCGGGGGGCTTCTCGGTCGCGCCCGCGCGGTATGACCCGGCAGCCCGGCTCTGCCTGTCCGGTGGCGAATTGCTGCGCGGCGCGGGCGGGGCAGAGCGTTTCTGGCTTGGCCTGCGCGCCGCCTTTCCCTCGGCCTGCTTCACCATCCATCATGCGATCGGGGTCGAAGCGCAGGGGATGCCGCCGCGCGCCGCGCTGCGCTGGTCGCTCAGCGGCCGGCACGACGGATGGGGCCGCTTCGGTCCGCCCAGCGGGGCAGAGGTGCATGTCATGGGCCTCAGCCAGGCCGAGTTCGGCCCGCGGGGGCTGTGTCGGGAATGGTCGCTCTACGACGAGGCGGCGGTCTGGATGCAAATCCACCTTGGAGCCGGGCGGGCCGGGGCCGGACAGGCGACCGCGACAGGGTAGCGATGGCCCCGGCTTCCGCGCTTTCGATCACGTCCTCGTGGGCGACGGCAAACCGCCGCCTGCGGCGCGACTTCCCGCTTTCACTGGGAAATTCCGCCCGGTACTCTAGCTGTCTCTGCAGGGGCCGGCGCGCGGGGCGCTGTGAAGAGTCCCGCGGTGTGACGACAGGGCAGAACGGAATTGGTGCTTCACACAAGGCAATCCATGCGCACGCGGGCCGTGCGAACGGCTGACATGCAATCGCAGAGAGGCGCGCATGGCTGAGCCGCTTGTCCTCTTGCCCGAATCCATGTGCGACGCGCGCCTGTACTGGCCGCAGGTTGCCGAACTCTCGCACGAGATGGCTGTGATGGTCGCCCCGGTGCATCTCGGCGACCGCATCGAGGAAATCGCCTCGGGCCTGCTCGACGTGCTGCCGCGGCGGTTTGCGCTGGCAGGTTGCGGTTTCGGCGGGATGGTCGCGATCGAGCTTCAGCGCCGCGCGCCAGACCGCGTGGCGCGGCTGATGCTGATCGGCAGCTCGCCGCTCGCCGATACGCCTCAGCAGGCGACCGACCGCGACCGACTTGTGATCAAGGCCCGCGCCGGCAGATTCGACGAGGCTCTGGCGGGCCTTATTCCCGAGGAGAGCTTTGCCGACCGTCCCTTCAGGCCCGAAATCATCGCGCTGGTGCGCGAGATGGGTCAGAGCTTCGGCCCCGACATCTTCGTGCGGCAGGCCCGCGCCTTGCAGCGGCGGCGCGACCAGCAGGCGGTCATGGTCAAGCTGCGCATCCCTGTGATGATCGCCGCGGGCTCGCAGGATACGCTCTACCCCGAGAAGCGCCAGAGCGTACTGGCCGAACTGGTGCCCGGCGCGGTGCTGCGGATGTTGCCCGGAGCCGGCCATCTGCCGATGCTCGAGGACCCGGACGGTCTTTGCACCGCCATCCGCGACTGGATGCGCCTGCCGGCGGCGCGCTGAGGCCCGGGGCATCCGGCGGCTGCCGGTCGGCACCGCTTGACCACCTCCGCGCCGCCGCCTATGGGAACCGGGCGTGGAGGGCCGGGCGGCCGCTGCGGTGGTTTGACCACCGGAGAGGAAAGTCCGGACTCGCTGAAGCATCGGTGCCGGGTAATGCCCGGGCAGGGCAACCTGACGGAAAGCGCCACAGAGAAGAGACCGCCGTCCTCCGGGGCGGTAAGGGTGAAACGGTGGGGTAAGAGCCCACCGGGGGGCTGGCAACAGGCCCCGCATGGCAAGCCCCACCGGGAGCAATGCCAAATAGGGACCCCGCGCGGGGCATGATCTCTACGGAGATATCGCCGCAGGGCCGCTTCAGCCCGAGGGGTCCGGGTTGGCAGCTTGAGCCGTGCGGCAACGTACGGCCTAGAGGAATGGTCGCACAGGGACGGGGTGACCCGTCCTGGACAAAATCCGGCTTACAGGCCCTCCACGCATGACATCCCGCCGCGCCGCTCCGGGCGCGCTGGGGATGAATTTGGGGAAAATCCGTCTTCCTCGCGATTCCCGGCTCGAGAGCTGTTGACTCCGGGCTGCGGCTGGGTAAAAGGCGGGCTCCAAGAGATTTCACGGGCGGCTCTCGCCCCCCGTTGCAGGAGAAGAAGAATGGCGAAGCCGACCACCATCAAGATCCGCCTGAACTCGACCGCCGGGACGGGCCATTTCTACGTGACCAAGAAAAACGCACGGACCATGACCGAGAAGATGACCGTGCGCAAGTACGACCCGGTCGTGCGCAAGCACGTGGAATACAAAGAAGGCAAGATCAAGTAAGCCTTCCTTGATTTCGGATCACGAGAGCCGCACGGGAAACCGCGCGGCTCTTGTCGTTTCCGGGGTGCGTCGTTTCCGGGAGTGCCGGGGCTTACGAACTGGCGCGGTTCGCGCCGGTGCGGATGTCACGGAACGCCCTCTCGCGTCCGGGCGGAGGCTCTGCTAGGGCAGGTGCCGGAACGGGGCCATCGGGTGCGACGATGCAGGATACGCGGATCATTCTTGAAGCCGGACCGTCCGGCGCGCCGGTGCTCTTCGCGCGCCCCCGCGCGCTCGTGACGGCCAGCAGCCCGGCCGAGGCGCTGTTGGCCCTGGCGCGACTCGAAGAGGCCCGTGCGCAGGGTTTCTGGGTCGCGGGCTACGCCGCCTACGAACTTGGATCTGCGCTGGAACCCGCGCTTGCGCAGCTCTGGGAGCCCGGTGCTCCGCTGCTGCATTTCGGCATCTTCGACGCCCCGTCGGACGCCTCTGCCGCGCTGGCAGAGATGGCGGGGGCGCCGGCGCGGGTCACCGCGGTGACGCCGCTGTGGTCGCGGGAGCGCTACGCCGAGGCTTTCCGAGAAATCAAGGAGATGCTGGCGGCGGGGGATCTTTATCAGGTCAACTTGACCATGCCGGTGGAGGCCTGCTTCGAGGGCACGCCAGAGGCGCTCTGGGCGGCGCTGCGCGCCTACCAGCCGGTTGGTCACGGCGGCTTTGCCCGGCTTGGGCAGGAGGTCGTCCTGTCGCGCTCTCCGGAACTCTTCTTCCGGCTCGATGCCGATGGGCGCATCGAGGTGGCGCCGATGAAGGGCACCGCGCCGCGCGGCGCGAGTGCTGCCGAGGACGACGCGCTCAGCGCCGCGCTGGCGGCGGACGAGAAGAACCGCGCCGAGAACGTGATGATCGTCGATCTGATGCGCAACGACCTGTCGCGGCTGGCGCGGCCGGGCAGCGTGAAGGTGCCCGAGCTGCTGAAGGTCGAGCGCTATGCCACGGTGCACCAGATGGTCTCGCGGGTTGTCGCCGAGCTGGACGGACGGCCGTCGCTCACCGAGCTTTTGCGGGCGATCTTCCCCTGCGGCTCGATCACCGGCGCGCCGAAGATCGCCGCGATGAAGGCCATCCATCACCTCGAGCGCTGGCGGCGCGGGGTTTATTGCGGCGGGCTTGGCTGGATGGCCCCGAATGGCGCGGCGGAGTTCAACGTGGCGATCCGCACGCTGAGCGTGACCGGCGCGGGCCGCGCGGTGCTCGGGGTCGGCGGCGGCATCGTGCAGGACAGCATCTGCGAAGCGGAATACGAGGAGGCACTGTGGAAGGCCCGATTCCTGACCGGATTGATGCAGCGGGGCTGAATGCCGACCTGCGCCTGATCGAGACCCTGCGCTGGGAGCCGCAGCTTGGCCCCCTGCGTGCCGACCGGCACGTGGCGCGCTGCCTGCGCAGCTGCGCGGCGCTTGGCATCCCTCTGGAGCGGGCGGCGCTCTACGCGGCGCTCTCGGGCTTTCGCGCCGAGCGGCCGCAGCG
Source organism: Salipiger mangrovisoli (assembly GCF_015223355.1). Lineage (GTDB taxonomy): Bacteria > Pseudomonadota > Alphaproteobacteria > Rhodobacterales > Rhodobacteraceae > Salipiger > Salipiger mangrovisoli. The sequence continues at coordinate 97,470 of NZ_JADFFK010000021.1, read as the reverse complement.
GCTGCGGCTGACCGTGGGCCGTGCGGGCGACATCGCGATCACCTCTTCGGACTTCGATCCCGCGACCATCCCCGCGCAGGGGCGGGCCCTGCTCTGCGCGGCGCGGCTCGACCCGGCAGACCCGCTGCTGCGCCACAAGACGACAGCGCGGGCGCTCTATGACGCGGCGCTGAAGGTGCGGCCCGAGGGGGTGGATGAAGTGCTGTTTCTCAACACGCGCGGCGAGCTTTGCGAGGGCGCCTACACCAACGTCTTCCTCGAGCGGCTGGACGGCGCGCGGGTGACGCCGACGCTGTCCTCGGGGCTGCTGCCGGGCATCCTGCGCGAGGCGCTGCTGGAGGAAGGCGGATTTGCCGAGGCGGTGGTGAGCGTTGAGGATTTGCGCGCGGCCCGTCGGCTCTGGATCGGCAATGCGTTGCGCGGGTTGATCCCCGTGGCGCTGCTGGACGGTGAACTGCCGTCGCCGCTGTAGGTCGTCACGACAGCCCGGAAAAGAAAAGCCCCGCCAAACACTGAGGTCAGGCGGGGCCGGGAAGCCGGTGACGGCGGCGCGATTACTCGCGGTTGCCCATCAGCTGCAGCAGGAACATGAACATGTTGATGAAGTCCATGTAGAGGTTCAGCGCGCCGACGATGGCAGACTTGGCGAGCCACTCGCTGTCGCCGTGGGCGGCGTGCTGGATGTAGGTGTTCTTGATGTTCTGCGTGTCATAGGCGGTCAGGCCCGCGAAGATCAGGACGCCCAGGATCGAGATGGCGAAGTAGATCGCCGGCGACGCCAGGAAGATGTTGATGATCGACGCCACGAGGATGCCGATGACGCCCATGATGAGGAAAGAGCCCCAGCCCGAGATGTCCTTCTTCGTGGTGTAGCCCCAGAGCGACAGCCCGGCGAAGGCGATCGCGGTCACCAGGAAGACCTGGGCGATCGAGAAGCCGGTGAAGGCCACGAAGATCCAGCTCAACGACAGGCCCATCACCGCCGCGAAGGCGTAGAAGAACAGCTGCGCGCCGGCGGCGGACATGCGGTTGAGCGCCGCACCGAAGGCGAAGACCATGATCAGCGGGGCGAACATGGCGATCCAGCCGAGAATGTTCGGCTTGAGGGTCATCGGGTCGCGGAACACGGCCAGAAGTTCGGGGGTGGAACCCACGGCCCAGGCGACTGCGAAGGTCAGCAGCATGCCCACGGACATGGTCGCGTAGACCTTGTTCATGTGCGCGCGGAGCCCCGCGTCAATCTGGGCCGCGCGTGCGCCGGCCGCGCCGTGGGTCCGGATTGTGTTGAAGTCTGCCATCGGGTCGTGTCCTCCGAGTTGAAAATGTGCAGCCTGAAGATAACTGTTCCGATCCGATATTGGCAGCGCTTGTGCTTATTTCAAGACGGGTGGGATGCAAAAGAGACTGTTTTAGAACTAAAATTGCCCTCTCCGCTTGCGCCGTCACGCGCGGTCGCCGGAGAGGGCCGTGCGGGCCAGATGGGGGAGCGGCCCGAAAAGGGAAGCGGAGTAAGGAACTTGGTTGCCAGGGCTCAGAGCCGCCAATGGTTCGGCGCGTCCCAGAATCCGCGTCGCGCCTCGTCGATTGCCTCGGCTTTGGTCAGGCCAAGGTCGCGCAGCAGGTGGTCGTCAAGGTCCGCCAGCTTGCGCCGCTGCCGGGCAACGGCGAAGAGACCGGCAAGACGGGACAGCAGCGGGGTTCTGCGTCGGACGACGCGGGCGCGGGGCAGGGCGATATCACGGGGCATGAGGGTATCCTTCACATATGCTGATGTATCTCGGTGTTTCCATGGTTCTGTGTGATGGGTTATGCTGCCGCGAAGGAAATCTGTAAAACGAATGTTCCTGAAGCGATTCATCACGGAGCTTGATGTATGCGAAATCTCGACCTGACCACCTTGCGCTCCTTCGTGGCGGTGGCCGATGCTGGCGGCGTAACCCGCGCCGCCGGCTTCCTGAACCTGACGCAATCGGCGGTCTCGATGCAGCTCAAGCGGCTGGAAGAGATGCTGGGGCTGGCGCTGCTCGACCGTTCGGGCCGCGGCGTGGCGCTCACCCCGGCGGGCGAGCAGCTGCTCAAATACGCCCGCCGCATGGTCGAGATGAACGACGAAATCTACGCGCGGCTGACCCGGCAGGACTGGGAGGGCGAGATCGTGCTCGGCGTGCCGCATGACATCGTCTACCCGGTGATCCCGCGCATCATGAAGCGCATGCAGCGGGATTACCCCAGGGTGCGGGTGCAGCTGATCAGCTCTTACACGTCGGATCTGAAAGAGCAGTTCGCGCGCGGGGCGATCGACGTGATCCTGACCACGGAAAGCGAAGCAGGAGAGCGTGGCGAGGCGCTGTTGGAGGTGCCGCTGCGCTGGTTCGGCGCGCCGGGCGGGACGGCGTGGCGCAGCAAGCCGCTGCGCATCGCCTTCTCGCGCCGCTGCGGGTTCCGGCCGGTGGCGATCGCGCTGATGGAACGCGCGGGGCTCGACTGGGAACTGGCGGTGGATTCCGAGATGGACCGCACCATCGAGGTCTCGGTCTCGGCCGACCTGGCGGTGACGCCGATCCTCGAGGGCCATGCACCGCAGCATTTCGAGGTGATCCCGCTGGGCGTGCTGCCCGACCTCGGGATGCAGAAAATCTGCCTCTACAGCTCGGGTGCAAAGCCGCAGATCATCGAGCCGATGCTGGAGATGCTGCGCAGCGAGTTCTGCGCGCTGCGCCGCAGGCCAGAGTTGGCGGCCGAATGAGGCCCTAGCCGGGGATCTCGATCACGACCTTGCCGGTCGAGGCGCGGCTGCGGAGCAGCTCCAGCCCGTCCGCGACCCGCGCGAGGGGAAGTACCTGGCTGACATGCGGGTGCAGCTTGCCTTCCGCGTGCCAGGCAAAGAGTTGCGCCAGTGAGCCGGTCAGCGCCTCGGGGCGGAACTTCAGGTAACCGCCCCAGTAGAGCCCCATGACCGTGAGGTTCTTGACCAGCAGGTGATTGGCCTTGATCTGCGGCACGCTGCCGCTGGCAAAGCCGATGGTCAGAAGCCGCGCCTCGGGGTTGCAGGCGCGGAAGGCGGCCTCGAACTGGTCGCCGCCCACCGCGTCATAGACCACGTCGGCACCGCCGAGCGCCTTCACCGCGGCGCGGATGTCGGCATCTGTCGCGTCGATGAGGTGATCCGCGCCGGCGCGGCGTGCGATCTCGAGCTTTTCCGGCCCGCGGGCGCAGGCGATCACCCGCGCGCCCATCAGCTTGCCGATCTCCACCGCGGTGAGGCCGACGCCACCCGCGGCACCGAGCACGAGCAGCGTTTCGCCGGGCGCGAGCCGGGCGCGGTGATCCAGGGCAAGGTGGCTGGTCCCATAAGCAATCTGGAAACCGGCGGCCACGGTGCTCGACATGCTGCCCGGCAGGGGCACGGCGCGGGCGGCGTCGAACACGCCGTATTCCGCGAGGCCGCCCTGGCCACCGAAAAGCGCCACACGCTCTCCGGGCTGCCGGTCCGTGACCCCCGGACCCACCGCATCGACCACGCCGGCGACCTCCATACCGAGGGTGAAGGGGGGTGTCGGCGTGTCCTGATAGCGCCCCTCGATCATCAGAAGATCGGCAAAGTTGAGTCCGCAGGCTTCGATCCGAAGCCGAATCTGCCCGGCTCCGGGCTGCGGGATGGACGCCTCGATGAGATTCGGAAACGTGCCGGGCGAGTCAATCCGATAGGCTAGCATTGTATATCCCTCGGTATAGGTTTTGCACTGGGCTGCCCAAATAAAGCGCTGTCGTCCGAAGATCTTGGCAAAAATATGAAAGCCCGGAAAGCGACGTTAAGTCATTGTTTGGATTTACAACCCACGGGAGCAACCCATTAACCCTGCTCATCGTTCGCGGCGCAACTCTCTTGATCCGAGGCGGGGAAGCACGGTAGTTTTTGCTCACCTTATAAGTGTGGCTCCGGCCGCTGCTGTGAGCGGGCGGATTTTTTTGTTGGTGCTCTGGTTTTTCGCAGGGCGAGTGAAAGGAAACTACGATGACGCATCCCGTGGACGTACATGTGGGTAAACGCATTCGTCACCGCCGCTGGCTTGTCGGAATGACGCAGCAGCAACTCGCAGAACACGTCGGTATCAAGTTTCAGCAGATCCAAAAGTACGAGACCGGCGCGAACCGTGTCAGCGCCTCCCGCCTGTGGGATATCGCCGATGCGCTGGAGGTGCCGGTAAGCTTCTTCTTCGAGGGGATTGAGAGCGATCAGCAGGCCGAGGAGACGGCGGCGGCGCCCGCCAGCCCGGCCATGCCGACCGACATTCTTGGCGACAAAGAGGCGCTCGATCTCGTGCGCTCCTACTACGCGATCCCGGAAAACCAGCGCCGCCGCCTGTTCGAACTGGCGCGCGTCCTGTCCGACGTCGCTTGAGCCTGAACGCCCCCTGCGTTAGCTGGATCCGATAGGTACCGCGCAGCAGGGGGCCGTCATGGCAGAAACTTCCGTAGACATTTCCGCAGAACTGGCCGCCGAGCTCTGGCGGACCGCCGGCGAGATGGCCGAGGCGGCGCGCGCCGCGATCCTTCCGCATTTCCGTGCCGAGGGGCTTGGTGCGGACAACAAGCTCTCCGAAGGGTTCGATCCCGTCACCATCGCCGACCGCGCCGCCGAGAAGGCCATGCGCGAGGTGCTTGCCGTCCGCCGTCCCATGGATGCGATCCTTGGCGAGGAATACGGCTCCGAAGCAGGCGACAGCGGGCTGACCTGGGTGCTCGACCCGATCGACGGCACGCGCGGTTTCCTGTCGGGCACGCCGACCTGGGGCGTGCTGATCGCCCTGTCGGATGCCGCGGGCCCGGTGCTGGGCGTGATCGACCAGCCCTATACCTCCGAACGTTTCGAGGGTGGGCTCGGGCGGGCGCAATGGTCGGGCCCGCTGGGCAGCCGTGCCCTGGGCGTGCGCCCCGCGCGTCCGCTGTCCGAGGCAATCCTCTTCACCACCTTCCCCGAAGTCGGCACCGAGGCCGAGCGCGCGGCCTTCCGGCGGGTGGCGGCCCAGGCCCGTCTGACCCGCTATGGTATGGACTGCTATGCCTATGCCTTGCTGGCGGCGGGACAGATCGACCTTGTGATCGAGGCCGGATTGCAGGCCTACGACGTGCAGGCACCGATCGCCGTGATCGAGGCGGCGGGCGGTGTCGTGACCGATTGGCAGGGAGGTAAGGCGCACGAGGGCGGTCAGGTGCTCGCCGCTGCCAGTGCCGAGATCCACGCCGCGGCGCTGGAACTGCTGAACGGCTGAGGGCTGCGCTCATTCTTCGGCAAATTCCGAAACAGCCTCACGTGGCGGCGGACTTTTCTTCGCGCTCTTGTCGGGGCAGGGTGAAAGCCCACACCCGAGGAGCCCCGAGATGAGCGAAATCCTGATCCGCAACGCGCGCACCGTGCTGACCATGGACGATGCCGGGACCGAGCTTGCGGATACCGATATCCTGCTGCGCGACGGGGTGATTGCCGCCATCGGGCCGCGGCTCGAAACCACCGGCGAGATCGTCGATGCCCGCCATTGCGTGGTTACGCCGGGTCTCGTGAACACCCACCACCACCTCTATCAGGGGCTGACCAAGGCGGTGCCGGGCGGACAAGATGCGCTGCTCTTCGGCTGGCTCCAGACGCTCTATCCGATCTGGCAGCGCTTCGGTCCCGAGGAATTCTACGTTTCGGCACAAATCGGGCTGGCAGAGCTGGCGCTTTCGGGCTGCACGCTCAGTTCGGACCACCTCTATCTCTATCCCAACGGCGCACGGCTCGATGACAGCATCGCTGCGGCGCAGGACCTCGGCGTGCGCTTCCATGCGACGCGCGGCAGCATGAGCATCGGCGTCAGCAAGGGCGGCCTGCCGCCGGACTCGCTGGTCGAGAACGAGGCGGCCATCCTCGAGGATTGCATCCGGGTGATCGACACCTTCCACGACCCGTCGGAGGGCGCGATGGTGCGCGTCGGCGTGGCGCCTTGCTCGCCCTTCTCCGTGAGCCGGGAGCTGATGCGCGACAGCGCCATCCTCGCCCGTGACAAGGGTGTGATGATGCACACGCATCTTGCCGAGAACGACGAGGACGTCGCCTATTCGCTGGAGAAATTTGGCTGCCGTCCGGGGCAATATGCCGAAGAACTCGGCTGGACCGGCCCCGATGTCTGGCATGCCCATTGCGTCAAGCTAGATGGGCAGGAGATCGACCTCTTCGCGGCAACCCGAACCGGGGTCGCACACTGTCCCTGTTCGAATTGCCGTCTCGGCTCGGGCATCGCGCCGGTGCGCGCCATGCTCGACGCGGGGGTGCCGGTGGGGCTCGGTGTCGATGGTTCGGCGAGCAACGACATGGCGAGCCTGATCGGCGAAGCCCGGCAGGCGATGCTGCTCCAGCGGGTGCAGAACGGCGCCGACGCGATGAGCGCCCGCGCGGCGCTGCGCGTCGCGACGCGCGGCGGGGCAGACGTGCTGGGCCGGCATGACTGCGGGCAAGTGGTTGTGGGACTGCGCGCGGATCTAGCGCTCTGGGACGTGAGCGGGCTGGAAAGCGCGGGCTCCTGGGACCCGGCGGCGCTGCTGCTGGCCGGCCCGCAGAAAGTGCGGCACCTGTTTGTCGAGGGGCGGCAGGTGGTGCGTGATGGGCGCATCACCACGGTTGATATCGATGCCGTGTTAACGCGGCATAAAGAAATGGCCAGAACACTCGCTGGACTCGGCTGAGATCGAGGCCCCAATCCGGAGACCCTGATGCGACGATCCCTGTTTGCCCGACTGCTTCCGCTTGCCCTGACGGCGGCGCTTTCCGCCTGTGTGGTGGTGCCGCTGCCCCAGACAGACACCGGCGGCGAGCCGGCGCAATTCCTCGAGGATCCGTCGGGTGCGCAGCTCAACGCGCTGCGCCAGCGCAACGGGCTCGCGCCCCTGAGCCATTCTCCGCTGCTCGAGAAGGTGGCGCAGGGCCATGCCAATGACATGGCGCGGATGCAGGAAATGACCCACACCGGCAGCGACGGCAGCACCCTCGGCGTGCGCATCACGCGCAGCGGCTACAACATGCGGCGCGGTGCCGAGAATATCGCGGTCACGCGGCGCGGGCTGGACGGGGCGATGGACATCTGGACCAATTCGCCGCCACACCTTTCGCATATGCTCATGCCGCAGGTGAAAGAATACGGCATCGCGCGCTCGGGCGACTACTGGGCGATGGTGGTCGCGCGCGTGAAGTAGCCTGCCGCGGGACCCGGCGACTTGCCGGCGGCGGCGGCTTGCGCCATCTCTCTGGGAAACTTCGCAGTTCCGGAGACTTTCATGACGGCCAAGCCAAGACCCTTCCCGCGCAGCGTCGCGCTGCTTTTCGTGCCGCTGGCCCTTGCCGCCTGCATCGACGTACGCGCCGTTCCCTCCGAGACCGGCGGATCGGTCTCGGTGCCAAGGGCTGCGCCTGCCTCTGTCCCCGTCGCCAGCCAACCGGCCGCGGCGGGCCGGGTCGAAGGGGCCAGCATCTATGAATTGCGCCGGGCTCCGGCGCAGGTCGTTCAGACCGCGCCGGCCGAGGCAGCGGCGGCGCTCAATGGCTGGCGCCGGGCTCAGGGGTTGGCGCCGCTGACCCGTTCGGCGCAACTGCAACGCGCGGCGCAGGCCCATTCCGACGATATGGCGCGGATGAACAAGATGGGCCACGTGGGCAGCGACGGCAGCCGCGTTGGCGCGCGAACGCGGGCGGCGGGCTACGACTTCCGCGAAGTGGCCGAGAATGTCGCGATGACCCCGCTCGGCATCGACAGCGCCATGGAGCTCTGGGCCAAGTCGCCCTCGCACCGCGCCGCCATGTCGCGCGGCGACCTGCGCGAATTCGGTCTGGCCCAGAACGGCCGCTACTGGACGCTGGTGATGGGTCTGCGCAAGTAGCGCTCTCAGACCGCGCGCCGGCCTGCCACATAGGTGGCCCGGATCGCGCGGTCGTCGCCCATCATGATCGTCGGGAAGAGCGCTTCCCAGATGTCCTCGGCCTGCGCCACGCGCTGCGCGATGGCCGGGGTCGAGGCGAGGTCGAGCACGGTGAAATCCGCCTCGAGCCCCGGCGCGAGGTTTCCGATCCGATCCTCGGCCATCAGCGCGATCGCCGAGCCCTGCGTCGCCAGCCACAGCAGCTCTGCCGGGTGCAGCGCGCGGTGGCGCAGCTGCGCCACCTCGTAGGCCGCCGCCATGGTGCGCAGCATGGAGAAGGACGAGCCGCCCCCCGTGTCGGTGGCCAGCCCCACGCGCATCCCGGCCCGCGTCAGCCCGTCCATGTCGAAGAGCCCCGAGCCGATGAAGGTGTTCGAGGTCGGGCAATGCACCAGCGCGGCGTTCACCTCCCTGAGCCGGGCATGCTCGCGCGGCTCGAGGTGGATCGCATGGCCGTAGAGCCCGCGTTCCCCCAGCAGCCCGTAGGCCTCGTAGGTGTCGAGGTAGTCGCGGGCCTGCGGGTAGAGCGATTTGACCCATGCAATCTCGTCGGTCTGCTCGGAAAGGTGCGTCTGCATCAGCACCTCGGGGTGCTCGGCCCAGAGTGCGCCGAGCGCGCGCAGCTGCTCGGGCGTCGAGGTCGGCGAGAAGCGCGGTGTGATGACGTATTCGGCGCGGCCCCGACCATGCCAGCGCTCGAGCAGGGCCTTGCTGTCGTCATAGGCCGATTGCGCGCTGTCACGCAGGAAGTCGGGGGCGGTGTCGCGGTCCATGCAGGTCTTGCCGGCAAAGACCCGCATCCCGCGCGCCTCGGCGGCGCTGAACAGCGCCTCCACCGACTCTGGATGGATCGTGCAGTAGGAGCAGACCGAGGTGGTGCCATGCGCCAGCAAGAGGTCGAGGTAGCGCTCGGCGATCTCGTCGGCGAAGGCGCGGTCGGCAAAGCGCGATTCCGTGGGGAAGGTGTAGTGGTTCAGCCAGTCGATCAGCCGCTTGCCCCAACTGGCGATCATCCCGGTCTGCGGGTAATGCGCATGCGCATCCACGAAGCCCGGCACGATCAGCGCCGCGCCATGGTCCACCACCTCGGCCCCCGGATGGGCCGCGCGCAGCGCCTCGGCCGCCCCGACCGCGCGAATCATGCCGCCTTCGACCAGCAGGGCGCCGGTGCGCTCGTGCCGGACCGCATCCGGTCCTTCGGCACTCGGCGAGGCGGCGAAGCTCAGGGTCTGCCCGAGATGAAGCGTCAGCGGAAGGGTCTGGGCCATGTCGGTCCTCGTGTTTGCGGCCGCCCTAGGATGCGGGCGGCTAAGATCAAGCGCAATGCGCCTCTGTTGCTCGTTCGCGCAATCCCCTAAGGTCTGCACGAACGGCATTCAACGGGGCAGGCATGACCGAAGAGACCGGAAACCCGGCGGCGGAAGAGACCCACGAGGACGAGACCAACCCGCTCGAGCGCAAGGTGGTCTCGGCGATCCTCTACGCGGTCGACGTGGGCGACCGCGAGCAGCTCGTCGCGCTCATGGAGCCGCTGCACGCCGCCGACATCGCCGACCTTCTCGAGCAGATCAACGCCTTCGACCGGATGCGGCTGATCAAGCTCTACGACAAGGAATTCGACGGCGAGATCCTGTCGGAACTCGACGAGTCGATCCGCGAGGAAGTGATCCGCGCGCTGACCCCCGAGGTGCTGGCCGAGGCCGTCCGCGAGCTTGATTCCGACGACGTGGTCGACCTGCTGGAAGACCTCGATCAGGCGCAGCAGGACGCCATCCTCGAGGTGCTCGAGGACAGCGACCGGGTCGCGGTCGAGAAATCGCTGACCTATCCCGAGTATTCCGCCGGCCGCCTGATGCAGCGCGAGGTGGTGATGGCCCCCGAGCACTGGAACGTCGGCGAGGCGATCGACTTCCTGCGCAGCTCGGAGGATCTGCCCGAGCAGTTCTACCACATCATCCTCGTCGACCCGAAGCTGCGCCCGGTGGGCAACGTGACGCTCGGCAAGCTCATGGCCTCGCGCCGCGAGGTGCTGCTGAAGTCGCTGGTCGAGGAGACTTTCCACGTGATCCCGGTCACCCGCCCGGAATCCGAGGTCGCCTATGCCTTCAACCAGTACCACCTGATCTCGGCTCCCGTGGTGGACGAGAACGAGCGGCTGGTCGGCGTGATCACCATCGATGACGCCATGGCGGTGCTCGACGAGGAGCACGAGGAAGACATCCTGCGCCTCGCCGGCGTCGGCGAGGAGAGCCACATCTCGGACAGCGTTTTTGCCACCGTACGCCAGCGCACGCCCTGGCTGGCGGTGAATCTCGGCACGGCGCTGCTCTCGAGTTTCGTCATCGCGCAATTCGAGGACGTGATCGCGCAGATCGTGGCGCTCGCCGTGCTGATGCCCATCGTGGCCTCGATGGGCGGCAACGCTGGTACGCAGGTGCTGACGGTGACGGTGCGGGCGCTGGCGACCAAGGATCTCACCGGCTCGAACTTCTGGCGCGTGGTTGGCCGCGAGATCGGCGTTGGCATGGTCAATGGCGCGGTCTTCGCGCTGGCCATCGCGGTGCTGGAATTCCTGTGGTTTGGCTCGCCCATGCTGGGCGTGGTGATCGCTTCGGCGATGGTGATCACCCTGCTGACTGCCGCTTTTGCCGGGATCATGGTGCCGGTGGCGCTCGATCGGATGAAGATCGACCCGGCACTGGCCTCGGGCACCTTCGTGACCACCACCACCGACGTGGTGGGGTTCCTCTCCTTCCTCGGCCTTGCGGCCCTCTTCCTGCTGTGAGTCTGCCATGACGCCGAACCCCGACCTGGCCGATCTCAAGCGCAGCGCCCGGTCCGAGGCGGCCCGCCGCCGCGATGCGGCCCATGCCGCCGACACCGGGGCCGGGGCAGGGATGCTGAGCGCGGTGCTGGCGGGCTATCGCGGCGTGCCGCTCTCGGGTTACATGCCGATCCGCTCCGAGATCGACCCGCTGCCTGCCATGGCCGAAGCCGCGGCACATGGCCCGGTGGCCATCCCGGTGATCGGGGCCAAGGGCCAGCCGCTGCGCTTTGCCAGATGGGAGCCCGACATGACGCTGGTTCCCGGCCCCTATGGCGCGCTGGTCCCCGAGGCGCTCGACTTTCTGACCCCCGAGATCCTCATCGTGCCACTTCTCGCCTTCACCCGCGGCGGTCACCGGCTGGGATATGGCGGCGGGTTCTACGACCGGACGCTGGCCGCGCTGCGCAGCGCGCGGCCGGCTTACGCCATCGGCTTCGCCTATGCCGAGCAAGAGGCCGGACAGATCCCGCTCGAACCTACCGACGCGCCGCTCGATCTGATCGTGACGCCGCGGGAAGTCATCAGCCCCGGTATCTCCTGATCCCGCCCGCCGCTTCGCCCGGCGTGCCGCCATCTCGCCCGAGACACCACCGCCCTTCCATTGATAGAGCCTTGCGCCAATGCCGCACTTGATCTCGGCGCGGTAGGGACCTTTGGCTCGCGAGCCTTCGGTCTCTGCGACCTCTCCCCCGTCTGGCCGGAACTTCTTCGGGTTCGATATGCCGCCGGTGCCGCTGCCTGCCGCGCTGCCGGTGTTGCCCGGCGGGTTCGCGCTGCTGGCGGCGCAAGAGCTGACGCGCAGCGGGCGACGCGGAAGATGCCCTGCGCGGGGCGTGGCGATCCGGCCGCCCCAAGCCTCCAAGGGCCAAGGCACCGTGAGGCGCCCCGGCAATCGTCTGCGACGGCCTCAGGTCCTGCCGCGCAGCATGTCCTCGACCAGGCGCTGGACCTCCAGCGCTTCCTGCGGGGTGGCGAGCCGGTGCGGCTGCCCGGCGATGCAATGGAGAAGCTGATCGAGCTGGGCGCGCAGCGCCACGGCGCGCGGCTCTCCGGAGGGGGCCGCCACGGCCTCGAACGCCGCCCCTGTCGAAACCGACTCGTCCGAGAAGTTCGCGACCCGGTGGCTGGCCTTGCTGCCCTTGAGGGTGACCTCCTGGCGGTCCGGCTGCGCCCCTCCGACGGTAGCGAGGATCGACACCGGAACGCCGGCGGCGTTCTCGAGCCGGGCAAGCAGGGCGGTCTCGCAGAGCGCCGGGTCCGCCGGATAGGACGGCCGCGCCCAGGTGACAGTGAGCGGCCCGAGGATGCGCTGGGTGAAGAACAGGAAGTGCGAGATCACCTCGCGCGTCATGCCGCCCTCGTCGCGGAATCGCAGCCAGTCGGCGGCCTGCTGCCAGGCGCGGGGCCAGGCGGCATAGGTGACAACCATGTCCACGCCGACCATCTCGCCCATGGCCCCGGAGGCCGCGGCTGCCGAGACATTGTGCAGCGCCGCACCCGCCGCTTGGGTGAAGTTCACCGCCGCAGGAACGCCGCTCTGCGCGAGCTTCGCCACCAACTCCTCGCTGGCGGTCAGATCGACGCCGAGGGGTTTTTCGAGAAACACCGCCTTGCCGGCCTTGGCCGCGGCCAGGGCATAGGCCATGCGGGGCACGGGCGGGCAGGCAAGATAGACCAGATCGGCCCCCGCCATGGCCTCTTCGGCAGAGGCTGCGAGCGGCGTTTCGGGGGCCAGCGCGCGGGCGGCCGCGCAGCCGTCGGGCGAGGGGTCCCACATCGCGGTGACGCTGTAGCCCTCGTGCTGCCGCATGTGTTCGAGCATCCGTCGTCCCATGATCCCCAGACCGATGATCGCCGTCTTCACTGCCATGTCTTGTCCTGTCCCTGATGGTGGTTCCGGGCTGTCCGATGCTGCCGCCTCGGGCGGCGCGCAGCCGCGTGTCCTTTTGCCATGGAGCTGCGGCAGGGTGTAGGCAAGTCGATGATTTCCCTTGCGTCCTTTGATGCCGGGGAAGGTCGAAACGCTTGGGGACTGCGCAAGGCGGGGACCCTAGCTTTCGCCGTCCGACGCCTCGTCGCCTTGCGTGTACTTCTTCCCGAACGCGGCGAGCGCGCCGCGCAGCCCGCGCCCGGCGCGTCCTGCCTCGGCCAGAACGCCGCCGGTCCGCGCCTCGATTCGCAACCGGTTTCTCTGGGTGTCGAGCGCCGGCCCGATAAGGTTGTCGATCCGCGCCCGCAGGCGGTCGATGTTCCAGTCGGGCTCGGTCAGCACCACGGGGATGGTATTGGCGGTGACACGCGGGTCGGCGATGTCGCGCTGCACCGCCGCGACAACCTCGGTCACGCGGTCCATTGCGTCGTCGGCAAGGTGCCCTTCCGGGAAGGGCCAGGCGGGCAGCAGCTCGTCGATGCAGGAGACCGCCACCACGAAGGGCGGCATCCGCCGACGCGGATCGCGCGAGATGATCTCGCGGAGCATCGCAATGGTGGCGCGGTCGATCTCGCGCGCGGGGCGGTTGGCGCGGACGGTCCAGACGATGAGGTCGGCGCGGGCAAGCTCCTCGGCAACCGTCCTGGCCAGGCGGGGCGCGCCGTCGAGCCCTGGCATATCCAGCAGCATGGCATCGACGCCCTCAAAGTCGGTTGGATAGGTCTTGGGCTTGTCTGTGGTCGGGATCACATCGACCTCGGCCAGGTCGGCGCCGAGCAGGGCGTTGACGAGGCTGGATTTCCCGGCGCTGATCTGGCCCGCAACGGCGATACGCAGCGGCATGTCGCTGGCCGCCAGGCGTGCCCGGTCGAGCGCGCTGGAGGCGAGGCCGAGATCGAGCAGCTCGGTGTCCGAGAAGCGCAGCCGCTCCGAATAGAGCTCGACCGCGGCGGCGGCAACCTCCTCGAGCAGCAGCGCCTGAAGGATGGCCGTGCCCTCGCTGGTGACGAAGGAGGAATGCCCCTCTGCGATGACCCCCTCGATCTCGCGCAGCACGGCGGTGGGCAGCGATTTGACCGCGCGGATCACCCGCCAGGCATTCCATCCGTGCTTCTTGACCTTCCAGGCAACGTCGCGGCGCTGCCAGAGCCAGAGCAGCGTGCCGACCGAGATACTGTCGGAAAAGGGCACCTTGTCGCGGATGTCGGCGCGCAGGCGCACTGCGACGCGGTCGATGAGCAGCAGCGCCTCGGGGACGGTGAAGTCGAGCACCCCCTTGTCGCCCTTGCCCGAGGCCGACGCGACCAGGCGCACCACTTCCAGCGCCACGGGCTGCAGCTCTTCCCAGGGCAAGGCGCTGGAGGTCTTTTCCGCGATGAAGCCCTGCGCGGCCTCGAAGGCGGCAATCTCGGGCTCGCTCCACGAGGCGTCGATGCGGGCATGCAGCTGGTCGGGCCGGGTCACCGGTCCGGCCTCGCGGCCGCGGAGCCAGAGCCGCGTCAGCCGGATCAGCGCGACCAGCCCGCCGAGCGAGATCGAGGCGACGATGAATTCGATCAGCCAGCCGTGTTCGATCATCCAGGCAAACCCGGCGAGCATGGCCGCCACGAAAGGCAGGGCAAGGGCGGCGATCGCCAGAAGCCGGTCCCAGCGCAGCAGCGCCGGGCGGAGACGCTCAGTCAGCTTCATCCGAGGACCTCCGGAAGGCGCGCTGGTAGACGGCACGCAGCTCCTCCTCGCTGGGCGAGCTGCCCTGCGCGCGGCGGTAGAGGAAATAGGCGGCGGCGCGCCCGAGCGCGTAGGTGGTGGCGAAGCTGATCGCGCCCGCGGTGGCGGCCCCCACGGTCTGGCCGTAGACCGGGATCAGCTTGGCCAGCTCGCGCAGGCCGAAATTCGTGGCATAGCGCGCGCCGAGGCTGAGACCCATGGTGCTGAGGAAGGCCGCGCCGACCTTGCGGTCCCATGTTATCCCGTAGCGCAGGCCCAGCTCGTGCAGCATCTTGAGCTGTGTCGCGGGCACCGCCACGAGGCCGACCACCGGCGCAAGGTCACTGGTCAGGGCGACCCCGGCATAGGACAGCACGCAGCGCTTGTGCTTCTGGAACTCGCGGTGCTCGGCGTCGCCGGCGCGGGATTTCTCGAGCAGCAAGCCAGCTGCCGGAAGGGATTCGAGCAACTGCGCGCGCAATCCGTCGAGACCTTCGGTGTCCACCGTCTCGCTTGGCGCGAGCGAGAGGGTGACGCGCGGAATCTCCCGCCCGGCGGCGCGGCCGATCCGCGCCGCGATGCCGCGCTCGGCGCGCTCAAGGGCGTCGGGATCCGGCACGAGGTCCTTGCCGGTCAGCACGAGGATAGCCCGCATCCGCCCGTCGGCGCGGGCGATATCCGCAACGGCGTCGGCCACCATGCCCTGCACGGGATCGTCCAGTCGGCAGACCACCAGCAGCACGTGGCTGCGATCGCGGCACGCCGCGAGGTCTTCGCTTGGATCGTAGCCGGCTTCGCCAAGGCCGCGCGTGTCCAGAAAGCGCACCAGCGGCTGCTCCTCGGGGAAGTCGTAGCTTTGGGCCGAGCGCGTACAGGGCTGGAATCCGTCCCCGACCTCTGCGTCGGACTGCTCGGTGAGCGCGCCGACGAGCGAGGACTTCCCGGCACCGGTCTTTCCGAGCAGCCAGACAACCGGCAAGATGACCTCGCCGGCCCCCTCTGCGGGGGTCCTTTTCGCGCGCTTCAGTATCCTGTTCAGCATCTTCCGTTCGATCCCCGGCTTGCCTTGTCAGCCCAAAAGAAACGTTCCGTCAAAAGCCGGCTTATTTCAACATGACCCGCCAGACGTGCCCCCGGTTCCGGGCGGCGTCGGCTTGGTCGGCTCGAAGCACCGCCGCCACCACCCGCCGATGTGGTTTCGGAGACGGGCATCGCCTTAGACATGGGGTATTTTTCCGGCGGGGCCAGTGCAATGGCCTGCATCGCTCCGGCTTGAGAGCGGTCGGGGAAGATCCGCGCCTTGCTGCCCATCGACGGCGAGGCTCGGTCGCGCGCCGCGAGAGGGTCGTTCTGAGGGGGATATGCGATCAGCGGATCAGGCCGCCCCATAGCTGGAGAAGACCTCGGTGCTGCCGTCCTTCCGGATCAGCAGGACGTCATAGGCGTCCCGCTCGCTTTCGGGGCCCATGCCGGGCGATCCATAGGGCATTCCGGGCACCGTCAGGCCGATGGCATCGGGCCGTTCCGAGAGAAGCCTGCGGATGTCCCGCGCAGGGACGTGGCCTTCGATCACGTAGCCGTCGATCTCGCCGGTGTGGCAGGAGGTCATGTCCGGCGGGATGCCCCGGTCGAGCTTGTGGCGCATAAGCAGCGTTCCAAGGCTGTTCTCGGAGGTGACGGTGAACCCGTCTTCGCGCAGGATGTCGACCCAGCTCGTGCAGCAGCCGCAATTGGGGTCCTTGAGGACATGGATGGCCAAGGCGGTCTGCGCCGTCGCGGCGAGCGGGAGCAACGTCACGAGGCTTGCGGTGCCTGCGATCACGCGGCGTCGGGTCAAGGTCATCGGGTGTCTCCTTTCAGGTCGTCGCAGGGGCGGGTTTGCCGCCTGTGCCGGGGAGGTCCTTGCGGTCCGCGCCGAGGATGCCAGAGACGGGTGACGGACGGAAGGCCAGCAGCCGCAGCGCGTTCAGCGTGACCAGCACGGTGGCCCCGGTGTCGGCAAGGACGGCGATCCAGAGACCGGTGACGCCCAGCACGGTGGTCACGAGAAACACCGCCTTCAATCCGAGCGCGATGGCAATGTTCTGCCGGATGTTCCGCATCGCGGCGCGGGCGAGGCGGATCATGCCCGCGGCATCGGTGACGCGGTTGCGCAGGATCGCCGCATCGGCGGTTTCGAGCGCCACGTCGGTGCCCGAGCCCATCGCCACGCCGACATGCGCGGCGGCCAGCGCCGGGGCATCATTGATGCCGTCGCCGATCATCATCACCTGCGCTCCGTGACGCAGATCGCGGATCGCCGCGACCTTGTCCTCGGGCAGCAGCCCGGCGCGGTGGTCCAGGCCAAGCGCGTCCGCAATGGCTTGCGCCGTGCGCGGGTTGTCCCCGGTCAGCATGACCGCGGAGATCCCAAGCGCCTGCAGCTGGGCGATCGCTTCGGCGGCATCGGCGCGCGGCGCGTCGCGCAGCGCAAGCAGCCCCATGGGCCTGTCCTCGCGCAGGATGACCACCACGGTCTTGCCCTCGGCCTCCAGCGCCGACACCTGGGCCCGCAACGCCTCTGTGAGCGCGCCGCGCTCCTCCGCCAGCCTCGGGGAGCCGACGCTGACGGTGACGCCGCCGATCGTGGCTTCCGCGCCCTTGCCGGGCAGCCCGCGGCCGCCGCTGCTCTGCGCCGCGGCAATGCCCCGTTCCTCGGCCTCTGCGCAGATCGCCCGGCCGAGCGGATGGCTCGCGCCAAGCTCGACCCCGGCGGCAAGCGCAAGCAGCTCGGTGTCGGGGACCTCCAGCGCAGCCACATCGGTGACGCGCGGCGTGCCCCGTGTGAGCGTTCCCGTCTTGTCAAAAGCCACATCCGTGACCCGCGCGCTTGCCTCGATGACCTTGCCGCCCTTCATCAACAGCCCGTTCCGCGCGCCGGTCGCAAGTGCCGAGGCGATGGACGCCGGGACCGAGATGACCAGCGCGCAGGGGCAGCCGATCAGCAGCAGCGCCAGCGCGCGATAGGTCCAGTCGCCCCAGGGCTGACCGAGCATCAGCGGCGGGAGCAGGGCCACCAGCACTGCCGCAGCCACGACGGCGGGCATGTAGACCCGGCTGAAGCGGTCGATGAAACGCTCGGTCGGCGCGCGGGCGCTCTCGGCTTCGGACACCAGCCGCAGGATGCGGGCGATGGTGTTCTCCTCGGCGCTCCTTGTCACGCGGACACGCAGCAGCGCCTCGGTGTTGATCGACCCTGCGAAGACCGTCGATCCGGGCTCCTTGAGGCTGGGCACGCTCTCGCCGGTCACCGGGCTTTCATCGACGCCGGAGGTGCCCTCGATCACCTCGCCGTCGCAGGGCACCCGGTCGCCGGGACGCACCTGCACCACCTCTCCGATCCCGAGCCGCTCCGCCGCGACCTCCCGCGTCCGGGTGCCCACCTCGAGCCGGGCGGTCTTCGGCACGAGCGTCGAAAGCGCGCGGATGCCGTTGCGCGCCTTTTCCGCGGACAGGCCTTCGAGCAGTTCGCCGACGGCGAAGAGGAAGACCACCAGCGCGGCCTCTTCCGGAGCGCCGATCATCAGCGCGCCGAGGCCGGCGATCGACATCAGCATTTCGATGGTGAAGGGCATGCGCGCGCGGGCCATGGCAAGCGCGCGTCGGGCCACCGGGAAGAGACCGATCAGCGTGGCAAGGACAAAGGCCCAATGCGCGCTCTCGGCCCCGAGACCGAGGCGCGCGCCCCAGGCCGCGGCGAGCAGACCGCCGGTGAGGATCACCAGCTTGCCCTTCGCGCTCCGGTACCAGGGCTGGTCGGCCGCGGCCTCGGTCGGCGCTTCGTCCAGCGGTGTGCTGTCCGCCGCAGAGACCGATGCCATGTCGGGGAACGCCCCCTCGGGCAGAATGAAACTCTTCTGCGGCGTCTCGGGCGGGGCACCCTTGGGAGCGATGCCGAAGCCGATGCCACGCACGGCGCTCTCGATGGTCTCGGGAGCGGTCTGACGCGCATCGAGCGTCAGGCTCAGACGTTCGGGCATGAGCGCGACCTCTACATCCGCGACACCGGGCAGGCGTTCGACGGCGCCGCGGACCTTCGCAGCGCAGGAGCCGCAATCCATGCCGGTCACGCGCCATTCGTGGGCTGTTCTGCTCTCAATCGACATGCCGCTGCTCCATTGCGATTCCCGATTGGGCCTCGGTATAAGAGCTACAGCAACTGTAGCTTCAAGCGGTTTGTGGCGAAACTGCCGGATGGCATCGGCCGCGCGACCGGGCGGGCAGGGAAGGAACAGGCTCATGCTGACGATCGGGACCATGGCAAAGCGCACCGGCACCAAGGTGCAGACGATCCGCTACTACGAGCAGATCGGCTTGATGCCTGAACCGGGCCGGACGGGGGGAGGACAACGCCGCTATGGCGCGGCGGACCTGGACCGGCTGGCCTTCATCCGCCACGCGCGCGAGCTTGGATTCTCGCTCGAGGCCATCCGCGAATTGCTCGACCTTTCGGACACGCCCGAAAAATCCTGTGCCGAGATCGACGCGGTCGCGCAGCGGCAGTTGAGGGAGGTGCAGGCCCGCATCGCCCGGCTGCAATCGCTGGAGGTGGAACTGCGGCGGATGATCGCCGAGTGTCACAGTGATCGGGTCGCGGACTGCCGGATTCTGGAAGTCCTCCGCGATCACGAGGAATGCCTGTCAGACCACAAGGGCGCGGGTTTGCGAGGAATGCCCCTCTGACGGGCGCGCGGAAGCTTGGGCGGATGGGCGAAGTGCTGACGCGCCCGGCTCACTGAGCCGCGCGCGACGCTATCACAGGGGCGCCGCAGCGGCGCCCCACGCGGGACGCGGCCCCGCGGCTAGGTCTCAGAGCGCCCGCCAGCCGATGTCGCGGCGGCAGAAACCCTCGGGCCAGTCCACCGCGTCGACCAGCGCATAGGCGCGGGCCTGTGCCTCGGCCAGCGTCGCGCCGCGGGCGGTGGCGTTCAGCACCCGGCCGCCGGTGGCGACAATCTTGCCGCCCTTCTCGGCGGTTCCGGCGTGGAACATCTGGGTGAAGCTGTCCTCGGGCAGCGCGTCCAGCCCGCCGATCACCGTGCCCTTCTCGTAGGAACCGGGGTAACCTTCGGCGGCCATCACGACGGTCATCGCGTGATCGTCGGCCCAGGTCACCTTGGCCTCGGACAGGCGGCCCTCGGCGCAGGCGTGGATGAGGTCGAGCACCTGCCCGCCGAGGCGCATCATCAGCACCTGGCACTCCGGATCGCCGAAGCGCACGTTGTATTCCACGAGGCGTGGCTGACCGTTCTCGATCATCAGACCGACGTAGAGGACGCCCTGGTAGGGCGTGCCGCGGCGCGCCATCTCGGCCATGGTCGGCTTGACGATCTCGTCGAGCGCCTTTTGCGCCACCGCGTCCGAAAGCACCGGGGCGGGGGAATAGGCGCCCATGCCGCCGGTGTTGGGGCCGGTGTCGCCGTCACCGACGCGCTTGTGGTCCTGCGCGGTGCCGATCGGCAGCACGTCGGTGCCGTCCACGAGCACGAAATAGGACGCTTCCTCGCCGGTCATGAACTCCTCGATCACCACCTCGGCCCCGGCGCCACCGAAGGCCCCGCCGAACATGTCGTCGATCGCCTCCTCGGCCGCGGCCACCGTCTCGGCGATGATCACGCCCTTGCCGGCGGCGAGCCCGTCGGCCTTCACCACGATCGGTGCGCCCTGCGCCCGCACGTGGGCCTTGGCGCTCTCGGCGTCGGTGAAATGGCCGTAGCCCGCGGTCGGCGCCTTGGCGGCGTCGCAGATTTCCTTGGTGAAGCTCTTAGAGGCCTCGAGCCGGGCGGCAGCCTGCGACGGGCCGAAGACCAGCACCCCGGCCTCGCGCAGCCGGTCGGCGACGCCCGCGGCGAGCGGGGCCTCGGGGCCGACGATGACGAGGTCGATGGCGTTCTCCCCGGCGAACTCGGTCACCGCGCCGCCGTCCTCGACGTCGAGCGCGGCGCATTCGGCGATCTGTGCGATACCCGCATTGCCCGGGGCGACGATCAGCTTGTCGCACTTGGGGTTCTGCATGACCGCCCACGCGAGGGCATGTTCGCGACCGCCGCCGCCGAGGATGAGGATGTTCATGAGGCCCGTTCTCTCAAGGTAAGGATCGCGGGCTTCCTAGCGGCGGCAGGGGTCTGTGGCAAGAAGGCAGGCGGGGCGGGGTGACAGCTGCCTGTCCGGCGACCTTTCCCTCGCCGCCGGGTGCCGTTACTCTGGGCGCAAACCGGGCGGCGCAGCCCGGACAGGACAACCCAGGGCAAGACGGGCACCATGGACCTTTTCGAGGACGACACGCCGCAGGGCGCAGGCGAGGGCAACATGCCGGAGTTCACCGTGTCCGAACTATCGGGCGCAGTGAAGCGGGTGATCGAGGGCGAATTCGGCTTTGTCCGGGTGCGCGGCGAACTCGGGCGCATCTCGCGGCCCCGCTCGGGGCATCTCTACCTTGATCTCAAGGACGACAGTTCGGTGATCTCGGGCATCGTCTGGCGCGGCGTCGCCAGCAAGCTCGAGATGCAGCCCGAGGAGGGGATGGAGGTGATCTGCACCGGACGGCTGACCACCTATCCCGGCCAGTCGCGCTACCAGATCATCATCGAGGACATGCGCCCCGCCGGGCTTGGCGCGCTCATGGCGATGCTGGAAAAGCGCAAGGCGATGCTGCAGGCGGAGGGGCTCTTCGATCCGGCGCGCAAGAAGCCGCTGCCCTTCCTGCCGGAGATCATCGGCGTGGTGACCTCGCCCTCGGGCGCTGTGATCCGCGACATCCTGCACCGCCTGCGAGAGCGCTTCCCGCGCAAGGTGCTGATCTGGCCGGTCGCCGTGCAGGGCAAGACCTCGGCGGCCGAGGTGGCGCGGGCGATCGAAGGCTTCAACAAGTTCACCCCGGGCGGCGCTCTGCCGCGGCCGGATCTGCTGATCGTCGCGCGTGGCGGCGGCTCGGTCGAGGACCTCTGGGGCTTCAACGAGGAGATCGTGGCCCGCGCCGCCGCGGCGTCCCGGATTCCGCTGATCTCGGCGGTGGGCCACGAGACCGACACCACGCTGATCGACTTTGTGTCCGATCGCCGGGCCCCGACCCCCACAGCCGCCGCCGAAATGGCGGTGCCGGTGCGGATGGAACTGCTGGCGCGCACCGGCGAGGGGCAACTGCGCCTCACCCGCGCGCTGACCCACCGGCTCGAGGTGCGCGGCCAGCGGCTGCGCGATCTCGCCCGCGCCCTGCCGCGCGCAGAGACGCTGCTCGACCAGCCGCGGCAGCGGCTCGACCTGCTGTCCGACCGGCTGCCGCAGGCGCTGATGCGCGGCGTCGACCGGCGGCGCCTGGCGCTGTCGCACCCCGCGGGCGCGCTGCGCCCGGCGCTGCTGACGCGGATGCTTGCCACCCGCGCCGAGGCGCTCGGCCGCCGCGCCGACCGGCTGTCGATCCGCCCGATCCAGCGCGAGATCGCGCTGGGCGCAGACCGGCTGAAGGCGCTCGGCAAGCGGCTCGACGACGCGGGTGCGCGCCGGGTGGAGGCGCCGCGCGACCGGCTCGATGCGCTCGACCGGCTGCTGCAGACGCTGAGCTACAAGGGCACGCTGGCGCGCGGCTACGCGGTGGTGCGCGGCGAGGGCGGGCAGGTGCTGACCTCGGTCGCCGCCGCGAGGGAGGCCTCGGGGCTGGAGATCGAATTTGCCGACGGTCAGATGAAGATCGGAGGCGGCGCGGCATCGGGCAAGCCGAAGGCGGCGGGCAAGCCGCCGGAGCAGGGCAGCCTGTTCTGAGCCCCGCCGCGGGGGCGCTGCCCCCGTCTGCCTGCGGCAGACTCCCCCGGGATATTTTGCCTAGAAGAAGGGCGGGCGCTGCACGGCGCGACGGCAGGCCCGCTCAGACGCCGGTGTCGGGGCCGTAGCAGAGCATCGGAGCATCGTTCTGCCGCGCCTCGTAGAGCACCGTGTTCTGGGGATCGTTCTGGAACACCGCGCGCAGCCTGCCGCCCTCGCGGTAGAAGCTCCAGCACTGCGGGATGTTCATGTCCTCGTAGACGAAGCAGATCATCCCCGCCTCGGCGTACCATTGCCCGTCCTTGCACTGCCCGTCGAGAAACGACCAGCGGACGCGGCGGTCGGGCAGATATTCCTCGACCCCGTAGTCCGCGCCGCCGCTGCCGAAGTAGAGCGTCTTGCCGGTGACATAGGCCTCGAATTCCTCGGCGCTCATCGGCTGGGCGGCGGCGAGCGGAGCGGCAAGCAGGGTCAGGAGGAGGAGCATGCGGATCATGCGGCAAGCCTGCCAGATATGCGCGATGCGGGAAAGGGGCAGCCGTGCGGGCTCCGAAAAGGCCAATGGGGTGCGCAGGGCGGCGAGAATATCGGTAAAGTGAAACTAGATTCCTTGTCTGGACGCGCAAGTGGCCTTCTGCGATCGGGTTTGTGCAACCGCTCCGCAGTCAGGAATTCTTGTAGACGGCGCAGATACATCCCGATTGCCGGAGTTTCGAGCAAAGCTCCGCCGCCGCGCCGCGGCCATCCCGGCCAAGCCGGGCCATCCAGTAGCCGCCGCGCGGGCTGGCGCGGCTCTTTTGCCAGACCAGCTCGGGCTGCTCGCCGCCGACCGCGCCGGGGCAGCTCTGGGCGCGGCGGCGGAATTGCGCGAGCGCCCGGTCCTGCGTGGTGCCGAAGGCCATCTGCACCCCCCAAGGGTGCAGCGGCGGTTTCGCCTGGGGGTAGCGCGTCAGCGTGCGGTTGCGCGCCAGCTCGGTGCAGGCCTGCTGGAAGGGTTTGTCGCCCTGAAGGCGGAAGTCATGGGTGTCGGGCGGGGTGTCGCGCCAGGTCTCGGCGGCGAGCCCGGTGATGACCGCCACGTAGTTGATCGTTTCGAGGGCCAGGCCGCCGCGGCGCGCCATCAGCCCGTCGGCGCGTGCCTCGCCGCCATTGTAGGCGACTGCCGCCAGCCCCTGGTTGCCGTAGCGGCGCGTCAGCTCGCCGAGGTACTCGGCGGAATATTCCAGCGCTTCTGCCGGGTTGTAGGGGTCTTTCAATCCGCGCAGCTTCGCCGTCGAAGGGATGAACTGGGCGATGCCCTGGGCGTTCGCCGGGCTGAGTGCATTGGGATTGAACCGGCTTTCCTGCCAGATCAGCCGCGCGAAGAAACCGGGGTCGAGGCCATTTCGCCGGGCGAAATGCTCGACCGCCTGGCAGGTGTCGTAGACATAATGCGCGGGCCGGATGCATTGCACCGGGCCGAAGGCGCCGGGCGAGCAGAGCGTTCCGGGTTCGGTACCACCGGCATGGGGATGGAGGGGATCGGCCCGCAGTGAGAGCGGGGCGAGCAGGAGGACGAGGAAAAACACGGCCCGCAACATGCGCCCATGAAGGCCGCGCTGCGCGGAAAGGTCAACTCACACTTTTATCCGGGCGCGGCCCGTATTAGGTGAGAGCAAAGGCAGCGAGAGGTCCGGCCAATGTCCTTCTTCGGCAAGCTCAAGAGCAAGCTTTTCAAATCCTCCTCGAAGCTCGAGGAAGGGCTGGATGCGATCGTCCAGGAGGGCGGTACGGAAGACGCGCCCGACACGGCTCCCGAAACGCCGGAGGTGCCGCAGACTCCGGCGCCTGAAACGCCCGCGCCGGAAACGCCTGCGCCGGAAACGCCTGCGCCGGAAACGCCTGCGCCGGAAACGCCCGCGCCCGAAACGCCCGCGCCGGAGACGCCCGGACCCGACGTGCCGCCGCCGGTCCCCGAGACGCCGCCAGCCCCCGCACCGGAAGGCCCGCCGGCCCCGCAAGAGGTGCCGCCCTCGCCGCCGCAGGAAACCCCGCCCGCGCCGCCCTCCGAGGTGCCGCCGCTGCCGGAGGTCGAGCCGCAGCCCGCACCCGAGACGCCGCAGGCGCCGCCGCCCGCCGACCCGCAGCCCGCGCCGCTCGAGGCACCGGTGATGCCCCCGGCGGACCCGACACCCGCACCGGCACCGCTGGAGATCCCGGCACCGCTGCAAGAGCCGGAGGTTCCGCAGCAGCGCGGCGGCGGTCTCATCGGGCGACTTTTCGGCAAGAGCCAGCCTGCCGCGCCGGTGGTGCGCCGGGCGCTCGACGACGAGATGATCGAGAGCCTCGAGGAGCTGCTCATCCAGTCCGACATGGGTGTGGACACCGCGCTGCGCGTGACCTCGAACATCGCCGAGGGCCGCTACGGCAAGCGCGTCTCGACGCAGGAGATCAAGGAACTGCTCTCGGGCGAGGTGGCGCGGATCATGGAGCCCGTCGCCAAGCCGCTGCCGCTTTATGCCAAGAAGCCGCAGGTGGTGCTGGTTGTGGGCGTCAACGGCTCGGGCAAGACCACGACCATCGGCAAGCTCGCCAGCCAGTTCCGCGCCGCGGGCAAGTCGGTGGTGATCGCCGCGGGCGACACCTTCCGTGCCGCCGCCGTCGAGCAGCTGCAGATCTGGGGGGACCGCGCCGGGGTGCCGGTGCTGACCGCGCCCGAGGGATCGGATCCGGCCAGCCTTGCCTTCGACGCGATGACCAAGGCGCAGGCCGAGGGTGCCGATCTGCTGATGATCGACACCGCCGGGCGCTTGCAGAACCGTTCGGACCTCATGGAAGAGCTGGCCAAGATCGTCCGCGTCATCCGCAAGAAAGACCCCGATGCGCCGCACAACACGCTCTTGGTGCTCGACGCCACCACCGGGCAGAACGCGCTGCGGCAGGTGGAGATCTTCCAGCAGGTGGCGGATGTCTCGGGGCTGGTGATGACCAAGCTCGACGGCACCGCGCGGGGCGGCGTGCTCGTCGCGTTGGCCGACAAGTTCGGCCTGCCGATCCATGCCATCGGGGTGGGCGAGCAGATCGACGATCTGCAGCCCTTCGACCCCGAGGAGTTCGCGGCGGCGCTCACCGGCCTCGAGACGCGCTGACGCGGGGGCGAGGGTTACTCCTCGCTCCAGCCCATCCTGTTCTCGACAAAGCGCAGCAGCGTCAGCACCACCAGAACGATCACCGTTGCCATGGCGGAGAGCGGCATCTGCCCGGCGCCGCAGCCCAGCCCCACCGCGCCC
The DNA here is from genome assembly GCF_015223355.1 of Salipiger mangrovisoli. Lineage (GTDB taxonomy): Bacteria > Pseudomonadota > Alphaproteobacteria > Rhodobacterales > Rhodobacteraceae > Salipiger > Salipiger mangrovisoli. The sequence continues at coordinate 71,990 of NZ_JADFFK010000021.1, read as the reverse complement.
GCAAGCCAGAGCGAGGCGCCGGTGGTGATGTTGCGGACCTTGCCGCCCGAGGTGAAGATCAGCCCGGCGGCGAGGAAGGCGACGCCCGCGGTGACCGCCTCGATCATCCGCAGCGGGTCGTTGCGCTGCTCGTTTGAGCCGCCGAAGTCCATCGCGGCCAGTTCCAGCCCGAGCAGCACGAAGAGACAGGCCGCGACCGAGACGAGGATATGGGTGCGCAGTCCCGCGGCCTTGCCCCGGCGCTCGCGTTCGAGGCCGATCAGTCCGGCCAGCAGGATGGCGGCAAGGAGGCGTGCGAAGGCGCTGGCAGCAGGGATCACCGAGAAGGTGTTTCTGAATTCGTTCAGGATTTGCTCGATCATCACGTCTCCTCCGCTGGTCCGTGATCAACGAGGTGGCGGGCAGGGCAGTTCCGCCATTGAGAAGCCGTCGCCGCGAGGTTATCTCTGATCCCGCACAAGGAGACCCGCATGGCCACGAAGCAGATCAATCCCTTCCTCAAGTCGGCGCTCGAGTTCGGGCCGGTGCTGGCCTTCTTCGCGGCCTACCTGCTGCTGAAGGACAACACCTACGTGATCGGCGGGCGCGAGTACCAGGGCTTCGTCGTGGTCACCGCCGGGTTCATCCCGCTGATGCTGCTCTGCACCGGGCTGCTCTGGAAGCTGACCGGGCACCTTTCCGCCATGCAGGTGGTCACCGCGGTGCTGATCGTGGTCTTCGGCGGGCTCTCGGTCTGGCTCAACGACGAGCGCTTCTTCAAGATGAAGCCCACGCTGATCTACCTGCTCTTCGGCGTCGCGCTGCTGGCCGGGATCCTGCGCGGCGAGAGCTACCTGCGCAAGGTGATGGAAGGGCTGATGCCGCTGCAGGACGAGGGCTGGATGATCCTCACCAAGCGCATCTGCGCCTTCTTCTTCGGCCTCGCGCTGCTCAACGAGATCGTCTGGCGCACGATGAGCACCGAGAGCTGGGTCTACTTCAAGACATTTGGTCTGACCGCGGCGGTCTTCGTCTTCTTCATGACCCAGAGCGGCCTCTTCAAGCGCTACGCGCTCGAGGCAGACAAGGACTGAGCGTCGCGGCACCTGTGACGTGGCGCCGGACAGTCGCCTCAATCTTCGGTAATTTTGTTGCGCACGGGCTGGCAGCCGGTTCAACCGGCTGACCTTGGGGAATATTTCGTGCGATTTCCGGCAAAAACCGCGGGTTTTGGCCGGAAAACGATCTTTGCCATGCGTCCTGAGCATAGCGGGACTGACGAAAACAGTCAGGCACTTGGGTTACACCCGCCTGCTGATTGCGTTAACCGATCCCATCCCGGAACAAAGCTGTTCCAGACGCAAGGAAAGACGAAATAAAATGTCCCTCTCAGACGCAGCCCACGCGGCGCCGCGCGCTGGGGCCACGCCGGCGCTGAACTCCCCGGCCAAGGTCCTGACGGCGAGCCTTGTCGGCACCACCATCGAATTCTTCGACTTCTATGTCTACGCGACCGCCGCCGTGCTGGTCTTCCCGGCGCTGTTCTTCCCGAGCAGCGACCCGATGACCGCGCTGCTGGCGAGCTTCGCCACCTTCTCCATCGCCTTCTTCGCGCGCCCCTTCGGCGCGCTGGTCTTCGGCCACTTCGGCGACCGCATCGGCCGCAAGGCGACGCTGGTCGCGGCGCTGCTGACCATGGGCATCTCGACCGTCGTCATCGGCTTCCTGCCGAGCTACGAGAGCATCGGCGTGATGGCGCCCCTGCTGCTGGCGCTCTGCCGCTTCGGCCAGGGCTTCGGCCTTGGCGGTGAATGGGGCGGGGCGGTGCTCATGGCCACCGAGAACGCGCCCGAGGGCAAGAAGAACTGGTACGGCATGTTCCCGCAGCTCGGCGCGCCGCTGGGGCTGTTCCTCTCGTCCGGCCTGTTCTGGATCCTGCTGCACTTCATGAGCGAAGAGGCGCTGCTCAGCTGGGGCTGGCGGATTCCCTTCGTCTCGTCGCTGCTGCTGATCGCCGTCGGCCTCTGGGTGCGCCTGTCGATCACCGAGACGCCGGACTTCCAGAAGGCCATCGACAACGAAGAGCGCGTCGCCGTGCCCGCGGTCGAGCTGTTCAAGAACCACAAGGTCTCGATCGTGCTCGGCACCTTCGTGGCGCTGGCGACCTTCGTGCTCTTCTACATCTGCACCGCCTACCTGCTGAGCTACAACGTCAAGGTCGTGAAGATCCCCTTCACCGACGCGCTGGCGATCCAGATCTGGGGCTCGGTGGTCTTCGGGGCCTTCATCCCGCTGGCCGGCAAGCTGGCCGAGCGCTTCGGCCGCCGCGAGATCCTGACGCTGACCACCGTGCTCATCGGCCTGTTCAGCTTCCTCGTGCCGGTGCTGATGGTCGAGAACGAAGCGCGCATCCTGGGCTTTGTGACGCTGGGCATGGCGCTGATGGGCATGACCTACGGGCTGATCGGCACCGCGCTGGCGGCACCCTTCCCGACCCGCGTGCGCTACACCGGCTCGTCGATCACCTTCAACTTCGCCGGCATCTTCGGCGCCTCGCTCGCGCCCTATATCGCGACCTGGCTGCAGTCGAATTACGGTCTTGCCTACGTGGGCTACTACGTTCTGGCGGCGGCGGCGATCACGCTGCTCTGCATCTTCGCCAGCGGCAAGGGCAAGGTCTGAGGCCTTTCGCCTGACGCATCGGGAAAGGGCGCCGGACATCCGGCGCCCTTTTCATTTGGCGGTGCCCCGCGGCGGCGGGATGCCACGTAAAAGGGGCGCAGCCTGGCCGGCTGCGCCCCTTCATTGTTCTTCAAATACGCCCTTCCGGCGCGGGCTCAGTCCTCGCGCGGCGTCTCCGCGTCGGGATCGGCCTTGCCGACGCCCTTGAAGACGAACTTGAAGGGCAGCATCCAGAGGAACCCGAGGAAAACGTAGACCGCGAACTCCAGCCAGATCGGCGGGCGGTTGAGCGCGTTGACCACGCTGACCGCCGCCACGATGTAGAGCGGCAGGCCCACCAGCAGGATCACCAGCGACCAGCGGCGTCGGGACTTGTAGCTGAGGGCCATGCCGGGATCAGTCCGCGAAGGGGTCGGTGACAAGGATGGTGTCGTCACGCTCGGGCGAGGTCGAGAGCAGCGCCACCGGGCAGCCGATCAGCTCCTCGACGCGGCGCACGTATTTCACCGCCGCGCCGGGCAGGTCGTTCCAGCTGCGCGCGCCCTCGGTCGATTCCGACCAGCCTTCCATTTCCTCGTAGATCGGCACGCAGCGCTGCTGCTCCTCGGTGGCGATCGGAAGGTGGTCGAGCAGCTTGCCGTCGAGCTCGTAGCCGGTGCAGATCTTGATCGTCTCGAAGCCGTCGAGCACGTCGAGCTTGGTCAGCGAGATGCCGTTGACGCCCGAGGTCACGCAGGTCTGGCGCACCAGCACCGCGTCGAACCAGCCGCAGCGGCGCTTGCGCCCGGTGACCGTGCCGAACTCGCGGCCACGCTCGCCGAGGCGCTGGCCGTCGGCATCGTCGAGCTCGGTCGGGAAGGGGCCTTCGCCGACGCGGGTGGTGTAGGCCTTGACGATGCCCAGAACGAAGTCGATGGCGCCCGGACCCATGCCGGTTCCCGTGGCGGCCTGGCCGGCGATCACGTTCGAGGAGGTGACGAAGGGATAGGTGCCGAAGTCGATGTCCAGCAGCGCGCCCTGCGCGCCTTCGAAGAGGATGCGCTTGCCGGCGCGGCGCTGCTCGTTGAGCACCTTCCAGACCGGGCCGGCGTATTCGAGGATCTGCGGCGCGATCTCGTTGAGCGCGGCGATCAGCGCCTCGCGGTCCACCGGCGGCAGGCCGAGGCCGCGGCGCAGCGCGTCGTGGTGCAGCAGCGCGCGGTCGACACGTATTTCCAGCGTGGCAGGATCGGCGAGGTCGGCGACGCGCACCGAGCGGCGTCCCACCTTGTCCTCATAGGCCGGGCCGATGCCGCGGCCGGTGGTGCCGATCTTGGTGCCCTTGCTGGCCGCTTCCTCGCGGGCGCGGTCGAGCTCGCCGTGGATCGGCAGGATCAGCGGCGTGTTCTCGGCGATCATCAGCGTCTCGGGGGTGATCTCGACACCCTGCGCGCGGATCGCCTCGATCTCCTTGACCAGGTGCCAGGGATCGAGCACCACGCCGTTGCCGATCACCGACAGCTTGCCGCCGCGCACGACGCCGGAGGGCAGGGCGTTCAGCTTGAACACCTTGCCGTCGATGACGAGCGTATGGCCTGCATTGTGGCCCCCCTGGAAACGCGCAACCACGTCGGCCCGCTCCGAGAGCCAGTCCACGATCTTGCCCTTGCCTTCGTCGCCCCACTGGGCGCCCACGACGACCACGTTAGCCATTGCTCACCTGTCCTTTTGCCGGCGGTTCAAACGGGCTCCGTATAGAGCGCCGCGCCGGCGGTGGGAACCATCAAATTGGGGAATGTCAGGCGCGGCCCGAAAGAATTCGGCCCAGGGAGGGGGCGCTGCCCCCTCGGCGCTGCGCGCCTCACCCCCGGGATATTTCCGCCCAGAAGAAAGCGGCGCCGCCGGGGCTCAGGGCAGCAGGTGCAGCCAGGCCCAGGTGGTGAGGATGCACAGGCCCGTGGCCAGCAGCACCGAGGAGGCGGCAACGCGCTTGGCGCGGCCGTAGAGGTTGGCGAAGACATAGGCGTTCACGCCGGGCGCCACCGAGGCGGTGACCACCGCCGAGCGGAAAGCATCGACGGGCAGGGCGAAGGCGGTGCCGAGCAGATATGTGATCAGCGGATGCAGGCCGAGCGAGAGCGCGCAGACGAAGAGAATCGTGCGCAGGTCGCCCTCGGGCCGATAGCGGAAGAGCACGCCGCCAAGCGCGAAGAGCGCGCAGGGCAGGGCGGTGCGGGTGACCAGCCCCAGCGCTTCGGTCACCGGGTGGGGCAGCTCGACCTTCGCGAGGTTGAAGATTATGCCGATGCTGATGCCGATGACCATCGGCGTGCGGAACAGCGAGCGCAGGATGGTCAGCGGCAGGCGGCGCAACTCGGTGCCGCGGGCGCGGGCGATCTCCATCGCGGTGATGCCGATGGCGTAGCACAGCGGCGAATGCATGGCGATGATCGCGTAGTTGCCGTTCAGCGCATCCTCGCCATAGGCCTGCTCGGTGATCGGCAGGCCGATCAGCAGAGAGTTGGAAAAGAGCGCGCAGAAGCCGATGACGACGCTGTCCTCCCAGTCGCGTTTGAAGATGTGGCGCGCGCCGAGCAGCGCGACGAAAAAGCAGGTGATCGCCCCGGCGTAGAAGGAGAACAGCAGGTCGAAGCGGAAATACTCGCCGAGATCGAGCAGCCACATGGCGCGGAACAGCAGGCAGGGCACGGCGATGGTTTGGGTGAAGCCCATCAGCCCGTCGATCGCATTGTCGGTCAGCAGCTTGCGCCAGCTGGCGAGATAGCCGGCGCCGATGACGATGAAGACCGGAAGGATGACGTCGAGGAGAGCCTGCATGGCGAGGGGCTTTCAGAGCGCGCGGCCGGGGGCGCGCGGCGCCCGGCGGGTGGAACGGGACAGGGCCGGGAGGACCGGCGAAGGTCGGGAGACGGAAGGAGTTGCGCGGCGCCTCTCCTCAGAGCGCATAGCGCAGCACCATTCCGTCATAGGCCGGGTGGATGTGGTCGGGCGTTTCCGCCGCCACGGTCGCGTAGTCGAGGTCGATGTGCATATTGGTGAGCACCGCCTGGCGCGGCTGCGCGCGGGCGATCCACTCGAGCGCCAGATCGAGATGGGCATGGGTCGGATGCGGCTTGCGGCGCAGGGCGTCGATGATGAAGCAATCGAGGTCCCGGAGGTGCGCCCAGGCCGCCTCGGGGATGCGCACCACGTCGGGCATGTAGACGAGGCCCCCGATGCGGAACCCGAGCGCGTCGATGCTGCCGTGATCGACCTCGATCGGGGTGAGCTCGATCGGGCCGCCGGCGCCGTCGATGGTGAAGGGGCCGGTGATCGAATGCAGATCGAAGATCGGCGGATAGGGGCTGCCCTCGGGCTGCACGAAGGCGTAGCCGAAGCGCGAGATGAGATCGTTCTGGGTGACGCCGTCGGCCCAGACCGGCAGCCGCGCGCCGCGGTTGAAGACGATCTGACGCAGGTCGTCGAGCCCATTGGTGTGATCGGCATGGGAATGGGTCCAGACCGCCGCGTCGAGATCGCCGATCCCGGCGTCGAGCAGCTGCGCGCGCATGTCCGGCGAGGTGTCGATCAGCACCTGCGTGATGCCTTGCGGCCCCGCGCGCTCGACCAGAAGCGAGCAGCGGCGGCGGGTGTTCCTGGGGTTCGCGGGATCGCAGTCGCCCCAGTGCCCGCCGAGCCGCGGCACGCCCCCGGAGGAGCCGCAGCCAAGGATGGTGAAGCGCAGCTCGCCGCTCATGCGGCACCGCTGCTGGCGGGGGTCCAGGCCGCGGCCTTGGCGAAGAGCCGTTCGAAATTGGCCTCGGTCGCGGCGGCGAACGCCTCGTAGCTGAGGCCGAACAGCTCTGCGCCCACCTTGGCGGTGTGCACCGTGTAGCCCGGCTCGTTGCGCTTGCCGCGGTAGGGCGGCGGCGCGAGATAGGGGCTGTCGGTCTCGACGAGAATGCGCTCGAGCGGGGCGCTCGCGAAGATGTCGCGCAGCTCCCGCGACTTGGGGAAGGCGGCGATGCCGGACATCGAGAGGTAGAAGCCGCAGTCGAGCGCGGCGCGCGCCAGGTCGGCGGAGGAGCTGAAGCAATGCATGACGCAGGTGTAGGGCTTGCGCCTGTAGCCCTCGGTCAGGATGCGGGCCATGTCCTCGTCGGCGGCGCGGGCGTGGATGATCAGCGGCAGGCCGGTTTCCTGCGCGGCCTCGATGTGGATTCCCAGCGAGACCTTCTGCACCTCGGCGCTCTCGGCGGTGTAGTGGTAGTCGAGCCCGGTCTCGCCGATGCCGACGAACTTGGGATGCTGCGACAGGGCCACCAGCTGGTCCACGCTGGTGGCGGGCTCCTCGGCGGCGCTCATCGGGTGAACGCCGAAGGTGTAGAACACCGGGTCATTGGCCTCGGCAATGGCGCGCACCTTGGGCTCGCTCGCGATCCGCGTGCAGATGGTGACCATGCGGTGCACCCCGGCCTCGAGCGCGCGGGTGATGACCTCGGGGCGCTCGTCGTCGAAATCGGGGAAGTCGAGGTGGCAGTGGCTGTCGGTGATCAGGGGAGTGGTCATGGGTACGTCCTTTGCGCGCAGGTATCAGACATGCGCGGGGCAGGGTCAAGGCGGGGGCTTGACCGCGGACGGCCAGGCCGTGGCGGCTGCCGGAAGAGCGGGCACCCCGCCGCGCCGAGGGGGGGTGAAGCGTGGCGGCGGCTGGCCTTTAACTTCCGTGCAGGTCAGGGCGTGGGATGACGAGCGGGTGACGGAACTTCGTAAGTGGTATTTTTGCTTGAACGAAAAGGGCTTCGAGGCAGTTTGGGGGCAGGTGCGGGTCGCGGTTGCCTCTTGTCTGGCCAACACGCGCCTGACGCCGGTGTGCCTCTACAATGGTGGGCGGTCTGCGCATGTCGCGCGACTGCGCGCCATCGGCGTGCATGTGGTCGCGCATCGCAGCTCGCTCGAGCCGGTGCTGCGCCGCGGCTATGGCGAGGCCTATGATCTCTACTCCGGACACTGGCTGCGCGTCGACATCCCGATGGTCGAGCAAGAGGACGATGTCGTGCTCTATGCCGATGTGGACGTGATGTTCCTGGCTCACCCCGCGCCGCGCCGCCTGAGCCGGCCGCTGGCCGCGGCCCCCGAGCGCTATCGCTGGCGCTACCCGCATTTCAACAGCGGCGTGATGGTGATGAACCTGCCGCGGCTGCGCGCGCTGGCCGAGCCCTTCGCTGCGGCCATCTCGCGGCGGTTCCGCAAGCCCTGGTCGCCACCCGGACATGATCAGGTCAGCTACAACGCCTTTTTCCGCTGGCGTCATGCGCGGCTGCCCGCGGGCATGAACTGGAAGCCCTATTGGGGGATCGGGCAGGACGTCTCGATCGTTCACTTCCACGGGCCGAAGCCGCCACATGTGCGCGCTCTGGCGGCTGGCGGTGGCCAGCGGTTCATTCCCGAATATGACAGGCTCTGGCGGCTCGACCGCGCGGCATATGAACATTATTGCCGGCAGTACGCGGTGTTCGAGGCGCGCTAGAGGCCGCGCAGCAGTCCGCGGCGCGCAAGCTGATCGCGCAGCAGGATCGCGGTGGTGGAGGCAGCGATGACGCCGACGATGTCTGCCGCCCAGTCTGAAAGCTCGGCGTCACGCCCGACGTAGGCCTGCGCCACCTCGATCAGGCCGCCGAAGGCGATGGCCGCGGGTGCCAGCACCCAGAGCCAGCGCGGCCGCAGGAAGGCGGCCGGCGCGATGATCCCGCCAAAGCCGAGCGCATGCTGAACCTTGTCGCTGAACAGCGTGTCGGCAAGCGCGAAGCGCGGGCCGACGGTCAGCGCGGTGACCAGCGCGGCCAGCGCGAGCACCAGGGCGATGGTGAGAAGGGAGATGCGGTCCATATCCGGCTGAAACCACGCCGCGCCAGCGAAGGCCAGAACCCGCGCCGCTTCGTGGCTACACGTTCGCGTCACTGCCCGGAGGATCGGCACCTGGCGGCGCGGCTGCGGCTTGGCGAAGCGGAGCGGTGTGGGAATTCATGGGTCAGATGGGAATTCATGGGCCACGTGGGAATTCGTGGGACACGTATGGGCGGCGGTGCTGTGGCCTGTCGGGCGCAGGCCGTTACGGCAGGCATTCGGCGGCGGATTCAAGGGTTGATGCGACCCGCCCACCATGAGACATGCTCACGAAACCGCGATTCCGCCCGTCGTCAGATTTTTTTTGGGATTTCGTGGAAGTTTTTTCTGTCACGCGAGCGTTACCACATCTTGCGATGGGTAGGTTCCCGCTCACCACATATTCGTGAAATCCGAGGAAAACCGCCTCAATATGTTGTTCCGCAGGGGTCTTGGGGACAACATGCAGGGGGATTCTCCCGTAAATTTCTATTGCTTCCCATGAAATCCCATGACATACCGTTAATCACGACGAAGGGACGGGATACGGGGCAACAAACGACCCCATCAGAACATCCCAGAAAATAAAACGAGCAGGTTCATACAGGCACCCGCCCTTCGTCTGAAATGAAGAATCCAGCGCGTGAGCGAGCAGACATCCCCCCAGGTGGCACGCGCAGCTGGACTAGCCCGCAAAGCGGGTCAAGGCGGCGGGTTGATCGGTGGCAGCAGATCAACCCGCCGTATTTCGTTTAACGGGGTGAGAGTAGGGACAGTGGGCCGCAGGCTTAGGTTCAGAGGCGAGAGCCGCAACAAGGTGGACAGCAAGGGGCGGGTGTCGATCCCGGCCTCTTTCCGCCGTGTGCTCGAAGCCGGTGATCCCGACTGGTCCGCCGGAAACAACCCGAACTTTGTGATCGTCTACGGCGATCACCGCCGCAAATACCTTGAATGCTACACGATCGAGGAGATGGAGGCCGTCGAGGACCGCATCTCGGCGATGAAGCGCGGCTCGCAGAAGCGCCGCCTTCTGGAGCGTCTCTTCTCGACCCAATCCGTCACCACCAGCGTTGATGAAACCGGGCGCATCGTGCTTCCGGCCAAGCTGCGTGATAAGATCGGCCTCGAAGACTGGGCCTATTTCGCCTCCAACGTCGACACCTTCCAGATCTGGAAGCCCGAGACCTTCGAGGAGATCGAGCTGGGCGGGACCGAAGAATTCCTTGACGAGATGCCGGCGGACTTCGATCCGCTCGAGCTTCTCGACGAAGACGACGAAACAGAGGAGGCCTGAGCCATGGCGGCGCAAAAGGACCCCAACGCCGCGCCGCATGTTCCGGTCCTGCTGCGACCGCTGCTGGAGGCCGTGGCCCCGGTGCAAGGCACCTGGATCGACGGCACCTTCGGGGCAGGGGGCTATTCGCGCGGCCTGCTCGAGGCGGGCGCCGACAAGGTGATCGGCATCGACCGTGATCCGCTGGCCCACCAGATGGCTGCGAACTGGATCGGCGACTACGGCGGACGGCTGGAGCTGGTCGAAGACAATTTCGCCAACATGGATGCCCACGCGCAGGACGTTGACGGCGTCGTGCTCGATCTCGGCGTGTCCTCGATGCAGCTCGACCGCGCCGAGCGCGGGTTTTCCTTCCAGAAGGACGGGCCGCTCGACATGCGCATGGAGCAGCAGGGCGAGACCGCGGCGGACCTGGTGAAGCGCCTCGACGAGACCACGCTGGCCGACGTTCTTTACACCTTCGGCGAGGAACGCGCCTCGCGTCGTATTGCCAAGGCCATCGTCAAGGCCCGGGCGCAGGAGCCGATCGAGACCACCGCGCGGCTGTCCTCGATCGTCGAGGCCTGCCTGCCGCGCCCGAAGCCCGGCCAGTCGCACCCCGCGACCCGCTCGTTTCAGGCGCTGCGCATCGCGGTCAACGATGAGTACGGCGCGCTCTGGCGCGGCCTGATGGCCGCCGAGCGCGCGCTGAAGCCCGGCGGGCTGCTGGCCGTGGTGACCTTCCACTCGGTCGAGGACCGCATGGTCAAGCGCTTCCTTCAGGCGCGCTCGGGCCGCCTGTCCTCGGTCAGCCGCTACGAGCCCGAGGTTGAAGCAGAACAGCCGCGGTTCGAGCTGGTCACCCGCAAGGCGGTGGGGCCGGACGACGAGGAACTGGCGCAGAACCCGCGGTCGCGCTCGGCGCGCCTGCGCGTCGGCCGCCGCACCTCGGCAGAGGCCGGAGATATCGAGTCGGGCGTGCTGTCCATGCCGCAACTGAGAGGAAAGAGCTGATGCGAACGCTTCTCTATGTGACCACCTTCATGGCGGTGATCGGGCTCGCGTTCTGGGCCTATCACGAGAACTACAAGACGCAGGCTTCGCTCGATCACGTGCGCCAGCTTCAGCGCGACATCGGCGACGCGCGGGCGCGGCTGTCGATCCTGCGCGCCGAATGGGCCTATCTCAACCGTCCCGACCGGCTGCGCGACCTTGCCGATCTGAACTTCGAGCGGCTGGGCCTGCTGCCGATGCGCCCCGAGCAGTTCGGCCGCATCGACCAGGTGAACTACCCCGACAACCGCGCGCTGGTGTTCAGCGGTGTGGTGGATGTCACCAGCGCCGGGGCCGCCGCCCAACCGGGGGCACTGCAATGAACGGCCGCATCCCGCTCCGCCCGCTGGCCCGCGTCCTTGACGCCCGGCGCCGCGGCGAGAACCCGGATGCGATCGAACGTGAAAACCTGCGCATCCGCCACGAGCAGATGCGCGACAAGGCGCGGATGCGCGCCGAGGGTCGGCTGCTCGTTCTTGGGCTCGTCTTCTTCTGCGCCTTCATCGTGATCGGCCTGCGCATGGGAATGCTGGCGCAATCCGAGGCCGAGGAGCCCCAGGCCCAGGCCTCCGGCGCCTCGATCCTCGCCTCGCGCGCCGATATCGTGGATCGCCATGGCCGGGTGCTCGCCACCAACATGGAGACCCACTCGCTCTACGCCCACCCGCATCAGATGATCGAACCGCTGCGCGCGGCGGATGAGCTGGTGAAAATCTTCCCCGATCTCGACCGCGAGCGGCTGGTGAAGGATTTCACCAACCCCAAACGCAAGTTCATGTGGGTCAGGAAGAAGATCAGCCCCGAGCAGATGCAGGCGGTGCATGACATCGGCGAGCCGGGTCTGCTGTTCGGTCCGCGCGAGATGCGGCTTTACCCCAATGGCCGGCTGGCCTCGCACATTCTGGGCGGTGCCAGCTTCGGCCGCGAGGGCGTGGCCTCGGCCGAGGTGATCGGCACCGCAGGCATCGAGCGCTTCTACGACGAGGAACTGCGCGATCCCGCCCGCGGCGGCGCGCCGCTCGAGCTGTCGATCGACCTCACCGTGCAGGCCGCCACCGAGCGCGTGCTGCAATCGGGCATGAAGCTGATGAACGCCAAGGGCGCGGCCTCGGTCTTGCTCGACGTGCATACCGGCGAGATCCTCGCCATGGCCTCGCTGCCCGATTTCGACCCGAACGACCGGCCGAACCCGCCGGTCTCGGGAAGCCCTTCGGACAGCCCGCTGTTCAACCACGCGGTGCAGGGGGTCTACGAGCTTGGCTCGACCTTCAAGATCTTCGCCGCGGCGCAGGCGCTGGAACTGGGGCTGGTCAAGCCCGACACGGTGATCGACACCTCGCCGCCGTTCAAGGTCGGTGGCTTCCGCATCGGCGAATTCGAGGGCCACAACTACGGCAAGCAGACCGTCGAGGGCATCATCACCCACAGCTCGAACCGCGGCACCGGCAAGATCGCCCTGGCCATCGGTCCCGAGCGCCAGCAGGAGTTCCTCAAGTCGCTCGGATTCTTCGATCCGACCGGGGTCGAGATTTCCGAGGCGCAGAGCGGCAAGCCGCTGCTGCCGCAACGCTGGACCGATCTGAGCACGGTGACCATTTCCTACGGCCACGGGCTTTCGGCCTCGCCGCTGCACCTGGCCGCGGGCTATGCCGCGATTGCCAACGGCGGCCACAAGATCCAGCCGACGCTGATCAAGCAGTACGGGCCGCACTACGGGCCGACGGTGCTCTCCGAGCAGAATGCCGCCAGCGCCCGCAAGATGCTGCGCGCGGTGGTGACCGAGGGCACCGCCAGCTTCGGCGACGTTCCGGGCTACCATGTCGCGGGCAAGACCGGCACCGCCGACAAGCCCAAGGAGCGCGGCGGCGGCTACTACAAGGACAAGACCATCACGACCTTTGCCACCATGTTCCCGGCAGAGGCACCGCGCTACGTGCTGATCGTCACGCTGGACGAACCGGTCGAGACCTCGGGCAGCCGTCCGCGCCGCACCGCCGGCTGGACCTCGGTGCCTGTGGGGGCCGAGATGATCGGCAGGATCGCGCCGCTTCTGGGCTTGCGTCCGGAATACGATGTGCCAGAAGAGGAGGAGGTCACGCTGGTTCGCAACTGATCCGGCGCTGGCCTCCGGCCCGTTTTTCGGGGCCGTGCAGATCCGAAGAACAAAGTTGAAAGGGCCGTCATGGGCGCCGTCATTGGAGAGGGCAAGAGCCTCAGCGAGCTGGGATTGACCGCGCGGGCCGGTCGCGAGGCGCGGGTGACGGGACTGTCGGTGGACAGTCGCGAAGTGGCGCAGGGGCATCTCTTTGCCGCGCTTCCAGGCACCAAGGTGCACGGCGCGGCCTTCATTCCCACCGCACTCGAGCAAGGGGCCGCGGCGATCCTCACCGATGCCGAGGGCGCGGCGCTGGCCGCCGAGGCGCTGGCTGGCTCCAACGCCGCGCTGGTGATCGCCGCTGATCCCCGCCAGGCGCTGGCCTATGCTGCGGCGCTGTGGTTCGGCGGACAGCCCGAGGTCACGGTCGCGGTCACCGGCACCAACGGCAAGACCTCGGTCGCGACCTTCCTGCGCCACATCTGGCAGGACATGGGGTTCCGCGCCATCAACCTCGGCACCACCGGCGTCGAGGGCGACTGGCAGGCTCCGCTCAAGCACACCACGCCCGAGCCGATCACCCTGCACCGCGCGCTTGCAAGCGCCGCCGAGGCGGGCGTGGATCACTGCGCCATGGAGGCCTCGAGCCACGGGCTCGACCAGCGCCGCCTTGACGGGGTGCAGCTGAAGGCGGCGGGCTTTACCAACTTCACTCAGGATCACCTCGATTACCACGCGGATTTCGAAGAGTATTTCGCCGCGAAGGCCGGGCTCTTCGCGCGCGTTCTGCCCGATGACGGCATCGCGGTGATCAACATCGACGACGCCCGCGGGATCGACATGATGGCTATCGCCCGCGCCCGCGGCCAGGAGGTGATCTCTGTCGGCGAGGCGGCGGGCTGCGATCTGCGCATCCTCGGCCAGCGCTTCCACGCCACCGGGCAGGACCTGAGGCTCGACTGGCGCGGCGCGGTGCAGCAGCTGCGGCTGGGGCTGATCGGCGGGTTCCAGGGGCAGAACGCGGCGCTGGCCGCGGGCCTTGCGCTGGCCTGCGGTGGCACGGCCGAGCAGGTCTTCCCGGCGCTGGAGCGGCTCGAAACCGTGCGCGGCCGCATGCAGCTTGCCGCGACGCGCGACAACGGCGCGGCGGTCTATGTCGATTTCGCCCATACCCCCGACGCGGTCGCGACAGCGCTGCAGGCGCTGCGCCCGCACGTCATGGGCCGGCTGATCGCCATTGTCGGCGCGGGCGGCGACCGCGATCCGGGCAAGCGCCCGCTGATGGGCGCGGCGGCCACCGAACATGCCGACATGGTCATCGTCTCCGACGACAACCCCCGCTCGGAAGACCCCGCGTCGATCCGCACGCAGGTGCTCGATGGCGCGCCGGGAGCCCTAGAGGTCGGCGACCGCGCCGAGGCAATCCTGCGCGGCGTCGACATGCTGCAACCGGGCGATGCCCTGATGATCCTCGGCAAGGGCCACGAGACCGGGCAGATCGTCGGCGACACGATCTACCCATTCGACGATGTCGAACAGGCGAGCGTCGCCGTGGCAGCATTGGACGGGAGAGGCCTGTGACCCTCTGGACTTCTGAAGAGGCGGCGCGCGCCACCGGCGGGCGCGCCATCGGCACTTGGAGCGTCACCGGGGTTTCGATCGACACCCGCAGCATCGAGAAGGGCGACCTTTTCGTGGCGCTGACCGCGGCGCGCGACGGTCATGAGTTCGTGGCTCAGGCGCTCGAGAAGGGCGCCGCGGCCGCGCTGGTCAGCCGCATCCCCGAGGGCCTGCCCGAGGACGCGCCGCTGCTGCTGGTCGATGACGTGCTGCCGGGGCTCGAGGCGCTGGGACGCGCCGCGCGCGCCCGCACGCGGGCGCGGGTGGTGGCGGTGACCGGTTCGGTCGGCAAGACCTCGACCAAGGAGATGCTGCGCACCGTGCTGGACGCGCAGGGCACCGTCCATGCCGCCGAGAAGAGCTACAACAACCACTGGGGCGTGCCGCTGACGCTGGCCCGCATGCCTGCCGACGTGGATTTCGCCGTCATCGAGATCGGCATGAACCACCCCGGCGAGATCGCACCGCTGTCGCGCATGGCGCGGCCGCACGTGGCGATGATCACCATCGTGGCGCCCGCGCACCTCGCGGCTTTCGAGAGCCTCGAGGGCATCGCCCGCGAGAAGGCGGCGATCTTCGAGGGGCTGGAGCCCGGCGGTATCGCCGTGGTCAACGGCGATCTCGAGGTCTCGCCGCTGCTGCTCGATCTGGCCGGGGCCAGGGCCGCGCAGGTCATCTCGTTCGGCGAGGCGGCGGGCAACCACCACCGCGTCGAGCAGGTCACCGTCTGCGACGCCGCGACGGTGGCGCAGGGCCGGGCGTGGCGCACGCATGTGCTCTACAAGGTCGCGGTGCCGGGCCGGCATTTCGCGGTCAATGCCATGGGCGTTCTGGCCGTGGTGCACGCGCTCGATCTCGACCGGGCCATGGCGATCACCGCGCTCGGGCAATGGGAGGCCGGGGCGGGCCGCGGTCTGCGTGAGGTGATCATCCTCGATCCCGTCGAGACTCAGCTGACGCTCGAGCTTATCGACGATGCCTATAACGCCAACCCGGCCTCGCTGGGCGCCTCGCTGGAGGTGCTGGCCGGGGCGAGGCCCAAGGACGGTATCGGGCGCGTCGATCACGGCCGCCGTATCGCCTATCTCGGCGACATGAAGGAGCTGGGCGCGCAGGAACATGCGCTGCACGCGGCGCTCGCGACCCATCCGGCCATGGCGAAGATCGACATCGTGCATTGCGTCGGGCCGCTGATGCGCGACCTCTGGGAGGCGCTGCCAGAGCGCAAGCGCGGTCATTGGGCCGAGAGCAGCACCGCGATGGCCGCGCGCGTGCGCCATGACCTCGATGCCGGCGATGTCGTGCTGGTCAAGGGCTCGCTGTCGATGGCCCTGGCCCGCGTGGTTGACGCGATCCGCAAAATGGGTCATGCGCCCGCCACAATCTGACGAGAAGGACCGGGGCTCATGCTCTACTGGCTGACTGGACTGAGTGATGGCGGCGATGTCTTCAACCTCTTCCGCTACATCACTTTCCGGGCGGGTGGAGCGTTCCTGACCGCGCTGATCTTCGGCTTCCTGTTCGGGCGCCCGCTGATCGACGTGCTGCGCAAGCGGCAGGGTAAGGGCCAGCCGATCCGCACCGACGGCCCCGAGGGGCATTTCGTCAAGGCCGGCACGCCGACCATGGGCGGGCTCTTGATCGTTGGCGCGCTGCTGACCTCGACGCTGCTCTGGGCGCGGCTCGACAACGGCTTTGTCTGGATGGTGCTCTTCGTCACCATGGGCTACGCCGCCATCGGCTTTGCCGACGACTACGCCAAGGTGAAGAAGCAGAACACCGACGGGGTCTCGGGCAAGGTGCGGCTGCTGATCGGCTTTCTGATCGCCGGACTCGCCGCCGCCTGGGCGGCCTGGCTGCACCCGGCAGATCTGACCGGGCAACTGGCCTTCCCTGTGTTCAAGAACGCGCTGCTGGACCTCGGCTGGCTGTTCGTCCCCTTCGCCATGATCGTCATCGTCGGCGCCGCCAATGCGGTCAACCTGACCGACGGGCTCGACGGGCTCGCCATCATGCCGGTGATGATCGCAGGCGGCACGCTGGGGATCATCGCCTACGCCGTGGGCCGCACCGACTTCACCGAGTATCTCGATGTGCACTACGTGCCGGGCACCGGCGAGATCCTGATCTTCACCGCCGCGCTGATCGGCGGCGGGCTCGGCTTCCTGTGGTACAACGCGCCGCCCGCAGCGGTGTTCATGGGGGACACCGGCTCGCTTGCCCTCGGCGGCGCGCTCGGTGCCATCGCCGTGGCCACCAAGCACGAGATCGTGCTGGCCATCGTCGGCGGGCTGTTCGTGGTCGAGGCGCTCTCGGTGATCATCCAGGTGCTCTATTTCAAGCGCACCGGCAAGCGGGTCTTCCTGATGGCCCCGATCCACCATCACTACGAGAAGAAGGGCTGGGCCGAGCCGCAGATCGTCATCCGCTTCTGGATCATCTCGCTGATCCTGGCGCTGATCGGCCTCGCGACGCTGAAACTGCGCTGAGGCGCGCGGCGACGTTCTTCACAGAGATCTGCCGCCGCGCCAAGGTTGCCAAGGCGGGGGCGCCGCCCCCGCACCCCCGGGATATTTCTGCCTAGAAGAAGGGGCGGGGCCGCGCCCGACGGCCTGGCTGCGGAGCTGCGCGCTCTGGTGCGCGCAGCCGCGATGGGGTAGCCGTGGGGCGATAAGATTTGCAGCCATGGGAGCTTTGCCATGATTCCGGTTTCCGGCTTTGAGGGGCGCACCGTCGCGGTGCTTGGGCTTGGCCGTTCGGGCCTCTCGGCGGCGCGGGCGCTGCGCGAGGGCGGGGCCACGGTGCTGGTCTGGGACGACAATGCCGGCGCGCGCGAGACCGCCGAGGCCGAGGGCTTCGAGAGCCGCGAGCTGGTCCGGGCAGGCGGCTTTGACGGTGTCGACTGGCTGGTGGTCTCGCCGGGAATCCCGCATCTCTTTCCGGAGCCGAACCCGGTGATCGCCGCCGCCTGGGAGGCGGGGGTGCCGGTGGACAATGACATCGGCCTGTTCTTCCGGTCGCTGGCCGGCGCGGGCTCGGGCTGGGACATGTTCGACGTCGCGCCGCGGGTGGTTGCGGTGACCGGCTCGAACGGCAAATCGACCACCTCGGCGCTGATCGACCACATCCTGCGGGCCTCGGGCCGCGAGAGCCAGCTCGCCGGGAACATCGGCCGCGGCGTGCTCGACATCGATCCGCCGGGCGACGGCGGCATCGTGGTGCTGGAACTGTCGAGCTACCAGACCGACCTTGCCCGCGCGCTGACGCCGGACGTGGCGGTGTTCACCAACCTCTCGCCCGACCATCTTGACCGGCACGGCGGCATGGGCGGCTATTTCGCCGCCAAGCGCCGGCTCTTCGCCGAGGGCGGGCCGGACCGCTGCGTGATCGGCGTGGACGAGCAGGAAGGGCGCTATCTGGCCAACCAGCTTTCCGAGGGGGCGGCGGACGACCGGGTGATCCGGGTATCCTCGGGCAGCAAGCTCGGCGGGCCGGGCTGGCTGGTGTTTGCCCGCAAGGGCTTCCTGACCGAATGGCGCAAGGGGCGGCAGGTGGCATCGATCGACCTGCGCACCGTCAAGGGGCTGCCGGGGGCACACAACCATCAGAACGCCTGCGCGGCCTATGCCGCCTGCCGGGCGCTCGGCGTGGCGCCGCGCCAGATCGAGGCCGCCTTCCACAGCTTCGAGGGGCTGCCCCACCGCAGCCAGATCATCGCCGAGGCAGGCGGGGTGACCTATGTGAACGACAGCAAGGCAACCAACGTGGACGCGGCGGTCAAGGCGCTTCTGGCCTTCAAGAACATCCGCTGGATCTGCGGCGGGTTGATGAAGGAGGGCGGGCTTTCGGGCCTGGCGCCGGGGCTGGCCAATGTCACCAAGGCCTATGTGATCGGCCGCGAGGCGGCGAGTTTCGCGCTGGGATTGCCGGGGGTAGAGGCCGAGATCTGCACCGACATGGCAACCGCCGTGGCGCAGGCGAGGGCCGAGGCGCAGCCCGGCGACGTGGTGCTGCTGGCGCCGGCGGCGGCAAGTTTCGACCAGTACGACAGTTTCGAGAGGCGCGGCGAGGACTTCGCCGCAAGGGTCCGCGCGGCGCTCTGAGTGAAGCGCCGGCGCGGGGCCTCAGGCCTCGCGCAGCCGGTCGAGCAGCCCGCCGTAGAAAGCCTGCGGGTGCACCACGCCAAGCTGGGCCGGGACCTTCGGCAGGTTCAGGATGCGGGCGATGGCGAAACGATGCGCGCCGCCGCCGGCGCGCAGCAGCGTCCCGTCGCGGCCCACGTGCAAGAGGATACCGCCATGCTCGCGCCGGAAATAGCCGGGCAGTTCCGCGCGCGACAGCAAGCGGCCGCGGCGCCGGGTCTCCTCGAAGACCGCGTCAAGGCGCTGGTAGCGGGCCACCAGCTCTTCCTCGGTGGCGCAGTCGTCGGGGGTCTTGCCCGCGGCGATCTCGGTCAGCAGTTTCTGGAACAGCGGGGTGTCGCGCCAGGGCGTGCCGCCTTCGAAATGCAGGCGGCAACTCAGCAGCTTGCGGCTGTCCTCGACCGATTGGCGGGGCAGGTCCCAGTCCCCGCCGAGGATCATGCCGCTCTGCTGGCGGCGCAGCTTCGGCTTGCCGGCGTAGGTGTAGTTCACGTCGCGCGCATCGACCCGGATGAGCTCGTCCGACAGCGGTGCTCCCGCGCCGTAGCGCAGGCGGTTCCAGAAATCGCGCACCACCTTGCGCGGCACCTGCGCGTGCAGGTCCCGAAGCCAGTTGCTGGGATAGAGAGTCGGGTGGTCGGTGAACGCCATGAGGCTGCCTGATGTGACAATCGCATGACAAAATGTAACGGACGGGTGACAAATTCAAGAGGCCGGAATCAGCCCGCGGCGATGCTCCGCCCGGCTGCCGCGCCCGAGGCCCAGGCCCATTGGAAATTGTAACCGCCAAGCCAGCCGGTCACATCCACCGCCTCGCCGATGAAATGCAGCCCGGGCACGGTCTTGGAGGCCATGGTCTTGCTGTCCAGCCCGTCTGTGTCGACCCCGCCGAGCGTGACCTCGGCGGTCCGCCAGCCCTCGGAGCCCGAGGGCCGCAGGGTCCAGTTGCGCAGCGCTTGAGAGAGCGCCTCGGCGCGCGTGTCCGACAGGTCCGCGAGATTGCCCGAGAGGTCGAGGTGATCGGCGAGATGGCCGACCAGCCGCTCGGGCAGTATCTGCCGCAGCTCGGTGGTCAGCGACCGCTTGCCGGCACCCTTGCGCGCGGCGCGCAGGTGGGCGGCCGGATCGATGGCGGGGGAGAGGTTGACACAAATCTCCTCGCCCTCGTGCCAGTAGCTCGACGCCTGCAGGATCGACGGGCCGGAAAGCCCGCGGTGGGTGAAGAGCAGCGCCTCGTCGAAGCTGGTGCCGCCCGCGGTGACGCGGGCGGGCAGGGCGACCCCGGCGAGATCGGCGAAGCGCCCCTCGGGGAAGGTCAGTGGCACGAGGCCGGGGCGGGGGGGCACCAGAGCGTGCCCGAACTGCTTCGCGATGTCGTAGGCAAGGCCCGTGGCGCCCATCTTGGGGATCGAGCGCCCACCGGTGGCAACCACGAGGGTCTGCGCGCGGATCACCGTCTCGCGCCCGTCACGCTCGAGGCGGGCGGTATAGATTCCGTTCGCGTGGGTCAGCTCGCGCAGCGAGGTCTGCAGCCAGAGCTCGGCCCCCGCCGCTTCCATCTCGCGCAGCAGCATGGCGACGATCTGCGTCGCCTTGCCGTCGCAGAAGAGCTGGCCGAGCGTCTTCTCGTGCCAGGCGATGTTGTGGCGCGAGACCAGCTCGATGAAATCCCACTGCGTGTAGCGCGCCAGTGCCGATTTGCAGAAATGCGGGTTCTGCGACAGGAAGCGCGCGGGCTCGGTGCCGAGGTTGGTGAAGTTGCAGCGCCCGCCGCCGGAGATGCGGATCTTCTCGCCCGGCGCGCGGGCATGGTCGATGACCAGCGTGCCCGCGCCCGCATGGGCCGCGCACATGAGGCCGGCCGCGCCGGCGCCGAGGATGAGCGTCTTGATCTGCATGGCGCCCTGAAACACCGGATCGTGTCGCGCCGCAAGGGTGGGCGGATGCGGCATGTCGCCCGGTCCGCGGCGCCCCGCGCTCTTCCCAAAGGGCAGCGCAGGTGCTAGCCTCGCCGCAAGATCCGGGACAACCCGGGCGATCAGGCAAATTGAGCGGTATTCCCATGACGGAAATGGTCTACGGCGCGGTCTCCGTGCGCGATGGCGAACCTGTCCTGCCCAAGTGGTGGCGGACGGTGGACAGGTGGTCTCTGTCCTGCGTGCTGATGCTCTTCGGAGTCGGCATCCTGCTGGGGCTCGCGGCCTCGCCGCCGCTGGCCGAGCGCAACGGCTTCGCGCCCTTCCACTACGTGCAGCGGCAGGCCTTCTTCGGCGGGCTGGCACTGACCGCCATGTTCTTCACCTCGATGATGACCCCGGTGATGGTGCGCCGCGTTGCGGTGATCGGCTTCGGGGTGGCCTTCGTGTCGCTGCTGGCGCTGCCCTTTCTCGGCACCGACTTCGGCAAGGGCGCGGTGCGCTGGTACTCGCTGGGCTTCGCCTCGGTGCAGCCCTCGGAATTCCTCAAGCCGGTGTTCGCCGTGGTCGCCGCCTGGCTGATGGCCGCGAGCCAGGAGATCGGCGGCCCGCCGGGCAAGAGCTGGTCCTTCGGTCTGACCTGCGCGATCGTCATCACGCTGGCGCTGCAGCCCGACTTCGGCCAGGCCTGCCTGGTGCTCTTCGGCTGGGGCGTGATGTGGTTCGTCGGCGGCGCGCCGATGTTCCTGCTGCTCGGTCTTGCCGGGCTCGTGGTGCTGGGCGGCACCTTCGCCTACAACAACTCCGAGCACTTCGCCCGCCGTATAGATGGCTTCCTGACGCCGGATGTCGATCCCACCACCCAGCTCGGCTATGCCACCAATGCCATCCGCGAGGGCGGTTTCTTCGGCGTCGGCGTGGGGGAGGGGCAGGTGAAATGGTCGCTGCCGGATGCCCATACCGACTTCATCATCGCGGTGGCCGCCGAGGAATACGGGCTGGTGCTGGTGCTGGTCATCCTCGCGCTCTACGCCACGGTGGTGGTGCGCTCGATGCTGCGCCTGATGCGCGAGCGCGACCCGTTCATCCGGCTTGCCGGCACCGGCCTGGCGGCCATGTTCGGCGTGCAGGCGATGATCAACATGGGCGTTGCGGTGCGCCTGCTGCCGGCCAAGGGCATGACCTTGCCCTTCGTCAGCTACGGCGGCTCGTCGCTGATCGCGGGGGGTATTGCCGTGGGCATGCTGCTGGCCTTCACCCGCAGCCGTCCTCAGGGCGAAATCGGCGAGATCCTGCGCGCAAGGATGCGCTGATCGGCGCGGGGGACAGCGGCGCTTTCGCGCCACCCCCCGCTGCGATAGACGGGCGCGAAAAGTGTCACGGCGCCCGAGTCACGAGGTGAGTGCCGGCGTGGTGATGAGCTGAACCAGCGGGGCACAAGACCCCGCGCAGGAACGAGGTCGAGCACATGGCGCAACACGGCGGATCAGGCCAAGGCAAACAGCCGCTTTTGGTCATCGCGGCCGGCGGCACGGGCGGGCACATGTTCCCGGCGCAGGCGCTGGCCGAAATCATGCTGCGCCGCGGCTGGCGGGTGAAGCTCTCGACCGACGCGCGCGGCGCGCGCTACACCGGCGGCTTCCCGCATTCCACCGAGATCGAGGAGGTGTCCTCGGCCACCTTCGCGCGGGGCGGCATTTTGTCAAAGGCGATGGTGCCCCTGCGCGTGGCGAAGGGTGTGCTGTCGATGGCGCGGCGCTTCCGCCGGGACCGGCCGAACGTGGTGGTCGGCTTCGGCGGCTACCCGTCGATCCCGGCGCTCGGCGCGGCGCGGCTGCTGAAGCTGCCCTCGATGATCCACGAACAGAATGGCGTGCTCGGCAAGGTGAACGAGAAGTTCGCCCGCAAGGTCGATGCCGTCGCCTGCGGCACCTGGCCCACGAAGCTGCCCGAGGGGGTCGAGGGCATTCCGGTCGGCAACCCCGTGCGGGGCGCCGTGCGCGAGCGGGCAGGGGCGGGATATATTGCTCCGGGCGACTACCCGATGTCGCTGCTGGTGATCGGCGGCTCGCAGGGCGCACGCATCCTGTCCGACGTGGTGCCTCCCGCCATCGAGCGGCTGCCGATGGAGCTGCTGCGCCATCTGCGCATCAGCCACCAGGCGCGCGACGAGGACGGCGAGCGCGTGGCCAAGTTCTACTTCGAGCACGGCATCGACGCCGAGGTGCAGCCTTTCTTCAACGACGTGCCCGCGCGGATGTCCGAGGCGCAGCTGGTGATCTCGCGTTCTGGGGCCTCGTCGGTGGCCGACATCTCGGTGATCGGACGGCCGTCGATCCTGATCCCCTATGCGGCGGCGGCGGGGGATCACCAGACGGTCAACGCGCAGGGGCTGGTCGACGCCGGTGCCGCGATCCGCATTCCCGAGAGCAGGCTCTCGGTCGAGGCAATGACCGAAGCCATCTCGGCGGTGCTGTGCAACCCGCAGGGGGCATTGCAGATGTCGCGCGCCGCGCTCTCCGTCTCGCATCCTGACGCTGCGCTCGGGCTGGCGCAGATGGTCGAGGAACTGGCAGGGTTCGCATCCGAGGATACATACGACGAAGAGCCGGACGAGTATTACGCCGGCGAAGAAGAACAGGCGTATGAGCAGGAGACGGGGCAGAGATGAAAGATGAGAAGTTCACGCAGGAAGGCGCACGCATGAGCCCGGCAACCAAGCTTCCGGGCGATGTCGGCCCGATCCACTTCGTCGGCATCGGCGGCATCGGCATGTCGGGCATCGCCGAGGTGCTGCTGAACCACGGCTACGCGGTGCAGGGCTCGGACCTCAAGTGCTCGAAGATCACCGAGCGGCTGGTCTCGCTGGGCGCGGTGGTCTTCGAGGGCCAGCGCGCCGAGAACCTCGAGAACGCGCAGGTGGTGGTGATCTCCTCGGCGATCAAGCCGGGCAACCCCGAGCTCGACGAGGCGCGGCGCCGCGGCCTGCCGGTGGTGCGCCGGGCCGAGATGCTGGCCGAGCTGATGCGCCTGAAGTCCAACGTTGCCATCGCGGGCACCCATGGCAAGACCACGACCACCACGATGGTCGCGACGCTGCTGGATGCCGGCGGGCTCGATCCGACGGTGATCAACGGCGGCATCATCCACGCCTACGGCTCGAACGCCCGCGTCGGTCTTGGCGAGTGGATGGTGGTCGAGGCCGACGAGAGCGACGGCACCTTCAACCGCCTGCCGGCAACCATCGCCATCGTCACCAACATCGACCCCGAGCACATGGAGCACTGGGGCTCGATCGAGAAGCTGCGCGACGGCTTCTACCAGTTCGTCTCGAACATTCCCTTCTACGGCCTTGCCGTGTGCTGCACCGACCACCCCGAGGTGCAGGCGCTGGTCGGCCGCGTCACCGACCGCCGCGTCACCACCTACGGCTTCAACGCGCAGGCGGACGTGCGCGCGGTGAACCTGCGCTACGAAAAGGGTGTGGCCCATTTCGACGTGGCGCTTCAGGCCGAGGGCGAGGTGATCGAGGGCTGCACGCTGCCGATGCCGGGGGACCACAACGTCTCTAACGCGCTCTCGGCGGTCGCCGTTGCGCGGCACCTCGGCATGACCGGCGACGAGATTCGCTCGGCGCTGGCGAGCTTCGGCGGCGTCAACCGCCGGTTCACCCGCGTCGGCGAGGTGAACGGGGTGACGATCATCGACGACTACGGCCACCACCCGGTGGAGATCGCAGCGGTGCTGAAGGCGGCGCGCCAGGCCTCGGAAGGCCGGGTCATCGCCGTGCACCAGCCGCACCGTTACTCGCGGCTGCACACGCTCTTCGACGACTTCTGCACCTGTTTCAACGAGGCCGATGTGGTCGCCATCGCCGAGGTCTATGCCGCTGGCGAGGACCCGATCGAGGGTGCGAGCCGCGACGATCTGGTCGCCGGGCTGATCCGCCACGGTCACCGTCACGCCCGAGCGATCCTCTCGGAGGAGGACCTCGAGCGGCTGGTGCGCGAGCAGGCGCGTCCGGGCGACATGGTGGTCTGCCTTGGTGCGGGCACGATCTCCGCCTGGGCCAACAACCTGCCCGCGCGGCTCGAAAAGTGATCCGGGGGCGTCCGTGAGTATCCTCTGGGCCATCGCGGGCGTCATTGTCCTTCTGTCGGCGGTGGCGGTGCTGGGAATCCTGCGCCGCCTCGTCTTCTTCTTCGCACTGGCCTTCTTCGGGCTGCTGGCGCTGCAGATCCACCACGACCCCACAGGCAGCGCGGCGATCCTCGCCAGCACCGGCGGCGGCCTGCTGGTGGCCTGGCCGGTGCGGCGCTTCCTGACCGGGATGCTGGTCTGACGGGCGTTCAATCGCTGGCGGCATCGCACCTGTGTTCATTGTCGCCTGGATTGGTCTGGCGCGCAGCGCCGATCTCAACCGTTGCAGCGGCACCCCACGGGCGGGCGCTCGCCCGGCTCGCGACCCGCGGAAATCTTGCGGCCTGTGCCGGCCTGCGCCACTCTGGCCTCATTCCCCGGAGGCGCCGCATGACCCTTTCGCTCTTCCTCGCCTGCGCCTGGCTCGTGCTGGCCAATGTGCTCGGCATGCTGCCCTCGCGCGATAACCACTGGACGCGGGCCTACGTGCTCATCGCACTCGGACTTCCGCTGCTTGGCTGGGTCTTCTGGCAGAACGGACCATGGGTCGCGCTGCTGGTCGTGCTGGCTGGGGCGAGCGTGCTGCGCTGGCCGCTGCTCTATCTCTGGCGCTGGTTGCGCGCCCAGGTTTCCTGAGCCGCGCGCGGGGCCTTTACCCGCGTCGCGGAACGCGGCAGAACGCATGTCATGATTGACCAGCTCCCCCCCGTCCGCGGCCGCCTGACGACAGGCCGCCCGCTCTCCGAACTCACCTGGCTGCGGGTCGGCGGACCCGCCGAGGTGCTGTTTCAGCCCGCCGATTTGCAGGATCTGCAAGATTTCCTTGCGGCGCTGCCCGCCGAGGTGCCGGTCTTCCCGATGGGCGTCGGTTCGAACCTCATCGTGCGTGATGGCGGCATGCGCGGCGTGGTGATCCGTCTCGGGCGTGGCTTCAACGGCATCGAGGCCGAGGGCACGCGCGTCACCGCGGGGGCTGCGGCGCTCGATGCGCATGTGGCGAAACGGGCGGCGCAGGCCGGGGTGGACCTGACTTTCCTGCGCACCATTCCCGGCTCCATCGGCGGCGCGGTGCGGATGAACGCGGGCTGCTATGGCACCTATGTCGCCGACCACCTGCTGGAGATTCGCGCGGTGACCCGTCAGGGCGCGCTGGTGAAGATTCCAGCCGCAGAGTTGAAGCTGCAATATCGCCAGTCCGAGCTGCCCGAGGGGGCGGTGGTGGTCGAGGCGGTCTTCGAGGGGCCGCAGGGCGATCCCGAGGCGCTCGAGGCGCGCATGGATGCGCAGCTGAAGAAGCGCGACGAGACCCAGCCGACCAAGGATCGCACCGCGGGTTCGACCTTCCGCAACCCGGCGGGCTTCAGCTCGACCGGACGCGCGGATGACACGCATGAGCTGAAGGCCTGGAAAGTCATCGACGAGGCCGGGATGCGCGGCGCGACGCGGGGTGGGGCGCAGATGAGCCCGATGCATTCCAACTTCCTGGTGAACACCGGCGAGGCATCCGCAGCGGATCTTGAGGGTCTGGGCGAGGAAGTCCGAAAAAGGGTTTTCCAACACAGTGGTTTGCAGCTACAGTGGGAAATCATGCGGGTCGGCGATCCGCTTGAAAACTGAGGGCGTTACGCGCTCCAATGATAATCGCGCACCCCAAGCAGGGTGCGATGAACGAGGCGGCAGTGTTCCCCAAGACGACTCAGGGTCGCACGCCGAGATGAATCAGGTCCGCGCGCCGAATTGAGCGGCACGCGGGTGGCTGACCGGGGTCAACCCCGGCGGCAGGCATGATGGGGCAAAGCCCCGCGCAACGAGGCGGTTTTGGGGATGTCGAGCAGGGCAGATCCCAAAGTGGCGGTATTGATGGGCGGACCCTCGGCAGAGCGCGAGGTCTCGCTGAGTTCCGGTCGGGAATGTGCCGCCGCTTTGCGGAATGAGGGATTTGAGGTGATCGAACTGGACGCGGGGCCCGATCTGGCTGCGCGGCTTGCGGACCTGTCTCCCGACGTCGTTTTCAACGCACTTCACGGTCGCTGGGGCGAGGATGGCTGCGTGCAGGGCCTGCTTGAGTGGTCGCGCATCCCCTACACACATTCGGGCGTGCTGGCCTCGGCTCTGGCGATGGACAAGGAACGCACCAAGCAGGTCTACCGCGACGCGGGGCTGCCGGTGGTCGCCAGCGTGCTGGCCTCGAAGGCCGAGGTCGCTGCCCGCCACGTGCTGCCCCCGCCCTACGTGGTGAAACCCTACAACGAGGGCAGTTCGGTCGGCGTCTATCTGGTGAAGGATGGCGCCAACCAGCCGCCGCAGCTTTCCGACGAGATGCCCGAGACGGTGATGGTCGAGACCTATGCGCCGGGTCGCGAGATGACGACGACGGTGCTGGGCGATCGTGCGCTGACGGTGACCGACATCCTGACCGACGGCTGGTACGATTACGACGCCAAATACAAGGCCGGCGGCTCGCGCCACGTGGTGCCCGCCGAGATCCCGCAGGAGATCTTCGACGCCTGCCTCGACTACGCATTGCGCGCCCACAAGGCGCTCGGCTGCCGTGGCCTCAGCCGGACCGACTTCCGCTGGGACGAGAGCCGCGGCCTCGAGGGGCTGGTGCTGCTGGAAACCAACACCCAGCCGGGCATGACACCCACCTCGCTGGCGCCCGAGCAGGCGCAGGCCTGCGGCATGTCCTTCGGCGCGCTCTGCCGCTGGATGGTGGAGGATGCCTCATGCGACAGGTAGGAGCCGCCCCCGCGCGTGGTCAGGCCGGCGCGCCGCAGCGCCAGAGCCCGCGCGCGCAGGTCTATCGTTCCGATCCCGCGCCCTCGCGCCTGAAGTACAGGCTCGAGCGGCTGATGCTGACGCCGCTGTTCCGCTTCTCGCTGCGCTTCGGCCTGCCCTTCCTGATCGGAGTCGGCGGTGCCAGCTGGTATTTCTCCTACGAGAGCAATCGCGAGACCTTCCTCGGGGCCATCGAGTCGGTGCGCGACCAGATCGAGAGCCGGCCCGAGTTTCGGGTGGATCTGATGGCCATCGACGGGGCCAGCGAGGGTGTTGCCGCGGATGTGCGCGAGATCCTTTCGCTCGACTTCCCGCTGAGTTCCTTCGATCTCGACCTCGACGAAATGCGCGGCATCGTCGCCGGGCTCGACGCCGTGAAATCGGCAAGCCTGCGGATCAAGCAGGGCGGGGTGCTCGAAGTGTCGATCGTCGAGCGCGTGCCTGTGGTGCTCTGGCGCGGTTTGCGCGGGCTCGAGCTGCTGGACGAGACCGGCGTTCTGGTCGGCCCGGCAGGCACGCGCGCCGCGCATTCCGATCTGCCGGTGATCGCCGGTGCCGGGGCCGAGACGCGGGTGCCCGAGGCGACCGAGCTCTTCGCCGCTGCCGCGCCGCTGGCGGGACGGCTGCGCGGGCTCGAGCGCGTCGGCAACCGACGCTGGGACGTGGTTCTGGATCATGGGCAGCGCATCCTGCTGCCCGAGGAGGGCGCTGTTCAGGCGCTCGAGCGGGCGATGGCGATGGATGGCGCCGTCGACATGCTTTCGCGCGACATCGCGGCTGTGGACCTGCGGCTGGCGCAGCGTCCGACGCTGCGGCTGCACGATGCCGCGGCACAGGAATACTGGCGGATCAAGGCCATCGAGACCGGGGAAAAACGATAATGTTCGAGCTTTACGAGTCCCAGCGTGCGATGCGCAACATGCGCAAGGCGGCGATGCAGCGCGGGGTGGTCGCGGTCCTTGACGTCGGCAGCTCGAAGATCGCCTGCCTGGTGCTGCGGTTCGACGGCACCGAGCGCGGCACCGACAGCGGCGTCGGCTCGCTGGCCGGTCAGGCCGGCTTTCGGGTGATCGGCGCGGCGACCACGCGATCGCGCGGGGTGCGCTTCGGCGAGATCGCCGCGATGACCGAGACCGAGCGCGCGATCCGCACCGCGGTGCAGGCGGCGCAGAAGATGGCGGGCATCCGGGTCGACCATGTCATCGCCTGCTTCTCCGGCGCAGAGCCGCGCAGCTACGGCCTTGATGGCAAGGTGAGCATCGAGGGATCGATGGTGACCGAACAGGACGTGGCGCGGGTGCTCTCGGCCTGCGATGTTCCCGACGTCGGCAACGGCCGCGAGGTGCTGCACGCGCAGCCGGTGAACTTCGCGCTCGACCACCGCTCGGGCCTCAGCGATCCGCGGGGCCAGATCGGCCGCGAGCTGACCTGCGACATGCACATGCTGACGGTGAACGCGCAGGCGATCCAGAACCTTGCCCATTGCGTCAAGCGTTGCGATCTCGAGCTCGCGGGCATCGCCAGCTCGGCCTATGTGTCGGGCGTTGCGGCTCTGGTCGAGGATGAGCAGGAGCTGGGCGCGGCCTGCATCGACATGGGGGGCGGCGCCACCGGCGTGTCGATCTTCATGAAGAAGCACATGATCTACGGCGACGCGGTGCCCATGGGCGGCGATCACGTCACCGGCGACATCTCGATGGGTCTGCAGATCCCCATGGCGATGGCCGAGCGGATCAAGACCTTCTACGGCGGGGTGCATGCGACCGGCATGGACGACCGCGAGATGATCGAGATCTCGGGCGACACCGGCGACTGGCACCACGACCGGCGCCAGGTCAGCCGCGCCGAGCTGATCGGCATCATGCGGCCGCGGGTCGAGGAGATCCTCGAGGAGGTGCGCGCCTGCCTCGACGCGGCGGGCTTCGAGCACCTGCCGAGCCAGCAGATCGTGCTGACCGGCGCGGCCAGCCAGATCCCGGGCCTCGACGGGCTCGCGAGCCGCATCCTCGGCAGCCAGGTGCGCCTGGGCCGCCCGATGCGCGTGCACGGGCTGCCGCAGGCGGTGACCGGGCCGGGCTTTGCCTCGGCGGTGGGCATGTGCCTCTTCGCGGCGCATCCGCAGGATGAGTGGTGGGACTTCGAGATCCCGATCGAGCGCTACTCGTCGAAGTCGATCATGAAAGCAGTGAAGTGGTTCCGCGACAACTGGTGAGCTTGCCTGCCGGATGGGGCAGGGGCGGCGCGCCGCTGACCTGATCCCCCCGGCGCTGACGGGCAGGCTGCGCGTGCCGCGTGCCGTCGTGGCGCGTGGCAAGTCGCTGGCCCTTGGGGGCTTTTCACGCTGTTCACGAAGAGTTCGGGGTGACGTGCTGCACCGGATTTGATAAGTGGGATGGAAACCCGCGCGCCAGACGCGGGCAAGGAGAGGCGAGCAGGCATCTCCGCACATAGTTAAAGAGATTCGGATTCGGCCGCTGCGAACGGAGGCCGTTCTCGGGTCTTGTTGTGCTGTCACTGGCTGCGCACGCAAGACTTGGTAGAAACGGGCGAAATCTCGCGCGGATAGTCAATCCAAAAGCCATATTTCGTGGTGGATCTGTGTTTTTTACGTGACCAAGCCCTAGGATCTCGGTAATAATTGACCCAAGGCGCAGGACAGGCGCGAAACAAGTCATAAACGACAGGCGGAACATCACATGGCACTCAATCTCTCGATGCCCGGCCAGGAAGAGCTGAAGCCCCGGATCACCGTATTCGGCGTCGGCGGCGCTGGTGGCAACGCAGTCAACAACATGATCACCAAGCAACTCGAAGGCGTGGACTTCGTGGTTGCCAACACCGACGCGCAGGCGCTGCAGCAGAGCCTGTCGACCGCCAAGGTCCAGCTTGGCGTGAAGGTGACCGAGGGCCTCGGCGCGGGCGCCCGCCCGTCGGTGGGCTCGGCCGCTGCCGAGGAGAGCATCGAGCAGATCGTCGATCACCTCGCGGGTGCGCACATGTGCTTCATCACCGCCGGCATGGGTGGCGGCACCGGCACCGGCGCGGCCCCGATCATCGCGCAGGCCGCGCGTGAGCTGGGTGTGCTGACCGTCGGCGTGGTGACCAAGCCCTTCCAGTTCGAAGGCGCCAAGCGCATGCGCCAGGCGGAAGATGGCGTCGAGCACCTGCAGAAGGTCGTGGACACGCTGATCATCATTCCGAACCAGAACCTGTTCCGCCTGGCCAACGAGAAGACCACCTTCACCGAGGCCTTCAGCCTCGCGGACGACGTGCTCTACCAAGGCGTCAAGGGCGTGACCGACCTGATGGTCCGTCCGGGCCTGATCAACCTCGACTTCGCGGACGTGCGCGCCGTGATGGACGAGATGGGCAAGGCCATGATGGGCACCGGCGAGGCGGACGGCGAAGACCGCGCCATCCAGGCGGCCGAAAAGGCCATCGCGAACCCGCTGCTTGACGAGATCAGCCTCAAGGGCGCCAAGGGCGTCCTGATCAACATCACTGGTGGCCACGATCTGACCCTGTTCGAACTCGACGAGGCCGCCAACCGCATCCGCGAGGAAGTGGACGCGGACGCCAACATCATCGTCGGCTCGACGCTCGACGACACGATGGAAGGCCGGATGCGCGTCTCGGTTGTGGCGACCGGCATCGACGCTTCGTCCTCGCATTTGGAAATCCCCGTGCCGCGCCGTCCGCTGGCACAGCCTCTGGCGCAGCAGCCGGCAGAGCAGGCCGCCCCGGTCGCACCCGCGCCACAGCAGCCTGTCGCGGCACAGCCGGCAGCGCAGCCTGCTCCGGTGGCTGCCCAGGCGACCTACGAAGAGGAAGAGCCCTCGCTCTTCGGCGAGATGCCCGGCCATGCGCAGGGCTTCGAGCAGGAAGTGGTCGAGACCGAAGACGGTCTGCCGCCGCCCGCTTACCGCCCGCAGCCGGTGCAGCGTCACCCCGAACCTGCGTCTCTGGATGCCGCGCCCGACACCTTCGTGGCCCCGCGCGCTCCTGGCCAGCCCTCGGCCGACACGATGAAGCGCCTGCAGGCCGCGGCCGCGCGCAACAACCGTCCGGGTCAGGCCGCCGCGGCGCGCCCGCAGTCCGAACCGCAGCGTGCGCCGGAAGCCGAGAAGCCGCGCTTCGGGATCAACTCGCTGATCAATCGGATGACCGGCAATGGTCACCACGGCCACGAGCAGCAACAGCCGCAACCGGCCGCACCGGCCGCGCCGCAGGCCCGCCGCCAGCCGCCGATGCAGGCCCAGCGTCCGGCCCCGGCTCCGGCTCCGGAAGAAGCCCCCGAGCAGGATCGGATCGAAATCCCGGCCTTCCTGCGCCGCCAGGCCAACTGACGGTTTTCCCCCGTGCGGTCTCGCGCGGGGGTCATAATTTAAGCCCCAAACGCCGAAAAGCCCGCTCGCAAGAGTGGGCGTTTTTCTTTATTTTACAGTTATTTACGGTGGAGATCTGGATGGGGAGCGGGCTTTCGCCCATTAGGAAACCCGCATGTTTCACTTCGTTGCAATACTTGATTTGAGACTTTCGCCCCCTGTGAGTATCTCCCTTGCAGCAAAGGTGCGCGCCAGTGGGGAGGGGCGCTCCAATCAAAGGTGACCAAAGTGCAAACGACGATCCGCAGTGCAGTGAGCTTCCAGGGCGTGGGCCTTCATTCCGGCGCGCCTGTCCGGATGACCATTCGCCCGGCTGCTGCCGAGCACGGTATCTGGTTCAAGCGCACGGACATCGAAATCGGTGACGCTCTCGTTCCCGCCCGCTTCGATGCGGTCGAGATCTCGCCGCTCTGCACCCTCATCAAGAACCGCGCAGGTGTTTCCGTCTCGACCATCGAGCACGTGATGGCCGCGCTCGCCGGCTGCGGCATCCACAACGCGCTGATCGAGATCGATGGCCCCGAGGTTCCGATCGTCGACGGCTCTGCCGCGCCCTTCGTGCGCGCGATCCTGGCCCGCGGCGTGCGCGAACTTCGCGCGCCCGTGCGCGCCATCGAGGTGCTGAAAACCGTCGAGGTGCAGACCCCCGGCGGCTGGGCCCGGCTGTCGCCGGGGCAGGGCACCACGATGGAGTTCCACATCGATTTCGCCGATGCCGCGATTGGCACCCAGGACAAGTCGATCGACCTTGGCAACGGCTCCTTCGTGCGCGAGCTCTGCGACAGTCGTACCTTCTGCCGCCAGGCGGATGTCGATGCGATGCAGGCCAATGGCCTCGCCCTCGGCGGCACCTACGAGAATGCCGTGGTTGTCGATGGCGCCAAGGTGCTCTCGCCGGGCGGCCTGCGCCACGCCGACGAGGCGGTGCGCCACAAGATGCTCGACGCGCTTGGCGATCTCTATACCGCCGGTGCACCGATTCTCGGGCATTACACCGGCTTCAAGGCCGGGCATGCGATCACCAACAAGCTGCTTCACGCGCTGTTTGCGGATCCCGATGCCTATCGCCTGACCGTCTGCGACGCGCAGATGTCCGCGCGCCTTCCCGGCGCTGGCGTCGAACGCGACGAGATCCCCGCGGTTGCCTGACAGCGCCGCGCCGCTCAAATCGCCGTTAAGGCGTTTTGCCCCGGAAATTTCTGTGCTAGGACCGAGCCAAGGCCCCGTAGGGGGCTTGGCAAGGAATGTGAGGTAAGTCGGGCATGGCAGGCGGCAGATCGCGTAATGCAGTGATCGGGGCGGCTTTCTCCGCGATTCTCCTGGCCGGCTGTTCGGCACAGGAACAGCCCGGAACAGGGCCCGGTGGGGTTCCGATCGAGAACTTCACCGCGGAGCAGATCTACGAGCGCGGCGAATTCGAGATGGAGCGCAGCGACGCGGAGCGCGCGGCCTTCTACTTCGGCGAGGTCGAGCGTCTCTACCCCTATTCGGACTGGGCGAAGCGGGCGCTGATCATGCAGGCCTACAGCTATCACCGGGCGAAGGACTACGAGAATTCCCGCTCGGCGGCGCAGCGCTACATCGACTTCTACCCCAGCGACGAGGATGCCGCCTACGCGCAGTATCTTCTGGCGCTGTCGTATTATGACCAGATCGAGGAAGTCGGCCGCGACCAGGGGCTGACCTTCCAGGCGCTGCAGGCGCTGCGCACGGTGATCGAACGCTATCCCGACAGCGAATACGCGCGCAGCTCGATCCTGAAGTTCGACCTCGCCTTCGACCACCTCGCGGCGAAGGAAATGGAAATCGGCCGGTACTATCTCAAGCGCGAGAATTACGGCGCGGCGATCAGCCGATTCCGCGTCGTGGTCGAGGACTTCCAGACCACCACCCACACCGCCGAAGCGCTGCACCGCCTGGTCGAGGCCTATCTCTCGCTGGGGCTTGTGCAGGAGGCGCAGAGCGCCGGGGCGATCCTCGGGTACAACTACCGCGGCACGCAATGGTACGAGGACAGCTACAAGCTGCTCACCGGCCGCGGCCTGGAACTGGAGGCCGCCGGCGACAGCTGGCTGGCGCAGGTGTACCGCCAGATGATCAAGGGCCAGTGGATCTGAGGGAGAGCGGCTCGCCCGCCTGAATGGATGCTCCGAGCGCTTGAAATCCGCGATCTTCTCATCATCGACCGGCTGGACCTGAACTTCCAGCCGGGCCTCAACGTGCTCACCGGCGAGACCGGGGCGGGCAAGTCCATCCTGCTCGACAGCCTCGGCTTCGTGCTCGGCTGGCGCGGCCGTGCCGAGCTGGTGCGGGCCGGGGCAGCGCAGGGCGAGGTCACCGCCGTTTTCGAACTCTCTGCGGGTCATGCCGCCCGCGCCGTGCTGGACGAGGCCGGGCTGCCGGTCTCGGACGAGCTGATCCTGCGCCGGGTGAACAGCGCCGACGGGCGCAAGACCGCCTGGATCAATGACCGCCGCGCCAGCGGCGAGGTGCTGCGGCGCCTGTCGGAGACGCTGGTGGAACTGCACGGCCAGCACGACGACCGCGGGCTTCTGAACCCGTCTGGCCATCGCGACATCCTCGACGCCTATGCCGCGCTTGCCGCCGATCTTGCGGCGACGCGCGGCGCCTGGACCGAGCAGCGCGGCGCGCGCAAGCGCCTGGCCGAAGCCGAGGCCGCGCTCGAGGAGGTCCGCGCCGAGGAGGACTTCCTGCGCCACGCCGTGGCCGAGCTCGACAGGCTCGCGCCGGAGCCGGGCGAGGAAACCGAGCTCGACCAGAAGCGTCGCATGATGCAGGCCGCGGAGCGCATCCGCGCCGACATCGCGCGCGCCGGGCATTCGCTCGGCAACGACGGCGCCGAGGGCGCCATGGCCGATGCGCTGCGCTGGCTCGAGGGCGCTGCAGAGGGCGCCGAGGGCCGGCTCGACGCGGCGATCGCCGCGCTCACCCGCGCCATGGCCGAGCTCGACGAGGCCGCGCGCGAGGTCGAGGACACGCTGGACCTGCTTGATTTCGACCCCCGCGCGCTGGAGGACACCGAGGAGCGGCTCTTTGCCATCCGCGGCCTCGCGCGCAAGCACAATGTCCTGCCGGATGAACTGGCCGAGCTCCGCGAGACGCTTTCGGCGCGGCTCTCGGCACTGGACCATTCGGCCGAGGAACTGGACGCGCTGAACGCCGAGGTGCGCCGCACCGAACGGGCCTATGACGCCGCCGCCGCCGCGCTCACCGAGGCCCGCCGCGCCTCCGCCGCGCGGCTCGATGCCGCCGTGGCGGGTGAGCTGGCACCGTTGAAGATGGAGCGCGCGGTCTTCCGCACCGAGGTCACCGAGGCGCCCGAGGGCCCCGAGGGACGTGACGCGGTGGCCTTCACCGTTGCCACCAACCCCGGTGCACCCTCTGGACCGTTGAACAAGATCGCCTCGGGCGGCGAGCTCTCGCGCTTCCTGCTGGCGCTCAAGGTGTGCCTGTCGGAAGAGCAGGGCGGCGAGGTCACGATGATCTTCGACGAGATCGACCGGGGCGTCGGCGGCGCGACCGCCGCCGCCGTGGGTCGCCGACTCGCGGCGCTGGCCGAGGGCGGGCAGGTGCTGGTCGTCACCCACTCGCCGCAGGTCGCCGCGCTCGGCGCGCACCACTGGCGCGTGGCCAAGCGGGTGGAGAATGACATCACCCTGTCCTCGGTCACCCCGCTCGGCGAGGGCGAGCGCGAGGACGAGATCGCCCGGATGCTTGCGGGCGACACCGTCACCCCCGAGGCGCGGGCGGCGGCGCGGGCGCTGCTGATCGGCTGACGTGCGGGCGGCGACGCCGGGATTTTGCGTATTTTGAAAGAGAAGAAGGGGACGGCGCGGCGCGCGGTCCCCGGCCTCCCCGCGTCTGGATGCCTCCGGCATCTTCTCTTTTCAAATACGCACGGCCGTGCGCCCGCCACGCGCGCGGTGCCGGGGCAGGGCGCGGACATGAAAAAGGCCCGCCCGGATCGCTCCGGGCGGGCCTTGCTGTCTCTTCACCCGGGCGGTCAGCCCAGCTCGGCGAGGCGCGCCAGCGCCTCCTTAAGCTTGGATTCCTCTTCCTCGCGGGCGGCGAGGTTGTCGCGGGTTTCCTGGACGACCTCTTCCGGTGCGCTCTCGGCGAACTTGGGGTTCTTCAGGCGACCGCGCAGACCGCCGAGTTCCTTGCCAAGCTTCTGCAGCGCCTTCTCGAGGCGGGCTTTTTCTTCCTCGACGTCGATGATCCCCGCCAGCGGCAGGCCAAAGGTGCCGCCGCTCAGCGCCAGCGCCGCGGTGCCCTTGGGCATTTCCTCGACCTCGGTCAGATCCTCGATCCGCGCGTAGCGCTTCACGAAGGCCTCGTTGGTGGCATAGGCGGCGCGCGCCTCGGGGCTGAGGCCCTTGACCACGCAGGGCACGTAGGCGCCGGCGGGCACGTGCATCTGCGCACGGGCCGAGCGGATCGCCTCGATCATCCGGATCACCCAGTTCAGCTCGGCGTCGGCCTGCGCGTCGACCATCTCGGCTGCGGCGTAGGTCGGCCAGTTGGCGTGGATCAGCATCTTCGGCCGTGCGCGCTGCGCCCAGAGTTCCTCGGTGACGAAGGGCATGATCGGGTGCAGCAGGATCAGGCACTGGTCGAAGGCCCAGGCGTAGGTGGCGCGGGTCTCGGCCTTGGCGGCCTCGTCCTCGCCGTGGAACACCGGCTTGGTGAACTCGAGGTACCAGTCGCAGAAGGTGCCCCAGACGAAGCCGTAGAGCGCCTGCGCCGCGTCGTTGAAGCGGTAGTCGGCCAGCGCCGCGTCCACCGCCTCGCGGGTCTTGGCGACCTCGCCCTTGATCCAGCGGTTGAGCGGCAGGGTGGCCTCGGGCACGGCATCGCTATGGGCCAGCTCGAACACGCCGTTCATCTGCGCGTAGGAGGCGGCGTTCCACAGCTTGGTGCCGAAGTTGCGGTAGCCGGCGATGCGCTGCATGTCGAGCTTCAGCACGCCGCCGAGCGAGGCCATGGCGGCATTGGTGAAGCGCAGCGCGTCGGCGCCGTACTCGTCGATGATCTCGAGCGGGTCGACGACGTTGCCGAGCGACTTCGACATCTTCTTGCCCTTGGCGTCGCGCACGAGCCCGTGGAGGTAGACGTACTTGAAGGGGATCTCGTCCACGACCGCGAGCTGCATCATCATCATCCGGGCGACCCAGAAGAACAGGATGTCCTGCCCGGTGACCAGCACCGAGGTCGGGAAGTACTTGCCGAGCTCCGGGGTCTGTTCGGGCCAACCAAGCGTGCCGATCGGCCAGAGACCCGAGGAGAACCACGTGTCGAGCACGTCGGGATCGCGGAACACCGGAATCGCCTGCGCGCGGTGGCGCTGGTCGACGCCGGAAAAATCCGTGCCCTGCGACAGCAGGTCGGCGAGGTGATCCTCGGCGGCGGCGGCATCCTCGACGATCAGGAACTCGGCATCCTCGCCGAAGACCGCCTTCATCTGCGCGATCGCCTCATCTTCCGAGGCGGCGCAGAACGAGCGCCATTCATCGCCCATGCCCGGCGTGTGCCAGACCGGGATCTGGTGGCCCCACCAGAGCTGGCGCGAGATGCACCAGGGCTCGATGTTCTCGAGCCAGTGGTAATAGGTCTTCTCGCCGCTCTCGGGCATGATCCGCACGCGGCCCTCGCGCACGGCGTCGAGCGCCGGGCCGACGATCTGCGCGGTGTCGACGAACCACTGGTCGTTGAGCATCGGCTCGATCACCACCTTCGAGCGGTCGCCGAAGGGCTGCATGATCGGCTTGGCCTCGACCAGCGGCACCCATTGTGCCGGCTCGTCCAGCGCCTCGCCGCCTTCCTCGGGGGCGGGCGGTGCCTTTGCCGCCGCCGCGCCGAGGCGCGGGTCGGTGGGTTCGGTCATCACCGCGAGACCCTCGGCGGTGATCTCGGCGATCACGGCTTCACGCGCCTCGAAACGGTCCAGCCCGCGCAGGTGGTCGGGGACGAGGTTCAGCTTGTCGGCCTCGTGCTCGTCCAGCGACAGCTCGCCGCGCGCCACCTTCTGCGCAAGCGCCGCGGCCTCGGCATGGGGCAGGCCGTCGTCGCGCATGCGCGCGCGGGTGTCCATCAGCCGGTAGCAGGGGATGCCGCCGCGCTTGGCGACGCCGTAGTCGTTGAAGTCATGCGCGCCGGTGATCTTCACCGCGCCCGAGCCGAAGGTCGGATCGGGGTATTCGTCCACGATGATCGGGATCAGGCGGCGGTGCTCCTTGGGGCCCACGGGGATCTCGCAGAGCTTGCCGACGATCGGGGCGTAGCGTTCATCGGACGGGTGCACCGCGACCGCGCCGTCACCGAGCATGGTCTCGGGGCGGGTGGTGGCGATGGAGATATAGTCGCGCTCTTCGGTGAAGAGCACGGTGCCGTCCGCGTCCTTCTCGACGTAGGTATAGGTCTCGCCGCCCGCGAGCGGGTACTTGAAGTGCCACATGTGGCCCGGCACCTCGATGTTCTCGACCTCGAGGTCGGAGATCGCGGTCTCGAAATGCGGGTCCCAGTTCACCAGCCGCTTGCCGCGGTAGATCAGGCCCTTCTCGTACATGTCGACGAAGACCTTGATCACCGCGTCGTGGAAGTTGCCTTCCTCGCCGGCCGGGGCGCCTTCGGCGCCGGACATGGTGAAGGCGTTGCGCGACCAGTCGCAGGAGGCGCCGAGGCGCTTCAACTGGTTGATGATCGTGCCGCCGGACTGCTGCTTCCACTCCCAGACCTTCTCGAGGAAGGCCTCGCGGCCCATCTCGCGGCGGGTGGCGTTGTTCTTGTCCTTGGCCAGCTCGCGCTCGACGACCATCTGCGTGGCGATGCCCGCGTGGTCCTGTCCCGGCTGCCAGAGCGTGTCGAAGCCGCGCATCCGGTGCCAGCGCACGAGGATGTCCTGAAGGGTGTTGTTGAACGCGTGGCCCATGTGCAGCGAGCCGGTCACGTTCGGCGGCGGGATCATGATGCAGAAGCTTTCATCGCGCGAGGCGTTGGCCCCGGCCTTGAAGGCTCCGCTGTCTTCCCACGCCTTGTAGATGCGTGCCTCGGCCTCGGCCGCGTTGAAGGTCTTTTCCATCGCCATGGCTGCGTTCCCATGCCTGCTTGTGCTGTTGTCCGGACCCTCCTATCGAAAGCCTCGGCAAAGGGAAAGCGCCCCGTGCGCGGGGGACTTGTCTTCGGATCCCGGGCAGGGTGGCGGGGCGCGGCCGGTCAGGCGGCCGCCTGTGCGCAGAGCTCCTCGAACCAGCCGCGGTCATCCTCGTAACCGAGCTGGAACAGGATGTCGTGCAGCACCGGGAAGCGGGTGAACTGGTCGATGATGCGCGCCCGATGTTCGGGGCGCGCCCATTTGCGCTCGCGCCGCTGCTCGACCGGGCGCACGCCGTTGAGTGACCACGCGAGGGTTCCGGGGATGCTGGCGGTGTGGAAATCGCTGAACTTGCCGTCGAAGCGCAGATCTAGCCCCTCGCCAAGCATCTGCTGAACCGCCTCGGGATCGGAGACGAGGTCTTCGTATTTCAGGAAGAACACGCCCTGCGGGAACAGGCCGGAGGCGCTGATCTGCAGGATCATCTTGTGGTTCGCCAGCAGCCCCGGATCGGTGAACTGCGGTGGTCGGTTGCCGGGCACGAAGTAGCAATGGTCGGCACCGATGAAATAGTCGTCGGGCACCGCCACGTGACGGCTGATCAGCGTGTCGCGGGGATCGCGCAGGGTGATCACCAGATCGATGCGCTTGCGCCCACGGTTGAGCTGCATCAGCCGCGGCACGTCAAAGACATCCTTGGGCCGCTTGGTGCACTGGTTGCCGGGCTGTTCGAGGAGGCGCGCGGCGGGGAGCTCCTGCTCGTAGAGCGCGAAGTCCTGCAGCGTATGGCGCAGCATGTTGTAGAACATCGTGCTTCCCGAGCGGGGATAGCCGGTGACGATCAGATGTCTTTCCATGTCCTGTTTCCCGTGGCCTGACAGCGCTCCCCCTTCATATTGCGGGGGCGCGTTTCAGCAGGTTTAACGCGGTCGGCTCGGGGGGACTTCAGCGGAGGTCTCGACGCTGAAAAGAAAAAAAACGGCGGTGCCAGGGAGGAGGAGAGGCACCGCCGTTCCGTGTCACGAAAGCCCGAGGAGGAGGAGAAGAGGGGCTTCCGATCCGGTCGGACCCGCGCGGGTCCTATGTAGGGTGCGGCGGTCTCAGGGAGGAGGAGAGAGACCGCCGCTGCATCGTTGCCCCAGGGAGGAGGAGAGGGGCTCCGAAACGCTGGGGCGCACCATCTTGGCCAGCCCCGGTATCTGGTGCGGCGATCTCAGGGAGGAGGAGAGAGATCGCCGCTGTATCGAGGCCCCAGGGAGGAGGAGAGGGGCTGTCGATGTCTGGACCTTGCGGCCCGGTGTCTTTGCGGCGGTGACCTCAGGGAGGAGGAGAGAGGTCACCGCCCAAACGAACCGGCTCAGGGAGGAGGAGAGAGCCGGGACGTGTTCGAAATCTTACGCCTCGTAGGCGGCCTGATAGGCGATCCGGCGGATCATCGAGCGGTGCAGCCCGAGGTCGCTCAGTTCGCGGTTGCTCAACGCGGCCAGCTCGCTGAAGGTCTGCTTGTAGAGCCGGCGGCGAGCCAGAGCAGTGCGGAGGCGCTCGACGAGTCCTTCGGAGCGGCCTGCGATGCGGGTGGTGTCGGTTGCGTATGCCATGTGCGTCTGTGCCCGTGTGGCTGGATGGTTGCGTCTGTCTTTCGTTGCACCATAGATGGGCCAGTTGCTGCGGCTGCACAATCCCGGCTCGGTTCAATGCCGCTATGCGCGAAACGCATGGGACAAAGCGCTTTGGAT
Source organism: Salipiger mangrovisoli (assembly GCF_015223355.1). Lineage (GTDB taxonomy): Bacteria > Pseudomonadota > Alphaproteobacteria > Rhodobacterales > Rhodobacteraceae > Salipiger > Salipiger mangrovisoli. Next base: position 31,215 of record NZ_JADFFK010000021.1, on the reverse strand, counting down.
TGCGCAATTCTGCGGGGCCGCGCCCAAGATTTGGGCGCGATGAGGACGCGGTTTGCGCGTGGCGCAAGATGACGAAAGGGCAATATGCGCCCAGGGAAAGGAAGTGACCATGACCCAATTGTCCGACGCTATCACCGGGCTGCTTGAAAGCTTCGACCTGCCGGGCGGGGGCACCCTTCTGTCTCGCGATATGATTCGCGCGATGCGCGTCGAGGGCGGCAGGGTAAGCTTCGTGATCGAGGCGCCGAGCCCCGAGATCGCCCGCCAGATGGAGGGTTTCCGCGCCGTGGTCGAGGCGCGCATCGCCGAATTGCCGGGGGTGAGCTCGGCCTCGGTGGTGCTCTCGGCCCCGACCCAGACGCCGAAGGCCCCCTCGCTGAAGATCGGCGGACACGCGCAACCGCAGCAGGGGCGGATGATCCCGCCGGGGGTGAAGAAGCTGATTGCCATCGGCTCCGGCAAGGGCGGGGTTGGAAAGTCGACGGTCTCGTCGAACCTCGCGGTTGCGCTGGCGCGCGCCGGCAGAAAGGTGGGGCTGCTCGACGCCGACATCCACGGCCCCTCGCAGCCGCGCATGTTCGGCGTCTCAAAGCGCCCGGCGTCGCCCGACGGCAAAAGCATCATCCCGCTTTCGGCGCATGGGGTCACCCTGATGTCGATCGGCTTCATGCTGCCCGAGGACAAGGCGGTGGTCTGGCGCGGCCCGATGCTGATGGGGGCCTTGCAGCAGATGCTGATGCAGGTCGAATGGGGCGAGCTCGACGTTCTGCTCATCGACCTGCCGCCGGGCACCGGCGACGTGCAGCTCTCGCTTGGCCAGAAATCCGAGGTCGACGGCGCCATCGTGGTCTCCACCCCGCAGGACGTCGCGCTGATCGATGCCAAGAAGGCACTCGACGCCTTCGCCACGCTGAAGGTGCCGGTGCTGGGGATGATCGAGAACATGTCGGTCTTCGTCTGCCCCGGCTGCGGTCTCGAAAGCCACATCTTCGGCCATGGCGGCGTCGCGACCGAGGCCGAACGGCTGAACCTGCCCGTGCTGGCGCAGCTGCCGATCGATCTCGACACCCGCCTTGCCGGCGACGGCGGCGCGCCGGTCGCGCTGGGAGAGGGGCCCATGGCGCAGGCCTATGCAAAGCTTGCGCGGGAGTTGATCGAAAGCGGCGCCGTCTGACCGCGCCGGCGGACCGCAGGGGAGGGCAAGCCCCTCCCTTCTTCTCTTTCCAAATACGCCGGGGGAGTCCGCCTCAGCGGACGGGGGCGGAGCCCCCTCTTGCAGACTGCGCGTTTGCGGCACGCCGGGGCAGACTGCGTGCCGCAGGCACGCTGGAGCAGAGCCCGCATCGCTCCGCGGGCGTCAGCCCGCCTTGCGCATCTGCAGGAGCAAATCGAGCACCAGCGCGGCCGGATCGACGTTCACCGCCCGCGCGTGGCGGGCGCGCTCGCCGGCCTCCTGCGCGAGCTGCGCCCAGGCCCGTCCGGCGGCGGGGCCGGGGGCGAGGCGCATCAGCGTTTCGGCCTCTTGCGGGGCGGCCTCGATGCGCGGCGGAGCGCCGCTGACCCCGGCGCGGGCAAGCCGCGCCATGAGCCGGTCGGTGAGCGTCAGCACCAAGTCGAGCCGCGCCTCCTGGCCGCGCCCGGCGGCGCTTTCGCCAAGCGCGATGGCGCGCGGCCGGTCGAGCCGGGGCAGCGTGCCTGCAAGCGAGACCAGATCGGCATAGAGCTTCAGCCCGTCCAGCGTCAGCAGCCGCAGCGCCTCGCCTACCGATCCGGCGGAAAGCTCGGCCAGCGCCGCGGCTTCCTGCGGGGCCACCTGCGCCCCGGCCTGATCGAGCGCGCGCGCCATGTCCTCGGGTCCCAGCGGCGAGAGCCGCAGCTCGCGGCAGCGCGAGCGGATCGTCGGCAAGAGGCGCGAGGGCTGGTGGCTGACCATCAGCAGCACGGTATTGGCGGGCGGCTCTTCCAGCAGCTTGAGGATGGCGTTGGCGGCGTTGGGGTTCATCTCGTCGGCGCTGTCGATGATCACCACGCGCCGCCCGCCGTCGGCGGAGGAGAGCGAGAAGAAGCGTTTCAGCGCGCGGACCTCCTCAACGGTGATCACGGAACGCAGCTTCTTGGTCTTCGCATCCCAACCACGGCGCAGCAGGTGCAGCCGCGGTTCCGAGAGCGCGTGCACGCGGTGCGCCACCGGGTGCTCGGGGTCGATGCGCAGGTCGGTCGGCGGCGGCGGCGCGCCGAACAGGCCTCCGTCCTCCGCGGGGGTGGCGAGCAGGAAGCGCGCGATCGTCCAGGCCAGCGTTGCCTTGCCAAGCCCGCGCGGCCCGGTGATCAGCCATCCATGGTGCAGCCGACCGGAATTGAAGGCCGCGAGGAAATCCTCCTGCGCCCGGTCCTGGCCGTAGATCGAGAAGGTCTCTCGCGGGTGCGGCGCGCCCTCGATCCGGTCGGCCTCGGGGATCTCCTCCTCGACGCTCATGCCGGGCAGCGCTCCGCGAGCCGGGCGCGGATGTCGGCGGCCACATCGTCCTGCGGCCGGTTGCCATCGATCACGATGAAGCGCTCGGGAAACTCCTCGGCCAGCGCGAGGTATCCCGCGCGCATGCGCTCCTGCAGCGCCACGCCGAAGTCTTCGAAGCGCTCTTCGTCGGTGGCGCGGGCCTTGGCGCGGGCAAGTCCTGCCGCCGGGTCCATGTCGATGAGGAAGGTCAGGTCAGGCTCTGTGCCGATCATCAGCGCGTGCAGCGCATCCACCTTGTCCCGCAGGTCGCCGCGCGACAGGCCCTGGTACATCCGGCTGCTGTCGGCGAAGCGGTCGCAGATCACCATCTTTCCCTCGGCGAGGGCAGGGCGGATCAGCCGCTCGAGGTGGTCGCGACGGGCCGCGGTGAAGAGCAGCAGCTCGGTCTCGGCGGACCAGCGGTCGGGATCCCCCTGCAGCACCAGCGCGCGGATCTCCTCGGCGCCCGGCGAGCCGCCGGGCTCGCGGGTGAGCACGGCGGGGCGTCCCTCGGCGGTCAGTTCGGCGTACAGACGCCGCGCCTGGGTGGACTTGCCCGAACCGTCGATGCCTTCGAAGCTGACGAAGAGGCCCTTCGCCCCCGCCTGGCCGGCTGCCTTGGTCACATGGCCTCCGAGGACGCGGCTGGGGTCTGGAGGCGGCTGATCAGGTTGGTGCTGACCACCATCATGCGCTTGACGAAGCCGCCCGAGGGCACGTCTTCGGCGGCAAAGAGCGGCACGCGGTGCTCGGGCAGGCCCTCGGGGGTGATGATCAACTCGGCAAGCTGCTGCCCGGCGGTGATCGGTGCCTGCAGCGGTCCGGTGTAGACCACCTCGGCGCCGAGCTCGGTGCCCGGCGTCACCGGGATCAGCATCTCGATATCATCCCGCGCCACCAGGCCGACGCTTTCCTGGTTGCCCAGGAAGACCTTTGCACGCGCGACTTCCTTGCCCTTTTCGACCAGCTTGCGCTCGGCGAACTGGCGGAAGGCCCAGTTGACGATGGATTCGCTTTCCTCGGCGCGGGCGCGCTCGCTGTCGAGGCCGGAGATGGCGAAGATGACCCGGCGGTCGCCCTGCTTGGCCGAGCCGACCAGCCCGTAGCCGGCTTCGGCGGTATGGCCGGTCTTCAGCCCGTCGGCGCCGATGTCGAGGCGCAGCAGCGGGTTGCGGTTGCTGACGTTCTGCGGCGCGCGGCCGTCGAACTCGAAGCGGCGCTCCGAGAAGATCGGGTAGAACTCGGGAAAGTCCTCGATGATGTGGCGTGCGAGAAGCGTCAGGTCGCGCATCGACATGACATGCCCCTGTGCCGGCCAGCCCGAGGCGTTGGCGAAGCTCGAATTGGTCATTCCGAGCTGCTGCGCGCGGCGCGTCATCAGGTCGGCAAAGCCTGCCTCGGTGCCATTCGGCGAAAGCGCCTCGGCGATCACCGCGCAGGCGTCATTGCCCGACAGCACGATGATGCCGCGCAGCAGGTCCTCGACCTTCACCCGGTCGGTGGTGTCGAGGAACATGGTCGAGCCGCCGTAGGACATGGCGTGCTCGGACACCGGCAGTTCCTCTTCAAGCTTGAGGCGGCCGTCGCGGATCGCCTCGAAGGCCATGTACAGCGTCATCAGCTTGGACATGGAGGCAGGAGGCACAGCCTTGTCGGCGTCCTTGGCGAGCAGCACGGTGCCGGTGGTGTAATCCAGCACAAAGGCCGCGCGGGCGCTGGTGTCGAACGCCTGCGCGCCGGTGGCGAGCAACGCCGCGGCGGCCGCGCCAGCCAGCAGGCGGCGCAGGGACAGGCTCGAAAGGGGGCTTTTCGGGCGGCGCATGGGCGGCTCCTCTCTAGGGCTCGGGGTCAGTTCTTCACGGCGTAGGCGTCCGAGAATCCGGCGCCCTTGATCTTGGTCAGCAGCGCATCGAGCTCGGCCTTGTCGGCGGCGGGGCCGACGAGCACGCGCCAGAAGGTCTTGCCCGAGCTGCTTTGTTTCTTGACGGTCGGCACCATTCCGGTCTGGCGCATCGCGGTGGCGGTGTTCTCGGCGTTCTGCTCGACGCTGAAGATGCCGATCTGAACGTAGGGCCGCGCCAGCGAAGAGGCCTGTGTCGGTGCGGGCGCCGCGGGCTTGGCCGCGGGAGCGGCAGCCGGGGCCGGGTTGGCCGGGGTGGCCTCGATCGCCGCGGCGGCAGATGCGGTCACCGGCTCGAGCGTGCTTTCCTCGACGCCGGGCGCTGCGGAAAGCGTTGCCGCCTCGACGCCCGCGGGGCCGGTGCCCTCCTCGGGTTCGGCGGGGCCTTCCTCGCGGCGCAGGGCGACCACGTTGAGATTCACCGGCTCGCCGGCCAGCATGCCGATGGCTGCGGCGGCATCCGACGAGACCTGCAGGCGCGGGCCGGGGCTCATGCGTTCGCGGCGGAACAGCGCGCCGATGACGAACTGGCCGGTCTTCTCGTTGCGGATGATCACGCGTTCGGGCTCCGAGACGTCGGGATGTGCGACCCAGACCCCGCCCAGTGACGGGCGACCGTCCCAGAGGCCGGCCTCGGTGGTCTGGAAGACCTCGGGCGCCTCGATGTCGCGCTCCGCCGTCGCGGCCCCGCGCGAGGTTGCGGCCCCGCCCGAGCCGGACGTCCCTTTGCCCTTCATGAAGCCGGGCATCTGTGCCTCGCTGCATGCGCCAAGCGCGAGCGTCGCAAGGATCGCCACCACTGCGCCCCCTGCCGCCCCGTTTGCGAACACGGGCCGCTTTCCTGTCGATTTGGTCATAGTGCCCCCTGTAGTCCCGCCTGCCGGTGGCGTCTGTCGCGCCTTGCCGGATGTCCCTTCTGCCGGAGTGTCGAGGTCCGGCCTGCTGCTGTCGGACGCGCCGTGTCCAGTGCCGTGGCGAGGGCAGGAGGGTCTTCCCCGATGCGCCGGCCTCGACTTCGCTAAGGAGGGTCGAGCGGATCGGACGACTGCGCTGCCGTCGCTTTGGACGCGGACCGGAACGTCCCGGTTTTCGCGGGATCCTAACGGGTGGCGCAGACCAAGAAAAGCCATCAAAGCCGTGATCGGCGGATTTTCCCGGAAAGCCTGTTCTAGAATCGCGGGAAGCAGGCTAGGTCGGGCGCACCGGAGGTTTGGCAGAGTGGTCGAATGCGGCGGTCTTGAAAACCGTTGGGCCTTTGCGGGTCCCGTGGGTTCGAATCCCACAGCCTCCGCCATTTATTATTTCAGTTTATTGATAGATGGCCAGTTTTTCGCCGCTGCTGGCGGCCGGCCGCACACTCGGCCCGACACGGCGAAACCGCGAAACCTCGCCTGAGAACCAACGTTATCCCGATGCATCTGGAAACATATCGAGACCATCTGCGAAGGGCGTAGGTCTGGGTAAAGTCTGTCGACGGTTTCTCCGCGCGACGTTTGCTGTCCTGACCCGGGTGCCTTGACCACGGAGGAGAGCGCGCGGCTGGCGCGCGGCGGATGTTTTCGATCCGCCGAGGATGGGCGTTCGGGGGTCAGACCTCTCGCCGCGAGGGTGCGCACGCGACCCGCGGGAACCGGCGGACAAAGGCGCGGAATCCCTGGAAATATCGGCGTGTTGGAATTCGACCGGCGGCCGGAGATTTTCAGGAACAAAGTACGGCGCGACGGGTTTGTGCAGCGGATCGTCCGGCCGGTCGGATCATAGCGACCAAGGTCGCGGCAGGGTGCCGAAGGCGCCCGGTGTCCGCATGATTTCTCCTGACAGGGCCAATCCCGATGACATTTCCAAGAAGCGCTGCTGCTCCGTCGCGTTGCCTGCCGTTTTTGCTGGCGGGTGGCCAGGGGTCCCGCCTGTTCGAACTGACGAGCCGGGTCTGCAAGCCGGCACTCAGCTTCGGCTCTTTCGAGGGCCGCATCGTCGACTTCGTGCTGTCCGCGACGGTCCGTGCCGGGTTCGAGAACCTCTTCGTTGCAACGCAATACCGGCCGGACGGTCTTTGTCGTCACCTTGATCGCAACTGGGCGCATAACTTTGCCAGGGGAGTCTCGATCCGTGACGGCGCGGCCCTGAGCGCTCACGGATATCGCGGCACGGCCGATGCGGTGCGCGCGAATATCACGTCGCTCGATGCCTTCGGGCCGCGAGAAATCATGATCCTCTCCGGCGATCACGTGCTTGACATCGATCTCGCGGCCCTTCTTCAGCATCACCGCTCCCAAGAATGTCCGGTCACTGTTGCGGCGACATCGGTGCCGCTGTCGACGGCGGGCGATTTCGGGATTTTTGATCTCGATGCCGGGGGTCGTCTTTCGGGCTTCGTCGAGAAGCCTGCGCATCCGACGCCAATGGCCGATGACCCCGGCCGCGCGCTGGCGTCGACGGGCATCTATGTGTTCGACTGGATCTGGCTGAAGGCCGCGCTGCGCGCCGGCGCCGGTCCGGCGGCTGCGCGCGATGACTTCGGCCAGGACATCTTGCCGATGGCGCTGCAGGAGAAGGCGCTTTGCGTGTATCGCCTGCCCGAGGGGGACGAGGGCCGGGGCGCCTACTGGCGGGACGTCGGCACGCTGGACGCCTACCGTCTCGCGCAGCTGGATTTCGACGCGGCCGAGACGCCGGTTGCGCTGCCGAAGACCATGCGGCGCCCGGTGACCCAGTCTGTCGACAGTTTCTCTGAGGGGACGGTGTACCTGCCGGGCAGCAGGGCCGGTCGGCGGAGCCAGATTCGCAATGCCATCGTCGGACCGGGTGTCCAGCTGCCGGTGGGGTTCCGCGCCGGTTTCGACGAGGAGGAAGATGCCCGCTGGTTCCGCCGAAGCGCTGGCGGCACGCTGCTCATCACCGCCGAGATGATGGCGCGGCGAGAGACCACTTTGCGAAAGGCTCCAACGCGTCCACTCTTCCGCCAACGACCCCGGATGACCTCTCTCTCGCCCATGGAAGGCTGACATGATCGATCCGCGTGACGCGCTAACCGACCCTTCCCGCTCCAGGCCGGACCAGCTTGGTGCCCGCTTCGACGGGGAGGGGACGAATTTCGCGCTCTTCTCCGACCACGCCGAGGGCGTCGAGCTGTGCCTTTTCGACGAGGCGGGCGAGGCCGAGCTGGCCAGGCTGGAACTGCCGCGCGCAGAGGGCGGCATCTTTTTCGGCTACTGCCCAGATATCGGTCCCGGTCAGGCCTATGGCTACCGCGTGCACGGGCCCTTCGATCCGGGCAACGGCCATCGCTTCAACCCGCAAAAGCTGCTGCTCGATCCCTACGCCATGGCGATGCGCGGCCAACTGACCTGGGACGACGCGCTTTACGGCTACCCGGTCGGCGGCTCGGACCTGGATCTCGACACCCGCGACAGTGCCCCGTTCATGCCCAAGGCGGTGGTCGCGAACCCGGTTTTCGACTGGGAGGCCGATGCCGCGCCGCAGGTGCGCTGGCAGGACACGGTACTCTACGAGGCCCATGTGAAAGGTCTGACCATGCGCCATCCCGGCGTCGTGCAGGCGGATAGGGGCACGTTCCGAGCGCTGGCGTCCGAGCCGATCATCGAACACCTGCACAAGCTGGGCGTCACCACCATCGAGCTCTTGCCGATCCATGCCATGGTGCAGGACCGGCACCTGATGGAGCAGGGGCTGCGCAACTACTGGGGCTACAATACGCTGGGCTTCTTCGCGCCCAACCGCACCTATCTTGCCACCGAGGACGTGCGCGAGGTGCGCGCCGCGGTGAAACGCTTCCACGCGGCGGGGATCGAGGTGATCCTCGACGTGGTCTACAACCACACAGCCGAGGGCAACGAGCTCGGCCCGACCCTGTCGTTCAAGGGCATCGACAACGCCAGCTACTACCTGCTCTCGCCCGAGAACCGCCGTCACGGCTTCGACACGACCGGCACCGGCAACACGCTCAACGTGGCGCATCCTATGGTGCTGCGCATGGTGATGGACAGCCTGCGCTACTGGGTCGAGGCGTTCCACGTCGACGGGTTCCGCTTCGATCTGGCCTCGACATTGGCGCGCGAGCCCGACGGGTTCGAGCGCGAGGGCGCCTTCTTCAACGCCATCCGGCAGGACCCGGTGCTGAGTCAGGTCAAGCTGATCGCGGAGCCCTGGGACGTGGGTGACGGCGGCTATCAGGTCGGCGGGTTTCCCTGGCCCTTCCGCGAGTGGAACGACAAGTTCCGCGATGATGTCCGCGCCTTCTGGAAGCGCGAGCCGGGCAAGCTGGCGGGGTTGTCCGAGCGGCTCATGGGCAGCCCGGTGCAATTCAACCACTCGCACCGCCCCGCGACCTCGTCTGTCAACTTCATCGCCGCGCACGACGGTTTCACCCTGTGGGACACGGTCTCGTACAACGACAAGCACAACGAGGCCAACGGCGAGGAGGGCCGCGACGGCCACAACCATAACCTGTCGGACAACATGGGCCACGAGGGCGCGACCGACGATCCCGGCATCGACGCCGCGCGCGAGCGGCGGGTCAAGGCCATGCTGGCGACGCTCTTCCTGTCGCATGGCGTGCCGATGCTGCTGGCTGGCGACGAGATGGGCCAGACCCAGAACGGCAACAACAATGCCTACTGCCAGGACAATGAGACAACCTGGATCAACTGGGAGGCGGCGCGACCGGGGCTGATTTCGGCGGTCGCGGCGCTCACCTCCCTGCGCCGTGACTGGCGCGGGCACCTGGCCCCCTACGGCTTCTGGCCGCGCCCCGAGGCGACCGAGACCATCTGGCTGCATCCCGAGGGGCGCCAGATGTCCGAGCAGGATTGGAAGGATGGCGGGCTCTTTGCCACGGGCCTGCGACATCATCAAGAAGATGGGCCGGATCTGCTGATCCTCATCAATGGCGGCGAGTCCTGCGCCTTCGCTTTGCCCGAGGGCGACTGGGAGCTGATCCTCGACACGGCGCGCGATCAGCTGACCTGCGCCGAAGAGCTCGGCGAGAGCCTGACCGTCGAGGCGCAGGCCGTCGCGGTGCTGCGCCACCGAGACATCGACGCGGGGCAGGCGGGCTGATCCGCGCGGCTTCCTGCCTCGCTGGGAAAAGACCAGGACCGGCTGCTGCGCCTTTGGCTGCTGCGCCTCCGGCTGCGCGGCGGCGAACGCCCGCCGAGGCGGGTAGGCGGGTGCCTATGAGCGGTTTCTTGCGACAGGGCGAGGCTTCGGCTGGCTAGCTGGGAACCGGCGGAGGGGGCTTCCGCTTAGTATCATGGGCGTCACAAGAGCAGGGATCCGCAGCACATGGCCAAAGTACTGATATGCGAAGACGAGGCCGTCGTGGCGCTCGACCTTCAGATCTTTCTCGAAGACGCGGGGTTTGAAGTCATTGGCAGCTTCCCGACCCGTTCGGGTGCCCTGAGCGCCATCGGCTCGATGAATCCCGACCTTGCCGTGCTGGATGTGCGGCTGGCTGACGGAGAGGTGTTTCCTGTCGCCGAAAGGTTGAAGGACATGGGTGTCGGGCTGGTGTTCCACTCCGGGCATCTGAAACGACATGACGTTTCCGGTGAGTATCCCGATGCCGAATTCTGCATGAAGCCGGTCGCACCCGACACGTTGATTGCGGCGCTGAACCGCCTTGATGCGCGTACCGCCGCCGCACCGGGCGCCCTGGGCTAGAGGGGCGTGAAGGCGGTCGCGCCTTGCCAATGACCTCCGACAGTGGCTGAACGGACCGCCCCTTGCATCGCAACGATCCATGGAATGCGCGCCTCTTTGGCAAATTCCGGGTGGCCCTCCGCCCGATCTTCTCCGCAAAGCTTGTCGCCCGCCGATCGCCATGCGAGCCGGGCGTGCGCCTCGGGAGACAGTGTCTTGTTCAGGGATGACGCAACGGCAGCTTATCTGGCTCTTGCCGTTGACTTTATCGCAACTAATTGCCTTAGGTGCCGCATCAATTTGAACTGGGGTTCCTGCAAATGCCGCAAACAGCGACGGCAAATATTCTGACCATCCTCGAAACCGATTTCTCTGGTGTCGTGGAGGAGTGGCTCGGCACGCAGGTGAAAGAGGGGGTCAAACGCTCTGACCTCTTCTCGGACTCGGAGAGTCGCGCGCAGAACCAGGAACTCCTGAAAGCCTTCGGCAAGGGCGTTCGCGCTGGTGTGGTGAATGAAGAGTTCAGCCTCGACGACGACGCCTGGGAAGACCTTCGTGCCGTTCTGGCCGATGTCAGCAAGGAACGTGTCAGCCGTGGCGTGACGCCGACCGAAATGGCGACCTTCGTGCTGGCGCTCAAGGCACCGCTGTTCAAGCGCCTCGAGGCGATGCCCGGCGTCGAGGGCATGAAGCTCATCCGCGACGTCCTGATGGTCACGCGGCTGGTCGATGCCTTCGCGATCCACACCAACGAGATCTTCATTGGCGAGCGTGACCAGATCATCGAACGCCAGCGTCAGGAAATGCTGGAACTGTCGACGCCGGTTGTCGAGCTTTGGGACCGTGTTCTCACGCTGCCGCTGATCGGAACGCTTGATTCCGCCCGCGCGCAGGAGGTCATGGAGAACCTTTTGCAAACCATCCTCGAGCGTCAGGCCGAGGTGGTGATCATGGACATCACCGGGGTCGGGACAGTCGACACCCAGGTTGCCCAGCACCTGCTGCGCGCCGCCGCCGCCGTCCGCCTGATGGGGGCGGAGTGCATCATCAGTGGCATCAGCCCGATGATCGCTCAGACGATGGTTCAGCTTGGTATCGACGTGGGCACGGTGTCGACCCGGTCGAGCATCCGCACCGCCCTGTCGGACGCGCTGCAGCGGGTCGGTTACGTGATCAAGAAGAACGAGGCCTCCTGAGGTGTCGGGTGTGACGTCCATCAACCTGGTCGAGAACGCTCTTCTCGTCTCCATTCAGGATGACGTCACCGATACCGAGATCTTGGACCTGCAAGAGACGCTCTCCAACCGGATTGCCAAGGAGAACGTGAAGGGCGTGATCCTCGATATCAGCTCGCTAGAGATCGTCGATACCTTTGTCGGGCGCGTCATTGCCCAGCTTGCCGGCATTTCGCGGCTGCTGGCAGCCGAGACCTATGTGGTCGGGATGCGCCCGGCGGTTGCGGTGACGCTTGTGGAGCTGGGCATGTACCTGCCCGAGACCCGCACGGCGCTCAGCCTGACCCACGCGCTCTCTCAGTTGCGGCGTGCCTGATCCCAGCGGGATATCGAAGCTGCCCCTGCTCGCGGAGATAACGCTCGCCACCAGCCGGGACGTCGTTGCCGCGCGCCAGGCGGTTGCCCGGATGCTCAAGGAGCGTGGGCTTTCGGCGATGCAGGTCACCCGTTTCGCGACAGCGGTAAGCGAAATCGCACGCAACGCGATCGTGCACGGTGGTGGCGGCCAGATTTCGATTTATCTCGATGATCGTAACAAGTATCTGCGCGTCGAATGCCGGGACCAGGGTCCGGGGATCGAAGATGTGACATTGGCCATGACCGAAGGCTACACCACCGCAGGCGGTCTGGGCAAAGGTCTTGGCGGGGCCAAGCGCCTGTCACATGGCTTCGAGATCCGGTCCGCGCCCGGCGAGGGGACCACCGTTTCCATGAGCGTGAAACTATGAACCAGTGGGTTGATATCGATGATCGAAGCGCGGTTGCCGTCGTTAGGCGGCTCGCGCGGCGGCATGGCGCCGAGATCGGCCTTCCGGAGACGCGCATCGATGAACTCGCGATTGTCGCGACCGAGGCGACCACCAACATCCTGCGCTACGCAGAGCGCGGCAGGGCGCTGATCGAAGGCCTGCGCATTGCGGGTTCCGACGTCGTCTCGATGATCTTCACAGACCGCGGCCCCGGAATCTCGGACATCGACCGGATGTTCCAGGACGGCGAGAGTTCGACCGACTCCGCGGGGCTCGGCCTTGGTGCGATCGTGCGCCTTTCGGACACGTTCGACATCTTCAGCTCGCCGGAGCACGGGACCACCATCGTGTGCACCTTCGGCGGCCGGGGAGAGAGCGCGGACACGGGCATCGAGGCCGTCGGCCTGCGCGTCTGCCATCCCGGCGAAGATGCCTGTGGCGACGATTTCCAGTTGCGGCAGACCCCTGCGGCGACCGATGTGCTGCTGTGCGATGGTCTCGGACACGGCCCTGCCGCCGCCGAGGCGTCGGCCGAGGTGACAGAGGCCGCCTTTGCCGCGGGTGGGCTATCCTCGGAGCCGGGCAGGCTGATGCGGCAGCTGACCGAGCAATTGGTTGGTCGGCGCGGGGCGGTGGCAGCGCTGGTGCACATCGCGCAGCCGCAGATGGAAATGCGCTACACCGGGGTTGGCAATATCTCGACGCTGGTGATCGGGGCGCAGGGCGTTCGGCGGATGGCTGTCCGCGACGGCCGGATCGGCGGCGCGGTCACACGGGGCTTCGAGGAAACGGTGCAGCTTGATAGCGGCGATATGGTGATCCTGCACAGCGACGGCCTGAAAACGCTCCGCGAGGCCCATTTCCCACCGGGGTTGCTCAGGAAAAGCCCACTGCTGATCGCCGGGTTCTTCCTGGACCGGGCTTTCCGCGGCCGGGACGACGCCAGCATCGTGGTGATGCGCATCAACCGGGAGCGCGGCGCATGAAATCGGCAAGGCTCACCACCGTGACGCTCGAGAAGAGCGCAGATGTGGCCAGGCTGCGCGACGTGGCCATGACGCTCACCGACGTGCTTCAGTTCGGCGCTTTCGAGCGGACACGAACGGTCACGGCCGTGGTCGAACTCGGCCGTAACGCGATCGAGCACGGCCAGAAGGGCCGCGCGACTTTTTCGATCACCGAAGTGAACGGCAAGACGGCGCTCGGTCTCATCGTCACCGACCAGGGGCGGGGGATCCCCAAAGAGAACCTTGAGCCGGATGGCGCTCCGATCTCATCGACGGGCATGGGGCTCGGGCTGCGCGGCGTGCAGCGGATCGCGAAGCGCTTCGATGTTGAGACCGGGCTCGAGGGCACGCGGATTGATGCCGCCTTCCTGCCTTCGGCAAATCTGCCTGCCGGGCCGCGCCTGATCGATCAGGCCACCGAAGCGCTCAAGGAACTCAGGGCCAAGGATCCGACCGCCGCCCTGAGCGAGCAGAACCGCGAGTTGACCGAAGGGATCGCCGACCGCGACCTGCTCATGCAGGAGCTTCACCACCGGACCGGCAACAACCTGGCGCTCATCGTCGCGCTCATCCGGATGAGCAAGTCGCAAGCCGAGCAGGACGAGACCCATCAGGTTCTCACCGAGCTCGAAGTGCGCGTGGGCTCGCTGGCCAAGGCTCACGAGTTGATGCAGCGAGGCACGGATGCCGGCAAGGTCGAGCTGTCGGAGATGCTCGACGAAGTGGCCCGGAATTCGGAGCGGGCCTTCAGCGGCGGAAGCGTGCAGGCGAAGATCGAGGTGAGCTGCGCCGAGATACAGCTCGACAGCAAGCTTGCGATCGACATCGGGCTGATCATCGGCGAACTCATCACCAATGCTTTCAAATATGCCTTCGTCGGACGGGACTCGGGGCTGATCCGTGTCACGGTGACCGGGGACTTGGGCCGCGGCATGATGCTGGCGGTATCGGACAACGGCGTGGGCCTGCCAGCGGAAGCCGAGCGCCCGGAACGGTCGAATTCGCTTGGCTGGCGGATGATCAGGACGCTGACCTTCCAGCATGATGCGACGCTGACCGTAGACGGCGCGGACGGCCTCTGCGTGCACATCAAGTTTCCCGCGCAAACCTAGCACTTCGGGCGTGGGCGCGCCTCACGGTGCTGGCCGCCCCGCGCGGTGACGGGTCGGGCACCTTTAGGCCTGCGACGGGGCAATCGGTGCAGCAAGCGGGGCCGGACACTGACCCCGGCATCGGTCAGAGCCAGCCGTCTGCGTTACCCTTGTCACCTCTTGCCCGAGGCCCGGCCGGCCCAGGGCGCGCCGGGCTGGCCCTGATCGCGCGAAATCGCTATGGACTTCTGTCGCGCGCAGGGGCCAGCCCAACTGCCCAGGCTCGCGCCGGGTCCCGCCCAAGAGGGCAGGGGGGCAGCTCATCGCCAGACCTCAAACCGATCAGTTCAGGAGCGTGTCAGAGGGGGTGAAGTGAAGCGCGTCGATGCGCAGCGGTTCGGTGCTGCGCGCCCCGGTGCCGATGAGAACGATCTCGTCACCCGCCTCGATCTCGATATCGTCGATCACGTGGGTCGTCCGTGTCTTCATGTTGGCAAGCGCGCTGCCAAGGTTGGCGTTCCAATGCCAGGCGTCGAGCATCTTTCCATTGAGGTGGACCTCCAGATAGGAGACGCCGTCAGTCTCGTCGAAATATTGGACGCCGATGTCATAGGTGCCGGACTTCCCGTCGAAGGTGGTCGAGGCCTCTGCATCGTGATGTGCCCTGAGCACCTTGCCTTCCGAGGCCGCCGATAGCTTGGCGGTGGCAAAGCCTTTCTCTATCTTGAAGTCCTCTGCTTCGATGACGAAGGAATCGGCGTCGCCGCGCGAGCTGCTGCCGTTCGTGCCGGAGCCGCCGGAAGCGCTGATGATTTCTTCGACGAAATCGCTGGAAATGGCGTAGCTGCTGGGGGCCTTGGCCGAGCCGTCGAGCAGGGCGTTGATGTAGTCTTCGATATTGGCGAGCCCGTTGCCATCCGCATCTTTGTCTGAATCGGCTCGGTTGGCGTCCGATCCGATAAGCTTTTCGTAGGCGTCGGGAATGCCGTCGTCGTCGCTGTCCTTGATCGTCTTCATCGCCACCTGATCCAGGTAGCCGCCGACCTCCTTTTGCGAGTCGATGATACGGCCGTCATCGTCGACGACCGTGTCGATGATGCGCTGGTCGATCTTGCTGCGCTTGCCATCGATGATCACCCCGGCATGCGACACAACCCAGTCCAGAACGTCCTCGCTGGGGATGATTTCCTTCGTGCTGGGATCGAAGACGTAGCTGCTCTTGATCTTGTTGGTGGCATCGCCGGAGACCGCCGAGAGATTGTCCGACACGTAGAAAGCCTGGCGGCCGTCGCCGGTATTCAGGCGGATCGCCGCGCGGCCGTTGGAATCATCGCCGGCGATCATGACGTTGCCGATCGCGTGGAGGCTGCCGCCAGCGACCTCGAGGGCCTGACGGCCGTAGTTGTAGACGACGTTGTTGATGTATTCGATGTGTTCCGAGCCGTCCTTCACCACAGCGTTGCGCTGGTCGTTGCTGGCGAAGAGGTTGCCGATGATGCTGATGTTCTCGCTGCCATCGCCGATCAGCATCCCCATGCTGTGGTCGCCCTTGGGGTGCCGCGAGTCCTGGAGCGCCTCGGCGATCAGGTTGTTCGACCAGGTGACGTTATTGGGGCTGCCCCAGGTCGAGGTATTCTCGTCGATCGCCCAGCTGATGGAATTGCTGTCGATGATCACATCCTCGACCGTCCGGCCGTTCTTGCCCACGGAGATGCCATCGCGGTTCTCGGCCTTCTGGCCATCGTTCGAGTCGCCTGGACGCAGGTTCATCCCCCGGATGATGACGTTGCTCTCGATCACCCTCAGGCGCGCGCCGGAAACGGTGATGCCTCCGGGGGCGGTTTGTCCGGCGAGCGTCACGTCGCCGTTAATTCTGATCTCCTCTTTGAGATCGATTTGTCCGCCGACCGCGAACACGACGATCCGCGGGTCGTCGAGGTCCTCCAGCGCCCAGCGGAGCGATCCCTCACCGGAATCCTTGAGGTTGGTCACCTTCACGATGTCACCGCCGCGCCCGCCAGTCGCGCCCGCGCCAAAGCCCTGCGCGCCTTCGAACGCGATCTTCTTCAAGTTTTCTACGGCCATTTGAGTTTCTGTCCCTAATTGCTACTTTGGGTTGTAATTGTTTGCTTGGTCAGGAAAATTGACCCGAGGCACATCCGCCCAGAGCCGCCTTGGTATGGGAAGCTTTGGCTGAAGGGCTGAGTGTCTTACCGCCGATCCTGCGCGGGCGGATCGGCGCTCAGAGGTGGATTGACCCAAGGGAAGCAGGATAAATTCCGCCGGTCAGAGGTGCAGAAAGCCTGGTCCCTGCGGCGGCGGGTTTCGTTAATTCCAGGGAAACAATTGAGTCATAATGTAATTTGTACCGAAACGATAACTGGCTGTCGCTAAGGAGCTTCGGCGGGCGCTCGCCAACCCAAACTGAGCGAATTCTCGCGAAGCGACTGGCTAGAAATTAGGCTTTGGTGCCATTTTGTGCGATGCGAACCGCCGGGATGGACCGAGGAACCGGAAGGCCCGCGCGGGTGCCGAAGGGGAACTGGCGCGCGCAGGGCGAAATGGTCGCTCAGAATCACGCCGAACGCCCGGAGCGCGATGGAATCGCCCCGGCGTCCGCAAGGCCAGCCCCGGCGCAACCTGCCACAAGTTCAGCATGAAGACGCGGGGACGCAGCGCGCGCCGCAGCACGCACCAAGGGCCGGATTCTGCACGGCTGCGTCAATTCGGGGCTATGCGAAGGGCGATCTCTTGCCTAGCCTGTCACAATGCGTCCGCACGGACGGAGGGAACTTTGCATCCCTTTGCGTGGGCGAATTAATGCGAATTGATTGATACTTCTATATTTTTCTCCCCCGGCCTGCGTCGGGGCGTGATGTGTTCGAGAAAGGTATTTGTAATGTCGGTTTCCCTGACGCTGCGTTGGCTCGTGATTCTCACCATGCTGTCCCTTTGTCTCGCTGCGGCTTTCCTGCTGCTTGGAGATCGGACCGAAGCCCTCGTCACTGACCTTCTCTCCGGTAGTCACAGCGCTTCGGGCCTCTGGGCGCTCATCGTCGCGGCGCTGGCGCTCGATGTCGTTCTTCCGGTGCCGTCGAGCGTGGTCAACGTGTCTGCGGGCACGATGCTTGGCGTCGTGGCCGGTACGCTGGCCTGCTGGAGCGGGATGACACTGAGCTGCCTGCTCGGCTATTGGATCGGCGCGACCGGCGGCAGCCGCGCGCTGGGGGGGCTTCTCGGCAAGGAGTACCTCCAACGTTCGGCGCAGGTGTCCCAGCGCATCGCCCTTGGTTCGGTACTGGTGATGCGCGCCGTGCCGGTATTGGCCGAAACCTCGACCATTGCCGCCGGCGTGGCGGGTCTGCCGCTGCGCAAGTTCTTCGGCGTGGTGGCGCTGGCCAATCTCGGTATCGCCGCAGCCTATGCCTCGCTCGGGGCTCTCGCGCTCGAGGTGAATTCGTTCCTTCTCGCACTTTGCGCCGCCTTGGCGCTTCCGGTGGCAAGCTTGGCGGGACGGGCCGCTTATGGGCGTCTTCATGCGCCGGGGAGTGCGATGGTGGGGAAAGGCGCGCTGTCGCGCAGCGAGCCGGCCCCCGAAGCGGCGCCGGTTCCGCAGGCGATCGCAGGGGGAGGTGAGCCTGCCACGCTGACGGTCACGCAGGCCTTCTCGGTCGACTATGAATATCGCGTGGTCTTCACGCGCGGGCTCTTTGATCCGGGCAACCCGGCGCTTCGCGACGCGCTGGCTGCCGGGGCCGGGACGCGGCGCCAACGTTGCCTGGTTTTTGTCGACCGCGATCTCCTGGCGCATCTGCCGACGCTCTCTGACGCGATCGGCAGCTATTTCCGCGAGCGCGTGGAGGGCGTCGATCTGGTCGCCCCGCCGATCGCAGTCGCAGGCGGCGAGGCGGTCAAGGCCGGGTTCGAGACGGTCTTTGAACTGTATCGGCTGATCCTCGAGCACAGCATCGACCGGCATTCCTACGTGCTGGCGGTCGGCGGCGGCGCCGTGCTCGATGCGGTGGGCATGGCCGCGGCGACGGCTCACAGGGGCATCCGACACATCCGCGTGCCGACGACGGTGTTGTCGCAGAACGACAGCGGCGTCGGGGTGAAGAACGCGGTGAACTTCGAGGGGTCGAAGAACTTCGCCGGCAGCTTTGCCCCGCCCTGGGCCGTGCTGAACGATTTCGACCTGCTGGAGACCCTGCCCGCGGCGACACGCCGGTCCGGCATCTCGGAGGCGGTGAAGGTCTCGCTGATCCGTGATCCCGACTTCTTCAGCTGGCTCGAGGCAAACGCGACCCGGCTGAAGCACTTCGAGCCAGAGGCCGAGGAATACATGATCCGCCGCTCGGCCGAACTTCACATGCGGCAGATTGCCTTGGGAGGCGACCCCTTCGAGCGCGGCTCTGCGCGGCCGCTCGATTTCGGCCATTGGTCGGCGCACAAGCTCGAAGGTCTGACCCACTATGAGGTGAGCCACGGCGATGCTGTGGCCATGGGAATTGCGCTCGATGCACGCTACTCGGTTCTGGCAGGGCTGCTGGCGCCCGGTTTGGAGGAGCGCGTTCTGGCGGTTCTGCGGGCGCTCGGCCTGCCGATCTGGCACGATGCCCTTGCCGGGCGCGACGCGGACGGGCGGCTCGAGATTCTCGTCGGGCTCGAGGAATTCCGCGAGCATCTCGGCGGCGAGCTGACCGTCACGCTGCTCGCGGGGCTTGGTGTCGGCGTCGAGGTGAACGAGATGCGGCCCGACCTGGTTGCCGAGGCGCTGGCATGGTTGGCGGCACGGGCCGGGGCCGACGGGCGGGGGCGGGGCTGATGAAGCTCGGCAACGGGCTGGGCACCCTGACCTACTGCCTCAACATCCATGCCACCGAAACCTGGGAGGATTGCCACGCCGCGCTGACCGGGCCGCTGCTTTCGGTGAAGCGGGCGCTCTGCCCCGACGAGCGCTTCGCCGTGGGGCTGCGGCTGTCCTCGAACGCGCTTGACGAACTGGACCAGCAGGGCCGCCGCGCCTGGTTGAAAAGCTTCCTGCGGGAAAACGACCTCGTCCCGGCAACGATGAACGGCTTTCCCTACGGTCCGTTCCATGGTGTGCGCGTGAAGGAACAGGTCTACCAGCCGGACTGGCGCGACCCCGAGCGGCTGCGCTACACCCTCCGGCTCATCGATCTCATGGCCGAGCTGTCCGAACCTGGCGACTGGGTCAGCCTCAGCACCGTGCCGGGCACGTTCCGCACGCTGGCCGCGGGCGCCGAGCCGGTCATGGCCGAGCACTACCTTCAGGCGGCGGCGCATTGCGTGGCGGTCAAGGGGCGCAGCGGGGTCACCGTGGCGCTGGCGATAGAGCCCGAGCCCTTCTGCTTTCTCGAAACCATCGCGGGCAGCGTCGCCTTCTTCGAGGACTGGCTCTACAGCCCCGCAGCCGTGGCCCGCTTCGCCGAATTGACCGGGCTGGACAGCGCTGAGGCCGAAGTCGCCCTCCGCGCGCATCTCGGCCTGTGCTACGACGTCTGCCATGCGGCGGTGGAATACGAGGATCCGGCGCAGAGCCTCGCCCTCCTGCAGGGTGCGGGGATTCCGATCCACAAGCTGCAGCTCAGCTCGGCGCTGCGCGCGCGGGTGAGCCCAGAGGTGCGCGCGGCGCTCGCGGCCTATTCCGAGCCTACCTACCTGCATCAGGTGCTCGCCCGCCGTGGCGAGGGGCCGATCACCGCCTATTCCGACCTGCCCGAGGCACTGGCCCGCGGTGCCGAGGCCGACGGCGAAGAATGGCGGGTGCATTTTCACGTGCCGGTTTTCCTCGGCTCGCTGGGGCTCTTCGACAGCACGCAGGACTTTCTGAAGGACATTCTCGACCTGCATCGGGCCGAGCCGATCTCACCGCATCTCGAAGTGGAGACCTACACATGGGACGTATTGCCCCCGGACTTGCGGACCTCGAGCGTGGACGCGGCAATCGCGCGGGAGTTGGGCTGGGTGCTCGACCGTCTCGGGCAATGATCGGCACCGCGCTGAAGCTCGGGCGGGTCTCGAACCTGCCCACGGTCTGGACCAATGCCATGGCAGGGGCGCTGCTGGCGCTCTCCGCTGCGCCGGGCGCGGCGCTCTTGCCCATCCTGCTGAGTGCGCTGGCGCTGACGCTCTTTTACGTGGGGGGCATGTGGCTCAACGATGCTTTCGACGCCGAGATTGACCGTGCGCAGAAGGCGGATCGCCCGATCCCGATGGGGGAGATTTCGCAGCGTACCGTCTTTCTCGGCGGCTTTGCCATGCTTGGGCTCGGCATGCTGCTGACGCTGCCGCTTGGCGGGCTGGCGGTGGTCGCGGCGCTGCTGCTGACGCTCAGCATCTTCCTCTACGACTGGCTGCACAAGCGCACCGCGCTGGCGCCGGTGATCATGGGGGTGACGCGGTTCATGTGCTACGCGCTCGCGGCCTTCGCTGCCACCGGCGCCTTTCCCGGCGTGGCGGTGTGGGGCGCGCTGGGGCTGATGGCCTATGTCGTAGGCCTCACCTATGCCGCCAAGCAGGAGGCCTACGACCGGCTCGAGCGGATCTGGCCGCTGGCGGTGCTGGCCTTCCCCGCGGTGATGGTGCTGGTCATCGGCTGGGGCAGTCCTTTGGCGCTGCTGATCGCCTTGGGGTTCCTTGTCGCCACCGGCCTTGCCCTGCGCTTCCTCTTTCGCCGGGCCAAGGGTGACGTGCCGAGGGCCGTCACCCTGCTGATCGCGTCGATCTCGCTCTATGACGCGGCGCTGATCGCCGGGGTGCACGGCGGCTGGCTCCCGGCGCTGCTGGCGGTCGCCGGGTTTGCCCTGACGCGCGTGCTGCAGCGCCGGATCGCCGGGACCTAGTCGAACACATGGGACAGCGTCAGCGCCTTGAAATCCACCGCCTTCACAGGCCCCTCGGGCAGCATTCCCGGCTCGGAGGAAATCACCAGCGGCCCGTCGCCGGGGTCATCGGTGAGCCGCCCGTGGCTGCCCTTCACCAGATCCGTGCGCGAGGGCGAGATGACGTCGAGCATCTGCCGGAAGCCCAGCTTGCGCTTGGCCAGCTTCCATCCCGCCGCCAGCTTGGGAAAGCGCAGCGCGGGGTCGAGGAACAGCTCGACCGGGTCGTAGCCCGGCTTGCGGTGGATATCGACGGTGGGGGCGAAGTCGGGCGCCTTGTCGTCGTCGAGCCAGTAGTAGTAGCTGAACCAGCGGTCGGGCTTGCTGATCGCCACCAGCTCGCCCGAGCGCGGATGGTCGAGGCCATTGGCCCGCTTGCCGGCCTCGTCCCAGACCGCCTCTACCCCGTCGAGCCCCTCGACCAGCGCCTTGACCTCTGCCAGCCGCGAGGGGGCGTTGACGTAGACATGCGCCAGCTGGTGGTCGGACATGGCAAAGGCAACCGAGGCACCGGCGTCGAGGATCTCGCGCCCGTGTTCCTCGGGGCGGACGGCGATGAGCCCCGCCTCGCGCAGCGCGCGGTTGATGTGGATGGCGTCGCTGACCGGGGTGATGCCGTATTCCGAGACCACCAGCACCCGGCGTCCCTCGGCGTCGGCGGCATCGACCAGCTTGCCGACCAGCGCGTCGATGTCGCGCAGAGACTGTTGCACCTCGGGGTGCTCGAGATCGGGGCCGAACTTCTGCAGATCGTAATCGAGATGCGGCAGGTAGGTCAGGGTCAGCGTCGGCTGCCGCGTCTCCATCACGTGCAGCGTCGCATCGGTGATCCAGGCCGAGGAGCTGATGCTTGCCGTCGGTCCCCAGAAGGTGAAGAGCGGAAAGCGCCCCAGCTTGGCGTCGAGCTCGTCGTGCAGCTCGGGCGGGTGGGCGTAGTGATCGGGGATCTTGCGCCCGTCCGCCGGGTACATCGGCCGCGGCGTCGCCGAGTAATCCGCGCTCGAGTACATGTTGTACCACCAGAACATCTTGGCGCAGGTGAAGGACGCGTCGCGCGCCTTGCCGGCGTCCCAGATCTTCTCGCCCGCCAGCAACGAGTTGGGCTGGCGCCAGAGCAGCACCTCCTTGAGATCGCGGAAGTACCAGCCGTTGGCCACCGCCCCGTGCCCCGAGGGCGGCAGGCCGGTCGCAAGCGTGGCCTGCACCGTGCAGGTGACCGCCGGGGTCACCGTCTCCAGCGGGCGCAAGGCGCCGCGCGCGGCGAGGCTGGCGATGTTCGGAGTAAACTGGCCGACCAGTTTGGGGGTCAGGCCGACGACAAGAACAACAAGAGTCGGTGTCATGAGATCAAACAATATCCAGAAATAAAAATACTCGCCGACTATGACGTGCGTCCCCTCCGCCAGTCCAGTGTTTCATTTACCATTTGGGAGAGAGTTTGATGACAAGTCCAAAGGACCTTTTGCAGAAATGGATAGGGGACCGCGCCGGGACCGAGAGGCCCTGGCTTGAGGAACAGCTCGCGACGCTCGCCGTCCCCGGCGCGCCGGAGCGCGACCTGCACCTCTTCCTCGGCTTCGCGCCGCGGCGGCTTGGCAAGGCCGACCTTGCCCTTGGCCCGGAAGACTTGGCCGATGCCGATGCCGCGCACCCCGCATGGCAGCCCGGTGATTGGAGCGTTGACGGTGCTGCGCGGGTGTTGGGGCTGCTGACCTACAACGGTGAACGCCGCTTCGC
Organism: Salipiger mangrovisoli; assembly: GCF_015223355.1. GTDB lineage: Bacteria > Pseudomonadota > Alphaproteobacteria > Rhodobacterales > Rhodobacteraceae > Salipiger > Salipiger mangrovisoli. The sequence goes on along the minus strand of NZ_JADFFK010000021.1, from coordinate 8,433 downwards.
CGAAACCTTCAAGGACCTGCGCCGCACCGCGGACGCGGCCGAGATGATCGCGCTCTACCGCGGTCTGCCGCTCTATCCCGAGCCAGAGAGCCTGCATTTCGAGGTCGGCGAAGGGCTGCGGTCCAACCTCAAGCCGGTGTTCGAGGCGATCGCCCACAACAACCCCTATCCGCGCGACCATTTCGACGAACACCGTTGGAACCACATGATCCTCAAGGCGCTGTTCATCGGCGCGGCGCTTGGGCCGATCACCGGCCTACAGGAGCGCACCAACCCAGAGCTTGCCCGGATCCTTGTGCAATATGCCCGCGAACGATGGGCCGCCGGGCGGCCGGTGATGGAGGAACTCTGGCCGCTGGTCAGCCCCTTTGCCGAAACCCCGGAAATCCGGGCCCAGCTCGACCGGGCACGGGCCGAGGGACGTGTTATCGAGGAGTTTGTGTCATGATGCTGATCGATCCCCACGCGCATATGATCTCGCGTACCACCGACGATTACGAGGCCATGGCGGCCGCCGGCGTGGTGGCGCTCATCGAGCCGGCCTTCTGGCTTGGCCAGCCGCGCACCTTCGTTGGAACCTACGTCGACTACCTGTCGACCATCGTCGGCTGGGAGCGCTTCCGCGCCGGGCAGTTCGGCATCCGCCACTACTGCACCGTCGGGCTCAACTCGAAAGAGGCGAACAACGAGGAACTTGCCGAGGGCGTGATGGAATGGCTGCCGCGCTTCGCCCTCAAGGAGGGCGTCGTGGCCATCGGCGAGATCGGCTACGACGAGCAGACCGCGCTCGAGGACAAGTACTTCCGCCTGCAACTCACCCTGGCGAAGGACCTGGGCCTGCCGGTGATGGTCCACACGCCGCATCGCGACAAGAAGCAGGGCACCAGCCGCTCGATGGATGTCTGCGAGGAAATGGGCCTCGATCCCTCGATGGTGATCATCGACCACAACAACGAGGAGACGGTGGGCGAGGTGTTGCAGCGCGGCTATTGGGCGGGCTTCTCGATCTACCCCTCGACCAAGATGGGCAACGCCCGGATGGTCGAGCTTCTGAAGCAATACGGCGGCGAGCGGATCATCGTCGACAGTGCCTGTGACTGGGGGATCTCGGATTGCCTCGGGGTTGCCAAGACCGCGCAGCTGGCGTTGCAGAGCGGGGTCCCGGAAGCCGTGGTGCGGGCGGTCTGCTATGGCAATGCGCTCGCGGCCTACGGCCAGAGCGGGCAGATGAAGGAAAGCGACTGGCTGTCGCCTCCCGCGATCGACCAGCGCACGCTCTACGAGGGCAATTCGATCCTGCGCGGCGGCCGCGAGCCGGTCATCGAGGAGCCGGGAACGCAGCGTCGCAAGGGGCTGACCATCGAATGATCGGGCGGCGTCTCCTCGGGGCAGGGGCTCCGGGGGGCGCCGGGCCCGGTGCGGGGAGGGCAGGGGTCGGTTTCAGGCTTCGATGATGCGCGTGCCGGTCCTCGCCGCCTTGTCCCGGAGCGGCTCGGGCAGATGTCCGCCGCAGACGATCAGGTCCACGTCGGCGATCGTTCCCCATGCGTGCGGCGCCGGGCGATGCACCTTGACGTGGTCGACGACAAGGATGCGCTGCGCCCCGGCCGCGGAAATGGCCTTGCGCGCGCGAATTTCGTCGAGATTGAAATCCAGCAGCGCGCCATCCTCGGAGATGCCGCCGACGCTGAAGACCGCATGATCGAGCCGCATGCTCGCGAAGAACTCGGCGCTTTCCGCGCCGATGAGGTCGAGGTCGCGCATTCGAAGTTTGCCTCCGGCGAGGAAGACGGTGGCTCCCGGCGCAGCTTGCAGGGCCATCACTGCGTGCAGGCTGTTGGTCGCCACCGTCAGCTTCTCGTGACCGGCGAGCGCGCGGGCGACGGCTTCCACCGTGGTGCCTGTCCCCAGGGCGACGGTGGCGCCATCCGGAAGCAAGCCAGCCACCACGGCGCCGATGCGCGCCTTTTCGGTCTTCGAGACCGCCTGCCGCGGATGGTAGGAAATGTTCTCGCTGACCGAGACAAGGCTGGCACCACCGTGCCGCCGCCGCACGACGCGCGCGTCGTCCAGCGCCCGTAGATCGGCGCGGAGCGTCTGTACCGTCACGCCCAGCATGTCGGACATCGCCTGAGCGGAAAGCTCGCCATACGTCGAGAGCAGGGTGACGATGCGATCGCGCCGCCGGTCGAGATCACTCTGGGACATTTTCGTTCGAGCCTCCATTTTCCCGACATTCTGTGAGCAGCCAAGACGCGAGGCAATATAAGAATTTTGCCAAATTCCTCTAAATGTCATCTGGCTGTCACGGGAGGTCTCTAGTGGTCGCGTCGTTCGAATTTGCTTTCGCTCGAAAAACGAAACTGGAGTTTCCATGTCCCGTTCCCTTCTTCTGGCCGCCTGCGCGGTTGTCGTGCCGACGCTGGTTTCGGCCGAGACCCTCACCCTCTATACCTCGCAGCCGAATGCCGATGCGCAGAAGACCGTCGATGCCTTCAAGGTCGCCAACCCCGGCATCGAGGTCGATTGGGTGCGTGACGGCACCACCAAGCTGATGGCCCGGCTGACCGCAGAGATGGAAGCGGGCGGCGCGCAGCCCGACGTGCTGCTCATTGCCGATACCGTCACTCTTGAAGCCATGGCGCAGCAGGGCAGACTCGCCGCCTACGCCTCGCCCGAGGCCGAAGCCTACGATCCGTCGCTCTACAGCAGCGAGGGTTACTACCATTCCACCAAGCTGATCACGACGGGCATCGTCTACAACACCGGCGTCGAACAGGTGCCCACATCCTGGGCCGACCTTGCAAAGCCTGAGATGGCGGGTCTCGTGGCCATGCCCTCGCCGCTCTATTCCGGTGCCGCGCTGATCCATCTCGCGACGCTGACCGAGACCGACGGGCTCGGCTGGGACTACTACCAGGCGCTGGCCGACAACCAGACGCTTGCCGAGGGCGGAAATGGCGGCACTTTCAAGGCGGTTGCCTCGGGCGAGAAGCCCTATGGCGTTTTGGTCGACTACATGGCGCTGCGGGCCAAGGCCGAGGGCTCGCCCGTCGATTTCGTCTTCCCCGAGGAAGGCGTGTCCTACGTGACCGAGCCGGTGGCGATCCTCGCCGGTGCCAAGAACATGGATGCCGCTGAGAAATTCGTCGATTTCGTCCTTTCCGAGCAGGGGCAGGAGCTGGTCGTCGACATGGGCTATATCCCCGCCCGCAACGGCCTGGCGTCGCCCGAGGGCTTCCCGGCCCGCGAGGACATCAAGCTGATGGCCTTCGATGCGGCCAAGGCGCTCGACGATGCCGATGCCAACAAGGCGCGCTTCGCCGAGGTCTTCGGCGTCCAATGAGCGTGACGCTCGCGCACAAGGGCAGCAGCCGGTCCACGGACCGGCTGCTGCTGCTGGTTCTGCTGCCGGTGGCCCTGATCTCTCTGGGGCCGGTCGTGCGGCTGCTGCTCGAAGGCGTGGGCGTCGGCAGCGGTCTTACCACGGCGCATCTGACCTCCGTCCTGACGCAGGACAGCACCCGCACCGCGCTGCTGCATTCGCTGGTCACGGCGGCCGGGGGCACGGTGATCTCGGTGCTGGTCGGCGCCAGCTTTGCCTTTCTCGTCGCGTTGACGGATGTGCGGGCCAAGGCGGCGCTCGTGTTCTGCCTGATGGTGCCGATGATGATCCCGCCGCAGATCACCGCGCTGGCCTGGATGCAGGTGACTGGCCCGTCTTCGGTGCTGCTGAAGATGCTGGGTCTCGCGCCACCGCTGGGCAGTCCGCAGCCGCTGCATTCTCCTGCGGGCATTATCCTGCTGCTGGGGCTCCAGCACGCGTCGCTGGTCTTTCTGACGCTGCGCGCGGGGCTGCGCATGTTGCCGGCCGAACTGGTCGAGGCCGCCCGAATGTCCGGCGCGGGCCCCTGGCGGGTCTGGAGCCAGATTGTCCTGCCGCTGTCGCTGCCCGCGCTGATCGCCGGGGCCGCAATGGCGTTCGTCACGGCGCTCGGCAACTTCGGCATCCCCGCCATGCTGGGTATCCCGGCGCGCTATTCGACCCTGCCGACGCTGATCTACCAGCGGCTGACCGGACTTGGGCCTTCCGTCCTGTCGGAGGTCGCGGTTCTGTCGCTGCTGATCGCGGCGGTGGCCATTCTCGGCGTGCTGGCCTCGCGCCTCATGCTGCGCCGGGGTGGGTACGGGCTGGTCGGGTTCTCGGGCACTCCGCTGGCGCTGTCGCTGGGGCGGGCGCGTGCCCCGGTCGAGGTCGCGCTCTGGCTGTTCCTTGCAGCCATCCTTGTGCTGCCGCTCGCCGCGCTTCTCGCGACCTCGCTGATCCCCGCCTACGGCGTGCCGCTGCGGCTGGACACGGTGACCGCCAAAGCGTGGATCGAGGCGCTGTTCACCCAGCCCGTGACGCGCAGGGCCTACGCCAACTCGCTGTTCCTGGCGCTGGCCGCCGCGCTGACGCTGATGGCGTTCTCGCTGCCGCTGGCGTGGCTGATGGAGCGCCGCCCGACGGTGCTGAGTCGCGCGCTCGATGCGCTGATCGATCTGCCCTACGCGTTGCCAGGGGTGGTCCTGTCGATCGCCTGCATCCTTGCCTTCATGCGGGTGCCTTTCACCGAGCTGTCGCTCTACGGCACGATCTGGATCATCCTGCTGGCATATCTGGCGCGGTTCTTCGTCGTGATGCTGCGTCCGATCCAGTCGAGCCTGGCGCAGCTCGACCCGGCGATGGAAGAGGCCGCGGCCAGCGTCGGCGCGCATCTGATCACCCGGCTGCGCGCGATCGTGTTGCCGCTGGCCGCGCCCTCGGCCGCTGCCGGAGCGATCCTCGTGTTCCTCACGGCGGTCAACGAGCTGACCGTCTCGGCGCTGCTGTGGTCCTCGGGGACCGAAACGCTGGGCGTGGTGATCTTCAACCTCGAGGACAGTGGCGAAACCGTCATGGCATCGGCGCTGGCGATGTCCATCGTCTGCCTCATCGTCGCGTTGATGGCCGCCGTACAGGCCGGCGCGCGACATTTTCCGAAAGGTATCATCCCATGGCAGAGCTGAGGTTTTCCAACCTGTCCAAGCAGTTCGAGGGCTCCGCGCGACCGGCGCTGGCGGCGGTGGACGCCTCGATAGCCTCGGGGGAGTTCATCGCGCTGCTCGGCCCCTCGGGCTGCGGCAAGACGACCCTCCTGCGCCTGACCGCCGGCTTCGAGAAACCGAGCGCGGGTCGGATCAGCCTGGGCGGCGAGGTCATGGCGGACGAAACGCACTTCGTGCCCGCCGAGGCGCGGGAGATCGGCATCGTCTTCCAGTCCTACGCGCTTTGGCCGCACAAGACCGTGGCGCAGAATGTGTCTTTCCCGCTCGAGGTCCGGCGGGTCTCCCGCGCCGAGCGCGACCGGCGCGTGGCCGAGGCGCTGGCGCTGACCGGGCTGCGTGACTTTGCTGCGCGCATGCCCGCACAGCTGTCGGGAGGGCAGCGGCAGCGCGTCGCGCTGGCGCGATGCCTGGTGTTCGAACCCCGCGCCATGCTGCTGGACGAGCCGCTCGCCAACCTCGACCTTGCGCTGCGATCCTCCATGCAGGAAGTGTTCCGCGCCTTTCACCGGCGCATCGGTGCCACCATGCTCTATGTCACTCACGACCAGGGCGAGGCGCTGGCGCTGGCCGACCGCATCGCGGTGATGGAGAGCGGCCGTATTCGCCAGTTCGCCGCCCCCGAGGTGCTCTACAGGGAACCTGCGGATTGCTTCGTGGCGGGTTTCGTCGGGGACGGGGCGGTCATACCGGTGCGCGCCACGGGCGAGTCGATGCCAGACGGCACGATCATCGAAGTGTTGGGACAACGGCACGCCGTCCGCGCAAGATGCGCTGCGCCAAGCCATGTCAGCATCCGGCCCGAGAACGTTGTGATCCGGGACAGCGGGCCGCTGCGCGGGCGGGTTGTCGGCCAGACCTACCTTGGTGGGCGGTTCCGGCTGCAGGTCGAGCTGGGCGGCGAGACGCTTGTCGCCTATGCCACGCGGCGCGCCCGGCTCGGCGAGGCCCTGGGCCTTTCGATCGAGGATGCCTGGGCGTTTCATGACCCCGAAAGCGAAACCCTGATGGCACGGGCGCTGGCCCATGCGTGACAGCGTGACCCTGCCGCCGCGCGTGGACGTGCAATCGGGCCTGGGCGAAAAGGGGCCCGCTTGCCTGCGGGTCTGGACCGGGCGCGAGACCTGGATCCTCGACGTCGGCGCGGGGCCAGAGGCGACGTCGCCGTTTGTTCCTGACTGGCTCGAGGGCGCGGACCGCGTTTTCATCACCCATGATCACATCGATCATATCGGCGGCGCGGCCCACGCCATCGCCGCCGGGCAGCCGATCCATTGCACGGCGCAGACCGCACGCGCGCTGCCGCCGGGCGCGAAGCTCGGCCTGCTGGCGGAGCGCGGAGAGGCATGCATCGGCGGCGTCACTGTGACCACCGGCCGCAACGGTCACGCGCTTGGCGGCGTCTGGCTGCACCTGGGGATAGGGCAGGGGCTTTTCTACTCCGGCGACTGGTCCGAGGAATCGCGCTGGTTCGCCTTCGACGCACCGCCGCCCGCGCGGGTCGCGATGATCGACGCATCGTATCACCTGGATGACGTGGCACAGGCTGACCGGCGCGCGCGTCTCGACGCGACGCTTGCGGGCGCGCGGGGCAGGCAACTGCTGTTCCCGGTGCCGCCCTCCGGCCGGGCCGGTGAACTGGCGCTGCACCTCATGGGGTGGGGCGAGGTTTCGCTCGACGACGCCTGCAAGCAGGCTATTGCAACGGCGCTCGCCTCAGGCGGGCTCGCGCCGGGATGCGAAGCCCTTGCGCGGCTGCTGGATCAGCCCTTCGATCCCGCGGCGCGGTTTCTCGTCTGCGACACGCCCAACGCCGATGGGGGAGAGGCCTGGCGCATGGTCCGGGCGTGGCGGGACGCCGGACGGCTCGGTGGCGATGCTGCGGTGGTCTTCACCGGCCACATGACCGCCCACGCCCGCGCCATCGCCGCCGAGGGCGGCCACTTTCTGCGCTGGAACGTCCATCCGCCCTTGTCGGACCAGATCCGGATGCTCGACCGCCTCGACGCACACGCCTACGCGCCGCTGTTTTGCAGCAACCCCGAGGATTACCTGCTGGAAAGCCGGATCCCCGCACGGCTCTTGCTGAACGAAGGCGCCGTGCTGTGACCGGGCCGGCGATCGGCGCCGCGCGGCCCTTTGTCCTGATCCGTCACGGCCAGACAGACGCCAATCGCGACGGTCTGATTGCCGGGCGGATCGAGGCGCGGCTGACCGGCGAGGGCCGCGCCGCCGCCGCGCGGCTGGCGGACTGGCCCTGGCCCGGCTCCCTGGCGCTCTACGTCAGCCCGCAGGATCGGGCGCGCCATACCGCCCGTCTGGCCTTTCCGGGGCTGGCGTTCCGCGTGCTGCCCGGACTGCGCGAGCGCGACTGGGGCCGGTACGAGGGGCATCCGGTGGCGACATTGCCGCCGCGCGAGGCGACACCGGAGGGCGGAGAGAGCTTCGCGGCGCTGCTGGCGCGGGTCGCCGCGTCGATCACCGAGGGCCTCGCCGCCTCCGGCGAGGCGCTGCCGGTCTTCGTCGCCCATTCCGGTGTCATACGCGCTGCCCGCGCGCTGACCGGCGGCACGGCGCATGGCCCCTCCGCCGCGAACACGACGCCCCTTCTTTTCCGCCCGTGCCCGGCCGGCTGGCAGAATTCCCAATTGAGCAGGAAGGACCTCGCATGGACTGTGTGATCTTCGACATCGACGGCACGCTGGCGCATTTCGACGCCGCGCGGCTCGGCCATCTCGTGCACGGCGAAACCAAGCACTGGGACGCCTTCCACGAGGCGATGCGCGATGCCCCGGTGATCGAACCCGTCGCCCGGCTGCTGGCCAAACTGCAGGCGCAGGGCGAGACGGTGGTGATCTGCTCGGGGCGCCCCGAGGGCTGGCGGGCGCAGACCGAGGCCTGGCTAGAGGCGGCGGGCATCGCGGTGGCGGCGATCTACCTGCGCCTGCCGGAGGAGGATGCCGCCTCCGATCCCGACACGAAACGCTCTGCCTTGGCGCGGATACGCGCAGACGGCTACGCGCCCTGGCTTGTGGTGGACGACCGCAGCTCGGTCGTGGCCTTCTGGCGCGCCGCCGGGCTGACCTGCCTGCAATGCGCGCCAGGGGAGTTCTAGCGATCGGCGCTGATGCGCCCGGTGCCAAAGTGGCAGGGGGCGGAGCGCGGAGTCGCGGCGGGCGTCCGTCGGGAAGCCTCCCTGCAGGAGCGGCGGGGCAGGGGGATCCGGCTGGCGTAACGTCAGCGCGATTTTCTGCGAAAGACGTGAATTTTGCGCTTGCAGCCCCCCGGCACTCTCCGTAAAAGCCCCTTCACCGGCGGCGCTGAGGCGCACGACGGGACGCCAGACGG